>CAWABZ010000019.1:0-36272 GCA_963780425.1 uncultured Chloroflexia bacterium | reverse complement strand
TCCGCCCGGTCGGATTCCGCTTCATCGTGATGTCGATCATGGTCTGCGACTCGGGGATCTTCAGCAGCGCGGGCGTGACGGTCACCCCGGCGCGGATGCAGTTGGCGGTCACGCCGGTCCCGTTCCGGGCCAGCTCCATGGCCAGCTGGCGGATGTGCGATTCGAGCGCGGCCTTCGCCGATGACACGACGCCATACGACGGCACGACCCGGGTCGAGCCCTCGGACGTCATCGCGTAGATCTTCGAGCCCTCGCCGAGGAAGCCGCCGCGCCACAGGTCCTGGACCCAGTAGACGAGGCTGTTGGCCATGACGTCCTGCGTCATCTCCATCTTCTTGCGGTCGACCGCCGCCCTTCGGGTCGTCCGCCAGGAACGGCACCAGCGAGCCGAAGGCGAGCGAGTGCATGACGACCCGGACATAGGGGTCGCGGCCTTCTGCCTTCGAGCGGTCGAAGCGCTCGCGAAGGGCCTGGAGCGCCGATGCGCGCTTCTCGTCGTCGGCCGCGTTCATGTTGATGTACAGGGCTTCCGAGCCGGCCGCCTCGATCGCCGCCTTGACCTCCTCGACGTGGGCCAGGGCGGCGCGGAAATCGAGGTGGATCCCGCAGATCCGGTAGCCGGCCTTGGCCAGCGTCAGCGCGGTCGCCTCACCCATCCCCGACGAGGCGCCGAGGATCAGCGCCCAGCGCTCGCGGTCATCGGTCATGGTCGGGCGGCCTCCGGTGGGTGGTGGTCAGGGCGGGCGCGAGTCTAGCAGCGGCCGGGACGCCGACGACCCGGTCCGTGCAGGTCTGCACGCCCTCAGATGACGCCGTCGCGCCGCGAGAGCCGCCCGTTCTCTCGCGGCGGAGAGCCCGAGCCTCGGTCAGCACCTCGTCGGTGTGCTCGCCGAGCAGCGGCGGCGCGGTCCGGATGGCGCCGGGCGTCGCCTCGAACTCAGCGGGATCCCGGCCTGGCGAAGCACGCCGAGCGCCGGGTGCTCGACCTCGACGGTCATCGCCGAGCGCCTCGGCCTCCGGCGAGTCGAACGCAGCCGCGACGTCGGCGACCGCGCCCGTCGGGACCTCGGCCGCATCGAGGACCGCGACCCAGTCGGCGGTCGAGCGCTCGGCGAGGCGCTCGGCGAGGATCGGGCGCAGCTCGGCACGATGCTCGACCCGGTCGCCGTTGGTCGCGAAGCGCGGATCGTCGGCCAGCTCCGGCATCGCCGATGGCCGCGCAGAACCGCGGCCACTGCCGCTCCGACCCGACGGCCACCGCCAGCTCGCCATCGGCGGTCGCGAACGTCTCGTACGGGACGATGTTCGGGTGGGCGTTGCCGAGCCGGCCGGGCGAGCGGCCGGTCACGAACGCGTTCTGGGCCTGGTTGACGAGGACCGCGAGGGTCGAGCCGAGCAACGACACGTCGACCCGCTGGCCGCGGCCGTGTCGTCCGTCGCGGCCGAGCGAGCGCGGCCAGGATGCCGATCGCGGCGATACAGCCCGGTCACGACGTCGCTGATCGCCACGCCGACCTTGGTCGGCCGCCCGCCGTCGTCATCCGGCGTCGCCGGTGATCGACATGAGCCCGCCGACGGCCTGGATGACGAAGTCGTAGCCGGGCCGGTCGGCGGCGGGCCCGTCCGTCCGTAGCCGCTGATCGCGAGGTGGACGAGGGCCGGATTGAGCGGCCGCAGCGTCGTGTCGTCGAACCCGAGCCGGTCGAGCGACCCTGGTCGCAGGTTCTCGACGAGCACGTCGGCATCGGCCAGCAGTCGCCGCAGGACGTCCCCGCCCGCCGCGGTCTTCAGGTCCAGCCGGATGCCCGCTTGTTGCGGTTGACCGCCAGGAAGTACGCGGCCGTCCGGGTCCCGCCGCTCGCGATCGCCGACCCACGGCGGCCCCCAGCCGCGCGTGGCGTCGCCCTCGGGCGGCTCGATCTTGATGACGTCCGCGCCGAGGTCGCCGAGGATCATCGTGGCGTACGGACCGGCGAGCACCGTCGACAGGTCGATGACCCGGATCCCCGACAGGGGACCGCTGAGGAGGCGGGATCGACGGGCATGGCGGCGATGGTAGCGCCGCCGAGGCCACGGCCCTGACCTAGTCGAGGCGCGGCCCGTGTTCGCCAGGATCGCGCCGGCGAAGTCCGGCGCGTCAGACTCGGTCGTCTGCCGGTCGCGCGACGCCGAGCGCGACGTCGTGCTCGACCGCTTCGATGATGTGGTCGATGCTGGTCCGGTTGACGATCAACGTGCCGAGGCGCTGGCGGTGCCAGTCGCCGCCCATCTGGTAGTCGAGGACCGCGTCGGTCAGCGGCACCATCGCGCTGCGTCGATGGAGCGCGGACATGGCATCGACGAACGGCACGGTGTGCAGGTTGCCGCGGACCGTGTACGGCCCGATCGCGACGGCAACGGACGTCTGGCGCGTTCGCGTCCGGCGGGCCAGGTCCCCGCGCGGCCCGGTCGCACTGACGAGCAGGAGCTCGTGGCGCGGGACGATCACTTCCTTGATCTCGATGACCCCCGGATCGGTGAGGGACTGGACCATCACGTCGACGAGCTCGACTTCCTCATGATCGTTGAGCATGTCGGTCAGGCGCTCAGCTCGTAGCCGGATCCGACCGAACAGCTGCAGTCTTCGGCGAATGCGACGAAATCGACCATGGGATAGAGGACCGCCGCGCCCGGATGCCCGCCCTCCGAGACGGCAGCAGGAAGGCGGCGCGCATGGAAGAAGAGCGAGAGGCGGCGTCCCAGACTGTGGATCATGGGGCCATCCTGGCGGTGCCGCCTTTCGTGGCCACCCTGACCCGTTAGTACTTCCGTCCCGTGCTCGGTGACCGGCCGCACCGGTGCGTCCCCGCACGTCCCACGCCGGCGTAGCCCGAAAGTACTACCCCGCCCGTCGCGCGCTAGCATCGAGGCATGTCGACCACCCCAC
This sequence comes from uncultured Chloroflexia bacterium, assembly GCA_963780425.1. Classification (GTDB taxonomy): domain Bacteria; phylum Chloroflexota; class Limnocylindria; order Limnocylindrales; family CSP1-4; genus SPCO01. The sequence goes on along the minus strand of CAWABZ010000019.1, from coordinate 33,346 downwards.
GTCCCGACCCTCATGACCGTCCATGCCCACCCTGACGACGAGACCATCGGTACTGGCGGGACGATGGCGAAGGCCGTGGCGGCCGGGCGGCGGGTCGTGCTCGTGACCTGCACCCGCGGCGAGATGGGCGAGATCGTGGTCAAGGACATGGACACGCCCGACAACCACCGGCGGCTGGGCGAGATCCGGGCCGGGGAGCTCGAGCGGGCCATGGGCAAGCTGGGGGTGACCGAGTGGGAGAACCTCGGCTACCACGACTCGGACATGATGGGTCGCGCCGGGAACCTCGACCCACGCTCCTTCTGGCAGGCCGACCTGGACGAAGCCGCGCGGCGGCTGGTCTGGCTGATCCGCCGCTACCAGCCGGATGTCATCACGACCTACAACGACTTCGGCGGATACGGGCATCCCGACCACATCCGGGTCCACGACGTGACGGTCCGGGCGTATCCGCGAGCCGGCGACGCCGCCTGGTACCCGGAGCAGCTCGCGCCCGAGCACGGCGGCACCGGACCGTCCTCGAGGAGGGAGGCCTCGAACCGTGGACGCCGTCCAAGCTCTACGAGCAGGCGATCCCGGCCTCCGTGCGCACGGCGATCCGCGAGCAAGCCGAGGCCCTCGGCAAGCCCAACCCCTGGGCGCCACCGCCGGACGCGACGCCGGAGCAGCTCGCCGAGTTCGAGGCCTTCCAGGCGCGGATGCTCGTGCCCGACGAGTCGATCACGACGTGGGTCGACATCTCAGGCTCGCCGATGGAGCGCAAATGGGACGCGATGCGCGAGCACGTGACCCAGCTCTCCGATGACTCCTGGCTTCATGGCTGTTGGGCTGGAGGGCTGGAGGGATCACTGGTCGAAGGAGGCGTTCATCCTGCGCGAGTCGACCGTCGACACGTCCAAGCCGGAGGACGACCTCTTCGCGGGGCTGGTCCCGAGAGCCTCGCCGGCCTCAGTACGGGAGCAGGCCGCGCGACGCGTCGAAGATCTGACCCATCACGACCCGGCCGTCGCCCGCCGGGTCCAGGAAGTTGGGCTGCGACTTGTCGAGGATGATGTGCGGGCGCATCCGGACCTGGCGCAGCTCGGCGCCGTGGAACGTCAGCTCCAGCGTGATGCCCTCCATCGTGAGCTCCGACCAGTCTGGTCGAACACGAAGTTGCCGAGCGCGTACCAGATCGGCTTGCCCTTGTAGACCTCCATCGCCGCGGCGTAATGGGCGTGGTTGCCGATGATCATGTCGGCGCCGGCGTCGATGATGTCGCGGGCCAGCTGCTGCTGGCGCGCGAAGGGTTCGCCGCGATACTCGACGCCCCAGTGCGGGAACACGATGACGACGTCCGCGCCGGCCTTCGCGGGCAGCCTCGACCCCGGTCTCGACGCGCCGGAGCGTCAGCTGCGAGCTGCCCGGCTCGTTCCGTCCCGCGAAGTAGCCCTTGGCGATCGCGTCGTAGGCGAGGATCGCGACCTTCGACGCCGTTCGCCTCCAGGATGGCGGGCTTGCGGGCGGCGGCCAGATCCTTGCCGGCGCCGGAGTACTGCAAGCCGCGCTTCCGGAGGTTCGCGATGGTCTGCAGGATGCCGGCATCACCGGCGTCGCCGATGTGGTTGTTGGCGATCGACACGTAGTCGATGCCGGCGTTGACGAGCCCGTCGATCAGGCTGGGATCGGCGGTGAAGACCGTGTTCCGCGTATGCCACCGGAAGCGGTTGGGCGCAGGGTTCTCGAAGTTGGCGATCGCGATATCGGCGCCCGAGATGAGCTCGCGGACCGCGCCCGCGTTCCCGGTCCGACGCGTCCGGGGCAGGTCCCAGCCGAGCGGCGAGCAGTCCTTGCAATGTGACGTGATCTCGGCCGTGCCGCCGTCGAACGGGAAGTCGACGCCCTTGCCCCGGATGCGGACCGTCTGGTACACGCCCCGGTCGAGCAGGATGTCGCCACCGGCGAACAGCGTCCAGGTGGCCGCCGGATCGAACGCTACCGATCCGTCGCGGGGCGGCAGAGCGGCGCGCAGCCGCCACGCGTCGGCCGTCTTGACGCGGTCGACGCCGAAGAGCGCCTGCTGGCCCCAGGCCAGGGCCCGGACCGCCGGGGTCACGTCTTCGGCGCGCAGGAACGCCAGCCGCTTGCGGTTCTTGGCGAGATCGCGGCGCAGCGTCGCGGCGTCCTTCGCGAGCACGAGCCGTGCAGCGACCGATGGTCGAGCGCCACCGATCGCGGCGAGGATCGCGTCCGCCTCGTCCGCGACGAGCTCCAGCGCCTCGTAGCGCTTGCTCGCGCCGGCAAGGACGTCCGCGACCTCCTTGCGGCTGGTGTTGGTGACCGTCGCGCGGAACTGGGTGACCGGCACGATCGCGGTTTCGACGGTGCCTGGCGTCGGGACCGGCGTGGCGGTCGGCGCCGGGGTCGGCGCCACGGTCGGCGCGGGGGTCGGGCTGGGCGCGGCTCGCCACGGATGCCGCCGGCGCAGTCGGGCTCGTCGCTGGCGCCGACCCGCCGAACCCGAGCTCGGTCCCGGCCATCGGCACTGCCACGCCGAGTACGAGCAGGCCCACGACGACCAGCAACGGGAGGCGGGTGGTCGACAACCGCGGCATCGCGGGCATTCTGCCAGAGGCAGAGACCCGCACCGGCCCGCGGCAGCCGGGCCGCGGTCGAGGGCAAGAGAACGCCCCGTCCGGGCGGGCGGACGGGGCGTAGGGAGATGCGAGTGATGGCGGACCCGACCGGATTCGAACCGGCGATCTCCAGCGTGACAGGCTGGCATGTTGGGCCGCTACACCACGGGTCCAGTTGCGGCGAGGCCGGACTATAGCAGAGGCACCCTGCCTTGTCAGACGTCCCGCCTATACTCGGGGGCCATGCCCGACCGCCCCATCGACCTCCGCAGCGACACCGTCACGCGACCGACCGACGCCATGCGCCGGGCCATGGCGACGGCCGAGGTCGGCGACGACGTCTTCGGCGACGACCCGACCGTCATCGCCCTCGAAGAACGGGCCGCGGAGCTGCTCGGGAAGGACGCCGGGCTGTTCGTGGCCACCGGCACGATGGGCAACCTGGTGTCCATGATGGCGCACCTGTCGCGTGGCCAGGAGGTGATCGCCGGCGGCGAACATCACCTGGTGATCGACGAGGCGGCCGGTCACGCCGTGATCGTGGGGGCCAGCGCGCGGACGCTCCACGATCGCGCCGATGGCACGCTCGACCCGGCCGACATCGACGCCGCGTTCCGCGACCCGACCGACGTCCACGAGCCCCTGTCGGGCCTGGTCACCCTCGAGAACACCCATGCGCACTCGATGGGGCGCCCGCTCACGCCGGCCTACCAGCGCGAGGTCGCCGCGATCGCACGGCGGCACGGCGTGCCGTTGCACATCGATGGCGCCCGGATCTGGAACGCCGTCGTCGCCCAGCGGGCCGACGGTGTCGACGCGAAGGAGCTGGCCGCCCCGGCCGACTCGGTCACGTTCTGCCTGTCGAAGGGCCTCGGCTGCCCGATCGGCTCGGTCGTCGTCGGGTCGCGCGCGTTCATCGCCCGCGCGCGACGCGCACGCAAGATGGTCGGTGGCGGGATGCGCCAGGTGGGCGTGCTGGCCGCGGCCGGGCTGGTGGCACTCTCCGATGGGCCGGACGGGATGATCGATCGCCTTGCCGACGATCATGCCAACGCCCGCCGGCTCGCCGAGGCGCTGGCCGAGATGGACGGCGTCCGCAGCCCCGGCGGCGTCGCCCAGCCGACGCCCGGACCCCTCGACCCGGCCCGCGTCGCGACGAACTTCGTGCTGTTCAAGGTCGACCGCGATCGGCGCGCGTTCCTCGATGCGCTCGCAGCGCGGAACGTGTGGATGGTGGAATATGCGCACGGTCAAGTCCGGGCCGTCACCCATCACGACGTCTCGGCAGCCGACATCGACACGGTCATCCAGGCGACGCGCGACGCCCTGGCGGAAACCACCCCGATCACCGCGGTGGACGAACCCGCCGAGCGGGTCGCGGCCACCGCTTGACCCGAACACGCGGACGGTCCACCCCGCCGGCCGTGCACATCACCAGGAGCATCCCGCTTGACCCTCTCGACCGACTGACCGGTCCCGTGCTGCCGCGGCCTGCGCCGGCCGCCGATCGTGGCCCGCTCGACGATCGGTTCTACGAGCTCGTCGAGGAGCGGTTCCGGCGGTTGATGCGCGACAACCCGGTCGCCGCCACGTATTTCGGCATCCACGACTACGACGACGAGCTGGGGGATGGCGGCCGCGAGACGGTCCTGGCCGAGATCGCCGCCGACCGCGCGCACCTCGCCACGATCGAGGCGCTGGACCCCGCCGGGCTGTCGAGCGCCGTCGGCTTCGAGCGCGACATCGAGCTCCACAACCTGCGCCGCTCGCTGTTCGAGGCGGAGGAGCTGCGGATCTGGGAGCGCCGGTCGCTCGCGCTCGACACCATCGGCGACGGGCTGTTCCTGTTGTTCGTGCGCGACCACGCGCCACTCGCCGAACGCCTCGACGCGATCGCCGGTCGCCTCGAGGCCGTCCCGCGCTACCTCGACGAGGCCCGGACGAAGTCGAGCGAGCCGCAGGTCCGGCTCTGGCAGCGGATCGAGATCGAGTCGGCCGGGCAGTTGCCCGCGCTCTACGACGAGATGGTCGCCGCCGGCCGGGGCGTGCTCGGCCCGTCCGAGCAGCGTCGACTCGAGCGCGCCGCCAGCGCGGCGGCTGTCGCAGTCGACCTGTACACCACCTGGCTCGAGGGCACACTCGCCTCGGGCACCGATGACTGGGCGATCGGCCGCGAGCGCCACGATCGGATGGTCGACCTGCGCGCGTTCGACGGCCTCGATGCCGACGCCATCCTGGAGCTCGGTCACCGCAAGCTCGCCGAGGAGCGCGCGGCGCGGAAGGCGGCTGCCCGCGAGATCGACCCCAACGCCGACGAGCTGGAGGTCGTCGCCCGCGTCAAGGCGGATCATCCCGAGACGTTCGCGGACGCTCTGGAGGCCTACCGCACGGCGATGCAGCGGGCACGCGCCCACCTCGTCGAGCGAGGCCTCGTGACGGTGCCCGACGACGAGCGGATCGACGTCATCGAGACGCCGCAATACCTGCGCAACGTCATCCCGTTCGCCGCATATTTCGCGCCGGCGCCATTCGACGCAGTCCAAGGGGATCTACGTCGTCACGCGATCGGTCCACGGCGACCCGAAGGCGATCCTCGAGCACAACCGGGCGTCCATCAGCAACACCAGCATCCACGAGGCGTACCCCGGCCACCACCTCCAGCTCGATCTGGCTCGGCGGCACCCATCGTTGACCCGCCTCCTGGCCGACGCCCCGGAGTTCGTCGAGGGCTGGGGCATGTACTCGGAGCTGATGATGCGCGAGCAGGGCTTCGACGACGCGCCCGAGTTCCGGTTGATGCTCCACACGGACGCGATCTGGCGTGCCTGTCGGATCATCCTCGACGTCCAGCTGCACCGCGGCGAGATCTCGGTCGACGACGGCGTCGACTTCCTGGTCGAGCAGACACGGTTCGGGCGGGACAACGCTCGCTCGGAGGTCGAGTGGTACACGTACCGGCCGACCTATCCGCTGTCGTATCTCCTGGGTCGCACGCTCCTCGTGGAGCTGCGCGAGGCCGCAGCGACGGCGCGGGTGACGCGTTCTCACTGCGAGCGTTCCACGACACGCTGCTGCGCAACGGGTCGCTGCCGATCAGCTTCCATCGCCGCCTGCTGGCTGGCGAGGTCGCCTGACCGGGTGCTCGTCATCCCATCGATCGACCTCGAGGGCGGTCGATCGCGCGTCGTGTACTGGCCCGGTGCCGCCGGCCGGGATCGGCGCCCCGACCGATCGGCCGGAGCGCATCGTCGAGCGGCTCGTGGCGCAGGGCGCGCCGCTGATCCACCTCATCGACTTCGACGGCGCGCGGCGTGGCAGTCCGGGCAATCTCGAGGCGGTCGGTGCCGTGGCGTCACGGGCTGCCGTCCCGCTGCAGCTCGCCGGTGGCCTCGATTCGCCCGAAGCGATCCAGCTCGCGTTCGCGGCCGGCGCGACCCGGGTGGTCTTGACGACCGCCATCGCCGATCGGCCCGACGACCTGCGGGCATGCCTGGCGGTCGCCGGGGACTGGCTCGCGGTCGGCCTCGACCCACGACCCGACCGGCTGGCGGCGTTCCCGTGGCGGCGACCGGCGCCACCCTCGATCGAGACGCTGGTCGGCGAGCTGATCGGCCACGGGGTCGCGCGGTTCGTGCTCGCCCATGGCGGGACCCAGCCGGACCTCGATCGGGTGCGATCGGTCGTTCGGTCGTACGATGCGGAGGTCCTCGTCGCCGGTGGCGTCCGCGACCTCGACGGTCTGCGCCGCCTGCGCGAGACCGGCGCCGCCGGTGTCATCCTCGGGGAGGCCATCCTCTCCGGCGCCATCGATCTCCCCGCTGCCCTGGAGGCCGCCGCATGATCCCTCGCCCCATCGCCCCGCTCGTCCTGCTCGCCGCCGTCCTCGCGACCGCGGCGTGCAGCGCCCAGCCGGGCGCCTCAGCGCCGCCCTGGCGACCCCGGCTCCGTCCGCCGCTGCGGGCGGAGGCACCGATTGCCCGACGGCCCAGCCGGCTCCGCTGGCAGCCGGCGAGACGCGGTCGGTCACTATCGAGACGGCCAAAGGGACCATCACCCTCGGGCTCCAGGCGGACCTCTCCCCTATCGCAGTCGGGAATTTCGTGGCGCTGGCCGAATGCGGTTTCTATGACGGCGTCGTGTTCCATCGGCTGGTGCCGGGCTTTGTGATCCAGGGCGGCGACCCCGACGGCAACGGCACGGGCGGCCCGGGGTACTCGATCGCCGACGAGCCACTGGTCGGAAACTATCGGCGGGGAACGGTCGCCATGGCGCGGACGCCGGCCCCCGATTCGCAAGGCTCCCAATTCTTCCTCGTCCTCGACGACGCGGCGGAGCCCGCACTGGCGTCCGCCCAATTCCCGTATGCCATCCTCGGGGAAGTGACTGCGGGGATGGACGTCGTGGACGCCATCGCCGCGATGCCCAACAGTGGCGGCCAGTCGAATGCCGCGCTCGAGCCGGTGGCCATGGACCGCGTCACCGTCAGCGAACCCTGATCCGTAGCCGAAGGAGTGGGCACATGACCAAAGCCACCATCGCGACCGAGATCGGCGACATCGATGTCGAGCTCTACGACCAGTCGGCGCCGAAAGCGACGCAGAACTTCATCGACCTTGCCAACAAGGGCTTCTACGACGACGTGATCTTCCATCGCGTCATTCCGGGGTTCGTCATCCAGGGCGGTGACGGGCAGTACGGCAAGAAGTCGGCGCTCGAGCGCGGGCGGGTCGGCACCGGCGGGCCCGGCTACAAGTTCGAGGACGAGCCGGTCAAGGGCGACTACCAGCGCGGCTCACTGGCGATGGCCAATTCCGGGCCGAACACCAATGGCAGCCAGTTCTTCATCTGCACCGACGACCTGACCGGCAAGCTGCCCAAGAACTACACGCTGTTCGGTCTGGTCACCAAGGGACTCGATGTCGTCGACAAGATCGTGTCGGCGCCGCGCGATTCGCGCGACCTGCCGAACGAGCCCGTCGCGATGACGTCGGTCACGATCCATCCCGAGGAGGGCTGACCGCCCGACCAGCGCGCGCCGCCTCGACGGCGGCGAGGATCGCGTCGGCCGATCGATCGGCATCGTCCTCGCGGGTGTTCCAGCCCGACACCGAGATGCGCAGCGCGGGCGTGCCGTGGAACGTCGTGCCGCCGAGCCACAGGACACCGTCCGCCTGGATGCGGTCGATCACGGCCTTCGTCATCTCCTGGTCCCCGACCGCGACGAGCACCTGGTTCGAGACGACCTCGTTGACGATGCGGACGTCCGGATGGTTCGCCAGCCGGCGAGCCATCCTCGCCGCCAGGTCGCAGCACCGCTCCACCATCTCCGCGATGCCGTCGGCCCCGAGCGAGCGGATCGCGGCGTAGATCGGGAAGGCGCGCGCCCGACGCGACATCTCCGGTACGTACTCGAATGGGTCGCGCTCCTGCCCGGGCGCCGGTGGAAGGTAGGCGGCCGCGAGACCCATCGACGCCCGGTGGGCTGCTGCGTCGCGGACGAACACGATGCCGGCGTCGTAGGGCACGTTGAGCCATTTGTGCGCGTCGGTTCCCCACGAGTCAGCCCCGTCGATGCCCCTGACGAGATGGCGGAGCCGTGGGCTGGCGGCCGCCCACAGACCGAACGCGCCGTCGACGTGGAGCCACGCGTTCGGGTGCTCGCGGACGGTCGCGACGATCCGATCGAGGGGATCGAATGCCCCGGTATTCACGTCGCCGGCCTGGGCAGCCACGATGGTCGGCTCATCGCGTCCCCGAAGGGCATCGGCGAGTGCGTCTGCGTCCATCCGGCCCTCGTCATCAGACGCGATCCGTTCCACCCGACCTCGTCCGAGGCCGGCGTAGCGGAGCGCGTTGAGTGAGCGACACGTGGACGTCGTTGCCAACGATGACGCGGACCGGCGGCGCCCCTTGCAGGCCCTGCTCCTCGACGTCCCACCCCGCGGTCCGCAGCACCGCATGCCGCGCAGCCGCGATGGCCGTGAAGTTGGCCATCGTCGCGCCGCTGACGAAGCCGACAGTCGTTCCGACCGGGAGTCCGAACAGCTCGACGAGCCAGTCCGCGACCACCTCCTCGACCACTGACGCGCGCTCGGCGTCGCGAGGTATAGGCCGACGTTCTGGTCCCAGGCGGAGGTCAGCCAGTCGGCCGCCAGCGCGGCCGGCACAGAACCACCCATGACGAACCCGAAGTAGCGCGGCCCGCTGATCGCGATCAGCCCAGGCTCGACGCCGGCCGCAAGGTCATCGATCACGGCGCGAGCGTCGGTCGCCCTGCAGCGGCAGGGGACCGCCGAGGCGTGTTCGGAGATCGGTCGGCGGTCATGGCCGGCGCGGACACCGACACGCCGCGTCGGCAGCGAAGATCGATAGTCGATGGCCAGGTCGGCGGCATGCTGGAGCAGGTCGGCGGTCCCCGCGTCGGGGTCGTCGTCGATCGGCTTGGTCGGTGTCTCGTCAGCGTGGATGGTCATGCCGCTGCAACCCCGCTAGGACCCTCGGCACGCACGAAGGTTAAGGAATTTACACAGTTACGTATGCCAAAAACGTTGGAAAACGGCCCCTTGAAGGTAGGATATCGAGGCTGCTCAGTCAGCCAAGCTGCCCCAGCGTCAAGGTCATGGGTAGGTAGGGTCAGGGTAGTCGGTACAGCCGACGTGATAGATGCTCTTGGCGCGTGGCAGAAGTGTCCGCCCTAGGCGGACTCTTTCACCGGGACAGCATCGAGGCGGCTCCTTCGGGAGCCGCCTCGTGTTTTATACGCGGCCTGGCGGGCGACCCGATGCGTGCGTTGCCGGCTGCGCTGGGTCGCTCACGTAGCTTGGGCTACGCTCGCTCACCTGCTCGCCGGCGCCTTGTCCTCGACGTTCGACCGCGCCCGCTCCGTTCCGTGCCGGAATGGTTCTTGTCGCTGGCCGCTGACGATCCGCGCCCGTGCGGTGAGAGCCAGCTCGCCGGCACCCCTCCCTTGTGCATTTCTGCCAAATGTGCACCCAGCGCACGTTGGGCACGCCCGCAGGGTCGTTGGGCCTGGCGGGGTGCATGTCGATGCACGGGTCCCGACGACTCGCTTGATTCACAGGCGTCGCTGCATATCCATCCACGGTTAGAGCGTTCTCGGGTGATCGAACGGGACTTAAGTGCACCTGGTGAACATTTGGCAGGTTTGGCGGGCTACGGGTTCGCGAGCGACGGGTTCGTGGACGACAGTCCCTGCGCGGGCACGTGTGCGTTGGTGCGGGTCGTCCCCGGCCAGCCGTACGTGCTACTTGACAGTAGCGTGTTTCTCGCGCAGGATACGTGCTACCGGTAGATAGCACGTACCGGGCTTGCGACAGGGAGACATCCGATGGCCGTCCTCACCACCCACCGACACCGCGGGATCCAGCCCTTCACCGTCGTCCTGCGCGCCGCGATCGTCGGCCTGACGCTCGCCACCGCCGCGATCCATGTCACGCTCGGCGGCACGCTCTTCCTCATGAACGCCATCGGCTACGCGGCGCTCGCGATCGCGATGGTCGTGCCCGGCCCGCTCGGCCGCATCCGCTGGCTGACCCGCTAGGCGCTCGTCGGCTTCACGGCCGTGACGATCGTCGGCTGGCTCATGTTCGGCGCCCGCTTCGACCTCGCCTATCTCGACAAAGGCATCGAGGTCGCGCTCATCGGCCTGCTACTGCTCGAGTCGTGGATCGTCGACGGCGGTCCTTTCGGCGCGGTCCGCAGGGCGCGCCGGATCGCAGGTTCGATCCTCGGCTGAAAGCAGCGGCAAGCAACCGAACGGCCGGCAGGCCTGAGGCTCGCCGGCCGTTCAATCGCTCGCCTAGAGAGCGGCGTGGAGCTCCTCGGCCAGGCGCTCCGTCGCGACCTCGATCGCGGCACGGAGGTCGGTCGTCGTCGATGGGCTCGCCCACCCGATCGCGACGCGGACCAGCTCGGACGCGCCGAGCTGGTATTCACATGCCGCCCGGACACGCTCGACGATGTTGATGGCGGCGATCTCGTCGGTCTCGGTCAGCAGGATCGCGAACCGGGTGCGACCGATCCTGGCGATGTGATCGCTCGAGCGAAGCTCGACAGCGAGGGTCCTGGCCAGCTGGGTGAACAGACGCTCGGAGACGTCGACGCCCCATGTGCGGGCATGGGCGTCCAGGCCCGCGAACTCGATCAGGACGACGGTCGCGGGCCGCGCATATCGGTTGACGCGGGCGACCTCGCTCGAGATGACCCGGTCCCACAGGCGCGGCCCGTCGGTCCCGGTGAGCGCGTCGTTCCAGCCGGACGGGACCGAAGGCAGCAATCCGCCTCGGTCCCGCCGTCCATGATCTCGACCTCGTTATGACGCGGGTCGTTGTACACGCGGTCTCCAGTCTCCGCCGCTCGGCGCGGCGGACGTGTGGATGGTCGCTCCGCGAGCCAGCCGCTGACTCATCCCGATTGGTACCGCCAGCGACGGCGAAGGTCCGGGGCTATGGCGTCGTCGAGCGCGTGCGTGGGGAACTTGTTCCTCGCTCTCCACCGAGGCTCTTTGGCATGGTTGCGCTCACGGCCACGCCGCGAAATCTCACGGTTGTAGGTGACCGGTCGTGAATCCCCCACATGACCAGTTATCTCCCGTGTCGGGACGACCGAGGGACGTGTGATGCATCTGGGATCGCGTCAGGGTTCGGGCCGACGCCCTGACGCCGAGGGCCTAGCGGGGTCGGTTCAGCCGGTGATCTCGGCGCGGTCGGTCGCGACCGCGGCAACGAGCAGCGCACCGACGAGCCACACGGCGACCAGGAGGAAGGCCGTCTCCTGCGACAGCGCGCCGCTCGCCGGTGCGCCGCCGCCCCCACCACCGAACCCGCCGCTCGTGCCCAGGGATGCACTGGCGACACTGAACGGCCCGTACTTGACGATGTCGGGCAAGAAGACGCCCGCGAATGCCTCGCCGAAATAGAACGCGATACCTGCGCCGATGCCCGCCAGCTGACTCCGCGCGAGGGTCGCGATCGCGAATCCGAGCGCACCCTCCTCCACGACGGTGATCCAGCCGCGAAGCATCTGCTCAGGTAGCCGGCCGAGGGTTGCGGCGTCGGAGATGCCGTCGAGTGGCACGCCGGCGATCGTGGCGCCCAGCGCCGCCGCGCCGACTGCCACCGCGAAGGCGAACAGCAGCCCGCCGGCCATGACGACGGCGATCGCGGCGAATGCCGACAGCACATACCACACGCGACTTTCGCCGCGAGCCACCGCAGCCTTGAGTGTCCCCCAATTCCATTCCGAGCCGGCGATCGCGGCTCCGTAGAGCACGGCAAACAGGCCGCCAAGACCAAGCAGGAACGCGAGGATCTGGTCGTAGGCACCGGGGAACGTGATCAGCAGGAGCGGATCGCCGCCGCCCTGCCCCCCATCGGATGGCAGGTTGCCACTGGCCACCGTCGTCGCGACCGCCACCATGATCAACGCCACCAGGCCGGCCAAGAGGCCGAAGGTCAGCCATGTCGCGGGGCGTCGAACGAGTTTGCGCAGGCTCGCGACGAACAGTCTCATCGCGCCGTCTCCGTGGGCTCCGGCGCGGCTCCGGCGGGGCCCATGAACGTTCCATCCGGGTCGGAGGCGCTCTTCGTCAGCTCGAGGAACAGATCCTCGAGGTCGCTGCCGGCCTCGAGTCGCGTCGCGTAGATGCCTCTTGCGGCGAGCGCTCGGTTGACCTCTCCGGCTCGTTCGGGCGACACGTGCACCGTCAACCAGCCTGGCTCGTTGGCCGATGGCTGGACCTCGTCGGACGGGAACGCGATGGCGACCGCTTCGACGGCGACCGATACGGCATGCGTCGGGACGCGGACCCGAACCACGCCCGAGGTGTCGAGGAGGTCGGACACCCGGCCCTCGCGGACGAGCCGCCCCGCGGCGATGATCCCGACGATGTCCGCCATCTGTTGGACCTCGGCGAGCAGGTGGCTCGACACGAACACCGTGGTCCCGTTGCGTGCGAGCTGCGTCAGGAGCTCGCGCATCGCGACGATGCCTGCCGGGTCGAGCCCGTTCGCTGGTTCATCGAGCAACAGGAGGCGCGGCTCACTCAGCAGGGCGCCGGCGATACCGAGGCGCTGCTTCATGCCCAACGAGTAGCCCGACACCCTATCGCGGGCTCGCTCACGCAAACCGACGAGCTCGAGAAGCTCCTCGATCCGTCCGGGACGCGTCCGAGGGCCGGTGGCGGCGAGGGCGCGCAGGTTCTCGCGGCCCGACAGGTACGGGTAGAAGGACGGCGACTCGACCAGCGCACCGACATCGAACAGGCGGCGGCGATCACCCCGTTTGAACGGCAGGCCGAGCATGTCCACGCTGCCTCCGTCGGCGTGGATGAGGCCGGTCAGGATGCGCATGGTGGTCGTCTTGCCGGCCCCGTTCGGGCCGAGGAAGCCATAGACGACCCCGTCGGGGACGACGAGATCGAGACCGGCCAGCGCCACGCGTGAGCCATAGCTCTTCCGGAGGTCGTGCGTGGCGAGGGCCACGCCGCTCGAGGCTGTCATGAGGTCGGTCCTTCGTCCTTGGGCTGCGAGGGATACCGCCTCAGCGGGCGGCGCTGATCACCGTCGGCTCGAATGATGGGACAGCGAGGCGAAGCCGGCCGACCGCCGGCGTCCGAGCACCACGCCCGCGTCTATGCCGACGAGAAGGCCGCAGCGGTGGTCTAGCCAGCCGCCTCGGGACCGACACCGCCCGCACCGGCCGGCATCGCGGCCGGTGCGGTGCCGGTTGCGGATGTCCCGAGCAGATCGGGACCGGGCTCCGCTGTGGTCCCATCCCCGGGATCGAACAGGTTGGCGATGGATCGCCAGGTCGCCCCGAAGATCGCGATCGCCGGGACGATCAGGATCAGCCCGACCAGGCCTCCGATCGCCGCGCCGACGGGGGCCGCGAGCAACACCACGGCCGGGTGGACGTGGACCGTCCGGCCGAGGACGAGCGGCGCGACGAAGTTCCCGATCAGGATGTTGTTGACGACGGTGAGGACCGCCATCAGCGCGACCGTGGTCGGGCCGCCCACGGCGACGGCGACGAGGAATGCGACTCCGCTCGCGATGAACCCACCGATGTACGGGATGAAGCCCCCGAAGAACGTCAGGACGCCGATCGGGAATGCCAGCGGGAGCCCGAGCACGGTCATCATCACGAACTGCAGGGCGCCGGCGATGGCGGAGACGACACCCGTGCCGAACGTGGAACCGTTGAGGATCATGGCGGCGCGAGCGCCGGACTCCCCCAGCTCGCGGCGGTGCGCGGCGGGCAGGTGGTCGAGGAGGGCGGCCCACCACCCTGGGCCATCGCGCACGAAGAAGAACGTCAGCAGCGCGGCCGAGACGAGCGCGAGGCTGATCGAGGCGATGTTCTCGAGCAGGGCCCGCGACCCGTCGAGCAACGTTCCCTGGACCATCTCGAGGACCTGGGTGAGGCCGGCTCCTCCGACGATCCGCCCAGCCCCGGCGATCGCCTCATCGAGGATCGCGGGCAGCTGCTGCGCTAGCGAGGAGACCGTCACGACCAGGATCGCGACGACGATCAGGGCGCTCGTCAACGTGACCGCGAGCGCGGCTGCCGTCGGGCCGAGCCCGCGGGCGCGTACGGCGTCAAAGGCGGGCTTCGCGGCGCACGCGATGACGAGCGCGACAACGACCGGCGCCGTCAAGAACGGCGCGACGAGTGTCTGGGCGGCCACCGCGAGCACGCCGACAATGACGAGAACACGCCAGCTCCACTGGGCGACCTGGTCGAGCCACGGCGGGACGAACGCATGCGCCGGCGGGGTCCCGGGCGGGTTCCCGAGGACCGTGACGATCGCGGGAGCGAACGCGATCACGGCCGCGGCGACCGGGACCGCCAAGAGGAGGCCGGCCAGCCCGAATAACGCGGCGCCGGCCGGCGCGACGACGAGCACGAGCGCGGGATGCACCCGAGTCGCGCCTGCGTAGACCCGGCGCGCGAGGAGCTGCCGCCTCGCCACGGCGGTCGCCCCGATAAGCGCGAGCAGTGCGAGGGCAGCTCCTCCGCCGGCGGTCGCAAGGGTGATCAGCAGCAATACCACGGTCGTCACGATCGCGCCGAGGTACGGGACGAACGCGCCGACGAAGACGAAGACAGCCAGCGGGCCGGCGAACGGGACGCCAAGCACCACGAGGTAGATCGCCTGGGTGACGCCGGTGATAGCGGCGGTGAGTGCCATGCCGCGGAGGTACGCACCGACCTGGGCGGTGGCCGCGACCGCCCGTGCATCGAGCGTGTCCGTCTGCCAGCGGTCCAGCTTCGCGGTCACCCCGGCCCAGGCGCGGTCGGCGTCCTCGAGGAGATAGAACGTCAGGAACCCACCGAGGATCATGACGGTGACGAGGGTTCCGACGGGGCCCACAAGCGACCTGGCAGCGTCCGGCGCCGACGCCTCGAGCTGGGCCGTCATGCGGCCGAGCCCGTCGACGACCGACGGCGGGATCCCGAGACTCCTCAGCTCCGCTTCGATCCTGGCCGTGCCTTCACCGGCAAGCGCTGCGACGTTCCCGAGATAGGGGACGAACGCGAGCACGATCAGCAGCGCGGCGATCAGCACGAAGACGAGTGACATCACGCTGGCGACGGCCGCAGCCCTGGCCCGCGTCCAGCCTCGCGCTCGCAGGGTCCGAACGAGCGGGCTGAACGTCGCGGCGATGACCACGCCCACGACGACGGCAAGGACCGCGGTCGAGAGCGCGATCGCAAGGCGTGCGAGGACCGCCCCGAGCGCGATCGTGACGAGGACCCGCCAGCCGATGGCGGCCGCGCCCCGGAGCCACGCGGGCACGAGCCTCGTGCGGGCCTGATCGACACCTGCCGGGAGCGGACCCGCGGCAGGCCGCGTGGACTGGGCCATCGGTCACCTCCCTCGCCGGGCCGTCCGTGCGCCGGCGTCTCCGTCGACGGACCAGATCGCGGGCCCGTTCGCGGCCGTGGACGTCCCGGGCGCCAGCCGACCGTCAGGTGCGGACGTCGCCACCTCTGGCGGCGGGGCCGTCGCCAGAGTTCTACGCTCTACGAGCGTTGTGACCACCGAATCCGTGCACGGCGCGGCGCATGATAGACCTTTCAAACCAGAAGCCGAAGCTCTGTCCGAGTGTGAGCCGGGCCCGTGGCCGCGACGTGTCGATCGCACGCCCAGCCGGTCGACATCAGTGAATGCGAGCTCTGCGCGCTATCGGCGAGACTGCTCGCCTCATCCGCAGCCGGGTCCCGGGAGCCCCACGATCTGATCGCGACGAGCGTGTCCTCGGCGCGCAGCGGCCCGGCAGGCGTCCCGGCACGCCAGGCAGGAGCCCGTCGCTCGGCGTCGATGTCCTGCCGGGCACGTGCTCGGTGTCTTACTCCCAGCTCCGCTCACCCCGCTGCTCGAGCCGCCTGATCGAGGGCAGCGAGCGCTCGTTCGTCGTCGGCGACCACGGCGACGCTGCCCTTCCGGGTGTCGAGTTCGATGGCCTTGCGGACCGCGGCGATAGCCTCGTCATGGCGACCGGCGGCCTCCTTGACGTCGGCGGCCGCCCGCAGTGTCCAGGCATGAAACGTCAGGAAGTCGGTCGTCTCAAAGTACGCAAGCGCCTCGCTGATGGCTGCGTCGGCCTCTGCGTGCCGCCCCTCCGCGGCCCTGACTCGGGCGACGGACCCGAGGGCCACCGCCCGGAGCCAGCCGCCGCCCTCAAGACCGCGTGCCGCGGCCGACGCCGCGACGTCGCGATCTCCGGCAAGCCAGGCATTGCGGGCCAGGAAACTGGCGAGCATCGCGCTCGGCGCGCCCATCTGGTCGGTCTGCTCGAGGCCGTCCTTCAGTACTTCCATCGCGGCGCGCGCATCGCCGGCCACCTGCTCGACGTCGGCCGCCAGCTCGGAGAGGAGCGCACGTGGTGCCGTCTGGCCAAGCTCGTCGAGGATCGCGAGGCACTTGGCCGCTAACTCGCGCGCCTCGTCGAAGCGGCCCAGCCGGGCGACGAGGTGGGCCATCGCGTGCCACATCCAGCTCGCGACGGTCGCGCTGTCAGGCTCGGCCCGGAGGACCTCCTCGCACCGCCGGATGCCGTCCTCGATGGGCGTCGGGCCGGTGTTAAGGACGGCCGACAACTGAAGGTAGCCCAGCGCCAGCTCGCGCGGCCGGCCGCCGCGACGCGCGTGTTCGATGGCCCGCATCGCGGCCGCCTCCGCTTCGGCGCCGCGGCCGGCCTCCCAGTGACACGCGGACAGCAGGTCCCACGCGCGGGCCAGGCCGACCTCGTCAGCCGCCTTCTCGAACAGCGCGACCGCCCCGCGGGCATCGGCCTCGGCTCGCTCACGGAGCGGACCGAGCTCGCTGGCTACCCCCCAGTGCTCGACTTTGGCGTGTGCTTCGAGGCGCCTGTCGCCCGAAGCCCGGGCGCCTTCGACGACATCCTCGAGGATGGCGTAGGCGCGCGCCAGCTCACCGGTCTCGCCGAGAGCGTCGGCGAGCTCGATGGACAACCACGGACGCTCCGGGTCAAGGAGCGGGAGGAGGGCGACGGTCCGCTCCAGGAGGTTGACGGCGGCCCGCATGTCGCCTCGGGCGACCGCGCGGTGGGCCGCCGAGCCGAGCCGACTCGCTGCGCGCCCTGCGAGGACGGCCGAGCGGCCGTCGTCCAGACCGAGCTCGACCCGGTTGCGATGGGCCTGCTCGAAGTGATAGCCGACGATCTCCTCGACCTCTCCCAGCCGATCGCCGGTGGTCTCCGCCAGCCATTCGGCGAAGCGTTCGTGGAGGGCCGCCCGCTCGGTCTTCGATGCCGACTCGTAGGCGGCGTCACGGATGAGGATGTGGCGGAAGCGGTACACGCCCTCATCGGCGAGGCGCGGCGACTCCGGCCGGATGAGATCCTTGCGCACCAGCGATGTCAGGCAGCCGGCCACCCGGGGACGCTCGGGCTCGGGCGAGAGGTGGCTCACCGCTCGGTCCTCGAATACCCGGCCGACGATCGAGGCCCGTTCGGCGACCCCTCGTTCCGCCGGATCGAGCCGGTCGAGGCGTGCGGCCAGAAGCGCCTGGATGTTCGGCGGGATCGGGATGCGGTCGAGTCCGTCGGCGACCCCCCAGCGCTCCCCGTCCGCCGGCTGGATGAAGCCGCCGTCGACGAGCATCGCGATGAGCTCCTCGAGGTACAGCGGGTTCCCTTCGGCCGCGCCGCTGATCCGGTCGCGCAAGGAGGCAGGCAGCGCGGCTCCCGGGACCAGCTGATCGATCAGGACGGTTGCCGCGGACTCGCCCAGTGGCTCGAGCAGGATGGCCGTAGCGTTCAAGCGGCCGCCGCCCCACGTGGGACGATCCTCGAGCAGCTCCGGACGCGCCGAGGCGATGATCAGGACTGCCGATCCGCGGATGAGATCGGCCAGGTGCTCGATGAGGTCGAGCAGGGTCGGCTCCGCCCAATGGATGTCGTCGACGATGAGGACGACCGGTCGATCGATCGCGACCCATTCGACCAGCCGGCGGAGCGCCCAGAAGAGCTCCTCCTGGCGAGCCCGACCGGGCTCGAGCCCGAGGACCTCGGCCAGCCGGCCAGCGATCAGCCGGTCCTCGGGCGCCTCAGGCAGCAGGGCATCGAGCCGGCCGCGGGCGGCGGCCGCGTCGTCGGTCTCCTTGATCCCGGCCACGGCCCGGACGATCTCGATGACCGGCCAGTAGGTGATGCCCTCGCCGTACGGCAGGCAACGGCCGCGCAGGACCGTGACCCCGTCCGGCAGGGCGGCGACGAATTCGCGCACGAGCCGGCTCTTGCCGACCCCGGCGGTGCCGAAGATCGTCAGCAGCTGGGCCGTCCGGACGCCAACCGCCCGATCGAACACGCCGCGCAGGACGCCGAGCTCAGCATCGCGGGCGACCATCGGCCCGTCGGGTCGACGCGGCTGGTCATCCACGCCAGGGCGGATCGCGATGAGGCGTGCGACGGGGACCGGCTCGATCCGGCCACGGACGGCGAGTGGATCGAGGACCTCGAGCTCGGCGACCTCGCGGACGAGTCGGGTCGTCTCCGGCCCGAGCAGGATCTCTCCCGGGGCCGCCGCCTGCTCGAGTCGCGCGGCGACGTTGACGGTGTCGCCGGTGACGAGCGTCGGCAGGTCCGGTCCGACACCGGCGACCACCGGACCCGTGCAGATGCCGGTCCGAACCCGTAACTCGCTCCCGCGCTCGGCGTTCAAGGTGACAAGCGCCTCACGCATCGCGACCGCGGCGCGCGCGGCCCGGATGGCGTCGTCCTCGTGGACGGATGGCACGCCGAAGACGGCCATGACGGCATCGCCGATGAACTTCTCGACGGTCCCGCCATAGCGCTCGATGACATCGCGCATCGCGCCGAAGTAGTCGGTCATGACGTGGCGGACGGCCTCGGGATCGAGCCGCTCGCCCATCGCCGTCGAGCCGACGACGTCGGCGAACAGCACCGTGACCGTCTTGCGGACCTCACGCGGACGGGGCTCGTCGACCACCAGGCGGGCGCCGCATTCGAGACAGAACTTCGCCTGCTCCGGGTTGTGCGCCTCGCAGTTCGGGCATGCCCTCACGGGCCGAGTCTAGGCGCGCTGACCGGGCACCGCGCTAGAGGCCTTCATCCGGAGATGTTCGCGTCAGGGCCTGACGGCTATTGATCGGTCAAAGGAGCTCCCGGCGCAACGTCCCCACCGAGTTGCGAGGAAGCGCGATCATGCGCCCGGTAGATCGCCTTATAGCTGCCGTCAACGACTGTGATCGCGCCGTATGGCCGGCACTCGCCGCTGAGCGCCTCACCGAGTCAGGGCTGCTCGTGCAGACCTCGGACGCGTTCCTCATCCACCAGTGGTGGCTCGACCCGCAGGGCGTCGGAGAAGTCATGGCCGCCATGACCGGTAGGGAGTGAAGAGGACCGGCAAATCGCTGCCAGCCAAGTTCGCTCTAAGCTCTGCGCTCGGCTCACCGAGCAGTTCGCCGTGAACCACTGAGACCGTCGCAAGGACCGCTGCGAACATGTCGCCGAGATTCGCGGCGTGCTCGATCGCCGCCTCGGAGTCCCGGTACCGCTCGATGACCATGCATTCGGACTGATCGCCGTTGAGGTAGAGGTCGTATCCCAGTGTGCCGGAGTCCTTCGTCCGCACGATGTCCATTGCCTGATCGGACAAGCGCAGGTACTCCTCGCGCTTGCCCTCGTGAAACTTGAATCGTGCGATACCAAGGAGCTCACTCATGGCTCAGTCCTCCAAGACTTGACGACGAAGGCAGTCCTTCGCGACGTAGGTAGACCTTCGAACCAGAAGCCGAAGGTCTCGCCGCGCTCAGCGGGTATCATCGCGATCCGCGCGCCTGTAGCTCAGTGGATAGAGCGTCGGCCTCCGGAGCCTGACCGCCTGAGCGTAGTGGCCACCCGAGTGGAGCCCGGAGCGAAACTGCCAGAGTCTTACGCTCTAGTTCAGCGTCTCGAGCAAGGTGTCCTCGACGGCGGCACGATCGGCTGAGCTGAGGTACTCGACGTTTGGCGTCCCCTCGACCGGACGTGTGAAACCGACCTCGGGACCCTCCGCCTTTTCGACATCCACACGGGCGGCGCTGAACGAACCGAGCGGGTAGTCCGCCGCCATGGCGGCGGCAAGCGGATCCCACAGGAAATACGTGCCATCGGTCATGAACGGATGCCCGGCGAACAGCTCGGCGAGGACCTGCGCGCCCGGCCCGGTCGCCTCCCGCCGGACGCGCTCAGCGTACTCCGGGGTGACCGGCACCTGGTTCGTGCCGTCGAGGCTGACGAGGCGCACCGTGAGCCCCGAGTCGATGACCGCCTGAGCGGCCGTCGGGTCGACGTAGATGTTCCACTCGGCGACCTCGTTGTCGGACGGGCCGCCGAAGGCGACGTTGCCGGAAACGAACAGCGCTCCGCCCATCGCGTACACGGTCTCGAGCCGCCGGGCGAGCTCCGGGCGGCGCCTGAGCGCATCGGCCAGGTTCGTCATCGGGCCGAGGGTCAGGACGCGCAGCCCGTCCACGGCATCGCTGGTCTCACTGATGAGCTGCACCGCGTCGCCCGCGAACGGCGCCCGCGACGTCGACGGCAACGCGAGCCCGGATCCGTCGTCGGCACCCACGCGCCAGGCATCCGGAAAGGCATGGTCGCCGGCGATCGGGGTCTCGCGACCGCACGCGACGTCGATGGTCGGGGCGTCCAGGCGCTCGAGCAGGCGCAGGACGACGTCCACGCCAGGCCCGCAGTGCGCCTCGCCGGTCCCCGAAACGGTGATGGCCCTGACCTCGACCCTCGGCGACGCCAAGGAGAAAGGCGATCGCCACGAGGTCGTCGGGCGCGACATCGGTGTCGATGAGCAGCGGCAATGGCTTCCCCGCGCGGAGGCTGGCACTGGGTCCAACGGCGCCCTCAGTGGCGGGCGGCGAGTCGGACGGGGCGGTGCCGGGAGCGCAACCGCCGACCACGGCGAGGACGCCGAGGGCCAGGATCCACACCAAGCGAGGGGCCCTCATCGAGGTCCTCCGCAGACGGTCGCGTCCGAACAGTAGACGACGTCGCCGCCGACGATCGTGGCGATCACCGTCATCGCCCGGATCTCGTCGGGGGAGGCGCTGGTGACATCACCACGACAGGATCGTGACGTCGCCGAGCGTGCCCGGCGCCACGTGCCCGCGTCGCGTCTCGTCGCCGAGTGCGTACGCCGCGTCGGCGGTCACTGCCCGCAACCCTTGGTCGGCCGTGAGCAGCTGGTCGAGCAACCACGGCGGCGTCTCCGGGCTCGAGCGAACCCGGCCGTCTATCCCGGCGGCGATCTGGTCCACCGGCCGACCGATGTCGTTGATCAGCTTGAAGTCCGGGAAGGTCCACGGCGCGTCGGTCGCCGAGGCGACGTGCAGCCCGGCGTCCACGAAGTCGCGGCAGCGGGCGAGCCAGCCGAATCCTTCGACGGGGTTGTCGCGGTCGAACTCGGCCAGGACGCCTTCGTCGAGCACCCAGTCGGCGGCGCCGTCGAGGTGGATCACCGTAGGGATGTCCATGGCGACCAGGCGGGCCAGCTGCTCGTCCGTCACCTGGAGGGCGTGCTCGACCCGGTGGTGGAGCGGATTCGGCCCGGTGGGGCCGAGCGCCTCCTCGTAGGCGTCGAGGAGCAGCTCCAAGGCTTCCGAGCTCATGGCGTGGACCGAGACCTGCCAGCCGGCCTCGTCGGCGCGGGCGATGGTATCGGTGAGGTCGGCCGGCTCCCAGTTGATGATGTTGCCCGAGCCGTCGTCGAGGTGGATCTTCAAGCCCTGGACGCGGAGGCGGTCTTCGACGCCGGGCTCGCGCGACACGTACCAGTCGCCGAGGAAGTCCTTGTCGAAGTTCAATGCGAGATAGGCGTCGACGCGAAGCGGGAGGGCGTCGTCCGCGGCCAGCGCCTCCAGCTCGTCGATCCGTTCCTGGTTGACCCACTGCTCGGAGATCGAGGTCCAGCCTCGACTGAGCGCCGCATCCATGGCCTCGGCCGCCGTTTCGAGTCCGTAGTAGTCGCGGTCGCCGATCCAGTGGGCGTGGGCATCGATGAACCCGGGGTACGCGACGTTCTGGCCGATGTCGATGACCGGCGTCGTGTCCTCGGCGAGCGCCAGCACCTCGTCCCGGGTGCCGACCGCGGCCACGAGGCCGTCCTCGATCAGAAGTGCCTCGGCGGTCGCGGGCTCGCCATCGTGACGATCCGGCCGACGAGGACCACCGCCCCGCCATCGGCGGGGCCCGACGATGCCAGCTCGGTGCTCGGCGGGGCCACCGGGGTGCCGGCAGGAGAAGCCGTGGCTGCGCGGCCGCAGCCAGCGATCGCCACGACGACCAGCGCCGAAGCCATTCGGCGACGCAATGCAGGGCGCACGCAGCAGACCATGGGACGCCTCCTCCTGGCACTCGACATGGACTGGAGACAGTGGCGAGGAGAGCGCCGGCGGGGCATGCCCTCGCCGGCGCTGTACGAAATCGAGCAGCCGAAGATCAGGGGTTGATCTCGAGTGAGTCGATCATCGCCTGCTCCTCCGCCAACCGTTCGGCGGATGTTCCGGCGAAATCGTTCGTCTCGACCAGCACCCGGACGCCCCCGACGTCGAGCACCCACATGTGCCAGCGCTGGCCGGGGCCCTGGGCGTAGTGGTGCCCGTCCATGGGCTTGTAGGTGGCGCACGCACTGATGTCGTCCGGGACCAGGAGGTCCAGGTACTTCCCCGAGTACCCGGCGAGGGTGACGTCGACGGGGTCCGTGACGTCGAGGGAGGGATGGTCCACGAGGGCCGTCACCAGGTCGTCGACCGTCGGGCCGACGGGGATGTCGGCGGCTGCCTCTTCCTCGGTCAGGCACGGATCGCTGTACAGCCCGCTCCCGCGGAAGAACATCAAGTCGGCCCCATCGGGGGGCCCGTTTCCATCGATCCACACTCCGGTGTCGTCGACGCCGAAATCGCTCCCACGACGCAGGGGCGTCGAAGGTGAACGTCATCGAAGCGGCGAGCGGGTCCGCGGCGTCGTCGCCGCCCGGCCCGAACGGCGTGAGCGCGTGCGTCACGAGCGACGCGGTCGGTTCCGGGGTCGGACTCAGCGAGGGCGAGGGTGGGACAGTCGGACTGATCGAGGGCGAGGGTGGGACACCGCCTGTTCCACTCCCACCTCCCGGAAGCAGGTTGATGGCCACCACCGCGACGGCCACCACAGCGGCCGTCGCGAAGAGAACCTTGGCGAAGTTGTTCACGTCTTCAAACCTCCGCGCCGGCCACCAGGAACGGCGCTGCTCGGTGTGGTCGATCTCGTTGAGTGCAGCAAGTAGGACGCGCTCGGCGTTCTCGTGGGCGTCCTCGCGAAGCCACGACAAGACGGTGCGCGTGCGGGGATCGCTTTCGGTGGTCATCGGGTTGCCTCCGCTGCCGCCGGCCGCGCATCGGCATCGAGTGCCGCCCGCATGGCGCGCATCGCGTGATGGAGTCGGGAGTAGACGGTGCCGATCGGGACCTCCAGGATCTGGGCGACCCGCTCGGCCGGGATGTCGGCGTAGTGGTGCAGGACGAGCACGGTCCGGTGGTCGACCGACAGGCGTCGGATGGCCGTTTCGAGCTCGTCCCGATGGATGACGGCGTCGACCCCTCCGGATGCCGCCGGCTCGTCAGCCGGCAGGACCCGAAGGTTCGGCGACCACTGGCGCGAGCGTCGCCCCTCGGCATAGCAGGCGTGCACGAGAAGCCGGTACGACCAGGCGTCAAAGCGCGCCGGGTCGCGGAGTTGCGGCAGGTCCCGCCAGATCGCGACCAGCGCCTGCTGCGTCGCATCCTCGGCGAGATCGAGGTCGCGCAGGATCCTGCGAGACACGGCGAGGAACCTCGTCGCGAGGTCGGCGGCGAGCAGCCCGAAGGCTTCCCTGTCGCCGTGCTGGGCCCGCTTCACGAGTTCGGTGTCCACGCCCCTCATCCGCATCGTGGCGACGGTTGCGTCCGACGCCTTCGTAGGGTATGGGTCTGCGACACGTGGGGGCCTTCAAAGTTCGTTGGCCTCGTGCCGAAAGACTGCTTATGGAGGCGTTCGCCCGGGCATCGCCGGGGCGGTCCCCAACCGAGGTCGAGGACGCGATGAGTCGCTGTCGGGGTTTTACGCTCTTCGAGCACAGCGGCCGGCGATCTGTGCGTGCCCAAGTCAGGAATCAGACCTTCGGCCTGGAAGCCGAAGCTCTGTCCGAGCACGAACCGGTATGATCGAGCCTCGCGCCTGTAGCTCAGTGGATAGAGCGTCGGCCTCCGGAGCCTGACCGCCTGAGCGTAGTGGCCACCCGAGTGGGACCCCGAGCGAAACGGGTGGAGTTTTACGCTCTAGGAATCCTGCTCGGCTGCGCCGAGTAAGGCCAGGGCGTTCTGGATGCCCTGCTCGAGCACCTCGTCGGCGAGCCGTTTGGTCGGCCAGGGCCCGGGAGACCTGGAGGGTCCCGACCATCAGGGCGAAGACGCCGAGCGTCTGCACGCGCGCTGACTGCGGGATCGTCAGGCGCCAACCGGGCGGCAGCGTCATCGATGATCGCCAGCTGGCCATCGGTGTAGGCGCGCTTCACGGCGTCGGACGAGCGCGCGATCTCGTCGAGGAGCGCGGCCGATGGACAGCCGCCTTCCGTGTCATCGCGGTGCTGAGGCGACAGATACCCGCGAACGATCTCCTCGAGCGACTGCGTGCTGTATCGCTCGCGCTGCTCGCGGAGCTGGTCTGTGACCGTGCTCGCGACGAGGTCCTCCTTCGAGTCGAAGTGGGCATAGAAGGCGCCATTGGTCAGGCCGGCGTCGGCCATGAGCGTCGCCACCCCGGAGCCATCGATGCCGTCGCGCTTGAGCCGACGGCCGGCCGCCTCGATGATCCGCCGCCGCGTCGCCTGCTTGTGCTCTTTCCCGTACCGGGCCATCTACGACTCCCTCATTGGGAAGGGTTCGTCCTTCCTCTTGACATCCATTATATGTCATGCGTAATATTACGGCCATCAGCCAATTAGCGCAAGGAGTCCACGATGACATCAGCCAAGCCAGTAGCGCTCGTGACGGGCGCCTCCTCGGGCATCGGGAATGCAGCCGCCCTCGCCCTCGTCACGGCCGGTTTCGAGGTGGTCGGCACGAGCCGGAAGACGTCCGGCGTCGCTCCAGTCGACGGCGTCACGTTCCTCGATCTCGACGTGACCAGTGACGAGTCGGTCAGCACCGCGGTCGGGCGCGTGATCGAGCGGTTCGGGCGGCTCGACGTGCTGGTCAACAACGCGGGCACCGGCGCAGCCGGGGCCGCCGAGGAAAGCTCCGTCGCCCAGGACCAGCGCGTCTTCGATATCAACTTCTTCGGGCTCGTCCGGATGACGAAGGCGGTCCTCCCGCACATGCGCGCCGCCGGAACGGGGTCGGATCATCAACATCTCCTCGGTGCTCGGGCTCGTCCCCGCGCCGTACATGGCCAGTTACGCCGCCACCAAGCACGCGATCGAGGGCTACTCCGAGTCGGTCGACCACGAGGTTCGGGAGCACGGCATCCGCGTGCTTCTCGTCGAGCCCGGCTACACCAGGACCGGCTTCGACGCCAACGCCATCCAGCCCGACGCACCGTTGCCGATCTACGCGGTGCAGCGGCACGTCTTTGACGGCGTGTTGGCGCGTGGCATGGCAGACGGCGATGACCCGGCCATCGTCGCCAAGGCGATCGTCGCGGCGGCGACGGACCCGAAGCCGAAGCTGCGCTACACCGCCGGCCCGGCGGCCGGACGCGTCAGCGTCCTGCGCCGCTTCGTTCCCACGCGGGTCTTCGACCGGCAGATTCGGAAGCTCAACCGCCTGCCCGCCTGAAGCTTCAACCCTCACTCAGCCACACCCAAGGAGAACCGTCATGAGCACCACCAGCAGACGACCCCGTCATCACGTCCTACGCGAAGGCACCGGCCCGCACCATCACCGCCGGCGGCGTGACCTACGCCTATCGTGAGCTCGGGCCGAAGGGCGGGATCCCCGTGATCTTCTTCGTCCACCTCGCGGCGAACCTGGACAACTGGGACCCGCGCATCATCGACCCGATCGCCAAGGAGCACCACGTCATCGCGTTCGACAACCGCGGCGTCGGCGCCTCCACCGGCCAGGTTCCCGACAGCGTCGAGGCGATGGCCGACGACGCCTACGCCTTCATCCGCGCGCTCGGCTTCGACAAGGTCGACATCTTCTCCTTCTCCCTCGGCGGCATGGTCGCCCAGGCACTCGTGGTCAAGCACCCCGACCTGGTCCGCAAGCTGATCCTCACCGGGACCGGCCCTGCCGGCGGCAAGGACATCGACAAGGTCGCCGGGATCACGTACTGGGACATCCTCCGCGCGACGCTGACCCGGTCGGACCCGAAGGAGTTCCTGTTCTTCAACCGCAACGCCACCGGCAAGCCCGCCGCCCGCGCGTTCGTCAACCGGCTCAAGGAGCGCACCGTCGACCGGGACGCCGCGGTCTCGGTGAAGACGCTCCAGACGCAGCTCAAGGCGATCAAGAAGTGGGGCCGCTCGGCTCCCGCCGACCTGTCGACGATCACCCAGCCGACCTTGATCGCCAACGGCGACAACGACCGGATGGTGCCCTCCGTGCTGTCCGAGGACATGCACCGCCGCATCCCCGGCTCCGAGCTCGTCATCTACCCCGACTCCGGCCACGGCGGCATCTTCCAGTTCCACGAGCACGTTCGCCCCCGTCGCCGTCGAGTTCCTCGACCGCTGACCGCATCCTGCGAAGGAAGGCAAGAACATGGCTACGACACGTCCCTTCGGCGAGGAAGCCCCTCGTCTCATCGATCCTGCTGTGGATGCGCACCGATCAGCCCCGTCAGCAAGGCATGGACTACTGGAAGGGCCCGCACTCGAAGATCATCTCCGCGACTCCGGGGATGGAGGAGTACCGCCAGATCCACCTGGCGGAGAACAATCCCGGGCTGTGGCCGGCCATCAGCGGCGTCGAGACGGTCATCCCGGCCGAGCGCCGGATCGACGGCGTCGCCGAGGTCACGTTCACGTCCGTTCTCTCCCCGCTGCGGGGCCGCAAGCAGACCAGGCTCGCGTACAAGGATGAAGTGAACGTGTTCCGGCGCACCCTGCTCTACGCGGGGCTACCGTACTCGGCCCGCTGGTACGACGTGGCCGGTCCCGGGGAGAAGGCGGGAGCGCGAAGCCTGATCTACCTCCGCAGGCGGGAAGGCGTCAAGACCGGTGCGTTCCGGAGGTTCCTCACGGACGAGCTTGTTCCCGCTCTCGTCAAGACAGGGGCCCTGAGGGAACTCCGAACCCAGGTCTTCATGCCCTGGATCGAACGACTCTGGGACACCCCGAACGTCGCGCACGACAACCCCACCGACCAGCGGTTCCACGCCTCACTGATCCTCGGCTTCACCGATACCAACGCCCTGCGGGCGTTCTTCGGTAGCGGAGAGATCGCGACGCTCTCAGGCAAGCTGCCCGAGTTCGTTTCCGCCGTCCACGCCTACGAGGTCACCGAAGCGCTGACCTACGTAAAGGACGGCAAAGTCCTCCCGCACTATCAGGCGTAGCCGCGGACGCGGATGCGCAACGCTCGGGCGAGTTTTACGCTCTACGTGCCCATCGGCCGGCATCCGAGCATGGACGAGGCCGCGTCGATAGAGCGTAAAACCAGAAGCCGAAGGTCTAACCGAGCTCGAGCGGGTATCATCGGGGCCGCGCGCCTGTAGCTCAGTGGATAGAGCGTCGGCCTCCGGAGCCGAAGGTCGCAGGTTCGAATCCTGTCGGGCGCGCCAGTGCAATCTCTTCGGGCAGCGCCAGCGCCGACCCGTGCGCGTAGGCCGCTTGGGTCAGCCGGACACCCACGATCTCGGGGCCAGCGACCGTCAGTGGTTCGTCGGCTGCGTGCCGGAGAGGATGCCTGCGGATGGCGTGGCCAGACCGAATACCTGATCCAGGAGCGTGGTGACGCACCAATCCACCCAGTCGTCGTGCGGCCAGCCGTACGTCCCGACGAGGAAGTGGTAGGCGTCCTCGCCAACGTAGAAGAGCAGCAGGTGCGCTGCTCTCTCCGGATCGAGCCCATCGCGCAGCGGTGCCTTCTTCCGAAGGATCTCGAGGATGACCCGGTAGCCATCGGCCCGCCAGGCCTCGGATTCCGCCATGACCCTGGCCAGGTCGGGATCGTCACTCGCCCGCGCCGCGAGATTGAGCGGGATCACCCTTGGCATGATCGAGCCGACACCGGTCACCAGGTGGCGAACCGCCTCGGCGATCCCCGAGGCATCGGTCATCGCCAGGTACCACGGCTGCTCCTCAGGAGGACGCGGGTCATCCCGGCCCATCACGGCGAAGTCGATGGCCCGCGCGAGCAGGGCGGGCTTTGTGTGGAACACGAAGTAGACCGTCTGGACGGCGACGCCGGCAGCCTCGGCGACCTGCGCCATCGTCGTGGCGGCATAGCCCTGGGTCGAGAACAGGCGGTGCGATGCCTCGACGATCTTCCAGTGGGTGGCGCGGGACCGCTCCCGTCGGGTCAGGCTGGCCATGCGGAACCTCTTGACATCCGTCGCGAAGGCGATACTATCCGACCTCTCACTAGAGTGCACACTAGTGATACCGCCAGTCACTGGGGAAGGGACCTACGGATGATCAGCGTGGAGACACGGATCGAGATCGGGCGGCCGGCCGCCGACGTGTTTGCGTTCGTCAGCGACCAGACGAACGCGCCGCGCTGGCAGTCCGGGCTCGACGAGGTCCATCGCCTTACACCAGGTCCTATCCGGGTAGGGTCAGAGCACAGCTTCGTTCGCCGGTTCGCCGGTCGGCGGATCGAGTCGCGGAACAAGTTCGTCGCGTTCGAGCCCGGTCGCTTCGTCGCCTTCGACATCCCGCCCGGGGGCGGAGTGACCGGAGAGGCGTCCTACCTCGTCGAGCCGACCAGCGCCTCCACCAGCGCGTTGACCAGTCGCGTCCAACTCCGCTTCTCCGGACTGGGTCGGCTCATCGAGCCGTTCATGGGACGTGTGCTGCGCCGCGACGTCGAACGGGATGATCAGGTGCTAAGGGCCCTGCTGGAAGCGGAGGCGTAGGCCAGGACATGACCGGCGTTCACGTGGATCGGGATCGCCCTGGGGCTGCGGACCGCGTGACCGCGACGGCGGCGGTCCCCGGTGTCGCGCGTGGTGCAGCGGTGGTGTGCTGGGTGTACGCGGCCGGATACGGGCTGCCCGCGTTGCCGATCGCGGCCTATGCACTCCGGGAACGGGAACTGCCGTGGCTCGGCGACCTGTTCCCGATGTATGGCGGCCCGTGGTGGGGCCCGTTGAGTCCCGAGGCGTTCGCCGCGACACTCGTCGGATACGCGGGTGTCACCGCAGCGGTCGCGTGGGGCGGGTGGTTGATGTGGCGGGGACGCCGCTCTGGAGCCGTGCTTGCCGTCGCCATGATCCCGATCGAGGCAGTCTTCTGGTACGGCTACGCCCTGCCCATCCCGCCCGCCCTGGCGCTCCTGCGGGTCGGCCTGATCGCCGCAGCCTGGCCCCGCCTCCGCCGTTGATCGCCGTCCGCCGCGGCGCCTCGGCCACGGTCAGGGGGTTCACGGGCCTGTGGCAGGCGCGGCCCAGGTACGCGGGAGCCATGCGCGCCCAGGGCGTCCTCATCGCGGCGCACACCCCGTTCTACCTGCCGTTCCTCCGCGGCGCGGAG
This sequence comes from uncultured Chloroflexia bacterium, assembly GCA_963780425.1. Classification (GTDB taxonomy): domain Bacteria; phylum Chloroflexota; class Limnocylindria; order Limnocylindrales; family CSP1-4; genus SPCO01. Next base: position 3,515 of record CAWABZ010000019.1, on the reverse strand, counting down.
CGCGGGGCGGCCGAGGCCGGGATGCTCACGATCGTCGCCGCGACCGATAACAGCGTAGTTCGGTCTAAGCTGCAGATGCAGCAGTTCGTCACGGCGGGGGTCCGCGGCATCATCGCTGCCTCGATGGGACGGCTCGTCCACGATGAAGTCGAGGGGCAGGACGCTGACAGAACCATCCCTGTCGTGTACTGCGACCAGCCGACCCAAGTCGAGGACTCGTTCCGGTTCGACGATCCGGGCGCTGGGCACGAGCTCGCCGAGCACCTCGCCGGCCACGGCCATCGACGGGTAACGTTCATGACCCCGTCGCTCGAATACCCAAACATGGCGGCACTCCATCGCGGCTTCCAGCAGGCCCTGGGCGGCGGCCTTCTCGAGGGTGTCGACGTCGTCCTGTGTGACGACTTCTCGATCGGAGCCGGCGTGGCGGCGGCGGCGATGGCGCTGACGAGCGCGGCGCCGCCGACCGGATCGCGACCGTCGCCGATGAGTTGGCCATCGGGGTCATCGACGCAGCGAGGCGAGTCGGGGTGCGCGTCCCCGACGACCTGGCGCTGGTGAGCTACGGCGCGATCGACGCGGTGCGTACGTCGACCCGCCCATCACGTCCATCGCCCTCCCGGTGGAGGAGATCGGCCTCCTTGCCGCCCGGCGGCTCGCGGCGCGGATCCGCGGCGAGCCGCCCGAGGGGACGACCTACCTGCCCGGACGGCTGATGGTGCGCGCCAGCTGCGGCCACCACGAGGACCCGCCGGCGGCGGGCGAAGCATCGGGGAGCGGAGCATAACGACGCGTACGCGTATCGAGGCGGCTCCGAGAAATCCGTCCCTGCGCCTCAAGCCGGCCACCTCGCTGCGGCGAGCCACTCATCGCGGCCTTCGATCGGGATCTCGTAGGTTGAAATCGCGCGTCCAACACCTGTCGGGCGCGCCAGTACAGCTGTTCTATTTGGCACTGCTCGTCGTCGTCCGGCCCGTGGAATCTCACGCCCGGCCCGAGCCAACGCGTCAGCCCTCGACGTCGCTAATCGCGCCCCTGGCGCTCGATCGTCGCCAGCCAGGCGAGTGCGTGGCCGCGCGGGAGCCTGATCTCGTAGCGCTCCGGCACGATCGACCGGACGACCCAGCCGTCGGCGAACCCGTCCCTGATCTCGGCCTGCGTCACCCGTCGCGGCCCTCCGCCCCACGGCTCGAGTTCGCTGAAGCAGAGCAGGAAGAGCATCGAGCCTCCGCGCGTTACGCTCCCGAGGCTGGGCACGTACTCCAGTCGAGCCTCGTCGCTGAAGGTGTGGAACAGCGCCGAGTCGAGGATCGTGTCGAAGGACCGACCGAGCCCATCCAGTCGGAGCGCGTCGGCCACCTCGAACGTCACGTCGAGCGACCGCTCGGCAGCCTTCCCCCGTGCCATCTCCACGGCTGCCGCTGCCCAGTCGACACCGAGGACATGCACTCCACGCGAGGCCGCGGCATGGTGTCTCGCCGCTGCCGCGCCGACATCGAGGACATCGCCGTGGAACGCACCCGCTCGAGCAGGCGCTGGACCGCCGGTTGTGGCCGGTCGATCTCCAGGCGGCCGATCGGCTCGATACCAGGCGTCCAGCTTCTCGCGGCGTCGCTCGAGTCTCCCTCAGACATCGACAAGGCCAGGGCGCCGGACAGGACGTCAGCGAGGGCTTCGCTGAGCCTGCGCATGGAGGACCCGTCCGGGTCGTGGTCGGGGTTGACCTCGCAGATCGTGAGCGTCGTCCAGTTCGGCGCGGCGACGAGCTCCTGAAGTACGGCCATGAGCTGCTCGAAACGAAGTCCCCGGTACCGACGGTCTCCTCGGCGATCGGGAAGTCGAGGAAATCGAGGACGTCTGCGTCGACGTGGACGAGGAGGCGCTCGAAGCGTCCCGCCCAGCCGTCGGCGACGCCGCGCGCGGAGCCCGCAGGGTCGGACTGTACCTGCGCCAGCCGGACCTCTTCGATCCCGAGGTCAGCGATCTTCCGTCGCTCGAAGTCGGTCGAGCTGCCGTTCGCGAACAAGAGGACCTGATCGGGGCGGAGCATCGGCGTCCGTGGGCCGACCCCGGCGAGGCCGGGAACGGTTTCCGGGAGGCCGAGCAGGTGGGCAACGCCCATCCAGTCGAGCGCGCCGTCCTCGACGCTCTGGGGCGTGTTCATGTCGGTGTCGTAGTCGATGTAGACGAGGCCGACATCCGGCGTTCCACGGGAGGCCCCGGCGACCGTGCCGAGCTCGACGGTGCAGTCGCCGCCGAAGACGAGCAGCGCCGAGCCGTCCGACAGGCTCGCGGCCACCTGGTCGGCGACCGCGCTGGCCACGCCGGCCGCGGCGTCGGCGTTCATGGCCCGCGCGTGCTCCCGGTCGATCCGCCAGCGGAAGCCGGGCACGTCGCCCCGGTCGGCGACCTCGATGCCGCGCTGCTGGAGGAAGCCAGGCAGCCCGGCGGCTCGATAGGCCTGTGGCGCCCGCTCCTGGCCGGGTGCGTACGCGCCGGCGCTGCTTGGCGCGCCGACGATCTCAAGCCGGCGCGGCATGTCGTCCTCCACCGAGGAGCGACTGCGCGAGCAGCTCCACGAGCCTGGCCGCGGACGATCGATCGGGGTCGAGCGAGGGGTCGTACAGCGCGAGGGCGATGCCGAGCGCCTTCGGGTGGTCGACCAACGGCGCGAGCAGCGCGGCCAGCTCGTCGATGTCGGGACCGCCCGGCTCGGGCGACCCGACCGCGGGCATGACCTCGGGGTTGAGCACGTCGGCGTCGACGTGGATCCAGAACCCGCTCACGTCGCTCGCGGCGACACGGTCGAGAACGGTCGATGCCGTCTCGGCGAGCGCGGTCGGACGGACGGCGGTCCCGTCGGGCGCGATCGTTGCCCAGGGCAGGTCGCGAATGCCCGAGACCGCGAGCGCCTCGTGGCCGTACGACTGGCCCTGGTCGCGCCGCCCGATCAGCGCGACGTCCTCACCGCGCACGAGCGGCACCGGACCGGCCAGCCTCGCGAGTCTGCGTGTCACCGCGGCCCACGGCGAGGGCGAGGCCCATGCTCGCGACCGACCCGGTCATCGATTCCTCAGGGCTCGCGAAATCGGCGTGCCCGTCGACATAGACGAGCCCGATCCGGCCTGGGTCGGAGCCCGTGCCGCGACGGGCACGACCTGCGCCCAGGAGGCAGCCGAGCACGATGCTGCAATCGCCGCCGATGACGACGAGAAACCGATCGTCGTCGATCCCGGCCGCGACGCGATCGGCGAGCGACCGGCTGTAGGTGGCCACGCCCGCCTCGTTCCGGGCCTTGCCGGGCGGACGCTCGAAGTCCTCGTAGGGCGGCGGCAGCACGTCGCCGAGGTCCGTCGCCTCCAGCCGCTCGATCAGGCCCAGGTCCCGGAGCGTCTCGGGCGCGCGATTCACCTCCTGCGGCGCACCGGTCTCATCGTGCGGCCGGAGGCCGATGCTCGATGGCGCTCCCAGGACTGCGACATGGCGCATCGGGCAAGGCTACCCCGTGGCGCGGC
>CAWABZ010000018.1:0-28618 GCA_963780425.1 uncultured Chloroflexia bacterium | reverse complement strand
CCTCGCGGGCGAGACCAGCCCGTACCTACTTCAGCACGCCCACAACCCGGTCGACTGGTATGCCTTGGGGCGGAGATGCACCGCCCGCGCGACGCGCCTTGACGCCCGATCTTCCTCTCCATCGGCTATGCCGCCTGCCATTGGTGTCACGTCATGGAGCGGGAGTCGTTCGAGGACGAGGCGACGGCCGCCGACCTCAACGCCGACTTCGTGTCGATCAAGGTCGATCGCGAGGAGCGTCCCGACCTCGACGCCGATGTACATGGACGCCGTCCAGGCGATGACCGGGGGCGGCGGCTGGCCGATGAGCGTCTTCCTGACCCCGGATGGCCGGCCGTTCTACGGCGGCACGTACTTTCCCGGACCAGCCACGCCACGGCATGCCGGCGTTCCGCCAGGTGCTCGGGAGTCGTCGGAGGCCTGGCGGACGCAGCGGGACAGGTCGAGCGACGCCGCCAGCGTCTGACGGCGCTCGCGAGCAGGCGCGCAGATGCGTCGGGCGGCGGCGAGGCCGTCATCGACGCGAGTTCTTGTCCGCGCAACACGGCGCTGGACGCTCCGTTCGATGCTGCCAACGGTGGTGGGGCGGGGCCCCGAAGTTCCCGCAGCCGATGACGATCGAGTACCTGCTCCGGCGGATGGCGGCGGGGACCGGGCACGGGCGTATGGCCCGGTTACGCTCGATGCGATGGCCGACGGCGGCATCCACGACCAGCTCGGCGGTGGTTTCCCCCGCTACGCCACCGACGCCCGCTGGCTGGTGCCGCACTTCGAGCAGATGCTCTACGACAACGCGCAGCTCGCCCGGGCGTACCTGCACGCCTGCGCGTTCGGCAGGTCACCGGCGGGGCGCATACCGCGAGGTCGCGCGGCGACCCTCGACTACATGCTCCGCGAGCTGACCGTGCCGACGGCGCATTCGCGGCCAGCCAGGATGCCGACACCGACGGTGAAGAGGGACGCACCTTACGTGGACCGCGGCCGAGGTCAGCGACGTCCTCGGCGCGCGAGGCGGCGGCCGCCTTCGACGAGCGTTCGACGTGACCGACGGACGGCAACTGGGAAGGCGTCACCATCCTGTCGCGGGTCTGGCGACGCGTCGAACGAGCCGCGGCGCGCGACGATGCCTTCGCTCGAGACGTCGCTGGCCGCGTCGCGTGCGGCGCTGCTCGCCCGACGCGGGACGCGACCGCAGCCCGCCCGCGACGACAAGGCGCTCGCCGCCTGGAACGGCCTGGCCATCGCGGCTCTCGCGGAGGCCGGCCGGCTCTCGGACGGCGCGCTACACGGCCGCGGCAACGGCGGCCGCCGACGATCGTCGACGGGCTGTCGACGCCGTCCGGCCGCTGCTGCGCTCCTGGAAGGACGGTCGCGCGGTCGGGCGGGGCGTGCTCGAGGACCACGCCATCTCGCCGAAGGGCTTGCTGGCGCTGTACGAGACGACCTTCGAGGAGCGCTGGTTCGCGCTCGCGCGCGGCTGGCGGACCGGATCCTGAGCGATTCGCCGACCCGGCCGGCGGCTTCTTCGACACCGCCGACGACCACGAACCGCTGATCACGCGCCCAAAGGACTCCAGGACAACGCGCTCCCTGGCGGCGCGATGGCCGCCATCGTCCTGCTCCGTCTTGCGGCGCTGACCGGCGAGGGGCGCTATCGCGACGCCGCGGAACGGGCGATCGGCACGGTCGCGTCGTTCATCGACCCGTTACCCGACCGGCTTCGCCCAGTGGCTCGTGGCGGCCCGTTCGCGGCGGGCGAGCCGTCGAGGTGGCGGTCATCGGCGACCCCGCTGACGACTCGACGCGGCACATCCTCGGGCTGGTCTGGTCCCGAGTGGCGACCGTTCCAGGTCCTGGCCGTGGCATCACCGACGTCCGCCGCGGGACTCGGCAGTCGCCCTGCTCCACGACCGGCCCCTGATCGACGGACGTCCGACCGCCTACGTCTGCCGCGACTTCGTCTGCTCGATGCCGGTGTCGACGCCGTATCGCCTGATCCACCAGCTGACGGCCGAACCCGACGACCTAGCCCTGGGTCGAGCCGCCGGCCAGAGCTCCGGTTATCCCGCCGCGAATTGCTTCAGCGTCGCGCCGCCGTGGTCCGCGTGGTCCGGGTTGATCTCGGTGACCACCAGGCCACCGAACTTGGAGCTGCCCGCGATAACGGCAAGGCACGTCATCGCCTCATCGAGCAGAAGCCCCCGATCCTCCGGCTGGTCTGCGAGCGGGCAATCGGGGAAGTCGAGCACATCGACATCGAAATGCACGATGAACGGCCCGGCGTCGTGCTCGATGACGGCGCGGGCTTCAGTGGCGGCCTCGGACGGACGACCCGCGACGACCTCTTGCGGATAGCTGCGGAAGGCGTGCCTGGCGAACACGACCCCCTCGACGTCCTGGGGATCCTCCGACGGCCGCACCGACACCGCGCTCTGACCGAAGAACATGACCTTGCTCGGCTCGAGCATCGGCGTGGTCGCTCCGATGCCGGCCAGCTCGCGAGCGGCACCCGGTTCGTCGAGGAGATGCGCCACGCCCATGGAGTCCATGTGGCCGGCGGGTTGCGTCTCGGGCACGTAGAGATCCACGCCGCCGTCGACGTAGAGCAGGCTCGGATCGAGTCCGGCTCGTAGCATCCCCGCGATCACGCCGACCGTGATCGTGCAGTCCCCGCCGACGACGAGCAGGATCTCTCCCCCTCGGACCACTCCCTCGATCGACCCGGCCACCTCCGAGGCGACAGACACGACCGCCGCAAGGTTCTGAGGCGCGCGAGTGGTGGGATCGGGACGCCAACGAAACAGCGGCAGATCGCCGCGATCACGCACCTCCATGCCTGTCGCGTCGAGAAGCTCGAGGAGGCCGGCGGCGCGCAAGGCGGCGGGGGCTTTCTCCTGACCCGGTGTCCGGGCGCCGGCGCTCGACGGAACGCCGAGCAGTCCGAATGTCCGCGCCATGCTCCGAGGATGGCGCTGTGTCGACGCCCCTGCCTGCCGCGACCGTCGTGCTGCTCCGACCCGGTACGTCCGGCCTCGAGGTGTTGCTGACGCGTCGGCCGGTGTCGATGGTCTTCGCACCCGACATGCACGTCTTCCCGGGCGGACGCGTCGACGACGCCGATGCGGACCCGCGTCTGCTCGCGCGATCCGTGGTCAGCGGTGGCGAGGCCGCGGCCGCCCTCGGCGGAGACCTGCCGCCGACCGAGGCCCTCGCCGCGTACGTGGCGGCCATCCGCGAGGCGTTCGAGGAGGTCGGCGTGCTGCTGGCGGACCATCCGGCTGGCGTGGACCTCGCGGCGGCGCGCCATCGACTGCTGGCGTCTGCGGACGTCTTCCCCGCGATCGCCGAGGCGTTCGACCTGCGCTTGCGCACGGATCGACTCGTGCCACTGTCGCGCTGGGTCACGCCGCCGATCATGGAGCGCCGATTCGACGCGCGGTTCTTCGCGGCAGACTTGCCCGAGGCTGCGGAGGCGACGCTGGTCGGTGAGGAGGTCGTCGCGCATGGCTGGCATCGACCGGTCGATGCTCTGGAGTCGATGGCGCGAGGCGAGCTCGGCATGTGGCTGCCGACGTCGACGACGCTGACGCAACTGCTCCACGTTTCGTCGATCGACGAGATACGGGCGCGCCTGGCTCCGGGGCGGCTCGGGGAGGTCGGTGTCGAGGAGATCGGGGACGACATCGTCCGCATCGAGATGCCGGCCGGTGGCGGCGTCGCCGGCCAGCCAGTGAACGCGTATCTCGTCGGGCGCAAGGGGGTGTCTGATCGACCCGGGCGATCCGACCGGTCCGGGTCTCGATCGCGCGGTCGACGAGGCCGCGCGGCGGGGAGGTCGGATCGAGGCGATCGCCTCACGAGCGCCGAGCCGGATCACGCGGGCGGTGCTGAGTCGCTGCGGGAGCAGCTCGGTATCGAGGTGCACGTCGGTCGTCACCGGCGGCCGCCACCTGCCGTACGTCGTGGACGAGGTCGAGGATGGGCATCGATCGACGCCGGCGACGTTCCGGTTCGGGTCGTGTCGACGCCGGGTCTGTCCGGAGGGCCTGGCGTTCGTGATCGGGGAGGGGCAGTTCGTCGTGACGGGCGACCTGGACGGTGGCCGGGGTGCCCGCATGATCCCTGGCCCGATCGACGATGAGGCGTGGCGTGCGTCGGTTGCGCGCCTCTCCGCGGCCGCGCCAACCGCGCGAAGGCTTGGTGGACACCCGTGACCGTTCGACTCCCCCACTAGACTGGCCCGCATGACCAACGGCACCACCGAACCGCCGATCCCTGAAGCACGCGGTCCGCACCTGCCCGACGTGCTGACTCGGCAGTCCATCTGGGTGTTCGTGTTCGGTCTCGTCGCTGTGTTCATCCTGTGGAGCGTCTGGCGCCGGTGGACGGCGCAGTACCCGATCGTGGACCTGAACGCCGTATCGGCGCTCCTGTTCGGTCTCATTCCGGGCGTCGTCGCACCGCTATTCGGGGTCGCACTGTTCGCCCGCCATCCAGACGCGCGACGAACCGTGCCGTTGCTTGTGTTCGGCGTCGCCCTGTTCGCGTTCGCAGAGCTCCTGGAAGTCTTCGACGGCGCGATCTTCGAGGCGCTCATCGCCTTCACCCCGGACGCGGTCAGCCCGGCCACGCCGGCGGTCGTCGCGTTCGGAGTGTTCACGGCCCTGCTCGGGATGTTCGCCGCGCTCTACACCGGAGCGGGCTTGTCGAGCGCGCGCCGCCAGGAACGCAGCGCAGCGGAGCGCCCGCTGATGTTCTGGCTCGTAGCGCTCGGGGTCGTCAGCGCGGTCGTGTCGATCGCGTCCATCGTTCCGTTGCTCACTGGGACACCCGCCCCAGGGGATCTCCTCCAGCTCGCCATCAGCTTCGTCGTGAGCTTGCTCGTGACGCTGGCGTGGGCCTATCTCGTGACGGTCACGGTCGGCGGCTGGCTGTCGGGCGAGGTGCCCCGGCGTGCGTGGGCAATGGCCGGGATCGCCACAACCCTACTGTTCGCGGTGCGGCTGGCGATCGGGGCCGTCCTCGGCACCGGGGAGCCGTGGATCACGATCGTGAATGTCGCGAGCTACGCGTCGCTTGTTGCATGGGTGCTGCTGCTGGTCGCGTTCTGGCTGGGTTTGCCGTCGCCGGGCGCGCCGGTCTCGAAAACGTCCGCGGACGAGCCTACGGTCGATCCACAGGAAGCGACGCTGCCAGGTTCCGCAGCAGGTTGAGGCCTTCGTCGACCTGCTCGGTCGTCGCGTACGGACCCGGCATGAGGAAGCACGGGCGACCGGCCAGCGCCACGCCCTTCAGCTGACCCCACGGCTCGTCCAGCTCGCGGCCGGCGGCGGTCTGGGCCACTCGCTTATAGATGAACACGATCGCGCCCGGTCGCCAGAGCGCGATCTTCTGCCAGAGCGGCCCGACCCCTTCGCGTAGCGCATCGTCGGTCGCCTCGTCCCGGGCCGTCGGGCGCTTGATCAGGTCGGTGATCCCGTGGCCGGCCGCGACGAGGGCGTCGTCCGCCTCGGTGACGTCAGTGCGGGGCGGGATGATGCCCGTGTGCATCAGCCGCTGCCAGAACCTCTGCCCGAGGCGCCCCTGGTGGTAGTGGCCGGCAGCGACGCTGACCGGCGACGGGTTTAGCCCGACGAACAGCAGGCCGTCACGCTTGGGTGGCAGGTCGGCGAGCGTCTCCGTCGGGACGCCGTCGATCTCGATCGTCGTTCGATGAGGACCCGGGCCGGGTCGCCGGATGAGAGCCTCGAGCTCGTCCGGGGTCACGCCGTGTCGGGCGGCCTGCGGTCGGCCGGCGGGGTGTCCGCCGGCGCGTCTGGCGCGTCATTTGGCGCGCCTGTCGGTCCGTCCGCCGCCGCTTGGTCCGGGTCGGCGGTCGGCGACGACTCGTCGGACGCGCGCGCCTGGATCTCGGCCTGCGCCTTGGATGCCTCTTCACGCGCCTCGCGAACGCCCCGCCCGAGCGCTTGACCGAGCTTGGGCAGCGTCTTCGGCCCGCGCCACAGCAGCACCAGCGCGAGGATCACGATGAGCACCAGACCGATGTCCTGCATCCGCGGATGGTAGCGCGGCGGCACCCGCTATCGTGCCGGTCATGCTGCTCGTCTACGGGCCACGCTCCACCGACTACGACTTCGGGCCCGACCATCCGCTGACGCCGCGCCGTTTCGGGCCGGGGATCGACCTTTTACGTGCGGTCGGCGCGGAGCCGGGTCTGGCGCCCGAACCGGCGCCCGACGAGGACCTGTTGCTGTGTCACGCGGCCGAGTACCTCGAGGTGGTGAAGCGGTTCTCGGTTGATCCGTACGGATTCTCCGAGGCGGGGATCGGGATCTCCGATAACCCGCCGTTCCCGGGCATGCATGACGCGGCCGCGTCGGTGGCCGGTGGCTCGTTGCGTGCCATGGAAGGCATCCTCCGCGGGGATGTCGAGCATGCCTTCCACCCGGGTGGCGGCCTGCATCACGCGATGCGCGCGCGCGCGTCCGGCTTCTGCATCTACAACGACCCGGCTTTGGCGATCGCGCGTGCACGCCGGGACGGGTTACGGGTGCTGTACATCGACCTCGACGTCCATCACGGCGACGGCGTCCAGGCGCTGTTCTGGGACGACCCAGGCGTGCTGACGTTCTCGATCCACGAGAGCGGTCGGTACCTGTTCCCCGGCACAGGCGATGTCGCGGAAGTGGGGGAAGGCGTCGCCGCGGGTACCTCTGTCAACGTCCCGCTCCTGCCGGGCACCGGGGATCGGGCGTGGGTGGCCATCCTGGAGACATTGCTCCCCGAATTGGCCGCCTCGTTCGGGCCGGACCTGATCGTGTCGCAGCACGGGGCGGACTCGCACGCCTGGGATCCGCTCGCGCATCTGAACGTCACGACGACGGGCCACGGACGGGCGGCGCGGCTGGTCGACCAGCTGGCGCATCGATTTGCGCGTGGTCGATGGCTCGCGACCGGCGGCGGCGGCTACGACGCGTACCGGGTGGTGCCCCGGACCTGGTCCCTGACCTGGCTGGCCGGGGCGCATCTCGAGGTGCCGGCTTCGATGCCGGGGGAGTGGCGCGAACGATGGACGGCCGAGGCGACACGGTACGGGCAAGTGCCGCTCCCCGAGACCTTCGATGACGGCGCGATCGCCGATGACGACCTTGACCCGGAACAGGCCGCGTTCCACCTCGCGGCGCTCGAGGTGGCCGACCTCGTCCGCTGGGCCACGGTCCCGCGGCTCGTCAGGGAGGCCGTGGACCGTGGGTGGTGGAACCCGATGGTGCCCGCTTCCGGGTTGATGCCCGCGCCAGTGGATCAGATGGCGGGAACCCCGACCATCGTCCGGTCGGTCGACGTCGACACCTGGGCGCGACTCGCCCTGCAGCCGGGAGTTGTGGCGCCGGCCGATCCGGCCAGCGCGCATGACCTGATCGCGGCGGGGCTCATGTCAGCTGATCCGGCCCGCGTCTCGGCGGCGGTCGTCGGAACGAGCGTCGTCGGCCTCGCCGTCTCGGCGCCGGCGGATCCGCGAGACGGGGCGATGGAGCTGCTGGGACTCGGCGTCGCCCCAGCGCTCCGTGGGCAGGGTCTCGCCGGCCGGTTGCTCGCGGAGCACGCCGTGTCAGGCACGCTAGCGAGCGTGACGCTCGCCGAGCGCGACGTCATCGAGCCGCTTGACCGCGGTCTTCGAGCGTCCATCGCCCGTCGGCTCCTCGAAGGCGCGGGGTTCGAGCTCAAGCCCACCGACGGGGCCATCCGTGCCGTCGACCCGCTGGCGATCACCGCTCGGCTGCCCTGACCCTGTCGGAGCCGAGTCGGCTGGGAGATCGAACGTCCCGAGCCAGGTGGGGCCGCCCGACGCGATCACCGGCTCGTCGCCGGTCGGCACATGCCCGATGACGTAGCGCTCCGGGCCGGCGGCATCATCGAAGAACGTCACGATCACCCGGCTGCGCGGTCGCGCGCGCCGGAGCTCCTGGGCGATGGCCGGCAACCGTCGGCGGTCGGTGCCGGCTGCGACGACGACGTTGAGCGCGAGGACCGATCCATCGTCGGCCACCCACCGTGCGGTGACTGCGATCTCCGCAGCCGGCGCAGCCGGCTGAGTCGATGGCGGCGGGGCGGCGCAGGCCAACGCCGCGATCACGACCAAGCCGACGACGGCTGCCCTCAGCACCACTTCGTCAGGCGGAACTCGATGCCCTGGAAGTCACGCGCGGTGCCGGTCCCGATCTTCCTGTCCGAACCGATGAACGGCTCCTGCCAGACCTCGAAGCTGTACTCGAAGAAGACGTTGTAGGCGCGGATCGTCCAGCACGCCCCGTTCGGCACAGTGGTGCTGGAGCGATATGCCACGGACTCGGATCGCTCCACGTTGAAACCGACGCCGGCGGTCACGACCTCAGCGCTGACACTGACGTTCGCCGAGAAGCTGTTCTTGACGGTCCGGGTGATATCGATGGCGATCGTGGTCGGGCCGTTGCCCTGGACCATCGTCACGAACGGTTTCAACGTGCGGAGGTATCGCCGGTTCTTGACGTAGATGCAGTCCCAGACGCACAGGGCCTGGGTCCCGGCCGAGCTGCTACCCGTCGCGGGCACGATGAGGCCCTTCGCGATCAGCTCGGCGCGACTGACGAAGGTGACGACTTCCTTCCGGGAGCCGTCCCCGTTTCCGGCGGCGACCGTCGCCGGAGCGACGAGCCCGAGGGCGACCACGACGGCCAGGACGAGCGGAAACTTGAGCGAGCGACGCATGCCACCTACCTCACATGGCGGGTGACCTCAGATGGCGGGTGACGGCTGATCGGCGTCGAGCGCACCCTAGCGGGCCGCGCTCATCGCTCGCGTAGTCTGCCGCTCTACCGGCGCGTAGCTGCGCCGAACGTGGCCGACTTTCGTCTCGCCGTATCAGCCGGGTGCAGCGTTAGTCGCTCGCGGACCGACCAGGCGGTAGCCCAAGCCGTACTCCGTCGCGATCATCGACTCGCCGGGCGCCACCGCGTCCAGCTTGAGGCGCAGGTTGCGAACCGTCATGCGCAGCAGGTGAACGTCCCGGTCGTACCCGGCGCCCCAGACTCCGCCGAGCATCTGGCGATGGGTCACCAGCTGACCGCCGTGCTCCACGAGGAAGGCGAGCAGGCGGAATTCGGTCGGCGTGAGGCCGATCTCCACGCCTCGCAGGTGCGCACGATGCTCGTCGAGGTCGACCGCGAGCTCGCCATGTCGGAGCCGTCGCGGTCGCTCCGGGGAGCTGGTCCCCGCCCGACGCAGCGCGGCCTCCACGCGGGCGAGGAGCTCTGGGAAGGACACCGGCTTCGTGATGTAGTCGTCCGCCCCGAGCTTCAGGCCACGGATCTTCTCCGCCTCCGAGCCGCGGGCGGTGACCATAAGGATCGGCACGCGGCTGAACTCGCGAAGGCGCTCGAGCAATTGCCAGCCGTCCAGGCCGGGCAGCGCGACGTCGAGGACGACGAGGTCGGGGCGCTCATCGTGGAAGCGGCGCAGGGCGTCGGGTCCGGTACGTGCCGTGACGGTTCGGTAGCCGGCCTGCCCGACCCACAATTCGACGAGCGCTGCGAACTCGGGCTCGTCCTCGACGATCAGGACGGTCTCAGCCATCGCCGACCTCGGAGAGGGCCACTGGCAGCGTGATCCGGACTCTCGTGCCGGGCCGGTGGTCGGGCCGGTCGCCGACTGTCAGCTCCCCGCCATGCGCCTCGACCAGGCGTCGGCAGATGAAGAGCCCCAGGCCGGTCCCCGGGATTCGCGATTCGCGCACGTTCCAGGCGCGATGGAACGGCTCGGTAACGAGCACGCGGTCCGCCTCGGGGATGCCGATGCCCTCGTCGTCGACGGTGATAGCAAGCCATGGCCCGGCGAGCATCGCCCCAACGACCACAGGACTGCCGTCGGGCGCGTATTTGAGGGCGTTGCCGACCAGGTTTGAGAGGATCTGGCCCACCCGCGCGATGTCGACCTCGATCGTGGGCAGGTCATCGGCGGCGTCCACGACGAGACGCTCCTCCTGGCGCGTCATCGTGAGGTCTCCGCGCAGACGGGCGACCAGCGCATCGAAAGTCGTGGCCCGGCGCTCGAGGATGAGCGGATCGGCCTGCAGGTGGGTCACGTCGAGCACCTGGTCGACGAGGGCGGCCAGCCGGGTGGTCGCATCGTCGATCCGCTCGACGTAGGCGCGCTGTTGCTCGGGCTCGAGCGGTAGGTGGAGTAGCGTTTCCGCGTAGCCGCGGATGAGGGCGAGCGGCGTCCGCAGCTCATGGCTGACGGTCGCCACGAACCCTTCCCGGAGCTCCTCGAGGGCCTGCACGGCGCTCATGTCGCGAAGGATCGCCGTGGCCCGCGTGTCGCCCCCGTCGCTCGCGCCGGAGACCGTGACGGCATAGCTGCCCGCCACCCGGACGGGCGAGCCGGCCTGACCACGGACGGCGGACTCACGGTAGGCGATGGGGTCGCCACTGCGGCGCACCTCGGCAAGCGGGCAGTCGGCAAGCGTGTGCCCACCGGCGATCTCGCAGCCGAGGACGTCCCCGCAGCTCCGCCCGATGGCCGCCTCGGCTGTGGTGCCGAGCAGCCGCTCGCCGGCCGGGTTGAGTCGCACGACGCAGCCCTCCGCGTCGACCTGCAGGATGAGATCGGTCGCCCCCTCGACGATGGCGCCGAGCTCGTGTCGTTCGCGTTCGAGCGCCTGTCGCAATCGGGCGCCCTCGAACGCCACCACCAATTCGTGCCGTGCGAGGAGGGCGATCCGGAGGCCGTCCTCGTCGAGCTGTCGCCCAGTCGTTGGCCATACAGCGAATGCGGCGCGCAGGGCCCCATCGCCGAGCGTGACGCCTCGCGCGCCCGGCCACGTGGCCGTCCAGGCCTGCAGCGCGTCGACGTCCGGGAAATCCGTCGGGACCGGGTTGCCGTCCTGAGCCCCCGTCACGGACACCAAGGTGACGGAACGCTCATCGGGGCCGCCGATCCACAACGCTCCGCCTGCGGCGTCGGCGAGCCGGATGAGCTCGAGCAGGACCGAAGCCGGAAAGCTCCCCGAGCGTCCCGCCGGTCGCGATCAGCTGGCTCAGCTGGTATTGCGCGAAGAGGGCGTCCGCCTCCCTCTGGGCGTCATCGAAGGCGCGTCGTCGGTCGCGCTCGAGTGCATCGATGCGGGCCAGGAGTCCGGCCGCGTCCGGCCGTGCCGTCGGGTCACCCATCGGCGATCGCACGCAGGAGAAGCGCACATGAGACGGCGCCGGGGTCGAGATGACCGATCGACCGATCGCCGAGCCGAAGCGCCAGACCGCGCCGGGCGACGAGTGACCGCGTGGATCTCATCCCCCTCGCTGCCGACCACACGGCGGCGGCCGTGGCGTGACCCGGGGATTCGCCGCGTGACGTCGCATCGACGAACGTGTCCGCTGCCGGCCGCAGCGCGTCGAGGATCGTCTTGTCGCCCACCGTGCAGCGTCCACGGCGCGCCAGGCCCTCGGCGGCTGCCACGAGCATCGGCCCGAGCGCGGCCGGGTCGAGCGAAGGTGCATCGCCGGCGGTGACGCCCGCCTCGAGGAACGCTGTGCCGTACAGCGGCCCGGACGCTCCGCCGACGGCCGCCACCAGTCGATGGCCGACGGCCCGGAGCAGCTCGCCGGGCGGCGTCGCTGGCGGCATGTCGTTGAGCATCGCCTCGACGGCCCGGAACCCGATGACGAGGTTGTCGCCGTGGTCGCCATCGCCCAGCACCGTGTCGAGCCGCGTCAGGTAGTCGGCGTGGCGTTCGACGACGACTCGGCATCGTCGGAGGGCCGCCCGGACGACAGCCGCATCGATCACATCGTCGGGCGTGGCGGATGGCAGCGCGGACACGGTCGGCCGACGATAGTCGGTCTGCGGCGCCCGAGGCAATGCGCCCGCCGGGCCAGACCAGCCTGCCCGCGCTCGGGTGGCGCCGTTCTGCGGACCTCTTGATGCCATCTTGCTTTCTTCTTGATGACCTCCGGCAGAACATCGCCTCCAACCAGCAACCCGGGTGCAACCCACCCGGCAGATGAAAGGAGGCGCGCTTGGTGGGCCTGATCCTCGTCTCCCACAGCGGCACGCTCGTCGACGGTCTGCGTGACATGGTCGCCCAGGTGGCCGGCGCCGACGTCCCCGTGGCGACCGCCGGTGGGACCGAGGATGGACGCCTCGGCACCAGCGCTCCACGTATCGCCGAGGCCGTCCGCTTCGTCCTCGACCGCGCCGACGCTGCCGTTGTCCTGCTCGACCTGGGCAGCGCCGCCCTGAGCCTCGAGCTCGCGCTCGAGGACCTGACGACCACCGATCGGCAGCGGGTCCGAGTCACCGAGGCCCCGCTCGTCGAAGGCGCCGTCCTCGCCGCGGTCCAGGCCAGCGTTGGCGCCACGATCGACGAGGTCGTGGCGGCGGCCGAGTCGGCCACGACGATGGCCAAGCTGCCACGGGCATGACGATGTCGGAGATCCGCCTCGTCGTCATCGACCCGTCCGGGCTCCATGCACGGCCAGCCGCCAGGTTCGTCCAGGCCGCCACTCGCTTCGCCAGCCGGATCGTCCTTCGTCAGGACGGTCGCGAAGCCGACGCCAAGAGCCTCATCGCCCTCCTCGGTATGACGATCCGGCCGTCGTCCGAGATCACCCTTGCGGCCGATGGCCCAGACGCCGACGCCGCCCTAGCCGCCCTCCAGGCGGAGCTCGCCCCGTACGTCAGCCAGTCCGGCTGACCCATCACTCTCGGAGGAGGTAGCAGCGAATGTCGTCCCCCACCTTGTCCCAGAAGCTGACGGCCGAAGCCATCGGCACCGCGATCCTCGTGTTCATCGGAGCGGGCTCCGTGCCGCTCACTGTCTTCCTCACATCTCCTGCCGGCGGCACCGGCATCGACGGCACCGCCGGTCTGTCGACCATCTCGTTCTCGTTCGCATTCGCGATCTTTGCGGCGGTCTACTCGATCGGCCACATCAGCGGTTGCCACATCAACCCGGCCGTCACGATCGCCCTGCTGGCCACCCGAAAGATCGACGGCCGGACCGCCGGCGGGTACATCGTCGCTCAGCTCGTCGGCGCGTTCGTCGGTGCCGGGCTGACGCTGATCATCCTGACCGGCAATGACCCAGCCAAACTCGGCCTGGGAGCCGTCTCGGTCAACGCCAACGCCGGTCTCGCGGTCGGGTTCGCGGCCGAGGTCATCGGCACGGCCATCCTCGTGTTCACGGTCTTCGGCGCAGCGGTCTCGGGCAAGGCCCCTGCCGGCTTCGCCGGGTTGGTCATCGGCTTCATCGTCTACGGGATCATCATCCTCGTCGGTCCGATCACCGGAGCATCCCTCAACCCAGCCCGCGAGCTCGGGCCGGCCATCCTCGGCCAGGCGATCGGTGCCACCCCGGTCCCGGTCGACCAGCTCGTGGTCGTGTACATCTTCGGATCGACGATCGGTGGAGTCGTCGGCGCCTTCCTGTACGAGTTCATCGGGCGCGAGGTTCCGGCGCCAGCGCCGAGTGCCGTCGCGGCCGAGGCGCGTGCTCAGGGCTGACCCATACCCGCTCACGATTGCCCGACAATCCTAGGAGGAACGCGATGGCCACCAACGCACCCAGCCGGGTGAAGAAGCTCATCAACGATATCGACGACATCGTCCCGGAGAGCCTGCGCGGCCTTCAGGCGGCGCACCCCGACGTGGTGAAGGTCGACCTGAGCCAGAATCTCGTCCTCCGCGCCGGCGGGCCGAGGCAGGGCAAGGTCGCCCTGATCTCGGGCGGCGGCTCGGGTCACGAACCGCTCCACGGCGGCTTCGTCGGTCTGGGGATGCTCGACGCGGCGGCCGCCGGGAACGTCTTCACGTCGCCGGTGCCCGATCAGATGGAGGCCGCGACCCGCGCCGTCGACGGGGGCGCCGGCGTCCTCCATATCGTCAAGAACTACACCGGCGACGTGCTGAACTTCCAGCTCGCGGCCGAGCTCGTGGCGGGCGACATCGAGGTCGCGACGGTCGTCACGAACGACGACGTCGCGGTCCAGGACTCGCTCTATACGGCGGGGCGGCGTGGTGTCGGCGTCACCGTCCTGCTCGAAAAGATCGCGGGCGCCCATGCGGAGGCCGGCGGATCACTGTCCGAGGTCGCGGCGACCGCCGACCAAGGTCAACGACCAGGGCAAGTCGATGGGTCTGGCGTTGACGTCGTGCGTCGTCCCCGCCGCCGGCACGCCGACATTCGACCTGCCCGACGACGAGGTCGAGGTCGGCATCGGCATCCACGGCGAGCCTGGCCGCCGGCGCGAAAAGCTTGCCCCGTCGACGACATGGCCGAGTGGCTTGTGTCGCCGATCGTGTCAGACCTGGGACTGAGCCGCGGCGACACGGTCCTGGCCTTCGTCAACGGCATGGGTGGCACACCCCTCATCGAGCTTTACGTGGCGTTCAACAGCGTCGCGAAGATCCTCGGCGGGCAGGGCATCTCGATCGGGCGCTCGCTCGTCGGGAACTACATCACGAGCCTCGAGATGGCCGGATTCTCGGTGACCCTGCTGCGGCTCGACGAAGAGCTCAGCCGCTGGTGGGACGCCCCGGTCCATACCCCGGCCCTGCGCTGGGGGGTGTGACGCCGAAGCTCCAACGAGCGGCCGCCGCACCATCCTCCCTCCCTCCGGTGCGGCGGCCGCCTCCACCTCGCACGGGCTCCACAGGGAACTGTCGTCTTCTAGACTCGGGCACGACGCCCGCAGTCGAGGTACCCATCCATGATCGACGTCATCGATGCTTGGCTGCGCCTCGCCGCCTCCCGCCTGCACGATCAGGCCGCCACCCTGACGGCGCTGGACCAGGCCATCGGCGACGGGGATCACGGGACCAACATGAACCGCGGGTTCACCGCTATCGTCGCGAGCCTCGATGGAGAACGACCCGAGGGCGATGGCGAGCTTGGCATCGGCGCCGCACGCCTGCGGGCGGCCGGCCGAACGCTGATCAGCACCGTTGGTGGCGCTGCCGGTCCGCTGTACGGCACGGCTCTCATGCGGGCCGGCGGAGCCATTGCCGCCCTGCCCGGAGACACGAATGGCAGGGATGCGCTGCTCGCAGGTCTCGATGCTGCGATCGGTGGGATCCAGTCGCTCGGCAAGGGCGTGGCCGGTGAGAAGACCATGCTCGACGCGTTGATGCCGGCGGTCGCCGCCGGACGTGAGGCATCTGATGCAGGCGGTGACATCGGCGCTGTGACCCGGTCCATGGCGGATGCCGCCGAGGAAGGGGCCGCCGCCACGATCCCGATGCTCGCCACCAAGGGCCGCGCCTCCTACCTTGGCGAGCGTTCGATCGGGCATCAGGACCCCGGAGCCACCTCGGCCGCTCTCCTGTTGCGGGCGTTGGCCGATGTCGCCGGTGGCGACTGATCCCGTGGAGCGAACGGTGGCACGGACCGTGGCCCAGGCTCGTACCGCGACCGGGGCCCGAATGCCTGGCCCGGTGCTCGTCGGTCGGGCCGGTGCTCCGGGTGTCGGGTTCGGGCGTGCGCTGGTCGTGGAGCCGCCCGGTGGCGGGCGGCGCGGCCGGGGTGGGCGCGGACACGGTGCCTGGCCGTGCCCGCCGATCCGGCTGCTGAGGCCGACCGACTCCGGGCAGCGCTCGAAACGGCGGCCGCAGAGCTCACCGACCTCGCCGAGCAGACGACGACGCGTGCCGGCGAGGAAGTCGGGGCGATCTTCGTCGCGCAGGCCTTGTTCGCGCGGGATCCGGGGATCGTCGATCCGACGCTCGACGAGATCTCGGCCGGCATACCGGCCGCCGACGCGATCATGAGCGTGACGGCCCGCCATGCGGATAGCCTTGCCGGCGTCGACGATGACTATTTCCGAGAGCGCGCCGCGGACGTTCGAGACATCGGCCGACGGGTTGCTGCGCTCCTTCGCGGTGAACGGCGTCCGGATCTGTGGCACGCCGACGGTCATCCCGCGGTGCTGATCGCCGCCGACCTCGATCCGTCAGCGGTCGCGTCGCTCCGTCGAGAGCTCGTCGCAGGGATCGCGATGGCGGGTGGGACCTCGACCGGCCACGCGGCGATCGTCGCGCGCGCGCTCGGCATCCCGCTGGTCCTCGGGCTCGGCGAAGCGATCGTCGGCCGTGCCGAACGGCATCGAGGTCGCGGTCGACGGGTCGACCGGCCGACTCCTCGTCGAGCCCGCGCCGGAGACCATGGCAGCGCTCCGATCGGCGGCGACCTCATCGCCGATAGCCGGCGGTGACCGAGCGCCCACGCACGGCGTCGCGGTCATGGCAAACGTCTCGTCGCCACTCGAGGCGGCGGCGGCCGCCCAGGCCGACGCGGACGGTATCGGACTCGTCCGGACCGAGCTCCTGTTCCTGGGTCGACACACGCCCCCGACCGTCGATGAACAGCGAGCGACCTACGCGCACATCCGTGCCAAGTTCGGCGATCGGCCTATCGTGTTCCGGACGCTTGACGTCGGCGGCGACAAGCCAGCGTCGTGGCAGCATGGGCCTGCCGAGGCGAACCCGGCCCTGGGCGTCCGCGGCGTCCGACTTGGTCAACGCCAGCCCGATCTGCTCGACGATCAGCTGCGCGCTTTCGTCGAGGCTGCGAGTGACGGCGAGCTGCGCGTCATGGTCCCGATGGTCGCCACGCGCGAGGAGCTGGAGGCTGTGAGATCGCGGCTCGACGCGGTCGTCGCAGCCGTCTCCACCGCGACCGGCGTGCGTCCCCGCGCGATACGGCTCGGGGTCATGATCGAGGTGCCCGCCGCGGCGGTCATGGCCGATGTGTTCGCCGAAGCAGCGGACTTTCTGTCGATCGGGACCAATGACCTTGTCCAGTACACGCTCGCGGCCGACCGGACTAACCCCGAGCTGGGCGATCTCGCTTCACCGCTGCAACCTTCGATCCTGCGGCTGATCGACGGCGTGGTCCGGGCGGCGCGCCTCCACGGGCGACACGTCGCCGTTTGCGGGGAGGCGGCTGGCGATCCCTCGGTCATGCCACTGCTCGTCGGGCTAGGCGTGGAGGAGTTGAGCGTCACCCCGGGCGCGATCGCGTCGGTCCGCAGCACGCTTGCCGGTCTGGATCGATCGGCCTGTGAAACCCTGGCAAGGCGAGCACTGCGCGCCGGGTCGCTCACGGAAGTGCGCGCCCTGCTCGACCGGGACACCTAACGCCCGACTGCGACGCCGCGTGGCGGTCGATCGAGGATCGTGGTGAGGTCGCCGCGGACGTCGGCCCAAAGAAGCGTCGGCCCTGGCCATGCCGAGTCGGCCGTCGTGAGCGCGCGGTAGGCGTCGCTCGTGCGACCCGGATAGGCGACGCCGAGGGTCTCCGCGAAGCGAGTAGCGATCTCACGGTTCGAGCGCGTCGAGCGGATGACCAGCAGGCGTTCGATGCTCGGCGTCTCACCGATCCGATCCCAGAACGGGGCCGACGGGAGCGCGAGCGCCTTTTCGTTCGCCCAACGGATGAGCTGTTCGAGCCGTCGCATCTCCGACTGGATCTCGGTGCAGATCGCGACCGTCGGGGGTCGGTCGAGCAGCACGAGATCGATGAATCCGCGGGCCGGTCGAACGACGGGAACTTCGAGCATTCGATCCCAGCGTGGGTTCAGGATGCGTAGCAATGCTTCTCCGATCCGCGCCTGGAGCGGATCTCGAAGGCGCGGGCCGGCGCCCGGAAACAGGCGAATGCTGGCGTCAGCTCCGAGCGCATTTGCGATTGCCGTCAGCGCCGTGATGCTCGGTTCTCGCAGGCCTCGCTCGATCAGGGAAAGGAAGCCGTGGTCGATTCCCGCAGCGTCCGACAGTTCACGCTGCGTGGCGCCCGAGTCCTCCCGCATCTGCCGGATATCGGAACCGATCCGGGTGCGGATGTCCCTCGCCCGCCGGCCAACCAGCGTCTGCGGTGAGCGGCGCGGGCGCACGATCCGAGGCGTGGACATGAGCAGATTGAAGCAGGAGGCGCTCACCTGGGGCTTACGTGCTCGAGAAGCCCGGGGACCGTTGGGCTGCTGACCGTCGGTCAACGTTTCCGGCAAGGTGACCCGGAATTCGGGGCGCCGGTCGCCTGTTCGTTGACCGTGAGACACCACCGGGCCAGCGACTCCCCGTTTGCGCTGACCGTCGGTCAACGCGCGGGCGGGTTCAGACGCGATTTGGCGCCCATGCTGCGCACCCGCGCGAGCCAAAACGTTGACCGTCGGTCAGCAGGGCCGGCGCGTCGCAGGCGATCTCGGGCCGGACGACGCAAATCGTTGACCGCGGGTCAACAAAGGCGCGGCCAATGGCGCTAGCCGCGGTGCGATGCAGGCCGGCAGCCCAGCCAGGTACCGAACGGATGGTCTAAACAAGGTCGACACCCTATACTCGCTGGTCCGTGGCAAGCTCCGTCGTCGCCGATCCGCTCGCACCCTTCTCGCCCGCCGTTCGGGCCTGGTTCGAAGCGAGCTTCGAGGCGCCGACCGAGGCCCAGGCGCGCGGCTGGGCCGCCATCGCCCGCGGCGATCACACCCTGATCCACGCCCCGACCGGCAGCGGCAAGACCCTCGCCGCCTTCCTCTACGCGCTGGACCGCCTGGCCCGCGACCCCAGCCCGCCGGCAACACGAGAGAACCCCGGCCACGTCCGGGTCCTCTACATCTCTCCGTTGAAGGCCCTGACATACGACGTGGAGCGCAACCTGAGAGCGCCGCTGACCGGGATCGGCCTGGCCGCGCAAAAGCTCGGCGACGAGCCGCCCCGGATCACCGTCGCGAGCCGGACCGGCGACACGCCCAGCGAGGACCGTCGCGAGATCGCCCGCCGTCCGCCCGACATCCTCATCACGACTCCCGAGAGCCTGTACCTGCTGCTCACGAGCCAGGCTCGCGAGATCCTGCGCAACGTCGAGCACGTGATCGTCGACGAGGTCCACGCGATCGCCGGGACCAAACGCGGCGCCCACCTCGCGCTGACGTTGGAACGTCTGGAGCACCTGCGCGACCCGGACCGGACGAAGCCGCCCCAGCGCATCGGTCTGTCGGCCACCCAGCGGCCGCTCGACACGATCGCGCGCTTCCTGGGCGGCATCGGCCCCGACCGAGACGTCACGATCGTGGACGCCGGTTCGCGCAAGCCGCTCGAGCTCGAAGTCGTCGTCCCCGTCGATGACATGGCGGCCATCGGCGAGGTGCTCCCGCAGGAGCAGCAGCCCGGCGGCCCGGCGATCAGCCCGGACCTGCGAACGAGCATCTGGCCGTCGATCCACCCGCGGATCCTCGAACTGATCCGCAGCCACAAGAGCACGATCGTCTTCACGAACAGCCGCCGCCTCAGCGAGCGGCTCGCGCAGCGCCTCAACGAGCTGGCCGGCGAGGACCTGGTCCGCGCCCATCACGGCAGCATCGCCCGCGAACAGCGCCTCGAGATCGAGGAGGAGCTCAAGGCCGGTCGACTCCCCGCGTTGGTCGCCACCAGCAGCCTCGAGCTCGGCATCGACATGGGCGCCGTCGACCTCGTCATCCAGGTCGAAAGCCCGACATCGGTCGCCCGGGGGCTGCAGCGCGTCGGTCGTGCCGGTCACCAGGTGGGTGCGCCGAGCAAGGGCGTGATCTTCCCGAAGTACCGGGGCGACCTCCTCGAAGTCGCGGTCGTCACCCGTCGCATGCACGAGGGCGCAGATCGAGCAGACCAGGATCCCGCGCAATCCGCTCGACGTGCTCGCTCAGCAGATCGTCGCGATGACGGTGATGGACACGTGGACCGGCGACGACCTGTTCCGGACAGTGACGAAGGCCTCCCCGTACGAGACCCTGACGCGCGACGTCATGGATGGCGTCCTCGGCATGCTCGCCGGCGCCTACCCGTCCGACGAGTTCGCCGAGCTCAAGCCGCGCCTCGTGTGGGACCGCGTCACCGACACCATCGAAGGTCGTCGCGACGCACGCGTCGTCGCCGTCACGAGCGGCGGCACCATCCCGGATCGTGGCCTGTTCGGCGTCTTCATGGAGGGCGAGGCTGGGACCCCGGGCCGTCGAGTCGGCGAGCTCGACGAGGAGATGGTCTACGAGCTCCGCGCCGGGATGCACGGCGACGTCATCATCCTCGGGGCGAGCTCGTGGCGGGTCCAGGACATCGGCCACGACCGCGTCACCGTCACGCCCGCACCCGGCGTCCCGGGCAAGCTGCCGTTCTGGAAGGGCGACGCCGTCGGTCGCCCGATCGAACTCGGCCGCGCGCTCGGCGCGTTCATCGGGGAGCTCGAGGGCGATCTGCACCGCGGACCCAAGGGACGGGAGTCCGCCGCGCAACGGCTCAAGGACTACCACGACCTCGACGACCGCGCCGCCGAGAACCTGCTCTCGTACCTCGAGGACGAGCGCGACTCGACCGGCGCGTTGCCCACCGACAAGCGCATCGTCGTCGAGCGGTTCCGCGACGAGCTCGGCGATTGGCGGCTCACGCTCCTGTCGCCGTTCGGCGGGCGGGTCCACGCGCCGTGGTCGCTGGCGATCGAGGCGCGGCTGCGCGACCGTCTCGGCATCGAAGTCCAGACGATCTGGTCGGACGACGGGATCGCGATCCGGTTGCCCGAAGGGGAGGGGAGCCTCGACGGGATCGAGGAGCTGCTCTTCCCGGCGTCCGAGGACGTGGAGGACCTGGTCGTCGGCCAGGTCGCCAACTCCGCGCTGTTCGCGAGCAGATTCCGCGAGAACGCAGCGCGGGCCCTGCTCCTCCCGCGCCGCCGCCCGGGGACCCGGACGCCGCTGTGGCAGCAACGCCAGCGTGCCGCCGACCTCCTCGCGGTCGCGAGCCGGTACGGCAGCTTTCCGATCCTCGTCGAGACGTACCGCGAGTGCCTCTCCGACGTTTTCGACCTCGACGCGCTCCGCGAGATCCTCGGCGGCGTCGCCAGTCGCGAGATCGCGATCCATGGCGTCGAAACGCCGAAGGCCAGCCCGTTCGCGAGCAGCCTTCTGTTCGACTACGTCGCCGCGTACATGTACGAGGGCGACGCGCCGCTCGCCGAGCGCCGCGCCGGTGCGCTCACGCTCGATCGCGACCTGCTGCGCGAGCTGCTCGGCCAGGAGGAGCTGCGCGAGCTTCTCGATCCGGAAGCGCTGGCCGACCTCGAGCTGTCGCTCCAGGCACTGACCGACGACCGGCAGGCGACGACCGTCGACCAGGTCCACGACCTCCTTCGCCGGCTGGGCGATCTCTCGACGGATGAGGTGGCTGCGCGCGTCGCGGGCGGGTCGACGGCCGCCGCGCCCTGGCTCGACGAGCTGGCCGGCGCTCGCAGGGCGGTCAAGGTCCGTATCGCCCGAGACGAGCGTTGGATCGCGATCGAGGACGTCGCCCGCTACCGGGATGGCGTCGGTGTGACTGCCCCGGTCGGGATCCCCGAGGCGTTCCTGGCACCGGCGGCCGCCGCCCTCGACGGCCTGCTTGCCCGCTTCGCGCGGACCCACGGGCCGTTCCTGACGCCCGAGCCGTCAGCCCGGTGGGGCCTGCCACTCGGCATCGTCGAGGACGCGCTCGAACGGTTGCTCGCCGCGGGCACCATCCTGCGCGGCGAGTTCCGGCCGGGTGGCGCGGAGCGCGAGTGGTGCGATCCAGACGTCCTCCGGCTCCTGCGCCGACGCTCGCTGGCGCGTCTGCGACGAGAAGTCGAGCCGGTCGACCCCGCCGCGCTCGCACGGTTCCTGCCGGCGTGGCACGGGATCGCGCCTGCGTCCGGTCCCGGTGCGGAGCCGTCGCCTTTCCGCGGCTCGGCGGCACTCGAGCGGCTGGCCGAGGTCGTCGACCAGCTCGCCGGCGTCGCCATTCCGGCCTCCGTGCTCGAGCGAGATGTGCTGCCGGCGCGCGTCCCGGGCTACACGGCTCGCCTGCTCGACGAGCTCGGCGCGATGGGCGAAGTGGCATGGGTCGGGCGTGGGAGCCTGGGCCGCGACGACGGCCGCATCGCGCTCTACCGGCCCGGCCGCGATGCTCTGCGCCCGCCCGGCACGCTCGACGCGAACGACGACCCGGCCGCACGACCCAGCAGCGAGCGCCACGAGCGGATCCGGCAGCACCTTGCGGCGCGCGGCGCCAGCTTCTATCGAGCCATCCATGCCGCTGCCGGTGGCGGCTCGGACCGGGAGATGCTCGACGCGCTGTGGGACCTGGTCTGGGCGGGCGAGGTCACGAACGACACCTTCGCGCCGCTCCGAGCGCTGCGTTGGAAGCGACCATCCGGGTCCGGACCGGGCGCCCGGCGGGGCCGGCCGGGACGGCTGACCGCGCTTGGCCCGCCGGAGGCAGCGGGCCGCTGGTCGCTGGTCGAACCGGTCGAGAACGTCGCACCGACCGAGCGCCTCCACGCCCAGGCGCTCGCATTGCTGGAGCGGCACGGCGTGCTGACGCGCGAGGCGGTCGCCGCCGAAGGCGTCGAGGGTGGCTTCGCCGGGGTGTACCCGATCCTCCGGGCGCTCGAGGAAGGAGGCCGGATCAGGCGCGGCTACTTCGTCGATGGGTTGGGCGCCGCGCAGTTCGCGCTGGCCGGGGCGCTGGATCGATTGCGCGCTGTGCGCGATGGCGACGAAGGATCGTCCGCACCGACCGTTCACGTTCTGGCCGCCGCCGATCCCGCCAACCCGTACGGTGCGGCTCTGGCGTGGCCGCGCCGCGGCGACGACGATCGGCGCCCGTTCCAGCGCGCGGCGGGCGCGTACGTCGTTCTCGTCGACGGGATCGCGGCGCTCTACCTGGAACGCGGCGGCGCCACGCTCCAGACGCTTCCGGCCGCCGACGATCCGGACGTCGCCCTGTCCGCGCTCCGTGGACTGACCTTCCTGGTCCGGGAGGCACGGATCCGCGAGCTGGTCATCCGCAAGGTCGACGGCACGGCCATCGGGGAGTCGTCATGGCGACCGGCCCTGCTTGAAGCCGGCTTCGCCGCCGGCTACCGCGGGCTGATCCTGCGCGGGCCGCGCTGACCGCGGTCGTGCGGCACACTGATGCCTGAAGGCGACACGCTCTTCCGGACCGCGGCCGGTCTCCGGCCGTACCTGGTCGGGCGCGACGTGCTGGCGGCCCGCGCCCAGGGACCCGGTGCGGTCCCGCAGATCCACCGCGTCATCGGCAAGCGCGTCGATGCCGTCGAGGCACAGGGCAAGAACCTCCTGATCCGGTTCGACGGCGGCCTGGAGCTCCGAACGCACCTCCGCATGAACGGGTCGTGGCACCGCTACCGGCCGGGTGAGCGCTGGCGTCGGCCGCCTGGTCGCGCCAGGCTCGTACTCGAGGTCGATGGCGCCGTCGCCGTCTGTTTCGATGCGCCGGTCGTCGAACTGTTCGAGGCCCGCGCCGAGCGCGTCCATCCGTCCCTGTCGCGATTGGGGCCGGACCTCCTGTCGCCGGACTTCGATGCAGCCGAGGCGCATCGACGCCTGCGCTCGCCCGAACGCCGGTCGATGCCGATCGGTGGGGCGCTGCTCGACCAGCGCGCGCTCGCGGGTCTCGGCAACATCTGGCGCAACGAGACGTTGTTCGCAGAGCGTGTCGACCCGTACGCGCCGGTCGAAGCCGTCGATGACGCCACCCTCGATCGGCTGATCGCGACCGGCCGGCGACTGCTCACGCAGAGCGCGCAGGTCGCTCCAGGTCGCGCCCCGACCCGTGTCTATCGCAAGTCGGGTCGGCCGTGCCCGCGCTGCGGGACGCCGATCCGGTCGGCGCCGCTCACAGGGGACGTGCCGCGCACGACGTACTGGTGCCCCACCTGCCAGGGAGGGACTGCATGAGCGACATCGAAGCCCGCTGTCAGCCGGCGCCCGACGGCTGGCGCTGCTCCGTGACCGTGCGCGACGACCACGGATCGAGCAACCACGACGTGACCGTGAGCAGCGTCGACGCCGACGCGCTCGCGGCCGCGAGCGCCGCCGAGGACGTCGAGCGCCTCGTCTACGAGACGTTCGATTTCCTGCTCGAGCGGGAGCCGAGGGAGTCGATCCTGCGATCGTTCGACCTGTCGGTCGTCGGGCAGTACTTCCCCGAGTTCGAGCACGAGATCCGGAGCCGGCTGGCGCCGTAGGCGGCGCGTATCATCGCCGCCCATGTGCGAGCACTACATCGCGCGCGCAGCCGAGCCGTTCCGGCTCGACGAGCTGTGGCCATTCACCGAGCGACTCGAGCGTTTCGGACTGGCCGGGTTCGGCTGGGGCGCGGCATGGCTGGGAGCCGACGGCCGGCTCGCCAGCCATCGCGACGTCCGATCCTTCTGCGACGATGCGGCCGGGGCCGCGCGGGTCGGTGCGCACGAGACGACCGCGGCGCTCGTGCATCTTCGACGGCCTTCGCGCCTCTCGACTCTGCAGCTGCAGGACACCCAGCCCTTCGACGATCCGGCCGGTCGATTCGCGTTCAGCCACAACGGCGACTTTCGGGACTGGCGCCCGGCGCGCGCTCGATACCGCGACGCCGGGCGGATCCACGGCCGTGCGGACACCGAAGTCGGCGCCCGGTGGCTCGAGGATGCGTGGACGGGCGACCGATCGGCACACCTGCTGCCGGCTCTGCACGAGCTTTTCGGCGGACAGGCGAACCTCGCGGTGCTAACGGCCGAGGGGACGCCGTCGCACTACGCCGGCAACACCGACAACCCGGTCTTCGCGTTCCGGCTTGGCCGGATCGGCCTCGTGTCGACCGGCATCTATTCGCTCGACCGGTCGTTGTTTCGGTTCGTCGCACCGGGCGCGACGAGCCGGCGGCTGATCCGGCTCGGATCCACGGTTACGCTCGACCGTCACGGACTCGCTAGGCACGCGTCTTAGCATTCGACAAACGGGGACCGTCACCTTCAGCCCAAGAGGTGGTCGATGCACGCTGACCCCGCGATCGCCGACCAGGCGTCCTTCCGACCGACCGCGACGCTCCCCATCGGACACCTGGTCCGGATCTCGCTGTACTGGCTCGGCCTGACGGCGATCGACGGCGCGGTCGGGCTGTTCATCCAGAACCGGTTGAACTTCGGGCCGTTCGCGCCCGACCCGCTCGAGGTCGGGCGGATCACGTTCCTCCTGTCGATCCCGGTCGCCGTGATCTCGATCCTCATCCAGCCGACCGTCGGCTCGATCAGCGACTACACCGTGAGTCGATGGGGCCGGCGGAAGCCGTACATCGTGATCGGGTCGTTGCTCGATCTCGTGTTCCTGGCGGGCATCGCCTTGTCGAACACCATCCTGATGCTCGGCGCCTTCGCGGCCCTCCTGGCATTCAGCACCAACATCGCGCGCGGGCCGTTCCAGGGCTACGTGCCCGACCTCGTACCGGAGAAGCAGGTCGGCCTGGCAAGCGCGATGGTCGGGCTGATGCAGATCCTGGGGAACGTGACCGGGTTCGTGCTGGTGACCGTCGCCGTGCTGATGGGCCGCATCGAGGTGGCGATCTTCGCCGTCGGGCTCGTCGAGCTGCTGACGATGGCGGCGGTGGTCGCGCGAGTGGGCGAGGGCCAGCCGCCCAAGCCTCGCAACGGCAAGTCGTGGGGTGCGATCGTCCGCGAGGTGTGGGGGACCGACGTCCTCAAGGAGCGCTCCTACGTGTGGCTGCTCACGTCGCGCTTCTTCTTCCTGATGGGCGGCGCGGTGCTGGTGAACCTCATCCTCACGTACCTCAAGCAGACGCACGGCCTCGACGAGGACGCGGCCAACTCGACCAACCTCGTGATGCTCGTCGTGATCGTGCTGGCCAACGTGCTCGCGATCATCCCGTCGGCGAGGCTGTCGGATCGGATCGGGCGAAAGCCGGTCATCTACGCCAGCTGCGCCATCGGTTTCGTGGGCGTCGCGCTGGCCGCACTCGCACCGGCCATCCCGTTCGCCATCGTCGGCGGCGCGTTGTTCGGCGCGTCGGCCGGCACGTTCCTGGCGGTCGACTGGGCGTTGATGACCGACATCATCCCGAAGGCATCGTCGGGTCGATACATGGGCCTCTCGAATGTCGCGACGACGTCATCGACCGTGATCGCGGTGGCGACCGCTGGCCTCCTGCTCGACGCCGTGAACATCGAGTTCGGACTGGGCTTGGGCCCGCGTGCCGCGTTCCTCCTCGGCGCTGCCTATTACGTGATCGCGGCGCTCACGCTTCGGCCGGTCGTTGAGCCGCCGCGGTCCGAGCGTCGAGCCGCCGGTATGCCCATGGGATGAACGCCCACAGATAGACGAGGTAGTCGAGCCGGATCGGCCTCGCCCCGAAACCGAACAGGGCCTGGAACTGGACGATCGTGAGCGGCAACAGGACGACGCTCAGCCCCACCGAGACCGCCAGCCACACGAGTCCCCAACGGCGGGTCGCCGGGGCGAGGATCGGCCACACGATCAGCGGCACCCACTTCATCCAGGTCGCGAGCGCCCACAGCGCGCCGCCGAGCCGTGGACCGGTGAACTGTGCGGCCCACAGCATCAGCGTGAGCTGCAGGTTGATGTTGCCGGTGTCGAGGTTGGCGCCCACCGGGAACGCGAGCAGCACGATGATCACGGCGGTCGTCAGCGGCCGCCGTCGATAGGCCCAGTCGACCGTCCACAACAGAAGCAGGATCGTCCCGACGCGCCACACGACCCAGGCCACGTCCCATGGCAGCAGCGCCCAGGGCGCGAACAGCGGCAGCATCCACGGGGCATAGACGTAGGGCAGGAACGGTCCGGTGGGGTGGTACGGATCGCCGCCGTTGAGCCAGATCCGGACGCCCGCCCAGTACGCGCGCGCATCGGCGCCGGCCGCGTCGCCCCGGCCGATCATCCCCGCCGCGAGGAGCGAGAAGACGAGGCTGATGAGCAGGATCGCGATGAGCCGCCGGTGGTCGCGGAGGCGTGAGATCTCGCGCCTGATCGCTCGCCGGTAGACACCGGCCCGTCGCCGCGTCGGCTGGCCGATCAGGTCGCGCCAATCGATGACGATCCGGCCGCGTCCACGGGCCGTGCCCGGGACTGGATGGAGCTCCGGTGGTCGCTCGGCGTCGGCCATGGCGCCGGCATTCTCGCACGGGCCGATGCCCGGTCAGTGCCGCCGCGGCCGGTGGTCGGTCGCCGCGCGGACCGCGGCGACCGACCGACCTAACGTCTATCCGAGGATGTCGCAGGTATCGAAACCGAGCCCGTCGTGCGGTCCCGCGACTTCGAACGACACCCCTTCGATGAAGATGCCGCCAGGTGTGCTATCGCCCAGGGTGTCGAAGACGATCGTCTCTCGGATCACGCCC
This sequence comes from uncultured Chloroflexia bacterium, assembly GCA_963780425.1. Lineage (GTDB taxonomy): Bacteria > Chloroflexota > Limnocylindria > Limnocylindrales > CSP1-4 > SPCO01. The sequence continues at coordinate 1,404 of CAWABZ010000018.1, read as the reverse complement.
CGGTCGCGCACCACGAGGTTGCCGTCCGCATCGCGGACGGTGAAGGGTTGCCCTGCGAGCCGCGAGCTGAACGCGAAGCGGTTGTCGCCAAGCGCGACCGCGCGGGTTTCCTGGAACAGGCCGTTGCCGCTGATCACGAGGCTCTCGCCGTCCGGGTTGGTGTGGACCTCACTGAACGAAAAGTTGTCGTGCGCGAAGAAGGCCGTCGCGAACCGACCCTTTCCGACCCGGTATTGAACGATCCCGTCGACATGACCCTCGACCGCGATCTCGACCGTGCCACACGCATACGTGAAGGCATAGTCCTCCGCGTACCGCTCGCGGAGGATCGTGGTGGCGGAGGCCGGTCCGGCGATCGCCAGCAGCGCGATGACGACGACCATGGTCGCCATCGCGAGTGGGCGTCTGGATCGACCTCGGAACGAACGACTGGATGGATCGCGCATGGTGCCCCTCCTGAGAACCCCGGCGGCCCGACGAGGATGGCAGACGGGTGTCGTCCGGCCGTCGCGCGCTGCGCGGTCCGGAGTCCGGGTATCCTGACCCGAACATTTACGCCCTGGGAGCCCAGCCAACGCCCGTGAGCGACGGACACGTCATCATCATCGGCGGCGCGGAGGACAAGGTCCGCGACCGCGTCATCCTCAGCCGGTTCGCCACCCTCGCCGGCGGTCGCGATGCGACCGTCGCGGTCATTTCGACCGCGTCCTCGCTCGGCGAGCTCGCCGGCGAGCGCTACAAGCAGGTGCTCGGCGAGCTCGGCGTGAAGAAGGTTCGCGCGATCCACGCGGTGACCCGCGCGCAGGCCAACGACGACACGGTCGCCCTGGCGCTGCGGGACGCGACCGGCATCTTCATGACCGGCGGCAACCAGCTTCGGCTGTCATCGACGATCGGCGGCACGCGACTCGCGGACGCCGTCCTCGAGCAGTTCCGCAAGGGCGCCGTCGTGGCGGGCACGAGCGCGGGTGCCTCGGCGATGTCGAGCCACATGATCGCGTTCGGCGCGTCGGGGGCGACGCCGAAGCACCGGATGGCGCAGATCGCAGCCGGCCTCGGGGTGCTGCCGGGCGTCATCATCGACCAGCATTTCCAGCAGCGGAACCGCCTCGGGCGGCTGCTCAGCCTGATCGCCCAGAACCCGTCGCTGCTCGGTTTGGGCGTCGACGAGGACACGGCCGGGGTCGTCGGCCCCGACCACATCATGGAAGTCATCGGGCGTGGATCGATCACAGTTGTGGATGGTTCCCGCTCGGAGACCGACGCCTGGGAGGTCAAGGGCCACCGTCCGCTGATGATCAGCGGTGTCGTGCTCCATTCGCTGCCAGCCGGCTACCGCTTCGATCTCCAGCGACGCGAGCGCATCGTCGCGCCGACACTCCACGCGCTGCCCGGCGCCGAGGC
>CAWABZ010000017.1:0-208597 GCA_963780425.1 uncultured Chloroflexia bacterium | reverse complement strand
CTCATCTCGGCCTATCGCCACAACTCCGCGGCCGACGTCAGCACGATGGTGTTCGCCAATCTCGGCGTCTCGATGCCGGTGTTCGTCCTGGGCCTCCTCCTCGCATTCGTCTTCGCGATCGTCCTCAAGGACACGCCCTTCTCGCTGCCTCCGTCCGGTCGACTGAGCTCCGGGATCGAGGTGATCCCGCTCGTCGAGGTATGGGGCCTCGAGGACCTGCAGGGACTGCCCCGCGCAATCCTCGACTTCATCTCGGGCATCTACACGTTCAGCGCCCTCATCACCGGGCAATGGGCGGCGTGGGTCGATGCGGTCCGCCACCTCATCCTGCCGGCCATCGCGCTCGGCACGATCCCGCTGGCGATCATCGCCCGCATCACGCGCTCGAGCCTGCTCGAGGTGCTGGGCCTGGACTACGTCCGGACCGCTCGGGCCAAGGGGCTCAACGAGCGCTCGGTCGTCCTGCGCCACGGGACGCGCAACGCGCTGCTGCCGGTCGTCACGGTCATCGGACTCCAGCTCGGGGCGCTCCTGTCCGGAGCCGTCCTGACCGAGACCATCTTCAACCTCGCCGGGGTCGGCCGGACGATGTACGAGGCGATCACCGGGCGTGACTACGTCGTGATCCAGGGCTTCACCCTGCTCATCGCGATCGTCTACGTGCTCGTCAACCTCATCGTCGACGTGTCGCTATGGGTTCCTCGACCCGCGGATCCGGTACCGATGACCGCGCCAGACACCCCGCTTCCCCCGCTGGCGCCGCTGGCGCCGGCCGCCGGCGATACCCTCGCCGCGGCCCGTCCCGCCAGCCTGTGGCGCGACACGCTGGCGAGCGTCCTGCGTCAGCGCTCTGCCGTCGTCGGGCTTGATCATCCTGTCTTCCTCGTGTTCCTCGCGGTCTTCGCCGCCGTGATCGCCACGCACGACCCGAACCAGAGCCTGCTGGGCATCGAGCGAGGGTGTCCTGAAGCGCGAGGGGCCGTGCATCCACGTGCTCGGCTGCCCGGCCGACCAGCCGGAGCACATCTTCGGCACTCGACGGCAACTTCCGCGACGTGTTCAGCCGCGTCGTGTTCGGGGCGCGGACGTCGCTGACGATCGGCTTCGCAGCGATCGCTCTTCGCGATCATCATCGGCACCACGATCGGCGCCGTGGCCGGGCTACTTCGGCGGGCGGGACCGACAACGTCCTGATGCGATTCATGGACGTCATCCTCGCGTTCCCGTCGCTGCTTCTCGCGATCGCGATCGTCACGGCGGCGGGCCGCAGCCTCGTCAACGCGCTGCTCGCGATCGGGATCGTGTCGATCCCGATCTATGCCCGCGTCTGCGCGTCGGCCGTGATGTCCATCCGCGAGAACGACTTCGTGACCGCCTCGCGCGCGCTCGGCGAGTCGTCGATCGGCATCCTCGGCCGGCGCATCCTGCCGAACTCGCTCACCCCGCTGGTCGTGCAGGGCACGCTCGGGATCGGTGGGGCAGTCCTGGAGATCGCCGCGCTCGCATTCATCGGCGTCAGCGCGCAGACCTCACCAACCCGGAGTGGGGCTCGATGATCGGGCTGCGAGCGGAACCAGCTGTTCAACGCGCCGCACATCATCCTGGCACCGGGCATCGCGATCACCCTCACGGTCCTCGGTTTCAACCTGCTCGGCGACGGCTTGCGCGACGCCCTCGACCCGAGGCTGAACCGATGACCGAGGGCGACCGCGTGGCCGACGAGCCGACGGCCACGACCGACACGCTGCTCGATCCCGTCCGTCGACGGGCAACATCATCGAGGAGATCGTCCCGGCGTCGAAGCGGCGCCCCAAGCACGAGCGTGGCGAACGGCCGCTGCTCGAGGTCAAGGGCCTGCGCACGTCGTTCCACACGCGAGACGGCGTCGTGCGGGCGGTCGACGGCATCGACTTCCACGTCGACCGCGGCGAGATCATGGGCCTCGTCGGCGAGTCCGGCTGCGGCAAGAGCGTGACGAGCCTGTCGATCATGCGGCTCGTCGCCAAGCCCGGTCGGATCGAGGCGGGCGAGGTCGCTGTTCGACGGCCAGGACCTGCTGACGCTGCTCGACAGACGAGATGCGCCAGCATCCGCGGCGACCGGATCAGCATGATCTTCCAGCAGCCGCAGTCGTCGCTGAACCCGGTCTGGGACGTCGGCCACCAGATCGCCGAGGTCCTCGAGATCCACCGCGGGATGAAGCGGCAGGCGGCACGGAACCGCGCGCTGGAGCTGCTGCGCATGGTCGGCATCCCCGACCCGCGAGCGCCGACTCGACGCGTTCCCGCACGAGATGTCCGGCGGGATGGCCCAGCGCGTCATGATCGCGATGGCGCTGGCCTGCGAGCCCGAGCTGCTCATCGCCGACGAGCCGACGACGGCCCTCGACGTCACGATCCAGGCGCAGATCCTCGACCTGATGCGCAACCTGCGCGACGAGACCGGCACCGCGATCATCCTGATCACCCACGACCTCGGCGTGGTCGCCGAGATGTGCGACCGCGTGGCCGTCATGTACGCCGGCGAGATCGTCGAGCAGACCGACGTGACCACGCTCTTCCGCCAGCCCGAAGCACCCGTACACGCGGGGACTGATCGGATCGATCCCGGTCGTCGGCCAGGTCCAAGGACGAGCTGTCGGTCATCCCGGGCAACGTCCCGAACCTCATCGACCTCCCGAAGGGCTGCCGGTTCGCTCCGCGCTGCCTGACCCGGATCGAGGAGAACGTGTCGCTCGCGACCGAGGTCCATCCGGAACTCCTGCCGGTCGCGACCGGCCACGACGTGCGCTGCTGGGTCTACCACGACGCGGCAGGCAACCTCATGCCACGCGACGAGCCGGTCGTCGGGGCACGCGCATGAGCGCGACGGCGCGCGCTGGCCGCTGGCGAGCGCACGGGCGCGACGGCACCGCTCGTCGAGGTCCGCGATCTCGTCAAGCACTTCCCGGTCCGCGGCGGGGTCCTGCAGCGGACGGTCGCCGTGGTCCAGGCGGTCGACGGCGTGAGCTTCGACATCGAGCGCGGCGAGACGCTGGGGCTCGTCGGCGAATCGGGCTGCGGCAAGACGACGGTCGGGCGGCTCCTGCTGCGGCTGATCGAGCCGACGTCGGGCTCGATCCACTTCGACGGCCGCGGACATCACGACGCTGAAGGGCGCGGAGCTGAAGCCGTACCGCCGCCGGATGCAGATCATCTTCCAGGACCCGTACGCCAGCCTCGACCCGCGCACGCCGATCGGCGACAGCATCGGCGAGGGGCTGCGCATCCACGGCATCGGCATCGTCGAGCGAACGGCGGGCGAAGGTCGCGCGGATGATGGACATGGTCGGGCTGCAGCCGTACCACGCGCGTCGGTACCCGCACGAGTTCAGCGGTGGGCAGCGGCAGCGGATCGGCATCGCGCGGGCGCTCGTCCTGGAGCCCGACCTGGTCGTCTGCGACGAGCCGGTCTCGGCGCTGGACGTGTCGATCCAGGCCCAGGTCCTGAACCTGCTGAAGTCGCTCCAGCGCGAGCTCGGGCTGACCTACGTGTTCGTCGCCCACAACATGGGCGTGGTCGAGCACATCAGCGACCGCGTCGCGGTGATGTACCTGGGCCGCATCGCCGAGCTGGCGGATCGGATCGACCTGTTCCGCCACCAGGAGCATCCGTACACGGTCGCCCTGATGTCGGCGATCCCGGTGCCCGATCCCGAGATCCGCCGCAAGCGGGTGATCCTGACCGGCGACGTGCCCAGCCCGGTCAACCCGCCGTCCGGCTGCCGGTTCCACCCGCGCTGCCCGCTGCGCGCCTCGCTCGGCAACCCGGCGATCTGCGTGACCGACGAGCCGGTCCTCAAGGACGTCGGCGGCGATCATCTGGCGGCGTGCCACTTCCGCGGCCCCGGTGCGCCCGAGGCGACCGCGGTCGTCGCCGCGACACCGACCGCGCCGGCCGGCCGCGCGCGGCTGACGGACCGCGACCTCCGGCTCGTCGGCTAGGCTGACGGCGCTGGCGGTCGCCGCCCCGTTCGAACCGTCGGTCGTCGTCGGTCTCTTCGGTCAGCGTCCCGATCACGGTCTCGGCGACGGCGACCGTCTGCGCCTCGGACTGGGCACCGCCGTCCTCCGGCCGGATCGTGGCCAGCGCCGCCTCTGGTGTCCCGCGCCGGACCGGGCTCATCTCGATGTGCGCGATCCCCACGTCGGTCGCCCGGGCCTGCTCGGCAAAGTGGCAGGCCGCTCCGTGGTCACCCTCCAGGGTCAGGATCGGCGGGTCGATCGTGCGGCACTCCTCGGGCTTGCCGAGCCGCTCGTAGAGCCAGCAGCGGGTGTGGAAGCGGCAGCCCTCGGGCGGGTTGACCGGGCTTGGCACGTCGCCGGTGAGGATCACCCGCTTGCGCTTGCGCTCGAGCACCGGATCGGGCACGGGGACGGCCGAGAGGAGGGCCCGGGTGTACGGGTGGCCCGGGTTCGCGTACATCATGTCGGGCGGTCCGATCTCGACGATCTTGCCGAGATACATCACCGCCACCCGGTCGCTGATGTGCTTCACGACCGACAGGTCGTGGGCGATGAACAGGTACGTCAGCCCGAGCTGCTCGCGCAGGTCGGTCAGCAGGTTCAGCACCTGGGCCTGGATCGACACGTCCAGGGCCGAGATCGGCTCGTCGCACACGATGAACTCGGGCTCGACGGCCAACGCCCGGGCGACGCCGATGCGCTGCCGCTGGCCACCGGAGAACTCGTGCGGATAGCGGCTGACATAGTTCGGATCGAGCCCGACGATCCGGAGGAGGTCGGCGACCCGCTCCTTGCGCGCTGTGCCGGACGCCAGATGGTGGGTGTCGATCGGCTCGGAGATGATCGATCCGACGGTCATCCGCGGATCGAGCGAACCGTACGGATCCTGGAAGATGATCTGCATCCGCCGGCGCATCTTGCGAAGGGGCTCGCTCTTGAGCTGGCCGAGGTCGATCCCGTCGAACCGGACCGTGCCCTCGGTCACATCCCGGAGGCGGATGAGCGCGCGACCGGTCGTGCTCTTGCCGCAGCCCGACTCGCCGACGAGCCCGAGCGTCTCGCCCTTGCGGATCTCGAAGGAGACCCCATCCACGGCCTTCACCGTGCCGACGTGGGTCTGGAAGATGCCGGCCCGGATCGGGAAGTAGACCTTGAGGTCCTCGACCTCGAGGAGGTTCTGCGGCGGCGCCGCCGGGACGCTCCCGACCTCGGGCATGGTGACGGTCATGGGATCCATCCATCGGGTTGGGTCGCCCAGCAACGGGCAGCGTGTAGCGTCGTGCCTCGGAGCGTGAGATCCGGTTCGTCCTGCCGGCAGATGTCGCGCGCGAACCGGCAGCGTGGCTCGAACCGACACGCGTCGGGTGGCGTGATGAGCAGCGGTGGCAGACCCTCGATCGTGCGCAGCCGGTCACCCCGGATGTCATCGAGCCGCGGCAGCGAATCGAGCAGGCCCCACGAGTACGGCATCCGCGGGTTCTCGAAGAGCTCGTCGACCGTGCCGGTCTCGACGATGCGGCCGGCATACATGACGTTGACCCGGTCGCACATCCCGGCCGCGATGCCGAGGTCGTGGGTGATCATGAGCACGGCCGTGTGGAACTCGTCAGACAGCCGCTGGATCAACTCGAGGATCTGAGCCTGGATCGTGACGTCCAGCGCGGTCGTCGGCTCGTCGGCCAGGATGAGCTTCGGATCGCACGACAGGGCGATGGCGATCATGACACGCTGGCGCATCCCGCCCGAGAACTGGTGCGGGTAGTCGTTCAACCGGTCCTTGGCACGCGGGATCCCGACCTTGCCCAGGAGCTCCGCGACCCGATCGCGGGCTGCCTTCTGTGAGAGCCCCATATGCTGTCGGATCGATTCGGCGATCTGATAGCCGATGGTGAGCGTCGGGTTCAGGCTCGTCAGGGGATCCTGGAAGATGAACCCGATCTCCTTGCCGCGCAAATGGCGCATCTCGTCCTGGTCGAGCTTGAGGACGTCGATCCCATCGAAGATGATGTCGCCGGCCACGATCCGGCCGGGTGGGTTCGGGACGAGCCGCGCGACCGAAAGGGCGGTCACGCTCTTGCCGCAGCCGGATTCGCCGACGAGCCCGAGCGTCTCCCCATAGGCGAGATCGAAGCTGACGTCGTCGACGGCCTGGACGACGCCGTCGGGCGTGAAGAAGTGCGTCGACAGCCCGGTGACCGTCAGGAGCTTCTCGGTCCTTGGGTCCACCGGCGGCTTCGGGTTCGCCTCCACCTGGACCTTCCGCGCGTCCTCGGGCGAGACCTCGATGATCGTGGGGGAGGCAGGGTCGGTCATCGTGTCATCGACCGTCGCCACCTACTGCTTTCCCTTGAGCTTCGGGTCGAGGGCGTCGCGCAGGCCGTCACCGAGGAACGTGAAGCCGACCAGCGCGAGCGCGATCGCGATCGCCGGGAAAACGACGAGATGCGGCTCCGACCTGATGTACTTCTGACCCTCGGCGATGAGACTGCCCCACGACGCGCGTGGAGGCTGGACGCCGATGCCGATGTAGGCCAGCGTCGCCTCCGCCAGGATGGCAGCGGGGATCCCCAGCGTCACCGCGACGATGATCGGGCCGATGCCATTCGGCAGCAGATGCCGGGTGACGATCCTGCGATCCGCCACCCCGATCGCACGGGCTGCTTCGACGAACTCCGTCTCCTTGAGCGACAGCATCTGACCGCGCACGAGGCGGGCCACCGTCACCCACGATGTCAGGCCGATCGCGACGAACACCAGCAACAGGCCGTCGAGCGCCTGACCGAAGACCGTCTCTCGGAAGGCGACGGACATCAGGATGATGAACAGCAGGTCGGGGAACGCGTAGATGATGTCCGTGAAACGCATCAGCACGTTGTCGAGACGGCCGCCGAACCAGCCCGCGATCGCGCCGATCGGTACGCCGATGCCCAGGATGACGATCTGGACGACGAAGGCGACGCTGACGCTGATGCGCGCGCCGTCGAGGAGGCGGCTCAGCAGATCGCGACCCAGCTGATCCGTCCCGAGGACATGACCCTCACTCAGCGGCGGCAGCGGACCGCCACCAGCCGCGAAGACTGCCGCCAGGTCCTGCTGCGAATACGGGTACGGCGCGAGCAACGGCCCGAAGACGCCGACGAACACCAATGCGATCACGAGGAAGAGACCGACGACGGCCAGTCGATTCTTGCGCAGGCGGCCCCACGCGTCCCGCCACAGCCCGGTGGCACGCGGTCGAGCGATGCGACCCGCGACGGCGGTTGGAGTTGCCATCGTCCGCTCCCTAGCTGTACCGGATCCGTGGGTCGATGTAGGCGTACAAGACGTCGACCACGACGTTGAGGAAGGCGATCGCGAACGCATACAGCATCGTCATCGCCATCAGCAGGCTGTAGTCGCGAGTGCTGATCGCCGAGATGTAGAAACGACCGATCCCCGGTACGCTGAAGATGGTCTCGATGATGAATGAGCCGGTGACCAGGAAGGCGAGGGTCGGGCCGAGGATCGTCACGACCGGGATCAGCGCATTGCGGATCATGTGGCGCGACACGACCGACGTGTTGCCCAGGCCCTTGCTATGAGCGGTCCGGATGTAGTCCTTGCGCGTCACCTCGAGCATCGACGCGCGCGTATAACGCGCGATGACCGCGATCGGGAAGCCGGCCAGGGCGACCGTCGGTAACACCCAGTATTGCGGCCCCTTCCAGCCCCCTGTCGGGAACCACCCGAGTTCGACGGCGAACAAGACGACGAGCAGGATCGCCAGGACAAAGCTCGGCGTGGCGATGCCGATGATCGATACCGAGGTCGATAGGTAGTCCGGCCAGCGGTTATGGCCGAGGGCGGCGAAGATGCCGAGCGGGATCCCGACGACGACGGAGAGCGTGAAGGCCATGATGCCCAGCTGGACTGTGGTCCCGATCCCATCGGCGACGATGTCATTGACCCGCCGGTCCCTGGATCGATAGGACGGTCCGAGATCGCCCGTGACGAACGCGCCCGCCCACTGGATGTATTGCTCGTAGAGGGGCTTGTCGAGCCCGTATTCGGCGTTGAGGCGTGCCTGGACACCCGCGGGCAGACGCTTCTCGGCATCCCACGGCCCGCCCGGGACGGCGTGCATGAGGACGAAAGTGATGATCGAGACTGCGAACAGGACCGGGATGATCCAGAGGATCCGCCGGGCGAGGTAGGTGATCACAGGCTCACTCGCGGTCTTCTGATGCCTTCCTGGACGGTGGTCGATGGATGATGGGCCGGCCCTGAGGACCGGCCCATCGGTTGGTCGTCGTTGACGACTAGTGCTTCAGGATCTTGATGGTCTCGGCGAACTTGTCGCCGGGGTTGTTGTGGTCGATCGGCGTGACGATCTCCCCGTCCACCCAGGTCTTCACGACCGTCGCGAAGTCCCTGTAGAGGAGCGGGAGGTCTGCCGCATCGTCCGCGAGGATCTTCCCCGCCTGCTTGTACAGGTCGGCCTGCTTCGTCGGATCAGCCTCGCTCGCCGCCTCGAGGAGGAGCGCGTCGAATGCTGGGTTGCAGTACTGGCTGTTGTTGTTTCCTCCACCGCAGGTGAAGTTGCCGCTGAGCTGGTTGTTGGCGTGCGGGTAGTCGGCACCCCATGCATCCCTGGCGAGGTCGTACTCGCCGGCGGTCCGCTGGGTGAGGAAGACGCTGAACTCACTGCCGATCTGTTCGGTCTTGAGACCGAATGCCTGGTTCCAGGCCTCCGCCAGGAATGCCACCCGCGGCTCATGACCGGCCCCTGTGTTGAAGCCGAACTTCAGTGCCGGGATGTCCGCGGCACTTGCATATCCGATCGACGCCAGGGCCTTGTCCATGCTGGCCTTGGCCGCAGTGAGATCGAATGGATACGGATCGATGGTCTCGTCATAGCCAGGCAGGCCAGGCATCACGAAGCTATTGGCCACCGTGCCGATCCCGGAGAAGGTGGCATCGATGAACGCCTGCTTGTCGATCGCCTGGGTCAGCGCGATCCGGAAGTCCTTGTTGACGGTCGGGCAGGTCTTTTCGTCCGGACAACGGGCGAGCTTGCCCTCGCCGGAGGGATCGACGCCGTTGTTGTAGTCGTAGTGCGCGATCCCGAGCGTGGGGATCACCGAGTACTGGTCGGCGAACGCCGGATCGTCCCTGATCCGCGCGATGTCCTCGTCCGGGATCGGGTAGACGGAATCGACCTCGTCGGCCTCGTAGGCACGTTGTGCCTCGGCGAGCTCGGCGAAGATCGGCATCTGGATCTCGGTCAGTGTCGGCTTCTCGCCGTACCAATTCGGGTTGGGCTTCAACACGATCTGCGCGTTGTGGTCCCAGCTCTCCACGGTGAACGGCCCGGAAGCCACATAGTTGCCGGTCTCGGTGGCACCTTCAGAGGTGATCCACTTCTCCTGGATCGGGACCGTCACCCACATCGTGGCGACGCTCAGGAAATAGGTTGCCGGAAAGGCGAGTGTGACGACGAACGTCTTCTCATCCGGCGCTGCGACGCCGAACTTCTCGAGCGCCGCGTCGACGACCGCATCTGTCGCGGCGGGCTTCGCTCCGGCCAGGTCGAGCAGGTCCTGGCCACCCACGACCTCGGCCATGACGTAGCTGTACGGGGCTGCCGTGCGTGGGTCGACCAACCGCTTCCAGCTGTACACCAGATCAGCCGCGACGATCGGATCGCCGTTGCTGTACTGGGCGTCCTTCAGGTGGAAGGTGATGGTCTTGGCATCCGGCGAGATGTCCCATGACTCGGCCAAGCCCGGCACGAGGTTCAGGTCTTTGTCGATGTAGACCAGGCCGCGCTGGACCGACGTCAGGACGGCCGTGGACTGGGAGTCCTGGGCCATGGTGGGATCAATCGTGGCCGGATCCTGGATCAGCGGCCAGCGGATGATCTGCTCGTCTGCAAGTTCGGCGGACGGCTCGGTCGACGGCGCCACCGACTCGCCGGGCGCCTGGCTCGCGGGAGCCTGGCTCGCCGGCGTGCCACCGCACGCGGACGCAACGATTGCGACCGCGCCGACGAGGGCGAGGAGACGTTTCTGCGACATGTGTGTCCCTTTCACGTGACCGTCGCCACGATCTCCTGCCGTGACGTCCGGAGTTGTTCGGGCACGCCTCGGTCGTGTCCGGCGACCTTGACGCGTTGACCGACCTCGGCGCCAGACGATCCTCCCATCGCTGTCGCCGTGCGCGAAGGCACCCGCGGTCACGATGACGAGCCGCGGGCCTCAAGATGGCGCCTATCATTCACACGAAGGTCGGACCCGTCAACTTCCCGGGGACCCGCTCCACGCTCAATCGGGGCAGGGCATCGCGCGCCCGGTCATCGGGCGCCAGCGCAGATTCGGCTGGCGAGCGGCGGTCGCCTCGTCCAGGCGTTTCACAGGCGCGGTGTGCGGAGCCCCCTTCACGAGGTCGGGATCGCGCTCCGCCTCGGCGGCGATCTCCGCCAGGGCATCGGCGAACGCATCGAGCGTCTCGATCGATTCGGTCTCCGTCGGCTCGATCAGCATCCCTTCATCGACGATGAGCGGGAAGTAGATCGTCGGTGGGTGGAAGCCGTAGTCGATCATCCGCTTCGCCAGGTCCAGCGTGCGCACGCCGGTGCGGCTCTTGATCGTGGCCGCCGACGCGACGAACTCGTGCTTGCACGGACGGTCGTACGGCATGTCGAATGTGCCTGCGAGGCGGGATTTGAGGTAATTCGCGGCGAGGACCGCGTCGTCGCTCACTTCGCGCAGGCCCGAGCCGCCGTGCGCCCGGATATAGGCATACGCGCGCACGAGGACGCCGGTGTTCCCGACGAAGCTGCGCAGTCGGCCGATCGACGACGGGCGCTCGTCGTGCCGCTCGAGGCGGAACGTTCCGTCGTCGAGGCGCAGGACGCGCGGCGTCGGCAGGTACGGCACGAGCCGCTCCCCCACCCCGACCGGACCGGCGCCCGGACCGCCGCCGCCGTGCGGCGTGCTGAACGTCTTGTGGACGTTGAAATGCATGACGTCGAAGCCGGCCTGTCCCGGCTTGAACCGACCCAGGATCGCGTTGAGGTTGGCGCCATCCATATAGGCCAGCGCACCCGCCTCATGGACGGCCTCGAGCAAGTCGCCGATGCGTGACTCGAACAGCCCGAGCGTGGATGGGTTCGTGATCATCACCGCCGCGGTGCGGGGCCCGAGAGCCGCCTTGAACGCGTCGAGGTCGACGCCACCGTCGGCGGCGGACGGGATCGTGATCGTCTTGTAGCCCGCCATCGACGCCGTGGCCGGGTTGGTGCCGTGCGAGCTGTCCGGGACGAGGACCTCGTCGCGCTCGGTGTCACCTCGCTCGCGGTGGTAGGCGCGGATCATCAGGATGCCGGTCAGCTCGCCCTGCGCTCCGGCGGCGGGCTGAAGCGTCACCGCGCGCATGCCGGAGATCTCGGCCAGGGCGCCCTCGAGCTCCCACAGCAGCTGGAGCGTGCCCTGCGCCACCTCGTCCGGGACCAGCGGATGGAGATCGGCGAAACCGGGCAGGCGGGCCGCCCACTCGTTGAGCTTCGGGTTGAACTTCATCGTGCACGAGCCGAGCGGGTAGAAGCCGGTGTCGACCGCGTGGTTGAGCTGGCTCAGGTTGACGTAGTGACGGACGACGTCGGGCTCGTTCATCTCGGGCAGCGCGGGTGGTGTCGCGCGTCGTGCGCCTGCCGGCACCCGGTCGAGTGCGTCCTTGGGGGGATGGGGGATCTTGCCCCCACCCCGTCCCGGGCGGCTACGCTCGAACAGCGTGGGTTGCAGCTTCGGGCCGGTGACGCTCATCGGGCCGCGCCGATCGCCGTCGTCACGTCGCCTGCCCCGGTCTCGACACCGACGGGCGGCCGACCTGTCAGGACCTCCCCGAAGGCGGCGACGAACCGGGCGATGTCGCCCGACGTGGTCAGCTCGGTCGTGCACAGAAGCAGGCCGTCGGCGAGGGCCGGCTCGTCCGGCTCCGCGTCGGCCAGCACGAGGCCGGCCAGGAAGCCGCGCTCGATGAGCCGGCGATGGACGGTCCGCGCGTCCGGCACCCGCACCGCGAACTCGTTGAGGAACGGGCCTGACTGGAGGCGCTCGACGCCGATCGCGGCCAGCCCGCTCGCCAGCTCGGTCGCCCGCGCGGCCCCGGTCGCGGCCACGTCCTGGAGGCCGTGCGGCCCGATCGTGGCGAGGTAGATCGAGGCGGCCAGGGCGAGCAGCGCCTGGTTCGTGCAGATGTTGCTCGCCGCCTTGTCGCGCCGGATGTCCTGCTCACGCGCGCGCAGCGTCATCACGAACGCCCGCTGGCCGTCGAGGTCGGTCGTCATCCCGACGAGGCGGCCGGGGATCTGGCGGACGAGGGCGTCGGTGGAGGCGAGGATCCCCAGATACGGGCCGCCGTACTGCGGCGCGATGCCGAGCGGCTGCCCCTCGCCTGCGGCGATGTCGGCGCCGTAGGCGCCCGGCGGCGCGAGGACCGCGAGCGACACGGGCTCGATGACGGCCACGAACAGCGCACCCGCTGCATGGGCGAGCTCGCCGATCCGCGGCATCGGCTCGAGGAGCCCGAGGAAGTCGGGGTTCGCGGCGATGACGCCGGCGACCGGTCGGTCCGGCTCGGCCAGCATCCGCTCGAGGGCGGCGAGGTCGGTCGTCCCGGCGGCGTCGCCGTCCGCCACGAGCGGGATCTCGTCGAGCTCGAGCCCACCGCCGAAGTACGTGCGCAGCGTCGCGCGGTAGTGCGGGTGCACGCCGCGGCTGACGAGCACGCGCTCGCGCCTGGTCGCCCGACAGGTCATCAGTGCGGCTTCAGCCGTCGCCGCCGCCCCGTCGTAGTGCGACGCCGAGACCACGTCCATATCGACCAGCTCGCCGATCAGCGACTCGTATTCGTAGATCGACTGGAGCGTGCCCTGGCTGACCTCGGGCTGGTACGGCGTGTAAGCCGTGTACCACTCCCCGCGCAGCAGGAGCTGATCGACAGCCGGCGGGCTCCAGTGCCGGTAGACGCCCGCGCCGAGGAACGACACGAGGTCCGTCCGGTTGCGACCGGCCATCTCGCGCAGACGCGCCGCCAGCTCGAGCTCGGGTTCGGGATCTGGCAGCTCGAGGGCGCTCGCCCGCAAGTCGGCCGGGATGTCGGCGAAGAGGTCGTCGACGCTGTCGAGGCCGAGCGCCGCCAGCATCCGCTCGCGGTCGGCCGTCGTGTGTGGGCCGTACGGCATCGTCCTGTCAGCCCGCCGCGACGAGGTCGTCGTACGCCTCGCCGTCGAGCAGGTCGTCGATCTGGGATGGATCGGCAACGGTGATCTTGATCATCCAGCCGGCGCCGTACGGATCGTTGTTCACCTGCTCGGGCGTCGAGGCCAGCGCCTCATTCGTGGATGTCACGGAGCCGCTCAGCGGCGCGAACAGGTCACTCACCGCCTTGACCGACTCGACGACGCCGAACGGCTTCGCCTCCTCGAGCTCACGGCCGGTGTCGGGGAGCTCCACGAACACGATGTCCCCCAGCTGGTCTGCGGCGTACTGGGTGATCCCGACGGTCGCCTGATCGCCGTCGACCCGGACCCACTCGTGGTCGCGGGTGTAGCGCAAGTCGGTTGGCGAACTCACGTCAACTGCTCCTCCGGTAGAACGGCAACGGGACCACCCGCGCCGGGACACGCGCGTCGCGGATCTCGATATCGAGCATCGTCTCGGATTCCGCGTCGGCAGGTGCGACGTAGGCCATCGCGATCGGCACGCCCAGTGTCGGCGACTGCGTGCCACTCGTCACGACGCCCGTACGGCGTTCACCGGCATACACAGGGTAGCCGTGGCGGGCGATCCCCCGTCCCTCGACGATCAGACCGACCAGGCGCTGACGCGGGCCGTCGATGGCGACCTTCTCGAGCGCGGCGCGTCCGACGAAGTCGCCAGGCTTGTCGAGCTTCACGACGCGGCCGAGACCGGCATCGAAGGGGGTGGTGGTCAGATCGAGCTCGTTGCCGTAGAGCGGCATGCCCGCCTCGAGACGGAGCGTGTCACGGGCGCCCAACCCGACGGGTCCGCCACCGGCACCGCGCACGGCGTCGAGCAACGCATCCCACAGCTCCCCGGTCCGGCGGGTCTCGACGAAGACCTCGAACCCGTCCTCGCCCGTGTACCCGGTGCGTGCCACATGGGCGGGGATGCCCGCCACCGAGCCCTCGGCGATGCCGTAGTAGCGCAAGGCGCCCAGGTCCACGTCCGTGAGCGGCGCGAGGACGTCGACCGAGCGCGGGCCCTGGACGGCCACGAGGCCCGTCGCCAGCGACTGGTCGTCGAGCACGGCTCGAGAGCCGGCCAGACGTTCGGCGAGCTCATCGGACACGACCTGCGCGTTGGCCGCGTTGGCCACGACGAGGAACCGATCCTCGGCCAGCCGATAGATGATCAGGTCATCGATGATGCCGCCGTTCGGCACGCACATCATCGAATAGTGGGCGCGACCGACGGCGAGCGCCGGTGGGTCGGACACGACGGCAGCCGCCAGCCCCTCGCCCGCGCCGGCACCTTCGATCAGCAGCTCTCCCATGTGCGAGAGGTCGAACAGCCCGACGCGTTCTCGCACCGCACGATGCTCATCGAGGATGGAGCCGTACTGGACGGGCATGCGCCAGCCCGCGAAATCGATCATGCGGGCGCCCAGCGCCTCGTGGCGGCTGGCCAGCGGTGTCTCGTGGATGACCGTCTCGACGAGATCCGGTCCGGTCACGAAGCCCGCCCCGCGGGCGGCGCGGCAAGGAGGTCAGCCGCGTGGGCGACCAGGGCGCGTTCGGTCTCGAATGTCAGCAGGGTCGTCGCCTCGTCGAAGTCGACCCAGCGGACCTGGTCGAATTCGTGGTCGTGGCGGCCGAGATCACCGCCGATGGGTTCCATCATGAAATAGTGGACGGTCTTGTGGATCCGGGTGCCGGACTTGACGAACGTGTACTCGATCGAGTCCAGCGGCCCCGTGATGCGCACGTCCAGTCCCGTCTCCTCGACCACTTCGCGGACGGCCGTTTCTTCCCGCGTCTCGTTCCGCATGGGCGTGCCCTTGGGGAGAGTCCACGTGCGACCGTCGCGCTCGCGGCGCCGGCTCCCGGCGACGAATTGGGGACGTCCGGCCTCGTATCGAACGACGATGCCGCCAGCAGAGGTGGCGGTCACAGACCTCAGGCGTGCCACGGCGCCGCGGCGGCGCTGCGACGCCGGCTCGTTCCGGAGCGCCCGGAGCGAGCCCAGTGCATCGTCACCAACGGCCGGACTCGGCGATCACGGATGGCCGACCGTGTCGGCCGAGGGCCACGCCAACCCGCCTTCAGGCGAGCGTACGGGCCTGCCTCCGGGCCACGGAGCTCGGTCTGGACGGCGGCGACCGCGGAGAACGACGCCTGCGCCCCGAGACCGAGTCGCCGCTCGCGGGCACGGCTTGACGGACGCACGAATCGCGCCGCCGGTCGTGCCGCGTACTTGGCGGCGATGCTGTGTCCCATGGGCCGCAATGGTACTAGGTCAGTCCTGCCTTGCAAGCGCTGTCGTGAGCGTTTGACGCATCTCCGAGGCCGTCTCCGGTGCGAGCACGCCACGGTCCACCGCCAGGTCGATCTCTCGGTGCGCCGCGGCCACATACAGCGGCAGGACGCCGGGAGCGTGGGCCGCCAGCGCAGCGAGGTGTGCGGCGAGCGTCCCGACGTCACCGCGCGTCATCGGGCCGGTCAGGGCCGCCCGGATGCCGAGGGCGCGCGCGTTGCCGAGTGTTCCCTCGATCAGCGGTCCGTAGATGGCGAGCGAGCCCTCCTCATCGAGGCCGGCCACGGCGCCGAGCTCGGCGATCGCGTCGAGCAGCGCGACGAAGCCACCGGCGGCGAGGACCGCGGCCGCGTGGTACGCCGCCTTCGAGCCGGGAGCGAGGCGGACCGCATGGGCGCCCAACCGTTCCGCCATGTCGGCGAGCATCGCCGCGAGGTCGTCGTCGCCCTCGATCGCGATCGTCGCGCCCTGGAGAGCGGCGATCGCCCGTTCCGTGTCCGCGAACGCGACGAGCGGGTGGAACGCGCCGACCTGCGTACCGGCGGCCATCGCCGGCAGGAGCACCTCGGCCCCGAGCGACCCGCTCGTGTGGACCATCGCTTGTCCGCTGTACATCCGGATCTCGCGTGCGAGCGGCTCGATCGCGTCGTCCGGCACGGCGAGGATGATCAGCTCGACCTCCTCGACGAGCGCCTGGGCCTCGGCGAATCCCCGGGCGCCCTCGACGCTGCCGGTGAACCGCGCTCGCCGACCCGCGTCGCGACTGGCCACGGCATGGACCGGCCAGCCGGCCCGGCTGAGGGCGATCCCGAGCGCGGTCCCGACCGCGCCGGCGCCGACGATGCCGGTCGACGGCGTTTCGCCCGGCCCCGCGCGGAGATGCGGATGGGTGTGTCCGTCAGGGTGGACCTCGCCGTCGTCGTGGCGGTGGTGGCCGGGCGGGACGGGGTCGAGGTCGATGCCCGCCGCCGCGATGGCCGCCTCGGTCTCTGCCCGATCGCGCTCCGGGTCGTCACCCGGGAGCCGGCCCCACGGCTTCATCGGGATGCGCCGGCGCAGGCCGGGGGCCGAGCGCGGTACGCTTGCATGCATCGAGTCTAGCGAGCCTGTGGAGACAGACGCGTTTGTCACGGATCGACCCTTTCGGCGCTCGCGCGCCGCTCGCGCCGGGCTTCCCGGACGTCTACCGACTGAGCGCCATCACGGCCACGACGGCCGAGACCCGCCTGCCGGTGACCATCCGGATCCTCCTGGAGAATCTGCTGCGTCACGCAGGCGGCGGGATCGTGGACCCGGCCGATGTGGAAACGCTGGCCGCCTGGCGGCCGGGCATCGCGGCCGAGGCCGAGATCCCGTTCATGCCCTCGCGGGTGATCATGCAGGACCTGACCGGCGTACCCGCGGTCGTCGACCTGGCGGTGATGCGCGACGCGATGGCCGATCTCGGCGGCGACCCGGCGCGGGTGAACCCGCTGGTCCCGGCCGATCTTGTGATCGACCACTCCGTGCAGGTGGACCGGTTCGGCACCGACGATTCGTACGCGTTCAACGTCGAGCGGGAGTACGAGCGCAACGGCGAGCGCTACCAGCTCCTGCGCTGGGCCCAGACCGCGTTCCGCAACATGCGTATCGTGCCGCCGGGGACCGGCATCGTGCACCAGGTCAACCTCGAGTACCTCGCTACGGTCGTCGTGGACCGCGACGGTGTCGCATTCCCTGACACGCTCGTCGGCACCGACTCGCATACGACGATGATCAACGCGCTCGGCGTGCTGGGCTACGGCGTCGGTGGCATCGAGGCTGAGGCCGTCCTGCTCGGCCAGCCCCTGTACCAGCCGATGCCCCACGTCGTCGGGGTGCGCCTGACGGGTGCGCTGCCGCACGGTTCCACCGCCACCGACCTGGTGCTCGTCGTGACAGAGATGCTCCGCGGCCACGGCGTCGTCGGGGCGTTCGTGGAGTTCGCCGGGGATGGCCTCGCGGGGCTGTCGCTGGCCGATCGCGCGACGATCTCG
The DNA here is from genome assembly GCA_963780425.1 of uncultured Chloroflexia bacterium. Lineage (GTDB taxonomy): Bacteria > Chloroflexota > Limnocylindria > Limnocylindrales > CSP1-4 > SPCO01. Next base: position 191,041 of record CAWABZ010000017.1, on the reverse strand, counting down.
AACATGAGCCCCGAGTTCGGGGCGACGGCGACGCTCTTCCCGATCGACGATGAGACCCTCGCGTACCTGCGGCTCACCGGCCGCTCGCCCGAGCGGGTCGACCTGGTCGAGCGCTACGCCAAGGAGCAGGGCCTGTGGCGAGAGCCCGGCGAGGGTCCGGCGTTCGATGAGCTGCTGACGCTGGATCTCGCGACGGTCGAGCCCTCGGTCGCCGGACCGCGCCGGCCGCAGGACCGTGTCCCATTGCAGTCCCTGCGGGAGAACTTCCGGACGATCTTCCCGGACGGCCTCGTGACCCCGGGCCGCGCCCCGACGCCTGAAGCTCCGTCCGATGCCGTCCACGAGGCGTCGTCCGAGTCGTTCCCGGCATCCGACCCGCCGGCGTTCGCCGCGGCCGAGGCCGTCGACGGGCCGGCGGCGCCCGCCCCGCCGGCTCCGCCCGCGCCGCCGGTCCCGGCCTACGCGCAGGCGGTCGATCGGCGCGAGTATCGCGCCGTCGATGTGACCATCGGCGACGAGACCGTCAAGGTCAGCACGGGCTCCGTCGCGATCGCCGCGATCACGTCCTGCACCAATACGTCCAACCCGACCGTGATGGTCGGCGCCGGGTTACTGGCACGCAACGCGGTGGCCCGCGGGCTGCGGGTCCCGCCGACCGTCAAGACCTCGCTCGCCCCCGGTTCGAAGGCCGTCACCGGCTATCTCGAGGCGGCCGGTCTGATGGACCCGCTCGAGCAGCTCGGGTTCGCGCTGGCCGGCTACGGCTGTACGACATGCATCGGCAACTCCGGCCCGCTCGCGGCGTCGATCGCGTCGGCGATCGAGGAGAACGATCTGGTCGTAGCCGCGGTCCTGTCGGGCAATCGGAACTTCGAGGGGCGGATCCATCCTCTGGCGCGCGCCAGCTATCTCGCATCGCCGCCGCTGGTCGTGGCGTTCGCGCTGGCCGGCCGTGTCGATGTGGACCTCACGACCGAGCCGCTCGGCACGGGTTCGGACGGTCAACCCGTCCATCTCGCCGACATCTGGCCGTCGCCCGAGGAGATCCGCTCGGTCATCGGTTCGTCGATCGATCCCGAGCTGTTCCGGCGGACCTACGCGGTCGTGTTCGACGGCGATGACCGCTGGCGGGCGCTGCCGATCCCGGCAGGCGATCGATACGCCTGGGACCCGCGGTCGACGTACGTGGCCAAGCCACCGTTCTTCGACGCGTCGTCGTCGGGCGGTCATGAGGTGGGCGACATCACTGGGGCGCGTGTCCTGGCGGTCCTCGGCGACTCCGTGACCACCGACCACATCTCACCCGCCGGGTCGATCTCGCCAACATCTCCTGCCGGCCAATGGCTGCAGGAGCACGGCGTCTCGCCGCTCGAGTTCAACTCCTATGGCGCGCGCCGCGGCCACCACGAGGTGATGGTGCGCGGGACATTCGCCAACATCCGGCTGCGCAATCGCCTGGTCGAAGGCAAGGAAGGCCCGTACACGGTCCATCTCCCCTCCGGCGACGAGATGTTCATCTACGACGCCTCGATGCGGTATCAATCCGAGGGTGTCCCGTTGCTGGTCATGGCCGGCCGCGAATACGGCTCGGGCTCCTCGCGGGACTGGGCCGCGAAGGGCACCGCGCTGCTCGGCGTGAAAGCCGTGCTGGCCGAGTCGTACGAGCGCATCCACCGCTCGAACCTGGTCGGCATGGGCGTGTTGCCGCTCCAGTTCAAGCCTGGCGACAGCGCGTCGGCACTGGGCCTGACCGGACGTGAGTCATATGACGTCGTCGGTCTGTCGGAGGGCCTGTCCCCGCGGCGCTCGGTGACGGTCGTCGCGACCCGCGACGACGGCAGCACCGCCCGTTTCCAGGCGATCGCCCGCCTCGACGGCCCGATCGAGGTCGATTACTACCTCGGCGGCGGCATCCTGCCCGCCGTCCTGCGCCGCCTCGCCACCGAGTCCTGATCCAGCGTCCGCCGTTAGCCATCGCCCGGCTTTGCCCTTCGCCCGGCTTTTGCTTATCGCCGGGACGTTGGCGTTCGAGGGCAAGGCGGCGCCCGAGCACCGGAGCGAGCGCACCTGATGGTGCGCGAGCGAGGAGCCGCAGGGCGACAACGCCGCCATCGGGCGTCGCAGCGGGCCCGGGCCGAGCAAACGATGGTGGAAACGCAGCGCCACGGGGGCCCGAGGACCGAGGGCTTCATCGCGGAGGAGGATGTCGTCGTTCGAAGGTTGGACGCGCCGACTGCTGAGCCCGTGACGCGGGCTGGCGGCCTGGCGGCCAGACGGCGCGAGGGGTCGCGTTCTGTCAAATGCTCATGTGCGGTCAGAGGACCAAGCCGTGATGGATGACGTGCGGTGACCGAGCGCATCGACATGCATGTCGCAGCGTGCACCGCGACCATGGAACCGAAAAGAGTGCATACAAATCCACGCGCGACCGCTTCCGGGTGCTCCGACCCTGTCCACGGCTCGCGTGATGACCATTTGACAAAGACACGCCGCGCGGCCGCATGCGCGACCCACGCCCGAGCCCCTGACGCCCCGGTCGCGTAGCATCGCTCGACCGTGACTGCGACAGCCGGGTCCGTCCAGCGGACGTACCTCACCCTCACCCTGCTCACGACCTTCGCTGCGTCGTTCATCTGGGGCGTCAACACGCTCTTCCTGCTGGACGCCGGCCTGAGCAACACCGAGGCCTTCGCGGCCAACGCGTTCTTCGCCGTCGGCCAGGTCATCTTCGAGGTCCCGACCGGGGTCGTCGCCGATACCCGCGGACGGCGGTTCTCCTATCTGCTCGGCGCGGTGACCCTGCTCGCCTCGACGCTGCTCTACTACGTCATGTGGCAGGTCCATGCGCCGTTCGCCGGCTGGGCGCTCGCGTCGATCCTGCTCGGACTCGGCTTCACGTTCTTCTCGGGCGCGACCGAGGCGTGGCTCGTCGACGCGCTCACCGCGACCGGATACACGGGCGTCCTCGAGACCGTCCTGGGCAGGGCACAGACCGTGTCCGGGTTCGCGATGCTCGTGGGCTCGGTGCTGGGCGGGGTCGTCGCACAGGTGGCCGATCTGGGCGTGCCCTACCTGCTGCGCGCCGCGTTGCTCGGACTGACGCTCGTCGTTGCATTCCGCTACATGCACGACATCGGCTTCTCACCCCGACGCGGAGCGGGCCACGTGGCCGAGATCCGCAGCGTCATCCGCGGATCGATCGATGGCGGCTGGCGCAACCCGCCGGTGCGCGCCCTGATGCTGGCTGCGCCGTTCACGAGCGGCGTCGGTTTCTTCGCGTTCTACGCGAGCCAGCCGTACCTGCTCCAGCTGTACGGCGATCCGCAGGCGTACAGCGTCGCGGGCCTTGCGGCGGCGTTGTTCGCCGGGGCGCAGATCCTGGGCGGCATCCTGGTCCCGTACGCGCGCCGCCTCTTCCGTCGTCGCACCGACGCCATCCTCCTGGCCACGATCGGCACCGTGGTCATCCTGGGCGTCATCGGCTGGACGGGCAACTTCATCGTGGCGCTGGTCTTGCTTGCCCTGTGGGCGCTGGTCTTCGCGCTCGAGATACCGCTCCGCCAGGCGTACATCAACGGCCTGATCCCGTCGGAGCAGCGCGCGACCGTCTTGTCGTTCGACTCGTTCATGGGCTCGATCGGCGGGGCTGCGGCACAACCGGCCCTGGGCCGCGTGGCCGACGTGTACGGCTACGGCCCGTCCTACGTCGTCGCGGGAGCGATCCAGGTCCTCGCCATCCCATTCGTGCTCATGGCCCGCAGGCAGCGGGCGGCCTCGGATCCCATCGACTGAGGGGGATGGTGGGCGATACTGGATTCGAACCAGTGACCCCGCGGATGTGAACCGCGTGCTCTAACCACTGAGCCAATCGCCCGGGCCGTGATCATACCCGCAGGCCCGGCCACCGGGCAACGATCGCGTCCGGGTCTGCACCGTCGACCACCACCAGTTTCTGGCGGCTCGCCGCGCCGGCGACGATACGGACATCGCTGCGCGCCACGCCGAGTTCCTCGGCGATCAGCCTGATCAGCGCGTTGTTCGCGGCCCCTTCGACGGCCGGAGCGCCGACCCGTGCACGCAGCACCCCATCGGTGACGCCATCGACGCGGTCGACCGCCGCTCTCGGCGTGAGGCGGACGGCGAAGCGGACGTCGGTCGCGCTCACGACCCTCAGAGGCGCCCGATGATGAACCCGAGAAGGATGAGGACGATGAAGCCCGACCAATCGATCATCCCGGACTGAGGCAGCAGCCGGCGCACGGGCCCGAGGATCGGCTCCGTCGTTTGGAACAGGAAGGCCGAGACCTGCCTGCGTCCGGTGGGGTCGACCCAGGACATGATCATCCGCCCGAAGATGAGCGCCCACAGCGCCATCAACAGGAACTGGAGGAAGGTAAGGAAGAACGTCCCGGCCACGGTTCCGCGAGTCTACCAGCCCGTCCGGCCGACCCTCATCCGCCGTGCTCGTGTGCGGGTTCGCCGGGTCCGTGGCGATGAGGCCGCTCGCCGAAGATCGCCCGACCGACGCGGACCATGGATGCGCCCTCCTCGACGGCCACCTCGAAGTCGTCACTCATCCCCATCGACAGGTCCGGTCCGATGGGCGCGCCGGCTTCCCGCAGGCGCTCGGACACGCGCCGAAGCCCCGCGAAGGTCGACCTGGCCGCCTCGGCGTCGGCAACGAGCCGGCCGATGGTCATGAGACCGCGCACGTCGAGCGCGTCGAGCCCGGACGTTCGCTCGACCGCATCGTCCAGGTCGGCCGGGGCGAAGCCGGCCTTCGACGGGTCGTCGTCGACATTGACCTGGAGCAGGATCGGGTAGCGTGCAGACGGGCTGGCGCCTCGGACATCGCGAGCGAGGCGATCCAACCGCTCGGCCAGCCCGACGGAGTCGACGGACTGGATGAGGTCGAAAGCCTCGAGCGCCCGGCGGGCCTTGTTCGATTGGAGCGGACCGATCAGGTGCCACGTCGCGCCGGCAACCTGCGCGACCTTGGACTCGCCCTCCTGGACGCGGTTCTCGCCGAGCGTGCGGATCCCGGCCTGGACGGCGTCGCGCAGACGGCTCGCGTCGACCTCCTTCGAGACCGCGACAAGGGTGACGTCCCCGGGGTCGCGACCGACCCGCGCACAGGCCGCGGCGATCCGCGCGAGGACGGCGGCGTGCGCCGCACGGAGGGTGTCGATGTCCGTGGTCGGGACCGTCATCGCCTTGCTGCCGGCGTCGCGCCGGCCGGGGTCACTTGCGGCGGAGGAAGCTCGGGATCTCCAGGTCGTCGGCGTCGTACGTCACCGGCCGTCGGGCGGCATTCTCGCCGGCCGTCCGCTCGATACGAGGGGAGCTGACCAGAGCTGCTGCTTCGTCCTCGCTGATCGTCGGGCTGAAGGCGCCGTCACCGCCCTGCTCGCGCTGGCGCTCCAGCTCCTGGAGGAAGTCGCGCTCGTGAGCGACGCGTGACGATGCCGCGCCTTCCATTACGCCCGCGGCCTCACGGTGGACGCTGGTGCGACGCTTGCCACCGTCGAATCCTGTGGCGATGACCGTGACCATGACCTCTTCGCCGAGCCGCTCGTTGAAGCTCGTGCCGAACATGATCAGGGCCTCCGGATCGGCGGCCTCCTTGATCGCCTCGGCGGCCTCGTTGACCTCGAAGAGCGACAGGTTCGAAGAGCCCGTGATGTTCCACAGGATGCCCTGGGCGCCGTGGATGTCGAGCTCGAGGAGCGGGCTCGCGATCGCCTGCTGGGCCGCCTCGACCGCCCGGTTCTCACCGGTCGCCCGGGCGATGCCCATCAGCGCGGATCCGGCGTCCTTCATGACGGCCCGGACGTCGGCGAAATCACGATTGATGAGGCCGGGCACCGTGATGATGTCGCTGATGCCCTGAACGCCCTGGCGCAGCACGTCGTCGACGACCCGGAACGCGTCCAGGATGCTGGTGTTCTTCTGGACGACGTCCTTGAGGCGGTCATTGGGGATCGTGATCAGCGCGTCGACCTGTGCCTTCAGCTCCTCGGCGGCCTTCTCGGCCACGAGCTTGCGGCGATTGCCCTCGAACGCGAACGGCTTGGTCACGACGCCGATCGTCAGCGCGCCTGAGTCCTTGGCGATCTGCGCCACGACCGGCGCTGCGCCCGAACCGGTCCCGCCGCCGAGCCCGGCCGTGATGAACACCATGTCCGATTCCGCGAGCGCGGAGGCGATCTTGTCGGAGTCCTCCTCGGCGGAGCGTTGCCCCATCGCGGCGTCGCCGCCGGCACCGAGGCCGCGCGTGACCTTGTCGCCGATGCGGATCTTGTGCGGCGCATCCGACTGGAGGAGGGCCTGCGCGTCCGTGTTGCAGGCGATGAACTCGACGCCCATCATCTCGGCCCGGATCATCCGGTTGACGGCATTGCTCCCGCCACCACCGACGCCGATGACGCGGATCAACGCGAAGTTCTCGGAATCGGAACGCAACGGCATCGGGTTCTCCTCCGGCGACCCTTTGGGGGTCCTGGGCGGTGTCATCGGGTGATCTCGGTCTGCGCACTCGGTCGGGACCCTGGTGCCTCTGTGGCGGACGGGTCCGTGGGTCCGGGGAGTATAGCGCCGAGCCCGAGGGCTGGCCATCGAGCGCCCTGCCGTTCCAACGGCCGCAGCAAGCGGTCGGTGCCGGTGGCGATCGCCTCTGGGCTCGGCCCACCAGCCCGACGCGACCCCTACGCGCGGTATCAGGCTGAACGGCGGCGAGACGACGCCCTCGACGCAATCTCGCGACTGGGATGCGCGCATACCTCGCGAGGAGGTCCACGAGCCGTCCTTGGCCCGGCAAAACGTGACTCGCAGTCGCGTGCGGGAAGCATACGGACTGAGGCGATGAGGGTGGCCCGCCGCGACTACCCAGGCAGGAAGCTGAGCCGGACCGTTCGCTCGGCGTTGTCGGCGTTGGGGTCGAGCAGGCAGATCGACTGCCACGTCCCGAGCGCCGCGCGGCCGTCGATGACCGGGACCGTCAGGGACGGCGCGGCCAGCAACGGCAGGACATGGTCGGCACCGTGGCCCGGCGACCCGTGCCGATGCCGGTACAGCCGGTCCTCGCGTGGCAGCAACCGGTCGAGGGCGTCCATGAGGTCGTCGTCCGAGCCCGATCCGACCTCGATCACGACGACCCCGGCCGTCGCATGCGGCACGAAGACGGATAACAACCCGTCCCGGGCTTCGATGTCCGAGAGGAACGCGGCCACCGCCGGCGTCAGGTCGGCCAGCCCGCGGGCCGACCCCGTCCGGACCGTCAGTTCACGGGTCTTCATGCGACGACTGCAACCTGGACACCCACCCAGAGCCCTCCGAAGGCGGAGGCGACGCTCCCGCGAGCCGTCCGCCTAAGGAAAGATGCTCCGCAGGGCGTCGCGGATGCGGCCCAGGCCACCCATCGCGGGCGCCGACTCGTAGCGCATCGGTTCGCCGTCGACGAGCGTCGTGGCGCCCCACTGGAGCAACCCGACACTGGTGCTGTACGCAGGCGTCAGCAGCGTGTCGATCAGGCCGCCGATGCCACTCGGGGCAGCGACGCGGACGGGCATCTCGAGGACCTCGCGACCGAGCTCGGCGATCCCCGACAGCTGCGCCGAGCCGCCCGTGAGGATCACCCCGGCGGGCAGCTGGCGGACGCCGGCAGCGCGGATCTCGTTGCGCAACAGCTCGAACGTCTCGCGCATCCGCGCCTCGATGACCTGACAGACCTCGAGCCGGCTGACGGTGCGACCGGCGTCCTCGCCGAGGACGCTCACGCTGATCTCCTCGTCGTCGGTCACCGTTCGCAGGTCCGCCGTCCCGTTCTTGATCTTCAGCTCCTCGGCGGTCTGGAGCGACGTCTTGAGGATCGCGGCGATGTCGTTGGTGAGGTTGTTCCCACCGATCGGCAGGACCCGCGTGTGGAATGGCGAGCCATCCTGGAACAGTGCGAGGTCGATCGTGCCCGCGCCGAAGTCGGCGACTGCGACGCCGAGGTCCTTTTCGGTCTCGTTGAGGACCGCCTCGGCCGACGCCAGGGAGTTCACGACCAGCTCGTCGATCTTGACGCCGGCCGCCGCGACGCACTTGGACAGGTTTGTCACCGCGGTGGCGGAGGCGGTCACGATGTGCGTCTCGACCTCGAGGCGCAACGCGCTCATCCCCATCGGGTCCTTGACGCCCTCCTGGCCGTCGACCGAGAAGCCGCGCCGCTCGACGTGGAGGACCTCGCGGTTGGACGGGATCGGCACGGCGCGGGCGACGTCGATCGCGCGGTTGATGTCCTCGCGGCTGACCTCGCGATGGTGCCCCGTGACCGCGACCTGGCCCGGCGAGTTGAGGCTCTCGACGTGCTGACCACCGACCCCGACGAACGCGCGGTCGATCTTCCAGCCCGACAGTCGTTCCGCCTTCTCGACCGCCTCGGCGATCGAGTGGACCGTCTGGTCGATGTTGATGACGACGCCCTTCTTGAGACCCGATGCCGCGACGGTCCCGTGGCCCATGATCGTCAGCCGCCCGTCGCGACCCACCTCGCCGATGAGCGCGCAGACCTTGCTGGTGCCGACGTCGATGCCGACGAGGACCGCTTCACGTTCCACGTTCCCGTCCGTCTCCCTCTATGCCGGCTTAGAGGAAATGCCGGCGGATGAGTGCCACGTTATCGAAGATGCGAAGGCCGAAGGTGATGAGGGCCACCAGGTACAGGTCCAGGCCCAGGCGGTCACCGACGAATGTCAGCAGGACCGCGATGATCGCGTTGACAAGGAAGCCGCTGATGAAGATGCGATTGTCGTAGACCCCGTCCAGCTCCGCGCGGACCGCCCCGAGGACCGAATCAAGCGCGGCAAGGATCGCCACGGCCGAGTACCGGCTGAGCTCGAAGCCGACGTTGATGTTGAGGACGAGACCCGCCAGGACGCCCACGAGGAGCCCGAGCAGGGGAAGCAGCACGTGGTCCCTCGTCCTCCTCCGTCTGGTTTGGCCAAGGCTATCACGGGACCGGGGGCTCGCTCGGGATGGGCGTCGCCTTTGTCGTGAACGTCCCGTCGGTCTCCGACGCGAGGATGATGCGGTCGATGAGCGGCTCCCGCCCGATGAGCAGGCTGCGCAGCAAACGGACTTGCCCCGGGATGAGCTCGGGCGTCCGCAGCGTGGGCGTGTAGAACCCGAAGACCGCCTGCCAGGTGGCGGGCTTCGTCCGCAGCGTGAAGCCGTTCGCGTCGCTCACGAACACGTAGAGCCCCTCCGCCTCGCTGCCCACGTCGGCCGGGACGAGCGATGCGAGCCGGGTGGCTGCGTCGAGATCCACCCGGTCGAGCGCGCGCCCGACCGACAGGCCGACCGATGCCGCGCGGCGGTCCTCGACGACGGGCAGCGCCGCGGCGCCATCGGGCGGGGCCTCCGGCAGCCGCGCGAACAGCTGCCCGTCGGTGTCGACGAGATAGCGCCTGGCGCCGACCTGCCAGACGAGGATCGGCGTGCGCTCCCGCAGACGCACCGCGAGGGTATCGGGCAGGCGGACCGATACGTCCGCCGAGCGAACGGTCGGCAGCTCGCGGATCCGCGCCTCGAGCGGCGGCGTCACGAGCGCGAACAGGTTCGCGCCGCGCGACTCCTCGAGCACGGCGCGGACCGCGGCCTCGTCGGTGAAGGTGGCGCCCTCGACCTTCGCATACGCGTAGCTGAACACCGGCGACTGGGCCACGCCGTACATCGCCGACGCCGACAGGAGGATCACCAGGATCGCGCCGGCGCGGACCGGGGTCAGCCCGGCTGAGGCGCGGCGGATCGAGCGCGTTCGGCGCGTCGGCGCCCCCAGCGATCGCCGCATGGTCGGGCGGATCGGCGCGGGACGACGCGACGGCGGCCGCGGGCGCAGCGTCATCGGGGCAGGTCGCCGGTCCCCAGCTTCGTCGCGGGGCGTGCGGCGTGGCGCTCCAATGCGAGCTCGACGATGCGCACGCACACGTCCGTGAACGTGTAGCCACCCTCGGCCGGCATCGTCGGGAAGAGGCTGATCGGGGTGAAGCCCGGGATCGTGTTGATCTCCGAAACGACGATACGCTCGCCCGACATCAGGAAGTCGACTCGCGCGAAGCCCTCGGCTCCGATGGCCCGGTAGACGTCCCGGGCGAGCTTGTGGATCACGGCCCGCTCGACGTCGCTGACCTCGGCGCGCGTCGACGTCTCGGACAGGCCGGGCGTGTACTTGGCGGCGTAGTCGTAGAACTCGTTGCCGCTGACGACCTCGCCGGGCCCGTACAGCTCCATGGTGGCGTGGTCGTTGCCGATGATCGACATCTCGAGGTCGCGGGCGTTCGGCATGTAGGCCTCGACCAGGGCGAGCGTGTCGTAGCGGAACGCACGGTCGAGTGCGGCCGCGAGCTCCGCGGCGTCGTGCACGAGCGTCATGCCGACCGAGCTGCCGAGCCGCGCCGGCTTGACCATGAGCCGCGGATCGGCCTCGCCGGCGGCGAACGCCAGCATCTCCCGCCGCACACCGGGCCGATCGGCCTTCCAGCGCGACGCGCGCACCTCGCGCCAGTCGACGACCGGGATGCCGAGACCCCGGCACAGCCGCTTGAACAGGGTCTTGTCCATGCCGAGCGCCGAGGCCGCGATGCCCGAGCCCGTGTACGCCAGCCCGACCGCGTCGAGCATCGCCTGGATGGTCCCGTCTTCGCCGAACGGCCCGTGCAACCCGATGACGACGACCGGGGCTGGGTCGCTGGCGGCCAGCCGGTCGAGCGCGGCACCGACGGCGATCGGACCTTCTGCGCCGAGCCCGCGCGGGTCGTCGTAGGCGGTGGCATCGCGGTCTCCGCGCCGGTGGTCGGCCGGCAGCCACCACCACGCCCCATCGAGGTCGATCAGCACCTGGCGGAGGTCGGCGCCGGCCTCGGCGAGCGCGCTGGCGATCGCCGACCCCGACACGATCGACACGTCGTGCTCGGCCGACGGGCCGCCGAGCAGCACGACGATCGGCGGGAGCTCGGCGGCGGTCAGTCCGGCCACGGCCAGCCATCCCAGTCACCGATGAACTCGATCTCATAGCCAAGCGCGATGCCGCTCGTGTCGGCGACGACGGCCCGCACATGATCCCCGAGCCGACGAACGTCGGCCGCGCTGCCCTTCTGGTCATTGACGATGAAGTTGGCGTGCTTCTCGGACACGACGGCACCGCCGATGCGGTGACCCTTGAGACCCGCAGCCTCGATGAGACGCCCGGCGGAGTCCCCTGCTGGATTGCGGAACACGCTGCCGGCCGACGGCAGACCGAGCGGCTGATGCGCCTGGCGCCAGCGGCGGATGTCGTCGAGGCGCGTCTTGATCGTGTCGGGGTCGGCCGGTTCGAGGTGGAACGTCGCGTCGAGGATGAGATCGGGCGGGCCGTTCTCGGTCGGCTGCTTGAAGCGGCTGTCGCGGTACGCCAGCCCGAGCTCGGCGACCGGCACCACCGCCTCATGACCCTCGCCATCCAGCACGCGGGCGGACTCGATGACGCCGGCCACATCCGATTCATGGGCGCCCGCATTGGCCCACACGGCGCCGCCGACGGTCCCCGGGATCGCCAGGCCGAACTCGAGACCGGTCAGCCCCGCTTTCTGGGTCTCCGTGGCGGCACGGGCCATCGGCACGCCGGCGTCGGCCACGTAGCGGTCGCCGTCGATGCGCGAGCCCTCCGCGCGATCCTGGATGACGAGGCCGCGGATCCCGCGGTCGCTGATGACGAGGTCGCTGCCCCGCCCCAGGATGCGGTGGGCGATGTCGCGCGTGCGGGCGAACCTGACGAGCGCGCGCAGCTCGAACAGGTTGTGGACGGTCGCGAAGAGGTCGGCCGGGCCGCCGACCCGCATCGTCGTGAACCGCGCCAGGGGCTCGTCCCGCGACGTCTTGACACCGACCCGGCGCTGGATATCGGACCCGACTGCGATCGCGTCGAACGCGGCCACCGTTGTCACGCCAGCGACCCGCGCGACCGTCGTTCGACGGTGGCCGGGTCGGGCAGTGGCTCGCGCCGTGCGACCGCGAGCACGAGGTCGGCCACGGCATCGGCCGCCCCGGGCCGGCCGAGGCTGCGGCATGCCGCCGACATCGCGAGGTGGGCCGACGGATCGTCGAGCAGCTTCGCGGCCTCGATCAATGCTGCCGCATCGAATTCGCCATCGTCGATCAGCCGGCCAGCACCGGTCTCGACGAGCTGGCGGGCATTGGCCTTCTGGTGTCCGGCCGCATGCGGATAGGGCACGACCACGATCGGCAGACCCAGGGCGGTCACCTCGGCGAGCGTCGACGAGCCGGCACGACCGACGACGAGGTCGGCGGCGGCCAGCGCGGTCAGCATGTCGTCGCGCAGGAACGGGTGCGGGCGGTAGCGCTCGCGCTGGTCTGCCGGGAGTGCCTCGCGACGCGTCAGCGCCGCTGCATAGCCGTCGTCCCCGGTCACGTGGATGACGACCACCCGCTCGGTCAGTGTCGGCAGCGCCTCGGCGACCGCGGCATTGAACCGGCGGACCGCCTGCGATCCGCCGAAGATCAGCAAGACCCGCGCGCCGGGCGTGATGCCGAGCCGCTGGCGGGCGGCCTCGCGGTCGATCGATGCTATGTCACGGATCGGCGTGCCGGTCACGTAGCACGGCCGACCGGGCGCGGCCGACGCCAGCGTCTCGCAGGTCGCCTCGAACGAGACCGCCAGGACATCGGCGAGCCGGGCCGTCGCGCGCACAGCGCGGCCGGGGATCACGTTGCCGTCCCACAGCACGACCGGGATACCGAGCGGGGCCGCGGCGAGGAGCACCGGGACCGCGACGTAACCGCCGGTCGTGAAGATCGCGGCCGGCCGCTCGGCGGCGAGGATCGCCGCCGCCTGCGGCACCGAGGCGCCGAGACGAAGTGGGTCGAGGACGGCGTGCGCGTCCATCTCGACCGAGCGCAGCGAACGGAGCGCAAGCCGCCGGAACGGGATCCCGGCCGCCGGGACGATGCCCGCCTCGAGACCGCGATGCCCGCCGAGCCAGCTGAGCTCAGCGCCGTCCGGTCGCGCGCGCAGCGACCGGGCGACGGCCAGAGCCGGGTAGATGTGCCCGCCCGTTCCGCCGCCGGCGATCAGCAGTCGCATCGTCGTTCCAGGTCCCCTTCTCGATGGTCTCGCGCGAGATCGAGAGGAGGATCCCGATCGCGGCGAAGCTGATGATGAGTGACGACCCGCCGGCGCTGATGAACGGCAGCGTGATCCCGGTGATCGGCACGAGGGTCACCACGACCCCGATATTGATGAATGCCTGGATGCACAGCCAAGCCGTGATCCCGGCCGCCAGGAGCGCCCCGAACGTGTCGGGCGCACCGAGCGCCACGCGGATGCCAGCGTAGGCCAGCAACACGAACAGTGCGATGACGATGCCGGCCCCGACGAGGCCGAACTCCTCGCCGATGATCGCGAAGATGAAGTCGTTGAAAGCGTTGGGGACGAACAGGCCGCCGGCCATCCGGCTCTCGCCGAGACCCGACCCGAACACGCCCCCGAGGCCCAGTGCGAGCAGCCCCTGGACGGTGTGGTATCCGATCGTGTCGGCGTACTTCCACGGATCGAGCCAGGCGCGGATGCGGTCCATCTGGTAGCCGGCCAGTCCGACCATGATCGCGGCCAGACCGGCCAGACCGACCATCGAGCCCAGATGGAACGTGTTCCCGCCGGCGACGAACCACATCGTGAACGCCGTCAGGGTGATCACGATCGTCGTCCCGAGGTCGGGCTCCTTGAACACGAGCGCGATGACCGGTCCGGCGATGAGCAGAAATGGCACGGTCCCGCCCCAGAACCCACCGACCTTCAGCCCGCGCTTCGCGAACCAGTGGGCGAGGTAGACGATCATGGCCAGCTTGGCCATCTCCGCGGGATGGATGGCCGGGAGCGGACCGAGCCGCAGCCAGCGCGCCGAGCCGCCGATGACGATGTTGAAGTCGTCGACGAACACCAGGACGAGCAGGCCGAGTGCGATCACGTAGCCCGGGATCGACACGAGCCGCAGGTAGCGATAGTCGACCCGCATCATCGCGACCATCGCGAGCAGCCCGAGCAGTGCCCATTGGATCTGCGGTCCGACGGTCTGGAACGTGTCGGCCTCGGCCGACAGGTAGCCCCTCATGGCCGACGACGAGTAGACCATGAGGATGCCGATCGCCGCGAGGGCGACGACGACGACGAGGATCATGTAGTCGGGAGCGTGGCGCTCGCGCTGGAGGGCCTGGGTCAGGTCCTTGGACGGCGTCCTGTTAGCCGACCGCCGCGAGTCGCTTGCCCGTTTCCGCTCGCGCTCCTCCGGCTCGGCGAACGGGCGACCGAACCCCGGGATCGGTGGGGCGAGGTTCATCGGTCCCTCCGTGCTCGGGACGCCACCAGCTCGGCGACGGCGTCCTTGAACGCGCGCCCGCGGGCGGCGTAGTCGGGGAACATGTCGAAGCTCGCGGCGGCGGGACTCAGCAGGACGGTCGCTGGCCCCGCATCGGGTCCGGCGGATGCGAGGGCGGCGCGGGCGAGCGCGTCGGCACGGGTGACTGCCTCGGACAGGGTCGTGGCCCGCTCCGTGAGTCCCAGCCCGGCGGCTCGGAATCGTACCGTGAGATCGGGGCCGCTCTCGCCGATGAGCACGGCGGCGACCGCCCGCTCGGCAACCACCGGGCCGAGCTCCGAGAGGTCGACACCCTTGTCGCGGCCGCCGGCGATCAGCACGATCGGCGCCGGGAACGCGCGGAGCGCGGCGATGACCGCGTCGGGCTGTGTGCCCTGCGAGTCGTTGACGAACCGAACGCCGTCGACGAGCGCGACCGGCTCGAGACGGTGCTCGACCCCGGTGAACGCCGCCGCGGCTTCGCGGATAGCCTCGCGCGCGATGCCGAACAGAAGACCGACGGCGATCGCGGCGAGCGCGTTCGAGACGTTGTGGGCGCCCGGGATGCCGAGCTCGTCGACCGGCATGATCCGATCCAGGGCCCCGGCCGCGGCGCCGGTCGCCGCCGCCGACGGTGTCGTCGGCCCGTCCCCGGCGATCGCCAGTCGCTCGACCCTGTCCGCGACGATCCAGCCGTCGACGACGCCGAGCCCGCCGGGCTGCGGTGCCGATCGCCGGTATGTCACGACCGGCGCCGGGCTTGATTCCCCATAGCCCGCGACGATCGGGTCCTCCCCGTTGAGGACGAGTGCGCCGTCGGGATCGACCCGCTGGGCGAGGATGCTCTTGACCCGTCGGTAGGCCTCGAGGGAGCCGTGCCGGTCGAGGTGGTCCGAGGTGACGTTCGTGTAGACAGCCACCGTCGTGCCGCGCGACAGGGTCGGTAGCTGCAGCTCGGACAGCTCGTAGACGACACGGTGGTCGGTGGTCAGCTCGGGCAGGCGCTCGACGATCGGGACGCCGATGTTGCCCCCGAGCACGGCCGGGTGGGCGGGATCGGCGGCGAGGATCGCCTCGATCAGCGACGCCGTCGTGGTCTTGCCCTTGGTGCCGGTCACACCGACCGTCGGCGCGACGCACAGTCGCAGGAACAGGTCCGGTTCGGAGAGCAACGCCGGCACGGACGGATCGCCCGCGGCTCGGGCGGCGACGAGCGCCTGGAGCGCGGCCCGGAGTCGTGGCTCGGTCGTCGGGTACTCCGGGTTGATGGACGGTGAGGTCGTCACGAGCTGGGCATCCGCCCACGTCGTGGCCGGCTCGACGTCCGCGCCCAGCGCGAGCCGGACGGTGCGATCTTCGAGGGCGGCGATCGCGTCCTCGAGCTCGCTCGCGGGCCGGCCGTCATAGACGGTGACGCGTGCGCCGGTATCGGCCAGGAAGCGCGCCAGGGCGATGCCGCTCCGGGCGAACCCGAGCACCGTCACAGGAACGTCGTCGAGGAGGCCGCCGCGGATCGCGTCCATGGTCAACGCCTCGGGGTCGATCGCGAGTCGGCGGGTCATCACCACGGCGCTCAGAGGAACCGGCCGGGCTGGGTGGCCACGAACAACGTCACACCGAGCAAGGCCGCCAGGATGCCGACGATCCAGAAGCGGATCGTGATCTTCTCCTCGTCCCAGCCCCCGAGCTCGAAGTGATGGTGGATCGGGCTCATTCGGAACAGCCGCCTCCCGCCGGTCAACCGGAAATACACGACCTGCAGGATCACCGAGCCTGTCTCGAGCACGAAGATGATCCCGATCAGCGGCAGGACGAGGATCTGGCCAGTGATGAGCGCCGTGACGGCCAGCGTGGCGCCCAACGACAAGGCGCCCGAATCGCCGATGAAGATCTGGGCCGGGTGGACGTTGAACCATAGGAAGCCCAGCAGCGCTCCGATGATCAACGAGCACAGGAGCGCGAGGTTGGGCTGCGCCGGGTCGTTGAGCAGCGCGATGAGCATGTACGCGACGAAGGCGATGGCGACCGTGCCCCCCGACAGCCCGTCGAGGCCGTCCGTGAGATTCACGCCGTTGGCCGCGGCGATGATCGCGAAGGCGCCGAAAAGAACGTAGAGCCACGGCTCGACCTCGACCGGCCCAACGAAGGGAACGGGGATGGCGGTGATCACGTACGTCTGCTGGATCTGCCAGGCCGCGACGAACGCGACGACCGTCAGCCAGATGAGCTTCTGCCGGGCCCGGATCCCCTCGCCGGTCCGCGCGTTCAGGTAATCGTCGAATGCGCCGAGCGCGCCGACGCCCGCCAGCGCCGCGAGCGGGGCGAACGTCGCGGCGTCGGGCTGCTGGAGGAAGAAGTAGATGCCGAGAACGACCACGACGATGAGCAGCCCGCCCATCGTCGGCGTCCCTTCCTTCACGAAATGGCTCTCGGGCCCTTCCTGGCGGATCCGCTTGCCGAAGCCGATCGCCTGCAGCAGCCGGATGTAGGGCGGCATAAGGATCACGATCAGCGCGAACGCCAGCAGAAGACCCTGGATGAGCTCGACGGTCCCGACGGTCACCGGGCCACCTCGCCGAGCTCGAGACGCAACACGTCGACCAGCCGGTCGAGCCCGATGCCACGCGAGGCCTTGACGAGGACCACGTCGCCGTCACGCAACCGCGGCCGAAGGACGTCGAGCGCCTCGTCGGCGTCTGGCACGACGTGGATCCGGCTCGGGTCGAGCCCGGCGTCCTCCGCTCCGGCCGCGATCCCCCCGGCCCCGGACCCGACGACCACCAGCAGCTCTGCGATGGCAGCGGCTGCCTCACCGACCGCCCGATGTCCAACGTCGTGGGCGTCGCCGAGCTCGAGCATCTCGCCGAGGATCGCCACCCGACGTCCCGGCAGCCCCGCCAGCATCTCGAGGGCCGCAGCGACCGACCCTGGCGACGCGTTGTAGCTGTCGTCGATCACGGTCACGCCGCGCAGCCGGACGAGCTCCACCCGGTGCGGAGCCGCCCAGCCGCCCTCGAGCGCGGCCACGATCGTGTCGAGATCCAGGCTTGCCGCGAGCCCGACGGCCGCGGCGGCCGCCGCGTTGTGGACGGACAGCCGGCCGAGCGTCGGGATCTTGACCGCCCGGTCGCCAGCCGGTGTCCGCAGCCGGAACGCCATGCCATCTGGGCCGCGCGACGTGACGTCCGTCGCGCGGACGTCGGCCGTCTCATCGAAGCCGTAGCGCACGGCCCGGGCAGCAGTGCGCCGATCCATCCGCGTGACGATCGGGTCGTCCGCGTTGAGCACTGCGGTCCCGTCCGCCGGCAAGGCCTCGAGCAGCTCCCCCTTGGCACGCTCCACCGCCTCGAGCGTGCCGATGCGCGACAGGTGCACCGGTTGCACCGCGGTCACGACGCCGATCGACGGCCGCGCCATCGCGGCCAGGTCGGCGATCTCCCCGGACACGTACATACCCATCTCGAGGACGGCCGCGTCGTCGTCAGGCCCGAGCCGCAGCAGCGTGAGCGGCAGGCCGACCTCGTTGTTCTGGTTGCCCTCGGTCTTGAGAGTCCGCATCGCGCCACCGAGGACGGTCGCGACCGCCTCCTTTGTCGAGGTCTTGGCGATGCTTCCCGTGATCCCGACGACGAGCGGATCGAACCGTCGTCGCCAGCCCGCGGCGACGGCACCGAGCCCGGCGAGGGCGTCGGCGACGCGGACGATCGTGACGTCCCCGAACAGCGCCGGGTCCTCGACCTGCCGCGTCACGAGCAATGCCGCCGCACCACGCTCGACGGCATCGTCGAGGTGGAGATGTCCGTCGGTCCGTTCACCGGGCAGGGCCACGAACAGCTGATCGGAGGTCACGAGGCGGGAGTCGACCGCGGCGCCGCGGATCGGCCGCGCTGACCGGGCGAGAAGCCGGCCGCCAGTCAGCCGCTGGAGGTCGTCGGCGGTGAAGGCGAGCGCGGTGTCGGGCGGCGTCGGGACCGACGGGTCGACGTCGCTCACGGCGGCCAGTGTCGCATAGGGCCCGCTCACCGGTCCGTCGCGGGAACTGGCTCGGCCACCATCCGGTCGTCCAGCAGGTCGGGCGTCCTGATCGCGTCGGTCGCGATCCGCCGGAACAGCTCAAAGGACATCACGGGCATCTCCAGGTGACCGAGGCGCGGCAGTCGCGGCCGGCCCTCCTCGATGCGGACCGCGATCACGAGATCCGGTGCGCCGGCCTCGCGACTGATGTATCCGACGAACGAGAAGTTGAAGAGGTTGTGCTTCCAGTCCTTGGTCTTGGGATCCCAGATCTGGGCGGTGCCGGTCTTGCCACCCACGTGGTAGCCGGGCACCAGCGTCCGATCGCGGTAATACGACACCTCCTGGACGACGTGATCCATCATCCGCAGGAGCGTCCGCGAGATCTTCTCGGGGACGACGCGACCCCGGTCCGACGCGGTCACGTCGCGCGACCCGACGCCGCTCACGACGTGCGGTTGGACCAGCGTCCCGCCGTTGACGAGGGCGGCATACGCCGCGGCGAGCTGCATCGGTGTCACCGCGACGCCCTGCCCGAATGCCCCGTTGGCGAGGTCGATCTCGCTCCATGGCGTGACCGCCGGGTCGCGGACGTAGGCGTTGCCGGACGCCTCGCCGGCGACGTCGATGCCGGTCTTCTCCCCGAACCCGAGCTTGCGCCACGTGTCGTACAGCATCGCGGCCGACTCGCTGGTCGTGTCGCTGAGGCCGAGGGCGACCTTCGCCGCGACGACGTTCCGCGAGTACGCGATCCCGTCCTCGAACGTGACCCAGCCCATCCCCCGATGGTCGGCGTTGTCGATCTTCGACTGCCCGTTGTCGAGACGCAGCGTGCCGACGTCCTTGATGCGGGTCGTCCGCGTGACCGTCCCCGACTCGAGGGCGGTCACGGCGGTCATCATCTTGAACACGGAACCCGGCTCGTAGACGCTCGAAACGACCGGGTCGATGAACCGGCTCGGCGCGTCGGCTGCGATGGCTCGGTAGTCGTTCGCGTCGTACGACGGGTAGGTCGCCTCGGCGTAGACGGCCCCGGTGTACGGGTCCAGGACGACCGCCGACACGCTCTTCGCCTCGTCGGCGATCCAGGCGGCGAGCAGTTCCTGCTCGAGGGCCAGCTGGAGGCTCGCGTCGACCGTGAGACGGATGTCCTCGCCGATCGAGCCGGGCGCCTCGACCACGGCCGTCTCGGGCATCGGCCGCCCATTCACGTCGCGCTGGGCGACCATGATCCGCGGGTTGCCGGCGAGGGTCTCCTGGTAGGCCTGCTCGATGCCGTACTGGCCGTTGTTCTCGCGGTTGACGAAGCCGAGCAGATGGGCCGCCAGGGTGGACTCGGGTCCGCCGCCCGCCTGCGGATAGACCCGCTCCGGCTCCGCCTCAAGGGCGACGTGGACGATCCGCTCGTCGCGCAGAGCCTGACGGACGCGCTCCGCCACGGACGGCTCGATGCCGCGGGCGATGACGATGTACGGCCGTTCCGACGCCAGCTTCTCGCGCAGTGTCGCGGCCTCGGCCTCGTCGAGCTTGAGGAGGCGGACGAGCTCGTTGCCGGTCTTCGTCCGTGCGGCCGGGTCGCGTGCGAGCTGGTCCGCCGCGGCGACCAGTCGGTCCCGATCGATCGTGGTGGCGAGCAGGACGGTCCCGGTCCGGTCGTAGATATCGCCGCGCCGGCCCGCGACCTCCATCCTCACCATCGTCTGCGCCGCCGCGCGCGCCATCAGGAAATCCCCGTTCAGGACCTGCCAGTACGCGGTCCGCGCGAAGAGCGCCAGCGAGCCGACGGCGAAGACCGTCAGCAGGACGAGGAGGCGGCGGCGGGAATCGGTGCGACCCAGCATCGCTCGTCGGCTCCGACGATCAGCGGGCCGGAAGCAGGACGGTCTCGCCCAGCTGGCCGAGGCCTGCGTCGAGTGCGAGCTTGCGAACGGCCGGCTCGCGGCCCAGCCGGCTCAGATCCGATGTGATCTCCTGGAGTCGCGCATCGAGGCGTTCGCGCTCGACCTGAAGCCGGCCGATGTCATAGCTCGTGGCCGACACCCGGACCTGCTGGGCGAGGGAGAAGAATGCGAGCATGAATGCGACAACGATCAAACCGAGCATCAGGCCTGGGCGAGCCCTGGCCGTCCGATGGGCACGGACCGCAGCGCGGGCACGCCGACGGGGCAGCAACGGCGACTCGACGAGCCGCGGGCGTCTCGGCAGCGCGATGGTGCGGGGGCGTGCGCCCTCGTAGACGGCCATCGATCAGTCGCCCGGCGCGAAGCGGAACCGCGGCGTGCGCGGATCGAGGAACGACAGCGGGTCGGCGGGAGCGCCGGAGCCCCACTGCTCGAGGTCGAGCGCGGACGCGTCGGCATGCTGCCCACGGTCGTGGCGTTCGCGGACCTCGTGCTGGCGGCGGCCGTAGGCCTTGCGCCGACTGGTGTGGTGACGCTTGCTCATGGGGGCTCCTCCTTCCGTCGTGATGGCGTGGGCTAGGCGGCCAGTCGCTCGGCGGCCCGCAGACGGGCGCTCCGGGCGCGTGGATTGGCCTCGACCTCGGACGCGGTCGGGGTCACCGATCGGCGCGTCAGGAGTCGGAGGCGGGGATTCCGGCCGCACACGCAGACCGGGAGCTCCGGTGGACAGACGCAGCCCCGCCGCTCGGCGGCGAAGAAGCGCTTGACGATCCTGTCCTCGAGGGAGTGGTAGCTGAGGACGACCAGGCGACCACCCGGACGGAGCAGGTCGACCGCGGCTGCGAGGCCCTCCTGGAGCGCGTCGAGCTCCTCGTTGACCGCGATCCGGAGCGCCTGGAACACGCGCGTCGCGGGGTGGGTCCGGCGCGGCTGGCGCGGATTCGGCGGTGACACCCGCTCGACGAGCGCGGCCAGCTCTTCGGCGGTGACGACCGGTGCCGTGCGCCGCGCGTCGACGATCGCACGTGCGATGCGACCGGCCTTCGGTTCCTCGCCGTAGCGACGGAAGAGTGCGGTCAGCTCGTTCGCGTCGAGCGTGGCCAGGAGCTCGGCCGCCGGCACGCCGCGCGAGGCATCGAAGCGCATGTCGAGCGGACCCCCGGCCCGAAACCCGAACCCGCGTTCCGTGTCGGCGAGCTGGTAGCTCGACAGGCCGAGATCGAAGAAGGCACCGTCGACGGCGCCGAAACCGGCGTCGCGCGCAACCTCGCTGAGGTCGCGGAAGTTCGACTGGCGCAGGACGAGGCGATCCCCGAAACGGGGGCGGAGGCGACCGTCCACTCTGGCGATGGCCGCCCCATCGGCATCGAGGCCGAGGAGGCGGCCATCAGGGTCGGTCGCCTCCAGGATCCGCTCGGTGTGCCCACCGCCGCCGAGGGTGGCGTCGATCTGGAGGCTCCCCGGCGCAGGCGCGAGCATCGACATGACCTCCTCTGCCAGCACCGGGATGTGCCCTGCCTCCATCTCTCCTCCACTCCTCGTCGATCGGATCCCGAGCGGACCCTGGAAGCGCATGTGGTGTGAGCTAGATCCCGAGGCCCTGGAAGGCCTCGGCCAGCTCATCCGGGTCCTCGAGGCCCTGGGCGTAGGTCGCCCAGGTCGCCGGGACCCAGATCTCGGCGTGGTCGCGCGAGCCGACGACCACTGCGTCATTGCCCAGATCGATGTGCTCGCGCAGGTAGGCCGGCAGCAGGATCCGGCCCTGACGGTCGAGGTCGACCTCCGCGGCGCCCGCGAAGATCAGCCGCTGGAAGCGGCGCGCGTTCTGGTCGGTGATGGGCAGCGCCGCGACCTTCGCCGCGAGCGCGTCCCAACCCTGCTGGGTGTGGATCGCCAGGCAGGCGTCGAGCCAGCGCGAGACGACCGCGCCAGCTCCGAGCTGGACGCGGAACTTCGCAGGGACGGCGATCCGTCCCTTGTCGTCCACCGTGTGCCGGTACTCGCCGGTGAACACCCGTGGGGGCTCCTTGGACTGCCTGAGCCTGGTCCGCTGGGTTCGGGTTCTCGACCTAACTCACGTGCCCTGGTCGCTTGTTCCCCACTTCCCACCACTTTGGACCACTTCGGCGCATCCTACGGCGCGATCCGGCCCGCGTCAATGCACAAATCCACACCGGGCGCATCGCCTGGAACCCGATCCCGCCCACGCACACGGGCTGGTACCCCCAGCGTTCCGGATGACGCCGGAACGACCAGCATCGGCTCGACCAGCCGCCATCTGGAACGCCACGCGTCCCACCCGGCGGCGGAACGCGCCTTCGGCCGCTACTTGGAACGCTGGCGGTTCCGCGGGCGCAGGGGCGAGGCGCTGCGCGCGGGACCCCAGATCACGTGTCGTCGAACCCTGCCGGCACTCGCGGTCGCGTGGACCGGGATGGACGACGCGCTATCTCGCTTCTTCGGGATCGGACCTCAGCGCGTGGGCGGCGGTAGCCGCAGCTGCTGGCCGGACTTCAGGCCCCGGCTGCGCAGCCACGGGTTCCGTGCATAGATGCTGTCCTGGGACACGCCGAAGTAGCGCGCGATGCTGAACAGGTTGTCGCCACGTCGGACGGTGTAGATCCAGCAGCGCGGCGTATTCGGGCAGGCCTGCAGCAGTCGATACCGGTCGGACCTCGGCGTCGCGCGCGGGGTCGGCGCGGCCGTCGGTATCGGTGTCGCTGACGGCGTCGGCGACGGGGTGACCGAGGGGGTCGACGAGACGGTCGGAGAGGGCGTGACCGGGGCCGAGAGAGGACGAGGTCGGCGCCACGACAGGTGCGCCCGACGCGGCGGACGGAGAGGCCGCGGCGACGGACGAGGGCGACGCGCTCGCGGCAACGCCCGGCGGGGCGATGTCAAGGGCGCCGCCGCGGGCCAGCACGAAGCCCACGGAGGCACTCAGCGCGAGGACGAGCACCACGAGCGACCCCAGCATCGCCGGCGACATCGCCCGACCCTCGCGGACCACCGGTGTCGGCGTTTCGGCGATCACCGCGGCACCCCGCAGGTAGCGCGGACAGTTCACATGGCCGGTCGACAGGCAGACGAGCTCCTGCTGCCGCAGCGACTGTGGCACCGCCTCGGCAAGAGCGGCGCAGCGGTTGGTCGTGTCGGGCGTTTCGATCGGCGCGACCAGCCCGTTCTGGCCGGTCGCGCGCAGGAAGGGACACACGTTCGGGTCGGGCGAGCGATCGTCGAGGACCTGCAGCCACGATCGGCGGTCGTCGGTCGGCACGTCCGCGGGGGTCGCACCGACGGCGGCCCCGTCCTGGTCGATCAATGCGGCGGCGGCAAGCCCGGGGACGTGGAAGGACGTCGCGTCACCGGGCGACTCCGATGGAGGGGTCGGGACGACCCTGGAGATCGCCGCGAGCGCGACCGCGGTCTCGGGGATCGATGGCGCTCCGGCAGCGGCGGCCTTCCGACTTCGACGGCGCTCGTTCGCGACAGGCGGAGACGGAGCATTCGGATCGATGTCGGTGCGGCGGCGGCGTGGGCGGGGGGTGGGCGGGAGCCCACGGTCGTCTGCCACTCAACCTCCCTGGATGATGCACTCTCGAGCGCATCCGGGACACCAGCCTAGTACCTTTCGTTCCTTGCCGTCGCCGAGAATCGGGTGCTAGGCTCCCGGCGCCAAGATCGCAGGACGCTTGTCCGTCGATCGGATACGAGGCCTCGAACCGCATCTCATGGCGCTCCCGCTCCCCATCATCCCGCCCCAGCCCGACGCCTATCACCTGGCGCCGCATCGGATCAAGCGCTGCACGTTTCGGCGCCTGATCGACGTGGAAGCGGGCTCCGACCGCGTGTACGACGTCGAGTGCCTGTTCCCCGATCGGAAGATCCCGATCCCCCTCGGGGACCTCGAATCGGCGATGCCGATCTGCAACGCCTGCACGGCGCCGCACATCTTCCGCCCGGACGAGGACTAGGGAGCTGGCACCCTCAACGAGGAACTGACGCTCGCGCACCGAGGCGCGAGGCCGAGCCCCGCGAGGCCATCGCCCCGAGGTTTCGTCAGCGAGGGCGGTCTGTAAGCCGAGTTCTGTGCCGATCGACGCCGAAGCGTCGACCGGCGATGGCCATCCATCTGAGGCCGTCGGTCGCCCGACGGCTCATGCGGCCGACCCGAGGGCTGGGCAGCGCGCCTCTCCCCCGACCGGTTGCCCGGCACGGGTTGCGCCCTCCTATTTGGCCTTGCTCCAGGTGGAGTTTGCCCGTTTCACTCCGCCCCCGACCCGAAAGCCGGGCGTCGGCATCGTCACTGTGGCACTGGTCCTCGTCTCACGACGGACGGGTATTACCCGCCACCCTGCGCTGTGGAGCTCGGACTTTCCTCACGACACGTCGCGGGTCACCCCGACCGATGCCGCGCGACCATCCGACCGCCTCGCTGACGTCCTGATACTACCCCTGGCAGAGCGAACCGGCGTCTGACGCGACCGGATCCCCCAGGGTCGTGTCGCTGAGCTCGATGGGCGTGCCCCCTGCGGCATCGCGCTCCTCGATGAGGCCGACGTCCGGCGCATACGACTTGTGCTCGAGCTGACCCGGCTCGAGGGCGGTGAAGTCCTCGGTCACGAGCACGTCGTGGTAGGTCACGTCGTCGTGGACGACCGTCGCACCGAGCTCCCGGACGCGTGCCACGTCCTCGGCACGTCCCGCGTAGAACTCCTGGCGGTAGTAGTCGCCGACGCGCGGCACGGCGAGCATCACGATGCCGGGCTGCGCTCCATCGACGCCAGCCTCCCAGGCGCCCGCGCGACCGGCGATCGCCCCTCCGCTGCACGCGGCGGTGTCCTCGCCGAAATACCACACGTTCCCATCGGCGTCCTGGGCGAACCAGTCCTCCGTGTCCTCGATCAGCGACCCACCTCGGAATGCCCGGTCACGGACGACGACCGTCTGGACGCCCATCACCTCCCGGGTGCTCGACGTGACGGTGACGACGATCCGTTCGCCGCCGCCTTCGTACGTCAGCGTCGTCCCCGGGACGAGCGGCATGTACCTGTTCGTCACCGTCGTGCTGAAGCCGGCAGCGTCGATGACCGGTCGGTAAGCGACCCCGTGGACGACCCCGGCTGGGTTGTCGGTGAGGAGCGGACCGGACACCGGCGGAGGTGGCGGACCTGACACGACGGCCACCGCGAAGAGAGCGAGGGCCGTGAGGATCGGCGCGATGACGATCCGCCAGCGGCCCCTCACCCACGACCATGCCGCGAACAAGGTCAGCGCGCCCCACACGGCGGCGAGGGCCACGCCCAGCCAGCCACGCCCGACGGCAAGGACCGGGATGGCCAGTGCCAGCTGGAAGGCACCTGCCGCGGTGCCGATCACGAACCACGTCATGCTGCCCGCCACGCGGCCCCAGCGGATCGGTCGATCGCGAGGCCAGGAGTCGTCGGGTCGACCGCTCGGATCGTCCATCAGGGCCTGTCGGGTCGCCGGACCACGGACGCAGCCCCGCCGGCCGCGGCGCGGTCGATCGCCTCGTTCGCCAGCGCGTCGGCCACGCTGTTCTGAGCCCTCGGCACGTGCGTCGCGGACCATCGCCGGAAACCGTTGAGCGTCGCGCGGGCCGCGGCCCACAGCGGGATGAGCTTGGGGTCCTTCACACGCCAGCGCCCGGACAGCTGCTCGACGATGAGCTTGGAATCGAGCAACAGGTGGACCTCACCGGCGCCGAGGTCGCGCGCGAGCTCGACCGCGCGGACGACGCCCGTGTACTCGGCGACGTTGTTGGTCTGGACACCGAGATAGTCGGAGATCGACGCGTCCGGTCGAGCACGGGGGTCGCGAGCGTCGGGCCGCTCGGCAGCGAACAGCGCCGCGCCGGCCGATGCCGGTCCGGGGTTGCCGCGCGCCGCCCCGTCGGTCCGGACGATGAAGACTGGCCGCTCGTCCACCGCTGGCTGGCTCACTCGGGCGCCTGGTCCCCTGCCGGTCCCGGTGGGCGGGGATCGCCCTGCAGGACCGGCAGCTCGACCCGGTTGCCCGTCTCCTCTCCCCCGCCTCGTAGCTTCCGCCACGCCCATTGGAGAGGGTCGTAGTAGGCGTCGGCGACACGTTCCTTGAGCGGGATGATCGCGTTGTCGGTGATCTTGATGTGCTCCGGGCAGACCTCCGTACAGCACTTCGTGATGTTGCAGTAGCCGATCCCGCCGCTGTCCTTGAGATACTCGCGTCGATCGGCCTGGTCGATCGGATGCAGCTCCAGGCCGGCCGCCCGGACCAGGTAGCGCGGCCCCATGAAGGCTCGCTCGGTCTCGTGGTTGCGCAGCACGTGGCAGACGTCCTGGCACAGGAAGCACTCGATGCATTTCCGGTACTCCTGGACGCGATCGATGTCCGTCTGCTGCCAGCGCCACTCCTCCTGGGGGACGTCGTCGGGCGGCGTGAACGGCTGGATCGTCTTGTTGACCTCGTAATTCCAGGAGACGTCGGTCACGAGGTCCTTGATCAACGGGAAGGCCCGCATGGGCTCGACGGTGATCGGTTCTTCGAGATCGAAGTCCGACAGGCGCGTCTTGCAGGTCAGGCGCGGCTGTCCGTTGACCTCGGCGCTGCAGGATCCGCACTTGGCAGCCTTGCAGTTCCAGCGGACCGCCAGATCCGGTGCTCCATTCCCCTGGATCCAGTGAAGCGCGTCGAGCACGACCATGCCGGATTCGATCGGGACCTCGAAATCGTCGAACCGTGCCTCGCTCCCGGGCGTGCCGCGGAAGACCCGAAGGTGTGCTTCCGACATGCGCTCCTCCATGCTCACTGACCCGCCGTGAGAACGCCCTGCAGCTCGTCGCTCATGGCCGGTAAGGGGGTCGTGTAGATGGTCATGCGGCCATCGGCGTCCCGGGCGACGACGCTGTTGCGCCCGCCCCATGTCGCGTCGTCGGTGTCCGGGTAGTCCAGGCGACTGTGGGCGCCGCGGCTCTCGGTCCGTTGGCGGGCGCTGCGGGCGATGGCCTCCGACACGGTCAGCAGGTTGCCGAGCTCGAACACGAGGTCCCAGCCCGGGTTAAACGGGCGACCGCCGCTGACGCAAGCCGACTCCCAGCGCCGGCGGAGCTCGGCGAGCTCGAGCAGGGCCTGGTCCAGGTCCTCCTCGACGCGGAAGATGCCGACCTGGCGCTGCATGACGGACTGCAGATCGCGCTGGATGGCGTACGGGTCTTCGCCGGCGGTCCGCTCCAACGGCGCGTCGAGGACGCGGAGCGCCTCCTGCACCTGCACCGGGTCCACGTACGGCCGACCGCTCTCGCCGGCCGCGCGCACGGCCGCAGCCTTGCCCGTCCGCGCGCCGAAGACGAGCAGGTCCGACAACGAGTTGCCGCCCAGCCGGTTGGCGCCGTGCATGCCGCCCGCCACCTCGCCGGCGGCGAAGAGTCCGGGGACCCTGCTCTCCCCTGTTTCGGCGTCGACTCGGATGCCACCCATCACGTAATGGGTCGTCGGGCCGACTTCCATCGGCTGCTTCGTGATGTCGACGTCGGCCAGCTCCTTGAACTGCTCGTACATCGAGGGCAGCTTGCGCCGGACGTGGTCCGCGGGCAGATAGCTGATGTCGAGGTAGACGCCCCCGTGCGGCGTCCCGCGACCCTCCTTCACCTCTGTGTAGATCGCGCGCGAGACGTTGTCGCGGGTCGAGAGCTCGGGCGGTCGTCGTGCGTCGGTCTGCTTACCCTGCGATTGCGCCTGGACCCAGCGGTCGGCCTCCTCGGCGTTGGCCGCGTACTCCTCGCGGCGATCCTCAGGGAGGTACCTCCACATGAACCGCTCACCCATCGCGTTGCGAAGGATGCCGCCCTCCCCGCGGACGGCTTCGGTCACGAGCAGGCCGCGGACGCCGGGCGGCCACACCATGCCCGTCGGATGGAACTGCACGAACTCCATGTCCATGAGCTCGGCGCCTGCGTCGTACGCGAGCGACTGGCCGTCGCCGCTGTACTCCCACGAGTTCGACGTCACCTCGTACGCCTTGCCGATGCCGCCTGTAGCGAGGACGACGGACTTCGCCGCGAACACGATCGGCCGTCCGGTCGTCCGCCAGTAGCCGACCGCGCCGGTCACCCCATCCCGACCCGTGACGAGACGTGTGATCGTGCACTCCATGTAGACGTCGATGCCGGCCGCCACCGCGCGATCCTGGAGCGTCCGGATCATCTCGAGACCGGTGCGGTCGCCCACGTGAGCCAGGCGCGGGTGCGAGTGGCCGCCGAACGGTCGCTGGAGGATGCGGCCGTCGGCCGTGCGATCGAAGACCGCCCCCCATTGTTCGAGCTCGCGAACACGCGCCGGCGACTCCAGGGCGTGCAGCTCGGCCATCCGCGGGTTGTTGAGCTTCTTGCCGCCGACCATCGTGTCGCGGAAATGGACCTGCCACGAGTCAGCTGGCGTGACATGCGCGAGGGCCGCCGCCACACCGCCCTCGGCCATGACCGTGTGTGCCTTGCCGAGGAGCGATTTGCACACGAGCCCGACGTCGGCGCCGGCCGCGCGTGCCTCGATCGCGGCCCGAAGCCCGGCCCCGCCGGCGCCGATGACCAGCACGTCATGGGGCCGGGTCTGCGTATCCGTGGGGAATGTCATGGTCGGGCCGGCTGGGTCAGATCTGGATCCGGATCGCCGGGTCGGCGATGACACCCAGCGCGAGCAGCCGGACGTACAGGTCCGCGGCCGTCACGGAGATCAGGCTCACCCACGCCCATGCCATGTGATGCACGTTGAGCGACGTGAGCTGCTGCCACAGCGAACGGCGCACCGTGGCGCGACGCGAACAGGAGAAGCAGTCCAGCCGTCCGCCGACGATGTGACGGAGCGAGTGACACGACAACGAGTAGCCAGTCAGCAGGAAGGCGTTGACGAAGAGGATCACGCCACCGAGCCCGAGCCGAAGACCGCCGCCATGGGTGACCGCCAGCCATGCGTCCAGCCACAGGAAGAACAACGGGATGAAGGCGAGGTAGAGGAAGTAGCGATGCACGTTCTGCAGGATGAACGGGAAAGCGTTCTCCAGCCTGTAGCCGTGGTGGACCTTCGGCTCGCCGACCGCGCAGCCGGGCGGATCGGCGAAGTAGAAGCGGTAGTAGGCCTTGCGGTAGTAGTAACAGGTGGCGCGGAAGCCGAGCGGGATCCACAGGATGAACAGGCCGGGGCTGATCCACGTCGGTAGCCAATCGGGCCTGATCAAGGGCGAGAACAACGGGGACAAGTAACCGTCGACCAGGTACGCCGTGCCGAACAGCGGCGTCCAGATGATCCCGCTGATGAACAGGTACGTCGCACAGATCGTGAAGAGCGTTCCCTGGGCGAGCGGCGCCGTCCACCACCGGTCGCGCCGCCGCGTTGCACCGAACCCGGCTGGTGCTGTACCGGCCGGCTTGCGGGGGGCTCGAATGCTGCCGACGAGCCCCGTCATCGCACGGCGCTCACGCCGGAGCTCAGCCGCTCGATGACCGCGTCCGCGAACGCCGCGGTCCCGAGGGAACCGCCCAGGTCGTGGGTCGTTCGGCCCTCGCCGATGATCTCGCGCACGGCGGTCTCGACGCGTTCCGCCTCGGCGACGTACCGGAGATGGCGGAGCATGAGCGCGCCGCTCAAGATCAAAGCGGTCGGGTTGGCCCTGTCGAGGCCGGCGTACTTGGGCGCCGAGCCGTGCACCGGCTCGAACACTGCCGCCTCGGTCCCGATGTTGGCGCCGGGCGCGACGCCAAGCCCACCGACGAGGCCCGCCGCCAGGTCGGAGACGATGTCGCCGTACAGGTTCGGCAGCACCAGCACGTCGTACAGCTCGGGCTTCTGGACGAGCTGCATGCACATGTTGTCGACGATGCGGTCCTCGAACTCGATGCGGCCGTCAAAGTCGGCGGCGACCGTCCGGCAGCTCTCGAGGAACAGCCCGTCCGACAGCTTCATGATGTTCGCTTTGTGGACCGCCGTGACCTTGCGCCGGCCGTTCGCGACCGCGTAATCGAACGCGAAGCGGGCGATCCGCTCGGACGCAGCGCGGGTGATGATCTTGATGCTCTCCGCCGCGTCCGGGCCGACCATGTGCTCGATGCCGGCGTACAGGTCCTCGGTGTTCTCCCGGACGATGACGAGGTCGACGTCCTCGTAGCGCGACTCGAGGCCCTTGATGCTGCGGGCGGGCCGCAGGTTCGCGTACAGCCCGAGCACCTGGCGGAGCGTCACGTTGACGCTGCGGAACCCCTCCCCGACCGGGGTCGTGATGGGGCCCTTCAGGGCGACCTTGTTGCGCTTGATCGACTCGAGGACATGGTCCGGGAGCGGCGTGCCGTACTCGGCCATCACGGCCTCGCCCGCGTCGACGACCTCCCATTCGAAGGCGATCCCGGTCGCCTCGAGGACGCGTCGTGTCGCCTCCGCCAGCTCCGGACCGATGCCGTCGCCGGGGATCAGGGTGACTCGGTGGGCCATGGCCCCGATTGTATCCGGGCCGACCGACGCGGCGTGGCCGGCCGCCTCGTGCGGGCGACCGGCCGTGACGTCAGGGGCCGAGGTTCAGGGTGCGAGGCGTTGCATGTCGACGAACTCGAACCCCCCGGATCCGAGGCTCGTGCCCGGCGAGCCGTCGAGCGGGAGCAGATGCGTCGCTCCGTCCTCGTCGTTCCCGTATCGAACCAGGAGCGCCGATCCATCAGGGGCGAACGCCCACGAGGCCGGGACGTTGCTGTTGTCCCGCGGTGCGGACTTCTTCGGACCGATCGGCCGCTCGTTGCCGGATCCGTCGCCGTTGGCGACGACGATCTGGAACTGACCCTTAAGGTCGAGCCGCGCGTAGGCCACGAGCGTCATGTCGGGCGAATAGACCGCGCCGATCTGGCCCGTTCCGGCCGTCGTCGAGACCGGCCGTTCTGCGCCGGTTGCTATGTCGAGGGCGTACACGCGCGGGATACCGGCCTCAGACCAGCGGGTGAACGTGATCGTCGATCCGTCCGGGGACACCCCGATCCCCTGGTAGTCGGATTCGTGGTTCGCGGCCGTCGTCGACAATCGGCGCCGCTCGCCGGTGCCATCAGAGGCGATGGCGTAGATGGCAGGCCTCGCGGTCTCCGAGCGATACACGATCTCCGCGCCGTTCGGTGGCAGCCATGTCGGGAAGTGCACGCGGCCGGCCCCAGAGAGACGTTTCGGTTGGCCGTCCGCGACATCGGTGACCCACAGGTTTCCCGTCGCCATGTAGGCGATCCGGGTTCCGTCGGGCGACCAGTCGAACCAGTCGAGACTCTTGGTCGGTGGTGTCAGCGCACGACTCTCGGATCCATCCGCGTTGGCCACGTACAGCGTCAAGATGGCGGGCTCGGTCAACGGTCCGTCGGATCGAAGGAACACCATCTTGGTCCCGTCCCGCGAGAAGATCGGCGAGAAGTCGAACCCGTCGCCGATCGAGATGAGCCGGGACTGCTTCGTCGTCCGGTCGATGAGGTAGATGTCCCCATCGCGGCTGGTGACGAGGTCTCCGTTGCGTGCCAGCCCGAACGGCGGCGGGAGCCGCTGCTGCGAGCCGGCAGCCAGGATCGCGATGGCCAGCAGGAGGAGGATGAGCGCCGCCACGAGCAGCAGCCGTCCGGGCCGCGGCACGGTGAACAGGCGTGGGCGGAAGGTCGTATCCACGGGGAGCCACCTTTCGAGGCTCGACCATGCCGGCCGCTGGCGCGTCACTCTGGTGGCCTGCAGCACCTCGTCGAGATGGTCAGGCACCCGGAAGTCCGCGTCCTCATGGAGCCAGGACGACATGACGCGGTCGAGGCGATCGTTGGTCGTCATGCCGGTCGGCCCTCCACGAGATCGCCCTGGAGGCGTGAGTCGGCGTCGAGCGCCGCCCGCATCTCGCCGAGGGCGCGGTGCAGCCGCGACTTGGCGGTCCCCAGGGGGATCCCCAGGGTCGCCGCCACGGCCGGCAACGGAAGGTCGAGGTAGTGATGGAGGACGATGACGGCTCGCATCTCCGGTTCGAGCCGGAGGAAGCCGCGTTCGAGTCGGTCACGGTCGTCGACGATCGAGACGTCGTCGACGACGGAAGGAACGGCGATCGATGTGAGCTCGACATCGAGCTTGTGGCGTCTCAGCCGTCGCGCCTCATCGATGCAGGCGTGGACGAGCAGTCGATGCAGCCAGGCATCGAAGCGAGCGGGGTCGCGCAGCGTGGGCAGATCACGCCAGGCCCGGACGAGCGCGTTCTGCACGGCGTCCTTGGCCTGTTCGACATCCCGGAGCATGAGCCAGGCGGCCGCATCCAGACGGGAGATCGCGGCGCCTGCCAGCTCGGAGAAGGCGTCATGATCGCCCTTCCGCGCTCGCTCCACGAGTTCTCGCTGCATCACGCCCCTCGGCGGTGGCGCGACCAACGTGGCCGCGCTCGTCGAGTATGGCGAGGCGAGATCCCGGAACCGTTCCGTTTAGGCCCTCGCGGCCCCCAAGCTGGCATATCGGATTCCGCGCCCCTGCACCGCTAGACTCCCTCGGATGCGCATCGGCGTCACGCTCCCCCTGTCCGACGGCGACACGACCGATGGGCACTCGCCGACGTTCCAGGAGACGAGCGCCTTCGCCCGACATGCCGAGGCGGCCGGGCTGGACTCGATCTGGGTGTTCGACCACCTGCTGTTCCGCTACCCGGGCCGACCGGACGAGGGCATCCGGGAAGCGTGGACGACGCTGGCGGCACTCGCCCCAGCGGTCCCGCGCGTGGAACTCGGCTCGCTCGTGATGTGCTCGTCGTTCCGGAACCCGGCGTTGATGGCGAAGATGGCGGCGACCCTGGACGACCTGTCGGGCAGCCGCGTCATCCTCGGCCTCGGATCTGGCTGGCACGACCCGGAATACGAGGCGTTCGGTTACCCGGTCGACCACCGCGTCGGACGGTTCGCCGAGGACCTCGAGATCGCCGCTCGCCTGCTGCGCGGCGAGACCGTCACGGTTGTAGGGCGGTGGCGCACGATGACGCGCGCCACCCTCGTCCCGCCACCGGCGCGGCCCGTGCCGATCCTCGTCGCGGCCGAAGGCCCGCGCATGCTGGCGTTGACCGCAACCTGGGCGGACGCGTGGAACGCGGCGTGGTTCGGCGCGGGCGACGCCCGCTTGCGGGCGCTGCTCGCCGGCCTCGATGCGGCGTGCGCGGAGGCCGAACGCGACCCTGCGACGATCAGGCGGACCGTCGGCATCCGATTGCACGACCCGGGCGAGGGCCACGGCGATCGCACGGGCCTGGCTGTCGATGCCGATGGCCTGGCCGGCCTTTTCGACGATCTCGCCGCGCTCGGCATCGACGATGCGATCGTCTGGTCGCTGTCGAAATCGGCGGCGGCGCTCGACCGCATCGCCGACGCCCGCAGGCGGCACCTGGGTCACGTCGGATAAGGGCGCGTCGCTCGGCTACGATGCGTCGGTGAAGCTGCAGGAGGCCGACGCCAAGACCCTTCTCGTCGCCCAAGGGCTGCCGGTCCCCGACTGGGCCGTGGCGCACTCCGCCGCTGAGGCTCGAGCTGCAGCCGACCGTTTCCTGTCGCAGGGCTCGGGGAAGGTCGTGATCAAGGCGCAGGTCCTCGTCGGTGGGCGCGGCAAGGCCGGCGGGGTAAGGCTCGCCGATTCGCCCCAGGAGGCAGCGGCTGTCGCCGACCGGATCCTCGGCATGGACATCAAGGGGATGACGGTCCGCAAGGTCCTGGTCGGACCGGCGGCTGACATCGTCAAGGAGTTCTACCTGGCGGCGCTCGTCGATCGGGCGGAGCGCCGGATCCTTCTCATGGGCTCGGCCGAGGGCGGGGTCGAGATCGAGCACGTGGCGGAGACGAACCCGGACGCCATCGTCCGGCGCCATGCCGATCCGGAGCTCGGCCTGCTCGATTTCCAGGCGCGCGAGCTGGTCTTCGCGATGGGCCTCGGCGATCACCTCAAGGCAGCCGTCGCCATCGCCAAGGGCCTGGTCCGGACGATGACGGCCTACGACGCCGATCTCGTCGAGATCAATCCCCTGGCGATCGTTCGCGAGCCGTCCGCCGAAGCCGGCGGCCCTCCCCACGAACGACTGGTGTGCCTCGACGCGAAGGTCACGCTCGACGACTCGGCGCTGAGCCGCCATCCCGGCCTCGAGGACCTGCGCGACCCCGACGAGGAAGCACCGGAGGACCGCGAGGCGCGCGAGGCCGGGCTGACGTTCATCAAGCTCGACGGCTCGATCGGCTGCATGGTCAACGGCGCCGGCCTGGCCATGACGACGATGGATCTCGTGAAGCGTGCGGGTGGCGAGCCCGCGAACTTCCTCGACATCGGCGGCGGCGCTCGCGCCGACAAGGTCGCCCATGCGATGCAGCTGATCCTGTCCGACCCGAAGGTCGACGCGATCCTCGTCAACATCTTCGGCGGGATCACCCGCGGCGATGAGGTCGCTCGTGGCCTGATCGAGGCACGTGCCCAGCAGACCCGCGACGTCCCGATGGTCGTCCGCATCGTGGGGACGAACGCCGCGGAGGCAGCCACCCTGCTCGAGGAGGCGCGATTCCAGACCGCCGCGTCGCTCGACGAGGCGGCGGCAAAGGCCGTCGCTGCCACCCGCGGCGCGGAGGCCCCGGCATGAGCATCCTCGTCGGATCGGAGACGCGGCTTGTCGTGCAAGGCATCACGGGGCGGGAGGGAGAGTTCCATGCACGGGCGTGCCAGGCATACGGCACGAACGTGGTCGCGGGTGTGACCCCGGGCAAGGGCGGTCAGGTCGTCCTGGATGGGACCGTGCCGGTCTTCGATACAGTCGCCGAGGCGGTCCGCGAGACGGGGGCGAACGCCTCCCTGATCTTCGTCCCGGCCGCCGGCGCCCCGGACGCCGTGATGGAGGCCGCGGTGGCCGGCATCGCAACGATCTTCTGCATCACCGAGGGTATCCCGGCGCTCGACATGATCCCGACCGTCGAGGTGGTCCGCAGTCACGGCGCCCGCCTGATCGGGCCGAACTGTCCAGGCGCCACGTCGCCGGGTCGTGCCAAGGTGGGCATCATCCCAGGCTCGATCCATCGCGAGGGCCGGGTGGGCGTCGTCAGTCGGTCCGGCACGCTGACGTACGAAGCCGTCCAGGCGATGACCGACGCCGGGTTGGGGCAGTCGACGTGCCTCGGCATCGGCGGCGACCCCATCATCGGCACGACGTTCCTCGACGCCCTCCAGCTGTTCGCCGCCGACGATGACACCGACGCGATCGTGCTGATCGGCGAGATAGGCGGAGCGGCCGAGGAGACGGCCGCCGCGTGGGCCGGCGAGCACCTCCGCGATGTCCCGAAGGCGGCGTTCATCGCCGGCCAGACCGCACCGGAGGGGAAGCGCATGGGCCACGCCGGCGCGATCATCTCGGGCGGCGCGGGCACGGCGGCATCGAAGATGGCGGCGCTCGAAGCGGCCGGGTTCCGGGTCGCTGGATCCCCGACCGAGCTGCCGGGACTCCTGCGCGACGCCGGGTACCGGGGCGCGTGACGTGGGGACGCGCATGGAGCTCGTCGCCGGGCCTGCGCAGGAGATCCTGATCGCTGTCGGCAGCGAGGACCGTGCCAGCCTCGACGACCGCGGCCGGTTTCCCGCCTACCTCTCACTGAGCGGCGGGATGGACCCGACGTGGCTCGATCTCTTCGCGGAGGCGGCCCGCTCCGCCACGGATCGCGAGGTGCCGCCGGACCTCATCGACGCTCGCATCGAGCTCGGCCCGGCAGACGATCGCGCGCTGACCGTCGAGCGGGTCGATCCGGGCTGGGTTTCCGCGGTGGCTGCTGTCCCCGACGCTGTCCTCGACGCGCTGGCGGGGCGCTGGATCGATCGGCTCGAGGAGGAGTTCGGCGACCTGCCACGCGACGAGAAGCCGTGGATCCGCGAGCTGGCCGGCCGGGTCGTGGCGTTCTGCCGGGCAGCCGACCGGGCGCCAGACGTCGTCTTCGTGTGGGAGCTATGAGATGAGCGAGCCGCAGGATCTCGAGGCTTCCTTCGCCTCGAACCAGCGCCTCTGGGACGCGTGGACGAAGGTGCACGCGGAGGGCGAGTTCTACGACGTGGCCGGCTTCCGCGAAGGGGGCGTGCGCGTCCGGCCGTATGAGATCGCCGCGATCGGGGACGTCAAGGGCAAGAGCCTGCTCCACCTCCAATGTCACTTCGGCCTCGACACGCTGTCGTGGGCTCGGCTGGGCGCACGCGTCACGGGAGTCGACTTCTCCTCGGCGTCGATCGGGCTCGCCCGCGAGCTCGCCGCCGACCTTGGCATCGGCGATGCGCGTTTCATCGAGTCGAACCTCTATCAGTTGCCAATGCGGCTGGGGGACGAGTTCGACATCGTCTACACGTCGCGCGGGGTCCTTGGGTGGCTACCCGACATCCGCGGCTGGGCGCGGGTCGTGGCACGCTTCGTCAAGCCCGGGGGACTCTTCTACATCTCGGAGGTCCATCCCGTCCTCCAGGTGTTCGAGAACGAGGGCGTCACGCCGCGCGAGCTGCGGCTGCAATACCCCTACTGGGAGCACGGGGATCCGCTGATCTTCGACGTCCACGGGTCGTACGCCGACCGCGCGGCCGACCTCGGAACCGAGCACAAGGAACACGGCTGGGATCATGGGTTGGGCGAGATCGTCACGGCCCTGATCGACGCCGGGTTGCGCATCGACCGGCTGGAGGAACAGCCGTTCCTCGAGTGGCCGGCGGACTTCCTCGTCGAGAGCGAGCCCGGCAGCGGCGTCTACGTCCTGCCCGAAGGCCCGGGCGAACTGCCGCTCATGTTCTCGATCCTGGCCTCCAAACCCGCCTGACCAGGCTGAGCGCCGAGGCGCCGGCGTTATCCCAGGCGGACGGCGGTGCCGGAGGCGGTGACCATCAGCATCGAGCCGCCCTGGCCGACCGTCTCGTAGTCGAGGTCGACACCCACCACGGCGTCGGCGCCGAGAGACGAGGCGGCCACGGTCATCTCCTCGATCGCGATCGTGCGGGCCTTCGCGAGCTCCTGCTCGTACGCGCCGGACCGGCCACCGACGATGTCGCGGATCCCGGCGAACAGGTCCTTGAAGATGTTTGCCCCGAGGATCGCCTCGCCCGTCACGAGCCCGCGGTACTCGGCGATGGTGCGGCCTTCCAGGGTCGGCGTGGTGGAGATGATCATGTCGGGTGCGTCCTCCGGTCGATGTCGGCGTCGATCGACCGAGGATAGCCGAGCGGCGTGAGCCCGGCCTCCGGTCAGGCGCCGTCGCCGTACCCGAGGGACGTCCAGGCGGGGCCGCCGGGCGCCTCGATCAGTTCCACGAGCACCCCGTGGCACGACCGCGGATGGATGAACGCGACGGGACCCTCGGCGCCACGGCGCGGCACGGTGTCGATGAGCTCGAGCCCGTCCAGCTCGAGGCGGATGAGCGCCTCAGCCAGGTTCGGGACCTCGAAGCACACGTGGTGGAAACCCTCCCCCTTCGATGCGAGGAATCGCGCGACGCCGGTCGTATCGTCGGTCGGCTGGACGAGCTCGACCTTCGATTCCCCGACGCCGAGGAAGGCGATGCGGACCCGATCGGACGCGATGTCCATGATCGTCTCGAGCTCGAGGCCGAGCATGTCGCGCCATAGGCCGAGCGCGTCCTCGATCGACTGGACGATCAGTGCGACGTGGTGGATCTTGCCGAGCCGGCGGATCGAGGGCGGGACCTCGGACATCGGAGAGACCTCCTGGTTCGACGTGCCGATGACGGCGACCAGCGGCGCGTCACCGCCCTTCGATCTCGCCGCGGCTGCGGCCGTGACGATCGCCCGGAACGTGCCCGCGTCGGCGGCGTCGAGCCGGCCCGGGTCGGTCCACGCGATCAGGATGCCGCCGGCCATCGACGGCTCAGGATGTGCGAGCAGCTCCTCCAGGGCATCCCAGTTGCGACCGGCCCAGCCGGGGAAGGCCATCTCGCTCGCGAGCGTCTCCAGCAGCCGGCGTTTGGTACTGGGGCCGGCCAGGTGGACGAACCGGGCGCCATGCTCGTTCGCGACGCCTGCGAGGGCCGCCGCGTCGATCGCCCCAGCGGCGTCGATGACCCCGCCGCCACCCTCCGGGGCGAGACGAGCGTGGAGATCGGCGAGCGACGAACGATCCATCGAACCGTCCTCAGACCGTGATGAGTTCGCGATGCTCGCCCCAGGCCACCCGGAGGCGGTCGCTGATCTCACCCACCGTCGCATACGCCCGGACCGCCTCGAGGATCGATGGCATGAGGTTGCCGTCGGCGAGGGCGACCCGCTCGAGCTCGTCCATGGCGCCGGCCCATTTCTGGGCCGAGCGCTCTGCCCGGACAGTCCGGACGCGGTCGACCTGACGTCGCTCCCCCTCCGGGTCGATCCGGTGGGTTGGCGGCGTGGCGGGCTCGTCGTCGGTGAACCGGTTGACGCCGACGACCACCTGGTCGCCGCTGTCGATGGCCCGCTGGACCCGGTACGCCGCTTCCTGGATCTCGCGCTGCTGGAAGCCTCGCTCGATCGCCGCGAGCGTGCCGCCCATCGATTCGATCTCGTCGAGGTAGGCCCAGGCTGCCGCCTCGAGCTCGTTCGTGAGGCTCTCGACGTAGTAGGAGCCGGCCAGCGGGTCCGGGGTCTCCGTCACACCGGCCTCGTACGCCAGGATCTGCTGCGTCCGCAGGGCCAGTCGGGCGGCCTCCTCGGTCGGCAGGGCAAGGGCCTCGTCCCGGGAGTTCGTGTGCAGGCTTTGGGCGCCGCCGAGCACCGCCGAGAGGGCCTGGATCGTGGTGCGCACGACGTTGTTGTCGATCGACTGGGCGGTGAGTGATGACCCAGCGGTCTGGACGTGGAACCGGCACATCATCGACCGCGGGTTGGTCGCCCCGAAACGCTCCTTCATGATCGTCGCCCACATCCGGCGCGCCACGCGGAACTTGGCGACCTCCTCGAAGAGCTCCGACCAGGCGGCGAAGAAGAACGACAGCCGCCCCGCGAAGTCGTCGACGTCGAGTCCGCGCTCGACCGCCCCCTCGACATAGGCGATCGCGTCGGCCAGCGTGAAGGCGAGCTCCTGGGCCGCGGTCGCACCGGCCTCCCGCATGTGGTACCCGGAGATCGAGATGGTGTTCCACTTCGGCAGGTCGCGGGCGCAGAACTCGAAGACATCGGTGACC
Organism: uncultured Chloroflexia bacterium; assembly: GCA_963780425.1. Classification (GTDB taxonomy): domain Bacteria; phylum Chloroflexota; class Limnocylindria; order Limnocylindrales; family CSP1-4; genus SPCO01. Next base: position 151,558 of record CAWABZ010000017.1, on the reverse strand, counting down.
AGCCGCATCGAGGGGCGCGGCGGGAAGATGTACGTGCCGCGGGCGATGTACTCCTTGAGGATGTCGTTCTGGGTCGTCCCGCTGATGCTCGCGCGCTCGACGCCCTGGGCCTCGGCCGCCGCGACGTAGAGGGCGAGCAGGATCGGTGCCGTGGCGTTGATGGTCATCGAGGTGCTGACGTCGCCCAGCGGCAGCCCGTCGAGCAGGACCGCCATGTCGGCCAGGCTGCTGATCGGCACGCCGACCCGGCCGACCTCGCCTTCGGCCGCCGGGGCGTCCGAGTCGTAGCCCATCTGGGTCGGAAGGTCGAAGGCGACCGACAGGCCGGTCTGGCCGTGGTCGAGCAGGTAGCGGAAACGCCGGTTGGTCTCCTCGGCCGTGGCGAACCCGGCGTACTGGCGCATCGTCCAGAACCGGCTGCGGTACATGGTCGGCTGGACGCCCCGGGTGAAAGGGAACTCGCCTGGACGCCCGAGGTCGCGGTCCTCGTCGAGGTCGCCGATGTCCGCGGGCGTGTACAGGTCTCGGATCTCGATGCCGGACGACGTGGCGAACCGATCGCGACGCTCGGCGGCCGACGCGACGGCCTTGGCCCGAACGGTGTCACGCCACCGCTCGCGAGCGGGGTCGACCCCCTCCCCGACCTGTCGCCGCCGGCGATCCGTGGCGTCGGTCATGGCGTCACTCGAGGACGACGAGCACGTCGCCGAGCTCGACCGTCGCCCCGGTGGTCGCCGGCATCCTCGCCACCGTGCCCGACCGTGGCGCGCGCAGCTCGTTCTGCATCTTCATCGCCTCCACGGCCAGCAAGGTCTGGCCGGCCTCGACACGATCGCCCGGGTTGACGGCGACCGATGCGACCCTCCCCGGGATGATGGCACGGATCTCGAGGGGTCCACCAGCCCCGGCGACAGCGCCGCGGACCCGCGATGCCCGCTCACGCAGGACGGCTCGTGTCTCGTCCTCGACGACCAGCTCGAACCGCCAGCCGTCCACGATGACCTCGATCGTTCGCCGCCCGTCGATGTCGAGAGCGCCGAGCCGCCCGACGTGGATGTGGTGGCGCCCCGGGACCGCGGTACCGGCCGCGATCACGCGCGGCGTCTCATCAGGCTGGGCGGTGACGGGTGACTCGATGACCCGAACCGCGCGGTCCGGGCTCGTCATCGTGGCCATCGTTCGGTCGCTGCCTGGCGACCAACACGTCGCCACCCGGACTCAGCCGAGCGCCCGATCGTCTTTGCGCAAAGACGCCGCCTCCGTTCGGCGTGCGGGATCGGACGCGCTTGCGGCTGCCGCGATCGCCGCCACCGCGGCGACGCCTGCTCGGTCCCCCGGGCCGTCCCAGCGCTCCCCCACCCAGTCAGTCGAAAGCGTGGAACCCGTCTCGTCGGCGAACGCCGGATCGCGGACCAGCGCGCGGTGGAATGGCAGCGTCGTCTGGATGCCGCTGACGACTGCCTCGTCGAGGGCCCGCCGCATCCGCCGGAGCGCGGCGCTCCGGTCGCGTCCGACCGTCATGACCTTGGCGATCATCGGGTCATAGTCGGGCGGGACGCGGTCGCCCGGACGGATGGCCGTGTCGACCCGGACGCCCGGGCCGGATGGCATGACCCACGCGCCGACGCGGCCGGGAACGGGCGCGAATCCGCGTGCCGGATCCTCGGCCGCCAACCGCACCTCGACGGCATGTCGGCCGGGCATGGCCGCCATCGCCGCCACCTCTCGTACGGCCTCGGACAGAGGCTCGCCTGCCGCCAGCCACAGCTGCTCGGCGACGAGGTCGAGGTCTGTGACGAGCTCCGTGACGCCGTGCTCGACCTGGAGTCGCGCGTTGACCTCGAGGAACCAGAAGCGCCGGTCGGGGTCGAACAGGAACTCGGCCGTCGCCGCGTTGTGGAGACCGGCGGCGCTTGCCGCCCGGACCGCCATCGCGTGCAGCTCGGCTCGCTCGTCCGCTGACAGGCCGGGCGCCGGCGTTTCCTCGACAAGCTTCTGGTGCCGCCGCTGGATGGAGCAATCCCGCTCGCCCAGGGCGACGACATCACCCCCGTCGTCACCGAGCAGCTGGACCTCGATATGTCGCGCCGGTCGGATCTCGCGCTCGAGGTACACGGATCCGTCCCCGAACGCCGCGAGTGCCTCGGCTGAGCCGGCGGCCAGCGCGGCCGGCAACTCGGACGGCGACTCGACGCGTCGCATGCCTCGTCCGCCTCCGCCCGCCGCCGCCTTGACGAACAACGGAAAGCCGATTCGCTCCGCGGCCGCGATGACGGCTTCGACCTGATCCGGCCGATCGATCGGCGATGGTTCGAATGTCCCGGGCACGACCGGCACGTCGGCCGCCATCGCGGTCCGCCGGGCGACGAGCTTGTCGCCCAGCGCCTCGATCGCGCTGGCGCGCGGACCGATGAAGACGAGCCCGGCGTCGGTCACGGCTCGGGCGAACGACGCGCGCTCCGACAGGAAGCCGTAGCCCGGATGGATCGCTTCGGCCCCCGTCTCGAGTGCCGCCTCGATGATCGCGTCGCCGCGAAGATAGCTCTCCGCCGCCGGGGCCGGGCCAAGACGCACCGCCGCGTCCGCAGCCACGACATGCGCCGCATCGACGTCCGCGTCGGAGTAGACGGCGACGGTCTCGATGCCGAGCTCGCGACAGGTCCGGATGATGCGGACGGCGATCTCGCCGCGGTTCGCGACGAGGACCCGGTCGAACGGTCGCGCCCGGCTGTCCTTGCGCAAAGACGCGGCCCCCGGCCGGGTGACGCTCGTCACAGCGGGATGTTGCCGTGCTTCTTCGGTGGGTTCGTGTCCCGCTTGTCGGCGAGCATCTCCAACGCCTTGATCAGGCGCGGCCGCGTCTCGGATGGCCGGATGACGTCGTCGACGTATCCCCGCGCGGCCGCGACATACGGATTGGCGAATTGCACCTCATAGTCGGCGACCAGCTCAGCGCGCGCCGCCTCCGGGTCGGCGGCCGCAGCGATCTCGTCGCGGTTGAGGATGTTGACCGCTCCCTCCGCTCCCATCACGGCGATCTCCGCCGTCGGCCAGGCCAGGTTGATGTCGCCGCGGACGTGCTTGCTCGACATGACGTCATAGGCCCCGCCGTATGCCTTTCGCGTGATGACGGTCAGCTTGGGGACCGTCGCCTCGCAATACGCATAGAGCAGCTTCGCGCCGTGACGGATGATCCCGCCATGCTCCTGTCCGACGCCGGGCAGGAAGCCTGGGACGTCCACCAGCGTCAGCAACGGGACGTTGAAGCAGTCACAGGTCCGGACGAAGCGGGCCGCTTTCGTCGATGCGTCGATGTCGAGCGCGCCCGCGAGGACCGCCGGCTGCTGCGCGACGATCCCGACGCTTCGGCCGGCGAGCCGGGCGAATCCTGTGATGATGTTCGGCGCCCAGCCCGGCTGGATCTCGAGGAACGCACGGTCATCGACGATCCGTTCGATGACCCCATGCATGTCGTACGGCTTTGACGCATCGTCGGGGACGATGGAGTCGAGCGCGGCATCCATCCGGTCCGTCGGATCGGACGTCTCCACGCGCGGCGCATCAGCGAGATTGTTCTGCGGCAGGAACCCGAGGAGGCGCCGCGCCGAGGCAAGAGCCTCAGCCTCGTCGTGGGCGGCGAGATGCGCCACCCCGCTCCGGGTCGTGTGCGTCGTCGCACCGCCGAGCGTCTCGGCGTCGACTTCCTCGTGGGTGACAGCCTTCACGACATTGGGCCCGGTGACGAACATGTAGCTCGTCCCATCGACCATGATCGTGAAGTCGGTGATGGCCGGCGAGTACACCGCGCCGCCGGCGCACGGCCCCAGGACCAGGGACAGTTGGGGCACGACCCCGGACGCCAGGGTATTGCGCAGGAAGATGTCCGCGTAGCCGCCGAGCGAGACGACACCCTCCTGGATCCGTGCCCCGCCGGAATTGTTCAGGCCGACGATCGGAGCGCCCACCTTCATCGCAAGGTCCATGACCTTGCAGATCTTCTCGGCATAGGCCTCGGACAGGGATCCACCGAAGACGGTGAAGTCCTGGCTGAAGACGAACACCAGACGACCGTCGATCGTGCCGTGGCCGGTGACGACACCGTCGCCGAGGAACGCCGTCTCGACCTCCGGGTTCCGATTCGTGACGAAAGCATCCAGCTCGACGAACGAATCTGCGTCAAGCAACAGGTCGAGTCGCTCGCGCGCGGTCAGTTTTCCGCGTTCGTGCTGTTGATCGATACGGTCCTGGCCGCCCCCGAGTCGCGCCTCCTCGCGCATCGCCTCAAGACGCGCCAATCGCTGTTCATTCGTCGACACCAGTCGGACCTCCGCGAAAACGGCGTGTCTTTGTGCACGGACAGGGGCCATCATACGGTCACAGTTATCCACGGAAATGGTGAACAACTCGCGCCGCGTGTGGATAACCGGGTGCCCGCGATAACAACTGGTGGAGTAGCATGGCCGGACGTCCCGCCCGTCCCCGTCAGCCCAGGGCGTTCGATTCCGAGGTGATGCACCAGTGAAGAACGTCATCGCGATCGCGAATCAGAAGGGCGGCGTCGGCAAGACGACGACAGCGATCAACCTCGCCGGTGCACTCGCTGAAGAGGGTTATCGCGTCCTCTGCATCGACATGGATCCCCAGGCGAACCTCACCGCGGGCCTCGGCGTCAATCTCAACACCGTCGAACGGTCGATGGCCGACGTCCTCGCCGACGGCCGCTCGAAACTCGTCGACGTGATCCTCGCGACCGAAAGCCCGGGCATCGATGTGGCTCCCGCCCACATCGATCTCGCATCGACCGAAGGCGAACTGTTCACGGCGCTGGGCCGAGAGAACATCCTGCGCGAGGCGATCGTCGGCCAGCTCAAGGGCTACGACTACGTCCTCATCGATTGCCCACCGAACCTCGGCCTGCTCACCGTCAATGGCCTCGTCGCCGCCAACGGCGTGATCATCCCGGTCCAGACGCAGTACTACGCGATGAAGGGCCTGACCAATCTCGTCAAGGTCATCAACGCGATCCGCCTCAAGCTCAACCGGAACCTCCGCATCCTCGGGCTCCTGCCGACGTTCTACGACGGCAGGACGAACCTGGCCCGCGACATGCTGGACGAGCTGCGTGTCGTCGGTGACCACCATGTCTTCAGCAGCATCGTCCGCAACACCGTCAAGCTCGGCGAGGCTCCGCTCGTCGGGCGACCGATCACGACGTACGCCGGCAGCAGCGAGGCTGCCCGGACGTACCGCGAGCTCGCACGAGAGGTGGTGGATCTTGGCACGGCCTGATTTCCGCGCAGCGGCCGCGCGCCGCCTGTCGGAGGAGCGCGAGCTCTCCCCTGTCATCGTCAGCCTGCTGTCGCCGGACAGCCCGACGCGCAGCGTCGGCGTCCGCATCGTGCCACTGGACCACATCGAGCAGAACCCGGAGCAGCCGCGCCTGGCGATGAACCAGGAGGCGCTCGACGAGCTGGCGGCATCGATCCGCGAGCACGGTGTCCTCCAACCGATCCTCGTCCGGCCCGTCGGCCCCAACACATACCAGCTCATCGCCGGCGAGCGCCGCTGGCGCGCCTCGAAGCAGGCGGGCCTCGCGACCATCCCGGCGCTGATCGAAGAGATCGACGACGACACCGCGCTCGAGATCTCGATCATCGAGAACCTCCAGCGTGAGGACATCTCGCCCCTCGACGAAGCGGCGATGTTCGAGCGCATGGTCTCCGAGCACGGGTACAGCATCCGCAAGCTCGCCGACAAGCTCGGCAAGGACAAGGGCTACGTCGAGAACCGGCTCCGCCTGGCCGACGCCCCCGACGAGGTGCGCGAGCTCGTGTCCTTGCGCAAAGACACGCTCTCGCACGCGTACGAGCTGATGAAGGTCCAGGACCCGAAGCGACGCCGGCGACTCGCCGACCAGGTCGCACGTGGAGACCTGACGCTCATCAAGCTGCGGGACAAGATCGAGGGTCGCCGGGCGCGTCAACCGCAACTGGCAGAGGAGCTCGATGGCGCCGAGGCCGTCGTGATCCTCGAGGCGGTGGTCATCGAGGACGAGCCGACCAACGGGTCGGAGGTCGAGCCCGAGCCCGAGGCGCCGCCCGCGCTGCGTCGGCCACTCAGCGACGACTCGCTCGTCAACGCCAAGGCGTCGCTCGCAGAGGCACTCGACGAGTTGGTCGGCGTGCTCCGTGAGCCTGACGCGATCCGTTCGATCGGCGACGTCGACCGGGACAATCTCGCGAAGTATCTGACGATCTCGAAGCTGCGGCTGGAGAACGCGATCGCGCTCGTCCGGTCTGGTGAACTCGACTGACGGCGTTCACCGCGATCGATACAGTGGCGCCCGCCTAGAACCCGACCTGCGTCATCGCCGCGACCCACCCGGTCGCGGCGACCGCCGCACCCACCGCCTGGGTCTCCCATGAACGCTGCCGCGCGCGCGGAGTCGAGCCGCGCCCGAGCGCGAGCCCGAGGGTGACCAGCACAGTCCCTGCGACCACCAGGGTCCACGTCGCAAGGCCCCAGCTGGCCCGCCCCACGAGCACAACGCCGACCCCCGTTGCCGCGGCCATGAGCCCGGCGTCCAGCCACCACGATCGGACGGGTCCGAGGACCGTCGCCACGGAGTCGGTCGCGGCCGCACGATCGGCGTCCAGGTCGGCCCGCGCATTCGCGACCGCGAGTGCGGCACCGGCGAGCACCGCCATCGGGATGAGGACGGCGAAAAAGGCCGGGAGGGCACCGGTCGCCCCGAACCAGCCATAGATCGGCAGCATCGGGATACCGACGGCGAACGGCAGCCATGACCATGGCGTCCCCTTGGCCACGAGGTCGTATGCAGCGCCGATCGCGAGAACGACCAGGGCGAGCCCGACGAGGCGAACGTCGACGACCGCCGCCGACCCCAGACCCACGGCGGCTGCGGCCAGCGCGACGGTTCGGGCGGTCGCGACCGACACCTCCTGTGCCGGGATCGGCTTGGGCGGCACGCGGCCCGCATCGGCCGGCGCATCGACGAGGTCGTTCAACGCGCCGATCGCCATCTGGAGCGCGATCATCGAGAGACCGAGCAATGCGCCGAGCGCTGCCCCTCCCCCGGCAAGGAGCGCCACCGCGCCGACGACGACACCGTCGAGGATCGACGGGAAGGGATGGACCAGCCGGACCAGCGCCGGGAGGCGCACAAACGGCGTGACCGTCCGGTCAGACGTAGACCAGCTCGTCGAAGTTCTCGACCAGGTAATCGATGAGCCGCCGACGCCCGTCCTTCGCCTGTGCGCGGATTCCCGGCACGAGTGCGTACAGCGCCACGGCGGGGATCATCTGGCGACCCTGCGCGTCGCGCCCGACCACCGCGACCGGTCCGTTTCCGGAAGCGAACACCCGTTCTATATCTCGCTCGCTGAGCTTCGCGGCCTTCCGGAAGTCGGTCAGGACGCGGATGACGCCACGGCGCTTCGCGACGTCGCGCATCAGCTCGGCGGCCCACGAGTCGATCTGTGCGTCGGACTGCTCGTTGAGCCGGGCTCGATATTCCTTGGGGTCGGCGGAGAGTCCGGTCGCTGCCACGCTCGCTCCTGCGGATCTGGTCGTCCGCCCGAGTATGCCAGACGGACCCAGGCCGCCGCCGAGCGTCGACCGTGCCTGCCGATCAGCCGGCCCTCGCGGCCTCCACGGTCTCCCCGGCGAGCTGCGCAGCAAGCGCCGCGTCGCGCGATCCCTCGGGCCATTCGTTGAAACGCTCGGTCATCCAGCGCCCCAGCCGGCCCTTGCGCTCCGGCTCTGCGGCGTCGCGCAGCATGGCCTGGAGCCTGACCGAGAGGGATGCCGTCATCGCCGTGACGGCCGCCCGATCCGGTCGGCCCGCACCGACGATCGGTTCTCCGATCCGCACACGCACGCGCCCACCGAACGGTAACCAGCTCGTGCCGTTGATCGCGATCGGGACCAGCGGCACCCGCGAGCGCAGGGCGAAGTAGGCCGGTCCGTCGTTGAGCGGCAGCAGGCGTCCCTCGATCGCGCCGATCCGCCCCTCCCCCGCGATCGCGACGATGCCGCCCTCGGCGATCACCGCGCCGACCCGACGAGTGGCCTCGAGCAGGTCGTTCTTGCCTGGCTTGTACGGGATCGCGCTTCCCGTCCAGAGCATCACGCGGTTCCGTCCGCCTGCCCGCATGTCCTCCTCCTTCGGGCCGAAGAACGACAGCCGCGGCCGCAGCGGCAGGGTCGCCATCAACACGAAGGGATCCACCCACGACAGGTGGTTGAACGCGTAGATCGCAGGGCCGCGCGGCAGGCGCTCGCGACCCTCGACCTCGAATCGCAGCCATCCCCGCGTGATCAGCGCGATGAGGAGCCGCGACACGTAGTAGCGGATCGTCCGCCGCAGGGGATGGACGGCTCGGGGCGATCCCACGCGCTGTGTCGTCACGACCCGCGATCCATGGCTGCGTAGACCTCGAGAGCGAACGCGGAGATCGCCTCGCCCTCGTCGTCGGTGCCGCGGAGGATGATGTTGTCGACCTGGAACCCGATGAGCCGATGGCCACCGACCTGTTCGACGGACAGCTCGCCGGTCTGGACCCGGTTCCAGCGGACGAGCTTGCCAGAGGACCGCGGGCCCTCCTGTGGGACGTTGACGCGCACATGCACCTGGACCAGGCCGGCCGCCGTCGGCGTCAGGATCACGTAGCGCGCTTTGGGGTCGTCGCCCCACGCGATCCAGCTCGACGGATCCTTCGGGGCCCCAAGCGCGGCCAGGATCGGGGTCACCGTGGCCATGACCTTCGGCGCCACGGATTCCTTGTGTGGTGCGCGCTTCGCCCACTCGCTCAGGAGCATGGTGTCCTCCCTTGCGGCCGAACCCCTCCAGCCTTCGGCCGAGGCTAGCACACGGCCGTGGTTCGGCAGTCACACCGTCGAGCCTGGGTGGTGCGCGGGTGCATCCGGCCCGTAGGATGCGCACGATGTCCATCGCGTTCGTGCCCCAGATCGCGCTGCTCGCGGCCGCCGGCGTGCTCGCCGGGCTGTGGCTGCTCGTCCGAGGGATGACCGGCTACCGCGATGCCACCCGCCTCGGGGACACCGCGACCTCGCGTATCGCGACGCTCGCCGCCGGCGAGGTCCAGGTGAGCGGGGTGATCGAGCCGGCGGAGCTGACGCTCGATCTCCCCGCTCCAGAGTGCGACATGCGTGTACTACCGCTCGACGATCGACGACGGTGGCGACGGACCGGATTTCGGCGCCGCGTTCGCGGAGGAGCGCGCGGTCGGTTTTCGCGTGCGCGATGCCACGGGCGACATCCGGGTCTTCCCGCGTGGCGCGCGCTGGGATGCCCCGATGCATCTCGACGAGGCCACCGGCGTCATGGGCGATGAGCCACCGGGATTGCGCCTGCGCACGGGCACGGCCGTCGCCGAGACGGGCCTTGGCCGCGAAGCCGCGATCGCCGCGCTCCTGGCGATGCCGACCGCGCAGACCGGCACACTCTCGATCCTGGCCGGCAGCGCTCGAAGCGTGTACGGCACCGGATCCGGGCGGCGTCATCGCTATCGCGAGGCGCTCCTCGTGCCCGGCGATGCCATCACGATCGTCGGACGAGCGATGCCCTTCGTCGACCTCGCCGATCCGAACGAGGCGGACGTGGAGCTCGGGTCCGGGCTCGCCGCGGACGACCCGGAGGTGGCGGGCGACATCGCCGAGGCCCGATCGGTCGGCCTCCTCGAGGACTCGGCGGAAGAGGCGTGGGGCAACGCGGCCATCCCGGGCTTCGGGATCGGCCGCCCCGTGCGTCCACCCGAGCTCGACGCGGCCGCGAACGCTCTGCCGATCGCCTCCCCGACGGAGGCCTCCGACACGGAACGAAGGTTCAGGATCGCACCCGAGACCCTTGTGCTTGCCAGCGCGCCGGGCGTCCCTTTGCTGATCGCCCACGGCCTGCCGAGCGTCGCGGTCGAGCGGCAGCAGGATCGGTTCCTGATCGGGCTGCTGGGAGCCGTCCTCGCCATCGCGTGCGCGATCGTGCTCGCGCTGATGGCACCGGGCGCGCTCGGAACGTGACGGGAGGACGAAGCAGCCGATGAGTCCAGGGGCGTATGCCGCGGCGTTCGCGGTCGGGCTCGTCATCGCGATCGTCGTGTTCCTGGCGATCACCAGCTACAACGCGGTGATGGCGCTACGCCAGCGGATCGACAAGGCCTGGGCGAACATCGACGTCCTCCTCAAGCAGCGGTACGACCAGCTGCCGGCGCTCGTGGCGGCGGTCCGGGGTCTGCTCGCCTTCGAGCAGGGTGTCCTGACCGAGGTCGCCCGGGCCCGCGCCGCGTACTCGCCGACCGAGCCGATCCCCGAGCAGGCCGTCCACGCGGAGGAAACCTCGCGGGCGGTGCGCTCGCTGTTCGCGGTCGTCGAGGCCTATCCGCAGGTGCGGTCGGACGCGAACGTGCTCGACCTGCAGAACGAGATCGAGCGGCTGGAAGGCATGATCGCCGACCGTCGCGAGCTGTACAACGATCAGGTCTATCGCTACAACGCGCGGATCTCGACGTTGCCGACGCTCCTCCTCGCGCCGCTCTTCGGCTGGCGTCAGCGACAGTTCTTCGCCGCCGAACCCGACGAGACCGTCAGGCCGGCCACCGAGCTGTGAGCGAACAGGAGGTCGAGCGCCAGATCTACGTGGTCCGTCACGGCGAGACCGAGTGGTCACGCTCCGGGCGGCACACCGGACGGACCGATATCCCCCTGACGCGGTTGGGCCGCGAGCAGGCATTGGACCTCGGCCGGCGACTGGCCGATCACCCTTTCGCGCTCGTGCTGACCAGCCCGTTGTCTCGAGCCGCTGAGACCGCGCGCCTCGCGGGCTTTCCGAGACGCGGAGGTCGTCGACGACCTCAGGGAGTGGGACTACGGCGAGTTCGAGGGCCGGACGACCAGCCGACATCCGACGTCAGCTGCCCGGTTGGACGATCTGGACCGGGCCGTGGCGCGGGGGTGAGACCGCCCGCAAGGTGAGTGCCCGCGCAGACCGCGTCATCGCTCGGTGCCTCGACCCGGCGGTCGAGGGCGACGCCCTGCTGTTCGCCCATGGCCACATCCTCCGCGTCCTGACGGCGCGGTGGCTGGGACTCCCGGCACGGCATGGCGCGCATTTCGCGCTCGGCACGGCGACGATCGGCATCCTCGGTTGGGAGCGATCGAACCGCGTCATCGAGACCTGGAACGAAGCGTGTCACCTGGATCCTGAGGCGTGACGGAGGGCGCTGCCCACGTCCGGGGGTCGACACTCCTGCTCGTCGGCCGGATGGTCTCGATCGGGATCAACCTCATCAGCCAGGCGCTGATCGCCCGGCATCTCAGCCAGACCGAGTTCGGGGCGTTCGCTCTGGCATTCGCCATCGCGGGTGTGGGCCAGGTCTTCATCACGCTCGGCCTGCACCGCGGGGCGACCCAGTTCTTCGCGCGCTATGAGGAGGCGGGCGATCACCCACGCCTCGTCGGGGCGATCCTGTTCAATATCGCGGTCATCGTCGGGCTTGGCGCCGTGCTCGTGCTCGGTGTGGCGGTCGCCCAGGGACTGCTCACCTCGAGCGGCATGCTCGACCCAGCGGCCACGGGCCTGCTCCTGATCCTCGTGGTCCTGGCCCCGATCGATGCGCTCGACGACATGCTCATCGCCCTGCTCGCCGTGCTCGGCAGCTCGCGCTCGATCTTCTTCCGCCGTTACGTGCTGGGCCCACTGCTGCGCCTGGGCGTCGCGGCCACGCTGGTCCTCGCCGATGGCGATGCGACGCAGCTCGCGGTCGGCTACCTGCTGGCGACCGTCTTCGGCCTCGCGACATATGGCGCGCTGTTCGTGCGGATGCTCTCGCAGCGCGGAGTCCTGCGCTCGCTGCGGTCGACACGGCCGACGGCGCCGGCGCGCGAGATGATCCGCTTCTCGCTGCCGCTGCTGACCAACGACGGCGTCTGGCTCCTGGTCAATACGCTGCCGCTGGTCGTGCTGACCGCCGCCCGCGGGCTCGAGGAGGTCGCGGCCTTCCAGGTCATCCGACCGGCCGCGGCGCTCAACACGATCGTCGCGTCTGCGTTCTACGTGCTCTACCTGCCCGTGGCCTCACGGCTGGCCGCGCGCCACGACCTGGCCGCGTCGACCGACCTGTTCTGGCGCACCGCCATCTGGGTGGCCGTCACGAGCTTCCCGATCTTCGCCGTGACATTCGCACTCGGCCGCCCGATCTCGGGATTGCTCTTCGGCGACCGGTACGAACCCTCGGGAACATACCTGAGCATCCTCGCGGTCGGCTATCTCATCCAGGCCACGTTCGGGTTCAACGGGATCACGCTCGCGGCACACGGTCACACCCGCACGGTGGCCGTCCTCAACGCCACGGCGGCGGCTGCCGGGGTCGTGGCGACGCTCGTCCTGGTGCCGGCGTACGGAGCGCTCGGGGCGGCGATCGCCGCCGCCTCGACCCTCATCCTCCAGAGCGTGCTGCTCCAGCTGGCGCTACGGCCGAAGGTCGGCATCCCGCTGATCGACCGCGAGGCGGTCCGGGTCTTCGCGATCATCATCGTCGCGGTCGCCGCGCTCATTGCGGTCCAGGCGCTCACCGCGTTCGGATGGTGGACGATCGCTGCGGTGGGAGCCGCATCGCTGGCCGTCGTCATCCTGAACCGCGATGCGCTCCGGATCGAGTCGTACTTCCCCGAGGTCGGAGGCGTCCTCGACAGGCTCCCCGGGTTCCTGCGCGGACGACGGCTGCCCTGAGCCCCGAAGTGTCGCCGGTCAGCTCCCCTCCCCGACCCGGCGGCGCACCTCCCATTCCGCGACTGCCACGAACACGACGCCACCTGCGAGAGCTACCCATCCCCACGGATCCGGGAGCGCGGATGCGTAGCCCGCGAAGAGGAGCGAGGCACCGCCCATGATCGCGAGCGCCACCCCGGCAACCCACGCGGCGAGTCGGAACGCCGTCGGGCGGAGGGCCGCCAGCGCACCGAGCAGGACGATCGCCACCGCGTAGAACGATGTCTCGACCCAATGGAAGAAGGCGGCGTGCTCGCTCGTGTGGTCCGCGCGCTGCAGACCGGCCTGATCCAGGGCATACACGGTCAAAGGGATGGCGCCGGCCAGGACCAGCGCGACGAGGATGGGGCTCGGCCGGCCGGTCGGGATGGGTCGAGAACGATCGGGCAGCACGGCCCACAGGACCCCGACGAGGATGATGAACGGCAGGGTGAACGGATCGAGCGTCAGGGCGGCGGCCATCGTTGCCAACCCTGCGACACCGACGACTGCGAGCATGACCAGCGGTCGGATGGCTACTTGGGGTGCGCGCGCCACGGCGATGACGGGCGGCGCGGACACGATCAGCAGAAGCGACGCGACGATGACGTTGTGGAACGCGTGCGGCGCCTGCGCGGGCACGAGGATGCCCACCACCGCCGTGACGACACCAAAGCCGACGGCCGACACTGCCATGATGGCAGCGAGGACGCGCATCGCTCGCAGCCTGCTGGAACGGGCGCCTTCGGACACGGTCCGCCTAGCGGCCGCCGCTGTCGAGGTCGGCCACGCGCGCACGGACGAGGTCCTCGAGCAAGTCGTCCGGCAATGGCGCCGTCGGCGTGAAATGCAGGCTGCCCTTGGTCCGGTCGAAGCCCGCGATCGCCTCCGCCCGCGTTTCCATGAACGTGTCCGTCAGCGGGTAGATGCTGCAGTGCTGCTTCCAGCCCGCGTACGACACCAGGAACCGTCCGCGGAGCTTGAACGCCGGCATGCCATAGCTGATGGTCTCGACGGCGTCGGGCACGAGCCGCGCGACCTCGTCCCGCACGCGCTGCAGGGTCACCTTCTGATCCTGGGGAAGCGAGGCGAGGTAGGCATCGACCGCCGGATCACGACCCATGGCGTCCGATGATAGCCGCCGGCAGAACCGCGGCGATCAGGTCTCGACGAGCTTGGTCAGGATCCGTCGGAGCGCCTTGCCCTCCTTGTCCGTGAGTCGCGCCAGGGTCGCCTCGTTGACTGCGACTGCCATCGGGACGAGTTCGTCGCGCAGCGATCGACCACGATCGGTCAGATAGATCCGGCTGACCCGACCGTCGGCGGGATCGGCGACGCGAGTCACGAGGCCATCGCGAACCAGTCGATCGATCGTCCGAACCATCGTTGGCGGCTCGATCGCAACGTCCCGGGACAGCTCGGCTTGGCTCAAGCCGTCGCGGGCGAACAGGAACAGCAGGACCGCCCACTGACCGATGCCGATCCCGGCCGGGCGCATGCGCTCGGCGAGCTGGTTGGCCATCGACCGGGCGACTCGATTGACGAGGTAGCCGAGGCTCTCATCGATGACGAACTCGGGCGAGCGCGCTTGCCCGGCCTTCACGTTCGCCTGCGCCTCGCCGGCTCGCTCATCGCCCGTCGAGGTCCGACGGCGGACCGACCATGCGGTCACGCGTCGAGGGCCCCGCGGTCGGGCGCCAGGACGAAGCCGTCGATGCCGGTGAGTCGAAGTGCTGCCCGCTGGACCGGATGGAACGACGCACGTGCGACGGCCGCATCGATGCGCTCGGGTGCGGCGATCCGATAGGTCTTGCCCCGCCAGACGATCGTGCCGCCGCCGGCGGCCGCGAGGTTTCGATACCAGTCGACCTGCGAACCGAATGACAGCGAGATAACGAACCCGCTGGGCACGCGCCGGGCGGCGACAGGCGTCGCGTACCGATGACCCGTCCTGCGACCGCGGTGTCGGACGACCGCGAAGATCGGGTTCCAGCGATGGCCGGCCAGGGGCAGCATGATGGGGTTCGTGAGGCGAACGAGCCGCCACAGGATCCCGCCGAATCGGGGGCGGTGTCCGGCACGGTCGGACCATGCGGCAAAGGGGTGGCGGACGTGGGTGCGGTCATGTCCTGCTCCGTTCGTTAGTATGCTATCTACCAACCGGCAGAACGGTAGCATGCTAACGATACCGTCGTCAACCTCCGCCAGCTCGGGCGGCGCGTCTCGTCAGTCTGTCGGCGGTCGGAAAGGCGACTGCTGTCGGACGACGCGCGGGATCGTGCGCGGCTCGGGGCGTCGCTCCCACTCCTCCGTCACGACCTCGGGATGGGCTGCCTCGATCGCGGTCAGCAGTTGGCGCACTCCGAGGAGCCCGTCGTAACGGACCTCCTGGATGAAGAAGGTCGGTGTCCCGCGCACCCCGCTCTCGAGCCCGCTGTCGATATCCTCCTGGACCCTTCCCGCGTGGGCGTGCGTTTGGAGATCACGACGGAATCGGGCCGCGTCCAGGCCGAGGTCGGCCGCGTACGTCACGAGGTGGTCGTCGCCGAGGGCGTCCTGGTGATCGAACAGGGCGGTATGCATCTCGAAGAACCGGCCCTGCGCCGCGGCTGCCTCGGCTGCTTCGGCGGCGTTCTGCGCGTGGGGGTGCAAAGCGTGCAACGGGAAATGGCGGAAGACGAACCGGAGTTGGTCGCCCAGGGCCTGCTGGAGCTCCTCCACGATCGGTACGGCGGCCCGGCAGTACGGGCATTCGTAATCGCCGTACTCGACCAGCGTGACCGGCGCGCCGGCGGGCCCGTGAGCATGGTCGCGCTCACCCACCGGCAGTGACAGCCGCGAAACGCCACCCTCAGGCATGCATCTCCTCCCGATCCCGATGACCAGAGGATATGGGCTTCTCGGTTATGGCGGTGCGCCGCGGCTCTGATCGACTGTCCTGGATGCGCACGCCGAAGGTGATCGGGTGTCCGTCGTCGCTCATCGCTCGTTCCGTCCTAGTTGCAACTGCAACCACCATAGACCTACTTGGTTGCAGATGCAAGCACCTGACGACACGCATCCCTTCGGCTAGCCGCGGATCTCGGGAGCTGACAGATCCCGGGCGAAGATCTGGAGCTGTCTCCCCATCTCGCTGGTGACCTCTCGGACCGGTACGGCGCCCATGCGCTCGTAGAACCCGGTCGCATACGGCTCCGCTTCCCATTCGATGCGGTGTGCACGCATGTCCGTCGCGCGTCCCAGCGCATGCTCGAACAGTTGCCGTCCGAGGCCGCGCCCGATGTGGATGGGTGACAACCACAGGTGATCGAGGACCGCGATCTCGCCGCGATCGATCAACGCATAGAAGCCGGCGATCTCGCCATCGGTCTCCGCGATCCAGACGTCGTGCTCGTCGACATACGCCGGATCGACAGAAATGAAGATGGCGAAGCGCTGCATGAACGCCTCGTCGTAGCCCCAGTACGCCTTCGACGCGATCGCCAGCTCCGTCAGGGTCGCGGCTTCGTCAGGCCTGGCCGGTCGGATGGTCGCGTCGACGGTGCTCATCGGGCAAGAGGGGTACATCCTCTGCGGGGAGTGGCTCCGGCGGTAGGATTCGAACCTACGACATGGCGCTCCGGCTGGTACGACGTGCTTGCGTGCATAGGGTGACGAGCGTAGTGGCCACCGTTAGTTGCACAGTACCGGACGGGCAAGTAGTGCCCAGAGCGCCGTGGCCTCTACTCGGCGGCCTCGACGTATCGCGAGCGCCATGCCGGTGCCTCGAATGGGGCAGCGAAGTAGTTCGTCTCACGCCAGATCTTGCCCGCTCGCAACGTGATGAACGAGACGAAGTGCCACTCCTGTCCGTCGGGATAGCGCATGGTGCCGGTGACCTGGAAGTCGTCGCCCGAGCCCACGAGATGCACGAGGGACCATCCAGGCCAGCTGGGGCGGTCGATCCCATTGGTCGTCCATGCCGACAATTTGGCCAACGGACGGTCGCATATCCGCCTCTTGCCTGCCTGGGTAGTTCTCGAGGACGGCTCTGCGGTTGGTACGGCCCCGGATGCGCTCGCCAGACTGCGGATAGACGAGTTCGTAGTCGTCGTGGATCAGCGCATCCTGGGCATCGAAGTTATCACTCGTCATCGCGCTCGCATACAATTCGACGAGCTGGCGATTACTCATCGCGCCGTCCTCGAACAGTTTTCGGCCGCCATCGCTGCAAGAGTGTACCTACGGAGTCTGTGCCCGAAACAGCAAGCCCAGTCGGCCCGGACCGACTGACCGCCGAAGCGGGATCGAAGGTCCGGGACCGGAGCCGGGGGCAGGTCAGGCTACCAGCCGGTCGCTGCCGCTACCTTTGGGGCCATTAATGGAGATCGATGACGACGCGCCGCGTGGCGCCTCGCCAAATGCTCCTCCTCGGGTCCTGACTCGGAACCGCCGGTGATCAGCGCATGTCGCGCGGAGGCAATGACGTGCGGAAGTGCCCTGCGCGCCGGAAACGTCGGACCCAGCAACGTCGAGCGTGATTCGTCACACGCCCCCAGCTAACCCCCGAGCGCAGTGAACGAGGTTCGTGATCGCCGCCCTGATCAGGGTCACGGCTTGCATCCTTCTTGCCTGATTACGCGGCCCCACTCTCCTGTTTGTGCAAACCCGCTGATGAAGGCCGCAAGGTCGCCGGGCTCGGTCTCGGGGTCCGTGTTGGCAGGTACCCAAGCCTGAGCAACACACGCCGCGTGCTCACTGGGGGACTTGAGACCCGTGTCGGCAAGCGCGGTGCCGCTGATTGCCAGCGACGCGACGAGCGCAGCGGCGACGCTAATTGATCTCATTGCGTTTCCTCCTTTGAGAGTCGAAGACGTTGGTCAGGCTTGTCCCTCACGCCTCCGCCAAGAACATGGACCGACGAGCTCATCGTCCTCGATCGGGAGGACCGCCGTTAGGCAACGGGCGCGCGCTCGTCTGCAGAGTCCGATGGTAAACCTATCCCGTCACGCAAACGTTGGCACGTGGGACGGTCGCGATCGCCTGAACCACGGCACGCAGGTGGCGCTGGCGCGTCCCTCCCCTCCCGCGCGCCCAGCGGTCAGTTCGCCATCTAGGACGGTTTCAGACCAGGGTCGCCGCATGGGAGGCTCACGCGGCCGCAGACGCGCTCGAGCGTGGCGCGCCCTACTGGCAGGCCGCCTGGGCGTGGATCGCCGAGCAGCGACGGAGCCGGGTGCGACCCTAGCGGCTTATTAGGCCCCACGCCCAGAGGAGCCCGAACGTCCATTTGGCGACGCGTTCGTCCCGCTGAGCGATCGCGAGCGTCGCGGCGTCGAGGTCACGGCGCATGAGGCGCCGGAGGTCCTTAGCGGTCATCGGGTCCACCGACTGATAGGCCTCGGGTCGTGCCCCGTCAATCGGGCAGATTCGTGCACGGACTGTGCAACCTAGGAGGAACCTGGCTCCGGCGGTAGGATTCGAACCTACGACATGGCGGTTAACAGCCGCCCGCTCTACCACTGAGCTACGCCGGAACGAGCCACGGGCATCGCACCCGTGGGAGGCCATCTCGTGACCGGTCGGAAGGATACCGCAGCGTGGCTAGCGCAGCAGGAGCACGAGCACCGACACGGCCAGCGCGGCGATGAAGAAGATCGCCGCGAACTTCGACCACGTGTCGCGCGCCACGATGACCGCCGGCGCGCGCCCGAGTGAGGTCCGCACGGACTCGAGCGGGACGAACCACTGAGGATCGCGTTCCACGAATCCGCGTCGCGACTCGGCCAACGCCATCGTCACATCCGCCATCGCCCGGGCGGTCGAGCCCGCGGGGACACGGGCCGCCGCGGCGGTCAGCTCCGCGAGATCGACTGTCCCGTCCTCGAGCCAGCCGATGTACTGGCGCAGCGAGGCGAGCTCCGTCGTCTCCTCGGCTGAGCCCCCGTCGACTCCCTGGATCTCGGCCTTGGCCTCCTCGTAGCGGCCCACGAAGGCCAGGACCTCGCCCCGCGCGAGGCGTGTCGCCGAGGTGGACGGCGTCGTCGCCAGCCAGCGCTCGACGTCGCCAGGTTTTACCGGCACCGGCCCGCCGGTCCGCTCGGCGAAGCGGTCCATCTCTGTGCGGCCGAGCCAGCTGTACGCCTCGAAGGTGCGACGCAGACGGGCCGGGAAGGAGAGGTACGCAGCGATCGTGCCGACCAGCGCCCCGACAGCGGCTATGACGATGGGCTGGAAGGGAGACGGCAGCCCGTCCGCGACGAATGGGGTCATGAGGATCGCGACCACGATCGCGAGCGTCGCACCCACCAGAAGCGCGCGGTTCAGCATCGGCGAGAAGGCATGGATCATCGCGACGTTCCGGGCGGGCAGGCTCTCGATCCACTGGTCGGTCACGTCGCGTTCTCGCTCAAGGACGTTCGATGGGACTGTCCGCCCGGTTGCCCCACTCCTCCCACGATCCGGCATAGCTCCGGACCTGGTCGTAGCCGGCCAGCTCGTGGAGGACGAACCAGACCAATGCCGCGCGGACGCCGCCCTGGCAATACGTGGCCCGGACCTCATCGGGCTCGGCGCCGCTCGCACGGATGAGCGAGAGCATCTCGTCGACCGGGCGGAACGTCCCATCGTCCGTCAGCAGGTCGACGAAGCAGCGATGCCGAGCACCCGGGATGTGGCCGCCACGTCGGGCGCGCAGGTCGGTCCCGACCCACTCGCCGGCGGTTCGCACGTCGAGGATGCGGGTCGGGGCGTCGTCGCCTCGGCTGCTCTCGCTGCTCCAGGCGAGGACCTCGTCGTACGTCGCGACGATCGAGTCGTCCCGGTCTCCGAGAGTCGGTGGTCGGCGATCGACCGTGGTTGCCGCTTCTGGTTCCTCGCGCGTCGTCTCCTGGCCGGCACGCGACCAAGCCTTGATGCCGCCATCGAGCACGTGCAGCCGGTCGTGCGGATAGCGGTAGAGCCTGAGAAGCCAGTAACCGCGGATCGCCTGGCGGTTCATCCCGACGTCGTCGTAGAACACGATCCGATCGCCATCACCGACGCCCCATCGCCGCAGGACGTCGGCAACCTGGCCGGGGCTTGGGATCAACCACTCGCGTTCGGCGTCGCCTGTCTCGGGCGCGGTCCCGCGCAGCGCGATCTCCCGATGGAGATCGCTGTAGACGGCGCCCGGGATGTGGCGTCGGTTGAAGACGCGGCGGTTCGGCGCGACGTGGACGATGCGCAGGTCGGCGTCGTGAAGATGATCGGCCAGCCAGTCGACGCCGACGAGCGGCCCGGGTCGGTCGGTCGTCTTCGGTCGTGGTGGTCGCGTCCGTCGCGTCGCCGTGGTCGCCGCGGCGGACTCACGCGGGCGTCTCGCGCGGCGGTTCGACCATGAGGATCCATGCCACCTGGACCCCGAACAGACCCAGAAGCGTGATGGAGATGGAGCTGACGGTCACGTCGAACGTCTGGGTGTCCACCGGCCGATGCTAGCAGGCGATACCCTGCCGACGTGACACGTCCCCTGGCCGCGCCGCTGCCGTGGCGCACGCTGGTGCTGATCTATCTCGCGCTCGACGCGCGGTTCGGTTCCGGGCTGGCCCGGCGCCGTGCGCGCCGGGTCATGGCACGCGATGAGCGCGGGGCGATCCACGGCATCCTCGAGCGGTTGCCCGAGACGGTCAGGGACTGGAGCTCGGGACTGGCGACGCTCGAGCCGTTCGACATCATCGAGATCCGGCGACCGATGGGGTCCATGTCATCGAGTGGCAGTGGGCGCTGGTGGGTCGGGCCACGCGAGGTCCGACCGGCGCTCGCCGACGTCGCCGCCGAAGGCGGCCGCTACGACTCGGTGTTCGCGCTGTGGCCGGGCGATCCCGACGTGCCCCAATGCGGCTGGGGCTGCACGCTCGGGCCGTCCGACGAGACGTTCGGGGCGGGTTTCTCGTCGATCTCCACCGACCATTGGCGGACGCTGGCGACCGATCCCGATCCGGCCCAGGGGTACGTCCACGAGTGGCTGCACCAGGTCGAGGCGGTGTATCGGTCGCTTGGCGTCTCCGAAGCGGAGTTGCCGTCGCTCCACGAGGCCGGGGCGTTCACGTCGCGACGACCCACGGACGAGCCGCCGTTCGGTGGCACGTTCGCCGAGTACCACAACGGTGCCGGCGGCCGGGCCGGCTCGGGGACATGGTCGCCGTGGTATCGGGACTGGATGACCGGGATGCTGGCACCGGCCGGTTCGGCGCGCGCGTTCGCCGAGTCGCCAACCCGGATCGGCCTCACCCCGGAACGCTGGGCCCTCAGGTCCCGCTGAAGGCGAGCTCCAAGGCGACTCCTCCGTCTCGTCGATAAGCGGCGCGGTAAGCGGCCAACGCGGGATGCTCGCCGCATGACGGCGCGACGAACGCCCGATCGATGAAGGGGTCGCGCCGTGGCCGCGAGCGCTGACCGCCGTCCTGGCGCGAGTTCCGCGCATGCGCGCATCGACCGGAACCTCAGTGGCTGCGGTAGTCGGCCAGGCAGCTCGGTCTCTCGGTAGCCCAGTACAGTCGGATCGAGCGGGGACTGGTCGCCCATGTATTCGATCGCGACGCTTCGACCCTGCTTCCGCGGCAGTCGGCCTCGAGCTGTCGGTCGAGTGTCCCATCCGGGAGGCCACCGAGTGCGCGATGCGGCACATGCCGCTCTGATATGCTGATTTCTGTGCGACTCCTCGGTCACTCCACGCTCGCTGGTCCACGGAAGTGCCGATGCCCCAGGCCGGGCGACCTGCGAGCTTGGGACCTCGTCGTTCGTGGCGACGCGTGGCGACACGGGTTCGAGGCCGAGACCGGACCGCGAGATGCGTCAGGCCCTGGATCGACGAATCGTTCTGAAGGCAGCGGGACGGCGAAGTGGACGGCGTCAGCCTGCTGTTCTCGACTCCCGGCACAACCGCGAGTTCGTGCGCGAACCTCCGAGCACACTCGAAAGCGTGTTTCCCGGTACCGGGCGGGAGCGCTCACTCGGCTGATGGCGGGTCTGCGACCCGATGAAAGCTCGGTGATCCTGCTTCCGCAAACCAGGCGGACCGAAGGCCGATGATCTGGCGCTTGCGGCGAGCGCAATGGCTTCCTTCGCGCAAGTATCGCGTCGAACCCGGCGAAGCGGCGCCGTTCTTGCCCGACATGAAACCTCCGCGCTCGGAGGTGCGAACGGGCATCTGGCTCGTCGTCGCTATCGTCGAGCGCAAGAAAGAGGCGGTCTTGGGCCCATTCCGCCCTGTTGCTTACGCGAGCCGCAAGCGATTGCGCGGCATGCAAGCGAGCGCGTGCCGCGGGTCCGGCGGCACGAGGCGCGATGCGGCCTGGCTCTGCCCGCGTCCGAGACAGAATGTGAGCCGTGTGGGACGGGACGAGGCGTGGCGGACGCGACACGGGTGCCGGGCCGCGCCAGCGCCAGGCGCGCTGGGGTGGCGTCGCCACCGTGCAAGGCGGGAGCTACTCCAGGTAGTCCTTGAGCTTCCGCGACCGGGACGGGTGGCGCAGCTTGCGCAGCGCCTTCGCCTCGATCTGGCGGATCCGTTCGCGGGTGACGTTGAACTCCTTGCCGACCTCTTCGAGGGTCCGCGCCCGGCCGTCCTCCAGCCCGAAACGAAGCTGGAGCACGCGCCGCTCACGCCCGGTCAACGAGTCGAGCACCGCCTCCACCTGCTCCTTGAGGAGCTGGTGCGATGCCGCCTCGGCCGGGGCAAGGGCGCCCCGGTCCTCGATGAAGTCGCCGAGGTGGGAGTCTTCCTCCTCACCGATCGGTGTCTCCAGCGAGACCGGCTCCTGCGAGACCTTGATGATCTCGCGGACCTTCTCCGGGGTCACCTGGACCTCCTGGCCCTTCGACATGGCCTCGGCGATCTCCTCGACCGTCGGTTCGCGGCCAAGCTCCTGGAGGAGCCCGCGCGAAACGCGGATCAGTCGATTGATCGTCTCGACCATGTGGACCGGGATGCGGATCGTCCGCGCCTGGTCGGCGATGGCCCGGGTGATGGCCTGGCGGATCCACCACGTGGCGTAGGTGGAGAACTTGAAGCCCTTCTCGTAGTCGAACTTCTCGACCGCCCGGATCAGGCCGATGTTGCCCTCCTGGATGAGATCCAGAAACGACATGCCCCGCCCGATGTACTTCTTCGCGATGGACACCACCAACCGCAAGTTGGCACTCGTCAGCTGCTCGCGCGCGTCGCGGCCGATCTCGACGATCACGCCCTTGCGGTCGCGCAACTTCGTGTTGAGCGGCACTTCGGGGTCGTAGCCCATCCGCTTGAGCAGCTCGGCCTCGTTGCCGGCCAGGATGTAGCGCTCCAATGCCGGCCACGCGACGCCTTCGCGGGTCCAATCCCAGATCGCCCGCAGACCGACGTTGTCGCGCGAGTCGAGGTCGCCGTTGTGGACGGCGAAGAAGGCCCAGTCGAGCAGCGGGATGAACGTGTCCGCCTTGGGCGCGGCGTTATACGCCGCGACGAGCTTCTTGCCTTCCTTGAGCAGCTCCTTGGTGCCCTCGGACTGCGCATCCCGTCCGGCCTTGATGAGGTGGAAGTCCGGCGACGCCACAAGCAGGTTCTTCGCGAGCCTCGAACTGATTCCCGCACGGACGAACGCGTGGGCCTCCTCACCGAACGGCAGTCGGTGCTGCGGCTTGGCGGTCCGTGTCTTGCGCTCCGTGTCGTGCAGGGTCCACTCGTGGAGCGAGGCCATGCCCTTCCAGGGCTCCTCGACCAGCTGCTCGCCGAGCTCGATGGCCTTGGCCAGGACGACCTCTTCCTCGGCGGTCAGCAGGGCGACCTTACCGATCTCCTTGAGGTACATCCGGACCGGGTCATCGATGCCGATCATGTCGGCGCTGATGGCCTCGAGGTCCTCGGGGGTCGGCTCCTCGACCTCCTTGGGGTCGAGCTTGGTCGGGCCTTCGGCCGGAAGGCGCGCCGCGGGATCGGCGGTGCCGTCCTCCGACACGACCTCGACATTCACCTCGCCGTCGTCCCCGGCAGCGGCGGCGAGCTCAGGGCTGAGTTCGAGATCGTCATCGTCATCGTCGTCATCGTCATCGGGTGCGGCGACAGCCGTCGCTGCCCGACCGCGCGATGGGCGCAGTCCGGCAAGCTTGGCCTCCTCGAGGTCTGCCTTGGCACGGCGCGGCCGTGACAGCACGGCCTCGACGAGTCGCTTATCGAGCGGATCGGTCGGCATGGGATTCCTCCTTGGGTCTCAGGTGTGGGCGGCCATCGCTGGCCGCGCGAGTAGTCGTGTGTCTTCTCGACGTCGATCGATCGACTTTCGGGTCTCATTGATATGGCGTCGCTCGAGCAGCAGACGCTCGATCGATTCGGTGTCAGCCGCCCGCTCCGCCTCGGCAAGGGCCGATTCATTGAATTCGCTGCGCTCGCGGATCAGGTCGTCCTCGAGGTCGAGCAGCAACCGGGCCACCTCGCGCGCCTCGGGGATCGGGCGTTGGAGCGCGAGGAGCGCATGGGCCAGCGACCGCGTCTCCTCATCGAGACCGAGCAACAGGCTCGTCCGGTCGAACTCCGGATGGACGCCCTGATCGTCGGGCGCGCGGGCCAGCACGATCGCCCGGTAGAGCTCTCGTGCGAGCGTGCTGGGGAGCTGGTCCGGCCCGAGCTCGTCCACGACCCGCAGCTGTTCCTCGGGCAGGAGCAGCAGCAACCGCAACAGCTCCGCCTCGACCGGCGACACGGCGCGCAGGATGTCACCGACCGGCAGCGCGTCCGGTGACGCCAGCACCGCGTCCGCGGTGATGCGTGTCTGCGATTCCGACCCGCGGCGCGGACCCACCCCACCGGCGGCAGCGATCCGCCGGTCGAGCACCTGGCGCAGGACGCGCTCCTCGACACCGGACACCCGACGGACCTCCTGGAGCGCCTCGTCGCGTCGCAGCGGATCGGCGATGTCGCGGATGGCCGGCATCACCGCATCGATGAAGCCCATCCGACCCGTCGGTGTCTTGATGTCGTGGCGTGCCGCGTGATGGCCGATGAGGAATTCGACGAGGGGCTTCGCCTTGGCGATGCTCGCCTCCCAGTCGGCCGGGGACTCACGCAGGACTTCGTCCGGATCCTTGCCGTCGGGCAGCCGCACGACCCGGACGTCCTCGAGCTTGACGCCGGAGTCATCGCCCTGGAGCTGGCCGATGAGACCGGCCAGGGCGGTCACCCCAAGCGTGCCGGCCTTCTCCCCCGCCGGGTCGACGTCGTATGCGAGCGCGATCCGGTTGGCGTAACGCGTCAGCAGCCCGATCTGGTTCGGTGTGAGCGCGGTCCCGAGGCTGGCCACGACGTTCTCGAAGCCTGCTTGATGTGCCATCAGCGCGTCGGTGTAGCCCTCGACGATGACGGCCTGGTTGCCGGCACGGCGGATCGGACCCTTGGCCTTGTCGATCAGGTACAGCGTCCTGCTCTTGTCGAACAGCGGCGTCGCCGGGGAGTTGAGGTACTTGGGCCCGTCTCCATCCAGCAGGCGGCCGCCGAGCCCGACGGCATTCCCGTTCTGGTCGCGGATCGGGAAGATCACGCGGGCACGGAACTTGTCGATGACGCCCCGGCCGCGCTGGCTCGGGCTGGCAAGCCCGACTTCGACGAGCTCTTCCGGCCGGATGTCGCGCTTCGCCTGGAGCTGGCGGGCCATGACGTCCCAGCCACCTGGCGCCCATCCGAGCTGATAGGTCTCGATCGTCGCGTCGGTAAAGCCCCGGCCGCGCAGATAGTCCAGGGCCGGCTTGCCCGTCTTCGAGCCCGTCAGCACGGCGTGGTAGAAGGCGATCGCCGTGTCCAGCACGCCCCGGAGCCGCTTGCGCCGAATGTCCTCGCGCTTCGTTCGCTCGTCGATCTCCACGCCGGCCTTGCCCGCGAGGGTCCGGAGGGCCTCCGGGAACGACAGACTGTCGCGCTCCATCACGAAGCTGAAGATGTCGCCGCCCTTGCCGCAGCCGAAGCAATGCCACGACTCACGGCCCGGGGTGACGACGAACGACGGCGTCTTCTCACCATGGAAGGGACACAGTCCCTTGTAGGTGGTGCCCGCCTTCTTCAGGGTGACGGTCTCGCCGACGATGTCGACGACCGACAATTTGCTCTTGACTTCGGCAGTCGCGCCGACCGACAAACTCCGCTCCGTTCTCATCGCTGACCAGGCGATGTCGTTCCACTTCTGCCCGCTCGACCACCCGCATGGTCCCGGACACACCTGTGGGCCTGTCAAGTCTTGACAAGCCCGGTACGAGGAAATGTACGCCTCGAAGGCCCTCAAATGTCAACCCTTTTGTCAATACTCCGGCGGAGTATGCGACACGTGATCGGGGCTCGACCGGGGGTGTGAGGAGTCCACGAGCATGTCAGCGCCGTGGACATGAGAATCGGCCGGCGCCTGATGTAGATTTCGCGGGATGAACCGGGACGTCGGCGGGCTGCGGCCGCCCGTGAGCCGCGGTCGCGCGGCCGCCGTGGGCCTGGTGATCGTCGCGGCGGTGTCCCCACAGCTCGGTGCGGCGTTCGCCGTGACGCTGTTCGACGAGCTTGGTCCGGCGGGTGCGGCGTTCCTGCGGCTGGCGTTCGCGGCGATCGTGCTGTGGGCGATCTGGCGCCCCCGGCTGACGGGCGACCTGCGGCTGGCCGGGGCGTTCGGCGTCGCGCTCGGGCTGATGAACTGGTCGTTCTACGAGGCGATCGACCGGATCCCGCTCGCCGTCGCTGTGACGATCGAGTTCGCCGGCCCTCTGCTCGTGGCGGTGATCGGCTCGCGGCGCCCGCTCGACGGGGTGTGGATCGTGCTCGCCGCGGCCGGCATCGTGGTGCTCGTCGACCCCGGCGGCGGTTCGCTGGACCCGGTCGGTGTCGGCTTCGCGCTCGCCGCCGCCGCGTGCTGGATGGCCTACATCTACCTGAGCAAGCGCACTGGCGCGGCGTTCCCGGGCGGCTCGGGGCTCGCGATCGCGATGGCCGTCGGCGCGTTGATCGTGCTCCCGGCGGGCGTGATCCAGGCGGATGGCGCGCTCACCGAGCCCGATCTGCTGGGCTCGGCGCTCGTCGTGGCGCTCCTCTCGTCGGTGCTGCCGTACTCGCTCGAGCTAGAGGCGCTGCGCCGGCTCCCGGAGTCGGTGTTCGGCGTGCTGATGTCGCTCGACCCGGCGATCGCGGCGCTGGTCGGCTTCGTGGCGCTCGACCAGGACCTCGGTCCGCGCGAGGTGATCGCGATCGCGATGGTGGTCGTGGCCAGCGCCGGGGCGGCTAGCCTCAGTCACCGATGACGACCCCGCCGGCAAGCCACGGTCGACGGATCTCGTCAGGACGGCGGCAGGAACCCGAATGACGACAGGATCGCCTGGCCGTCAGGCCCGGCAAACCAGTCGAGGAATGCCTTCGCGGCCTCCGGGTTCGACGACGCCTTGACGACCACGCCAGCGTAGGTCGCCCGAACGTTGGCCTCGTCCGGGACATCGATCGTGCTTGACCTTGGTCGAGGCCGCGGCGTCCGTCACGTAGACGATCCCGGCGTCGCCCTCGCCGAGCTCGATCTTGGCGACCACGGCCTTGACGTTGTCCTCCTTCGACACGATGTTGTCGGCATAGGCGGCGGCAAAACCAGGGGGATAGCCGGGATCGCATGGCGAGGTTGTCCACCAGCTCGGTGGCGTAGGCGGTGATCGGCACCGCGTCGCCGGCCGCGATGACCTTCAATCCGCTCCGCGCGAGATCGGCCGGGCTGCTCAGGCCTGCCGGGTTGTCGGCCGGCACGATGATCGTGAGCTCGTTGCCGGCGAAGGCGACAGGGTCGCCGCTGGCGAACCCGCCACTGACGAGCTTCCTCGGGTTCGCTTCGTCGGCCGACAGGAAGACGTCGGCCGGGGCACCCTGCTCGATCTGCACCTCGAGCGCCGAGGATGAATTGGTCGAGACGGTCAGAGTCAAGCCCGGATGGCTGGCCTCGTATGCCGGCTTCGCCTTGTCGAGCGCACCCTTCAGGGAAGCCGCGGCGAAGATGGTCAGGTCCGTGGCTTGAGTCGCTGGTCCCGCCGTACAGGCGGCAACGAGGGCGACCGCGGCGACCCCCATCGCGAGAGTGCGCATACCAAGGAGTATGTGCCGTCTCGTGCGGCGAGATGTCTATGTCTCTGGCCGTCAAGTTCCTCAGTACGTGACGATCGCGTCAGCGCGAGAAGTCGAGCCCATCGATCGCGATCGTCGGGCGGCCCGACGTGGCGAGGTTCGTGATCGTGACCGTGTGCGCACCGGCGGTGAACCGGGTCGAGAACAGCAGCACGCGATCGTGTATACACGGTCGCGCGCTTGCCCTGGTAGAACCCCGTGTCCACGATCGTCGACACGCCATCGACCGTGACCTGCAGTCGTCCGTATGCCGGCCCGGACTCGGCCGACCAGGAAGAACCCGTCGCCGTCCGCCGTCGTGAGCGAGATCTCCGCGTCCTTGACGGAGGTCGTGGTGAGGGTCCCCCGATACGCCGCCGAACTCGTCCGTCGCGTCGTGCCGGCCGAGAAGCTGAACGCGCGATCATCACGCGGGACGATGACCCTGACCGAGCGCCAGCCGCTCCAGTTGCCGACCGCGTCGCGGGCCCGCACGTCGAGCTCCCACGTGCCGGTACCCAGCCGGAACGTCCCGCCCCGGGTGGTGAGCGTCGTCAGCGCGGAGCTCGTGCCGTCGGGCCGCTGCCGCGTCCGCCACTGGTAGCGGGCGATGCCGATGTTGTCGGTCGCGGCCCACGAGGCGGTGAACCTCCCGTCGACGGAGCGGACGACGGTCATGGAGGTCCTGAGCGAGGTCATCGTCGGGACGACGGCGTCGACCGACACCCGGCCATACCGCCAGGTCGACCAGTTGCCTGCCGCATCGGAGGCGCGGACTGCGATCGTCCAGCTGCCGGTCGTCAAGGTCAGGCCGTGGGTCCGCGACGTCGTGGACTGGATCGCCGACCACGCGCCCGTCCCGCGCCGGGTGCGGACCTGGTAGCCGGTGATGCCCAGGTTGTCCCTGGCGGTGTAGCTCAGCGGGACCGAGGCATCGCTCGCTGCCGGCACAGACAGGCCCGTCATGACCGGGACGGCGTCGTCCGGGAGGATCCGCATCACGTTGGTGATGTTGGTCAAGTAGCGCAGATGGCGGTCGCTGCCTTCGACCGTCCCGAGCCAGTGCGCCGAGGCCGAGCTGACCGTCGTGTAGCCGGACCGGTGGTATCGATTGAGCAAGGACACGTATGCGCGAACGCTGTCGAGCCAGGTCTTGTACTTGGCGTACGTGTAGCCGTTGCCCGGCGCGTACGGCGTTGCGCCGAATTCGATCTCCCAGCTGTAGAAGAGGATGTTGCCCCAGTTCTTGGTGATGACTGCGTACCCGCGGGTACCCGAATGGCTCTCGGCGTGGAACGTGCCGAGGGCGAACGCGGGGTTCACGCCGCCGCTCACGAGGGTCCGATAGATCGCTCGCCCCTCGGCGAGGGCTGGGGAACCGACCGCCCGCAGTCGATCGACGAAGGACGCCTCGGTCAGGGTCGGCCCGGCGAGGATCTTGTCGCGGGCGTGCGGATAGTTCGGCGGGGCCGGGCACAGCGATCGATCCAGGGTGGCCGCCGTGCCAGCGGTTCGGTTGAGGGCGTCGGTCACCTGGGCCGTCACGCTCTGGGTCGTGATCGAACAGTCGTTGGTCACCGTGACGGCGACCGACGACGCCGACGACGTTCCCGAGGTAACGGTCGTGCCACGGACGGCGACCGAGTAGCGCCACGGCGCCGCGGCCCCAGACGCGGTGATCGTGACGCGGATCTGGGCGCGGTTCGTGGTGGCGTTGTAGCTGGTCCCGCTCTGCGCCATCGTCACGACGAGGGCCGGGTCCGCGGCGGCGACCGGCGCGATGATGGTCAGGGCCATGAGGACCGCCACCAGACTCGCACGAGTCGGGGCAGACGCGGCGCGGGGGCCGTTGCGGGGGCGCGACGGTCGGTCGGACATGAGGACTCGTGATGTGCCGGCGGTGCGATGGACCCTCGCCGGCAGCAGGGGTCTGGGTTCATGACCTTCAGGCCCGTGACGGCATCCGTCAAGCGCTCCCATATTCGTCCGGTGACTGGTACGGAAGTCCGCTGCGGCGTTGCCCTGCCCGGTTAATCTCGTGGGCATGGACGAGGGATGGGCGGCCGCCCAGGATCACATCGAGTCGCTTCCGGAGCCCCGGCGATCGCAGATGCGCCACCTGCACGAGACGATCCTCTCGGCGATCCCCGAGGCCGACGTCACGATGTGGGAGTACGGCGGAACGCTGATCGGCTACGGCTCATACGACTATTCGGACAGCCGCGGGCGACCGACCGGTCGCTGGTTTTCGGTCGGTCTCGCCAACCGCAAGGGCTACATCTCGCTGTTCTCGATGGGCCAGCGGGCCGGCGGCTACCTGGTCGAGGCCGTCCACGACCGCTTCCCCGGCACGAAGATCGGCCGAAGCTGCCTGAACATCACCCACCCCGAGTCGATCGACGACGACGCGGTCAGGGACCTGGCGCGCGAGACCTGGGATCAGTACAAGGATGGGTTCCGACGCCCCTCGGCCTAGTTCGCCGTGTGCTTGCGGACGGCCTCGATGAGTCGGGTAAGCAGCTCGTAGCGAAGCTGCGCGCGGCGGCCCTCGTCGTCGAGGACCTCCCGGGTCGTCGGGTCGCCGTAGCCGGCAGTCAGGCGGACGTTCCGGCGACGGACCGCGGTGAGTTCGCTCGCCCGGGCGGTCAGGAGGGCGCGCTCGAGCTCGGCGAGCTCCTCGTCATCGGCGACATCGATTTGCAGGTCGAGGGTGCGTGATGGCCGATCGGTCATCGCCCGATCGTACGTGACGAGTAGGCTGTCGAGATGACCGAGAAGAACGTCCACGATCCCGGTCCCGACGCCGCGGCGGCGACCTTCGACGGTTCCCCGGACGTGGCCGCGGAACCGCTCCCGGCGCAGAACGGCGGCACGATCCGCATCGGGACCGCGTCCTGGACCGACCCGACGATGACCGCATCGGGAGTCTTCTACCCGACCGGTGCGGACAGCGCCGAGGAACGACTCCAGTTCTATGCGTCCCGCTTCCCGCTGGTCGAGGTCGACGCGACGTACTACTCGCTGCCGGTCCGACGAACGTCGGAGCTGTGGGTCGAACGCACGCCGCCCGACTTCACGTTCGACATCAAGGCACACGCGCTTGATGACCGGCCAGCCGACCGAGACGAAGCGGCTCCCGAAGGACCTGCGCGAAGCGCTCCCGGGCGACGTCGCCGAGAAGAGCCGGATCTACGCCAAGGACCTGCCCGACGACGTCAAGGACGACGTCTGGGCGTGGTTCGCCGACGGCCTCGAGCCGCTTGCCGAAGCCGGCCAGCTCGGGTCGATCCTGCTGCAGTACCCGCGCTGGTTCTTCACCTCATCGGAGAACCGCGACACCATCGAGGAGGCCGTCGATCGACTCCGCAGGGTCGGCATGACGCCCGCCGTCGAGTTTCGCAACGCGACGTGGTTCAACGAGAAGAACATCGAGCGGACGCTCAAGTTCCTTGGCGACCGGCAGATCCCGCTCGTCATGATCGACGGTCCGCAGGGCTTCAAGTCGAGCGTGCCGCCGATCGTCGCGGCAACCTCGCCCGACCTGGCGGTCGTCCGCTTCCATGGCCGTCGAGCCGAGACCTGGGAGAAGCAGGGCATCAAGACCGTCGAGCGGTTCCGCTACCTGTATGACGAGGACGAGCTCGAGGACTGGGTCCCGCGCGTCCGCGAGGCGGCCGGACAGACCAAGCAGACCCACGTCCTTTTCAACAACTGCTACGCGAACTACGGCGCGACAAATGCGCTGATGCTGGCGGAGTTGCTGCGCGACCTCGACTAAGCGGAGTTCGTCCTGGCCGGGTTCCGAACACGGGCGAAACGCTGACGATGGGCCGAAGGGCGATCTCGTTATGCGTCTGCAATGTCCGAAACCATGTCAGGGATGCCGTTGGAGACCGGCGCGGACTACGTTGCGCTCCGGCGACGTTCCTGTCGGCCTCTCCGCCGGGACCGTCGACCTGAGCCCGGCCCCACAAATTGGGCCGGGCTCCTCCATGTCCCGTGAGCTGCCCGGCCCTCCCTCGGGTTCGGCGCCCGGTGACGCTTACGAGCGTCCAGCCGGGACGCTGAACTCCTCCTGGGCCTGGGCCTTGCGGGCGGCCATGCGCTCGCCGAGTTCCTCGAGCTCGTCCGCATCGAAGACGGAGCGGGCCTGCTTGAACATCTCACCCTCCTCCTCTTCCATGTGGTGCTCGACGTTCTCCTTCATGACCTTGGCCTTCGCGCCCCATGACTCGTGGTCGACCGGAAGCCCTTCGAGCTCGGCCATAACGACGTCGACGACGTGGTGTTCCTCGTAGCCCTCCAGGACGATGTCCTCGGCCTTCGGGTGTTCCTTCAGCGCCGGGTAGAAGATCTCTTCCTCGATCGCCTCATGGACCAGCAGCTCGCCCTTGATGGTCGAGTAGAGCTCCTCGCGCGTCCTGATACCACGTTCCGTCGTGCTCTCGAGCTCCTCCAGGAGCTTGCGCATCTTCTTGTGGTCGTTCTCGAGCAGGGTCAGGGCATTCATCCGGGCTCTCTCCGATGACGGGGGTGGGTCGGTGAGCCCGATTCCAGCAGGCGGGGCGTTGCGGGCAGAGCCCCCGGCCTGAGGCACGCCACGCAGACACATTGCAGAGCCGCCGGTCACCTAGGATGTGGCGCCATGGACTACGGACTGTGCCTGCCGAACTTCCGCGCCGGGGCGTCGCGGGAGGGCATGGAAGCGGCGGCCGAGGTGGTCGAACGCCTGGGCTGGTCGACGGTCTGGACGACGGACCACGTCCTGGTCCCGACCGAGGACGCCGACGACTACGGCCGGATCTACGAGGCCATCCTCAGCCTCGCCTGGATCGGCGCGCGGTACGCGAAGGTGCGCCTCGGGACGAGCGTGATCGTCGTCCCGCAACGGAACGCGGTGCTCCTCGCAAAGGAGCTGGCCACGCTCGACGACCTGACCGACGGGAGGGTGATCGCGGGAGTCGGCATCGGCTGGAACGAGACCGAGTTCGCGAACCTCGGGATGGCCGATCGCTTCCGCGTGCGGGGTGCGTACCTCGACGAGACGATCGCTGTGTGGCGTCACCTCTGGTCGGGATCGACCGAGCCGTTCGAGGGCCGGTTCCACTCGTTCGACGATTTCGCGTTCGCTCCCCTGCCCCGCCATGGCGCGGCGCTCCCCATCGTCGTGGGCGGGCGAGCCGAGCCAGCCCTGGAGCGGGCCGGGCGGCTGGGTGACGGCTACCAGTCGAGCGCGTCAAGCGCGGCCAAGTATGCCGATCGGGTCCCGATCATCCGAGCCGCGGCCGAGGCGGCAGGCCGGCCGATGCCGTGGCTGACGGTCCGGGCATGGACCGAGTTCGGGGCCGCGACCGCGCAGCACTACGCCATCCGCGGTACCGCCGAGGAGATGGCGGCCGAGGTCCGCGCGTTCGAGACTCTCGGTGTCGGGCATATCGCGCTCTGGTTCGACACGACCGACCCGTCCGAGCTCGTCGCCCTCGTCGAGCGGTTCGACCGCGAGGTCGCACCGCTGGTCTGAGGGCCGCCAGACTGACGAAACGCCACGCCCGCCCGCGTGCCAACGTCTTGTCGTGGTGACACGGATCCTCGCCGTCTACCCGGCCGCGGTCGCAGCGCTCCTGATCGTGCTGCCGATCCTGCAGCCCCGGACCGGTCCACTGGCACTCGCCAACATCCTGTCGGTCCACCTGGCGCTGGCGGCCCTCGTGCTCGTCCCGGTCGCCATCGCACGGCGCGGTGTGGCGCTGCGGTCGAGCCTGGCCATCCTCGGAGTCGTCGCGGTCCTGCGGTTCGGCGGCGAGTGGTTCTCGTTGCCACCGTCCGCGGATACGTCCGACGACCTGTTCTTCGCGTCGAGCTGGAACCTGGAGCTCGGCGCGCGCAGCGGCGCGGGCGCGGTCGAGGGCATCTCGACACTCGACAGCGATGTCGTGGCGCTCCAGGAGCTCGGACCCGACCACGCTCGTGCCATCACCGAGTCGGCGACCCTGACCGAACGCTTCCCTGCACGGGCGCTCTACCCGGACCCGGGTGTCTTCGGGATGGGGTTGCTCTCCCGCTGGCCGATCGTCCGCGCGGAACTCGACAGCGACCCGTCGCTCATCGAAGCCGTCATCGACGCTGGAGGTCGGGAGATCACCGTGATCACCGCCCATCCGCTGGCCGGCCGGATCTCGATGGTCGGACCCGTGCCGATCGCGCTGGGATCGGAGAACCGGGATCGGGCGCTCGAGCGCATCCGCGCACGGATCGACGCGGCGATCGCCCGTGGGGAGACCGTCGTCGTCCTCGGCGACTTCAATGTCGCCCCGACCGAGCCGGCGTTCGCTGAGCTGGTCGATGGACTGCGTGACGCGCACGGCGAAGTCGGGCAGGGCCCGGGCTGGACGTGGCGCCCGAGCCGGCTCGAGTCGCTGGGCATCGGCTTGCTACGTATCGACCTTGCCATCGGGAGCCCGGACCTCGCCCCGGTCTCGGTGGTCGAGCACTGCGGTCGGACCGGCGACCACTGCATCCTCGAGGCGTGGTTCTCGCTCCAGGCGGTCGGCGCACCGGCCGACTGATCAGGTCGGTTTCGAGAACAGCGTGAGCTGCAGGTCGGCCGGTGCGGCCATGCGGACGTTGCGGTCGCCCCAGGGCGTGTCGACCGGCCCCGACCCGAGCAGCACGGCACCGTTCGCGCGCATGCGCTCGGCCAGGGCGGCCGAGTCGTCGACCTCCAGCGCCAGGCGGATCTGCCCCGCGACGCGCCGCCCGACTTCGACCGTGTCGATGTAGGCGGCCTGTGCCTCGTCGATGAGCTCGAGCGTCGCCCGGCCGCCGTCGAGCACGACGACCTTGCCATCCGCGGACGACCAATCCGCGATCTGCGGGAGCCCGGCGACGTCCCGGTAGAAGGCAACGGCGGCATCGTGGTCGGCGGCGGTCACCGCGACCCGCAACTCGTGGATCGGGCGCACTCGCGATTCCCAGGGATGACCGCCGGCGCGCCATGCGTCGAACGGCGCGGACGCTCCCTCCGTCTCGACGTACTCGAGCTCGACGAGCGCGCCGTCGACCTGGTCGAGTCGCCCCGCCATCGCATCGGAGAAGCCGAACCCGCCGGCCGCGGCCTGTTCCCTGGTGGCCGCGAAGATGATCCGTTCGATCCCGGTCATCCCCGCGACCGCCTGGCACATCGGACAGGGATGGCAACTCGACACGACGATCGTGTCCGACAGGTCGAACGTCCCCCGACGGCGGCACGCCGCCCGGATCGCCTCGACCTCCCCGTGCGCCGCCGGATCCGCGTCGCGTCGGCACGTGTTGACTCCGGTCGCGATGACCTCGCCCGCACCGTGGTCGGCCACGACCAGGCCGGCAAACGGGAACTGGCCCGCGGCGACGTTGTCGGTCGCGAGGCGGACGGCGCTCCGCAGGTGCTCTTCGATCGTCGTCATCGCCCGTCGCTCCTCCAGCGCTGATACCTCGAATAGACCCGTGGCTCGTGGGGCTCGACGAACCGCGCGAGTCGTTCGCCGACCGCTTCGAGTGCCAGGCGGTCGTCTCGGCTCAAACGCCGGAACGGCTCGAGCTCGATGCGCGTGGTTCCGCCGTCCGCGACCGCCCACCAGCGGCCGACGACGACGCCATCGACCAGCATGACCGGCAGCGTATCGCCGTTGCGCGCGATGATCCGCGCCCGGTCGGCGTCGCTGATGACCCGCGTCCGATCGGCGAAGGCGAGGACCGTGCTGTCCCACATCGGCAACAGATGCGGCGGCGCTGGGACGTCCTCGTCGGGCAGTGGGGCGCCGACCAGATCAACCAGCGCGCGACCGGTCTCGGAGCGGTATCGACACAGGTCGCCTGCCGCCTCGATCGCCTCGACGCCGGGCCGCACACCCGCGACGGGGAGCCCCGACCACTGCGCGATGTCGGCCAAGCGACGCCGGCCCGAACGCCGCGAGATAGCGCCGGACGAGATGCTCGATCGCGGCTGCCTCGTCGGCCCAGACCCCGCTCGGCAGCCACGCGTCGGCGTGGGCGAGAAGCGGCCGGCGGCCGAAGGACCACGGGACGTCCGTCGGGGCGTGCGTCAGCGGAAGCCGGCGGCGCAGCCACCACACGATCTCGTCAGCGGGCAGCCCGTCGACGTCGCCGACGTGGTCGCGCAGCTCGGTCAGGCTGCGCGGCTCCGCCGCGAAGGACGTGACGCGTGTCCGGAGAGCGGCCAGACGCCGGGCGGATGGCGGCCCGAGCCCCTGCCGGCGACGCTGCCCCTCGAGGGCCGGGAGCAGCGCCGGCCAGAAGGCTCGATAGTCCGCCGCCGAGACGAGGTGCAAGCGTCACCCGCATGAGCGTGCCCTTGACGACGTCCCGTGCCGCGATCGCGGCGTCCAGGTCGGCCGCCTCGAATCCAGCCAGCCGCGCCCACAGCCCGATGTACGGCGACGCGGGCTCCTGTGCCTGCAGGCCCGCGATGCGCTCGACCGCTTCGACCACACCGATATCGGCGGGTTCGAGAAGGAGTTGCCGCGCGAGCGTCGCCCGGCCCAGACGACGCGCGCTGAGAACCTCGGTCATCCAGGCGGAAGCTCGCCCGCGCGGAACGTGGCGATGAGCTCGGTGTAATCGGGCAGACCCCGCTCGTACCCGATCGCCCAGAACCCGGCACCGGCGAGACCACGCTGGTCGGCGAGGCGTAGTTTCGGGGCAAGACTCCGGGGAGAGTCGTAGTAGACCGCGTTCCAGGCGGTGGGCACGGGACTCGCGCTCGCCCCGACAGCAGGAGCCACCCCCGACGGCGGGGCGGTCGCGAATGCGCTCGGCACGGTGTAGAACTCGACGCTCTCCGTCGGTTCGTACGTCGGCTCGAACGCTGGGTCGGCGAAGACCCCGAGATTGCGGCGCGGGACCCAGGCGTCGCCGCGGCCGCTCGATGGGGCGAGAAAGCCCGGAGCGGTGACCGGCCACGTCACGCCGTACAGCGGCAAGCCGAGGATCAGCCGGTCGGTCGGCACGCCGAGCGTTCCGTACAGATCGAGCGACCAGGTGATGTCCTTGACCTCGCCGTCGATCCGATCGATCGGTGCGGACGCGCCCGGTTCCGACCCCGCCCAGCGATAGTCGTAGGCCATCAGGAAGATCCGGTCGGCGCCGGCCACCGCGGCCGCGGCCGCCATCGCGGCACCGACCTCGTTCGCCTGCGTGGCCACCGACACCTGGGCGTCCGGCCGGCGCTCGCGCAATGCCGTCCGCAATCGACCCACGAACGCGCCGTAGTCGGCGACCAGCTCGATCGGCAGTGCCTCGACATCGACGTTGACGCCATCCAGGTCGAGCTCCTCGACGAGACCGATGATCTCGTCGAGCCAGCGCTCCTGAGCCTTCGGGTCGCCATAGAACGAGCGGTTCTTCGTCCCGCCGAAGCTCGTATACACGATCTCGACCCGCGCGCCGCGTTGCTTGGCGGCCCGGATCATCGCCCGGCCCACCTCGCCGCGGATGCGCTTCAATCCCGTCTGGTTGTCGAGCGTGCCGTTGCGCTTGTGTGTGACAGAGAACAGGGCGAGCGTCGTCAGGTCGGTGCGCCCGATGTGGTCGGCGATTGATTCGTCCATCTCCCAATACGGGACGTAGCCGTACACCTCGTGCTTGGGAACCGGGATGATCGTGGGGCGCGGCGTCGGAACATTCGCTGCCGTGCTGCCCGAGCCGGCGGGCTGGCCGCTCGGCGTGGGGCCGGTCGGCGGCACGCCACCGCAGCCGAGCAGCAGCGTCGCGACCAGGGCGACGGCGATCGGCCGCCTCACGACCCCGTCACGACCACCGCCGCAATGGGGCGAGGAACTCGGCGGACGGCGACGACGGCCGTCATGCCGAAGCCTTGATCGGGAGGACGAGCAGGAAGCCCGGCGGGACCCCGAGGTCCACGCGCCCGCGATCGCGGATCACGTATTGCTTGGCGAGCGTTTCGAGGGTCACGAGGCTATTCGGCCGCGGGCTCTTGCCCCACACCGAGCTGCCGTGCGGGTACAGCGGGTCGTGCACGCGCACGCGCTTCACGGCGAACTCGTCGGATTTCCGTGGGTCGGCCGTCGCCTCGAAGCCGCTCATCACCCAGGCATGCCGGCCACGCCACATGACCAGGCCGACTGGCCGCTTCGTGTCGCGGAGCGCAGCGGCCGCGATGGAGATCGCCTCGTCGAACGTGGGGAGACTCACGAGCTGGTACGGCCCGATGCCGAGATCGTTGAGGGCGGCCGTCCAGCCGCGCGGGTTCGCGCCACCGAACGGGCTGAACGACAGGTCGCGCGCCATCCTCCACAGCCGTTGCTGGTCGGTCTTCGTCGTGTGCTCCTGGTCGGTCGACATGTTGAGCGCCATCTGGAGGCTCGCGCCGACGCACCACTCGAAGGTGTACTGGGCCACGAAATCGGTACGGTGGGCGAGGTTCATCGAGAACGGCTCGGAGGCCGGTCCGGCGCTCTGAGGCGCCACGGCGGCCGGCTCCTGCGACGGCATCGTGTCCGAGGGACGGCCGGACGGCGTCGAGGCCGGACCAGCTGCCAGGGGTGGGACGCTGGCCGACGGGGCTGTAGCAACGCTCGGATCAGGTGATGTCGCCGCGATGGTCGCTGCAGGCGTCTGGCTCGCGCTCTCGTCAGCCGGCGTACACGCCGCCGCCACCACGGCGAGAACGCCGAGGAGCGCGAGGCAGGCGTGGAGGCGCTTGCGCGCGGCGATGCTCATGGCGGTGCCCGGAGTATGCCCCGGAACTGCCGAAAGGGGCCTCGACGCCGTCGTCAGCCGAGGTCGGGAAGCCGCATGTCCCGGCGGACCATCGACCGCGACCGAAGCGGGAGGAGGTCGCTCGATCGCGGTGGGAGACGATGGCCCGCCGGGTGTCTCCACGGATCGATTCCATGACAGGACGCTGAGATCTCCATGAGACCGCGATCTCCGGCTGCGGCTCACGTACCGCGAGCCGATCGACGTGAGCCTGATCTCGGCCTCGCTCGTGACCGGTCAGGGCTGACACACGCTCGCAAGGCCTTCCACGGAGGGTGGGGAGCGGTTGCGCGCACTCTTCGAGCAGACTGGGCTCCGACCCCCAAACGCTCCCACGGAGGTGCGCTCATGGGCGACCAGAACAAGAATCAGGGCCAGGGGGACTGGAAGAAGGACCAAGGCGACTGGACCGAGGACAAGGGCCAGGGCCAGCACGACTGGAAGCCGGGCGACACGGACGACATGGAGCAAGGCAAGGGCACACGCCCACCCCAGCCGAGCGGGACGACACCGCTCGAGCGCGATCAGCGACCGATCAACCAGAGCCGCTGACCTCAAGCGGATCGACGCATCCGTCGCTCACCGAAGCCCCTCGCGGCAACGCGGGGGGCTTCGGTCTGTCCAGCGCCCACCCCGGCTCGCGCCGAGCGGTCAATGCTGACTAGCCGGCTCGAGCCGGGAACGCCTCCCTGAGGGCAGCCTCGAGGTCCTCCTCCGTGGGGACGGGCTCGTGCCAGCGGTGGACGAGAACGGTATGGCGACCGACGATCGGGACATCTCGTGCAGCGAGGTAACGGATGAACACGGCCCCCGAGTCCGGCACGAGCCACGGTCCCTCACCGCCCACGTGGCCGGTCTGGAGCAGCGTCTCCCATGGCTCGGCCCGCGAGGACGGATCGCCGAGCGAGATGTCCAGCACGGACTTGCCGACGAGGTCCTCGGCGGCCCAGCCGATGGCCGCGGCTGCCGCCGCCGTGATGTCGACGATCCGCAGGTCCTCGTCGATCACGTAGATGGGCGGCCCGCTGGCGGTCGGCAGGCGGGGCGCGATCTCGATGCCGTCGTATGTCTCCAGGTGGATCCGATCCGACCAATCGGCGAGGTCTTTCGCATAGAGGGGCTTCTCGGGACGGCCGCCTGTCGCGCGGCGGATGGTGTTCCGGTCCGGCCAGACGCCGACCGTGACGGCCTCGCACTCCCGCCCGATGACCCGGCGGCCGAGGTGCGACGCGACGAGACCCAGGTCGACGAAGCGCGGTTGCTGGTCGCGCAGGGTCTCGATAAGCCTCGCTTCCTCGTTCGGCCGCGCGCGGACCGTCAGGATCCGAAGGTACGCAGCGGTCTCGGGGGGCAACGCGGCAAACGTCCGGCCGACGATCTCGTAGTGGACAGCCTGATCGACCTCGAGCGGCAGGCGAAGGCGAGTCCCGAGGAACCGGTCCTGCTCGTCGATGCCAGTCGCCCGGGCCATGAGGGTCGCGTCCCGCCAGACCGTCACGATCGCCGCCTCGATCGGGCCGTTTTCCTCGTCGGTAGAGGACCGACGGGCGCCGACGATCAGGCTATCCAGGCCGGGAACGTCGCGCGCCGCACGGGCCAGGCGACCGCGCACATCGACCAGAGCCGACGCGTCGAGGCCTGCCGGGAACCGACCGAACACGATGCGCAGGATCATCCTGCCCGAAAGATACTCCTGCGCTGAGGTCCCTCCGGGGCGGCGCGGCGTCGGACCTGATGTCGACTTTCCGCTCCGGGATCGACCTTTGTCAGTTGATGTCCACGGGCCGCATCAAGCGCGCCGCCGCATCAACCATCGATGGTCCGACCGGGCGCCGCACGTGGACATCGGGAACCGGTGGGGCAGCACAATGACCTCGCCGTGCTGACCCAACGATGACCGTCCTCGACGCCCGCTCGGCGCGCCGGCGCTACCTCGTCCTGACGGCGCTGCGGTGGCTGCCGGTCGGGCTGCTCATCCCGATCTTCGTGTTGGTGCCGCTGTCGCGCGGGCTGTCGCTCACCGAGATCGGTCTCGTCTTCGCGGTGCAGGGCCTTGTCGTCCTGGCGCTCGAGCTGCCGACGGGCGGGCTCTCGGATTCGCTCGGCCGGCGACCGGTCCTGCTCCTCGCGGGCGTGCTCGCGGTGGTCTCGATGAGCATCTTCACCGTCGCCGACACGACGGCGATGTTCATCGTCGCGATGGCGTTCCAGGGCATCTATCGCGCGCTCGACTCCGGGCCGCTCGAGGCGTGGTACGTCGACGCCACTCTGGCGGCCGACCCGGATGCCGAGATCGAGCACGGCCTCAGTCGTGGCTCGGCGGTGTTGAGCGCGGCGATCGCGGTCGGCGCACTGCTATCCGGGGCGCTGGTCGCGCTCCACCCGATCCCGGGTCTCGACCCGCTGACGGTACCGCTGCTCGTGGCGCTCGCGCTCCACGTGGTCCATCTCGGGGCCGTCGCATTGCTCATGACCGAGGTGCCGCGGGCGCGCAACCCCCGCGCGGTGGTGGCGTCGGTCCGAGCTGTGCCGGCCGTCATCGGCGAGGGGATCCAGCTGCTCCGCTCGTCGCGCGTCCTGCTCGGGATCGTGCTCGTCGAGGCGTTCTGGGGGTTCTCGATGGTCACGTTCGAGAGCCTGTTCCCGATCAGGCTGTCCGAGCTCGTCGGCGGCGTCAACGCAGCCGCGGCGATCATGGGCCCGGTGGGGTCGGCGGCCTGGTTCGCGTCTGCGGCGGGTGCCGCGGGCGTCGTGTGGGTAAGCCGGCGGATCGGGGTGGCGCGGTCGGCTGCTCTTCTGCGGATCGTCCAGGGCATGACCATCGTCGCGATGGGCGTGCTCGCGGGTCCGGTCGGTGTCGTCGCCGCGTACCTTGGCTGCTACGTCGCGCACGGAGCCTCGAACCCGATGCACACGACGTTGCTACACCGACAGGTCGAGGGGTCGCATCGAACGACCGTGCTGTCGATGAACTCGATGGTCTCCCAACCGGCGGGTTCGCTCGGCGCGATCATCCTGTCGGCTCTCGCCGATGGGGCGAGTGTGTCGACCGCGATGATCGTCGGCGGCATCATCTGTGCGATCGCCGCGCCGCTGTACATCCCCGCGTGGCGGCAGGAGCGCGCGAAGAGAGCGTTGGCGGCGGATCCCGGATCCATCGCCGCGTAGACTCGGGGCGTGCCCGCACCTGCGGTCCAGGTCGAGCGGTTTTCCGATGCCCAGTCGTTCCTCGATGCGGCCGGGCCGTTCCTCGCCGACCGCGAGGCGGAGCACAACCTCCTGTTCGGGATCGCAGCGAACCTGATCACCGACCCTGACCGGCCGATGACCGCGCCACCCTATTTCGCCGCGGTCCGGCGGGACGACGAGGTGGTCGCCGCGGCCCTGATGACCCCACCCTTCAATGTCGTCGTGTCGTGCATCGACGAACCGGACGCGATACCGGCCCTCGCCGCGGACCTGGATCGTGGCCGCTTCCCCGTTCCGGGCATCACCGCCCCGGTCGAGGTGGCTCGCGCGTTCTCCGAGCGTTGGGCCGAACGGCACGGCGTGATGGTCGAACGCACGATGGCCGAGCGGATCTATCGGGTGGAACGTGTCACGAGGCCAGACGACGTTCCGGGCTCGATCCGGACGGCCACGTCGGACGATCGCGACCTGCTCATCGAATGGGTTCGTGACTTCCTGCGCGAGGCGGTCCACCGGACCGATGACGGCGAGACGCAGGCGGTCGTCGACAGCGCCCTGCGGACCGGCGCCCGGACGTTCTACCTGTGGGAGCACGATGGCCGGCCCGTGTCGCTGGCCGGGGTGACCGGACCGACGCCGAACGGGATCCGGGTCGGGCCTGTCTATACGCCGCCCCCGGATCGCGGGCACGGGTTCGCAAGTGCCGTGACCGCGGCCGCGAGCCAGCAGCAGCTCGACCAGGGTCGCCGTTTCGTGTTCCTGTTCACGGACGTCACGAACGCGACCTCGAACAAGATCTATCGGGCG
The DNA here is from genome assembly GCA_963780425.1 of uncultured Chloroflexia bacterium. Lineage (GTDB taxonomy): Bacteria > Chloroflexota > Limnocylindria > Limnocylindrales > CSP1-4 > SPCO01. The sequence goes on along the minus strand of CAWABZ010000017.1, from coordinate 108,902 downwards.
GTCGGCTACGAGCCCGTGATCGATATCGACCAGTGGAGCTTCGAGCCCGCCTAAGTCGGGCTCGCGCCGCGACGCAACGCGCCTCCGCCCGCCCCCGCGAACGATCTTCGACCGATTTTCGAACGATTCCGCCCCCGTCGACGCCCATAGATATAGAGCCCGCGGTCCGCTCCTCCTCCCGCGGCCGCGGGCTGGGACGCACGTGACGCGAGGGGCTCGGGCGCGCGACTGGGGGTCGCCGCCCGAGATCCCTCTCCGTGCCGCGTCGCCTCCCCTAGACTCACATTCCATCGAAACCATCGACGCCGCCGGCGCTCGCAGCATCCTTCGCGATCCGGTCTTTGCGCGGCTGTGGTTCATCCAGGCCGCCAACCAGATCGGCGGCAATATGGCGCTCTATGCGCTGACTGTCCTGGTCTTCACCTCGACTCGGTCGAACAGCGCGGTCAGTGCCCTGCTGGTCTCGTTCGTGCTGCCGCAGATCGCGCTGTCGCCGTTCGCCGGAGTGATCGTCGACCGGCTCGACCTCCGCTGGGCCCTGGTCGTGCCGAACCTGGTCCGGACCGGACTCACGGCGTGGCTGGCCCTCTCTGGCACGAACATCGCGATGGTCCTGGCGCTCAATCTCGGGATCAGCCTCATGAGCGTGGCGCTCACCCCGGCCGAGGGCTCGATGATCCCGCGCGTCGTGCCCAAGCCCCAGCTCGAGACCGCGCTGAGCATCTTCAACTTGACCCTGCAGGGCTCGTTCGCGATCGGCTTCGCGTTCCTCGGACCGCTCCTCGTGACGATCGCCGGGCCCTCGTTCGTGCTCGGTGTCGTGACCGCGTTCTACGTGGCGGCCAGCATCGCCTGCATCGGTCTGCCGAGTGCCCCGCCTATCCCGCCGAAGACCGGCGAGCAGCGTCAGTCGCTGCGCGAGCCGCTCGAGGAGCTGCGCGACGGCTTCCGCGTCGTCCGCCGGGAGTCGTCGATCAGCCGGCCGATCGTCCTGCTCGCGACCGCGACCTCGGTCGCCAGCGTCCTCGGTGTGCTCGGCCCGTCGCTCGCCACGACCGTCGGTCTCGACCCGGAGCAGCTCGCGGTCGTCATCGTCCCGCTCGGGATCGGGGTGGTCATCGGCGTGTTCGGCCTGCGCCGGTTCGGCGGGTCGTTGCCGCGTCGGCGGGTCTCGGAGGGCGGGCTGCTCGTGCTCGGGACGGTGACGGCGGCACTCGCCGGGGCGGGCTGGCTCGACGGGGTGATGCGGGGCATCGGCATCGAGGTCGGGGCGCTGCCGGTCGTCGTGGTCGTGGCGATGATCGCGGGGGCGGCCTATGCGGTCACGTCGGTCACGGCACAGACCAATCTCGTCGAGTCGACCCCCGCCGACGTCCGCGGCCGCGTCTTCGGGGTGCTCGCTTCGATCGTCAGCGCGGCGTCGCTCGTGCCGTCCCTCGTCGCCGGACCGCTCGCCGACCGGGTCTCGACCGGAGCCGCCATCGCGGTGGCGGGGATCGCCCTCCTCCTGGTCGGTATCTGGTCGGTGCGGCGACCCTGACGCGCTGACAACGAGAGGCGGCGACGGGGCCGAAGCTCCGTCGCCGCCGATGAAGGCCGTCTGGGGGCTCGGCCTTCATGGATCCGGCTGGTGGCGCATTCGCCAGATCCGCGCCCGTCGAGTCATGGACTCCGGACGATCGCCCTATCCTGCCCTGTCCGCGGGTGGTCCGGTGGGGTCAGGTGGGGTCTGGGGTGGGTGTTTGGTGACCCGGCGCACCATGTTCTGACCGCCGGTGCCGGGAACCCGGCCGGCCTCGCTGCCGACCCGCCCAAGGCACAGCCCGACATCCCGCGCGGCCCACAGCGAAGGGCGGAGCCCCAACGCTCCGCCCTTCTGGTTTCCGTCCGAGCCAGCCTCATCGGGGCCGGCCCGACCTTTCGTCAGGCGCTCGTCGTCCCCGCGTGGGCCACGGCGTTCCGCGCCATGACGGGATCGCTCGTGACGAACCCGACGTCGATGTCCTGACCCTGGGTCCCCATCAGGAGGACCGACTCGACATTGACCCCGGCGTTCGCGAGCTGCCGCGCCGCCTTCGCCAGCGCGCCGGGCACGTTCTTCAGCGTCGTGGTCGTGATCTCCTTCTGCTCGAACGTGAACGGCAGCTCACCGAGGGCCGCCCGCGTCTGGGCGTTGTCGTCGGTGGCGATCGCGATGCGACCCTTGTCGCCACATGTCGAGCCGCTCACGCTGATCACGTTGACACCCTTGGCCGCGATCGCCTCGGCGACATCGGCAAGCGCGCCCGGCTTGTCCTCGAGCTCGATCAGGAAGGCATGCTGCATGGCCGGTGCTCCTCCGGACACTCGGCCCGTCCGAGGAACCTGTGAGACCCCTCGAGGGCGGGTCGGGAGACTGCTGATTCTACGCCGGGGGTCCACTTTGGCTCGTTCCCGCACGCGCCCTCCCCGTGCGCGCCCGCCGTCCAGGCCCGCCGTGGAACATCCCCATGTTCCAATCAGCGAAGGGAGCGCACCCCGATCGGCCCTCGCTCGCCAAATGGAACCTCATGAGGGTTCCATTTGGACGGCCAAAGGCCCGACATTGCGCCGTTGGAGGCTCACGCGCGCGAATCTTCGCCCAGCCGCTGATTGGAACCTCGTGATGTTCCAAATGCAGATGAGCGAGCGCTAAGGACCGATGTGCAGACTTCCCGGCATGCCAACACGGGAGTCCGCCAGGCAGCATGGGGCACGTCGAGCCAGGACGTACCTGCTCTGTCGAGTCGGCGAGGATGCTCGGGCGCGCGAGATTCGGCGCGGGGTTGAGCACTCGACAGGTCGGATCGATGGTCGGCGTCTCCCACACCCACATTCGGAGGATCGAGTCCGGGCAGGCCCCGCACATCGACTTGGATCTCATCGTCTCGGATCGCGGCGGTCCTTGGCCATGAGCTTAGCCTCGGCCTCTATCCGGTGGCGGCACCGGTCCGTGACAAGGCCCACCTTGGGCTCCTTGGCCGATTCACCGCGAGGCTCGCACCGTCATCAGGTTGGCGGACGGAAGTCCCTATGCCCATCCCAGGCGATCGTCGAAGCGCCGACGGTGTCGCTTTTACCGGCGGACTTCGATCGGCGATCGTCGAGGCGGAGACCCGGCTCGACGACGTCCAGGCCGCGGAGCGGCGACTCCGAGGGAAGCAGCGCGACCTCGACACGAAGCGAGCGGATCCTGCTCGTGTCGGACACCCGTCACAACCGGATGGTCATCGACCAGGTCCCTGAACTCCGACGCCAATTCCCCGTCGACACCCGCCAGTGTCTGGCCGCACTCGGTCGCGGGCTCGATCCCCAGGCGGCGATTGCCTGGTCGATCCGTGCTACGGTGGAGTGCGCACGGCGCACCCCACCCGTCCAGTAGCATCCGCGCGGTGACCCGTCTACTGCCCCTCGCGACCGCCGTCCCATGACGGCCGACATCCGCGCGCTGCCGCTCCCCGACGCCGTCCTGTTCGATCTCGACGGCACCCTCGTGGACACGGTCCAGACGAGGATCGACGCCTGGCTCGCCGTCTTCGAGGAGGTCGACCTGCCCACCTCCCGGGACGATCTGGCGCCACTGATCGGGGTCGATGGCAAGCGGCTCGCGCGCGAGGTCGCCGCGCGCGCCGGCCGACCGATCGACGACGGGCGCGCCGAGGCGATCGACAAACGCTCGGGCGAGATCTACGGGGAGCTCAACCGCTCCCCTCGCCCGCTGCCCGGCGTCCGCGAGCTCGTCGACGCGCTCGAGGAACGGGGGATCGATTGGGCGATCGCGACGTCGAGCCGCAAGGACCAGGTCACGACGTCCGTCAAGGCGCTCGGCCTCCGGACGGAACCGACGATCGTCGACGCGAGCCACGTCAAGCACGCGAAGCCCGAGCCGGACCTGCTTCTCCGCGCCGCGGAGGAGCTCGAGGTCGAGCCGGCCCGCGCCTGGTACGTCGGCGACTCGACGTGGGACATGGTCGCGGCAGTCGCCGCCGGCATGATCCCGATCGGCGTCACGGCCGGCTCGGCGGTCCCGGCGAGCGCGCTGGAGGGAGCCGGTGCCGCGGTGGTCGTCGACGATCTTCTCGAGATCGCGGACGCGCTCCGCTAGCTCGCGGACGCCGCCCGCACGAGACGAACAGCCTCGGCGACGCCACGGTCCCATGCATCGCCGTGCCCCGGCAACACCCAGCGCGCGTCGACCGTCTCCAGCCGCGCCAGCGAAGCCAGCGCACCGGCCGGATCCAATGTGAACGGCGCCGGCTGTGGTCCGACCTGACCGGTCAGCACGCTCCGGGTCGTCATCGTGTCGCCCACGAACACGGCACTCAGGCCCGGGACGTGGATCGCGACACTCCCCGGTGTGTGGCCCGGCATGGGGATCACACGCGGCGAACCGGGCAGGTCCAGGGTGGCGCCATCATCGAAGGTCACGAGCTCGGTGAGCGGCGGGACGCGCAGGCCGCCGCGCAAGCCGCTGTACCAGAGGAAGCCGAGCAGCGGCCCGATCTTCATCGGCCCCCAGCCGCTCGATGGCTTCTTCACCTCGGCGCGGGCACGCGCGGCATCGGCCTCGTGGACGTACACGGGGACGCCGCGCTCCCGCCGAAGCCGCTCGGCGAAGCCGACGTGGTCGGTGTCCCCGTGTGTCAGCACGACCGCGCGAACGTCGTCGAGCGACCGACCCATCGACGCCAGCTCCTTGGGCAGGTCGTTCCAGTAGCCGGGCAGCCCGGCATCGATGATCGTGACGCCGCCGGCGTCCTCGACGAGATAGCTGTTGACAAGGCTCGATCCGAGCCGGTGGAGCGATGGTGCGATCTGCATCTCGATGATCCTGACTCCTTGCATCTGGCGCGTCTCGGCGCTACCATCTCGTTTGTGATGGCTATCCTACATAGCCTTCATGGCTAATGTCAATAGCCGCCAGCGAGATCGAAGGAGCCAGGTCCGTGCCGACACCAGCGCGAACGTCCGTCGACGCGATCGTCGCCAGGGGACGCGAGATCCTCGAGGCCGAGGGCATCGACGGGCTGACGATGCAGCGGATCGCGAGTGCCGTGGGAGTCCGTGCACCCTCGCTGTACAAGCGCCTTCGGAACCGGAACGACCTCCTTCGCCTGGTCGCGAACGATGCAGCCCGGGAGCTGACCACTCGCCTCGACCGGGCCGCCACGACCGGCGACCCGCGATCCGATCTCATCGCGCTCGCCCAGGCTTTCCGCGGATTCGCCCAGGCGTATCCCGCTGCCTACGGCCTGCTGTTCGCACCCCTCCCCGAGGAGGCCCGCGCCGACCCCGACTGGAGCGTCCGTGGCAGCGAGGCGGTCCTGCGCGCCTCGGCCACACTGGCCGGCGAGGCTGACGCGCTCGAGGCCGCACGGACCGTCACTGCCTGGGCCAACGGCTTCATCGCGATGGAGCTGGCCGGCGCGTTCCGACTCGGCGGTGACGTCGATCGGGCGTTCGCCTACGGCATCGACCGCCTGACGCGCGCCATCGCGCGCTGACCGCCTCTGGTAGCCTGCCCATCCTCATCAGGGGGTGGTCGTTGAGCAGATCCGCGCATCGAGGGGCCGCTCCCGTTCCGTTCGCTGTCGGTCTGCTGGCGCTCCTGGTCGCGGCGTGCGCGGGTCTGCCGTCGGCAGCCACCCCCGAGTCACCGGTGACGCCCGCGCCGCCGCCGACGTCGTCGGCGCCTTCCGCGGCCGCCGACCGGACGCCCAGACCGAGCGCCGCGGCGTCCCCGACCTCCGCGGCGGAGCTGCTGCCGATCGCCGGCGTCTGGCGCGTCCGAAAGACCCTGTCGGCCGAGGATCAGTCGGGCCTGATCACCGATCCTGCGTTCGACGAAGAGACCTACTCGGTCGAGGCCGGCTGTCCGGACGAGCCGTGCGACAGCCTCGAGGTCACGACCACCCCGCTCGGTCTCACGTCGCCGGCGACGGTCATCCAGCTGTCGCGGGAGGACGCCACGTACGCATCGACCGCCCAGCCGGCAGTGGCGGCCTCCTGCCTCTCGTCCGACGGCAGCCGGGTCGACGGCGGTGCGAGTGCCACCTCGATCCTGGAACTCTGGATCGCGACCGAGCGGCCGGCCGGGACATCGGTCGCCTCGACCGTCCTCCGGGGCGTCCTCAAGGTTGACGTCACGCCCACGCCGATCGGCGAGTCGGCGGGCTGTCAGTCGCTGACAGCATCATTCGACTTGACCGGTCGACGCGAGGAGGTCGCGGTCCGCGACCCGAACGGCGGCGCCGTCGGGCCCGACCTCAGACCGCCGACCGGCGCGGCCCTCGTCCGACTGCCGTCACTCAGCGTGGCGGTCAAGGGAGCGACGATCGACTACTTCGGCGTCACCGGCGACACGTCTCGCGAGCTCGCGGCGAGCATCGCGCGTGGCGGGGTGAAGGCGTGCGGCGCGATCGATTACGAATGGTTTCGTGGCGACGCGCGCCCGGCAGCATGCGTGATGACCCGGGTCAGCGACACACGACAGTCGATCCGCACGCGGACCAGCGCATCGGGAGCCTGCCGGATCACGAGCGCGACGATCACCGCCTCGTACACCATCCACATGCCCCGTTGGACCGAGCCCGCTCGCGTGCCGAAGCGGCTGCTCGATTGGTGGCGCAAGATCGTCGACTTCATCGCCGACCATGAAGCCGGTCATGTCCGAGTCGGGCGCGACTACATCAAGAAGCTGAACGCGCGGCTCGTCGGCAAACCGTGCGAGGACATCAACGCGATCATCCGATCGTGGGTGACACAGCACGCCGAGGCGCAGGAGGCGTACGACCGGGGCGAGTATTCGCGGGCCTGGCCGACCCCGGCCGCCGGCTACTGATCAGGCCTCGGGAAGTCGCTCGCCTGCCTCGATCCGGATCGGCAACCGGTTCTCGGCCGGGGTCAACGGGCACGAGAACTTGGGGTCGTACACGCACGACGGGTGGTACGCGAGGTTGAAGTCGAGCGAGTAGGTGCCGTCGTCTTCCGGCTCGAGGTCCAGGTAACGGCCGGCGCCGTATGTCTCGCGCCCGCTGGTCGTATCGAGGAACGGCACGAAGAGCGACCGTTCGTCGCCACCATCGAACGTGTACGCGGTCAGCTGGTGCGGATCGCCATCGATGTCGAACCGCAGAATCCCGGCGCGATGGGCGGGACGAAGCTTGTTATCCGACGTCGGGATCTGGAAGTCCGACGGCTGATCGCCTTCGTACGGCTGGAGTAGGAGGTCATCGAACCGTAGTGCCGTGTTAACAGGGTAATACGGCAACTCGGTGAAACTCGAGCGCTCCCCTTCCGGGACCGGGCTGTGCGGACTCGACCGGAAGAACTCGTCCTTGTCCGCCCGGAACTCGTCGATCGCCTCCTCGTAGGACAGCGGGCGATGCTCGTGGTGATGATGCTCGTCCTGCTCGTGATCGTGATCGTGGTCGTGCTCGGTCACGGGTGCCTCCGGGGTCGTCGAGCCATCGTGCGCCCCCGGTCAAGTCGAATACGGCTCGTCGGGCCCCGGGTCCTCGGGCATCCGATCCTCAGCGGAGCCGGCTGACCAGCTCGAGCACCTCGTCGCCGTAGGCCTCGATCTTGGCCGGGCCGACCCCCTTCACGCGCCTCAGGGCCGCGGCCGACGGCGGCTTCATCTCGGCGATCGCGGCAAGGGTCTGGTCGTGGAACACGACATACGCGGGCACGCCGTCCTCGCGCGCGCGGACCGTCCGCCATTCGCGGAGCGCCGCGTACAGCGGGTTGTCGTCGGCGACGCCGTAGCCCGACGCGGCGGACGCGGACGACGCGGCACGGCGCGCTCCCTGGTCCGCGGCGAAACGATCGGGGTGCTGCGTGATCCGGCCCTCCCCGTGCAGCGGCCGCGGACGCAGGTCGGCGAGGAACCGGCTCGGCTCACGGCGGGTCGTGCGCCCGCGGGTCTCGCGCTCGGCGGCCCATGAGATCGCCAGGTAGCGACGCGCCCGAGTGATGCCGACGTAGAGGAGCCGCAGTTCCTCGGCGAGCAATTCGTCGTCATCGAAGGCCTGCCGGACCGGCAGGATCCCCTCCTCCAGCGCGGGGAGCACGACGGCGTCCCATTCGAGCCCCTTCGCGCGGTGGTAGGTGAGCAGGTTCACGCCGTCGGCCGAGCCCGCGCGCTCCGCCGCGCGTCGCCGGTCGAGGTCCGCCAGAAAACCGGCCGCCCCGACCCGCGCATCCGAGCGCGACAGCGTGGCCAGGATGTCCAGAAGCGTGTCCAGCGCCGCTGTCCGCTCCCGCGCCTCCTCGCCCGCATGGCCCGCGACCGAGTCGTCGTCGTAACCGAGCCGATCGGCCCACAACGCCCGCACCGCGGCGGTCAGCGCGGTCCCTGTCGCCTCGAGGTCGGCCCCCCGAACGAGGTCGATGGCCCCACGCACGTCCGCCCGGTCGAAGAACCGGATTCCGCGGACCTGGTACGCGATGCCGGCCCGAGTCAGCACCGCCTCGATCGGCGCGAGCTGGGCGTTCATCCGGACGAGGACGGCGATCTCGGACGGAGCTGTCCCTTCCCTCAGGCGCTCGCGCACCCACGCCGTCAGTGCGGTGAGTTCCCCGGACTCGGTTCCGTGGCGTGCGATCGTCGGCACGGGGCCGCTCGGTTGCGTGGCCACGAGCCTCTTCGGCCGCCCGGTCGAGGCGAGCAGCCGATTGGCGAGCTCCAGCACCTCGGGCGACGACCGGTAGTTCTCCGCGAGGGTCACGACATGCGCGCCTGGGTGCCGTTCGGCGAACCCGGTCAGGAACGCACTCGTGGCACCTGTGAACGTATAGATGGTCTGGTCCTCGTCGCCGACCACACAGACGTCGCGTCGCTCGCCGAGCCACAGCTCGAGCAGCCGCTCCTGGAGCGGGTTCGTGTCCTGGTATTCGTCGACGCTGAACCAGCTCTTGCGCGCGCGGATCGTCGCAGCGGCGTCGTCGTCGCTCTCGAGCAGGTCGATCGTGTCCAGAAGCAGGTCGTCGAAGTCGATCCGGCCGGCGCGGCTCTTCGCGCGCTCGTAGCCGCCGAACAGCCGCGTGAACAGGTCGACCGGGATCGGCGGCTCGCGTGACGGCGTCGTGGGGCTGCCGGCGACGGCACGCTCGTAGGTCGTCGGCGTCAGGCGCCGGCTCTTGGCCCACTCGATCTCGTCGGCGAGGTCCTTGGCAGGAGTGAATCGGTAATGGCCTGGCAACGCTCGTGCAAGCGGTACGAGCAGCGGCAGCTTGGAATCGAGCAGAGAGGGCAGCGGCGACCCGTCATGGACAAGTGGCCAGAAATGGCGGAGCTGGCTCAGCGCGTGGGCATGGAACGTCCGCGCCGTGACGCCCGGCAGGCCGAGCGCGCGCAGCCGCTCGACCATCTCGCTGGCGGCCTTGTCGGTGAACGTGACGACGAGCACCTGGTCCGGCTCGACGACACCGGTGGCGATCGCGTAGGCCGTACGTCGGCTGATGACGCGCGTCTTGCCGGTGCCGGCCGCGGCAAGGATCGCCACCGGGCCCTCCGTCGCGCGGACGGCCTCGCGCTGGGCTTCGTTCAGGTCGTCGAGGAGGCGCTCGGGTTCGAGACGGGGCACCTACGGATTATGGCGGTCGCCGCTCATCCGAGACTCACCGCGCAACGGCCGTTCCCGCGAAACGAAAAGGGAACGAATCCCGCTGATCCGTGCGCCTTCCCCTCAGACCGACGCCATGACCCGGTCGTCAGACTCAAGGAGGTAGGGCCATGCGCCCATCGCTCACGCACGTCGCCAGGTCGGTGGCGCTGGTCATCGGGCTCGGCATCGTCCTTGCCGCGCCGGTCGCGGCGCGCGAATCCGTCGACCCGAACACGCTCAATCCGCCGCCGCCCGCGTCCTTCAACGCGACCTGCGAACGGACCGGCAACATGACCCTCTGCAACCTCGCGTTCAGCGATCCGCCGGTGGTGATGGAGCCCAGTGGGGTCGTCTGCGGCGGCACGGAGCTCCTCGTGTCGCAGACCCGGGACGTCGTCGGCAAGCGCTTCTACGATGGGGACGGCAACCTCACCCGCCGGCATTTCCGTGAGATCTTCGACGGGACCATCACCAACCCGTCGAGCGGGATCACCCTCGACTGGGTCGCCCACAACACGATCATCCACGACCTCGCGGTCCCGGGAGACATCGCGTCCGGGCACACGACCATCACGGGACAGCAGATGCGCATCTTCGGTACCAACGGCACGGTCCTGGTGGATGTGGGGCACCTGGTCGTCGATGAGGCGACCGGTGAGCTGCTCAAGTCCAGCGGCAAGCATGCCTTTGATGACTACTTCATCAACGGCAATACCGCGGCGCTGGCACCGCTGTGTGACGCCATCTCCTGAGGGGACCTAGCTGCGGCGCGACACCGCCCGGGCGACGCCGGATACTGGTCGCATGCGCCGACTGACCTACTACATCACGATCTCCGCCGACGGCATGTACGCGGACCCCGACGGCGGCCTATCCCATTTCGAGCCGGCCGAGGATGAGCACCGCTACGCCAACCGCCTCGTCCATGACGCGGGCGACATGGTCATGGGCCGGGTCATGTACGACGTCATGGAGTACTGGGACGACCTCGACCTCGATGACCCAAAGATCCCCGATGTCGAGCGCGAATTCGCGACCTTCTGGCGGGAGACGCCGAAGCTCGTCGCGTCGCGCGGGCGACCGGCACTCCGCGCGAACGCGACCCACATCGAGGGCGACGTCATCGAGTCCGTCCGCGCGATGAAGGCCGGCGACGGGCCGGACATCATGCTCGGCTGCGGCGCCGATCTCTTCGCGCAGCTGAGCGACGCGGGACTCATCGACGAGTACCGGTTCCTCGTTGCGCCGGTGGCGCTGGGCCGCGGCAAGGCTTTGTTCGCGAAGCTGGACGCGCCGCTCAAGCTCAAGCTCAACAACTCGACGACGACCTCGGCAGGCGGCGTCCTGCTCGAATACGTTCCGACCGCCGACCGCTGAGCGCATGCACGGCTCCGCGACCGCCGCGAAACACGCTCGATCGTTCCGGCTACGAGATCGAATTCGAGGACGACTTCGACCGGCCGACCCTCGACGAAACGCACTGGCTCCCCCACTACCTGCCGCACTGGAGCACGCCCGACCGGACCGCCACCCGCTACGAGATCCGCGACGGCGTCCTGCGCTTGCTGATCGAGGCCGACCACGCGCCGTGGTGCCCGGAGCTCGACGGCGACCTGCGCGTGTCATCGCTGCAGACCGGGGTATTCGCTGGTCCCGTCGGCTCCAAGGTCGGCCAGCTCCGGTTCCACCCCGACGTCGTCGTCCGCACGCCACAGGTGAACCGCGCGCTTCTCGCCGTCCAGCACGGGCTCATCGAGACGCGGATGCGCGCGCTCGACGACCCGCGAGCCATGGTCTCCCTGTGGATGATCGGCCTCGAGGACACGCCCGAGCATTCGTCGGAGATCAACGTCGCCGAGATCTTCGGGCGCACCGTGCAACCCGACCGCGCGAGGATCGGTATGGGCGTCCATCCGTTCGGCGACCCAGCCATCGTCGACGACTTCGTCGCGGAGGAGGTCGCGATCGACGTGCGCGACTGGCACACTTACTCGGCCGACTGGACAGCGGAGCGCGTGGCCTGGTACATCGACGACCGGCTGATCCGGGTGGTCGACCAGTCGGCGACCTACCCGATGCAGCTCATGCTCGGCATCTACGAGTTCCCGATCGACGATGACGATCCGCGTCGGCCGGCCGACTACCCCAAGGCGTTCCAGGTCGACTGGGTCCGGGTGTCGCGCGGACGGTCGTGACGCGTCAGAAGTTCGGTGGCGTGATGGCGGACACGATCTCCGCGTCCTCCTCGCCGACTGCCCGCGTCTTGTGAGGCAGGCCCGAGTCGTAATAGATGGAGTCGCCCTCGTTGAGCTCGTAGTCGACGTCACCGACGGTGATGACCACATGGCCACGAAGCACGAGAGCGCATTCCTCGCCCTCGTGCGCCATCGCCGTCGCGTCGACTCCCGGCTTCACGTGGACGATGATCATCTCGATCTTGCGCCGCACGTCGGGTGAGACCAGCTCGTAGGACAACGACCCGCCCGGCGGCTTGATGACCTTGCGCGCGTCCTTCCGCACGACCGCGCCATTGGACTCGGGGGCGGTGAACAGCAGGAACACCGGCACTTCCAGGGCGGATGCGATCGAGCGCAACACGAGGATCGACGGATAGGCCACGCCACGTTCGACGCTGCTCAGGAAGCTGCGGGTGATCCCGACCAGAGCGGCAAGCCCGGTCAACGTCAAGCCGCGCTCGGTCCTCAAGGCCCGGATCCGTCGACCGAGCTGGTCGTCGCGTTCGATGGCTGACGTGCGAGCGGACGGGGCCTTCTTCGCGCTCCTGGCCCGCGGTCCCGACGTGGTCATCGTGCGGGCTTGACCTCAGCGAACGGCGACGTCGGCGACCATCGGCTCGACGCCGTATTTCCGCGTCAAGTATGGCAGAACCTCATCGCGGCAAACCTTGGCCACGATGGTTGGATCCGGGCTCATGTCGGCCCAGATGATGTGTTCGCAGCCGGCCTCGATGAACGCTTCGAACCTGGCGATGATCTCCTCGCCGGACGTTGCGATGCAAAAGGCCGCCGACAGCGCCTCGTCACGCACCAACAGCGCCCGTTGCTCGATGACCCGTGGATCCTGGATGTACGAGTACGCCTCCGGGATGAGCAGCCCGCCGTAGACCCGCGCACCATCGAGCGCCTTCTCGCGGTCCGGGTGGTACGACGTGCTGACCCACGCAGTCCGGAACCCCGTCGGCGCGGCTCGCTCGGCCTCGGCGGCGCCGGCCTCGAACGCCGGCGCCAGGACATCACGGTGGACCTCGGCAGGCACACCGACGGCGACGTATCCGTCGGCCAGGCGTCCCGCGTTGCCGGCCATCTTCGGGCCACCGGCCGCACAGATGATCGGGATGCGGTGCTCCAGCTTCTGATAGAGGCGGAAGAAGGAGTCGAAGTACGTGCCCTGGTGCCGGAAGTAGTCGGGCTCCTCCCAGCAGCGGCGGATGAGCCCGATCGCCTCGACAAGGCGCTCGATCCGTTCGCGCAACGGCGGCCAGACCCCGGTCGTGGTCTTCTCGTTCATCGCCTCGCCGGTACCCACGCCCAGTGCGACTCGCCCGGGATACAGCAGCTCGAGGGTCGCGATCTCGATCGCGACGTCGACCGGTTGATGGCGGATCCCGATCGGCGGGATCACCATCGGGCCGACGACGGCCCGTTCGGTGTTGGCGAGGAACGCCGTCAGGGTGGCCCAGATCCCAGCGCTGTGGCCGGACGAGTGCTGCCACGGCAGCGTGTGATCGCCCTCCCAGATGTGCGTGAAGCCGGCCTCCTCCAGGTCGCCGACCCGGCGCACGTTGTCCCGGACGTCATGACAGAGGCACTCGGGAGAGATGCCGAAGGTCACCATCAGGCGTTCCCCACTGGGAGGCCGAGCTGCCCGAACAAGGACGCCGAGTCGTAGTACACGGTCTCGCGGGTGAAGAGCTCGGCGTTGTGCTCGTAGACGGACACGGCCTTGATCCGGAACGACCGACCGGTCGGAGCGTGACCCACGAATTCACCCGTGTGCGTGCCGATCAGGTCGTATTCGGCCACGACCGTGTCGCCCCCGCAGGCGACGCAGTTCGTGACCTCGATATGGAGGTCCGGAAAACCTCGATAGAAGATGGCCATGAAATCGCGCATCTCGTCCTTGTTGCGGCACGGCTCGGGCACCGTGACGTCCTCGAAGTAGACGTCGTCGGTGTAGTACGCGAGCACCGCCTCGAGGTCGCCGCGACTCAGGTCGGCGATCTCGTCAAGGACAGCTTGGCGAGGGTCCATCATATGCGGGGGCCTCCTTGACTCCGAGCAGCCGCAGGGCGGCACCGCCGAAGAAGCTCTGCTCGTCGTCCTCGGTGATATACGGATCGAGGTCGTGCCGCTCCGTGTAGTCGCGGACCTTCTCGAAGAACGCCTTGCCCGTATCGAACGGGACGTACGGATAGTCGGAGCCCCACAGGAACCGGCCGAACACGCCGAGCTTCTTGGCCCACGTCCAGATCTGGGCGACCCGCCACAGCGGCGCCGACTCGGCCCAGAACGCGAAGTCGCCGTAGATGTGCTCGAACTTCGCCATGAAGTGCATGGTCTCCTCGGCCCACGCGAAACCGACGTGACCGATGACGAGCTTCAGCTGCGGGAAGTCGATCATCACGTCCTCGAGGAGCAACGGATGGTCGTAGGCCAGCATCTTGCCCTTCGGGAACATGCTCCAGCCCGTGTGGGTGATGAGCGGCACGCCCATCGCCTCGGCGGCTTCGAACAACGGCCAGATGCGGCGGTCGTTGAGGGCGACGTAGTTGTATGACGGGAGCATCTTGAGGCCCTTGAGGCCCTGCTCGTTGATGGCCCGCTCGAACCGCTTCACCTCGTCGTTGCCGCCGATCGGGTTCGCGGTGTAGAAGCCGAACAGGCGATCGGGCCAGCGCTGCACCATCGACTGGACGTAGGCGCCGTTCTCGGGGTCGTACGCGCCCCACGGCAGATAGCCGACGCCGAGCACGAACGCCTTGTCGATCCCCGCCGCGTCCATGTCGGCGATCAGCCGCTCGCCGGGAACGCAGAAGTCCTCCGGCGTCCACGGCTTGCCCGTGTGCCAGCAATCCTGGCCCTTGAACATGTTCACGTAGAACTCGCCGAGCTCGCGCGGGAAGTCGACCTCGAAGCGCTGCATGTGCGTGTGCGAGTTGATGAGCGTCATGTGGTTCCTCGTGCGATGTCGTGCTGAAGACGTCAGACCTGGGTCGGGTCAGGGATCACGCATCGGGACTTCCTCGTCGGACCACACGTCCGGTCCGGGCCGCCTCATCCACGACGCCGTCGCGGACGATGGGCGTGCCATTGACCAGGACGTGTTCGATGCCGACCGGCGCGGCGGTCGGCTCGCGATAGGTCGTGCGGTCGCCGACGGTCGCGGGGTCGAAGATGACGACGTCGGCGTGATTGCCCTCGCGCAGCGTGCCGCGCTTCTTGAGCCCGATCCGCTGGGCGGGCAACGACGTCGACTTGCGGACGGCCTCCTCGACACTGAACAGGCCGCGGTCGCGGGCGAAATGTCCGAGGACGCGCGGGAATGTGCCGTAGGCCGCCGGGTGGGGCTTGCCGCGGCCGGTCAGGATCGCGTCGCTCTCGGCCGCCGCGAGCGGGTGGGCGAGCAACTTCTCGAGCCCGGCTTCCTCGTCCGGCTCGCCGGACACCCCGAAGTACAGGGCCATCGCGTGACCGTTCTCCTCGAGGACGAGGTCGGCGGCGACGTCGAATGGATGACGATCGCGCTCCTCGGCGATCTCGGTCAGAGAGCGGCCTTCGAGCGGTTTGTTCGCCTCGCTCTCGACCCACATGATCGAGACGTTCTGCCAGCCGGTCGCCTCGACGAGGTTGTGCGGCCAGCCGCCCGGCGTCCAGCACGGCCAGCCGGGCACGTCCTCCTCGATCGAGCGGCGGATGCGGGCACGGGCGTCCGGATCGCGCAGCCGACCGAGCAGGCCGTCGACACCGCCGGCCAGCGCCCATGGCGGGAAGATGGCCAGGAGCGTCGTATTCGCCGCGATATACGGGATCACGTCGAAACCCGTGTCGACGCCCCGCTCGCGGGCCGCTTCATGGAGCTCGATGATCGCATCGAGCTTGGACCAGTTCGGGCGACCGAAGGCCTCCATGTGGGAGTGCTGGGTCGAGATCCCGTTGACCTCGCCGACCCGGATGACCTCCTTCGTGGCCGGCATGAGCGTCTCGCTGGAGCCACGGATGTGGCTCGCATACAACCCGTCGAACGGACCCAGCTCTGACGCCAGGTCCTCGATCTCCTCGGGCGGCGCGAAGATCCCGGGCGCGTAGAGCAACCCGGACGACAGGCCCCAGGCACCTTCCTCCATCGCCTTCCGGAGCTGGTCGCGCATCCGCGTCCGCTCGTCCGGCGTGAGCTCGCGGCCCTCGAACCCGACCTCGTGGATGCGCAACGCGCCATGGGCGACCATCGGCACGACGTTGAACATCAGCCCATGGCCGTCCAGGTAGTCCAGGTAGTCGCCAAAGCCGGTCCAGGCGTCGGGCAGGTCGCCGGCGCGCAGGAACGTCGTGTAGCTCGCCAGCTCGGCCCGGGTGCGCGGGTTGACCGGCGCGGGCGAATACCCGCAGTTCCCGGTCACCAGCGTCGTGATGCCCTGGGCGGCGAACGGAGCCAGGACCTCCCCGTGCGACTCGTCGGCGACGACGAAGTCGCTGTGCGAGTGGATGTCGATGAAGCCGGGCGACACGATCCTGCCGGCCGCATCGATCACCGTCTCTCCGGGCGCGTCGTCCGGGATCCGGCCGATCGCGGCGATCGTGCCATCACGGATCCCGATGTCGGCCGGGAACCACGGGTTGCCCGTACCGTCGACGACGCGCCCGTTCCTGATCAGGACGTCGAACATGCCAGCTTGCGCCGAATCGAGCTCAGAAGCCCGGATTGGCCGCGAGATAGGCGTCGATCTCCGTCTGGGCCTTCGCGTGCTCGGCTGCCGGATCCGCGCCATGGAATGCCGCGGACACCGCGGCCTCGACGACGTCGGAGATCTTCTGGTAGGCCGCGCGCGTCCCGTAGCGATTGCCCTTGAACTCCTGCTGGGCGAACGTCGTATCGACTGCCGGCTGGTCAGCCGCTGGGACCGTCGAATCGCTATACGGGGCGATGTACGACGGGTAGCCGCTTTCGTCCGCTGGTTCGAATGTGTGCAGCTCCTCACGTCGGGTGAGGAGGCCGAGTTGGGTCGCGGCGTTCGAGTAGTGCTTGATGAGGTCGAGCGCCGCCTCCTTGTACGGGCTCGTCTTCGGGATCCCGAAGCACTCGCCGACGATCTGGCCGCCGGAAGCGGGCAGATCGCCGCCGTAGCCGGGGATGATCGCGACTTCGACCGGGTCCTCGCCCAGCGCCGACAGATTCGGGTCACGAGCCTCGTACCAGATGTGCTGGTAGTCGATGATCATCGCGGCCTTGCCGCCGAGGAAGACCTTCTTCGCCTCGACGTCGTAGATCCCCCAGGGCGACTCGATGACCTCCTTGGGCATGTTCGGCAGGAGGTCGATCATGTCCTGGGTGGCCTTGATCGCGATGGGGTCGTTGAAGCGGACTTCGCCGTTCGGCCCATACAGATCGCCGCCGTTGAGGTGGTACCAGACGCACCACTTCGGGAACAGATAGAGCGGCGCCCAACCGTCGACATAGCCGAACTGATCACCAGTCGTGAACTGCTTGGCCGCGGCGGTGAACTCAGCGTAGGTCTTGGGGATGGTCACGCCCGCGTCGGCGAACATCTTCTTGTTCGCGTAGAGGACGTAGGTGTAGATGTTGCTCGGCAGGCCGTAGAACTTGCCACTCGAACCTTTGGCAGCTTCGATGGCGGCCGGCAGCATCTCGCTCTCGTCGACCGTGACCCCAAGCTCGTCGAACGGGGTCAGGTACTGCTCATACAGGTCCACCCAGGCGCGCCACAGGTAGGCGACGTCCCAGCTCTCGCCGCCGCTCTCGAAGGCCGGCGTGAGCTTGAGCGGAAGCGGGCCGAAGGCCTCGCGGGTGAACTCGACCTTGGCTCCTGTCCGCTGCTCCCATTCCGGGGTGACCATCGCGTAGAAGCCGGTGTGGTTGGCGAGCAGGACCTTGAGCGGCCGCTCGAGGGTGAAGGTGGCCGCCTCGCTGGGTGCGACGGATGGGCCGATACTCGCAGCCGGAGGGCTGCTCGGCGCCGCCACCGATGGGGCAGCGGTCGGTGTGCACGCGGCGAGCGCGGCGCTCGCGCCGGCCATGGTGGTTCCGGCGAGGAACCGCCGCCGCGTGAGCGGACTGGCGAGCACCCCCTCCGGGTTCTCGAACAGTCGCTGGGTCTGGTCCATGACGTCCTCCTCCATAGACATGACGACCTACTTCACGGCGCCTTCGCCGAGACCTCGAATGAGATACCGCTGCATGAGCAGGGCCAAGGTGAGTACCGGGATCGACGCGATAAGGCCAGCCATCGAGAGCTGCGGTTCGATCCGGTTGATGGGGTCCATCAGGTTGACGATCGCCGGCGCGAGCATCGGTGTGCTGCCGACGTAGAGCACCTTCGACACGAGCAGGTCATTCCACGACAGGACGAACGCGAAGACCGCCGCTGTCACGATGCTCGGCACGGTCACCGGCAGGACGACCCGCCGCAGAGCCTGGAGCCGGCTCGCACCATCGATGCGCGCGGCGTGCTCGAGGTCCGGCTCCACCCCGTCGAACGTCCCGATGAGGATCCAGGTCACGAGCGGAACGGTGAGCGCGATGTGGCCGATCGCCATCCCGGGCAGCGTGTCGATCAGGCCGAGGCCCTTGAAGATCGCAACGAGCGGCACGAGGAGCGCGACGCCCGGAAGCATGTACGCGACCATCACCCCGGTGTACGTCGCGCCCCGGCCAGGGAATCGCAGCCGCGCGATCGCGTACGCCCCCAACAGGCCGAGCAGGGTCGTGACGATCGCTGCCGTGGTCGACACCAGGAGGCTGTTGCGCAACCCGTCCTCGAAATACGGGATCCGCATGAGCTGGTCGAACGCGATGGTCGTCGGTGCTGGCGGCAGGACATGGGGTCCCGTCAGCAGATCGGCTCGTCGTTGGAACGCACCAAGCACGACCACGAACCCGAACGGGACGATGATCAGCAGCACGACGCCGAGCGCGAGCAGCGACGCCACGACCCGTGCGCCGAGGTCCTGGCGAAGCGCGTTGAGCCCGCGCCAGAGGAGGGCCAGGCCGGCCAGGGTCGCGACGACCCAGACCCAGAACGGGAGGCCGAACGGGCGAGCGATCTGGACGAGCTCGAGGACCGCGGCGCCGACGATCAGCCCGGCTCCCGCGATCGCGGCGGCCCTCGCCATTCGCGGCTCGGTCGCGGTGCGTGGCTCGTTCGTCGTCACGACAGGAGTCCCCGTGCCCTGCCCCGCGTGAGGAGCAGAGCGAGCACCACGACGAAGGCGGTGACGATATACGCGAGGACGGCGCCGTAGCCGAAATCGGTCTGCTCGAACGTCGTCTTGAACGTGTAGAAGTAGAGGTTGTACGTCGAGTAGCGGCCGGGCCCGCCACCGGTCAGCGCGAAGATCAGGTCGAACAGCTGGATCGTGATCAGGACCTGGATGATCACGGCCGCGATGAGGGTCGGGCGCAAGAACGGCAGGACCACGTGGCGGAACCGTTGCCATCGGCCGGCACCATCGATCCGGGCGGCGTTGATGGTCTCCTCGGGCAGGTACTGCAGGGCGACCAGGAAGATCAGGGCGATGAGCGAGAACGTCTTCCAGATGTGGATCGCGGTCAGCATGTACAGGGTTCCCGGGACCCCGCTCAGGAAGAGCGGCGGCTGATCGACCAGGCCCGCGTTGACGAGCCACTCGCCGAGCAGGCCCCGGCGCGAGTCGAGGAACCACTGGAACATCGCGGCGACGACGACCGGCGGCAGGGCCCACGGGATCAGGAGTGCTGCGCGGGCCAGGCTACGACCAGGGAAGCGCTCGTTGAGTACGAGGGCCACCGCGAGGCCGATGACCACGCCGAGGACCGCCGACGGGATGACGTACATCAGCGTCTGACCCGCGGCCTGGATGAAGATCGGATCGGTCGTGATCCGGAGCCAGTTGTCGAGGCCGACGAACGGCCCCAGGCGGCCCGGCACCGTCGAACGTCCGGTGACGGTCAGCAAGAGCGAGTACAGGACGGGATAGCCGATGAGGCCGATGAACAGAGCCGCGGTCGGGATGAGGAACAGCGCGGCATACGCCTGGTTCTCGCGGCGGATCGACAGCCCGCTCAGGCGGTTTCCGCGCTCGGACACCGTGAGTGGCTCGGCGGTCATCGCGCTACCGCCTCGCGTGGTTCGGCACCGGTGGGACGGGCGTCCGCCGGGAGGCTGATGCGCTCCCCGTTCTCAGGGTCGAAGAACAGCAGGTAGTTCGGGGCGAACGTCACGCCGACCTCGTCGCCGACGGCCAGCTCCTCGGCTGGGACGCGCGCCCGGAGGGTCCGGTCCGCCACGGCGATCGTGGCGTACTCATCGGGGGCGACGACCTCCGTGAGCGTGACGTGCCCGGTCATCGACGACGATGTGACGTCGCGCACCACCCGGACTCCCTCTGGGCGCACGCCGAGGACGACCGGCAGCGGCGTCGCCGGCGGGTCCTGGTCTCGGAGGTCGACGCCGATGACTCCGGCCTCGAAGCGTGCCCGCCCGTCCACGGCCACGATCTCCCCCGGGATGAAGTTCATCGGCAATCGTCCGACGAACGAGGCGACGAACCGGTTCGCAGGTCGCCGGTAGATCGACCCCGGCGTGTCCACCTGCTGAACGTCGCCGCGGGCCATGACGACGACCCGGTCGCCCATCGCCTCGGCGTCGTCCTGGTCATGGGTCACGTAGATGAACGTCGCCCGCAACTGCTGGTGGAGCCGCTTGAGCTCCTCTCGCGTCGTCGCCCGCAGGTTGGCGTCGAGGTTGCTGATCGGTTCGTCGAGGAGGAAGACCTTCGGCTTGCGGACGATCGCCCGGCCGAGCGCCACGCGCTGACGCTCGCCGCCGCTCAGGGCGCGCGGATGGCGGTCGAGCAGGCCACCGATGCCGAGCATCTCCGCGACCTCGCCGACACGGGCGTACCGGTCGGGCTTGTTCATGCCGCGGAGCATCAACGGGAAGCCGATGTTGTCTCGGGCTGTCATGTGTGGATACAGCCCGTACGACTGGAAGACCATCGCGACATCGCGCCGCTCGGGCGTGATGTTGGTCACGTCGCGTCCGTCCATCAGGATCCGCCCGGAGGTGACCTCCTCGATGCCGGCGAGCAACTTGAGGACGGTGCTCTTCCCGGACCCCGAGGGCCCAAGGACGCAGGTGAAGAGGCCGTCCTCGAACGTCAGCGATGTCTCGCACAGGGCATCGCTCGCGGCGTTCGGGTAGCGCTTGACCACATTGTCGAGGCGAACCTCAGCCACGGTCGCTCCCGGCCGCGGCTGCGACGCGTTCTGGCCCGGCTCGCGCGATCTCCCATTCCTCCCGGAGCTGGTCGGCATCGATGTTCAGGTCGGCGGCCAGGAAGTCGACCTCGACGTCGACCAGCGGCCTGGCCCCCGCCCTGGTGGCGATCCGCTGGAGATACGAGCGCCGCAGCCGCGCAAGGTCGATCTCGCCGATGCCCATCGCTTCGATGGTCGGAGGGAAGACGATGCGCTCGCCTGGACGCTCATCCTCGCGCGGCCCGACCGCCAGCTCGATGCCCATCTCGCGGGCCAGCGTCAGCTGGGCGGTCGGATGCTTGCCTGCGCCGGTGTATTCGGTCTCCTGGACGACGATGACCTCGTCGTCACGGAACTCTCGGGCCAGGACGAGCGCCGCTGCCAGGGAGGTGTTGCCGGCCGGTCCCCGCTCGAGGCCCTCGAGATCGGCGAGCAGCTGGGTCGTGTAGAAGACCTCGCCCTGGGTGACCGTGACGTAGCGGTCCAGGTAGCGCAGCCCGCGAGCCGCGTTCCGCGGCACGTCGACGCGATCGGGATCGACGGAGAATGGGACCCCGAAACCGGTGTGGCCGGTCGTGAACGACTTGCGATTGAAGTCACCGTCGCTGGCCATGTGCAACCCGGTCAGGTCCACGCTGGCGCCGATCATCGACGTGTCGTCGGCGCCAGCTCGCTGAAGACCCCTGGCGGTCCCGGTGACGTTGCCCCCGCCGCTGTGGGTCGCGACCACGGCGGCCGGGGCCCGGCCGTACCGCTCCGTGCATTCGACGGCGATCTCGTAGCCGAGCGTCTCGATACCCAGCGTCGCATACGGGGTGTACAGGCTGGCGTTGAAGTAGCCGGTCTCCTCGAGCAGGCGCAGATGGATGTAGAACAGCTCCGGTCCGACGGTCATCTGCCAGACCTCGGCGCCGTAGGCCTCGCACGCTCGTGTCTTCTCAAGGACTTCCGGCTGGCCGCGACCGTTCGAGTCGAACACCTCCTGGAGGATCAGCGCCTTGAGCCCGTACATCGCGGCCTGCGACGCGATCGCCGCCCCGTAGTTGCCGGACGTGGCCGCGATCACGCCGGGGAAGCCTTCGTCGGCAGCCTGGGCAAGGCACATCGACGCGCGGCGCGCCTTGAAGCTCCCTGCCGCGTTCGCCGCCTCGTCCTTGACGAGGATTCGCGCGCCATGGCCGGGGGGGGCGGCCAGGCGCGCGAGGGCAGTAAGCCGATTCAACTCGAGTAGCGGCGTTTCGCCGACCTTGTTCTGGCGCTGCACGCGACGGACGTCCTCGAAGGTCGGCGGTGGGCTGTCGGCGAGGCCCGCGTAGTCGAACGCGATGCCGCCTTCGATCTCGTAGCGGTCGTAGTCGATCCCGATCGACCGCCGCATGATCTCGGCGCGGCGGGCCATGACGCCCGCATAGGAGTCGTCGCGCGTCATCGCGACTCGGACTCCTCGAGCGCTCGGCGGGCGGCCACGCCGAGCGCCAGCAGCTCCGGGACCGGGTCGCCGAAGTCGGCGGGGTTGCGCGGGTTGACGACCGTCAGCCGACCTGCGACCTCACGTGCCGAGAGTGTTCGCACCGTGGCGTCATCGCCGAGCGAGGCGGGCTCGGCCAGGAACCCCCGGATGCGGGCGACGAAGTCGGTCTCCGCGGTGTCCTGCGGCACGTTGGGCGCCCGCCCTCCAGCCGGAAGGACGACCTGGCTGACCTCCACCCACGCCCCGGCCGGGACCAGCGTGGCATCGGTCGCGGGGCTGCGGGGAAGCTTCGCCACCACGACCTCCGATTGCTCAGGGCGCCGGAAACGTGTCATGCACGATATGCCAACGACCACCTTGCGTCAACGCATATAGTACAGACCAAGGCCCGTGCACGGAGGCATCCCGCGTGTCCAGCCTCGTCCAGGATGACGCCCTGCGATCGCTCTCGGAGACCCTGCGAGGCGAGTTGTTGCTGCCCGGCGATGACGGCTACGAGACCGCGAGACGCGTCTTCAACGGCATGATCGACAAGCGCCCTGCGGCCATCGCCCGCGTCCGCGGGACGTCCGACGTGATCTCCGCGATCGCCTACGCCCGGGATCGCGGTCTGCCGGTCGGCGTCCGCGGTGGCGGCCATAACGTGGCAGGCCACGGGACATGCGATGACGGCCTGCTCATCGATTTCTCCCTGATGCGCGGCGCCCGGGTGGACCTCGCGTCACAGACCGTGCGCGCGGATCCGGGCTGCAACTGGATCGACTTCGACACGGAGACCTCCGCCCACGGGCTCGCCACGACCGGCGGGACCGTCGGGAGCACCGGGATCGCGGGGCTGACCCTGGGCGGAGGGCTTGGCTTCCTGATGGGGAGCTACGGCTTGACGTGCGACAACCTCGTCTCGGCCGACGTGGTGACCGCGGACGGCTCGTTCCTGACGGCGAGTGACGAGAACCACGAGGACCTCTTCTGGGGCATCCGCGGCGGGGGCGGCAACTTCGGGGTCGTCACCTCCTTCGAGTACTGCCTCCATCCGGTCGATCGCCTGCTGGCCGGGCTCGTCGCCTATCCGTTCGAGCACGCTCGCGCCGCGCTCGAGCTGTTTCGTGAGGTCACGGCGGTGGCGCCGGATGAGCTCAGTTGCGCCTTCGTGATGGTCACCGTCCCGGACGGCGGACCGCGCGTCGCCGCGATCGCGGCCTGCTACAACGGGCCGCTCGAGGAGGGCGAGAAGATCCTCGCCCCGATCCGCCGCCTCGGCCCGCCCCTCGACGACGGGATCCGCCCGATGACCTATCCCGAGGTGCAGCGCATCTTTGCCGAGATCCCATTCGGGCTGCAGAACTACTGGAAGGGCCACTTCCTGCGCGACATGCCGGACGCGGCCATCGACGCGGCCGTGGAGTCGTTCGAGGGGGTCACGTCGGATCATTCCGCCATCCTGATCGAGGCACCGCACGGCGCCGTGCGCCGGGTACCCGATGACGCCACAGCATTCGGCCAGCGTCAGGCGCGGTTCAACGCGAGCGCGCTCGCGGTCTGGGAAGGTCCGGCCGATCCGGACCGGCACATCCGTTGGGTGCGCGACTATGCCGACGCGGTCGCGCCGTACGCCTCCGGGGACTACGTGAACTACCTGGCGGACGACGCGTCGAGCGCTGAGGTCGCGTCAGCCTACGGCGCCCAGCGCTTCGAGCGGTTGGTCGCGCTCAAGAACCGCTACGACCCGTCGAACGTCTTCCGCTTCAACGCGAACATCGCTCCGACACCGCCAGACTGACGCACGACGACCCGTCAGACCGTCGCTTTCGCCGACTATCCTTGTTCGATGGATGAGCCGACCGTTCGTGCCCGCGCCCGGGCCATGTGCGACGCGATCGTCGCCGGCGACGTCGATCGGGCGATCGAGGATGTCAGCCCGGAGCTGCGCAGGAACCTCGGCGAGGTGATCAGCCTCTTTCCGCTGCCGTCGAGGGAGGCGGCGATCGAGTCGATCGCCCAAGGCGGCTCGAGCTTCGTGGTCGTGCTGCGGCTGGTCGGTGAGAACGAGGAGGTCCAGGTCCAGACGCGCTGGAAGGACCGTGACGGCAAGCCGACCCTCGTCGAGGCGAGCCATTTGAGCCGGGTCGAGGTCGCGGCCGAGGCCGCCGAGACCGAAGGCGGCGGCGAGGACACGAACGAAGGGGGCTGACGCCCCGGCTGACTGAACCCGGTCAGGCCTCCATCCGGAGCTCTTCGAGGTCGAGCTCACGCTCGATGGTCCGCAGCGTCTGGTCGTTGATCTCGCCGCTGTCGCGCAGCTCGATGACGGCAGTCCGCTGCGCCGAGATCACGCCGCGCTGGATCTCCTCGTGCTCGACACGTTCCTGGCGGCGTTCCTCCGTCTCGGCCGGGTCCTCCGTGGCGAGGTGTTGGGCACGGTCGCGCAGGCTTGACTCGAGCCGATCGAGGAGCGGCTGGTGGCCCGGCCATGAGGGGCGGGCCCGCTCGACCTCGTCGAGCCCGGCCTGATACGCCACTGAGCGGGCGACCGTCAATTCGTCCCCGTCGAATTCGACGCCATCCCAGTCGGCCCAGCGCAGGACCGCCGGTAACGTCAGCCCCTGGCCGACGAGCGTCGCGAGGATCACCGCGAACGTCACCAGCAGGATCAGGTTCCGTTCCGGGAAGTCGGCGGGCAGGGCGAGGGCCGCGGCCAGCGACACGGCGCCCCGGAGGCCGGCCCAGCCCACCACAAGGGTGAGCCGCGTAGCCAGGCGCGGATCCCGCCGCGCGACGATCTGCCGCGGCGATCGTGGGAGGTAGCTGCTGACGAAGACCCATACGAGCCGCGTGACGATGACGACCCCCGCGACCAGTGCACCCAGGCCGATGATCGCGGCCGGCGATCTGCCGGCGAGGCCTTCCACGATATTGGGCAGCTCGAGGCCGATCAGCACGAAGACGAAGCCGTTGAGGACGAAGCCGACCATCTTCCAAGTGGTCAGCCACAGGACCCGGCTATACGGCGTCAGGATCTTGCCCAAGCGGCTGCCGATGACGAGTCCGGCCGCCACGGCCGCTAGCACGCCCGACAGCCCGAGCTGCTCTGCCGGCAGATATGCGGCGAACGGGATGACCAGCGAGATCACGACCTCGACCGGCGGGTCGTCGAGCCGGTGCAGGATCTCTCCTGCGACGCGGCCCATGACCGCGCCGACCGCGACACCCCCGACCGTCGCGACGACGAATGCGGCAAGTGAATCGCTCAGGACGAACGTCCCGCTCACGACCGCCACCACCGCGACCCGATAGGCGACGAGTGCCGTCGCATCGTTGAGCAGCGCCTCGCCCTCGACGAGGGTGCGCACGATCCGCGGGGCGCCGAGCCGCCGGAACACGCTCGTCGCGGCGAGGGCGTCGGTCGGTGCCACGATCGCGCCGAGGGCGAAGGCGGCGGGCCAACCCAGGCCCGGGATCGCGTAGTAGGCCACGACCGCGACGATCGTCATCGTGAAGACGACCAGACCGATCGACAGGCGCAGGAGTGGCGCCAGATTCGTCCGGAGCTCCCTGATCGGTGTCTCGACGGCGGCGCTGAACAGGAGCGGCGGCAAGAACAAGAGGAGCACGAGCTCCGGCTCGAGCCCGATCTGCTCCATGCCGGGGACGAACGCGAGCACCAGGCCGCCGAGCACGAACAGCGTCGGATAGGGCACGCCGATGCGCTGCGCGACCTCGAACAGGATCGCGACGGCAACGAGGACCACGAGGAGCGCGGTCAGGATGTCCACAGCCGACCCGTTAGCGCGTTCGGCGCTCGACCAGTTCCGCGCACCACTCGCGCAGGCGCCCGAGGTGCTCGACGTAGTGCTCGCTGCCGGTCTTGCGGATCCACCACGCCGCCTCGTCGGTCGGTTCGCGCAGCTGCCACCACTCCTCGATCATCCGCGTGCGGCCCGCGTTGGCCTGGACCCAGGCGACCTCCCATGGCTGGTCGGCCATCGCCGCCAGCATGTCGGCGTTGAGCGCGTCGATGTCGATGTCGTGGCCTTCATAGGTCCCCGCGCTGATGCGCTCGAACTGGACCTGCGCCTCGGCCAGCCACGTGCCGACGTGGGCGATGACGTCCCGGACCGTCCAGTCCGGATCGCGCTGGTAACCCGGTTCGAGGTACTCCTCCGGGGTCAGCGACCGCACCAGATCGACGATCTCGTACCAGCCCCGCCGCTCGGACTCGATCTCGGCGAGATACGGGTGATCGATCCTCTCGACCGGCACGGGCGGATCGGCCTTCATCGGGGCGCCGCCACGAACTCGCCCTCGAGCGGCAGCCCGGCGTCTTCCCAGTCGAGCAGCCCGCCCGAGTAGCGCCGCACGTTCCGATAGCCGCGCCGGACGAGGTCGCGGTACAACGCGACGCTCGACAGGCAGTCGACGTGCGAGCAGTAGACGACGACCTCGTCGTCGGGCCTGATGGCCGCATAGAGCTCGTCCGGCGTGTCGAAATGCAGCGAGCCCGGGATGTGCTTGGCGTCGAACGCCCAGCGATTGAGGGCCATGATCAACTTGAGGTCATCGCCCCGATCGAGCTTCGCCTTGAGCTCGTCGCGGCCGATCGTCCGGATCGGCTCGAGGCCGAGCGCCGCGGTGGGACGGGGCTGATCGATCGACGACATCAATGCAGATATTGCTCCCAGTCCGGCGGCACGCGCCCGGCTGGTCCCGGCGTCGGTTGGTCGAGGGGATGGTGCCGCGGCGGGGCGAGCAGCGGACCCGCCGATGTACTGCTCAGTCGCGTAGTCCCAGAGCCAGTCCTCGCCCGGCTCGTAGCTCTGGACGACCGGGTGCCGCTTCTCGAGCGCGTGCCGACTGGCGTGCTGCGACGGCGACGTGTCGCAGCAGCCGACGTGCCCGCACTGGGCGCAGCGGCGCAGGTGGAACCACCAGGCGCCCTCTGCTTCGCATTCGACGCAACCCGGTCCGCTCGGGGGGATGGTCGGGTCGATCCCGATCTGGTGCGTCATCGCACCATCATGACGCGTCAGTCCACGTACGGACCGTTGTAGATCGGCGTCTCACCGTACGGCTTGCCGGCCATGAGCATGAACCGCGTCCCCGGCGTGGCCGCATCGACGGTCAGCGATCCGCCCGGTCCGAGGACCGCGATCGCCGCTCGGGCGGCGTGACGTCGGTTCGACCCGATGTCCGCCTCGCCCTCCAGCATGTAGACGAAGCCGTTGAAGTCCGCCGGGATCGGCGTCGTGAAGGATCCCCCCTTCGGCAGTTCGACATCCAGGATCAGTCCGGGTGTCCCGAGCTCCACGGGAGAGCCCGCGCCCACCATGACTCGGACGGTCGCGTCGCCCTCCTGGCGCGTGGGAATGTCGTGCGGTTGCAGGAGTTGCGAGGTCGGCTCGACATGCTTGTCCTTGCGGGCGAGGTTCACCCAGAACAGCACGCCCCGGAATTCCGTGCCGGCCTTGCCTTCACGGAGCTCTTCCTCGCCGATGCTCTCAGCGTGATACACGCCGCGACCCGTTCGCAGCTTCAGCAATGAGCCGGGTTGCAGGCGCGCCCTCTCGAACGTGCCGCCGGGACCAGTGCTGTGCCCCGTGCTCGCCTCGCCCGAGATCACGTACCAGAGGTTGTCGAACCCGCGGTGCGGATGGGTCGTGTCGAGCGCCGCGCGCTCCGGGTTGATCGGGACGATCCCCTCGTGGACGAGGATGAATGGGTCGACCTGCTCGTAGGGGATGCTCCGCGATGGCAGGGGCTCGAGGATATCGAGACCCATCATCGGGCGGGTGTGGGCGTCCTCCAGATGGACGACCTCGCGTTGTGCCGTGTCGACTTGGGTGGCCATGTTCCGTTGCTCCGTTTCCTTACGGCGTTCGTCGTTGCTATACTTAGTTGCAACTGCAAACAGCACCGTACGCCTATTTGGTTGCACATGCAAGCACTAACGGGAACAGATCCGGCGGCCCTGATCGACCGCCTCGTGAGCCAGGCGATGCCCGACAGGCGTGGCCTGGCCGCCTGGCAGGCCCTCCTGCGCGCGCAGGCGTCCCTCATGCGCCAGCTCGACACCGACCTCGTCAAGGAGACCGGCCTGTCGCTGGCAGACTTCGACGTCCTCGGCCAGCTGGCCGTCGCTGGTGGGTCGCTGCGGATGACCGAGCTCGCGAATCGAGCCCTCATCTCGCGGTCGGGCATGACCCGCCGCGTGGCGAGGCTCGTCGGCGAGGGCCTTGTCACACGGGCCGGAGCGGACACCGACGCGCGCGGCGTCGTCGTCGCGCTGACCGATGCGGGCCTTGCGCGCCTCGCCGAGACGGCACCCGTCCACATGCGCGGGGTCGCCCACCTGTTCGTGGATCGACTCGACGACCGCGAGCTCGAGACGCTCGAGCACACGCTCGAGAAGGTGACGATCGACTGCTCGTTCGGCTGAAAGACCAGTCGTCCAGCGAGAGGAGCGCCGGTAGGTGTTGATCCTTCGATCACGCGAGTCGATCCACCACACCGATGGCGGCTGGTTCAGCGCCTACTGGCACTTCAGCTTCGACTTCTACAACGACCCGAAGAACACGTGGTTCGGCGACCTGCGCGTGTTCAACGACGACACCCTCGTGCCCGGCGCGACGTGGCCGATGCACCCGCACCGCGACATCGAAGGCATCACCTACGTCGCCGACGGGATGTTCGAGCACGCCGACAGCCGCGGGAACGGCGGCGTCCTGCCGCCGGGCTCGGTCCAGCGGGCGACCCTCGGCTCCGGGATGGAGCACTCCGAGGGCAACCACAGCCAGACCGAGCCGATGCGCTTCATCCAGATGTGGATCATCCCGGCCCGGCGCGGTCTAGAACCGTCGATCGAGCAGCGGGAGTTCCCGGAGGCGTCGCGACGTGGCCGGTGGCTGCCGGTCCTCGTGCCCGCGACCGGGTATGGCGGCCCCGACGCCCCGACCAACCCTGAAGCGGTGACCGTCCACCAGGACGCCACGGTGTACGCGACGTTGCTCGATGCCGGCGAGGCGGTGACCCACCGATTCCGGCCCGGCTTCCAGGGCTATCTCTTCGTCGTCCATGGATCGGCCCACGTGGCCACCGATTCAGACGCCGGCGAGGTCGGACGAGGGTGGGGCGGCAAAGGTCATCGCGGAGCCTGCGGTCGACGTGCGCGCGAGCGACGCGGGCGCCGAGCTCCTGCTCGTTGAGACGAGGGCCGTGGAGCGCGACTGAGCTCCCGCGGCGACTGCTGTTCCGCATCAGGCGCTGATATCGAAGCGACCGCGGCCCTACCATCCGGTCGTATGGATGCTCGGGCCGCGGAATCCCTTCTAGCGCGCGCCGAAGAGGCCAGCGCCCGTTCGCGGGGTCCCGATGCGAAGGCGGCCGTCCAGCAGCTCGAGGACGAATACGACGACTTGGTCGCGGCGATCGAGTGGTTCATCGACCACGAGCGGACCGATGACGCCCTCCGCATCGCGAATGCGCTCTATCGGTTCTGGATCACGAAGCAGCGGTTCGGGGACGGGGCTGACTGGTTCGACCGTGTCCTGAGAGCGCCCGGTGGCGAGGCGCGCCTGCGTGGACAGGCCTTCGTCAACGCCGGCTTCATGCCGTTCTGGCTTGGGCATGACGACCGCGCGGCCGAGCTCTTCGGTGAAGGCCTCGAGATCGGCCGCGGGCTCGGCGACGCGCCGATGATCTCGCAGGCGCTGGGTGGTCTCGCCCGCGTTGCCCTCCGGAGGGACGTTCCCGAAGGACGGCGGCTCGCCCGGGAGGCTCTCGCCGTCAGCGACGAAGCTGCCGACGAGGCTGGCCGCTCGAACGCGCTTCACCTCCTCGGCGTCGGCGCCCAGATCGCGGGCGACCTGCCGGAGGCTCGCGACTGGATGACACAACGGCTTGCGCTCGTCCGCGCTGCCGGCAACGAGTTCCTGGTCGCGTCCGAAGCCGCCAACCTGAGCATGGTCGAGCGACAGCTCGGGAACCTGGACGGGGCCGAGGCGCTCGTGCGCGAGACCCTCGAGATCGCTGAACGGATCGGCGACGCGTTCACGAAGCCGTTCGCGATCAGCGGGCTGGCGGCCATCGCCACGGAGCGAGGTCAGTTCGAACGCGCCGCGATCCTGGTCGGCGCGGCCGAATCGATGATGGAGACCCAACACATGGCGTGGCCGCCCGACGAGCGGCCGCACTACGAGCGGATGCTCGCCGTTCTTCCCGAGGCGATGGGTTCGGCCGAGTTCGAGCGAGCGCGGATGGCCGGCCAGTCGATGACTCCGAGCGAAGCCGTCGACTTCGCCCTCGGAGCTCGATCGGCTAGCTAGCCGAGGCCGTCAGTCGGCAGGTGCGACCGACCCTCGCGCGACCGACCCTCGCGCGACCATGAACGATGCGGATCAGGACGACCTTATGGCGCCCTCCGCTGCGACACGGGCCGTCGAGAGGGCCCAGTCCCGACATAACGTCCTTCGTGATGCGCGTAACGCATGATCGGGGCGGCGGATCACGCGACAAACAGGCCGGCAGCCGTCATAAGGTTGCCCTGATGCGCGCAGTTCATGATTGCCGGGACACGGCCGGGAAACGGGACAGCCGGACACGGACGCCGACCAACCCGAGGAGGCCACGAAATGACGATCGCCGAGCGGCGCATGGACCGGATGGTCGACAGCGTCGCGCACGTCTTCGAGTGGTACATCGGCGGCGACTGGGAGAAGCACCATCTCGATCCGGGCATCGCCGACTTCACGTTCGGCAACCCGCAGGAGATGCCGCTCCCCGGTCTGGTCGGGGCGCTCCAAAGAAACGCCGAGCCCAAGGACAAGGACTGGTTCGCGTACAAGCTGAACGAGGCGGAACCGCGGGCCATCGTGGCCGACAGCCTCCAGCAGCGGACCGGCATCGTCTATCGACCCGAGGACATCTCGCTGACGGCCGGCGCGTTCGGTGCGCTGGGCGTCACGATCCGCGCGCTGTGCGACGAGGACGACGAAGTCATCTTCCTGTCGCCGCCATGGTTCTTCTACGAGCTGATGATCGCGTCGTCGGGCGCGAAGGCCGTGCGGGTCCGGTTACAAGCACCCACCTTCGACCTCGATCCCGACGCCATCGCCGCGGCGATCACGCCGCGCACGCGGGCGATCATCGTCAACAGCCCGCACAACCCGACCGGACGGATCTATCGACAGCCGGAGCTCGCCGCACTCGGCGATCTGCTCAGGGACGCATCGGAGCGCCACGGCCGGCCGATCGTGCTGCTCTCGGACGAGTCGTACAACCGGATCGTCTTCGACGGCATCGACTTCCACAGCCCGGCACTCGATTACGCCGCGACGATCACGATCTACACCTACGGCAAGACGCTGCTTGCGCCGGGTCAGCGGATCGGCTGGGCGGCGATGACGCCGGACTTCCCCGACCGCGAGGCGACCGGCTACCGGATCTTCGTCCAGCAGCTGGCCGCCGGCTGGGGCTTCCCCAACGCACTGCTGCAGCACGCGATCGGCGACCTCGAGACGCTGTCGATCGACATCGGCGCGCTCCAGGCGCGGCGCGACCGGATGGTCCCGGCGCTGCGCGAGATGGGCTACGAGGCCACGAACCCGGAGGGGACGTTCTACCTCATGGTCCGCTCGCCCGACCCCGACGACCTCGCGTTCAGCACCCGGCTGGCAGAGCTCGGCGCGCTCGTCCTGCCGGGCACGATCGTCGAGTCGCCCGGCTGGTTCCGCATCTCGCTGACGGCGAGTGACGAGATGGTCGAGCGCGGACTCGAGGCCTTTCGCGCGGCGCGCGCCTGAGGCATCGGAGTATCGTCTCGCCATGGCCGATCTCGATCTGTTCCAGACCATCAATGCGCTGTCCGCAGAGGAAGAGCAGCTCTGGGCGTCGGCGAGCGACGGCAGCGGGCTGACGCAGGCGCAGCAGGAGCGACTCGACGCGATCAAGGTCGAGCTCGACCGGGCGTACGACCTCCTCCACCAGCGCCAGGCGCGCGAGGCGGCCGGCCTCGATCCGGAGGACGCTTCGATCCGCTCGGCCGAGACCGTCGAGGGCTACGAGCAGTAGGGCCCTACTCGGTCGGCCGGGTCGCCGACCGCGTCGAGAGCAGCCGGCTCACGTCGGCATATGGCGCCGGTCGGGCGAACAAGTAGCCCTGCCCCTGGTCGCACAGCGTGGCCGCGATCCGGTCGCGCTGGTCGGGTTGCTCGATCCCTTCGGCGACGATCTCGAGACCCAACGAGCGGCCGAGCTGGACGATGCCGCCCAGCAACGCCGAGCCCTCCGGTGACACCACGTCGCTCGTGAACTCTCGATCGATCTTGAGGATGTCGACCGGGAAACGCCGCAGATAGCTGATCGACGAGTAGCCGGTCCCGAAGTCGTCGATCGCCAGTCGGACGCCAAGCGCTTTCAACCGGCGAAGCTGAGCTTCGGCGCTCGGGTCACTCACGAGGACCGTCTCCGTGACTTCGACGATGAGGGACGAGGGACTGACGCCCGACGATCGAAGGACGTCACGGACGTGGTCGACGAGACCGGGATCCTGCAGCTGGCGGCCGGACATGTTCACCGACACCGCGAGCTCCGGCTTCGTCCGCTGCCAGGTCCGCAGGTCGGCGCAGGCCTGTTCGAGGACCCACGCGCCGATCTCGACGATCGCCCCGATCTCCTCCGCGATCGGGATGAACGAGCCCGGCAGGAGCAGGCCGCGGTCGGGATGCTGCCAGCGAACCAGGGCCTCGACCGATCGAACGGCGCCTGTCCGCAGGTCGACGATCGGCTGGTAATGGACCCGGAAGTCATCGCGGGAGAGGGCGTGGCGTAGGTCGAATCGCAGCCTGGCTTCATCGTCGGCCGTCTGCCGTTCGCCGTGCCGATACACGCGGAACTGGGCCTTGCCGGCACGCTTCGCGCTGTACATCGCGAAGTCCGCATTGCGGACGAGGCCGTCCGCGGAATGGCTCGACTTCCGGCCGACGTCGACGCCCGCGCTCACCGACACGTGCACATCGCGACCGTCGAGATGAACCGGCGCCTCGAACGCCGCGATGATGCGTGCGGCGACGGCACTCGCTTCGCTCGCGTCGTCGAGGTCCTCCATGAGGATGCTGAACTCGTCGCCGCTCAAGCGCGCGACCGTGTCGCCCGAACGGCTGAACCGCTGCAGCCGGGCCGCGACGGCTCGCAGCACCTCGTCGCCGACCTCGTGCCCGAAACTGTCGTTGACGATCTTGAAGTCGTCGAGGTCGATGAACATCAGGGCGACCAGCGGCGCATCCGCCCCGCGACCGCGCTCGAGAGCGTGCCCCAGGCGGTCGAGCAGGAGCGCGCGGTTGGGGAGCCCGGTGAGCGCGTCGTGGAACGCCTGGTGGCGGATCTGGGCGTACAGGCGCGAGTTCTCGAGCATCACCCCCGCTTCGTTCGCCATCGTCTGGGCGAGTGCGAGCTGCCATTCGTCGAGGGATTGGCCCGACCGCGCGAGAAGCTCGACCGTGCCGATCGACCGGCCGTTGACGACCATCGGGATCTGGAACATCAGGCTCCCGCCGAGGTCGCGCAGGAAGCTGACTTCGGCCGTATCCGCGTCGGGATCGGTGGAATCGATGACGGACGGTCGCCGCGCCATCAGCACCTGGCGCGTTTCCGGGTAGCTGTCGAGCTCGTAGCGATCCTCGAGGACACCGCGACGCTCCGGCGGGTAGTAGCCGGCCGTCGTCACGAAGTCGTCGTCGCGCTCCCAGACGTAGATGCCGCACTCGTCGAAGCCGACGGCCTGCGCGGCGTGACGCGCGATCACGTCGGCGAAGCCGTGGCTGTCGAGCGACAGGGCGAGATCGCGGCCCATCGCGACCAGGCTCTCGAGCTCGCGGGTCCGGGCGGCGACCTCGTCGTACAGCACCCGCGTCGTGCGCTCGGCGACAAGCTCCGCCTCACGCCTCGCGTGTCGCTCGCGCTCGAGCCGCCGTTGAAGCCGCTCGACCTCGGTCGTGTTCGCTCGCACCCGCCGCGCATCACCCGTCATGGGCGGGCGGTCCGGTGGGCTGTGAGTCGGCAAAGGGACGTCACGCGGCAAGGATGCGTGTCTCGCCCTGCGTCTCTATGACGCTCCCGTTCGATGGCCTGGAACGAAGGTCCCAGTACCGCGAGGCGCCAGCGTGAGGCGCCCAAGGCCACGATTGACTCATGACGATGAGTCTGGGGCGGCGAGGCGTCCTATCCTTACTGGGAGGAGGCGACCATGACCTTCGCACTGTCGAGCCCGGCCTTCGACGACGGGGCTGCGATCCCGCGGACATTCAGCTGTGACGGCGACGACGTCTCGCCGCCCCTCGAATGGAGCGATGCGCCCGACAAGACCGCCGCGTTGGCGCTGATCGTCGACGACCCAGACGCGCGCGGCTTCGTCCACTGGGTGGTGTTCGACATGGTCGGGTCGCAGAGCGGCGGCTTACCCGAAGGCGTCTCCGCGTCGCCAGACGCTCCCCCGCAAGGCACCAATGGCTTCCGCCGCGTCGGCTGGGGCGGCCCGTGCCCGCCGTCCGGCACCCATCGATACCGGTTCACGCTGTACGCGCTCGATGACGTGCTCGGCCTGGCCGAAACGCCGACGGCCGACGAGGTGCGGACGGCGATGCAGAACCACGTCGTCGGCGAGGCGGAGCTGAACGCGACCTACACCCGCCAGCGCTGATCGCCACGGGCGATCGGCCGCATCAAGGGCATGTCGCCTCAACGCGCGCCGGTCGATAATGCGCAACCAGAATGGGTGACTTCTTTCGACGGCTGGCTCACCGCGTGACCCTCGCGGTCGGCTCGTGGCAATTCTTCATCGCCTCCCTCGGACTGCTGCTCATTTGGGCCGCCACCGGGCCCCTGTTCGGATTCAGCGACACCTGGCAGCTCTTGGTGAATACGTCGACCACGATCCTCACCTATCTGCTCGGCATCCTCATCCTGCTTGAGGCCAATCGTCAGGCGCGGGAGTCGAAGGTCGTCCATGACGAGTTGATCGAGGCGACGCGGGGTGCCAGGAACTCCCTCGTCAACCTCGACGAGATGTCGGATGAGGAGGTCTCCGAGATCGAGAAGCGCATCCGGGACCGCGCACGCAAGAGGTAACGCTCCATGCGACGGCGAGGCGCTGTCCGGTCGCGCTGGCGCGTCTCGCCGTACCCTTGAGCGACCATGCCCGCCGAATTCATCTACACCACGTACCGGCTCGCCCGGCACTACCCGCCGGACCGGACCGTCCTCGAGGACATCTCGCTCAGCTTCTATCCGGGCGCCAAGATCGGCGTCATCGGGCCGAACGGCGCGGGCAAGTCGAGCCTGCTGCGGATCATGGCCGGGCTCGACGACGGGTTCACCGGCGACGCGCGGCTGACGCCCGGATTCACGGTCGGCTACCTCGACCAGGAGCCGCAGCTCGACGAGAGCAAGGACGTCAAGGGCAACGTCCTCGACGGCGTCCGCCCCGTCCAGGACCTCATCGACCAGTACAACGCCGTCATGGCGAAGTGGTCCGACCCCGACGCCGACTACGAGGCGATCGGTGCCGAGCAGTCGGCGCTCGAGGACCGGATCAACGCCGCTGACGCCTGGAACCTCGAGCGCAACGTCGACATCGCGATGGACGCGCTCCGCTGTCCTCCCGACGACCAGGATGTGACCACGTTGAGTGGCGGCGAGCGGCGGCGCGTGGCCCTCGCGAGGCTGCTCCTCCAGCACCCTGACCTGCTGCTGCTCGACGAGCCGACGAACCACCTCGACGCCGAGTCGGTCGACTGGCTCGAGCGCTTCCTCGACGAGTACAACGGCACGGTCGTGGCCGTGACCCACGACCGCTACTTCCTCGACAACGTCGCGAAGTGGATCCTCGAGCTCGAGCGCGGGCGCGGCATCCCCTTCTCCGGCAACTACTCGAGCTGGCTCGAGCAGAAGCTCGAGCGCCTGTCGCGCGAGCAGAAGACGGCCGATGCGCGGCAGCGGACGCTCGCCCGCGAGCTCGAATGGGTGCGCTCGTCGGCGAGGGCCAGACAGTCGAAGGGCAAGGCGCGGCTGTCGTCCTACGAGCAGCTGCTCGCCGAATCGAACGACGCGAAGCGCACCGAACGCGAGCTC
The DNA here is from genome assembly GCA_963780425.1 of uncultured Chloroflexia bacterium. GTDB lineage: Bacteria > Chloroflexota > Limnocylindria > Limnocylindrales > CSP1-4 > SPCO01. The sequence goes on along the minus strand of CAWABZ010000017.1, from coordinate 72,194 downwards.
GAGATCGCCATCCCGGCCGGGCCGCGGCTCGGCGACCAGGTCATCGAGGTCGACGGGCTGCGCAAGGGCTTCGGCGATCGACTGCTCATCGAGGACCTGACGTTCTCGCTGCCGCGCTCGGGCATCGTCGGGATCATCGGCCCGAACGGCGCCGGCAAGACGACGCTGTTCCGGATGCTCGTCGGGCAAGAGCCGCCCGATGCCGGGTCGATCACGATCGGCGACACCGTGGAGATGAGCTACGTCGACCAGTCGCGCGACGACCTCGACGCCGACAAGACGGTGTTCCAGGAGATCACCCAGGGCGTCGAGGCGATCAAGGTGGGTCCCCGCGAGGTGCCTGCGCGCGCCTACGTCTCCTCATTCAACTTCCGCGGCACCGACCAGCAGAAGATGGTCGGCCAGCTGTCCGGCGGCGAGCGGAACCGGGTCCACCTCGCCAAGCTGCTCCAGTCGGGCGGCAACGTCCTGCTCCTCGACGAGCCGACGAACGACCTCGACGTCGACACGCTGCGCGCGCTCGAGGCCGGGCTCGAGTCGTTCCCGGGCTGCGTCGTCGTCATCAGCCACGACCGCTGGTTCCTCGACCGGATCGCGACCCACATCCTCGCGTTCGAGGGCGATTCGCAGGTCCGCTTCTTCGAGGGCAACGTCAGCGACTACGAGGCGTTCCGGCGCAAGGAGCTGGGGACCGCCGCCGACCAGCCGCACCGCATCCGGTACAAGCGGCTGGTGGCCTAACATCGACTGGGCGGCGAGTGTCCAAGCGGAGATCGACGCGGGACCGTCCAACCCCTAGTTCGTCGCCACCTCGCGTCGCCAACACCCGGCCGACGGCGATCACCGTCCGGCCGCTCGAGTACCCGAACGTCGATCCAGAGGCCCACCTGCTCATGCACGTGGATGGCCAGCGACCGAAAGTAGCGCCAGCGCCGTGGTCGACGTCCTCAAGCTCCGTCATGACGGGGGACCGTCGACGCCACTCACACGGTACTGCAGCGAGAACGCTCTTCTCGCCGGCTGGGCGCACCCGCCCGCCGCGTCCGGCGACCGATCGCCGTCGACCGCGATCCTCATGGTCTGGTCTGGCTCGGCCCCTACGACGCATCCCACGCTGCCAGCGGCGCGGTTCGCTGCGGCTCATCACCTGGCGGTTCGCCGGGGGTACGTTGCCGCCACCCATCCCCGCGCCATGGCTTCGGCTACGCGTCCATCCAGCTGCTACGCTCGGCCCAGCGCGCCGGTCCGCGCGCCCTCACGCGCCGCCGAGACACCTCCGGCGCGCGCTTCGCGTCCGCGCGCGCGCGGCGTTGCTGCCGCGTCCGTCGCCAGGTATTGCTGACGCGCCGACGCCCTGCCTCGCGTCGTGTGCCACAACGCACGCTGGCCGCGTCTCCGCTGCGGCCCTCGCGGTCGCCGGCCGTGGCGTCGCTGCGCTCGTCGTCGCGGTCGGCGCCCGGACAGCTCTGCCGGGGCGCCACCTCTCGCGCCCGTCGTGTCTCGCACGCTCGCCGTCGGTGCTCGTGCATACTCAGCGGCTCCTGGCGCGTGTCGTGCCGCGCATGTTCGGCTGCGGTCTCACCCCGTCCTGGCACAGTGACGTCGTCGTCACGATGCACCTGTCCTCGCTCTCGTCCGGCGACGACGTGGGTCGGGTCTGCCCGCACGGACGTTCGCAGTCACCCCGCTGCTTCACCGCGCGCGCGCGACGACGTCGTTGCTCGGCTTTCCCCCGCGCTCCTCCGCGGCTCGACTCGCACCCCCGTCCCTCCCGGTCCACTCCCCCCTCTCCCCCCTCCCTCCCTCCCCCTCCCCCCTCCCGTTCAGGCAGTCAGCGACTACGAGGCGTTCCGGCGCAAGGAGCTGGGGACCGCCGCCGACCAGCCGCACCGCATCCGGTACAAGCGGCTGGTGGCCTAGGCGGTCTGCGGGCGGGGTCGCACCCTTCTCGGTTGCGTCAATTGACCTCGTGCGTCATCTGGTCGATGGCGACCGTCGCAGCCAGGACGAGGGCCACATCCTCGTTCGGGCCGACCTCGACGCCGTAGGTGTCGCGCACCCGGAACCACTTCTTCGAGACGTTCGCGACCTCGTTGCCGTCACGCTCGAACTCGTACTGGTGGTCGGTGATCTTGCCCTTGACCTCGTACTTGACGCCGTTCTCGGCCTCGACGTCGAAACGCTCCCGCAGCGGCGTGAACATGGCCTTCTTGACCGTGGCGAGGCGTTGACCACCACGCTCGATGGTCATGACGTCCCGAACGCTGACCAGCTTCTCCTTGAGCGTGGCCACTTCCCGCCCTGCGGTGTCCTCGATGACGAGCGTCTTCCGCAGCCGGAACGCCTTGCCATCGACTTTGTAGGCACGTTGGCCAGCGCCGTTCTCGATCCAGTAATCGTCGCCGATGGAGATCATCGACTGGCGCATCTGGAAGACGTTGGTCGGTACTTCGTCGTTCTTGTTGCGGCCGAACATGGTTGACCCCTTCCGGTTCGTTCCCGTGAGCAACTTGTCTGCGACCACCATAGACCGAGGCCGTCGATTGGTCTCGCGAAGCGGGTGATGCATATTTCCGGGCGGTCGGCGGACCCTCGTTAGCTGATGCGCATGGGCCGCATAGGGTCCATATAGTGGTCGGCGGCGGCGGACGGCGGACCGGCGGATCCTCGTTAGTTGATGCGCATGGGCCGCATCAAGCGGCTCGTGCCTGAGCGATCGTCAGGCCGTGAGCTGTACCACGGTGACCTCCGGGACGACGTCCCGCAGGCGCGGACGCCACGATCGATCGGCGGTGACCAGCAGGTCCGCGCCGGCCACGAGCGCGCTCGCGACGATGAGGGCGTCGGGCATCGGTAGGTCGGTCGATGCACGGAGCCGTGCCCCCTCGCGCGCGACCTCGTAGGTCACCGGCACGAGTCGCATGTCGGCGAAGTGCTGGAGGAATGCCTCGGCCGTGGCGACCGCCGCAGGACCGCGGCGGAACGGACGAACGAGGATCTCCGCGACAGTGACCATCGACAGCGACGCGGGATTGCGACCCGTCGCGACGAAGGCATCGAAGAGTTCGACGGCCTTCGGACTGCCGGGCTCGCCGCCGGCCAGATACGCCAGGACGACCGAGCTGTCGATGAGGACCGACGCTCCCGGTGGGATCGCGTCGCCGAGCTGACGTGCTCTCGATCGGTCAGCCACGCGACTCCCAGGTCGCGCGCTCGCCCTCCAGGTAGGCGGCTGGATCGCCGAACACGTCACGTAGCGACCCGGCGTAACTCGAGCGGATGCGGTGGAGCCGGATCGTGTCCGGATCGTCCGGGACGACCTCGACCAGGAACCGATCCCCTTCGGTCGCGCCGGCGGTCTCGACGATCGGCTCCGGCAGGGTCAGCTGGCTCTTGGCCCGAAGACGGGCCTCGGCATGGACAGGGAGTCGTGGCATGTACGACAGTCTATGCGTCAGTCACACCAACACGCAATCGGTACGACCAGCCGAGCGTCGATACGACTTGGCGCACGGCGCCCGGCGTGGTCCTACGGTCGATACGCGAAGTCCGTCAGGGCGCCACGCGCTGGATCGACTGTCCGCCCTTGGTGATCCAGGGCGGCTCGTCCAGGGTCCCGGTATCGGTTCGGATCAGGACCGCGCTGTCGCCAGACCCAAGTCGAACGATGATCCATTCGTCATCGGGCGACCATTGCGCGCCAGCGGCGTGTGCGCCGTCGTAACCCGGTGTGCCGGTGGCGATCAGCTGGCACCGCCCACCCCGGAGCTCCGCCATGCACAACCTGCCGGTCTGGTCGAGCGCGACCATCCGGGTGCCGTCATTCGAGACGTGGCCCCAAAGGGCGTCCGAAAAGCGGACCTCCGCGCCTGTCGCCATATCTCTGACGTGGGTGATGACGCTATCCACGCCGTCCCCTCGCATATAGACGAGGCGCTGTCCGTCCGGCGTCCAGCCGTTCGGCCTGATGAAGCCGTCGGGCCTCCCCGGCCGCACGATATCGGTGATCTTGTTGTCGGCCAGGTTGACGATCGACACGACCTTGTCGGCCTCGATGCCGCCGACGTAGACGACCTGCCGTCCATCGGGCGGACGCCACGATGCTTCGCCGAGGAAATCGATCGGCAGTGTCGTCAAGTCGCCAGTCGCGGAGTCGACGACGCTGAGTCGACGCGATTGCTCGTGTCCGTGCGCGACCAGGATCGAACGACCGTCCGGCGACCAGGCGATCGAGTCGTCGTCGGGCTGGATCAGCGGGTCCGTGGTCGCGACGATGGCCCGGCTCTGACGGTCGACGATCACCAGCGAGGCGAGTCTCCCGAGGTCCGCAGGAACGCGAGTCGCGTCCCATCGAGCGACCAGCGCGCTTCGCTGTCGTCCTCGGGACCCGTGACGATTGCTTCTCGAGTGCCCGTGACGGGGTCGACCGTGTAGATGTCGCCCTCGATCGTGTACGCCACGAGACCGGCGCCGGCCAGGCCGAACGGAGCCGGCGGCCGCGACTGGCTACCGACGTAGACGGCGACGCCCGCCAGGAGAAGGGCGAGTACGGCGAGCAGGCCGATCGTTCGCCACGGCACCGGCTTGAGCGTTTGCCGGCCGAGCGAGATGACGCCCATGGGAAGCCACCTTTCGGGGAAGCTCCAGCGCGGCCGCTGGCGCGTGCCCGCGGTCAGCCGGAGGATGTCGTCGGTGAAGTCGGGCACCCGCGGCGTGGCGGTATCGGCGAACCAGATCGCCAGATCGCGCTCGAGGTTCTCGGGGCGGTTCATGCGATCACCGTCCGGGATTCCGCCGGCGCGCGCTCGTCGGCCGCGATGGCGGCGCGGAGCTCGGCCAGGGCTCGATGCAGGCGCGATTGCGCGGTGCCCTTGGGGATGTCGAGGGTCTCGGCGACCGCCGATGCGGACATGCCGACGTAGTAGTGCAGGACCAGCACCGCCCGCAGGTCGGCACCGAGGCGGCGGAAGCCGCGCTCGAGCTGGTCACGGTCGGCGATGATGCCCGCTCTGGTCGCCGCTGAACGGCGACATGAGCGGTGAGAGCTCGACCTCGACCGGCCGGCGCTTTCGCTTGCGCACGGCATCGAGGCACGAGTTGACGGTCAGGCGATGGAGCCAGGCGTCGAACTTGTCGGGATCACGCAGTCCCGGGAGGTCGCGCCAGGCCCGGATGTAGGCGTCCTGGACCGCGTCTCGCGCGAGCTCCTGGTCCCGGACGATGAGGCGGGCGACGGCCTCCAGCCGCGCGATGGACGCGCCGACGAGCGCGGCAAAGGCGTCATGATCGCCTCGGCCCGCTCGTTCGACGAGTTCTCGCTGGTCCACAGTCACCCTCGGTGACGCGGCACGTTCGGCCGCGTTCAAGGGTAATGGCGTCGTGTCGGCACGATCGAGTCCATCCCGGTTCGACGCGTCGGGATTTCGCGTCTTTTGAACTGGTGGGCGTCGTCCTGCGCCGTACGGTATAGGCGACCAGATCGGTCGCCGCCGAAAGGAGCGAAGCGTGCAGGCGGAACTCGTCGAGCGGGCGCGACGCGGAGACCGCGAGGCCTTCAGTGTCCTGGCTGCCGGCGCCGTCGATCGGTTGTACGCGATCGCTCGCGTGGTCCTGCGCGATACCGAACTCGCGGAGGATGCGACCCAGGAGGCATTGGTGCGGGCATGGCGCGATCTCCCGACGCTTCGCGACGTCGAGCGGTTCGATGCCTGGCTGTACCGGCTGATCGTCCGAGCCAGCACTGACATCGGGCGCCACCGCCGGCGGTGGCGGACCGAGGTCTCGATGCTGCCGCAGGAACCGTCCGAGCCTGATCAGACGTCGGCTCTCGCCGACCGCGACCAGATCGAGCGCGGCCTGCGACGGCTGACCGATGCGCAGCAGACGATCCTGGTCCTGCACTTCTACGTCGGCCTGTCTCCGAGCGAGGCGGCCGATGCGCTCGAGATCCCTGTCGGGACCGCCAAGTCCCGGCTTCATTACGCCATCGAGGCGCTTCGAGCGGTCATGGCCGCCGATGCACGGTCCTCGGTCGGCGCGGTGCGGGAGGGCCGGATGGCATGAACGTCAACCGCGACCTCGAACGCAAGCTCGCCGACTTCTACGAGTCCGAGGCCCCGCCGCGTGCGCCTGATTGGGTGCTGCGGTCGGCCCTCCAGACCATCGACACGACACGACAGCGGCGCGTGGTCATCCGCGGGCCGTGGAGGTTCCCGCACATGAATACCTTCGCCAAGGTGGCGATCGCGGCCGTGGTCGTGATCGCCGTCGGCGCCCTGGGCCTGAGCGTGCTCAGGCCTCCGGCTCCGTCCGGGGTGGGTGGTCAGCCGACCGCCAGCCCATCCCCATCCCCGTCCCCTCCCCCACATTCGGCGCGACCATCATTCCCGAGCCAGCGCCAGCGTTGACCGAGACATTCACCTCGGAACGTCATGGCTTCTCGGTGTCGTACCCAGCTGGCTGGGACACGACCAACGCGACCGAGCCGTGGGCCGCCGCCGGCCTCCCGAACTTCAGCGAGCCCGCGGGCGACTTCATGTTCGACCCGACCCTTACCGACCACCTGTTCCTCGTCGTGGCCTCGAAGCCCCTGGCGGGCCAGGATGGTGGGGCCTGGGCCGACGAGTTCCTGAACGCGATGGCCGCGAACGACGACTGTGCGCTCCCCCTCGAGTCCGTAACGACCGGGTCCGGGCCCGCACGGCAGTGCGCTGGGGGCGGCATGGTGGCGACGTGGGCCGGAGACCGCGGCTACGTGATCATGGCTACACACCTCGGGCGATGACCCGACCGCCGTTGCGGCATACGACGATGCATATTTCAACGACATCCTCGCGACGCTCCAGCTCCGGCCGGAAGACGCGGTCGACACCGCGCCGTCACCGTCGGCCTGAGTCGCCGATGTCGACAGAAGAAGCCCGGCGCAGACGGCACCGGGCTTCTCGACGGCGTCATAGGTCGCGAGTCCCGATCCCGTAGCGGCGTTGGTCGCGATCGAAGGTCGCTAGGGGTATGGCGTCGGCCGCCAGCGTCGCAGCGACGATCAGCGCGTCCGGGATCGGTCGGCCAGGCAGGTCGCGCGCTCGCACGAGCATCTCCACCAGGAGATCGCTCCGCAGGTCGACCACGCGCACGTTCGCACGCTGGATGAAGCCGATGAGCGCATCGATGATGTCGAGCTGTTCGACCTCGTACTGCGTTCGCAACACGTGGGCGCATTCCGCCAGGGCGACGACAGAGACACCGCATTCCGTGGCGTCGTCATCTATCAGCCGCGCCGCCCGGCGAGCCTGCGACGGCGGCGTGCCGACCAGGTAACGGACGAGGACGGAAGTGTCGAGTCCGATCACCCCGGCCGGTCGGGATCCGGTGTTCGCCAGGCGGCCTCGCGCAGCTTCTGCCACGACTCGTCGCCTGGCGTCCGCCCGACCTTGTCACGCAGACTGCCGGCGAGCGATCGACGATGCCTCCCAGGGACGATGTCGATCACGATCCGGCCGTCCTCGACGCGCTGGATCGTCTCGTCGCCGGCGTAGATCGCGAGCTCCTCGCGGATCGCCTTCTCGATCGTGATCTGACCACGTTCACCTACTCGACTCGACATGATAGGAATGATGCTAGCGATTCATATCTGCTGTGTCGAGCATTCTTGGCGACACCGCGCCTGCAAGACGAGGCAGTATCTAAAGGCCGGGACGCTGGACGCGACCCACTTCCGATTCGAGGTAGCTACGTGACAGCGACGACGACCGAAGCGACACCACCCGCGAAGGCCACCCGACGCGAATGGCTCGGTCTGGCCGTGCTCGCACTCGCGGCACTCATGTACGTGATGGACCTGACGGTGCTCCATCTCGCCGTGCCGAAGATGAGCGCCGAGCTGCAGCCGTCGAGCGCCGAGCTGCTGTGGATCATCGACATCTACGGCTTCTTCGTGGCAGGTGCCCTGATCACGATGGGCAGCCTGGGCGATCGGATCGGCCGCCGGCGGCTCCTGCTCATCGGCGCGGCGGCATTCGGGATCACGTCCCTGCTGTGTGCCTTCTCGTCGACGCCGGAGATGCTCATCGTCAGCCGGGCGGCCCTCGGCATCGCCGGCGCGACCCTCGCGCCCTCGACCTTGGCGCTGATCTTCTACATGTTCCAGGACTCGCGAGAGCGGACGGTCGCGATCGGGGTCTGGATCGGGGCCTTCTCGGCAGGCAGTGCTGTCGGGCCGATCCTCGGCGGGATCATGCTCGAGTTCTTCTGGTGGGGCTCGGTCTTCCTCATCGCGATCCCGGTGATGGTCGCGCTCCTGATCCTCGGCCCGCGGATCCTGCCCGAGTCCCGTGACCCGGAGGCAGGCCGCCTGGACCCCGCGAGCGCCATCATGGCGGTGGGCGCCGTCCTGGCGGTCATCTTCGGCCTCAAGCAGATCGCACAGGAAGGGCCCGGGCTACTCGCGATCGGCGCGGTCGTCGTCGGGCTCGTCATCGGGGCGCTCTGGGTACGCCGCCAGCGGCAGCTCGCCGACCCGATGATCGACCTGGCGCTGTTCCGCGTGCCGACGTTCAACGCCGCGCTCGTCGTCAACTTCCTGGCGATCTTCGTGGTCGTCGGCTACTTCCTGTTCATCGCCCAGTACCTGCAGCTCGTCGCCGACTTGACGCCGTTCCAGGCGGGCCTGCTATCGCTGCCCTCCGCGATCGCTTTCATCGTCGGCTCGCAAGCGGCTCCCCGGATCGTCCAGCGCGTCAAGCCGGCATACCTCATCAGCGGTGGGCTGGCCTTCGGCTCGTTGGGCCTCTTCCTGCTGACCCAGGTCGGCGACGACGAACGGGCTACTGCCCCTCGTCGTGGCCTCGGTCGTGATCTCGCTCGGTTTGGCCCCGGTGTTCGGGCTGACGACCGAGCTCATCGTCGGCTCGGCGCCCCCCGAGCGTGCCGGGGCCGCGTCGGGGATCAGCGAGACGGGTGCCGAGCTCGGCGGTGCACTCGGGATCGCGATCCTCGGCAGCGTCGGCGCCGCCTTGTATCGAGGCGGTCTCCCGCCGACCCTCCTCACGGGCCTCCCGCCGGACGCCGCGACCGCCGCCAGGGACACTCTCGGCGGAGCGGTCGGCGTGGCCAGCACGCTGCCGGTCGGGACGGCGGACACGCTCCTCGCCGTCGCGCGCGCTGCCTTCGTCGACGGCATGCACGTGGCGGCTGCGATCGCCGGCGTGATCGGGCTGGGGCTTGCTGCGTTCGCATACGTCACCCTCCGGGATCGCGGGACCGAGCGATCCGCGACCGATCCGGTCTGTGTCGAGCCGACGATGATCGATCAACCCGTGCTGACCCCGGTGGGCAAGCCGGCGCGCGAATGCTTCTGACCGTGTCGGCGGTGCCGATCCTCGACTCGTGACGTCACTCCGAGGGCTTCTGGACTCGGCGCTCGTCCGGCTCGCCGAGGTCGGCGCGGAGCCGGGCGACGACGAGGAGACCCGGCTCCAGAAGGCGCTCCTCGTCCTCATCGCGATCCTGATCCTGCCGATCGCGGGGATCTGGGCAGTCCTGTACCTCGCGTTCGGGGCGTGGACCGGCTGGGTCGCGGTGCTCTACGCCGTGATCTCGGTGGCGTCGATCGCCGTCTTCGCCCGGACGCGGGACTTCGGCCTGCTGTTGAACATCCAGCTGCTGGCCATCGCCATGGCGCCGACCCTGTCGATGGCTTTCGTCGGCGGCTGGCTGCCAACGGGCGGCGTCGGTCTGTGGGGCATCATGGCGCCGCTCGGGGCACTGGTGTTCCGCGGGGTCGGCTCGGGCATCCGCTGGTTCGTCCTGTGGCTCGTCCTCTTCCTCGGCTCCGGCATCGCTGCGATCCTCATCGGCGGCGAGTCGCCGCTCCCAGAATGGTTCTCGAGCCTGATGCTGGCGCTCAACATCTCCGTCGGCGGGACCGTCGTCTTCACGCTGTTGGCGCTGTTCGCGAAGCAGCGCCAGGACGCGCTGGTCGGGCTGCGGAGCGCGCAGGAACGGGCCGAGAACCTGCTGCTGAACATCCTCCCAGGCTCGATCGCCGAGCGACTGAAGGCGTCGCCCGAGATGATCGCCGACCAGTTCCCGGCGGCATCGGTGCTATTCGCGGACGTCGTCGACTTCACCCCTCGATCGGCCGATCTGACGGCGGCCGAGGTCGTCGGGCTGCTCGATCGACTGTTCAGCGAGTTCGACGCGCTCGCCGAGCGCTACGGCCTCGAGAAGATCAAGACGATCGGCGACGCATACATGGTCGCGTCGGGCGTCCCGGACCCGCGGCCCGACCACGCTCGAGTCCTGGCCCTCCTCGCGCTCGATATGGCCGCCACCACGCGCTCCGACGGTGCCGTCGGCGACCTCGACCTCGTGCTCCGGATCGGCATCAACTCCGGCCCGGTGGTCGCCGGCGTGATCGGCCGCAAGCGCTTCCTGTACGACCTGTGGGGCGATGCGGTCAACACGGCGTCGCGCATGGAATCCCACGGCACGCCCGACCGAATCCAGATCACCCGCGCCACGTACGAGCTCATCAAGGACGAGTTCGATTGCGAGTACCGCGGCACCGTCCCCGTCAAGGGCAAGGGCGATATGGAGTGTTGGTACCTCATCGCGAGACGGGACCGCGCGGCCTGAGCCCGAAGAACGGGCGGAGCCGGCATGATGCCGACTCCGCCCGTGTCCTGCGCCCGGCGCGACGGGGGGAATCGCGTCGATGCAGGCTTGGCGCCGAACCGCGGCAGGAGGATGCCGCCGGCCGGCGAACAGGGATCTGTGCTGACCGAGACATGGTCCGACCCCGCCGCCCCGATTCCCACGCCACGAGGCAGCAAACCTGATGCCGGTCGATTGCCGAGGTCATGCAGTCGGCCTACGAGCCCGGTCGTACACTCAGTGGCTCGGTGGGCACCACGACGGCTCGGAACGCCATCACGCTCGTCCTGCCGGAGATCGAGTCGGTCATCGCGGCCCTCGCCGCGGATCTGGCGGACTCCCAGGACGAGCTGCGAGCGCGCGTCCGCCTGGCCTACCTGAGCACCATGGTCGCCGCCGATTCCGACGATCTCGAGGCGGCGATCGACGTCCTTCGCGCCCGCGCTGCCGGCGACCAGGCGGCCAACCCATTCGGCCGCCGCGTCAAGGCGGACTCGTACGACGACCTGGTCGAGGTCGCCGACCGAGCGATCGCCGAGGGCGATCTCGACCTGATGACCGTTCTCGCGCTCCAATACCAGTCGGGCGCGATCGCGGCCATGCAGGGTCAGCGGCTGCTCCTGTTCCGCGGTGTCAACGCCCAGATCCACCGCCTGATGTGGGAGCACGGGGCGGCGGAGCTGGCCCGACGGGGGGACGGCCCGGAGCGCTTTATCGAGCTTGGTCGCTGGCTGATGCTGTGGACCCAGATGTCGTCACTGGCGGTCAGTGAGGGGTATCGAGACACCGAACGCGAATTCGCTGCCCGTGACGTCGCCGCCCGCCGTGCGGCACTCGACGAGTTGATCGGCTCGGTCCCCGCCAACACTCGCGCCAGGTCGCGGGTGCGTCGGCTGGCGACCCGCTACGGCCTCGACCCCGACGCGACGTATCGGGTCGCCGCGATCCTCCCTGGTCCCGAGGTCGACCCGACGCCCGCTGAAGCGGGCATCGACGACGAGGACCTCGACGACCTCGCCCGGCGCCTCGATCAGTCGTTGAGCCGGCGGGGCGCCGGCGACCGCCCAGACAGCGGGATCCGGGTGCCCGTGGCGTTCAGCTGGCGGGGCTCGATCGTGGCCATCCTGGGGTCCGACCCGCACGAGTGGGCGCGGCTGCAGGAGTCGATGAGGAGGGTCCTCGCGCCGACCGGTCGCAGTCGGCGTCACACGGCTGGGACGGCCGACGACTCGACATGGACCGCCATCGCGACGCGAGCCGACGGGGTCCTCGCCCTGGCGCGGTCGATGGTCGAACTGCAGGAAGGCCTACGCGTGGCCAAGAGGATCGGCCGGCGTGGGGTGATCGACGACGTCGCCGAGCTCAGCGTCGAACGACTGCTGCTCAGCGACCCCGACCTGGCGGCCGCGGTCGTCGATCGAGAACTCGGGCCGCTCCTGGCGGACCCGCGTCTGGGCGATGAGCTGGTCGAGACGCTCCAGATCTACTACGACGTCGGCGGCAACCGACGCGCGACAGCCCGCCGACTCCACCTGGCGGATCGCACCGTGGCGTACCGGCTCGAGCGCGCCGAGGCCCTGCTCGGCCACGGCTTCGACGGCGAACCCGGCCGGCGACTCAACGTGGCGCTGACGCTGCGACGCCTGACGGGTCGGAGCGAGGCGGGCCCAGTCGAACCAGTACCGAGCCCAACCCCGACGTAGATGAGTGGCCGCCGCCCGACGAGCGAGCGGCGGCTTGGCGGAATGGGTGGGAAGCGCTCCGGGACTACCGGCCGACTCGGACCTCGAGATTCCATCCGACTGCGTCGAGCTCGGCACGGGTGTACGTCCGCCGGTCGAGCGAGCCGATCCCGATCGTCAGGTTGCCATCGTGCGGGATAGCCGCGATCGCGAACGGCAGTCGACATGTCATCGTCGTGCGGCCGGTCGTTGGGTCTGTGACCTCCACCGGCTCGACGTCTCCAAGAGCACCTCGGCCGAGGACGGCCCCTTCCTCGTCATACACGACGATGTCGGCGCCGGGCGCAATGACGGCATCGATCCCTAGCGCCGCACAACGGACGCGGCTCGCGTCAGGGGGTGAAGGCTGCGGATCGTGCACGTCGCGATCGAACTTCGCGATCTCGCTCTCGACGAGCGTCACCACGCCATGCAGCGGCTCGGTCGCCGGCGGCGAGACGATGATGCGCCCGGCAAGGATCGCGCCTCCGACGACGACCAGGGCGCCGACGATGGCGAGTGGTGACGGCGTGCTCGAGCTCGACGCCATGCGCGACATATACGCCCATCGCGCCGCGATGTCGAGAACCGATTTGCGCGCGCCGACCTCATTTCGTCGACGAGAAACGGGCACACTGGCGGATGACCGCGTCGCCATCGTAGGGCGGAAGGAGGAGGCCAGAACCGATGTGCTGCATGATCGCCGCCCTGTTCGCGTTCGGCCCGAGGGCCGCCATCCTGATCTGGTACGTCATTGAGCCAGTGCGCTGGAACCAGGCGTTCGACACGTTCCTCTGGCCGCTCGCAGGCTTCCTCGTCGCGCCGTGGACCACGCTGATGTACGTCCTCGTGTTCCCAGCCGGCATCAACGGGTTCGACTGGATCTGGCTGGGCCTCGGCGTCCTGTTCGACGTGTTCTCGTGGTCAGGGAACGCCTACACGAACCGCGATCGGATGCCGATGTCCCGGGCCTGACCGCCTGGCACTATCGATCCAGCTGGCGATAGGTTCGCTCTGAGCGGCGCGCAACCCTGAGGATGACGACCGAATCCCCGTCCTCGACCAGGTAGACGATGCGAAGGTCGCCGACGCGCAGGCGCCAGAAGTCGGTGCTCGTGAGCTTCGCCGCACCCGGCGGGTGCGGATGGATGGCCAGTGCCAGGATCGGCCCACGGAGTCTCGCTGCTTCTCCGGGCGGGAGCCGGCGGAGCTGACGTTGCGCGGCCGGCGCGATGACGACCCGCCGACCGCTTTCGCTCAAGGTTCGTCGGCGCCGTACCTGGCCGTCGTCTCGGCTGCCAGCGACTTCAGGAAATCCTCGGCCGCGACGCCGCCATCGCGTCGGTACTCGTCGAGCGCCTCAGTCGCAGAGGCGAGATCTTCCGCCCGCTCGACAGCGTCGAGCCACTCGGCGAGCGCCTCATCGACGATGGCGCGCACGCTCCGATCACCCTTCGCAGCCTCGATCTTGATCGCTCGATAGAGATCGGGGTCGAGGTCGATCGTCACCTTCATGCCAGCCAGTATACCAGCTAGCTGGTATACTTCCAAGCATCTTGCCGGCTCGCTGGCGAGTGTCTTTGCGGAAGGACGCGTTCACGCGAGCCGCTGGAGCCTTGACCGCTTGGACGGGCCGTCGCATCCTCCTACCGGCGGCAGCCAGCAACGCTGCCTGTCATTCGAGCACGACGCCATTCAGCCACCTGTGCCGGTTTGAGTGAAAGGCGGTGGTGGTGCGGTCGGAGCGCGATCGATCGTGACCGGTTCCGACCCTGAGTTGGCATCGTCGGATCGCGTCTCGTTCAGTTCATCAAAGGATCAAACAGCGAGGGATGTTCGCGTCGAAGAGACGCGAGCCTCGATCCAGCCCCGTTTCGCGGCATCGAGGCCGCGAGAGATCAAGGAGGTGAGAGAGCCAACACCGGCGATCGACCGCGGCTCGCGCCGCGGTTCCGAGCGCGCAGGAGGAGGTTCCCGGATGAGGAACAGATCACTGGTGCTGCTTGGGGCGATGGTGATCGCCCTCGCAGCGGCCTGCAGCGGCGGCCAGGGCGGGAAGCCCGCGAAGCTGACGGTTGCGGCCCTCCAGGGCGATGAGAGCCTCGGCTTGAAGGCGATCGCCGCAGACTGCGGGACGCAGATCGGTACGACGATCGAGTTCGTGGACAACCCCTACGACGCCCTGTACGAGAAGCTCGTCACGACCTTCCAGGCGAACGACGCCACGTTCGACCTGGTCATGATCGACGATCCGTGGATGCCGAAGTTCGGCACTGACGGATCCTTCCAGGACCTTGGCCAGTTCGGCATCAAGAACGATCCCGACATCGCGCAGATCGTCTGGGATGTCGGCACCTGGCCGCCCCCGCATGGCGCCGTGCCACCCACCGAGAAGGGCAAGCCTGCCCAGCTGCTCGGCGTGACGGTCGTCGGCAACGTCGAGATGTTCATGAACCGCAGTGACATGCTGCCTGCCCCCAAGACCTACGATGAGGTGCTGGCCAACGCGAAGGCCCAGGACAAAGCCGACTTCGCGGGCTACATCATCCGGGGCAAGGCCACCAACCCCGTGACCGCGGACTTCCTGCCGATCCTCTGGTCGTTCGGTGGGGACGTCTTCGACGAGAACTGGAACGTCGTCTTCGACAACGACGCGTCCAAGGCCGCCATCAAGTTCCTCGTCGAGGACCTCAAGGCCGCCGCCCAGGATGACCCGGCCAACACCGACGCCGCCGATCGATCGCAGCTCTTCGCCACGGGGAAGGGCCTGCAGTCGTCCGTGTGGCCCGGCGAGATCGCCGGCATCGTCAACAACGCGGAGACCTCGCAGGTCATCGGCAAGGCCGAATACACGCCGATCCCGGCTGGCCCGTCGGGCAAAGGCATCGGCATGATGGGCAACTGGATGCTTGCCATCCCGAAGGCATCGAAGAACGGCGCCACCGCAGCCGAGTTCATCAAGTGCGCGATGTCCGCCGACTCCCAGAAGGTCATGGCCAGCAACAAGGGCATCCCGTCGCGGACCAGCGTGTTGAACGACGCCGAGCTCGGCGAGGCCAACCCGTACTTCCCGGTCCTGGCGCAGGCCCTCGACGGTACCGCCCAACTGGCGTCCTCGAACCGACCAATGGAACGCCGTCGAGAAGATCATCGGAACGCATCTCAACAACGCCCTCGCGGGTGGCGAGACGGCCGATGATGTCGCGACCAAGGCGTCCGCAGAGATCCGGACCCTGATGCAGGGAGCCGGCTATCCGACCAAGTAGTCCAGTCATAGCGGCAATGTCGCAAGGCCGGCCGGCCCGCGGTCCTCGCACCGCGGCCCGGCCGGCCACGGTATTCCTCATGACGACGATCGCCGCGCGCCTCCGGATCGGACCGGGCGCCACCGCGACCAGGCATGAGCGGCTGGCCTACCGGCTGCTGCTGCCCGTCTTCGGGACGGTCGTGGTGGTCGCCACGATCCCGTTCGTCCTGGCCGTCATCGAGTCGGTCACGCGCGGGGGCGAGTTCGTCGGTCTCGCGAACTACGTCCGGGCTCTGAGCAACCCGGCGCTCGCGGAGTCGGTACGCCAGACGGCGATCTACGGTCTCATCGTCGTCCCATCCGAGATCCTGCTCGGCACTGGGCCTTGCCCTGCTCGTCCACAGGACGATCCGCTCGGCAGCCGTCAAGGCGGCGATCTACGTCCTGGCCATCATCCCGATCGTCATCCCGCGGTGTCGCGGCTGGCGTGATCTTCCGGCTCATCTACGCTCCCGAGTACGGCCTGCTGAACTTCATCCTCGAGCAGCTGGGGCTCATCGAGCAGCAGATCCTCTGGCTGTCCGTGCCCCCACTGGCGATGCTTTCCGTGGCCAGCGTCGACATCTGGCAGTGGACGGCCTTCGTCTATCTCGTCCTCTTCGCCGGCGCTCCAGACCGTGCCGCACGAAGTCGGTCGAGGCGGCCCAGGTGGACGGGGCCAGCTCATGGGCGCAATTCCGCCACATCGAGCTTCCGTTCATCCGACCGCTCGTGCTGCTGGTGCTGTTCTTCCGCATCGCCGACGTCGCTGCGGGTCTTCGACCACGTCTTCATCCTGACCGGCGGCGGGCCCGGCACGACGACCGAGTTCCTCAGCCTCTACCTGTACCGGATCGCCTTCAAGTTCTCGGATCTGCCGCAGGCGTCGGCCCTGGCGGTCATGGTCATGGTCGCGATGACGGTCTTCTACACCGTCATCCTCCGCTTCCTGCCCCTCGAGGCCGACTGATGCGACGAGGACGCCCGCTGACGCGGCTCCTGACGGTGATCGGTTTGCTGGCCGTCGGGCTCATCTTCTTCTTTCCGCTCTACGTCCTGCTCGCAACGTCGCTCAAGACCAAGGCCGAGCTGTTCCTGCCCGAGCCGACGCTGATCCCCCAGAACCCGACGCTGGCGGCCTACGAGAACGTGCTGTTCGGCCGGAACATGATCACGCTGCTCGGGAACAGCGTCATCGTCGGCCTCGTCTCGACCATCCTGGCGCTCATCATCGCGATGGCGATCTGCTACCCGATCACCCGCCTGCCGACCTCCCGTCGGACACGGGCGGGCGTCATGAACTGGGCGCTCTCGCTCCGGTTCCTGGCGCCGATCGCGGTCGTCATCCCGTACTTCACGATCGTCCGCACGCTCGGGATCTACAACCAGCTGCCCGCCCTGATCCTCGTCTACACCATCTTCAACCTGCCGCTGTCGATCTGGATGCTCAAGGGGCTTCCTGCGGGAGATCCCGCTCGAGATCGAGGAGGCCGCTCTGGTCGACGGCGGGAGTCGCTGGCAGGCCTTCCGCTACGTGCTCCTGCCGATGAGCCGGATCGGCGTGCTGGCTGCGGGGATCATCGTCTTCGCCTTCGACTGGGCCGAGTTCCAGTTCGCCTTCATCCTGACCGCGACACCCCAGTCCCAGACCTTCCCGGTCGGGGTCGCCGGGCTCGTCACGCAGTTCGAGATCATCTGGAACGAGATGGCCGCGGCAGCGGTCATCGCGATCGTCATCCCGGTCGTCGTGATGTTCGCGGCCCGGCGCCACGTCACGACCGGGCTGACGTTCGGCGTCATCCGCGAGAAGTAGGCAGAGAAGGGCGATCGATGGCAGGGGTCGACGGCCGTTCGGCAACGGGCATCTACCTCAACGGCGCCACCATCATGACCACCCGGACCGCCCGTCACATCGAGGTCGCCCGTGCGGCCGGCTTCGATGGCGTGGAGGTACGCGCCGAGCGACTCCTCGACGCGCCCGACGAGGTCCGCGAGGCGGCCGCCATCGTCGAGCCCGGCGAGGTGTGGAGCCTGAACGGGATCCAGCTCCAGCTTGGGCCGGACGGACGGCTCGACCGCGAACGACTCGAGGCCGAGCTGCCGCCACGGCTCGAGATCTGTCGAACCCTCGGTGCGTCCTATCTGCTCGTGGTGCCGCCGCGGGCACCGGGGGCCGAACGGGCCCCGTCGGTGGCCGCGATGCGCGACGGCCTCGCCCGCATCCGGGACGCCGCCGCGATCGTCGGGGCGGGCACGGCATTCGAGTTCCTGGGTTTCGGGGACTGCCCGATCGACACGCCGGAGCTCGCGGCTGAGGTCGTCTCGTCCGTGCCGGGCGTCGAGCTCGTGCTGGACTCGTGCCATTGGCACGCCAGCGGCGCCGGCTCGCTCGACGGATTCCCGGTCGATCGCCTGGCGATGGTCCACCTCAACGATGCACCGGCAAAGCCTCCGCGCGAGATCGAGGATGCGGATCGCGTGCTGCCGGGCGGCGGCGTGATCCGTCTCGTCGACCTGGTGGCGGACCTCACCGGACGCGGCTACCGTGGACCGTGGAGTCTCGAGACGTTCAATCCCGCGTACTGGGCGGACGACCCGATGGAGATCGCGACGACCGGCCGGCGTCTCCTCGGCGACCTGCTTCGGTCCGCTCGCGGCCGGGAGCAGGACATGAAGGTCGCACTCCTGGGCGCCGGCCGGATCGGGCAACTCCACGGCCGACTGGTTGCCGGCCCAGCCGGACGTCAGGAGGTCATCGTCGCCGATATCGAATCGCGGCGCGCGCGCGAGGCCGCAGACGCGATCTCCGGCAGAGTCGCCGCCAGCACCGAGGAGGCCCTGGACGCGGCCGATGCTGCGATCGTCACGGCCACGACGGATGCGCATCCCGGTCTCGTCTCGATGGCCATCGACCGAAGCATGCCGGTCTTCTGCGAGAAACCGTTGGCCCTCGAGCTCGACGTCACGGTCGAGCTCGTCGAGCGGATCGAGCGAACGTCCTCGGTGGTCCAGATCGGTTTCCAGCGCCGGTTCGACCCTGCCTACGTCGAGGCCCGCCGCCTGGTCGAATCGGAGGAGCTCGGGACCGTTTACCTCGTTCGGCTGATCGCTCATGACCATGAGCCGCCGCCCGACGCGTACATCCCGGTCTCGGGTGGACTGTTTCGCGACTCCTCGATCCACGATTTCGACGCACTGCGCTGGGTGACGGGCGTGGAGGTCGAGGAGGTGTATGCCGACCGGCTCAGTGCGTGGCTTCCCGATTTTCGAGCGCTACGACGACGTCGATACCGGAGCCGTCATCCTGCGGATGACCGATGGCACGCTCGCGGTCCTGGGCCAGACACGCCACGACCCGCGGGGCTACGACATCCGCATGGAGATCATCGGTTCGAAGGACGCGGTCACGGTCGGGCTCGGGGTGAACACGCCTCTTCGGTCGCTGGAGGCCGACGCGCCGCCGATGCCCGGTCCGGCCTGGACGACGTTCCTGACTCGCTTCGAGCCCGCCTACCGCGCGGAGCTGCTTACGTTCCTGCGTGTCGCGCGTGGAGAGATCCCGAGTCCATGCACCGCTCGCGACGGCCTCGAGGCGATGCGGATCAGCGTCGCGGCATCACGCTCGCGGATCGAGCATCGCCCGGTTCGCCTCGGGGAGATCGTCTGAGGGACGCCTCAACGTGGCGGCTCGCGTATCAAGTGATGCGTGGAACGAGTGCGACTGGGGCCGCGCCGGCGCGGGCGCCCTCGGCGGTCGCGTCCATGAGGGTCCGCGGCGACAGCGCGTCGCCGACGACCATGACCGGGAGCCCGGGCGCGGCCTTGGCAAGGTCGTCCCGCAGCGTGACGAGCCCCTTGCGGCGGCCGGCGATCACGACAAGGGCGATGCCGTCGCGCCGCTCCTCCTGTTCGCTGTAGAGGTGACGGAGCGTCACCGCGTTCAGCGAGCTGGCCACGCCGGCAACGTTCGGCGTGAGGCGCACGCCGTCGCGCGCGAGCCGCTGGAGCACGAACGGCAGCTGCGTCGCGTCGATGAGGTCGGCGACCGCGGGGTGGGTCGTGGCGATCTCGACATCGAACCCCGCGGCGACCAACATCTCGGCCGCCGTCGGCGCCAGCTGCGCGCCATCGTCGTCCAGGATCAGGGCGGAACCCAACGACGGGTCGGGAAGGATGGTCGCACCGCCCTCCAGCAGGCTATCGACGTCGAGCACGGGCACCGGGCCCGGCAGTCCGGCATCGGGTCGGAGGATCGACCCCGTCGCGACGATGACAGCGTCGGGCCTTTCGGCCAGGACGGCCCGAGCGTCCGCGCCGACGCCCACGCGGATGTCGACGCCCGCCGCCTCGGCCTCCTCGCGCAGCCAGTCGATGTATCGATGCCATCGTTCCCGCCCGGACCGGAGCCCGGCCAGTCGAGCTCGACCGCCGAGCACCGGACGCCGCTCGAAGAGCACCACCTCGTGGCCACGGAGCGCGGCCGCCCGGGCAGCCTCCAGGCCGGCCACCCCTCCCCCGACCACCACGACGCGGGCCGGCTCCTCGGTCGGAACGACGTCGGCCAGCCCCGGATTCCGAACCGCTGGATTGACCGAGCAGTACATCGGCATGCCCGTGTACAGGCGGCCGATGCACCCATCGTTGAGCCCGATGCACGGCCGGTGCCGCCGGCCATCCGCGATCTTCAGCGGCAGATCCGGGTCGGCGATGATCGCCCGCGTCATCCCGACGAGCTCGACCCCGGCGGCGACCACCGACTCGGCCATGGCCGGCTCGACGTTCCGCCCCGCGACCAGCGTCGGCACGCCGACCTCGCGCCGGAACCGGATCGCCCGCTCGTTGTAGACGCCCTCGGGCAGCGCGTCGCCGGGGACGAAGTAGCCGGTCGAGAGGCGCGTCGCGCCGGTGCCGCCGCTGACGCTGAAGAGGTCGATCGCGCCGGTCGACGCCAGGTTCCGCGCGATCTCGATCATCTCGTCCGGACCCAGGCCGCCGGTCAGGCACTGATCGACCGCCATCCGGAACCCGACGATGAACCGGTCGGACACCGCGGCACGCACGGCCATCAGCACCTCCCGCGCGAACCGGGTCCGGTTCTCCAGGGAGCCGCCGTACTCGTCGGTGCGCGTGTTGACCAGCGGGATCGAAGAACTGCTCGATCAGGTGCCCGCCGAACGACGTGACCTCGGCGCCATCGAGGCCGCAGCGCTCGAGCCGTCGGGCGACCTCCGCGAAGCGCTCGACGATGGCCGGCAGCTCGTCGGTCGCGAGCGGCACCGGCACCTCCATGTGCACGCCCTCGGGCAGGTCCGACGGCGCGCGCAGCGGGATGCCCGAGATGGCGGACGTGCCGCGGCGGCCCATGTGCGTCATCTGCGACATCACGAGCCCGCCGTGCTCGTGCACGCCGTCGGCCAGCGCCCGGAGCGCCGGCTCGTTGCGCTCGTCCCAGAGCGCGACCGAGCCGTACGACGCCTCCGTCGACGGGTCGACCGACGCCGACCCGAACGTCATCACCAGCCCGCAGCCGCCGGCGGCCTTGCGCACGTGGTAGTCGACCTCGCTGCGGTCGATCAGCCCGTCGCGGCTCCAGCCGGTCGCGTGCGGCGTCGAGACGATGCGGTTCCGCAGCCGCCGCCCGCGGATCTCGAAGGGCGACAGGAGCAGCGGATAGGGGTGGGCGGCCACTACGGGTGAACCCTCCGACCGGCGACATGGCATGTCAACTCGGCTCGCGGCGCCATGGGTGAATCCACCGACTCCGACCGCAACGAAGGGAGTCGACGATGACCTTCGCCGTTACTCGTCGATCGCGTCAAACACGAACAGGCGAGCCCAGAAGTCGCCTCGGGCTGCGGCCTCCTCGCGGTCCGAGTCGAGGATCAGTCCCGCGCTCATGAGCTCGTCACCGCCCCGCACCAGCGAGTTGGCCCGCGCGATCCCGTCGTCGACCGCCGGCCAGACCGACACCCGGTACCGGAGCGCCGGATCGAGGGCGCGGAGCCGCAGGCGGTCCGGTCCGGGAGACGGGCGGCTAAGGACCTGGTAGAAGCCCGCGACGGCCCGCCGTCGATCGTCCGACACGCTGAGCCACGCGGTCGCGTTGCCATCGTCCTCGAACGGGCTCCGAAGGCGCACGAACCGCCCGCGCTGGAAGACCTCGCGGTGAGCCACGTAGAACGCGATCTGCTCGGCGACCTCGCGCCGTTCGTCCCCCGTCAGGGCTGTCGTGTCGAGCTCGTAGCCGAGGACGCCGAAGAACGCGACCGCGGCGCGCGTCGCAAGCGGTGTGATCCGCCCCACCTGGTGGTTCGGGACCGCAGACACGTGGGCACCCATGGAGCTGATGGGGTATGCCAGCGAGGAGCCCCACTGGATCCGCAGCCGCTCGATCGCATCGGTGTCGTCGCTCGTCCACGCCTGTGGAGCGAAGGCGAGCAGCCCCGCGTCGAACCGGCCGCCGCCACTGGCGCACGACTCGAAGAGGACCTCCGGGAAGGCCTCTGTCACGCGCCGGTACAGCTCATAGACGCCGAGGATGTAGCGATGGAAGAACTCGCCCTGACGCCCAGACGGCAACGCGAGGCTGAACGGCTCCGTGATGTTCCGGTTCATGTCCCACTTGACGTACGAGATCGGCGCGCCGCCAAGGACATCCGAGAAGACCCCGAAGAGGTGATCGACGACCTCAGATCGGCCGAGATCGAGGACGTGCTGCTGCCGGCTCTCGGTCTGCGGCCGGCCGGGTACGCCGATGACCCAATCCGGGTGCGCCTCGAATAACCGGCTGCGGCGGCTGACCATCTCCGGCTCGATCCACAGACCGAACCGGAGCCCGAGGGCCTCGATCGAGCGTGCGAGGCCGTCGAGACCATCGGGCAGCTTGCGCCGATCGACGAACCAGTCGCCCAACGAGCTGGTGTCGTCGTCGCGCTCGCCGAACCAGCCGTCGTCGAGCACGAACAGCTCGATCCCGAGGTCTCGGGCGACCGATGCCATCTCGATCAGTCGGCCGGCGTGGAAGTCGTAGTAGGTGCCCTCCCAGTTGTTGACCAGCACCGGTCGAGGCCGGTCTCGCCACGAGCCGCGCGCCAGCCGCTCGCGGAACAGTCGATGCAGGGCGTCGCTGAGCGCGCCCATGCCCGCGTCGGAATAGACGATCACCGCCTCAGGGGTCACGAACTCGGCGCCTGGCTCGAGGCTCCAGCCGAACGTTTCGGGATCGATCCCGATGCGCAGGCGGGCGGTCTCGAACGCCTCGACCTCGACCTCGGCGAGGAAATTCCCGGAGTAGACCAGCGCGGCGCCGATCGCTTCGCCGTGCTCCTCGCTCGTCGAGGACCGTCGCAGCGCGACGAACGGATTACTTCTCGAGTGGACGAGGCGCCGCGGGAACTCGAGATCGACTGGCGCCCGAGCTCGAGCGGACGCGTCCGTACGTGGCGCTCGCGGGCCCACGTGCCGCCGAGGTGGACGAGCTGCCAGCGGGCATCCGGCAGGTCGAGCACGAGGCTCATCGCACATCGCAGTTCGAGAGCCTCCGGACCCGCGTTCCTGATCCGGACGCTGCGGGCGACGATCGGCACGTCCCGGAAGATCGTGTAGAGGAGCGTGACGACGGCGCCGCTCGGCCCGTCGGCCACGTCGATCTCGAGCGTGTCGGCCTCTTCGTCGGCCTCGACGTACGTCGCCGGAAGACCCGTGATCGCGGGCTTGCCCGGCGTGATCCGGTGGCCGACGTAGGCGAGCTCGAGGACCGTCGAGCCGTCCGGCTGGCCCACGACGATGGCGGGCACGCGATAGTCGCCCGACCCGCTCGTCGGGTACTCGAGCGCGACCGGCGCGCCGAGGCGGTTGCTGAAGCCGCGGAACGGCACGGGCACGAGGTGTCGGTACGACCGTCCGGCCGAGAGGGCTGGCCCGAAGTACAGCTGTCCCAGCGCGCCGTTGTCGTGGACGCCGACGATGTAGCTGATCCGGCCGTTGTGCAGGTGAAACTCGCGACCCCCCGCGTCGACGTCGATCGGCACCGTCAGCGCTCGCCGAGCGGGTGCATCGACCACGACCAGCGGTACTCGCCCGGTCCGACGATGTACTCCGATAGGGTGTCGGGGCCGCAGCTGGCGGTGCCCAGGCCGCGGTGCGCGGCGTCGAGGTGGATCACCGTCTCTGGCCGGGGCGTCACGTCCACGTCGTGGTTCGCCGCCGCCAGGTCGGCCGCCCGGAAGTGGGTCGCCGACACCTGGCGCGGTCGGTCGAGCGCGATCCGCAATCCCCGACTCGCGCCGTCGTGCAACTCCAGCCAGCGGACGTCGGCGTGGCCACCGTTCTCCTGCGGGCGGACGTACGGGACGTACTGCTCGCTGACGCTGGACCGCCACCGACCGACGGCACCACCGCGACGCCGATCAGGGTAGGTCTCATGCGGACCGCGGCCGAACCAGTCGAGTCGCTCGAGGCCGGGCACGACCTCCAGCAACGTGCCGACCCTGGCGAGATCCACCAGCTCGTCCGGGATCCAGGCCGATCTCCTCGACCAGGACTCCGCCGTCCGGCAGACCGCTCAGCCGCTGCTCGTGGCGGATCACGATCCCGGACGCGGTGTGGACCTCACCACGCACGAGCGTGGACGCACCGTCCCGCTCGATCGCGCGTATCGTCCTCGTCAGGTCAGCGACGCCCCACGCGGACCATCGTTCGCCCAGACCGGCGATGCGGTCGTTGTCGGTGGGCGCTCGCCACAGGGCCAGCGCGGGAGGCGCGGCCAGCAGCTCGTGGACTAGATTGCCACCACCGTCGAGCTCGACCGGCCCAGCGGCATCCTCCGTGCCGAGCGAGCGTCCAGCGACGGTCAGCAATACCTGGCCCCAGCAGACTTCGAAGCCGGCGTCGGCCCAGCCCTGTGCTTCGCGGGCGAGGAAGCGGATGGTGCACCACGCCTCGCCGTCGCCCGTCGTCGTCACCGCGACGGGCAGTTCGACCAGGGCCCGTTCCCCCGGTCCCAGCGCCGGCAGCTCGAGCTCGCCGGCGTCGACGGTCTCGCCGTCCCGGATCAGCTCGTAGCGCGCCTGCAGCCAAGTCAGATCGCGGACGTCCTGGCGGTTCTCGATCTCGAGACGGCCCGGTCGCCCGTCGTCGCCCGGTGCCAGGCCGACGCCGACCGGCGCGGCGAGCTGCTTGTGCTCCCACAGCGCCGGCTTCGGGCGGCGGTCCGGCCAGACCAGCCCATCGATGCAGAAGTTGCCGTCGTTCGGCTGGTCGCCGAA
Organism: uncultured Chloroflexia bacterium; assembly: GCA_963780425.1. Lineage (GTDB taxonomy): Bacteria > Chloroflexota > Limnocylindria > Limnocylindrales > CSP1-4 > SPCO01. The sequence continues at coordinate 47,268 of CAWABZ010000017.1, read as the reverse complement.
GTCACCGCCGTACGCCCACCGTTGCCGGCCGTCGGGCAGGCGCTGGACGAGCCCGTGATCCCACCACTCCCAGATGAACCCGCCCTGCAGCCCCGGCGTCGACTCGATCGCGTCCCAGTACTCGGCGAGCGTCCCGTTGCTGTTGCCCATCGCGTGGGAGTACTCGCACATGATCAGCGGGTGGCGCTGCCGACCCGATCGGGCGTGGGCGACGATCGACTCGATCGTGGGGTACATCGGGCAGGTCACGTCGCTGACGGTCTGGTCGCTCGTCCAGTCGAAACGGATGGCGCCCTCGTAGTGGAGGGGCCTGGTCGGGTCGTAGCGACGGACCCAGCCGGCCGCCGCGTCGTGGTTCGGCCCGTAGCCCGACTCGTTGCCCAGCGACCAGGCGATGACGGAGGGATGGTTCTTGTCGCGCTCGACCATCCGCGATACCCGGGTCACCCAGGCGTTCAGATAGCGCGGGTCGTCGCAGAGCGTGCTCTGGAACGCGTGGGATTCGATGTCCGCCTCGTCGATGACGTACAGGCCGAGCTCATCGGCCAGGTCGAGGAGCGCGGGGTCGTTCGGATAGTGCGATGTCCGGACGGCATTGAACCCGAACTGCCGCATCTGGACGAGGTCGGCCCGCATCGATTCGGGCGACACGACCCGTCCCGTGTGCTGGTCGAAGTCGTGACGGTTGACCCCGCGGATCAGCACGCGCCGCCCGTTGATGAGCAGGTCGAGTCCGCGGACCTCGACCCGCCGGAAGCCGATCCTTTGCACGGCCTCCTCGACGACCCGTCCCGTCGGGTCGAGGAGCCGCACGGTGAGCGGATACAGGGTCGGGACCTCGGACGACCAGGGCTCGATGTCCGCGACATCGATCCGCCACCCGACAGAGCCCTCGGCCGGTGGCTGAAGGCGTGGCCACAGCTCGGCCCAGCGGTCGATGTCGTCGGCAACCGCTGCGTCGCCTCCGACGACGTGACCGAACATGAGGTCCGCTTCCGGCCCGGTCCAGAACCACTCGAGCACGCTCGAGGCCGGTGCCTCGGCCCGCAGCTCTACGCCGGCCCCGTTGCCGATCGATGCCTCGACCCGCCACCCGGGCGCCGGGTCGCCAGCGAAGCCGACGCGGACCTGCAGGTCGAGCGTGCCGGTCCGGAGGTCGTCGGCGAGACCGCCGATCGCCCGGACGTCGGCGAGGTAGACCGGCTCCGTCGCGTACAGGTAGACCGACCGGGTGATCCCGCCATGCCACCACTGGTCCTGGTCCTCGATGTACGTGGCGTCGGACCATTTGATGACGCGGAGGGTGATCGTATTCGGCCCCGGGCGGACGACGGAGCTGACGTCGAACTCGGCGGCGAGGTGGGAGTCCTTGCTGAGGCCGACCTCGGCATCGTTGACTCGGACGATGAGGACGCTCTCGGCGCCCCCGACGTGGAGGACGATCCGCCGGTCCGCCCACGAGCTCGGGACGTCGACCGTCCGCTCATAGAGGCCGGTCGGGTTGTCGGCCGGGACCTCCGGGGCGTCCGGTGAACGGCATCTGGATGTTCGTATACCGCGGCCGGTCATCGAAGCCCTGCATCGTCCAGCAGCCCGGGACCGTCGCGGTGCTCCAGTCCGGCCCGGGCGCCGCGTCCGGCTCGCGGAGGAGCTGGAAGCGCCACGAGCCGTCGAGCTCGATCCGGTCGGCGTGCGGGACCGAGTGCATCGGCTGGCGGTGGATCGACGTCAGCTCCGGGGCCAGCCACGGGCGGACGAGGCTCGAAACGCTGCCCAGGAGGCTCGTCGCACTCACGCCCCGGCTAGCCCTTGGTCGAGCCGAGGGAGATCCCGCTGACGAAGTGACGCTGCAGTGCGAGGAACACGAGGATCGATGGGATGGCGGCTAGCAGCGCGCCGGCGGCAAGGAGGTTCGTGTCGGTGAAGAACTGGCCCTGGAGGTTGTTGAGGGCGGACGTGATCGGCCGCTTGTCGCCACTCTTCATGAGCACCAGCGCCCAGAAGAAGTCGTTGTAGATGAGCGTGAACTCGAGGGTCGCCAGGGCGGCCAGCGCCGGCCGGCAGATCGGAAGGATGACGCTCCAGTAGATCCGCCACACCGGAGCGCCATCGGCGAGCGCTGCCTCGGTCAGCTCCCGCGAGATCGTCCGCATGTAGTTGCTGAGGACGAACACGCAGAACCCGAGCTGGAAGACGATGTTGATGAGGATGATGCCCAGGAACTGGTCGTACAGGAGCTTGCCGTTGTCGGCCGGCGCGGAACGGGACGAGCTGGTATAGCTGGTACAGGGGAACGATGAGGACCTGCGGGGGCAGGAGGTTGCCGGCGGTGAAGACCATCAAGCAGAAGAGGTTGAACCGCCAGCTGAAGCGCGAGACGGCGAACGCCACCATCGACGCGACGAGCAGGGTGATGAGCACGGCCGGGACCGCGATGATCAGCGAGTTGAGATAGAACCGCGGGAAATCCCCTTCCCGGAACGCGTCGACGAAGTTATCCAACGTCAGGACGCTCGGGAGCGAGATGTAGCCGTTCGCGAGCGTGTCCCTGTACGGTCGCAATGCCGCGAAGGCCGCCCACAGGAGCGGGAACAGCCACGTCACGGCCATGAACGTCAGGAACCCATAGAGCGCCACTCGACTCCAGCGGACGCGGCGCCGCACCGTCGGCGGTCGGGGCAGCCTGGACGCTCGCCGCCGTCATCGACGCTCCTCGCGCATGGTCCGCGACAGGAAGATCACGATCGGGACGATCGAGATGAGCAACAGCACCACGGCGATCGCCGACGCGAAGCCGACCCGGTTCGACTCGCTGATGCCGTTGTTCGTGATCAGCGTGGAGAGGAGTTCGAGGCCGTTCTTCCCGCGGTTGATGATGTAGACGATGTCGAACGCGCGCAGGGCCTCGATCGTGGTCACGACGACGATCACGACATTGATCGGCGCCATGATCGGGAAGGTGACGTTGAAGAAGGTCTGGCGCTCATTGGCGCCGTCGACCTTGGCCGCTTCGCGGAGGGCTGGATCGACGCTCTTCAGACCGGCCAGGTAGAGGACCATGATGTAGCCGACGTGGCGCCAGCTGGCGGCGATCATGGCGGCCCAGATGTTCAGCGTCGGGTTGCCGAGCCAGTCGATCAGCGTCTCGTTCGACGTCCGCCCGAGGGCGTTGTTGATGAAGCCCTGCTCGGGCGCGAACTGGAGCGTCCAGATGATGCCGACGACGGCGAGGGCGAGGACGACCGGCAGGTAGAACACGCTCTGGTAGAAGCTCGAGCCCTTCAGCTCGCGATCCAGTAGCACGGCCAGGAAGATCCCGATGGGCGTTGCGATGAACATCAGGAACGCGAGCCACAGGATGTTATGGCTGACCGCCGGCCAGAAGAAGGGGTACGCCGTCAGCAGTGACTGGTAGTTCCTCAGGCCGATGACGTCCTCGGACGTGACGGGTCCGATCCCGTCCCACTTTGTGAACGAGAAGAGGACCGAAACGAAGGTCGGACCCCAGATCAGGATGAGGTCGAACAGGAGCGGGATGCCGACCATCAGCGCGAGCGTGATCTTGTCCCTGCGCGTGAGCAGGCTGTAGCGACCGCGCCGCCGTGGTTCCGAAGCAGCGACCCCCGCCCGCTCGACTGATTTGTCGGGCAGGGCGGGGGTCAGCGTGTCGCGTGCTCGGTCTGCCACGGCTCGTCCGAGTCTAGGCGGCCGGATCGGCTGCGGCTACAGCGTGTCCCAGAAGTCCTGGATCTTCTTCTGGAGTCCCGGCAGATCCTGGTCGGGGTTCTGGAGGAAGTCGAGCAGGAAGGCCTGCATGCCGTTCGGTCCGGCGAAATTCGGGTTGGTGTCCCGGTCGAGGAACTGGGTGATCCGCTGGGCGCCACCGATGACCTCGGCCGCCTTCTTCTGGAGCCCGGTGTAGCCGCTGGTGTCGGCGTCTTTCGATGCCGCGATATTGCTCTTGTCGGTGGTAACCCAGGCAACCTGCGTCTCCGGCTGGGCGAGGTGCTCGAGGAACGCCTTCGCCGCGTCGAGGTTCTTCGGCGCCTTGCTCAGCGCGAAGCCATCGATCGGGGCATCGAGCGCCTTCTCGGCGTCGTACTGCGTCCCGAAGTCCGGGTATGGGAAGAAGTCGAGGTCCTCCAGATCGGCCTCGCCGGCCTCCTGGAACTGCTGCGACGTGAACATCCCGTGGAAGTACATCGCCGCCTTCTTCTGGACGAGCGTCGCCGACGCGTCCTGCCAGATCCGTCCGGCTGCGCCTTCCTGGTGGAAGGGCAGGACCTCCTTGAACGCCTCGAAGACCGTGGTGACCTTCGGGTCGGTCCAGGTCTCCTCCCCGGCCATGAGGTTGACGTGGAAGTCGTAGCCGTTCAGACGTAGGTTCAGGATGTCGAAGGTGCCCATCGCCGGCCAGCCGTCCTTGTCGCCGAAGGCGAACGGGACGAGGCCGTCCGACTGGATCTTCGTTGCGAGCGTCTTGAGCTCGTCGAATGTCGTCGGGATCTCGTAGCCCTTCTCGGCGAAGAGGCTCTTGCGGTAGAAGACCGCCCATGGGTAGAGGTAGATCGGGATGAAGTACTGCTTGCCATCGTTGCCGGTCGAACCGACCTTGAAGGCCTCGCCGTACATCGGCTCGATCTTGGCCCAGATGTCACTGATGTCGGTGGCCAGGCCCTGCTCGGCGAAGAACCGCATCCGGAAGCCCGAGAACCAGGTCCAGACGTCGTCCGGCGTGCCCTGGAGGTACGAGCTGATCTGGTCCTGGAAAGTGCCGTGGTCGACCGTGTTGATCTTGACATTGACGCCCGTCTTCGCCGTGAACGAGTCGGCCGCTTCCTGCATGGCGCCCTTCGGCACGGCGTCGGAGTAGTTCGAGCCGAGGGTGACCTCACCGGATAGGCTGGCTGCCGCCGAGCTGGCGGGCTGCGAGCCTGGCGCGGACGCGGCGGGGCTACCGGCGGGGCTGGCTGCCCCACCGGACGGACTGCACGCCGCGAGCACGTTCGGAGCGGCAGCGAGTCCAGCGACTCCCGCGATCCCTCCCAGCACCTGGCGTCGAGTGAGCGGTCGACTCATGGCCTGCTCGCCCTGCGAGCGCGGGACATCGGCGTTCGCCATGACCTCCTCCTCGTGACCGGCGCGGCCCGGATGACCGGTCATCAGCACAAAGACCGACAGGAACGGACGGATTGTCGGGCGGGGTGAGGGACCATGTCAAGCCTGCGACCACGTCTTTTGTTCGAGTCCGTTGACTTGTGTCGCGAATGTGCTTCACTTCGAGCGTGCGCAACGTGCAGGAATGTTGACGTGCTCGCACGCCAGCGCCAGACGCTGATCCTGGAGCGCGTCCGCGAGGACGGTGGAGTCCGTGTAGCGGACCTCGCCCGCGAGCTGGGCGTGTCGGATATGACCGTCCGGCGCGACCTGGAGCTGCTCCACAACCGCGGCCTGCTCGAGAAGGTGTACGGCGGGGCCACGTCCCGTCCGGGAAGCGCGCTGTTCGAGCCGGGCTTCGCAGCCAAGTCGGCTCTCCAGGAGCCCGAGAAGGACGCCATCGCCGATGCCGCGGTCGCCCTGGTGATGCCGGGTACCGCCATCGGGATCTCGGCCGGAACGACGACCTATGCACTGGCTCGCCGCCTCGTCGACGTCCCGGGCCTTACGGTGGTGACCAACTCCGTGCCCGTCGCCGACGTACTCCACAAAGCGGCGCGGAGCGACCAGACCATCATCCTCACGGGCGGAGTGCGCACGCCGTCCGACGCACTGGTCGGCCCATTCGCCGTGGCGGCCCTGCGGACCATCCATGTCGACCTCGTGTTCATGGGGGTCCACGGCATGGACCCCCATTCGGGTTTCACGACCCCCAACGTCCTCGAGGCAGACACGGACCGCGCCCTTGTCGCGTCAGGCCGACGGCTAGTCGTCGTCGCCGATCACAGCAAATGGGGCGTCATCGGCATCAGCTCGATCGCGCGACTCGACGAGGCCGACGTCCTGGTGACCGACGATGGGTTGAGCGACGATGCTCGCGACCTGCTGAGCACGACCGTCGGCGAGCTCATCCTCGCCCCGCCACGCCCGTGGCAAACGGGTCCTTCTCGATTGGCCTCCGTCGGCACGCCCGATGAGGAGGACACTGCTTCAGGAACTGCGGGTTGACCAGTCCGACGCGACCGAAGACGAGCGGCCGATCGGGTGTCGCGCGCCTCCCCGCGGTGGAACCCGGTTCCGCCGACCGCGTGGAGCGGCTGGCTCGTCACCCGCACCGGCGTTACAACCCACTCCTCGACGAGTGGCTGCTCGTCTCGGCAGCCCGCACGCAGCGGCCGTGGCAGGGGCGCGAGGAGGCGCCGCCGGCAACGCCCGCCGTCCAGTACGACCCGAGCTGTTACCTGTGCCCGGGCAATCAACGCGCGAACGGCCAGAGGAATCCGGACTACCAGGACACGTTCGTCTTCACGAACGACTTCGCGGCGCTCCTTCCGGACTCGCCCGACGAGCGCGTGGCAGACGGACTGCTCAGGGCGGAGGTCGAGGCCGGCACGTGCCGGGTGCTGTGCTTCTCGCGCCGGCATGACCTGACGCTGGCCGGGATGGAGCAGGCGACGGTCCGCAGCGTCGTCGACGTCTGGGCCGACCAGACCGCCGAGCTAGGCGAGCGTTTCCAGTGGGTCCAGGTCTTCGAGAACCGCGGCGAGGTGATGGGCGCCTCGAACCCACATCCGCACGGTCAGATCTGGGCCGGCACCGCGCTGCCGGTCGACGCCGCCCGCGAGGATGCGACCCAGCAGACGTACCTTGGCGACCACGGCCGCCGGATGCTCCTCGACTACGTCGCCCAGGAAAGCGGCGGCCCGCGGGTCGTCGACGAGGACGACGAGTGGCTGGTCGTCGTCCCGTTCTGGGCGTCGTGGCCGTTTGAGACGCTCCTGATCGCGAAGCGCCCCGCCGAGCGGTTGCCCGACCTCGACGACGCGCCACGCGACGCGCTGGCCTGGATCCTGATCCGCCTGTTCGGGTCGTACGACCGTCTGTTCGGGCTGTCGGCTCCATACTCGATGGGCTGGCACCAGGCGCCCTTCCGCGGGACCCGGGAGGGTCACTGGCAGCTCCATGCCCACGTCTTCCCGCCGCTCCTGACCTCGCGCGTGCGGAAGTTCATGGTCGGCTACGAGCTCCTCGCGGAGACGCAGCGCGACCTCACCGCGGAGGACGCAGCCAGGCGTCTGCGCGAGGCCCGGTAGCCAACCGACGGCGATGAGGGCGATGGTGTTCGCTGGCCCGCGCGAGATGCCACTCGAGGAGCGGCCGGACCTCGTGCCCGGGAGCGGCACGGTCGTCGTCGCCGTCCGGGCGGCCGGGATCTGCGGATCCGACGTCCACGGCTTTCTGGGCGCGACCGGCCGGCGACGGCCGGGCATCGTGATGGGCCATGAGGCGGCCGGCGACGTCGTCGAGATCGGCCCGGGTGTGACCTCGGTCCGCGCCGGCGACCGGGTCGTCCTCAAGTCGATCCTCGCGTGCGGCGAGTGCGACCGCTGCCGGAGCGGCCGACCGAACCTGTGCCCCGAGCGGCAGGGCATGGGGATGCACTTCGACGGCGCGTACGCCGAGTCGATCATCGTCCCGGAGGCGCTCCTGGTGCCGCTCGCCGACACCTTGAGCTACGAGGAGGGCGCGCTCGTCGAGCCGCTCGCCGTCGCGCTGCACGCCGTGAACATCACGCCGTTGTCGTCGACGGATCGCGTGGTCGTGGTGGGTGCCGGACCGATCGGACTGCTGACGCTGCTCGCGGCGCGCCTCAGGGGAGCGGGCTCCGTCGTCGTCAGCGACCGCGACCCGCACCGGCTGGGTGTCGCCCGTCTGCTCGGCGCTGACTTGACGGTCGACGTCGAGTCGACGGATCCCGTGGCCGCTGTCATGGCCGCAACGGGCGAGCGTGGCGCCGACGTAGTCTTCGAGGCGGTCGGAATCAACGCCACGGTGGCCCAGTCCCTCGCCGTCGCACGAGCCGGCGGACAGGTGACTTGGATCGGCAACTCGGCGCCCCTCGTGGAGCTGCCGATGCAGGACCTCGTGACGCGCGAGATGACGGTGCGCGGGTCCTACGGCTTCTGTGACGAGTTCGAGCAGGCGGCCGCTGCCCTCGCCGCAGGCACGATCGACGTCCGGCCGCTGATCGAGCTGATCGCGCCGCTCGAGGACGGTCCCGACCTGTTCCGTCAGCTGGGCGACGGTCGACTCGACGCGGTCAAGGTCGTGCTCGCACCGAACGGCTGATGACTTCGCCGTCGGCCGACGACAGCGTGCGGTTCGGGGTCGTCGGTCCCGGAAAGGCCGCGGAACTCCATGTCGCCGCACTGGCGAGGATCCCTGGCGCTCGGGTGACGGCCGTCGCGGGTCGCAGTCCGGAGCGCGCCGGGGCACTGGCGGCTGCCTCCCGCGCAAGGGTCGATCCGAGTCTGGACGCGATGATCGAACGTGGCGGCGTCGACGCCGTCGTGATCTGCACGCCCCATCCGCTCCACGCCGCGCAGGCCATCGCCGCCGCCCGGGCGGGGCTGCACGCGGTCGTCGAAAAGCCGATGGCGCTCTCGCCGGCGGAGTGTGATGCGATGACCGCGGCGGCGTGGGAGTCCGGCGTCGTGCTGTCGGTCATGAGCCAGCGGCGCTGGTATGAGCCGGTGCGACGGGTCAAGGAGGCGATCGATGGCGGCCGGATCGGACAGCCCGGGCTGGCGACCGTCGAGGTCCTCGGTTGGCGCGGGCCCGAGTACTACGCGATGGACGCCTGGCGCGGCACGCGGACGGGCGAGGGCGGCGGCGTGCTCGTCAACCAGGCAGTCCACCAGCTGGACCTCGTGCGCTGGTTCCTCGGCCCGGTCGTCGAGGTCGACGGCTGGACGGCGAACGTCAATCACCCCGAGATCGATGTCGAGGACACCGCGGTGGCGGCGGTCCGGTTCGCGAACGGCGCCCTCGCGTCGATCGTCGCGAGCAACTCGCAGCGGCCTGGTCTCTATGCGCGGATCCACGTCCACGGACGAAGCGGCGCGTCGGTCGGCGTCGAGACCGACGCCGGGTCGTCGTTCGTGGCCGGCGTCAGCGCGCCCAGTCCCGCACGCAACGACCTGTGGACGATCCCGGGCGAGGAGAGCGCGATCGACCGCTGGCCCGCCGAGGACGAGGCCGCGCGTACCGGAGTCGATCTCGCGAGCCACTACCACGAGCTCCAGCTTCGTGACATCGTCGGTGCGATCCGGGATGGCCGCCACCCGGCCGTCAGCGGCGATGACGGCCGGGGGGCGGTCGAGCTGATCGATGCCATCTATCGGGCCGCGCGGTCCGAACGACGAGTCAACCTCAGCGTGCCGGAGGCCTGATGCCCGGAGACCTGGTACCTCATCGCGAGACGGGACGAGCGCCGCGTCTCGGGCCGCCAGCCGCGAGCGCCGCTTCCAGGTCGCTCGTCGTGACGGCGGAATCCGAGTACGTGTAGGTTCCCGCTGGTCTGCAGCTCCCGCCCCGCCGCGATCAGTGCGCCGTAGGCCGCCCTGGCCAGGCCGCCACCGGTCGAGACGCGTCGAACGCCGAGCGCCTCGAGCTCGGGGACGGACGGGCCACCCCGCATGGCGAGGACATTCACCGGAGCATCGACGGCCTTCACGAGCCGCTCGATCTGGTCGCGCTCGACGAGCCCGGGGGCGTACACGACGTCGGCGCCCGCGGCGCGATACGAGACCAGCCGTTCGATGGTGTCGGCCAGGTCGTCCATGCCGTACAGGTGGTTCTCGGCGCGAGCCGTCAGAACCAGCCCATGCTTCCTGGCCGCTTCGCTGGCCGCCGCCACGCGCTCGCTGGCGACGTCGAGGGCATCGATCGAGCGTGTGGCGGGGTCGTAGTCCTCGATCGAACAGCCGGCCGCCCCCGCCGCCGCGATCAGCTCCACGGTCCGGGCGACGCCAGCCGGTTCATCGGCGAAGCACCTCTCCGCATCGACGCTCACGGGCAAGTCGACGGCGGCGACGAGTGCCTCCACGTGGCTCAAGAGCTCGTCACGGCTGACGTCCTGATCGGCGCGCCCGAGCGACGCAGCGTGACCCGAGCTCGTGGTCGCGATCGCCTCGAAACCGATCGAGGCCAGCAACCGCGCCGACCCGATGTCCCAGGCGTTCGGCATGACGAACAGCCCTTGACGGTGCATCGCGCGGAAGCGTTCGCGACGGTCGACCTGGGCGTCGTCGGTCATGCCGTTGCCACGTCCGCCCAGTCCACCTCGAACGCGGTGAGGGGCTCGTCGAATCCCTTGAGCCGCAACCGTCCACGCTTCCTGAACGTGAACCCCTTCCCCATGGCCAGGTCGTGGACCGCGCTCGATGCGAGGATCGTCCCGGGCTCGGCTTTGCTGCAAAGCCGGGCGGCGAGTTGCACCGTGGCCCCGAACAGGTCATCGGACTCGGTCACCGGTTCGCCTGCCGCCAGCCCGATGCGGACCCGTACCGGCGCCTCCAGACGAGCGTTGGCTTCGCCGAGCCGATCCTGGATCCGCACCGCGCAGCGGATCGCGCCGACCACCGAGGTGAAGGCGGCCATCATGCCGTCACCTGTGTGCTTGACCTCCGAGCCGCCATGGGTCGCGAGCGCCTCGCGGACGATCTCGTCATGCGTTCGCAGCAACGCCATCGCCCGGGCGTCGCCGAGCTGCTGGGTGAGGCTCGTCGAGCCTTCCATGTCCGTGAAGAGGATCGTCCGGAACGCCGTGTCGACGTAGGGCTCCCCGGCCGGATGCTCGACGATCCCGCCCATGAACCGCTCGACCATGCGGTGGTCGACCTCGATGATCTGGTAGGGCATGAAGCCGTGCGACGCCCGGTGCACACCCTCCATCGCCTCGTTGTTCGGGAGCCGTCGCCAGGCAGAAGGCCGTCTGGCGCTCGTCGTCGAACCAGTAGGTCAGGAACCGAACACCGAACTGACCCTGCACCTCGAGGTCCTTTAGATGCGCCACCGCGGCCTCCTCGGCGGTGAGGCCGACGAACTCGTGGCGATCCATGAACAGCGGCACGCCGCAAGGATGGCGGACGGTGAGCGCCAGGGCAACGACGCCACCGTGCCTGGACCAGCCTGGTTTGGTCCGGTACCCTGCACGTCCTTGACGGCACGCGTCGCGGAGGGCGGCGGGCCGTCCTGACCGTCCCCCGCGACCGAGGCCCGTCATTGCCCGACGCCCGCCGCGCTCGTTCCGATCGCCCACGCCGTCCAGCGCTCCGAAGCCGCGGCCGCGGCGATCCTCGCCGTACCGGTCATCGCGCTGGTCATCGCCGAGTCGCTCGCACGGCGGGTCGGCCGGCCGGCCATCGTCGTGGTCCTGCTGCTGACGAGCACGGCCGCGGTCTCGGCGTTCTCGATGACGCCGATCGGAGCGAGCCAGGCGACGACGCCGACACCGATCCCCGCCGACCAGTTCCGTCCGGTCGCCACTTCGGGCCCGACCGTGCGCCCGACCCAGAGACCCGCGGTCGCCGTCGTGCCGCCTTCGACTCCGCCCGAGCCGACGCCCGAGGCCACGCTCGCGCCGGAGGTGCCGACCGTCATCCGCTTCCGGCCGCGCGATGGCTGGACGGCCGTGTCACGCTTCGCCGCGGTGTCGGTCCGCTTCAGCCAGCCGATGGATCACGCCTCGACCGAGCGGGCTTTCCGCATCACCGTCGACCAGAAGCCGGTCACAGGAAAGGTCCGGTGGGCCGAGGGCGACACCGTCCTCGTCGTCGATCCGGACCGTCCCCTGCCCTATCGCTCGCGCGTCACGCTGTCAGTCGATCGTGGTGCGCGCTCCGCGGACGGTGCCACGATCAAGGCGGCGCGATCCGTGACGTTCACCGTGCAGTCGCGCCCCGCGCCGGCCAGTCGCCCGACGACGAAGCCGACCCCGCCTCTCGCCGCCACCACGACCGGGTGGCGCTGGCCGCTGATCGGACCGATCACCCAGCGGTTCGGCGAAAGCAAGACCAAGTACGGCTTCCACCAGGGGATCGACATCGACGGCCAGACCGGCGATCGCGTCCGTGCGGCACGCGGCGGGCGGGTCGTGCTCGCCGGCACCGCGGACGCGTGCGGCGGCCTGCAGGTCCACATCGACCATGGCGACGGGTTCGAGAGCTGGTACCGCCATCTGTCGCGCATCGAGGTCAAGCGCGGGGACACGGTCGCTGCCGGAGCCGTCATCGGCCGCGTCGGCAACACCGGCTGCAGCCTCGGCTCGCACCTCCATTTCGGCATCCGCCGAGGCACGACCTTCGTCGACCCGCTCCGCTACCTGCCGCCCCGCTGATCGCACGATGACCAGTCGCGCGGGTCACCACTACCGGAGCATCGGGCGGACCTCGTCGATGAACCGGACGAGGGTCTCGTCGTCGAACGGCGCGGGCATGTCCAGGTAGAACTCGCGGAACCCGAGCTCCGCGTACGGTGCCAGCTTCTCGGCCAGCCTGGCCGGTGTCCACGCCTGCCCTGGGCCCTCCCACCCCCCGTTGTGGCGCCCGATCTCCCGGGCGACGCGTTGCGCCTCGGCTTCCGAGTCGCGCAGGACGCTCGCCTCGGCGCTGAACACGTAGCGGATATCGGCCGGGTCGCGGCCGACCTCATCGCACCAGCGACGGAGCGTCGCCTCCGCCTCGCGGACGACATCGAGCTCGCCGAAGGTCGCCCACAGGTCCGCGTACCGGGCGACCGCCCGGAGCGTCTTGCGCTTGCCCTTGCCGCCGATGAGGATCGGAAGGCGTCGCTGGATCGGCGGAGGGGTATTGCGCACGCCGCGCGACGCGTAGTGCGATCCCGCGGTGGGCTCCTGCCCGTCGAACATCGCCCGGATCAGGGCGACCGCCTCGTCCAGCCAGTCGATCCGCTCGCCCATCGACGACCCGGGCTCGACACCGAGCGCTTCGAACTCGGCGACGTTCCAGCCGGCACCGATGCCCAGGATGGCGCGGCCGTCGCTCATGTGATCGAGCGTCGTGACCATCTTGGCCAGCAGCGCGGGGCTACGGAGCGGGTTCGCCGTCACCATGTGACCGAGCGTTACGCGTTCGGTCACGCCGGCCCAAGCGGCCAGAGTCATGTAACCCTCGAAGCTGGGGCCGTGCTCGTCGCCCCGGATCGGATACGGGTGATCCCACGTCCAGAGCGCGTCGTAGCCCAGCTCGTCGACACGCCTCCCAACCTGCACCAGCGACGCCCAGTCGGTGTACTGCGGCCAAGCCAGCACCCCGAGCCGGAGCGGGTCAGTCATCGTCCGCGTCTCACGACGGGAGAACCTCGACCGGGATCGATTCCGTATAGAGCAGCCGGCCGAAGTACATCACCTTGATGAGCGCCCACCACGAGCCGGCCGGGGACCCAACGGGCGGCGCCACTGTGAACTCGAGCGCTGTTTCCTCGCCGGCAGCGACAGCGAACCCCTGGGTCCATGGGTGGAGGTAACCCCAAGTGTCGTAGGGGCTGATCACCTGGGCCTCGCCGCGGATCTCGCTGGCGACGCAGTTTCGGAGTGAGACTCGCAACCGGGCACGCTCCCCTGGCGCCACGGCGACGCGACGATCGAGGAGCTCCGCTAGCAACTCATCGATCGGCACGTCGTCATCGTCGTCCCGGAATGTCGGCCGGTCGCTATCGAGGCTGGCGGTCGCGAGGGACCGCTCGACCGCCAACGCCAGTGAGCGCGACCGTTCCGCCGTCTCGGTGCGCTGCGGTGCCGCCCCCGGTCGGACGTCGACGGCCACGACGTCCTCATGGTCCTGTCCGCCATCGGCGATCCGGGCGGCGACGAAGTACCGCCCGGGCGCAGCATCGCCTGGCGACACATTCACCTCGATCGCCAGATGCGCACCCGGCTCGAGCCGATATGGCTGCTCTGATGATGACGCTTCCCATCCGGGCGGGACGTCGACCACGACGGCGCCCTCGACCGCCTCGTCGGTGCGCTCGGACGCGACGGTGATCGGCAGGTCGAACGGACCGGAGACCTCGACCCGCGACGGTCTGATCTGGACGCTTACCGGCTGGTAGCCGATCGGCGCCGGGCCCTTGTTGTGTCGCCAGTAGTCGGCGAAGACCGGCTGGGCGGGCTCGACGGCCGGGACCGGGCGGATCGCCTCTTCCGCCGGCCGAGGCGCGCCCTCGAACTGCGCCCGGAGCGTGACGATCTCGAACGGCTCGATCGACAGGCGGATCGCACCATCGCTGATGTCGGCGGGACGGGATGACTCCTCGAGCAGGTCGGTCAGCTCGGCACTCGCGAACGGTCGATGCGCGCGGACGGTGACGTCGGTCGGCGATCCCGCCGACTCGTAGAGGCGCATGACCACGGGATCGCCGATGCGGAGCGTGGCACGCGCTTGACGGGCCAGCGGATCGCCCGCGGGCTTCAGAACCGACAGCACGACCGACGTCGGTTCCACGCGCACGAAGCTCGTCGTGGCGGGCAGCTCGCCGGGATGCGCATCCAGGACGCGGGCGATCAGTGGGTTGTTGTACTCGTGACCGATCCTGACCGTGTCCGCGGAGCGCCAGTCACCGATCGAGGAGGTCAGCGCATATTCGAACGTGTGGCTCCAGTGCTGGAACTGGAAGTTGGAGCCATCAGGTACAGAGCGCTGCGGGGGGTCGATCCAGACACCGGACGGCCAGCCGCTGCACGACCGGAGCAGCGACAGGTAGAGGTTGCCCCCTCGCTCGACGTTGAACCCGGGTAGCCCGCGGTTGAGGACGGCGACCGTGTAATCCTCGACCAGGCCCATCGGACCGGCGAGGCCGCGCGGCTGGAACACGTCGATGACAGCGTCCTCGAGATCATCCGCCAAGGCCTCGACGTCCCCAGCCACGATCAGGACGGGAAGGGCGCGGACTCCCCGGAGGTCCGGGAAGGCTTCCTGGCGACGTGCCTCGGACGTGGCTGAGACCCACATCCGCGCCCGGCCGTCGGCGCTCAGCTGGCGCTCGAACTCGTCCCGGTAGTCGGATCCCGACGCTTCCAGGAGCTCGGCAACCAAGCGGTTGTCCGACGGGCCACCGATGGCGATCCGGACGTCCGGCAGGTTCGAGTCGATATGCATCACGCCGTAGCGATCGCCGTCGTGGCGCGTGACCGTGGAAGTCACGCCCTTGCGGACGAGCGCGATCGATAGGCGTCGGATGTCCTCGTCGAGCGCCGGATCGTCGGGCACGATCAGCTCGACGATCCCGATCGCGCTGGAGGCGTACGGCTCCCCGCCACCCGGGTCCCTGAGCGCCACTCGGGCGGTAGCACCCAGGCCGAACCAGTCGTACGCCGGATTGTCGAGCGTGAACGGGACCTCGCCCACGTCGACGTTGGGGGTCCCGAAGCCACGGCCCACGACCGCGTTGCCGACCTCGGAGATGGGCGCGCCGCCCTGGACCGCGACCGGGAACCGGATCCTGAACAACCGATCCTGGCCCCGGTAGTCGTGCAGGCGGGTCGTGAGATCCACCCGGTCCACGCCCTCCCAGAGGACGATCTCCTGCTCCAGCCGGCAGCCCTGGAACAGGCGCTCGACGCCGACTCGTTGTCCGATCGGCGACGCGGCGACGCGGACATTGGCGGGTCCCTCGGCTGACCCGACCACCCGTCCGTCCGGCGTCAGATGCCATGGTCCCTCCCCGAACAGCGGGTGGTTCGGGTATTCGCGGTACTCCAGCAGCTCGTTCGCGGCCCCACCCGGCGTGATGATCTCCTTGCCGGTCCGCTTGTCGATCAGGCTCACGAGCGTGCCACCCCGTCGCGGATCGATGCGCGCCGCGTATGTCTCGTTCTCTATCGTGTCGCCGTCGACCGCTTGCCAGCCCGCGTCGTCGGCGGACTCGGCGGCGTCATCTCCGGCGAGGCGATACGTTCGATACCCGAGCGCCGGCACGTCCTTCGCGATGAACGAGACCGTTCCGGCCTCCATGAGGACCGGCATCCGGGCGCCCGCATCGTCGACCAGGTGTACGTAGTCGGGAGGGTCGGCCGTGGGAATGTGGACGACGTCCGTGCGAGGCCAGGACGACGGATTGAAGACCGTCACCGCCCGCGAGTCGCCCGACGTATCGATCTGTGAGGCCAGATGGTCGAGCGCCCCGTCGAGCGCACTCCGGGCGAGCTCCACGGCCTCGCGCCAGCCGCCCATGAGATCGAGGTAGACCTGGTCGGATTCGGAGCCCGTGATCCCGTCGTGGTGGGCGCCGTAGAGCAGCTGGCGCCATGCCTTGTCGGCTGCTTCGCTGGGGTAGCGAGCACCCAGCTGACTCGCGATCGTCCCGAACTTCTCAGCGGTCAGGAGCGTGTTCTCGGCAAGCCGCTGCGCCTGCTTCGTGTCGATGAACGAGACGTCCTTGCCCGTGTAGACCGGGTTCATATCCCGCGTCTGCGGCGTGAATCGGCGCCCGCGACTCGCCATCTCCTCGCGCACCGCGTCGAAGAACTCGCGCGGGATCGCGGTCAGGAACCGCGGCCAGACATACCGGGCGTTCCAGTCGCGCTGGATCGCCGTCTGCCAGCGGTTGGGCGGCGAGTAGTCGGTGCCCATCGGCAAGAGGACGTTCCGGGTCGCGGCCATCGTCGCCAGCTCGGTGAACAGCCGATGGACCTCCGCTTCGGCCCGCTCCAGGGTGGGCGACGATTCCAGCCACCAGCCCGCCGAGTAGTGGTCGGCCTGGAAACACGTGAGCAGCGCCCGGCCGCTTGGGGCCACCCAGTCGAACTCGGTCGGGAACTGCATCCGCGGGACATCGCCGGCGGCCATCTGCGCGATCGGCATGCGGGCCGGCCCGCGTACCCAGTTGGGACCCCACTCGTGGAACGGACCACGGGCCCACGAACTCGACGTGATCGAGGCGTCGGCCATGATCCCCGGGAACTGCGGGTCGTGGCCGAAGGCGTCCAGCTGCCAGGCAGTCGCCGGCGCGCCACCCAGCACGTCGCGCTGGTAGCCAACCCCGTAGATCGCGTTGCGGATCGTGGATTCGGCGCTGGTGAGGTTGGTGTTGGGCTCGTTGTACGTGCCACCCATCAGCTCCAGCCGGCCCTCGGCCAGCAGTCGTCGGATGTACTCGCGGTCCTCCGGGTAGACATCCCAGTACGGCTTGAGGTAGTCGAGTTCGGCGAGCACGAACTTGTAGTCGGGGTCGCGGCGGGCCATCTCGAGATGCGCCTTGACCAGTGCCAGTCCCGGCTCCTGGAAGCCAACGCGGTAACGGATGGCTGTCGCCCAGGACTCCGTGTACGCCGCCTGGGTGTTCCACCAGACCGGGTCGTAGTGGAAGTGGGAGATCATGAACAGCCGCCAGCCTGGCTCACTCACCTCGAAGTCGAAGGGATGGCGAACGGATCTGCCGACGTGCTCCGCGACGACGTCCGCGGTCAGGGATTCGCCAGAGGTCGCACCCTCGTCCACCGTAACGCCGATCTCGAGCGTGGCCTGGTCGCCCGGTCGCAGCGGACCGACGGTCACCGCCGACTCGCTCCGAACCCGATCGCCCTCGATCGTGACGCGGGCAGGCTCTCCCCCGTCCCCGTCTTCTGCTACGACGGTGAGCCGCACCACCTGGCGCGGCTCGTCCTCGGACCCAACGAACAGGTTGGTCGCGGCGGCAGCAATGACTTTCACGGCTCTACCGTCCTTCGCCGGTCCCGAAGGGCGGCCCTCTCCACCCCGACGCTATCGCGCCAGGAGTGGGCCGGCTCGTACCCAAGCAGCTGCCGGGCCTTGCCGATGGCGAGCAGTGTGTCGTGGTCTCCGATCCGGGTTCGCACGGGCACGGACGGGAAGCAGGCGGTGAGCAGCTCGTCATCCGGCCGGGCGGAGCTCGTGTCCGCCGCGGCGATGATGAACACCTCGGCCCCCGATACGTCGGCGGTGAGGCTCAGCCGGCAGGCCTGGGCGACGTCCCGAGCATCGACGTACCCCCAAACGTTCCACTCGCCGGCGTGGGGGTCGTCCCACGTGCTCGGGAAGTCGTCGTACTCGGCGGGTTCGCGGATCGCCGAGAAGCGCAGGCCGATGAACGGTATCCGGCTCCACCGCGCGAACTCGGCCGCCATGTCCTCGGCCACGACCTTCGAGAGTGAGTAACTCGAATGCGGCCGGCGCGGATGTCGCTCGTCGATCGGGACGTAGTCTGGCTCAGCGACATGGCCCGGGGCGGCCGCAGCATCTAGCAGGTTGCGCGCATGGCGCGTGCCGAACGGCAAGCCCAGGACCGTCTCGCTCGACGCCCACACGACGCGCTCCAGCCCCACCTGCGTCGCCGCGCTGAAGACGTTGTAGGTGCTGAGCGTGTTGATCTCGAACGTCGCCCCCACCGTGCGGATACCGGGAGCCGGGATGGCCGCAAGGTGCACCACGGAATCGGCTTCGCGCAGGACTTCGATCGCCTCACCCAGGTCGGTCAGATCGGCACGCTGGAAGCGTCCGACCTCCTGGCGGGGCGCGACCATGTCCACGTTCAGCACGTCGTGACCCGAGGCGACCAGGTCGTCGACCACCGCCCGCCCGGCCTTGCCGCTTCCGCCCGTCACAACGACCCGTGCCAAAGTGCTGACCTCGCGTTCAGTGGCGGTGGCTGGGAAAGCCATACCGCGGATCGGCTGGATGCTCATATCCCGGCTCCACGACCGCCAGCTGCCGGCGCCGCCCTTCGAGCCAGAGGTCGAACGCTCGGCCACGCGCGGCAACCAGGAGTTCCGCCTCGATCGACGCTCGGGCGTCCTCGTACGGGATCACCGTCCCCGGCCGGCGATAGAGGTCCTGGTTACGATCGTAGTAGGAGCGCATGTCCTCCTCCGCGACGACGACATCCTCCGTGACGGCGAGCACGAGCTCCGAGACCTCCTCGAGCCCACGGGCGCGGATGTCATGCGCGATGATCGCCTCCGTTACGAGCTCCCGGACGACCCAGCGGCAGAACTCCGCGTAGCCGGGCGCGCCGGATGGCGGCAGATGGCGCCCGCGTGGCCCCACGCGAATCCGGGCGATCCGCTCCTCGAGGACGCCGACGGGGATCGGCTGGCCAGCGACCGTCGCGACGTGCGGCGTCAACCCTTCACCCCGCCGACCGTGACCCCCTCGATGAAGAACCGCTGAGCGAGCAGGAACACGACCACGACCGGCAGCACCACCAACGTCGCCG
The DNA here is from genome assembly GCA_963780425.1 of uncultured Chloroflexia bacterium. Taxonomy (GTDB): domain Bacteria; phylum Chloroflexota; class Limnocylindria; order Limnocylindrales; family CSP1-4; genus SPCO01. The sequence goes on along the minus strand of CAWABZ010000017.1, from coordinate 28,077 downwards.
CCGCCATCAGCAGGTTGTAACTGACGTCGTGTTCGCCGGTGAAGAACGCGAGTCCCACGGCGAGCGGGTACTTCGATTGCTCGTGCAGGTAGAGGAGTGGCAACAGGAACTCGTTCCACGCCCCGACCGCCGCGAAGATCGCAACCACCGTGACCGCCGGCTTGGTCAGCGGCAAGATGACCTTCCAGAAGGTCTGGAACTCGCTTGCCCCGTCCACCCGGGCGGCATCGGACAGCTCGCGTGGGATCCCGAGCATGAACTGGCGCATGAGGAAGATGTAGAACGGGTTCCCGAAGAACGCGGGCACGATCAGCGGCAGGAACGTGTTGACCCATGAGTCCGAGCCCTGGATCCCGAACGACGGCAGCTTGCCGAAGATGTCGAACAGTGCGACGAGGATCACCGGGTAGGGCAGGAAGATCGTGGCCAGGCAGAGGTAGAACACCTTGTCCCGCCCCGGCCAATCGATGCGTGAGAACCCGTAGGCGATCAGCGTATTGGAGAGGATGGAGCCGATCGTGATGCCGAGCGTGATGATCAAAGAGTTCAGCCCGAACAGGAAGAATGGGATGAAGCTGACCGCGTCTGCGAAGTTCTGCCAGACAAAGGTCTCCGGGATCAGCGTGGGCGGGACCCGGGTCCCCTCCTGGGGCGACTTCACCGCGCTGATCAACATCCAGTAGAAGGGCACGATGAACAGGAGCGCGAACAGGATCGCCACGATCCGCGGCAGGATGGATCGTGTGAGGAGGCGCGACGGCCGGCGCCGACGCGCGGTCAACGGGCGCGCGATCGGCTCCGTGGCATTGAGGCCTGTCACCTGACGGCCTCGTAGTAGACCCAGCTGCGGGCCCATCGGAAGACGACGATCGCGAGGATCAGGCTGGTGATGAAGAGCACGACGGACACGGTCGCTGCATAGCCCATCTGGCCGAACTGGAAGGCTTGCCGGTAGATGAAGAAGACGAACGTCAGCAGCGAGTTATCGGGACCTGCGGCTCGCTCGCCGCCGCCGGTGAGGATGAACGCGGGTGTGAAGACCTGGAGCCCTAGCGATAACCCGATGATCAAGTCGTAGAGGATCACCGGCGTCATCAGCGGCAGCGTGATGCTGAAGAATTTGCGGAAGGGGCCCGCCCCGTCGATCGAGGCGGATTCATAGAGCTCGACCGGGATCCCCTTGAGACCGGCCAGGAAGATCAACGCGAACTGACCGGCGCCGAGCTGGGCGATCATCACCAGGGCGAGCTTGGTGTAGGCCGGATCCCCCAGCCAGTTGGGAGATCTCAGCCCGATGCTGGTGAGCGCGTGGTTCAACAGCCCGTACCCTGGGTTGAGGAACACAACGAAGATGAACGAGATCGCGAAGACCGGGAGGATCGATGGGAGGTAGTAGATCGCCCGATAGACCGCGACCTCTCTCAGCCTCTGGTTCATGATGAGCGCCAGGCCCATGGCCACCGCGGCGCCGATCGGAACTGCGAGAAGCGTGTAGTAGAGCGTGTTGTAGGTGGCTTTCCAGAACTGCGGGTCGGCGGCCATCCGCTGGTAGTTCGCAACACCGATGAAGATCGGGTCCCGCAGGCCCGAGTAACGGGTCAGGCTCAGGTAGAACGTGTAGAGGATCGGGAAGACGCCCAGCACCAGGAAGCCGAACAGCCAGGGGCTGATGAACAGCAGACCCCAGCGCAAGTTCCGACGCTCCATCGCACCCATCCGGCGACGACCGAGGCGTGCGCGAGGGATGGCCGGAGAGGCTTCAGACATCTGGCCGGTCGTTCGTAGAGTCTTCGAAGAGGCTGGCCGCGGGGATCGATGGCCGATCCCCGCGACTCACGGCTCTCGGGCGATCAGCAGCCGACCTCGTCGAGCCTTGGTTGGACCGCGTCCTGGACCTCCTGGAGCGCGGCGGCCGGTTCCTTGGTGTTGAGCTCGACAGCGCCCTGGGCTTCTGTCAGAGCGTCCCAGTAGGTGGCTCCGACCGCCAGCGGCGGCCGGTTCGTGGCCACGTCAATGAAGTCGAGGAAGGTCTTGTGCTGCTCGTCGTACAACGACGCGTCGGTGAGCAGCGCGCTGAGCGTGGGTAGGTGCTTGGTCTCCTTGGTGTAGACCTTCTGGCCTTCCGGACCGGCGAAGTACTGCATGAACTTCCAGGCCTGCTCCGGCGCCTTGGAGTCGGGGATGAGCGCCACAGACCAGCCACCGGCCCATGTGGCGCTTTCATCGCCCTCGTTGGGGACCGGGATGTAGGTGAAGCCGAAGTTCGTGTCCGGCGAATATTTGGCCATCTCATCGATCCGCCAGTCGCCGGTGACGATCATCGCCAGCTTGCCGGTCGTGAACGCGTTCTGCTGGGCAGGGTTGGTGGGATCCGGCATGTTCGTGCTGACGAACCGAGTGATCTTCTCCGGATCGCGCTGCTTCGCGAAGTCAGAGAGGAACTGGAAGCCCGCCACGACACCCGGATCGGTCGGGGTGACCTTGCAGGTCGCGGTATCGGCGAATTTGCCGCCGTGGGCGAAGCCCCAGGTGTAGTGCCAGCCCTGGTCGATCGCCCCCGGCTGACCGCCCGGTCCGGGGCCACCCGGGATCCAGCCCATCGTCTCGTAATTGCCGCTCGCGTCTTCCTTCGTGATCTTGTCCGCGATCGCCAGGACCTCGGCGATGGTCGCCGGGCCGTTGGCGATATCGAGTTTGGCGGGATCCTCGCCCGCCGCCTCGATCATGTCCTTGTTGTAGAACAGCGCTCGCGCGTCGGTGTCGAACGGCAGTGCGAACGTCTTGCCTTGATACTGCGTCTCGTTCCAGGCGAACTCCAGGTACTGGTCCTTCAGCGCTCCGGCTTCAGGAAGCTCTGCCAGCACACCCTCGGATGCCCGTTGCGGCACCGTGAAACGGTCCGCCAGATAGACGTCGGGCGCTGCGCCACCCCGGATGGACGTCAGCAGCTTGGCGATGTTCGTCTCGGTGCCGGGCACGATCGTCATCTTCACGCAGATGTCCGGGTTGGCCTGGTTGAACGACTCGACGATCGCCGCCATGGTGTCCGAGGCGGGTGGTGTGTGCTCCGTCCAGAACTTGACCTCGGTGGCACCTTGCTGGCACGTCGCACCGGTCACGGTCGACTCTTCGGGGCCGCTCGCGGCGGCCGATGCGCTGGCGCCCGCCACCGGGCTACCGCTGGCGCCGGGGCTCGCACCGCTAGGAGCGGCACATGCCCCGACTACGAGGACGATCGCTACCGTCAAGACGAACGGGGACCGCCGTAGAGACTCACTCATGACTCCTCCTCTCATCGGTCTGCCGGTCGGGGCGGCAATGGAGCAGAGCCCGTCGAGTGCGAGGCAGCCCGAGGCACGCGAGTGAAGCGCACAACGGGCGTGTGGCGAGGGCCTGGCACGACGACCAAAGGCGGCTCCTCCATGCGGCCCGCTCAGGCCCGCCGCCTGCCGTCGACGGTCTAGACCGGACTGAACCGCAGGCTCAACATCTTGACCACGCGACCATCCCGAGTCAAGAACACAGCCTTATGCAGGCACGGATTCGAGTGTCCCCGCGCCGACGCTCGACGCGCGGACCACGAGCCTGGTCGGGAGCACGATCCTGGCGAGCTCCGTGCGCCTTCCACCGATCCGGTCGAGCATGATCCGAGCTGCGACGCGGCCGATACGCTCTCGTGGCTGGGCGACGGTCGTGAGAGGCACCGACAGGGCGCCCGCGAGCGGATCGTCGTCGAACCCGGCGACGGCCAGGTCCAGCGGCACGCGCCGGCCGAGCGCCCGAGCAGCTTCGACGACCTCGAGCGCGAGATGGTCGTGCAAGGCGAAGACCGCGGTCGCGTCGGAGCGAGCCAGGAACCGACGGATGCGCTCGACGTTTTCCTTTTTCGCGACCCGGTAGTCGTCCCCCCAACTCGTCCCCACCCGAATGCGATCGAACCGGAGGGCGGGATCGTCGGGGATGCCAGCCGCCGCCAGCGCCTGCTGGTACCCCTGGAGTCGCTCGGCGACCGACGTCGTCGTGAGATTGTCGGTCGACACGAAGGCGACGCGGCGATGGCCCTGATCGAGGAGGTGGGTAACGGCGGTGAAGGCGCCGCCCACGTTGTCGGCGAGCACTGCGTCGAAGGCGTGGCCGATCAGGTGCCGGTCGATCAGGACGATCGGCAGTCCGCCCGCCGCGAGCTTCGCGAAGAGGTCCGGGTCGGGCTCATAGTCGATGGGGTAGACGATGAGGCCGCTGACACCCTCGTCCACGATCCGTTTGACCCGGCCGGCCTGCTGCTCCCGGCTCGAGCCGTTGCTACCCGCGAGCAGGCTATAGCCGTGGCCGTGCAGTTCGTCCTCGATCCCGGCGAGGACCGCCGGCACGTAGGGCATCGCGACCGAGGGTACGACGACGCCGATCACCCGACGACGGTGCTCGATCTTGACCGGCGCGGGACCCCGGATGAACGTCCCGCGCGACGGCACCGCCTCCGTCAGGCCGCGACGCTGGAGTGAGGCGAGCGCGTGGCGGACGGTCCCTCGGCTGACGCCCAGCTCACGGACGAGCCGGGCTTCCGAGGGCAGACGGCTGCCCGGACGGTAGTCGCCCTGCTCGATCGCGGTCGCCAGCTGATCGGCGATCCGGCGATGGATCGGGATGTGCCCGGACGACTCGCGGTCGTCGGTCATGTCGGTCTGCCCCCTCGAGGTCATTCAGCCGACCTCCGTGTCGATCCAGTCTATACCGGTTCGCACTCGCGCTAGCGTGGATCCTTGTCCGCGCGGACCGCGTGGCCGATCTTGCGCAGCCGCTCGTGCGCACCGCCCATCCACTCGACGTCAGCTGGGAGGTACTGCTTGGGCATCTTGGCCACGATCGTGTAGTTCGCGTCGACCACGTTGGCGATCGGCGAGCGCGACGCCTGCGTGACCAGCTGATATGTGTCCATCAAGGACAGTCCGGTGGCGTTGGCGATCCACAAGATCAACTGGGTGTGGGCGATCCGGAAGGCGTCCTCCAGCGGCCGGTACGAACCCGCGACCATGATCGACACGTCGTCTTCCAGGCGGGGCCAGTCGCAGTAGACGCCTTTGATGAGGTCTACCGTCAGAAGCGTGTCCGTGGCGCCCTCCACGGCCACGCCGCAGACCTCACCCTCGCCCATCGTGTAATGACCATCGCCTACCGAGAACAGCGCGCCCGGCACATTGACCCCGAGATAGATCGTCGTGCCTGCCTGAGCCTCTGGGGTGTCCATGTTGCCGCCGAACGCCTCGGGCACCAGCACGTTGCGGGCTTCGCCTGCCGCCGGCGCCACGCCGACCGTGCCCAGGAACGGCTGCAGCGGCAGCGCGACCTCGTAGTCTGAGTCGAGGGCGCGATAGATGACCCGGCGGTTGGGCTGGTCCACGGCATAGACCCACGTCTTCTCCGGCAAGGGCGGCTGCAGCGTGGGCGTGAACTTCGTGCCCGTCAGCGAGCCGAACAGCGGGACCGTGGTGGAGACAGCCCAGTCGCGTGCCGGCTGGACGTCGATGAGGTGGATCGCGAGCGTGTCGCCGGGCTCGGCGCCCTCGACGTAGAACGGACCCGTCTGCGGGTTGATGAACGGGTACTCGATCGACGTGCTGGGCAGGTCGCTACTCGATCGGATCTTGCCGCCGAAGGCGTCCTCGGTGTAGAGATCCAGGACCTCACGCGGACGGACCCGCATGATCGGCTCGACGCCGCCGAAGGTCCACGCGAACTGGTCCGGCGCTGGCACGAACCGGTTGATCGCTGCGGGCGTGCTCATCTGCGACCCTCCTGGCGCGGTTCGGCGAATGGTACGGCGTGTCGGATCAGTCGAGCCGGTGGAGCGACCACGACCAGCGATACTCGCCCGGTCCCACAAGGTATTCCGGCAGGGTATCCGGGCCGCAGCTCGCGGTACCCAGGCCGCGGTGGGCGCTCACCGTCGAGGTCGATCCGGTCCGCGTGCGCGACCGAATGCATCGGCAGCCGGTGCCGCGCCGTCAGTTCGGGGGCGAGCCACGGGCGGGTCTCCACGACGGAACCCTCCCAACGATCACCACGAACTGTCAACGGGCGTCACACGCTCCGCCGACCTCGAGGATGGCCGACAGCGTACGGTCGAGTCTTACTGCCTGTCGACTTGTCAAACCAGCTCATCCGTCGTCTTACTGAAGCCCCATTCCTGTCGGCCGCGTATCCTGCTGCTGATGACGGAATCCGGCCCGATCACGGCTCAGGCATCGAGATCGACGTTCCGGATGGAGTGCTCGGTCGCGACCGACATCCACGCACCTGCCGAACGCGTCTGGTCGCTCCTCACCGATGCGCCCGGCATGACGGATTGGAACTCCACGCTGACGAGCATCGAGGGTCCGATCGAGCTCGGTGGGACCGTGAAGATGCAGGTGCCCGAGGCTCCGGGGAGGACGTTCGCACCGAAGGTCACGCGGTTCGAAGCCAACCGGATGATGGAGTGGCGCGAGGGCAATCCGCTGTTCCTCGGTGTCAGGACCTACACGTTGACACCGGCGCAGGATGGCCGCTCCACGCGGTTCGAGATGACGGAGGTCTTCAGCGGCCCGATGCTGCCCATGATCGCCGGGAGGCTGCCGGACTTCGCCCCCGATCTTCGAGCGGTATGCGACCGACCTGAAGGCGCGAGCGGAGCTCGAACCAGGCTAATGCCGCTTCCGTCCGCTGACCGTCAGGGTTTGACCTCGATCCTGCACGTGACTACGCTGGACTACACGAGTTGTGCAGTAGGTGGTGAGAATGGCCGGCGAGCAAGGAAAGCGCTACAACATCGTGCTCGACGATGAGCATGCCGCGAGGCTCAATGAGTTGGCTGCTCGCCTCTACGTCCAGCCGGGCACGGTCGCGCGCTCGCTGCTCTCCACTGCTCTCGATCAGGTCGATCCGGAAGCGGCCACGCTGACGGCGCTCCTGGACTCGATCCCCGGCGCGTGGGAGCGGACGATGGAAGGCGTCGCAGATGCCAAGGCTGGGCGCGTCGTCCCCCTCGACCAGCTCTGATCCATGGCAAGGGTCGTCGTTGCGCAACGCGCGAGGACGGACCTTACGCAGCTGATCGTCAGCCGCCGACTGCCCAAGGACACCCGTGAACGCGTGCGTCGATCGCTATCCCAGCTCGAAACGTTCCCGCTCGCAGGCCGGAGGCTGATCAGAGGCTGGCAGGCATTCCGGCTGATCCTTGGACCGTGGCCGTGGATGCTGGTGATCTACCAATATGACGAGACCGCCGACACGGTCACGGTCTTCGCTGTCCATGACGCACGGAGCGGGTCCGCGGCAACATCCGCCCGCTGACACAAACGTCATCACCGAGGGTCATCGACGAGCTAGGCCCCCAGCGCTGCGACCGGTGACCTAGCGGGTCAAGCCCGTCTGGGATCAGATCGTCTGAAGGCGGCGACTGAACGCCTCGATGGCGTCGCCTCGGAGGACGAACGTGACACGTTCGATCTGGCTTTCGCCGAGCAGGTGGTCGCGCACCGTCCGGAGTGCGACGTCGGCCGTAGCGTCGATCGGGAAGCCGAAGGTGCCCGCGCTGATGGCAGGCATGCTGACGGACTTCGCTCCGAGTTCTTCAGCCACTTCAAGCGCCGAGCGATACGCGCTGGCCAGGAGATCGAGCTTGTCCTGACCGCCGAACCCCCATACCGGACCGACCGCGTGGATGACCCAGCGGGCCGGCAGCGCGTAGGCACTCGTGGCGACGGCGGACCCGTAGGCGTCCCGGCGGGGTAGCGTTGGCGCATCTCGCCTGAGAGTTCCGCGCCGGCTGCGGCTCGAAGCGCACCGTCGACGCCGCCTCCGTGACGAAAGGCGTCGTTCGCCGCGTTCACGATGGCATCCGCAGGCACGCGCGTAATGTCGCCGGCCTGCAAGACGACCACCGACTGACCGAATGCGCGCTGATCGCTCGGTTGGCCGATCACGCCGTAACTCTACTTAGTGCGGCGGCGCCCATGCCCGAGGTGCCACTCATCGCAGAACTGGCAGCCTGTACGGGCGGAGCGTCCCGTCCTGGTTGCGGCCGCGACGCGAGCGCGAGCTTGCGGGCGTCGAGTCGCAGATAATCGAGTAGGTGGATCTTCGATGAGCATGAGCGCTCGACGCGGTTCGTAGGACGCTCGACGAGCACGGTGTAGGCGGTGATCACGGCGGGGCCTCCGATCGGTCCACGATCCCGGTCGATCGCAGATCCAGCGCTACCGTGTCCCCAGGTTGTGACACCTCTCCTGTCAAAGCGATGTGACCTCATCGGAGTTCGAGCGCGAAGCGTCGCAGCTGGTCGACGTGGGCTACGTCAGGCCAACCCGATGATCCGTTTGAATCAACAGCGTCGAGACACCGCGCGAACTTGCCCAGGCATGCTCGTCGGGGCCAAGGGCATCATCGACCCGAGGCCACGGGTCGATCCCCGACGAAGCGGATCACATCCGGGCCGCTTCGTGGAGTGCGCTCGCCGATGCGCGTTCATCCTGGTCGAACGCACGGGCCGGCTAGCCCGGCAATGGACCCTCGCGCGTCCCTGCGCACGCGCGCGCAGAACTGCGCGCATGCTCGCGCACGCGTCAATCGGGCGCCCGCACGTTGTTGTGGGAGGTGCCGACATGATCGACGACGAGTACGAGCAATGGCGGGAGACCGTGAACGCGCTGTTCGCGGCGTGCGTTCAGGCGGATGTGATCCCGGCCAAGTCGGTCTTGGCGTGGTTCCGGCAGGCCGTCGAAGACGACCGCACATATCACGCCGAGGCGCGACGACCAGTCCTGTCTACAGAACCGTTCCGGATCAAGCGCAGTGACGGCGATTCGCCTACGAGGCGGTTCACCTGATGCCTAGCGGTCAGGCCATCTCGGCGCAGGATGGGGATGATGCGACCGGCGTCGGGCGTGGTTGGCGAGATTCGTGGCGACGATCTGCCCTGGCGATCGCATCGGCGGCGATCATGCAGATCGATCGCATCCCCGTGCAATCGTGCCGGTTGTGTTCACGAAGGTCGCGCCACCGACGACGCTGGTTGTCGGTGAGGTCGCTCGCCGAACGTCCTGCGTCGAATGCGCGCTCGAGGATTCCGATCGTCTCGCCAGCGCGTCCCGGGCCTGCGCCAATCGGGCACGCGGTAGCCGGTCAACTCGAGATAGTCAGCCAGCGTGTTGGTCGCAGGCCTCGTGCCGTCGTGGCACTTGTTGCGCCACCGGACGGCAAGGGTGCGCGCGTTCACGTACCTCGCAGCGAAGCGTTCGAGGTGCTCCGGCACGTACTGGCTGACCACATCCAGCTCGTGCTGACTCCACGCGACGATCAGTCGATGCTTGGCCTCGGCGCGGACCAGGATCCGCTCGACAGCGTCAGAAAGCGTCAGTGACTCAAGGCCGTCCGCCTGCGCGAGCGACTCGAACCGTGGGTCGATGATCGCCTGCCAGACCGACAGATCACTGCGAATACGATTGCGGCGCGTACATCCGAGTAGGATCGGCGGTCGATCTTTGCGTCCCTCGAAGTCGATGTAGAGGGCGCGGCGGGCGTCCTCGGGTGCGAGAGCCACGGTCGGCACGGGATCTCCTGTACGTGACGGAACGCGAGGATTCCATTCCGCCGCGACGTTCGCCCTGGTTCGAAAGTCCTCTGCTGTCATCGACTCCGGCATGCCCGGCCGTGCACATCACGTGAGCGCGCGACGTTGGCGCTCGCGAAGTGGACTTGCTTGAGCAATTGGGCAGGCATCGGAGCGGCGAAGTGCTGCGCTTCCGCCTCGAGCTCCGCCACGAGCGCCCGCAGCTCCTTGTCGCGGCCGGCGTACTTGCGGATTCGCTTCGCGGTGGAGGTCAGCCACCACTGCGCCTGGTCGTAATCGCGGTTCCGGTTATCCGCGACCGCCCGCTGCCGGGCACGGGCCGCGAACTGGCGGGCGACCGCCCGGTCGACGTCCGCGTCGCGCGGCTGCGCGTCGTTGGCGGCGTCGTCGGCCCACGTCCAGGTCAGGCGCGCATCGCCGACGCCGGCCGCCGCGAACACGCCGTCGCGGTCGGTCGACGCTGATGATCAGCCCGGTCTCGCGGCCGAGCTCGCCGTACGGGAAGGTCAGCCGCAGCAGGACGTCGACGCCCTGGTCGGCGACGAGGTCGCCGAGCGCGACGATCGTCCGGCGTGCCGCGGCCGCTCGAGCCGGTGCGGGCTGATCGTCTCGACCCGGACGCCCTCGCCGGCGAGGACCTCGAGCTCGACGTCGCTGCGCGACGACCTCGAGCGTCTCCCCCACCTCGCTCGCGATGTGGTCGCGGATCTGCGTCGCGCGTCCGCGATGTAGTAGAAGTGGCCGCCACCGGCGTCGGCCATCGCCTGGAGCAGCGCCTCGTCGAAGTCGTTGCCGACGCCGAACGTCGTGGTCGACACGCCCCGGGCGCGCAGCTCGGCGGCGTGGCGGGCGAGCTCGTCGCGGTCGGTGATGCCCACGTTGGCGAGGCCGTCGGTCAGCAGCAGGACGCGGTCGACGCCTCGCGCCGACAGGTGCGTCGGCGACCTGCTCGCAGCCGCGCAGCCAGCCGCCCGACAGGTCGGTGCTGCCGCGCGCATCGATCGTCGCGCAGGCGCTCGATCGCGTTGCGGCGCGCCTCGGCGGACGCCGGCGTGCTCTCGACGACGACGTCGATCTGGTCGTCGTAGACGACGACGCTGAAGCGGTCGCGGGCGTCGAGGCGTCGCGATGCGCCTCCTCGACCGCCTGCTTGGCGAGCGCGATCTTCTCGCCGCCCATCGAGCCCGAGCGGTCGAGCACGAAGGCGAGGTTGACGGGCGCGCGCTCGCGGTCGCTGTGGCGCCGACGGCGCGGTCACCTCGACGAGCGACGAAGCGGTGGCTGCGCGGTGTGGGACGGATGAGGCGCCGATCGGCGCGGGCGGTGAGGCGGGTCATGGACGGGTCCTCCTCGAGAGGTCGCGGGCGATCGTGATGAGCCGATCGACCTGCTTGGCCGTCGGCCGCGCGAGCGGTCGACGGATGTGGAGCTCGACGTCCGGCGCGAGGCTCGATGCGCTCCCACTGGGAGCGCTCGAGCCGGGGCGTCGATCGGGTGTCGATCGGGTGTCGGCGGACGGCCGACGGCGCGGGCGTCGCATGGAGCCTGCGTGGCGCGGCAGGCGCGCGTAGCTGGAGCGGTGCCTCACTGCGCGATGGCGCGGGCGCGGTGACGCGTCGGATGTAGTCGAGCGCGGAGTCTGCGGCGGCTCGCGGTGCCGGCTCCGCGGCGAGGGCGAGGATGGCCGCGTCGTCAAGGGATTCGAGCTGGCGGCGGATCTCGGCGAGCGGCTGGTGCTGGGCCTGCAGACGCCGGATGAGCCGCAGGCGGGCGAGGTGGGTGTCGTCGTACTTGGCGCCCGGGCCCGACACGCCGACCGCGGCAGCAGGCCCTGGGCGAGGTAGTAGCGGACCGTGCGGGGCGTGACGCCGGCCAGGTCGGCGAGCTCGGTCAGCGTGTAGCGGGCGTCCTCGGGTTTGGGGCGACATGCACAGTCTAGACACCATACGTCCCACTGTCAAGACAACTGATAGGAGGCGGTTCTGCCAGCACTCCTTAGGGAAGTGCCACCGGATCGCCACACGCCACGTCGATCGGGCGATCGAGGACCTCGACCCGACCTCGACGCAACCTCGAAGGGTGATCGGCCTCTTGCCGCTACGGTCGAGCGAGAGGCCGCGATCGAGTGGTCACCCAGGGTGGCTCGAGCTACGTCGTGGTGCTGCCCTGACAGGCGAGATCGAGGAGGCCCAAGTCGACACGCGCTGGACGGACCGCGGCGGCCATCCCACCGTCGTCGAGGCGAGCCACTTGAGTCTCCAGAGATAGACCGGGCGTCCAACCGACGCATATCTGAGACCCGAAAGTGGCGCGGGCTACCATGGGGTCAGACCCTGATCGATCAAATCGTCATCGAGGGTTGCAGATCATCCTACGAGCGGTCACTCAATACGTGCATGAGATGCGAGTCGAGCCGCCTAGCTGCGTAGCTCCACTGAAAAAGACGCCGACAACTACCAACCAGACTGGAGAGCCAGCAGCGGTCGTTGATGATCCATGCCCCTGAACTTCCGCCACTACCAGTCCCGAGATTGCCACCATCTCGAGCGCGGCGACTACGCCCGGGCCGCGAGGTCGTTCGCCCCCGGGGCGCTGGTCGACCAGGGCGTGCCCTACCGGCTGACCTCGCCCGCCGCGGCCCGGCGCTTCAACGAGGCGCTGCCGTGCCGTGCGGATCTCGTCCGCCTGAAGGACGAGGGCAAGAGATCGCTCGCCTCGTTCCGCATCCGGAGGGGGCCCGGCGGGCCCTGTCACGGGATCGTGCGGGTGCGCTTGCGCTTCCGCGACGAGCACTTCACGGAATTCGTGCAGCTGCCCGGCGACGACGAGCAGGACCGCTCGGGCGAGCCGATCTAGCCGCGCTCCCGGTGCTCCTCCATGTGGCGCCGCTCCTCCAGCCGGTTGTCGCGCCGCAGCTGCGCCTCGCGAGCACGCCGAAGCTCGTCCGCCGTTTCGGGAGCCACGGGCGGGATCTCCGCCGGCCGGCCCTCGTCGTCCAGCGCGACCATGGTCAGGTACGCCGTGGAGGTGTGGGTGACCTCGCGGGTACGAACGTTCTCGGACTCCACGCGCACGCCCACCTCCATCGACGTTCGCCACGCGGCGTTGACCGTGGCTCGCACGGTTACGAGCGCGCCCACGAACACGGGGTGGCGAAACGTCATCCGGTCCATCCCCGCGGTGACCACCCGCAGGCCGCAATGGCGCACCGCGGCGATTCCCGCCACCTCATCGCACATGTGCAGGATCACGCCGCCGTGGACATTGCCGGCGATGTTGGCCTCGCCCACCCCCATCCAGCGGCTGAGGATCGAGCTCGAGTCGGAGGGTGCCTTGGCGGTCATGGGCCTGAAGGATCACACGCGAGCGCGGCTGGCTAGTCTTGCTGCACGGCGTCCGAGTGGGGCGGCGATCCGAACGCGAGTTTGAAGGAGGCGCCAGATGCCAGGTCTCGGCGGGCGCATGTCCACCGTAATCAAGGCGAAGATCTCGAGAATGCTCGACCGGACCGAGGATCCGGGGGAAACCCTGGACTACGGCTACCAGAAGCAGGTCGAGATGCTCCAGAACGTCAAGAAGGGCATCGCCGACGTAGTCACGGCCAAGAAGCGCCTGCAGATGCAGTCGTCCAAGCTCGAGCAGCAGGTGGTCAAGCTCGACACCCAGGCCCGCCAGGCGCTGTCTCAGGGGCGCGAGGACCTCGCCCGCATGGCGCTCGAGCGCAAGACCCTCGCCCAGACCGAGCTGCAGTCACTCGACTCTCAGATCACCGAGCTCCAGGGCCAGCAGGAGAAGCTCACCGAGAACGAGCAGAAGCTGCGCACCAAGATCGAGGCCTTCCGGACCAAGAAGGAGGTCATCAAGGCGCAGTACTCGGCCGCCGAGGCTCAGGTCAAGATCTCCGAGGCCGCCTCCGGGGTGGGCGAGGAGATGGCCGATCTCGGGCTCGCGATGCAGCGCGCCGAGGACAAGACCGAGACGATGCGGGCCCGCGCGGGCGCGGTCGAGGAGCTCGAGGCCGCCGGTACGTTCGACGACATCACCCAGTTGGGCTCCGGCCAGGACGACATCGAGCGCGAGCTCTCCGAGCTCACCAGCGGCGCGCAGGTGGACGACGAGCTGGCCAAGATGAAGGCCGAGCTCGGCTCGGGCGGCGGCGACTCGCCGGCGCTCGAGCAGGGCGCCGAGCAGGGCGCTGAGCAGGGGAAGGAGAACGCGTGATCGTCCGGATCTCGGGCGAGGGTCAGTTCAACCTGCCCGATCAGGACTCGGATCGCCTGAACGAGCTCGACAACCGGGCGGTCGCCGCGATCGATCAGGGCGACGAGACCGGCTTCCGTGAGCTGTGGTCGCAGATGCTCGAGCTCGTGGCCGACGACGGCAACCGCGTCTCCGACGACGAGCTCGTGGAGTCCGACGTGATCCTGCCGCCGCGCGACATCTCCTTCGACGAGGCCCGCGGAGAGTTCACGGGCGAGGGCCTGATTCCGGACTGAGCGGACCCCGCTTGGCCCGTCAGAGCGGGCGCTCGTAGAAGTAGTTGACCGGCCCGCCCGGTCGTCCCCCGGTGTTGTCGAAGCCGAGGCTCTCGTAGAGAGCGCGGGCGGCCACGTCGTCCTCGCCGGTGCCGAGGTCCATGTGGTCGGCGCCCTCCGCCCGGGCGACCTCGATCGCAGCCTCCACGAGCGCGCGCCCCAGGCCCTGGCCCCGCCGGCCGGGAACCACGTACAGCTCGGCCAGGTAGCACTCCAGAGAGCTGGTCCAGATGGCCGGGCGAAAGCGCAGCAGCGCGAGCCCGTCGGGGCCGGGTCCGCCCACGAGGACCGTGAGCTCACCTCCGCCGAGCAACATCCGCACGCGTTCGGCCAGCGCGACCGGACCCGGCGTGATGTCGTCGAACTCCGTGTTGAAGTCGTGGAGAAGGCGGCCAATAGCCTCGGCGTCGGCGGCGCCCGCGCGGCGTACGTCTGTGTCTGGGGAGGTGCTCATGTCCACAGGAGTGTGCGCGATCGCTCATACCGGACGCGCTCGCGCTGGCATCTTCACCGTCGTGGCCGCCTGGACAGCTACAGCAACAGCGAACGCGACCCCCGAGCAGCTCCTCGAGGTCCTCACCGATCCGGAGGAGATCCGGCGCTGGTCGCCCGTCTCGTTCGACCTCGGCGAGAGCGACGACTCCCGCCTCGACGCCGGCGCTCAGGTCCGTGTCACGGGCCGGCTGGCCGGGGTGGCGGTGGGCTTCGACGTGGAGGTCCACGCCGCCGGCGACGGTGGGCTCGAGCTGTCGGCCGACGGCCCGATCGGCCTGGACGTGCGCTACGAGGTCACGGGCGACGGCACCGGGTCCGAGCTCAGCGCTTCCGTTGCGATGCGCCGCGGTGGCGGCCTCAGGGGCCGCCTCGTGGCCAACGCCGCCGCCACGCTGCTGTCGGCCGGGGCGCTCGACAGCGCCACCCGGCGCATCGCCGACGCGGCGGAGTCCCAGCTCTCCGGCAGGGAGTCCGAGCTGTGGGCCCTCGCTGCCTGAACCGCTAGGCGGCCTCGGCGCGGGCGGTCCGGCGCGAGCCCGCGCGACGCCTCAGGACCACCAGCGCGGCACCCGCCAGTAGCGCCGGGCCGAGCACGAGCAGCCACGGGACGCCGTCGTCGGTCTCCGTCCTGCGGGTCGTCGCCCTCCGGTGCCCCGCGATCCTCACGCGCAACGTGGCGGTGTCGACGCGGGCGAGCGTACGCTTTGCGGCCACCACGGCGAGCGTGCCTCCGTCGAGATCGAGCTTGGTGCGCCACAGGCCATCCGGGCCGGTCGCCATGCCCTCCAGGTCGATGCAGAACGCCCTCCGCTTCTCGGTGTCGAGCGCGTGGATGAAGGCGTACTCGGAGCCCTTGTAGAGGGTGTACTCCCAGCGCCCTCCCGGCCCGGTGACGCGGGTCATCGGCCACCCGTTCATGCGCTCATCGGGCTCGCGCGGATCCACGATCGGCTTCTCCAGCAGGCGCTGACGGCGCAGGTCGTACGCGCGCACCTCGTACCGGGTGGCGTCCCTCGGCGACAGGTAGCGGATCAGGTACATCGTGCGCGCGTCGGGGGAAAGGGCGTCGAAGCTGAAGTCGCCCTTCAGGGCGAATCGCCGCCGGATGTGCAACCTCTCGGTGTCGGCGAGCGCGAACCGGGTCGTGGTATGGGGAAAGGCTCGCCGGGGCTGGATCAGGGCCAGCGTGCGACCGTCCGCGCTGAGCCCGCTCGGGGTGGCGTCGTACGCCACCACGGGTACCGTCAGCCGCCCTTTCACGACCACCCGCCGCAGGCGGCGCTTGCTGTCGGCGTCGATCGCCTCGAGTGCCGTCTGGGCTCCGGCCCGGCGCGTCATGTAGGCCACTCCCTCACCCGGAGCCTGGATCGGGCGTGCGTCGACTCCCACCACGGGCTGGCCGTCCGCCCCCGCCGCGGGGGGAGCCACGGCCAGGGCCAGGACGCTGCCGACGAGCGGCATGAGCAGTGTCGCGATGCGGGTGCGGGTGGTCATGCCCTCCATACGGTGAGCGCGGCGTGGCAGGTCCGGCGGGTGCTGTGCTTCGCTCGGGCCTGCGTGGCTTGCGTCAGTGGTCCGTCTGGCAGTGAGGGGGTGGGGACCGAGCGTGTGCTGGGGGGTTCCTGACGTTAGGTGCCCTATAGCCACACTTTCGTCAGGAACCCCCCACGCAGCCTCGTACTCACCCCCCTCACTGCCAATCGCATCACGCCCGACCCGCCGCGCAGGCCCGAGCGGAACGCAGCGGCATGACAAGCTCCCAGGGAATGGACGCCGACACCCGTGCCGCAGACGACACCGCAGTGACCACCGAGCAGGCCACGGCCGCCGCCGAGGAGGCCATGGCGCCGCCGCCCGCCCCGCAGGACACCGCCTTCTCGATGGCGCTCAACCAGGACCAGCGCGACATCCGCGAGTGGGTTCACGGCTTCGCCGAGAACACGGTTCGCCCGGCCGCGGCCGAGTGGGACGAGCGCGAGGAGACCCCATGGCCGGTGATCCAGGAGGCCGCCAAGATCGGGCTCTACGGCTTCGAAGGACTGGCCCAGTTCTGGGCCGATCCGAGCGGGCTCACGCTGCCGGTGGTCAACGAGGAGCTGTTCTGGGGCGACGCGGGCATCGGCATGTCGATCATGGGCACCTCCCTCGCCGTGGCCGGGATCTTCAGCGCGGGCACTCCGGAGCAACTGGGGGAGTGGGTGCCGCAGTGCTTCGGCAGCGAGAACGAGCCGCAGGTCGGCTCGTTCTGCGTGTCGGAGCCCGACGCCGGGTCGGACGTCTCCTCGCTGCGCACCCGCGCCCGCTATGACGAGGCGAGCGACGAGTGGGTCATCAACGGGCAGAAGGCCTGGGCCACAAACGGTGGGATCGCCAACGTGCACGTGGTGGTGGCGTCGGTGGAGCCCGAGCTGAAGGCCCGCGGTCAGGCGGCCTTCGTGATACCCCCGGGCACCAAGGGCCTCGAGATGGGCACCAAGGTGAAGAAGCACGGGTTGCGCGCCTCGCACACCGCCGACGTGTTCCTCGACGATTGCCGTGTGCCGGGAAGCTGCCTGCTGGGGGGCAAGGAGAAGCTCGACGAGCGCTTGGCACGCGCCCGGGAGGGCACGCGGGCCAAGAGCCAGGCGGCGATGAAGACCTTCGAGGTCAGCCGGCCGACGGTGGGCGCCCAGGCCCTCGGAATCGCGCGCGCGGCCTACGAGTATGCGCTCGGCTACGCGAAGGAGCGCTCTCAGTTCGGACGGCCGATCATCGAGAACCAGGCGATCGCCTTCGCCCTGGCGGACATGAAGATGGAGATCGACTGCGCCCGCATGCTCGTCTGGCGCGCGTCATGGATGGGCAAGGCCGGCGTGCCCTTCGACGCCGCCGAGGGCTCCATGAGCAAGCTGAAGGCGGGCGAGGTGGCCGTCTGGGCGACCGAACGAGCGATCCAGATCCTGGGCGGCAACGGCTACACGCGGGAGTACCCGGTGGAGCGGATGCACCGCGACGCGAAGATCTACACGATCTTCGAGGGCACGTCAGAGATCCAGCGGCTGGTGATCGCCCGGGCTATCTCGGGGATGCAGATCCAGTAGGGGGCCGCCGCGGAAGCCCGGCCACGGTGAACGGCATCTGCCCGGTATCGAAGTCGGCGTTGACGACGAGATACAGGCCCTTCGCCCGGTCGACCGTGGACGGGCCGCGGAGCAGGTCGCTGGTCTGGGTGCGGTCGAGCGTGGCGCGCCGCGCGGCGCCGCGCAGCTTCAGGAAGGACAGCTGCGCCGGGTCTCCCTGGACGACGACGAGGCGGCCCTGGTCGAGCAGCATGCCGTCGCCGCCGGGCACCGTCGCGCCCTCCACGGGCGCGATCTCGCGGACAGAGGCGCCACCGTTGCCCAGCTCGATCCGGAACAGCCCACCACTGTTGGTGTCCACCGCGACCAGCGTTCGACTGCTCGTGGCGACGATCCCGTTCAGGTTGAACTCGTCCGCCTCGTACGGGATCGCGCTCACGTCCAGAGCCTGCGGCGTTCCAGCTCCGGCGCGGACCTGCGCTGCCGTGACGTGCCACAGCGTCGGCCGGAAGGAATCGGTCACGTAGACATCGCCGCTCCGGGTCACCACCAGATCGTTGAGGAAGCCGCCGGTGCCGGTCTGAAACGTCGCCACGGTCTGGCCGCTGGCGATGTCATAGACGGTTATCGATCCGGTCGGGCCGCCCGCGACGTAGAGCTTTCCGCGCCGGACCTCGAGACCGACGGCGGCCCTGCCGGCTCCACCGGCGATGAAGGGCGAGACCGTGTCGCTGTCGAGCGTGCCGCGGTAGATGGCGCCGTCGGCCGTGATCGAGACGAAGAAGGCGTTCGATCGCTGATCAAAGGCGACTCCCTCCGGATTGCCAGCCGGATCGGGCTCCAGGGTGAACAGCCGCTCCGCAGCCTTGCCGTGGCACGCATGATGGCCATGCCGGTCGCCACGGTCCGCGGACGCGGCGGTCGCACCCCCTGCTGTGACAGCGACGGCCAGGACAACGACGAGCGTCAGCCAGCGATGGAGCACGGACGGCCTCCTCCGGTTGAAGTTCAGTTGAAACCACCCTGCGCGGCAACGCCGGGCACGGGCATTTGATACCCGGGACGCACCACGACCCTAACTACGCACGAGCACCCGGCAGGGTTCGAATGCGAAGCCGGCAGTGGATTCATGTCCACTGCGGTGGTACGTTGACCCCCACGCTTCGCCCCAAGCCATCGGCGAGCGTGCCTCCGGCTCCAGCACCTCGGTCGGTGCACTGGCGACCGTTGCGGTTGCTGAACGCTCAGCTAGGAGCCGAACCATCCGCCGCCTCGCCACTCGACTCGCTTCGAGGGGAGCAGAGATGAAGTCCCACAATCTTGCCGCCCGGATGGCTCGCTGGAGCAGCCAGCACCGTAAGAAGGCCTTCTTTGGATGGCTTGCGTTCGCAATCCTCGCCTTCGCGATCGGCAACGGGGTGGGCTCCAAGCCGATCTCCGATGTCGACCAGTTCTCAGGCGAGTCACACGACGCCGAGGCAGCGCTCGATCGTTCGGGCCTCAGGCCGACGAGCGAGGTGGTGTTCCTCCAGAGCGACACGCTCACGATCAAGGATCCGGAGTTCCGGGCGGCGGTCGCGGACGTGACACGGCGGCTGTCGCGGGTGGCCTACGTCGAGAACGTCCAGTCGCCCCTCCGCAGCGGTGGTTCCGTCTCGGAGGACGGTCACGCGGCGCTGGTCGATTTCGAGATCGCGGGCGATTCGGTCGAGGCGAAGGATCGCGTCGATCCGGTTCTCGCGACGGTGGCGCGCATCCAGTCCGACCATTCGAATCTGGACATCGAGCAGTTCGGCGCCGCGAGCGCGAACAAGGCCGTCAACGAGACGATCAGCGATGACCTCAAGAGCGCCGGGCTGCTCTCGATCCCCATCACGCTCATCATCCTGGTGATCACCTTCGGCACCCTGGTCGCGGCGAGCGTGCCCCTGCTCATCGGCATCACGTCCGTGATCGCGGCCATGGGTCTCATCGCGCTGCCGAGCTCGATACTGCCGGTGGACGACAACCTGCCGGCCGTGATCCTCCTGATCGGGTTGGCGGTGGGTGTGGACTACTCGCTCTTCTACCTGAGAAGAGAACGCGAGGAACGCGCCAGCGGCCGCACTGAGACCGCCGCGCTGGAAGCGGCCGCGGCCACGTCCGGACGGGCTGTGCTCATCTCCGGGATAACGGTGATCTGCGCGATGGCCGGCATGCTGATCAGCGGCGACAAGGCCTTCATCTCGTTTGCGGAGGGGACAATCCTCGTGGTCGCGATAGCGATGTTCGCCTCGCTGACCGTCCTGCCCGCAATGCTCAGCTGGCTCGGCGACCGCGTGGAGAAGGGCCGCGTCCCGATTCTGGGCCGCCGGCGCAGCCCGGCGGGTCAGTCCCGATTCTGGTCGTCTCTGACCGGTCAGGTGATGCGTCGCCCGGGCATCTCGCTGGTACTCGCGGGCGGGCTACTGGTGGCGCTGGCGATTCCCGCGCTCGGCATGAAGAGCGTGACCAGCGACATCGACGAGTTGCCCCAGGACCTCCCGGTGATCGTGACCTACAACAAGGTCAAGGACGTGTTCCCGTCTGAGGGCGTCACCACGACCGTCGTGGTCGAGGCCGATGACGTGCGCTCGGGCGCGGTGGCTGCGGGCATCGACCGTCTAGTGGCGGACGTCAACCGGTCGGACGCGTTCCGTGAAGGAACCGAGGTCACCTACAGCGACGACGGCACGGTGGCGAAGATCGACGTCCCGAGTCCCGGGAGCGGCACCGACCCCGCTTCGGTGAACGCGCTGAACCAGATGCGTGACGACATCATCCCGGCCACGGTCGGCGGGGTGGACGGCGTGACCGTGAACGTCACCGGAGACGCGGCCAGCTCGGCCGACTTCAGCAGCAACTTGAAGGACAGGCTGCCGCTGATCTTCGCGTTCGTGTTCGGGCTTGCGTTCCTGCTGTTGCTGGTCACGTTCCGCTCGATCGTCATACCGATCACGGCCATCGTCCTGAACCTGTTGTCGGTCGGCGCGGCCTACGGAATCCTGGTGCTGGTGTTCCAGAACGGCAACGGCGAGTCGGTGCTCGGCTTCACCTCGAACGGCGGGGTGACCAACTGGCTGCCGCTGTTCCTGTTCGTGGTCCTGTTCGGTCTGTCGATGGACTACCACGTGTTCATCCTGTCCCGGATCAAGGAGCTCCACGACCGCGGGATCTCCACCGACGAGGCCGTCAAGCGGGGAATCGCAACCACCGCGGGGACGGTCACGAGCGCCGCGCTCGTGATGGTCGGCGTGTTCGCCGTCTTCATCACATTGAGCTTCCTCGACTTCAAGGAGCTCGGGCTCGGACTCGCGGCCGCGGTCCTGATCGACGCGACCGTCATCCGCGGCGTATTGCTTCCCGCGGCGATGAAGCTGCTCGGCGACTCGAACTGGTACCTGCCGAGCTGGCTCGAGTGGCTGCCACGAATCGGCTCGGAGCGGGACGTGTCTCCGCCGGATGAGCCGGAGGAGCCGACCGCGGAGGAGCGGCAGCCAACGCCCGTGCCCGCATAAGATCGAGGATGGGCACCGATCAGGCCCTGAGCTCGGCCGTCAGCCCACGAGCAGGCCCAGCTCGGCGGCCCTCGAGGTGGCCTCCGTGCGCGTGCGGCAGCCGAGCTTGGCGAGGATGTTGCGCACGTGCATGTCGACGGTTCGCGGACTGAGGAACAGCTCGCCCGCGATCTCGCGGTTCGTGCGGCCGACTGCGACGAGCCGCATCACCTCGAGCTCGCGCCGCGACAGGCCGGCGCCCTGATGGTTGGCGGCGGCGCGGCGGCCGAGGCGCATCTCCACGGACTCGCCGAGCTTGGCTACCTCGGCCGCGGCCTCGTCTGCCAGCGGGCGCGAGCCGAGCTTACGTGCGGTGCGGTAGGCGCCCACCAGACGCTCGAGCGCCAGGTCACGCTGGCCGGAAGCGGCCAGCGCCACGCCCGCGCGCAGCTGGATCTGAGCTCGCTCGAAGGGGATGTCGAGCCCGGCCTGGAGCTCGAGCGCGCGCGCGAACTGCTCGGTGGCGGCGAGCGCGTCGCCCTCGGCGAGCGTGATCTCGCCGAGTGCGTGGGCCAGCGCCGCGACGGCGTCGGGGTATCCCGACGACGCGCCGATCGCCGAGAGCGCGTCGGCGCACGCACGCGCGTCACGCAGCGCGCCGTGCGTCGCGAAGAAGCACGCCGCCCAGCGCAATCCCCAGACGGCGTAGTGATGATCCTCGGAGCGTTCCCAGCGAGCGAGCACGAAGCGGCAGCGCTCGGCGGCGGCCTCATGTGCGCCCTCGTGATGCTCGACCCAGGCCAGGGCGGCGGCGCAGTCGACCTCCATGGAGACGACACCGATGCGGGAGGCGGCGTTGAGGCTGCGCAGCAGCAGCGGGCGCGCGGCGCTGGTGTCGCCTCGGAAGGCGTAGATGGCCCCGAGCACGCCGTCGGCCACCAGATCGGCGCCCCCGGCGCGTTGATGCAGGTCGCGGCAGAGCTCGTCGCTGCCGCCCCAGTCGCCCAACTCGCGCAGCACATACGCCACGCAGGCGAGGCAGGTGTGCTCGAGGGAGTCGACGCCGTCGGTGCGGCAGAGCCCGACGGCGGTGGTGAGCGCGGTCTCGGCGCCGGCGTAGTCGGCCGAAACCTCGAGTGCAGTGCCGAGCCGCTGATAGACCTCGGCGGCTTCGGCGGTCAGCTCGTGCTCGAGCGCCAGCGACAACCCCGCCCGGACGGTCTGGAGGCCGGCCTCGAGCTCGCCGCGCTTGGCCATCGCCACCCCTTGGAGGCCGAGCGCGCGGGCGCGCAGGTCCGTGCGCTCGGCGTGCGTGGCTTCCTCCACGGCGCGCTCGGCCAGCGCGACCGCCTCCGTGTGCTTGCCCGCGCTCTGCAGGTAGCCGGCCCCGATCAGGTGCTCGGCGGCCGCCTCGCCCGGAAGGCCGTTGGTCATGAACACGTCCGCCGCCACTCGGCGTGCGGCCAGCGCGCGCTCACGGTCGCTCTGGAGCTCGAACACGCCGGCGAGGCTGCGCTCGGCATCGGCGAGCGCGCGCCCGCCACCGTGCGTCCGGTGCGCGGCGGCAACTTCGCGCAGCGCTCGCGTGGCCTCGGTCAGCTCGCCCGCGAGCTCGCAGCAGCGGGCGTGGCGCTCCAGCAAGGCCACGCGATCCGCACTTCGTTCGCCCTCGGGCCACAACTCGAGCGCCTGACGGCCGGCGCGCGCGGCGTCGCGGTAGGCATGCACCGCCATCAGCTCGCCGGTCGCGCGAACGAGCGAGTCGAGCGCGCGAACCGGCTCGCGCGCGGCGAGCCAGTGCGCGGCGACTTCGGAGCTCTTGCCATCACGGCCGTCCAGGCGCTCGGCGAAGCCGCGATGCAGCGATCGGCGGCGTAGCCAGGGGATGTCCTCGTAGATCGCGTCGCGGGCGAGCGGGTGGCGAAACGCGGCCTGGTCGCCACTTCCCTCGACGATCACGCCGCTCGCCGCCAGCTCCTCCAGTCCGTCGCCACAGCCCAGCGCGGCCACGAGCTCGATCTCGAAACGCGGCCCGGCCACCGCGGCCGCCTCAGCGGTGGCGCGCGCCTCCACCGAGAGGCCCGCGGTGCGCAGCAGCACGGCATCCCGGATCGTCTCGGGCAGTGGCACCTCGCTCTCACCGGCGAGCTCGATCCCGGCCGCACCGCTCTGCAGCCGGTCGTCCGCCCTCAACGCGGTAACCAGCTCCTCCACGAAGAAGGGCACGCCCTGGGTCCGATGGTGCACGATGCGGGCGAGCGTCGGCGAGACCGGACCCTCGAGCACGTCGGCGGTGAGCTCGGCCGTCTGCTCGGGCGTCAGGGGTTCGAGCACCAGCTCGCGCAGCATCCGATCGCGCCGGAGCGCGGTGCGCAACGCGCGAAGCGGATGCGAGCGCGGGACCTCGTCCGTGCGGTAGGCGGCGATCAGCAGCACCGGCTGATCGGAGAGGGTGGTGGCGAGGGCGGCCAGCAGCTCGAGCGTCGCGTCGTCGGACCACTGGAGGTCGTCGAGGAGGATGATCGCCGGATGGCGGCCGGCAATGGTCGCCAGCCCGCAGCGGATGCTCTCGAACAGGGTGGCCCGGTCGCTCTCCGCCACGGCATCGCCGAGCTCCGGCAGCAGCAGCGCGAGATGGCCGCGCAGCCGGCCGCAGTCCTCGAGCGCGTCGGGCGCATGGCGCAGATGGCTGCGCAGCGCAGCGACCATCGGGCTGTAGGGCGGCGCGGCCGGGCTGGCGGCGCCGCGAAGAAACGTCGCGTCGGCGCTGGCGGCCACCTCCTCGGCAAGCCGCGTCTTGCCGACCCCCGCGTCGCCTCCGAGCAGCACGAGCGACCCATCCCCCGCGATCGCTTCGGCTGCCGCCTCCTCGAGCCAGGCGCGCTCGGCTTCCCGGCCGATCACCCCTCCCGCGTCCATGCCCTGAGTCTAATCCGGCCCGAATACGGCATCGAGCCGTGCAATTACGGTAGTTCTGCGGATGTCTACGGCGTGCGTGCGCCGTACGGTGGTCGCATGAACCTCTACACCATTCGCAGGCGCGACTTCTGGGACAGCGCCGATGCACTACAGCAATCTGCCAACCGTTCGACCGAGGCCGGCGATGAGATGTCCGATGACATCCGCTGGATCCGCACCTACGTGGTGCAGGAGGAGTCCGGGCGCCTCGGGACGCTCTGCATCTACGAGGGCAGCAGCGCCGAGAAGGTGCGCGAGCACGCCGAGCGCGCCGGCATGCCGGCCGACGAGGTGACGCTCGTGGCCGACACGGTGATCGTTCGGCCCGACCCCGTGGCCGCCATCGGCTAGGCAAGAACAGACGCGCGACCGGCGCGTGACCACATTCGCACTGATTCACGGCGCCTGGCACGATGGTTCGTGCTGGGCGCCGGTCGTGCGCAACCTCCGGGCGCGGGGCCACGCAGCGCTGGCGCCCGACCTGCCGTTTCACGATCCGAAGACGGGCTTCGAGGAGCGTGTACGGCCGGTACTTGATGCGCTCGACCGCGCCGACGACCCCGTGGTCGTCGTCGGCCACTCGATGGGATCGGCCTACGCGGCGCTGGTCGCGTCGGCGCGCCCCGGCTCGCTCCTCGTGCTCCTGTGCCCGAGGCTCGGCGGACTCGCGCCGCCGCCCGGCGCGCCGGCCACCTTCCGAGAGGGCTTCCCATTCCCGGCCGACCGGCCGGACGGCACGAGCGCCTGGGATGCCGAGGCGGCTATCCGCGCGATGTACGGGCGCCTGCCCGCGGAGACCGCGAGCGCGCTGGCGCAGCGCCTGCGGCCGATGGCTCCGCCGGCCGGCGACTACCCGCAACCCGCCCATCCCGACGTCGCGACCGTACTGGTGTACGCAGCCGAGGACGAGTTCTTCGAGCCCGCCTGGGAGCGGTTCATGGCGCGCGAGCTTCTCGGCGTCGAGCCGATCGAAATTCCCGGTGGCCACTTCCCGATGGCCGAAGACCCCGACGCTCTCGCCGACCTCCTCGACCGCTTGGCAGGGCGGTGACTACGCGTCCTGGCGCTCTGCAAGCCGGAAGGCCATCCTGTGGCGCGGTGCCGGAAGCACCCCCTCCGGTCGCAGGAGCATGATGATCACCAGCAGGAAGCCGTAGATCCCGGCCGAGACCTCCGACAGGTCGAAGTCCAGCCCCACGCTGCCGGGGACGTCGTACAGCACCCTGGGCAGCAGATAGTTGTTGATCCCCGACAGGATGATCGCGCCGACCACGACGCCCCAGATCGAGCCCAGCCCGCCGAGCACGACCATGGCGAGGATGAAGATCGAGAACGAGAACGTGAACTGGTGTGAGTTGACCGTGCTCAGGTACGAAGCGAGAAAGGCGCCGGACACCCCGCCCAGCGCCGCTCCCGCTCCGTAGGCCAGCAGCTTGGTGCGCACGATCGGAACGCCCACGCTCGCCGCCGCGCCCTCGTCGTCGCGCAGAGCGATCCACGCCCGGCCCAGCCGCGAGTCGCGCAGCCGGAAGTTGACGAACAGCACCACCGCCACGAGCGCAAGGGCGAACCAGTACCACGGACGCAGGTCCAGCGCACCGAAGCGCTCGAGCAACGGCAGGTCGATCTTGTCGATGGCCGACATGCCGTTGGGTCCACCGGTGAGCGATCCACCGAAGAACTGGATGTCCCGGCCGTTGGCGGCGACCTGCCCGATGATCTCGCCGAACGCGAGCGTGACGATGCCGATGTAGTCGCCGCGCAGGCGTAACGTCGGCACCCCGATCAGCACGCCGGCGATCGTCGTCGCGATGACCGCGAGCACGAGGATGATCAGGAAGTTCAAGTGGATGCCGGGCATGCCGGCCGCCGGCTCGCCGACGAACAGTGCGATGCCCGCTCCGTCCGCGGCGTTGTCCCAGAACCCGGACCCGAAGTACGCGGCCACGTGGGCCCCGATTGCGAAGAACGCCACGTAGCCCAGGTCGAGCAGCCCGGCGAAGCCGACGACGATGTTCAGGCCCAGCGCCATGATCACGTAGGCCGCCGCCAGGACCAGGTTGTCCAGCGCGTTGCTGCCCTCCCCGAGGAAGAGCGGCACGATGGCGGCGCAGCCGAGGCCGGCGGCTGCCACCAGCCACCGCGTACCTCGAGGTGTCCCGCGGGAGCTCATACGCGCGGTGGAGCGCGGCCGTGCGGCTGCGGCTTCGCTCATCTCGCGGCGGTGCGGCGGCGCCGGTAGTACGCTCGGTTCTTCGTCCGATTGCCGCAGATCGACATGTCGCACCAGGCGGCCGAGCGGTTCTTCGAGCGGTCGTAGAAGGCGTACTCGCACTTGCGACAGGCCTTCAGGCGCGGCCAGTCACCGGTGAGCTGAGCGTCGTGGAGGATGCCCAGGAGCGCGGCCACGGCACCATCGACGCCGCGTGACTCGGGTTCGAGGGCCGTTCGCCCGGTGTTGTCCATGGCGAAGCGGAGCAAAGCCGCAGCCGAGGCCTTTCGAATGACGGCCGTGGCCGCCGTTGCCGGCTGGCCTCCCCGGTTCGCGATCGCGAGTGCCCGGATCGCTTCTCGGAGCTCGCGGAGGCGAGCCACGTCGGAATCCGAGACGCGGTCGTCCGGCCCAACGAGCCGCTTCTGGCGCAGCCACGCCCGGGCCCTTTCCGGGGTGCCGATGCGATCCCACTCGGGCGGGAAGTCGTGGTTGTGGGAGTTGATGAAGCGTTGAAGCAGCTCGAGCCGCCCGGGTGCCTTGGGTCGCCCCCCAGGCTCGACCTGCTCGCCCACACGTCGCTTGTCGTGCTCCTCCATGACTCGGCTTGGGATATTCAATCAGACCGGCATAACGCTAAAGCCGGTCATAGGACTCACCCCCTCGCCCCAGCCACCAGCGCGTCGGCCACCGCGGCCGCTGCGCCGTCCAGGGGACCGGATATGCAAGCGCGGACCGTCCCTTACAGGCGCTGCCGGTGCGGCAACGCATCGGCAAGACTGCGTCCATGCCCGACACGATCGCCTGCAGCGCCGAGCTCACCGTCAACCGGCCGCGCGCCGCCACGCTCGCGCTCTTCACCGCAGAAGGGGAGCGCACTTGGGTGCCGGGCTGGAACCCCGCCTTCCCGGCCCCGCAGCGCACTGAGGGCCCGGGCGCTGTTTTCGTCACCGCGCACGCCGGCGAGACCACCACGTGGGTCACCGTCGACCAAGACGAACACGGCGTGCGCTACGCGCGCGTCACCCCCGGCACAGCCCGGACGGAGCGAGCTCGGCTCGAGACCTTCGCGGAAGGCTTCGCCACCTACATCGAGCACTGGGAGACCGCCATCGCCGCGCTCGCACCGGCTGATCGCCAGTCGCGCTAGGCCGCTCCCTACGGAAGTCCCGGTTGGCGACGTTCATCGACTATAGGCTCAGGCCTTCTTCGTGAGCTCCGCCGCGGGAGGCACATGTCCGTCGACCTCGTCATTGACATCGAGAACACGCCCGGGGCGCTCGCGGAGGTCGCGGCCGCGATCAGCGATGCCGGCGTGAACATCGCCGCCGCCACGTGCGTCGGGCCGGGCGAACGGGCCGAGCTCCACATCCTCGTCCCGCACGCCGGGGCCGCCAAGCATGCGTTGGCGATCTCGCATCTCGCGGTCACCCGCGAACGCGAGGTGGTGGTGGTCGATGTCGAGGATCGCCCTGGCGTGCTGGCAGACCTGACCCGCAAGATTGCGAGAGCGGGAGTGGACATCGATCTCGTGTACGTGGCCACGCGCAATCGCGTGGTATTCGGCGCGGCCGACCTCGATGGGCTGAAGGCCGCGCTGGACGCCGGCTAGCGGACCTCGGTAGCGCCCGAGGGGGTGCGTCGCACACGCTGGTGGGACACCTTCATGAGCCGCGAAGCCGCTTCGCGCGCGGTC
>CAWABZ010000016.1:0-79920 GCA_963780425.1 uncultured Chloroflexia bacterium | reverse complement strand
CCGCGTCCAGCTGACGACCTTCCGTGTGGCCGCGCCCGGGCACGATCGACGCGCCGTACACTGACGGCCCATCCCGAGAGCGCAGGAGGGCGAGCGTGACCGAGACGGCCGAGCCGACCGCGACGACCAGGCCGAAGCGCCTGCGCTCGAAGAGTCCGACCGCCACGCCCGAGGCCACGGCGGTCCCGACGATCCCGCTCCCGACGCTTCGGATCCTCGAGACTCGCGTCCTGCGCGGTCCGAACTACTGGGCGCGCGAGCCGGTCATCCGGATGCTGGTCGATCTCGGCAACCTCGAGGAGTTCCCCTCGAACCGGATCCCGGGCTTCAGCGACGCGCTCGTCGCCCTGCTGCCGACGCTCGAGGACCACGCCTGCTCACTCGGCCGCCGCGGCGGGTTCATCACGAGGCTCCAGGAAGGCACGTGGGCCGGCCACATCGCCGAGCACATCGCGCTCGAGTTCCAGAACCTTGCCGGCACCGACGTGCGCCACGGCAAGACCCGCTCGGCCGGCGTCCACGGGCAGTACAACTGCATCTACGAATACCGCGAGGAGGCCGTCGGGCTCGAGGCCGGCCGGATGGCCGTCGGGCTCGTCAACCACCTGGTCGCGCCCGATGACCCTGACGTCTTCTTCGACTTCGCGCCGAAGCTCGAGGACCTGATCCGGCTGGCCGAACGGCAGGCATTCGGGCCGTCGACGCAGGCGCTGATCGACGAGGCCGTGAGCCGCGACATCCCGTTCATCCGTCTCGACCGTCACTCGCTGGTGCAGTTCGGCCACGGGGTCTACCAGCAGCGGATCCGGGCGACGATGACGTCCAAGACCTCGGCGATCGGCGTCGACGTCGCGTCAGACAAGAGCCTCACCAACCGCCTCCTCGACAGCGCCGGCCTGCCCGTCCCGCGCGCCGACGTCGTCAGGACCGAGGAGGAGGCCGTCTCGGTCGCGATGCGGCTGGGCTTCCCGTGCGTCATCAAGCCGCTCGACGGCAACCACGGCCGTGGCGTCCACCTCGACCTGCGCTCGGAGGAGGCCGTCCGTGCGGCCTTCCACGGGGCGCTCGCCCAGAGCCGCGCGGGCGACGTCGTCGTCGAGTCGTACGTGACCGGCAACGACTACCGCTGCCTCGTGATCGGCGGCAAGGTGGCGGCCATCGCGGAACGTGTCCCGGCGAGCGTGACCGGCGACGGCGAGCACACCGTGCGCCAGCTGGTCGATATCGCGAACGGCGATCCGCGCCGCGGCATCGGTCACGAGAAGGTCCTGACCAGGATCAAGATCGACGAGGCGGCCGTGGAGCTCGTCCGTGCCCAGGGCTACGAGCTGGACGCGATCCCGCCCAAGGGCACCTGGGTCAAGCTCGCCTTGACCGGCAACATGTCGACCGGCGGGACCTCGATCGACCGGACCTTCGAGGCGCATCCCGACAATGTCGAGATCGCCGAGACCGCGGCCCAGATCGTCGGGCTCGACGTGGCCGGCATCGACTTCATCTGCCCGGATATCACGACGCCCGTGCGGGAGACCGGCGGAGCGATCGTCGAGGTCAACGCCGCACCCGGCTTCCGGATGCACACCCATCCGACCGAGGGTGAGCCGCAGTACGTTGCCCGACCGGTCATCGATTCGCTGTTCCCGGCCGGCGCCAACGCCCGCATCCCGATCATCTCGGTGACGGGCACCAACGGCAAGACGACGACGGTCCGGATGATCGCCCACATCCTGAAGCTCATGGGTCGGCGGGTCGGGATGACCTCGACGGACGGCATCGTCATCGACGGGCGGCTCATCAAGAAGGGCGACATGTCGGGCCCCAAGTCCGCCCAGATGGTGCTCCAGAACCCGACGGTCGATACGGCCGTGTTCGAGGTGGCCCGCGGCGGGATCCTTCGCGAGGGCCTCGGCTACGACCGCAACGACGTCGCGGTCGTGACCAACGTGACCGGCGACCACCTGGGTCTCGGCGGCATCGACTCGATCGGGCAGCTGGCCAACGTCAAGGGCGTCGTCGTCGAGGCCGTGCCGCGCTCGGGGACCGCCGTCCTCAACGCCGACGACTCGCATGTCTACCGGATGGGCCGCCACTGTGCCGGACGCGTCGTGCTGTTCAGCATGGCGACCGAGAAGGGCGAGGACGGCTTCGACCGGATCGACGGGCACACGTCGCGTGGCAACGCCGCGTTCTGCCTCGAGCCGACGCAGCAGGGCGAGCTGATCGTGCTGCGGCTCGGCAGCCGCAAGATGCCGGTGCTGTACACGCACCTCATCCCGGCCACGTTCGGCGGCCGGGCCCGGATGAACGTCGCGAACGCCCTGGCGGCGGCTGCCGCAGCTTGGGCGTCGGGTGCCCACCTGCACGACATCCGTCAGGGGCTGCGCACGTTCTCGACGTCGTTCTTCCAGGCGCCGGGTCGCCTCAACCTGCTCGATGTCGGGGGTGTCCGGGTCGTCATCGACTACTGCCACAACGTCGACGGCATGCGCCACCTTGCGGACTTCGTCCAACGGATGATGGAAGAGCCGCAGACCAAGGCCGGGAAGTTCGGCACGGGCAAGTCATCCGGGCGATCCGGCCGGGCGATCGGCGTCCTCGGCATCCCCGGCGACCGCCGCGACGACGACCAACGCCAGTACGGCGCGATCGCGGCGGGCGCGTTCGACGAGGTGATCGTCCGCGAGGACAAGAACCTGCGGGGTCGCGCACCGGGGGAGACCGCGACGAACGTGATCGAAGGCGTCCGAGCCGCGAAGGCCGACGGCCGTGCCCGCACGACCCGGTCCGAGAAGGTCCTCGACGAGATGACCGCCGTGCGGACCGCGCTCCGCCGCGCGACCCCCGGCGACCTCGTCGTGTGCTGCGTCGACGATGCGATCGGGGTCTACCGGGAGGCGATGTCGGCGGCCGGCGCGACGCGTGGCGGCAGCGCCTTCGCCGATCCGGGTGAGCTCGAGGCGCCGGAGGGATGACCCGATCGGGCGCGCCGCGCTACGTCCCAGAGGACTCTCTCCAGAGCCCGCGCTTCACGGGCCCGTCGACGTTCGCGCGCCTGCCCTTCGTCCGCACCCTGGAGGACGTCGATCTCGTGGTCGTGGGCGTGCCGTTCGACACGGGTGTGACGTACCGCGCCGGTGGCCGGTTCGGCCCGAATGGGGTCCGCGCGGCCAGCGTCATGCTCCGGCAATACAACACCAACCTCGACGTCAAGCCGTTCGACATCCTGTCGTGCGTCGACTACGGCGACGTCTCGATCGTGCCGGGCTACATCGAGCGCAGTTACGAGGCGATCGAACGGACCGTCGCCCCGATCGTCGAGGCCGGCGTCGTCCCGCTGCTGATCGGCGGCGATCACGCGTGCACGCTCCCGCATCTGCGCGCGACCCGCTCGCGCGGTCCGGTCGCCGTCATCGATTTCGACTCCCATACCGACGCGTGGGACAGCTACTTCGGGGAGAAGTACAACCACGGGACGTGGATGCGCCGCGCGATCGAGGAGGGCCTCGTCGACGTCGCGCACTCGATCGAGGTCGGGCTGCGCGGGTCCGTTTACGGTGCGGACGACTGGACCGGGCTGCGCGACGAGCTCGGTCTCGAGTACCTCACGACCGAGGACGTTCTGTCGATCGGGCCGGCGGCGACGGCCGAGCGGATCCGCGAGCGCGTCGGCGAGGCCACCGCCTTCATCAGCTTCGACATCGACGTCGTCGATCCGGCGTTCGCGCCGGGCACCGGGACACCGGAACCGGGCGGCTTGTCGGCGCATGACGCGCTCGCGATCGTGCGGCTGCTCACCGGCATCGAGTTCGTCGGCTTCGACGTCGTCGAAGTGATCCCGGCCTACGACCCGGCGGGCCAGACCGCGTTCCTGGCCGCCAACCTCGCCTACGAGATGCTGTCGCTGGTGGCGCTCAGGCGCTCGGCGCCGTAGGCGATCTCGCCGCCGACGACCGTCATATCGACCGCCACATCGGCGATCGCGGCAGTCGGCGTGGCGAACAGGTCCGCATCGAGCACGACGACGTCCGCGAGCTTGCCGACTTCGAGCGTGCCGAGGCGGTCGTTCCCGAAATACGACGTCGCGGCATCGATCGTGCACGCGCGGACCGCCTCGTCCACGCTCAGTGCCTGGTCGCCGCCGATGACGTCGCCCGAGACCGTCGTCCGGAGCACGGCCGATGCGATGGTGTCCATCGGTCGGTGTGAGGCGACCGGTGCGTCGCTCGACAGCGCGAACCGGACCCCGGCGTCGATCATCTCGCGGTAGGGCTGCAGCCGGTGCGCCCGCTCCGGATCGAGCACGCGCAGCCAGGCATCGCCGGCATCCCAGAAGTAGCGCGGCTGGCCGACGACCATGACCCCGAGCCGTGCGATCCGCTCGAGCTGGTCGGGGCGCGGGCCGCCACAATGCTCGATCCGGTGGCGGTGATCCTCGCG
Source organism: uncultured Chloroflexia bacterium (assembly GCA_963780425.1). GTDB lineage: Bacteria > Chloroflexota > Limnocylindria > Limnocylindrales > CSP1-4 > SPCO01. The sequence continues at coordinate 75,483 of CAWABZ010000016.1, read as the reverse complement.
GGGATGTGCCCGGAGCGCGGCCTCGTACGCGTCGAGCACCCGGTCGATGGCCCGGTCGCCCTGGGCGTGGACGCCGATCTGCCAGCCCGCCGCGTGCGCTCGCGCGATCGCGTCCCGGAAGTCGTCCTCCGAACCCCAGTACAGGGAGCCCGTGAACTCGCCCTCGGGCCCGTACGGCGTCGTGAACGACGCGGTGCCACCTGTCAGGGCGCCGTCCGCATAGAACTTCATCGGCCCGATCGCCAGCCGGTCGTCACCGAATCGACCGGCGAGACCGAGCGCCTCGAACGCGTCGAGCTGCGAGGAGATCGGCATCGCCGTGAGGCGGACGCCGAGGAGCCCGCGTTCGCGGGCGACGCGGTAGCCATTCAGCTCTCGCCGCGTGACCTGGGCATCGACGATCGAGGTGATTCCGGCGGCGAGAGATGCGCGCACGCCGCGATCGATGTCGGCGACGATCTCCTCGAGCGGCGCGTCGTCATGGAAGCCCGGACCGTGGTGGCCGATGTCGACCGCGGCCGGCACGACGAGCTGCTGCGCCGCGTCGAGGCAGTAGCCGGTCAGCCTGCCGCGATCGTCGCGGACCAGGTGGCCGCCCTCCGGGTCGGCAGCCGTGTCGTCCACGCCGCGTCGCTCCAGACCGAGGCTATTCGCCAGCGCGTGGTGCCCGCTCATGTGCTGGACGAGGACCGGGTGGACGCGGGTCGCCTCGTCGATGTCCCAGCGGGTGGGCAGCCGTCCGTCGCGGAACATCTCCGGGTTCATCCCGACGGCGCGGATCCACGTCCCGTCCGGCGTCCGCTCGGCGGCCTCGGCGATGCGCCCGACGAGATCCGCGATCGAGGCGACGCCCGGGTAGCGCACGTCGACTGCGGCGAGCTCGGCTCCGGTAAAGGCGAGATGGTGGTGTGCATCGACGAACCCGGGCAGGATCGACCGTCCGTGGACATCGATCTGGCGTGCGTCGGGCGGAGCCGCGGCGCGGGCGGCAGCGTCGCCGCCGACCGCCACGATCCGCTCGCCGACGATCGCGACGCCCCCGGTGAACGGCGGTTCTCCGGGCCGTGCCGTGAACACGCGACCGTTGAGCAGGACGAGACCGGCCATCGTCGTCATCTTCGCATCTCCGCTCGACCCGTTCGGAACGGATTGTTCGCGCCTTGCGCTCGGGACTACGATGCATCGGTCCGGTTCGGAGGAGCTCGCTGGTCTGGCCGCAGGTTGGCCGAAGAGGAGGTTCGAGCATGGGTCGCTGGACAACTGTCGCCGCGTTCCTCGCGGCAATCGCGATCGTCGCCGGGTGTACGGGAGGCGGTGGCGCGGCCACCGGCTCGGCCTCGTCGCCCGCGCCCGCGTCGGCGCCGGCCAGCGAGCCCGCGGCGAGCGCTTCGGGCAGCGCGGCCGCCGATTCCGCGGCGTGCAACCCGCCCCGCCAGGAAGGCGTCACGCTGACGTTCGTCTCGTTCGGCGGCGTGTACCAGGAAGCCCAGCGGAAGGCCTGGCTGGAGCCCTACACCGAGCTCACCGGCGTCCAATTCACCGAGGACGAGAACTCCTCGAATGCGACGATCAAGGCCCAGGTCGAAGCCGGCCAGGTGACCTGGGACGTCGTCGACGTGGGGAACGACTTCGGGCTCGACGCGCACATGCCGACCTGCTCGAGCCGCTCGACTTCTCGCTGATCCCGCGGGACGAGCTGAACGCGGACCTCGGCATCACCGATTACCGGATCCCCGACATCACGTACGGCGTCGTCCTCGCCTATAACACCGAAGCGACGGCGGGCAAGGTGCCCGAGGGCTGGGCCGACTACTTCGACACCGCCAAGATCCCCGGCAAGCGTGGCGCGTGGGACTACTCCGACGGGCGGCATGTTCGAGTTCGCCCTGATGGCCGACGGCGTCGCACCGGCCGACCTGTACCCGCTCGACCTGCCGCGGGCGAGCGCCAAGCTGCACGACCATCAAGGACGACATCGTCTTCTGGGACTCCGGTGCGCAGTCGCAGGAGCTCATCGGATCGGGCGAAGTCGCGATGACGATGATCTGGAACGGGCGCGGCTGGAGCGCCAAGAACACCGACAAGAAGCCGGTCGAGATGCAGTGGAACCAGCAGATCGTCACGGCCGACTATCTCGTCGTCCCGAAGGGGTCGCCGAACAAGGATGCGGCGATGAAGTTCATCGCCTACACGGCGTGCGCGGCGAACAACGCCAAGCCCTCCGAGTACATCCCGTACGGCCCGACGAACAAGAACTCCACACCCAATCCGGCGATGGTCAACGACCTGTCGGTCACCAACGCCGACGAGAACTCGGCCTACTTCGACGACGACGTACCTCGCCGAGAACTTCGACGGAGATCGAGGCCGCGTGGCAGGCCTGGAAGGGGTCCTGACCGTCTCGCCCGCGTGTGACTGACGGATGACGTCCGTCGGCGGGGCTCGCAGTCGCCCCTGGCTCGACCGTGTCCGCCTGCGCGCGGACGGCTGGTCGCTGCTTGCCCTGCCGGCGGTCGTCTTCCTCGGTGTCTTCTTCCTCGTCCCGCTCGTGGCCATGAGCGTCCGGAGCGTGACGGATCCGCCCGGCGCGGGCCTTGCGAATTACGAGCAATTCTTCGCCGAGGGGGCGTACGTCCGCATCCTGTTGAACACGTTCTGGATCGCGTTGCTGGCGACCGTCGCCTGCCTCGTGGTCGGCTACCCGTTCGCCTACCTGATGACGATCGTGCCCGGACGCTTCGCCGGGCTGCTGCTGATCGCGGTCCTGCTCCCGTTCTGGTCGAGCCTGCTCGTGCGCACGTTCGCGTGGCAGGTGCTGCTGCGCGATACGGGCGTCATCAACCGGTTCCTGCTCGACCTCGGGGTCATCAACGAGCCGCTCACGCTGATCCGCACCACGGGCGGCGTGATCGTCGGCATGTCGCACATCCTGCTGCCGTTCATGGTGCTGCCGCTCTACGCAGTGATGCGCCGGATCGACCCGGAATTCGGGCGCGCGGCGGCGAACCTGGGCGCCTCGCCGATGGCGGCCTTCCTCCGCGTCTTCGTCCCCCTCAGCCTGCCCGGGGTGCTCGCCGGCTGCCTGCTCGTGTTCATCCTGGCCCTCGGCTTCTACATCACCCCGGCGCTCCTCGGTGGCCTGCGCGATCAGATGATCAGCCAGCTCATCGTGCAGCAGATCCAGCAGCGCCTGGACTGGGGTTTCGGCACGGCGATGAGTGTCCTGCTCGTCTTCATCACGCTGGTCATCCTGTTCGTGGCGTCACGCGCGATCCGGCTGCGCGACGTCTTCGGCAGCGTGGTCGAGGACTAGCCCGTGAGCGATTCCTGGCGACAGCCGCGACGGATCCTCATGGCGGCCCTCGGCGGGCTGACGGTCTTCTACCTGCTGGCGCCCACGCTGGTGATCGTCCCGATGAGCTTCACCGAGGCGCGCATCCTGAGCTTCCCGCCCGAGGGGTTCACCCTCCAGTGGTACGAGCGCATGATCACCGACCGGCAGTGGTCGACCGGCATCGTCAATAGCGCCCAGGTGGCGACTCTGACCGCCATCCTCGCGACGGTCCTCGGCACGCTGGCCGCGCTCGGCCTGTCTCGCGGACGATTTCTCGGGCGGACCGCAGTCAACGCCCTCACGCTCTCGCCGCTGATCGTGCCGGTCGTGGTCATCGCGATCGGGATGTTCGGGCTGTTCGTCCAATGGCGCATCAGCGGCTCGTTGATCGGGCTGGTCGTTGCGCACACGGCCCTCGCCCTGCCGTTCGTCGCGGTCGCCGTCGGGACGTCGCTCCGGACCATGGATCGCAATCTCGAGCTGGCGGCTGCCAACCTCGGCGCGAATCCGCGCCGGAGCTTCTTCCACATCACGTTCCCGATCATCCTGCCGGGCGTCCTGACCGGCGCGATCTTCGCGTTCATCACGTCCTGGGATGAGGTGGTGGTCGCGATCTTCATGACCTCGGCGCGCTTCCGCACGTTGCCGGTCGAGATGTGGGAGCAAGTGCGCCAGGCGGTCGACCCGACGGTCGCCGCCGTCTCGACGACGCTCCTCGTCGTGACCACGGTGCTGCTGCTCCTGCTGCTCGTCGTGCGCCGTCAGGCGCCCGCGCAATGACCGCTCCCAGCGGTCCTGACGAGAACCGGACGACGGGCGACAGGTCGGACGACCGGCCCGCCCTGGTCCTGCGCGAGCTGCGTAAATCGTTCGGGAGCGCGATCGCCGTGGACGGCATCGATCTCGAGGTCCGGCGCGGGGAGTTCGTGACGCTGCTCGGGCCGTCCGGGTCGGGCAAGACGACGACGCTCCGGATGGTTGCCGGTTTCATGAGCCCGAGCGGTGGCTCGATCGAGATCGACGGCAGCGACATGACGCGCGTGCCGCCCTATCGGCGGGATGTCGGCATGGTCTTCCAGAACTACGCCTTGTTCCCGCACATGACCGCCGCCCAGAACGTCGCGTTCCCCTTGCGCATGCGCGGGCGGCCGCGGGCCGAGATCGACCGTCGGGTGGCCGACGCCCTCGGCCTGGTGAAGCTCGGCGACCTCGGCGATCGATACCCACGCCAGCTGTCCGGTGGGCAGCAGCAGCGGATCGCGCTCGCGCGCGCGGTCGTCTTCGAGCCGCGCGTCCTGCTGATGGACGAGCCGCTCGGCGCGCTCGACCGCAAGCTCCGCGAATCGCTCCAGCTCGAGATCATCCGCGTGAGCCGGCAGCTCGGGTCGACCGTCCTGTACGTGACCCACGACCAGGAAGAGGCCCTGGTCATGAGCGACCGCATCGCGATCTTCAGCGCCGGCCGCATCGAGCAGCTGGGGAGCGGCGAGGACCTGTACGACCGCCCTGCGTCGCTGTTCGTGGCCGACTTCATCGGCGAGTCGAACATCCTGCGCGGCCGATACGAGGTCGACGGCGCTGATGGGCCGTGGATGACACGCGGCCAGTCGCGCTGGCGGATCGGGCACGTCGCGGCCGAGCGCGCCGCGCTCGAGGCCGGGTCCGCGGCTGCCCTCGTCGTGCGACCCGAGCGGATCCATCTCGTGGATGCGGCGTCCGCTGGTGGGCCGGGCATGAACGTCGTCGATGCGACCGTGGCGGAGGTGCTCTACCTGGGGCCCGACACGAAGTACCAGCTCGCGCTCGAGAACGGCCAGCGGATGGTGGTCCGCGAACCCCGCGAGGGGAGCGGCCGCGAGCTGCAGCGCGGGGACGCGGTGCGGTTGGGCTGGTCCGTCGAGGACGGGCTTCTCGTGGCGGACCCGGGGAGCGGCTAGGGCGCCGCCGCCGCTACGCTGCGCGACTGTCAGTCGCGTTTTCGAGCCCGATCGGCTGGGCGGGGCCCTTGTGGAGCGGGATGCGTGCCTGTGGGGCGCGCATGCGTGCCGTGCGAGTATCCGAGCCGCGGTTCGGCCCCAAAACGTGCCTGTCAGTCGCGCGAATGACCCTCCGAGTTGACGCAACCACCCGGCGTCCGTATCGTGCTACTCGTGAGTAGCGTGTTATGCGGCCCTCTGGCCGGCCGTGGGTGATGCGCATGCGCTGGTGCGACCTGCTCTTCGCGCATTGGCCGGTCGACGTCGACGCGCTCCGGCCGCTCGTCCCAACGGCCCTGGACATCGATACCTTCGACGGACGGGCCTACGTCGGCATCGTCCCGTTCGGGATGGAGGACGTCGCGCCGCGCGGCCTGCCGTCGCTTGCCGCGCGTCGGCGCATTCCCCGAGGTCAACGTGCGTACCTATGTCCGGCACGACGGCGTCGATGGGGTGTGGTTCTTCAGCCTCGACGCCGGCAGCCGTATCGCGGTCGAGGCCGCCCGGGCGGGTTTCCACCTGCCGTACTACAAGGCCGCGATGGCGATGGAGAGGCAATGCGAGGCGATCGACTTCCGATCGGAACGGCGTGACCGACGCGGCCGCCCGGCCGTCCTCGACGTTCGTTACAGACCGACCGGCCCGGTCGAACGGGCGGCTCCCGGATCGCTGGAGGCCTGGCTCACGGCACGACTGCGACTCTTCGCGATCGACGGTCGCGGGCGGCTGACACGGACCGAGATCCGCCACGCGCCGTGGCCACTCCGCCCAGCGGAGGCCGAATTCAGGAGCGAGTCGCTGGCGGCCGCTCAGGGCATCCGCCTGCCGGACGAGCCTCCCCACCTGCGGTTCGCTGACCGCCTCGATGTGGTCGCCTGGTGGCCGCGCCGTGTCGACGCGCCACGGGAGAGACCCTAGGCGCGGCCCATGTTCGCCTGCACGGTCCGGATGATGAACCAGATCTCCAGAGCCGCGATCACGATCAGGGCGATGCCGATGACCATCTCCACGGGTGTCCGCTCCCTTCGACTCGACGCGCCGGCCAGTGGCGAGCGCCGGGAGCATCATGCGCCGCCAGTCTTGCAGGCTGCAATGCGTTGCGCCTAGTACGGGGGTGGGAGCTCGAGATCGAACTGACGGGCAAGCGCCGCCATGTCCTGGCGATCGATGGGCCGTGGTTCATAGCCCAGGTGGAATGCGATGAGCAACTCTGGCGTGAGGCAGCGCACCGTGCGGCCGCCGATGCGGCCGGCCGCATCGGTCGAGCCCGGCGGGTAGATGAAGCGCTCGCCGGCTGACCCATCCTGGATCCCCGTGCCATCGGAGCCCCAGGCGACCGGGTGGAGGTCGACCGCCCGACGGCCGTCGCCGAGCGTGAGTCGTGCGGGTCGCTCGTCGAGGTCGAGGTGCAGGCCGATCCGGCCGAGGACGCCGATCGCGCGGTCGACCAGCGTGGTGTCGATGGCGAGATCAAGGTCGCCGTGCTCGCGTGTCACCCGACCGACCAGGGCATCGACGGCCCAGCCACCGGCGACCGAAACGGGGATCGCGCGCTCCTCGAGGACGTCCACGACGGCGAGAACGTCCTCCTCCGTCATCGCCATCAGGCGCGACGCGGGCGATCCTGCAGACGCGGGATGATGCTCGTCAATTCGGACGCGACGTCGACCGGGCGCGCACCGAGCGACGCCAGCAGCTCGAACACGGCGTCCCGCTCCTCGTGGCACATCAGGACGATGACACGGGGAGCGTCGGATCCCCGGCCGTGCCCGTTGGCCGCCGCTCCTGCACCGGCGGCGCCGTTGAGCTCGGCCCGCAACGCGGCCGTCTCGGAGACGTAGACCGGCACGTCGCCCACGGCCATGCCACCGGCCTTCACGCCTGCCATCAGCTCACCGACCACGGACGGCGCGGTGCGCCCGCGCAAGTACTTCAGCGTCTCCTTGATCGCGACACGCTGGGCTCGCGTCGCGGCGATCCGGCCGATGCCGCGCAGGGTGTCGTCGGGTCGATCGCCGGCGGTCCCGATGATCGCGGTGATAGGGGCCGCCCGACCGGCGCCGCCCGCGGCGATCCCCTCGGCCACGTCCATGACAGCATCGATGCCCGCCTCGTTATGGGCGAAGTCGACGATCACGACGCGCGAGCCGAGCCGGAACAGGTTGAGCCGGCCCGGCGAATGCGTGGCCGACGGGGCGAAGGCGATGAGCCCGTCGCGCACCTGGTGGAGCGTGGCGCCCATCCCGCGCGCGCCCCCGGCCGCGGCCAACGCATTGGCCACGTTGTGCCGCGCCAGCCCGCCGATGGTGATCGGTATGCGCGCGATCTCGACGATCCTCGATCCGCGCTCACCCTCGAGCTCCGTCAGCCAGCCATCGCGCACGACGTAGGCCCGTCCGCCGCGCGCGACGTGCCGGCTCACGACCGATGGCATGGCCGTGGCTGTCGTGAAGAACGCGACGTGCGCGCGGACCCGCCGCCCGATGGCCGCGACGAGCGCGTCGTCGCCGTTGAGCACGACCCAGCCCGATGCCTTCGTGATGCGACAGACGGTCGACTTGACCTCGGCCAGCTCGGGCAGGGTGTGGATGCCCTGGAGGTCGAGATGGTCGGACGACACGTTGGTCAGCACCGACGCCTCGTTCGATTCGTAGCCCATGCCGCGTAGCACGATCCCGCCGCGGGCCGTCTCGAGCACGGCGACATCGATATCCGAGCGGCGCAGGATCTGCTGCGCTCCTCCCGGGCCGGTCCAGTCGCCCGGCTCGACCAGCCGCTCGTTGACCAGCACGCCGTCGGAAGTCGTGGTGCCGACTCGCCGGCCGGCGGTGAGCAGGATGTGGGTGACCAGCCGCGAGACGGTCGACTTGCCGTTCGTGCCCGAGATCGAGATCGCCGGCACACGCCGATCGGCGTCGCGGATCCAGGGCGGCGGCGTCGTGCGCGCCGCTTCGATGCGTTCCACCCAGCGGGTGAGCATCCGTTCCTGACCGCCCGTCAGCCGCGCGGTCCGCGACGGCGACACGTCCCGTTCGGCAAGGGCCAGCGCGGCCTCGGTCAGGACCCGTGATCGCTCCTCGCCTTTCCAGGGATAGGTGACGATCCAGTGGCCCGGATCGGAGGAGCGATGGACCGTCAGGCCGCCGCGGCCCTCATCGTGGTCCGCGCGTAGCCGGCGGACCCACGCGACGATCGCGGCGATCGGGTCGGGCCAGTCGCGGGCCGGGACGGCCGCGCCGAGCTGGACGAGGGCATGGCGCCCGGGGTCGCGCTGGCCGTACCAGGTCCGCCGGCGACCGACCGCGAGCTCCAATTTGACCACCGGCTCGAGCCGGTAGACGTTGGGTCCCTCCAGCATGCGGATCTCGACCACGCGCACGGTCCCGGCAGGATAGCAACCGGAGCGGTCGGTAGACTGCCTCCGATGGCGACCCAGACGACCGGATCGACCGCCGATCTCGAGCTCGAAGCTCTTCGGGCGTCCATCGCGGCCGATCGGCGCGGGTATCTCGCCGACCTCGAACGGCTCGTGAACATCGATTGCGGGTCGTACACGCCCGAGGGCGTGAGCGAGGTGGGCCGCTGGACGGCGCGGTTCCTCGAGGACCTGGGCGCCGCCATCGACGTCCGGCCGGACCCGACCGGCCGGTTCGCGGAGACGATCGTCGCGACGTTCGAGCGCAAGGCCGACGGCCCGCGCGTGCTGCTCATCGGTCACATGGACACGGTGTTCGATCCAGGGACCGCGGCGGCGCGACCGTTCCGCATCGACGACGACACTGCCCACGGTCCGGGCGTGACCGACATGAAGTCCGGGCTGCTGGCGGGGCTGTATGCGCTCAAGGCGATCATCTCCGAGCTCGGGGGACTCCCGTTCGGGCGGCTCACCTTCATCGCAAATCCCGACGAGGAGGTCGGCTCGCCGAGCTCGCGCGAGCACATCCGTGCGGCCGCCGCGGACGCGGATGTGTGTCTGGTCCTCGAGTGTGCCCGCGCCAACGGCGACATCGTCTCGGCGCGGAAGGGCATCCTGGACACGCGTCTGACCGTGCATGGTCGGGCCGCCCACGCCGGGGTCGAACCGGAGAAGGGCCGCAGCGCGATCCTGGAGGCGGCCCGGATCGTGCGCGACCTGCACGACCTCAACGGCCGCTGGCCGGGGGTGACCGTCAACGTCGGCAAGATCGCGGGCGGGACGCGCCCCAACGTCGTCGCCGAGCGGTGCGACCTCGAGGTCGACGTGCGCGCGACGACGGCAGAGGGCCTGGCTGAGGCGGAGGCCGCGGTCCGCGAGATCGCTGGGGCGACCGAGGTGCCCGACACGACCGTCGACACGCACATCCTCGTGTCGTGGCAGCCGATGGAGAAGCTCGAACGGTCGGGCTGGCTCGTCGAGCGGGCGAAGGCGATCGCCGAACGACTGGGCTTCACGGTCAACGACACGTCCACCGGTGGCGCGTCCGATGCCAACACCACGTCCGGGATGGGCGTGCCGACGCTCGACGGCCTGGGCCCGGTCGGCGGCAATGACCATTCGCCGGCCGAGTACCTCGACGTGGAATCGATCGTGCCGCGCACGACGTTGCTGGCCGGGTTGCTGCTCGCGATCGCGCGGGACCCGGCGGTGCTCGCCTGGCGCGAGGACGATCCGCGGTTCGCGGGGTGACAGGCTGGCGCCGCCTGATCTCGTCGGGCGGACCGTGGGAGGGGGTCGCCGGTTACAGCCGGGCGGTCGTGGTCGGGGACGCGTGTTGGGTCGCCGGCACGACCGACGCTGGCCCTGATGGGACGTCCCAGCACCCGGATGACGTCACCGGCCAGGCGCGCGCGGTGTTCGGGATCATCGAGGCCGCCCTGGCCGAGGGCGGGTTCACGTTGCGGGACGTGGTCCGGACGCGCATGTTCGTCGTGGACATGGCCGTCGCGGACGAGCTGTCGGCCGTCCACGGGGAGGTCTTCCGCGACATCCGGCCGGCGGCCACGATGGTCGCCGTTGCCGGCTTGATGCACCCGAGCCTGCTGGTCGAGATCGAGGCCGAAGCGCAGAGAAGCCGGCCCGCGGCCGACGCGCGCCGGGCGCGGTGACGGTCAGGCTGGCAGCGGTGACAGCCCGGTCGCGCGCGCGACGACCACGATCGCGACGGAGGCCATCAGACCCAGCAGCAGGTTGCGCCGCCACGCCGTGACCGCGAGACACGCCAGCACCGCGATCCATTCGATGCCGACGTGGAACGACGGCGTGCCGGCGTCGTCGGTCGCGACCATCACGCTGACCGCGGCGAGGGCTGCCAGCACCGCCGGTCCGACCAGCTGGAGGTAGTCGAGCGCCTTGCGCGGCAGCCGTTCCATCCCTGGAGTCAGCAACCCAACGGCGCGCGTGGGATAGGTGACGAGGAACATCAGGACCGCGAGGGGGATGAGGTCGGTGCTCATCGGCGCTCGTCGGCCTCGTCCGGATCCGGTGGTGGCTGCACATGCGCGCCGGGCATGACGAACCGGTCCGCCGATCCGAGTGTGCCCAGCGGCGCCGTCTCCCGGGCCAGCGCCTCGGGCACGAGCAGCCCGACGGCCGGCCCCACCAGCCCGCCGACCACGATCCCGATCGCAGGGCTCGACAGCAACGCGACGACCACGCCCACCCCCGCCCCCACGATCGCCGCGACGAGCTCGCGCCGACCGGTGATCAGACCGACCGCGAGTCCGATCATCGCCGACGGGAAGATGATGTCGATCCCGAAACGAGCCGGGTCTGGGATCTGGCCGCCGAGGACCGCGCCGGCGAGGGTCGCGAGGTTCCAGGGGATGAACGTGCAGACGATCGCGCCGATCCAGTAGCCCCACTCATCGGTCCGTCCGAGCCGCCGGAAGTGGCCGATCGACAGCGCGAACGACTCGTCGGTCAGCAGATGCGCCATCACGGCGCGGCGGACGAACGGCACCTCGCGCAGCCACGGCCCGAGGGCAGCGGAGTAGAGCAGGTGGCGGGCGTTCAGCAGTGCGGTCAGCAGCACCACGCCCGGCCATGCGAGGCCGCTCGCCACATAGCCGACCGCCGCGAACTGAGCTGCCCCACCGAACACGATGACGCTCATCGCCATCGCCTCGATCGGGGAGAAGCCGGCCTGGCGGGCCGACAGGCCGTAGACGAACCCGAACCCGAGCGCCGCGACGGCGATCCCGGCTCCGTCGATCAGGACGCGCCGCCGGCTTGCGGGGAGGTCCTCTGCCGGCTCCGCCGGTTTGGTGTCGTTCAGCGCAGGAAGGTCTTTCCGCAGGTCCCGTCGCAGACGACGAAGACGGCGTGCTTCTCGGCGGCGTACCCAGCAGCGTGGAGGAGGCCCGGACAGCCCGGCGTCGGGCATTTCCAGACCCACCACCGCTCGTTCGCGTCGAGCGGACTCGCTTGGGCGCTCAGCGTGGCGGCCAGACCGTCCCGTTCGGATACGAGGCGAGCGACCGTCGCGGCGCGATCGGCTTCGCTCTCGCTCGTGTACGGGTAGTTCTGACCCACGTTCGAGGTCACGGACGCCTCCGATCGTGCGCGCTCGGGGACGAAGGGCCGGTGACGGCGTCGTGTGAGCGCTCGCCCGTCACCGGCGCCCGGAGTATCGCATATGGTCCGTCTCTCACCAGACGGCCGGCAGGCCTTCGCTGCGCGGGTCGGTGGTCGCCGCGAGCGAGCCGCCGGCCGCCGGACCGCCGTCGACGAGCTCGATCGCATGCTCGTGGCCGAGCCCACTGTCGAACGCCCCTGTCGGCACGAGGTGATGACCGGCCGCGCGCAGCGCCTCGGCGATGCGGGGCGCAAAACGCGTCTCTAGCGACACCTCGGTCGGTGGTGCGAGCAACTCGGGTGGCCCGACGAACCAGCGCGGCGCCGCGACCGCCGTCGCGATATCGAGCGCGCCATCGACCACGGCGCTCACGAACTGGGCATGGATCTGCGGCTGGGCATCGCCGCCCATCGATCCGACGACGATCCACGGACCGGGCTGGCCGTCCCGGAACAGCATCCCGGGGAGCAGCGTGTGCAGCGTCCGTTTGCGCGGAGCGAGCACATTGGCATGGCCCGGATCGAGGCTGAAGTAGCTGCCCCGGTTCTGGTAGTGGATGCCCGTCCCTCGATCCACGACGCCGGACCCGAACCCGGCCCAGTTCGACTCGATCAGGCTGACCGCGTTGCCCATCGCGTCCACCGTCGCGAGGAAGATCGTCCCGCCACCGGGCGGGTTGGTCGCCGGGGCCGGGAAGGCGGCGCGCTCCTCGTCGATGCGGGCGGCAACGGAGGCGAGCCGGTCGGCGTCGAGGAGTTCCGCGACCGGGACCTCCCGGGCCTCCGGGTCCGTGAGGTACGCATCCCGGTCTGCGAGCGCGAGCTTCGCGGCCTCGATGCCGAGGTGGACCCAGCGGGCGTCGCCGACGCCGTCTGGCCCGAAGCGCGACCGAGGAGGCGGTTCGAACTGGCGGAGGATCCCGAGGATCTCGAGCGCGACCATCCCCGAGCTGTTCGGCGGGTGCGTGGTGACGCGCACGTCGCGATAGGTCAGCTCGATCGGCTCGCCCCAGGTCGACGTGTGGGACCGCAGATCGTCGACGGTGATGAGCGAGCCGGCGGCGGCCAGCGCCGCAGCCTGCCTCTCACCGAGGTCGCCGTCATAGAAGGCGTCGAAGCCGTCCCGGGCCAGGGTCTCGAGCGTCGCCGCGAGGGCCGGCAGCCGCACGCGTTCTCCGGACCGCCACGCCCGACCCTCGGTACGGAACACGGCATCGAACCCGCCCTCGCCGCCGACGGCCTGGCGGGCGATCGGCGCCATCGCCTCGACGTCCCCGATGAACTCGTCCGATGCCGCGAACCCGTCGCGTGCCAGCTCGATCGCGGGAGCGAGGACGGCGTCACGTGACAGCCGCCCGTAGCGGCCGTGAGCATCGCCCCACGACCGCACGGCACCGGGGACCGTGATGCTCAACGGGCCGCGGAACGGCATCCGCCGATGGCCCGCCTCGCGGAGGCGAGCGGCGTCCGCCCCGGCCGCGGAACGGCCCGACCCATTCAGGGCGACCTGCTGCCCCGCCGCGGCGTCCCAGATCAGCCAGAACGCGTCGCCACCGATCCCGCAGCTCCCCGGCGCGACGACCGCGAGGACGGCGTTCGTGGCGATCGCTGCGTCGACCGCCGAGCCACCCAGGCGCAGCACGCCGAGCCCGGCTGCGGTCGCCAGGTAGTGCGGGGCGACGACCGCCCCATGCACTCCCCGGGCGAGCGGGACCGGGACCAGCGGCCGGCGGCCGGTCATATCCGCAGGTCCGTCACGTCTGCGGATCGGTCTGAGTCGGGACGATGCCCAACTCGTCCTCGTCGCGCCGCAGTCGGGCGAGCGGGATGAGAGCGACTCCGAGCAGGACGACGGTGGCGATGAGCATCCCGTCGATGCCCCGCGCATCGGCCGCGACTCCGCCGATGAGGGCGCCGATGATCTGGCCGACGGCCAGGAACACCGAGTAGAGGCCCATGATCGCGCCACGGTCGTGGGGGAAGCGCTCGGAGATGTCGGCCAGCAACCCCAGTGCCGCTGGCGTCGCGCCCGCCATCACGAACAACCCGAATGCCGCCACGACTGCGGCGCCGAGCACGACTGCCACGGCGAGACCGGCGGAGTGGTTGATGACGATGCCCGCTCCGACCAGTCCAGCACCGCCGAGGATGCCGTACAGGATGATCGTGGTGCGACGCAGGTACTTGAAGCGGTTCCCCCAGTAGAGCAGGCCGGCGCCGAAGATGATCCCGATGACGACGGCCGCCGCCGAGATCTGGACCGCCGTGAACCCGCCCATCAGGACCTGGTCGGGGAACTCCGGGTTCGCCTTGGCGAACTGGAAGATCGACTGGCTGAACCACAGGCCGATCGATGCGTTGACCGCGATCCACGTGGGGGCGAGTAGCCACACGTGCGCGCTCCGTGTCAGCTCGACATACCGGCGCAGACCGACGTGCGGGGCCTTGACGGCCGCCGACTTCACCGGCCGGGTCCTTGACGGTCCAGAAGATGAGGAACGACACGCCGTACACGACGGCGTTCAGGAAGAACGCCACCGGACCGAACGCCGCGAAGGCGATCGGGGCAACCGCGAACCCTGCCCCCAGATCCCGAGCAGTGTCGCCCCCTCGAAGCGGGCCGACATCTTGCCGCGCAGGCCCTCGTCATGGGCTGTGACCATCGCGATGAAGCCGAGGATCGACGGGATGCTGGCTGCCGTCGAGGCGCCCTCGAGCCAGCGAGTGATTCCCAGAACGAAGAGGCTCCCGGTGATCGGTGCTAGGAGGTGGCGATCGGCCCATCAGCCCGAGGTCGGCCGTGAAGCCCGTCATCACGACCGCCACGGCGCCGAAGGCCGGTCCGAACAGCATGACCCGGTGATGGCCGAGCCGGTCGGACATGACCCCGAAGATCGGCGACAGCATGAGCTCGGCGAGGAAGAACGTCGCAGAGAAGATGCCGACGATCGTCGGGTCGACCTCGGGGCCGCCGTGTTCCGGCAGCGCGCGCGAGGTAGACGGCCAGCATGGCCCCGGTGAGTCCGGTGCTGAAACGCAGCGAGAAAGTGCCGGCCAGCACGGCCCACATCGATCGATCCATGCCTGGACAGCGTACCGGGAACACGCTGGACGCGGCTCGTATGATGCCCCGAACGACCGGCCGTTCCGGGCCGGCGGGGAGGAGGAGGGTCACCCCTTGGCGCGCGTCGCGATCTTCACCGACTCGGCGTCCGACCTCGATCCGGCCGAAGCGACAGCATCGGGCATCCACATCGTGCCGCTGCTCGTGAACTTCGGGTCGCAGTCGTTCAGGGCCGGCGTGGATCTGACGGGTCCCGCCTTCTGGGAACGGATGACCGCTCCCGACGCCCCGTTCCCGACGACGGCGGCCTCGTCACCCGGCGACTTCAAGGAGGCGTACGAGGCGGCCTTCGCCGACGGCGCCGAGGCGATCGTCTCGGTCCATGTCGCAGGCTCGCTCTCAGGCACGATCAAGAGCGCCCAGATCGCGCGCGACATGCTGCCGGATCGCGAGATCCACGTCGTCGATTCGCTGAGCGCGTCGATGGCGATCGGCATCCTGGCCCGGATGGGGCTGGAGCTCGCCGAGGCGGACGTCCCGGCCGAGGAGATCGCGGCGGCGCTCGAGGAACGCGCCCAGGACCTGCGTATCTACTTCGCCCTGGACACCCTCGAGTACCTGAAGAAGGGCGGTCGCATCAGCGGCGCCCAGGCCGCGATCGGGACGCTGCTCTCGGTGAAGCCGGTGATCATGCTCAAGCACGGCGAGATCACGACGGTCGATCGGGTGCGGACGCGCTCGAAGGCGCGGGAGCGCCTCATCGAGCTGACGGTGGGGCGTCCTGTCGAGCGGCTGTCGATCCTCCACACGCTCACGCCGGACATCGAGGCGTTCCGCGCGGAGGTGCTGAAACATCTCCCCGACCTGGATCCTGGGGCCGTATCGGTCGAGCTGGTCGGTGCGTCCGTCGGGCCGCACGTCGGGCCGGGCTGCGTGGGCGCGGCGATCCTGTATCGCCCGAACTAGGCGTCGCCGCGGGACGACACCCGCTATATCGACCGGCGTTATCAGGGACTCGTCGACCACGCTGATGCGGCCCATGCGCATCAACTACCGAATGTCGCGTCCGGGCCGCCGCGACCGCATCGCCATCAGGTTGCGGCAAGGTTGCGACAACCTTGCGGACCGGTACCTTCGGGGAGGCGCCAGACGCCGACCTGCGGCTATACTCCGGGACGCATGAGTCGCGCGTCGCAGGCCCGGCCAACGCACCCAGGTCAGGTCGATGCGCCCCGTGGGGTCGTCCGGGAGACGACCCACACCTTCGTGGTGGCCAATAGCGGCCGCCCGACAGAGAGGTTCTTCCTTCGATGACCACCGAGAACGTCGCTGCCCAGATCAACGCCTGGGAAGTCGCCCAGCGACAGTTCGACCTCGCCGCCGACCGCCTCGACCTCGACCCGGGGATGCGGCTCGTGCTGCGTGAGCCGCGTCGCGAGTTCACATGCCACTTCCCGGTCCACATGGACGACGGCACCGTCCAGGTTTTCACCGGGTACCGGGTCCAGCACAACCTGGGTCGCGGCCCGGCCAAGGGCGGGATCCGCTACCACCAGGACGTCACCCTCGACGAGGTCAAGGCCCTCGCGATGTGGATGACCTGGAAATGCGCCGTCGTCGGCATCCCGTATGGCGGCGGCAAGGGCGGCGTCATCGTCGATCCGAAGCAGCTCAGCCAGAAGGAGCTCGAGGGTCTGACCCGCCGGTTCTTCACCGAGATCGAGGTGCTGGTCGGGCCCGAAAAGGACATCCCCGCGCCGGACGTCAATACCAACGCCCAGATCATGGCGTGGATGATGGATACGTACTCCATGCACGCCGGGTACACCGTTCCGGGCGTCGTCACCGGCAAGCCGATCAGCCTCGGCGGCTCGGAAGGGCGCAACGAGGCCACGGCCCGTGGCACCGTCTTCTGCATCATCGAGGCGGCTCGCCACCTCGGAATCGACTTGTCGAAGGCGCGCGTCTCGGTCCAGGGCTTCGGCAATGCCGGCGCGATCGCGGCGCGCCTGATCGTCGACGAGGGTGCCTCGGTGGTCGCGGTGTCCGATTCCACCGGCGGGATCCACGATCCGAAGGGGCTCGAGATCCCCAAGGTCATCGCCTGGAAGCAGGAGCACGGGACGGTCCAGGGCTTCCCGGGAGCGACCGACATCAGCAACGCCGAGGTGCTCGAGGTCGACTGCGACATCCTCATCCCGGCCGCCCTCGAGAACCAGATCACGGCACGCAATGCCGGCAACATCAAGGCCCGCCTGATCGCCGAGGCGGCGAACGGCCCGACGACGCCGGAAGCCGACGAGATCCTCTGGAAGAACTCGAAGTTCATGATCCCCGACATCCTGTGCAACGCCGGCGGCGTCACGGTCAGCTACTTCGAGTGGGTGCAGGACCTTAACCGCGATCACTGGAGCGAGAGCGTTGTGAACGCGAAGCTCAAGGACATCATGGTCAAGGCCTTCAGCGAGACGCTGGCGATGGCACGGCGGGAGCAGTGCTACATGCGGACCGCGGCGTATCTCCTGGCCGTGAAGCGCGTCGCCGACGCGATGGAGCTGCGCGGCCTCTACCCGTAAAGGCGCGACACGGCGCGGCCCGGCCCGTCCGGCCCCTGATGGCGCGACTCCTCGAGCGGGACGCGTCGGTCCTCATCGTCATCGACGCCCAGCCGCGTTTCCTCGAGGGAGACGCGGCCAGCCCGGTCGATGCGATCGTGGCGCGCGTCGCCTGGCTCGTGGGCGTCGCTGTCGCACTGGACGTGCCGATCGTCGTGACCGAGGAGGCGCCCGACCGCAACGGGTCGACGCACCCGGACATCGCCGCGCGGCTCCCTGCCGGGACGCCGGTGCACACGAAGCCGATCTTCGGCCTGGCCGACGTGCCGGCGATCCTCGCCGCGGTCGAGGCGACCGGTCGTGACACGGCAGTCCTGGTCGGCATGGAGACCGATGTCTGCGTCGCGCAGTCGGCCCTTGGCCTGCTCGATCGCGGACACCGCGTGGCGGTCGTGGCGGACGCGACGTACTCGCCCGGAACGATGCACGACCACGGGCTGCGGCGGATCGCCGACGCCGGCGGGGTCGTCGTCCACGCCAAGGGCGTGTACTACGAGTGGGTCCGGACGGTCGATGCCGCGCTCGCCTTCGAGCGAGCACATCCGGACCTCGCGTCACCGCCCGGCTTTCGTCTCTAGCAGGTGCCGCGCAGTCGTTCTCGGACTCGCGGAACCCGATGCTAGAGTTGCGCGCATGCTCGATCACGAAGAGAAGTTCCTGTTCAAGGAGGAGATCCTCCACCTGTCGAACGCGGTGGCGGAGCCCGGCGGCCTCGACAACGTCGAGGACCTGCTGACCGACGTCATCACGAGCCCGCGCTTCGACTCGGAGGTGTTCACCCTCGAGCGAAGCCTGCAGGTCATGCTCGGGCCTCGCGCGGGGACGACTCTGGTCGGGCTGCTCACCGTCGCGCCGGAAGTCTTCGACGAGGTCGCGGAGGTCCGCATCCCGTCCGAGGTCCACGAACGATTGGTGGCGTGGCGCGCCCGCTTCGGTCTGGCGATCGACAACGCCCTGAACTTCCTGAACAACCCCGACGGGATCCAGGGCCACAACTTCGCGACGCAGGTCGCCCACGTGGAGGATCGTCGCGTGCTCCAGGGTCGACTGACGCTGGTCCGCTACAACAACGAGCCGCAATTCTTCGTGGCCGACGCGAGCGTCTTCTTCGGGCTCGTCACTGACATCCTCGAGCGGCTCGGCCCATACCTCGAGTCGGACGCGGTCGATGCGGAGACAGTCGCACGACTGCGTGACGCGCTGGGGCTGGTCGAGCGCAAGACCGGAGCGCACGGCTGAGGACACCACCCTCACGGTCATGAGACACATCTACTTGGCCGCGACCGGCCAGAACCGCGGCAAGACCACGGTCAGCCTCGGTGTGATGGACGGGTTCCAGCGACGCGGGCTGTCGACCGGATTCATCAAGCCGGTCGGCCAGCGGACCGTCATCGAGGAGGGCGTTCCGGCCGACGAGGACGCGGTGCTGATGAAGACGGTCTTCGGCCTGCCAGAGCCGCTGGGGCAGATGAGCCCGGTCCACATCCCACGCGGATTCACCCAGGCATACATCGAGGGCAAGGTCGTCGAGGACCTGCCGGCCCGGATTCGCGCCGCGCACGCGACGTTCGCCGCGAACCGCGACATCCTGCTCATCGAGGGCACGGGCCACGCCGGCGTGGGGGCCGTGATCGGGCTATCGAACGCGGTCGTCGCGGCGATGCTCGGCGCGCCCGCGGTGATCGTGTCGGAGGGCGGGGTCGGGAGGCCGATCGACGAGATCGTGCTCAACAAGGCGCTCTTCGAGCGAGCGGGTGTGCGCGTCGCCGGGGCGATCGTGAACAAGGTCGACCTGGCCGCGAAGCCGGACCTCGCCCGAACCCTCGAGCGCGGGCTCGCCCGCGAGGACATCCCGCTGCTCGGCGTGCTGCCGTACCGTCCGATCCTGTCGAACCCGACGCTCGCGATGGTGCTCGAAGGCGTGCACGGCGAGACCATCCACCCAGGCCCAGACCTCGACCAGGTGATCGGTGGCGTCTCGATCGGCGCGATGGAGCCCCACCACATGCTCCAGCGGATCGGCGAGCGCGCGCTGATCATCGTGCCGGGCGACCGCGAAGACGTCATCGCCGCGATCGTCCACGCCCACCGGATCAAGTCGCCCGCCGGTGGCGATGCGCTGGGCCTGGTGCTGACGGGCGGCTATCGACCGCGCAAGGCGGTCCTCGATGCCATCCGCGACGCCGACCTGTTCGCCACGATCGTCCCAGAGGACACCTACGCGGTCGCGTCCGAGGTGCACGACCTGCTGGTCAAGACCCATGTCGCCGACCGCGAGAAGATCGAAGAGATCAAGGCGCTCGTATGGGAGCACCTGTTCATCGACCGGGTCCTCGCCGTCGCCGCCGAGGTCGAAGTGGCCGCCTAGACCTGTCTCCTGAGCATGGGCATCATCAGGTCCGGTCGGCGGCGCGGGCCGGGGCCGCGACCCGCGCCTCCGCCGTCAGTCAGGCCCCGGGTCAACGCCCCGCAGGATCCGGCCCGAGCGTGCGTCGCCGGCCCAGGATGAGCGCGGCAAGTGCGCCTGCCACCGCGGCGGCCGTGCCGATCACCACGATCGGGATGAGCTGGCTGCCGATCGGCGTGGTCGAGGCCGGGGCAGCCACAGGAGCCGCGCCGCTCACGAGCGGGTCGTCGGTCAGCGGGAAGATGATGTCTGATCGCTCGCACACGCCAGTCGACGTGCAGGCCTCACCGACCATCCCCACGATGACCTCGCCGATGCCACCGGCCGGGACCTCGACCGACGCCGTGTAGTGACCCGAGCCGCTGGGCTTCTCGGTGCCGGAGACCTCGGTCGACGCCCGGCCGTCGGGCGCCACGAGCCTGAGATAGACCGGCGAGCCGTAGATCGGCTCCTGTCGGCCGTCCTCGAAGGTCGAGAAGACCGACCAGCCGACGTCGATCGTCGATCCCGGCTCCGCGTCGCGCGGGATCGCTGTATCCAGCTTCGCCTCGGCACCTTCCTTTGCCAGGGCGGGTGCCGCCGCCAACGCGATGATGCCGACGAGGGCGATGACCGGGCTGAGCGTTCGACTGCGGCTCGACATTGAGAGCACCTCGCGACGTGGTTGGTCCGTCAGCCTCCGTACACCTGCGGGCGCGCCTCGGTTCCCGCGTCGTCGTCGAGGAGCTCGTTGTCGATCAGCCTCGTCGACCCGAAGCGGACTGCGAGCGAGGCGAGCGCCGGTCCATCGACGACCTCGAGCTCGGCGAGCGTCCGCCCATCGGCGACGGAAACGTAGTCGACCTCGGCCAGAGGCTCCGACGCGAGCACGTCGCGCATGCGCGCGCGGATGCCATCTGCCGATCGCTCGCCACCTTCCCAGGCCTCCCGGGCGGCGAGCAACGCGCGCCGCAGGACCGTGGCCGCCTCACGTTCGGCAGGTGAGAGGTGGACGTTGCGTGACGACATCGCGAGGCCGTCGGGCTCGCGGATCGTCGGGCAGGTCACGACCTCGGTGCCGATCGCCAGGTCGTTCGCCATCTGGCGGATGACCATGACCTGCTGCGCGTCCTTCTGGCCGAAGTACGCGCGGTCGGCTCGGACCAGCCCGAACAGGATCGCCACGACGGTGGCCACGCCATCGAAATGGCCGGGTCGCGCCGCGCCCTCGAGCGGCTGGGCGACAGCCCCGACCGACACACGCGTGTCGAACCCCTCCGGGTAGATCTCGGGAACGGCCGGGGCGAACACGAGATCGGCACCCTCGGATTCCGAGATCGCGACGTCTTGCTCTTCGTTGCGGGGGTACTGCGTATAGTCGGCGGCCTCGTTGAACTGCCGCGGGTTGACGAAGATCGTCACCACCGTCGTCGCGTTTTCCTGGCGGGCGCGGCGGATGAGCGCACGGTGACCGTCGTGCAGCCAGCCCATCGTGGTCACGAGGCCGATCGGCCGCGGGGCGTCGTCGAGCGCCTCGCGCAGCTCGGCGCGCGTCCGCAGGACCTTGGTCATCGAGGGCGGTCGCGCCCGGAAGCCCGCGACTCTCAGAGGTCGCGGTCGAGGGGGATGCCGGCCACCGGTGCCTCGCCGGTCGCCCGGTCCGAGGCACCCCGGCCGAGCGCATCGTCGAGGACCGCGTCGTCCATCCGCACCGTCTCGGCATCGCCCGGGAACGAGCCCGCGGCCACATCCGCAGCGAAGGCGTGCGCCGCATCGCCGATCGTCTTCCGCAGGTTCGCGTATGGCCGCGCGTGGCGCGGCACGAAATCGCCGAGGCCGAGCAGGTCGGTGACGACCTGGACCTGGCCGCTGCACAGCGGACCCGCCCCGATCCCGATGGTCGGGATGCTCAGCCGATCGGTGATGGCGCCGGCGAGCTGCGCCGGCATGAGCTCGAGGACGATCGAGAATGCGCCGGCTTCCTGCACGGCGAGCGCATCGGCGAGGAGCGCGCGTGCCTGCGTCCGGTCCTTGCCCTGGACCTTGACCTTGCCGCCCATCCCGTGCTGCGCCTGCGGCGTCCAGCCGATATGGCCCATGACCGGGATCCCGGCTCTGACCATGGCATCGATGATGCGAGCCGAGCGGACACCGCCTTCGACCTTGACGGCCTGCGCCCCGGCCTCCTGGAGGAAGCGACCGGCGTTCTCGAGTGCTTCCTCGCTCGACGCGTAGGTCAGGAACGGCATGTCGCCGATGACCAACGCCTGGCGGGTGCCGCGCACGACGGCCTTCGTATGGTGGAGCATCTCGGCCATCGTCACGCGCACGGTCGATTCGTAGCCAAGCATGACCTGCCCGACAGAGTCTCCGACGAGGATCAGCGGGATCCCCGCGTCATCGATGATCTGCGCGGTCGGGTAGTCGTACGCCGTCAGCATCGGCAGCCGCTCGCCGTCGGCGTAGCGCTTGGCGATGTCTGTGACGGTCAGGCGACGAGGGGTGTCGGAAGCACTCATATGTCGCCAGTCTGCGCTGCGCTGTCGCGGTCGTCCAGCGCACGAGCGACCCGATCCAGGAGGCGATCCGCCACCTCCCGCTTGGACAGCAGCGGCAGCTCGTCGCGGCCGCCGTCGGCGTCGAGGATCGTGACCTTGTTCGTGTCGGTCCCGAACCCGGAGCCCGGTTCCGACACGTCGTTCGCCACGATCAGGTCGACTCCCTTGCGGCGCAGCTTGTCCGCGGCCCGATCGAGTGATCCGGTCTCCGCGGCGAAGCCCACCAGGATCGGGCGCGGGGTCATCGGCTCGTAGGTGGTCTCGCCGGTCCGATCCGTGCCCTGCGCAAGCCGCGCGATCTGTGCGAGGACATCGGGCGTCGGCTCAAGGTCCAGGGTCAGCCCGGCGCCTCGCTCGAGCTTGGTCGCGTTGGTGGTCGACGGCCGGAAGTCGCTGACCGCGGCGGCCATGACCAGGGCGTCGAAGCCCGCGCGTCCGTCGGCGTCGTGCGTCAGGCGATGGAGGGCGGCGCGCAGCTCGGCCGTCGACTCGATGCGGATCGTCGTCGCGCCGCCCGGTGGCTCGACCTCCATGTTCGCCGCCACGAGGGTCACCCGCGCCCCGCGGGCGAGGGCCGCGGCGGCGATCGCGACGCCCATCCGGCCGCTCGAGCGGTTACCGATATAGCGCACGGGGTCGATCGCCTCACGGGTGCCGCCGGCACTCACGACGATATGGCGACCTTCCAGGTCGGGCTCCCTGGCCTCGACCACGGGCGGCCGGACGGCCGGATCCGTGACGCGGATCGGTCTGCTGCCGATCGCCTCGACGATCGCGTCGACGATGGCTGGCAGTTCGGCGAGCCGCCCGACGCCCGATTGCCCCGAGGCGAGCTCGCCGGCCTCGGGCTCGACGATCGTGTACCCGAAGTCGTCGCGCAACCGCGCGACGTTCGCCCGGGTGGCCGGGTGGGTCCACATCTCGCCGTCCATCGCCGGGGCGACGACAACGGGCGCGCTGGTCGCCAGGACCGTGGCGGTCACAGCGTCCCCCGAGAGCCCGCTGGCCATGGCTGCGAGCCAGTGCGCGGTGGCCGGCGCGACGACGATCGCGTCGACGGTATCTGCGACGACGATGTGGCCGATCCGCCCGTCCGGGAGCAGCGCGAGCACGTCGGTCTCGACGGCGTGGCGGGACAGGGACGCGAACGTCAGAGGTCCGACGAATGCCGTCGCGGCCGGGGTCAGCATCGCGACGACGTCGGCACCCTCGGCGCGGAGCAGGCGAAGCAGCTCGACCGCCTTGTACGCGGCGATGGAGCCCGTGACGCCCAGACCGATGAGCCGCCCCTCGAGCCGACCCGTCACGGCAGGCCGAGCTCCAGCCGCTCCCCGCCGGCGACCTCGGCGTGCAGGATCGCGAGGCCCTTCAACGTCAGGTCGGGGTCGATCGCGTCGATCCCTTCGAGATCGCGCGCCCACGGGGCGCCGGACAACCCACCGGTCAGGATCGCGCGGACGTCCGTCGGGCTGACGCCGGCCTGGTCGGCCAGCTCTCGACGGATCCGCACGAGGAGGCCGGTGGCGAGCGCCTGGTATCCGAACACGGTGCCGGATTGCATGGCACTCACCGTGTCGCGGCCGATCGCGCGGTCTGGGGCACGCAACTCGATCCGCGGCAGCTTGGCGGTCCGTGCCGCGAGCGCCTCGAGCCCGAGCTCGAGCCCGGGAGCGATCGCCCCGCCGACATAGGCACCGTCGGCGGCGACGCAG
This sequence comes from uncultured Chloroflexia bacterium, assembly GCA_963780425.1. Lineage (GTDB taxonomy): Bacteria > Chloroflexota > Limnocylindria > Limnocylindrales > CSP1-4 > SPCO01. Next base: position 51,285 of record CAWABZ010000016.1, on the reverse strand, counting down.
TCGAAGGTCGTGGCCGTCCCGAAATCGACGACGACCGCCGGCGTGCCATACAGCCGGCCTGCCGCCAGCGCGTTCACGAGCCGGTCCGCGCCGACCTCGCCCGGGCGTTCCGTGCGGACGGCGAGCGGCACGATCCCGGCTGAGGCGACGGTGAGCGGCCGCTCCTTGCGTGCGGCGATCGCTTCGACGTGCGCGGTGAGCGCGGGAACGACCGAGGCGCAGGCGATCGCATCGACGTCACCGAACGAGCCGCCATCGAGGTGCAGCAGGCCGTCGAGGACGAGCTCGAACTCGTCGGCGGTCGCGCGTGCGTTGGTGGCAGCGCGCCGCGTCGCGATCAGCGCGCCGTTGCGCAGCAGGCCGATCGTGACGTTCGTGTTGCCGATGTCGATCGCGAGCAGCATCGGCGCGATGATACGCGGAGGCTCGCGGGTCCTCGCGGAACGCCGCGGACTGTTCCCGCGGTGATCGCCGTGCGGTACCATCGCGGGCAGTCCTCCGGGGCGAGGCCCCAAGCCACCGACCTGCAGGAGATCGACACGTGTCGACGTCGCCGGCCGCCAAGTTCTTCGTGAACCAGGGCGTCGTCGCCAGCCCGACGGACATGCTCCACCTGCTGCGGCCGCTCCTCAAGCAGACCGTCACGTACCGCTACATGCGCGGCCGCGACGTGGTGTCGCACGGGACCGGGTGGGTCGAGAGGATCGTGACCGATTCGCCCGACACGTCGACCTACTTCACGCCGCTGGCCATCACGCTGAACATCGACTCGTTCGAGCACCTCGAGTTCGAGACTCGCCCCGATCAGCTGCTGGTCTACACGCTCGTCCAGGGAGATGAGCGGGTCATCGTCGAGTTCGCGCCGATCGGCGCGGGCGGTGAGGACACCTCGCCGTTCGCCCCGCGTCAGCTGGAGTTCGACACCTCCGACTACGTCCAGATGGAGCTGCTCGGCCTCGACGCCCACGAGGAGGAGTAGCGATCAGGCGCTGCGCTCCCCCCGGACGTAGGGGATGCCGAGCGCGGCCGGTGCACCGATCCGACGCCGCAGGGCCTGGCGCGACCCGAGGATGACGACGACCACCACGAACAGGTACGGCAGCATCTCGAGGAAGAACGTCGCCGATCGACCGGCCGCGAACGGGTTCGTGACGCCGAGGATGGACGGGACACCCTGGATGTCGATGATGAACCGGAAGATCGCCCCGAACAGGTACGCCCCGAACGCCACCCGGATCGGGCTCCACTGCGCGAATATCACCAGGCCGATGGCGATCCAGCCGCGCCCGGCCACGGTCTGGTCCCCGAACCAGCCGGGCGAGATCGCGAGCGTGATCGCCGCCCCGGCGAGCCCGGCCAGTAGCCCGCCGACCAGCACGTACGCGTAGCGCACCGCGACCACGTCGATGCCCTGCGCGTCGGCGGCCGCTGGCCGCTCCCCGACCGCGCGCAGGTGCAGGCCCGGGCGTGTCCGATCGATCCAGTACCAGGCCAGCGGCACGAGGACGAAACCGACGTAGGTGAGGATGCTCTGATCGCGGAACAAGACCGGCCCGATGAATGGCACCTGCGAGAGGATCGGAACGGTCGCGCGGGGAAGGGTCACGATCGGCCCGGCATTCGAGAGCCCATCGCCGAGCACCCGGGCGAGACCGGAACCGAGGAAGGTCAGCGCCAGCCCCGAGATGACCTGGTCGGCGCGGAAGGTGATGGTGATGACCGCGTGGACGAGGCTCAGCAGACCGCCGGCCAGCATCGCGACCAGGAGTCCGATCCATGGATCGCCGGCGGACGCCGCGACCGAGAAGCCGGCCACCGCCCCGATGAGCATCATCCCCTCGACGCCGAGGTTGAGCACTCCGGCGCGCTCGGCGAAGATCTCGCCGATGGCGGCGAAGAGCAGGATCGTGCCGCTGGCGACGCCGGCGGCGAGGATCAACGTGAGGTCGATCACGTCGCGGCCATGACACGTCGCGTGATGCGGATGCGGTAGCGGGTGAAGACGCCCGCGACGATCAGGCAGAACAGGATCACGCCCTGGATCATCGCGGGCACACCCGAAGGTTGGATCTCACGGCCGGCCAGGATCAACGCGCCGAACAGGATCGACGCCAGGACCACGCGCCACGGTCCGAAGCCCGCGAGGTAGGCGATGATGATCGCGGTGAACCCGTACCCCGGCGAGATGCGGTCCTGCAGTCGATGCACGACGCCGGACACCTCGCTCATCCCGGCCAGACCGGCGAGTGCCCCGGAGATGACGAAGACGACGACGACGTAGCGCGCGGTGTTGATGCCGGCGTAGCGGGCCGCCCGAGCGTTGTCGCCGATCAGCCGCATCTCGTAGCCCCAGCGGGTTCGAGAGACGACGATCGACATGATCGCGGCGGCGATGACCGCGAACACCAGGCCGAGATGCGTGGTCAGACCGGCAAGCACCGGGAACTCTCCCGCAAGGTCCGCGAGCCTGGGCAGCCACGCCTCGCGGGGGAACGCCACGGACTGCTGGAACCCGCCCTCGCTCCACGGCCCGAAGACCCAGAACTGGATCCACGCCAGGGCGACGTAGTTGAGCATCAGCGTCGTGATGATCTCGTTGACGCCGAGCCTGGCGCGGAGCACGCCGGGGATGAACCCCCACACGGCGCCGGCCGCTGCGCCGGCGAGCATCATGGCCGGGATCACCACGATCGACGGCGTGCCCGCCGGGAGGATCGGCAGCAGCACGACGGCGCTCGCGCCCCAGGCCCCGAGCAGGAACTGCCCTTCGGCACCGATGTTCCACAGTCGCATCCGGAATGCCAGCGCGCAGGCCAATCCCGTGAGGATCAGCGGCGTCGCCTTCACCAGCGTGTCCGACAACACCCCGATGTCGCCGAACGCCGCATCGATGATGTGCAGGTAGGCGCGGATCGGGTCACCGCCGACGAAAGCCAGGACGACGCCTCCGATCACGAGCGCGACCAGGACCGCCGCGATCGTCAGCGCGGGCGACAGCCAGGCAGGGGGCTCGCCGCGGGGTTCCAGGCGGATGTTCATGGCGTCCCCGCCTCCGCCGCCGGGGGATCGCCTGCGCCCTCCTCGCCACCCGTCATGTGCAGGCCGATCGCCTCGACATCCGAAGCCCTGGGTGTGTCGAACGACGCGGTCACCCGGCCTTCGTACATGACGAGGATCCGGTCGGCGAGGGCGAGCAACTCCTCGAGCTCCTCGGAGATCAGCAAGATGGCCGTCCCGGCTGCCCGGAGGTCGAGCAACAGTTGGTGGACGCCCTCGATCGCGCCGACGTCGAGACCGCGCGTGGGCTGGACCGCGACGAGGAGGCGCGGCGCCGCGTCGATCTCGCGCGCCAGGATGAGTCGCTGCAGGTTGCCGCCGGACAGGATCCGGACCGGGGCGTCGAGAGTCGGCGCCGAGATGGCGTACGCGCCCTGGAGCTCCCTGGCCTTCGATCGAGCCGCGCCCTGGTCGAGGAACGGCCCCCGGGCGACAGGCGCGCGGCGGAAGCGGCGCAGGATGAGGTTGTCGACGAGCGACAGGTTCGGTGCGCTGCCGACCCCCGCCCGGTCCTCCGGGACGTGCCCGACGCCGGCGTCGATGGCGACACGCGACGGCTGAGCCGCAACGTCGCGACCGTCGACCAGGACGCGGCCTGTGCCCATCCGCATCCCGGTGATGACCTGCGCCAGCTCGGCCTGGCCGTTCCCGGCGACGGCGGCGATGCCAACGATCTCCCCGGCCCGGACCTCGAGCGACGCCTCACGCAGGGCCGGCACACCGCGGTCGTTGTCGGCGGAGACGCCTTCGATCGCGAGGACCACCCGGCCAGCCTCGACCTGCGTCCGGTCCAGCGCTTCGAGCACCGGGCGGCCCACCATCAGGCGAGCGAGGTCCGCCCGGGTCACGCCGCGAGGGTCGATGCCCGCGGCGGTCACGCGGCCGGCCCGCATGACGGTGATGCGGTCGGCGATGGTCAGGACCTCGCCGAGCTTGTGGCTGATGAAAACGACGCTGCGACCGTCCTCGGCCATCGAGCGCAGCGTGTCGAATAGCTCGGCGATCTCCTGCGGGGCCAGGACTGCGGTCGGCTCATCCAGGATCAGCACCCTCGCACCGTGGAAGAGCAGCTTCACGATCTCGACCCGCTGCTGCTCGCCGACCGACAGCTGCCAGACGCGGGCCCCCGGATCGACCCGCAGCCCGAGCTTCGCGGCGAGGGCCGCCACCTCGGCCTCCGTCCGGCGCAGGTCGAGGCGGAACCGGGGCCGGTCCAGGCCGAGCAGCACGTTCTCGGCAACCGTCTGCGATGGGACGAGGGCGAAGTGTTGGTGGACCATCCCGATCCCCGCCGCGATGGCATCGCGCGGGGAGCGGAACTCCACGTCCCGGCCGCCCACGCGGACGCCGCCCTCGTCGGGTCGATACATGCCGGCAAGCACGTTCATGAGCGTGCTCTTGCCGGCCCCGTTCTCGCCCAGCAGGGCATGGATCTCGCCGTGGCGGACGTCGAAGTCCACGTGGTCGTTGGCGAGCACCCCAGGGAACGCCTTGACGACGCCGACCGCCTCGATGGCGTGCGGGTTCGTCAAGGCGTCCGCGGGCTGGGCTGCCGTGGCGCTCAAGGACGGATCTCGCGTCCGCCGGTCTAGCTCAGGGCGGGCAGCTCGACGGTGATGCCCTCGTTCCACCAATACATGCACGTCTTGCACTCGGAGCCGGGTGCCCCGGGCGGGAACTGATCGAGGTCGGACTGCTCGAGCTTCTGGCCGGCGGGCAGCAGCTCCTTGCCGGTGTTGTCGACGATCGGCCCGGCGAACACGATGTCGAATCTCGCCGTGCTGCTCTGGAGCATCTGGGCGAGGGTGTCCTTGACCTTGGTGACATCCGCCTCGGGCAGGTCGGCGATGCCAGGCTGGGGCGTCTCGCCGTCCATGAATCCGAACAGGCCCATGGCCTTCGAGTCGGCGTCGAAGTACTCGTAGCCGGCGGTGTAGGTCTTGGCCTTGACCTCCTCCGCGATGCGCGCGTACTCCGGGCCCCAGATCCAATACGGCGCCGTCAGGCACGCGTCGACGTGGCACGACACCGGGTGGTCATAGGTCACGCCCCACTTGCCCTTCTCCTGCGCGACGTCGGCGACGGCCGGCGTGTCGGCGCCGGTGAACACGACCTGCGCGCCGGCGTCGAATAGTGACGCCGCCCCGTCCCGCTCCTTGACCGGGTCGTGCCAGGTGTTGATGAACCGCACGTCCATGGTGCACTCGGGGCAGGTGACTTTCGCGCCGCGCATGATCGCGTTGCCGAGGCGGATCTCCTCGGGGATCGGGAAGGTCGCCATGTAGCCGATCTTCGTGTTGCCGTCGGCCTTGGCCCGCGAGCCGGCCAGCATGCCGGCGAGGTACTTGAAGTCCTCCATGGCACCGAAGAAGTTGCCGAAGTTCTTGCCGTTGGACTTGAACCCGGTCAGGTGGAGGAATGTGGCGTCGGGGAATTCTTCGGCGACCGTGGCCATGGGATCCATGTAGCCGAACGACGTCCCGATGATGAACTGGAAGCCTTTTCGTGCGAGGCTCCGGAAGACCTGCTCGGAGTCGGCGCCCTCGGGCACGAGCTCGATGTAGGCGACGTTGGTATCGGGGACGTTCTCGCAGACGAACTGCAGGCCCTCGTAATGGGCCTGGCTCCACCCGCCGTCGTCGTGCGGACCGATCAGGACCATCGCCACGTTGAACTTCCCTTCGGCGACGTCCGGGATCTGGAGATCCGCCCCGCCCTGCGCGCCGGCACCCGCACACGCGGCCGAGGCTGGCGGCGACGCGCCACCGGCAGAGGGCTCCACCGACGCCGGGGCGGACGCCCCGGCCGACGCGGCACCCGATGGCGCGGCCGTTGCCCCCGGGCTCGCGCATGCCCCAACCACTAGGGCCAGCGTCGTTACGACTGCCAGCCACGACAGGGTCCGCTGCATGTCCGTCCTCCTCCTGCGCGGTGATCGACCCGACCTCGTCCTCCTCGCCGGCCGATGCGACGCGCTCCGGGCACAGGATAGCCGGGTCCATCGGCCGCGGGGCGGCGATGGGTACTCGTGGAACCGCCAGCGTTCCGGGTGACCCATGAATCCCGTGCCCCAAGGCGATCAGCCGCCGGATGGGGAAGCGCACCGTTCCACCTGGCGTCGGAACGGGCACTCCTTCGTTGGTTGGAACGCCGGGTGACCCAAGCCCGGGGTGCGACCGGGGCGGGGCGAGAACCGGAGTGCCCCGTTCAGCCGCCACGGCCCCTTCCTGTACCATCGGCCGCGATGTTCGAACGGACCGCGCTGCCTCATGGGCCGCGCGTCATCAGCTCCCGGGTCCCCGGGGCGCGTTCGGTCTCCATCGCCGCGTACGTCCTGGCCGGTTCACGCCTGGAGAGCGCCGAGGAGGCCGGCGTCGCCCATTTCATGGAGCACATCACGTTCAAGGGCACGGCGGCCTACCCGACGACGCGCGCGATCAGCGAGGCGATCGAGGGTGTCGGCGGTTCGTTCAACGCCGCCACCGACCGCGAATTGACCGTCTACTGGGTCCGCGTCCCGATCCGCGAGGCGACCCGGGCGATGGACGTCCTGGGCGAGCTGATCGTTCGCCCCACCCTGAGCACCGACGAGATCGAGGGCGAGCGCAGCGTCATCATCGAGGAGATCCGCGGCTACCAGGACGATCCGGCCGAATATGCCCAGATCCTGTTCCAGACCGCGATGTTCGGCGACGGCCCGCTCGGACGCGAGATCTGCGGCGACGAGGCCGGCATCCGGGCACTCCCGGAGAAGACGATCCGCGAGTTCTGGCGGACCACCTATCGACCCGCCAACACCGTGATCGCGGTCGCCGGCGACCTCGGCCACGCACAGGCCGTCGACCTCGCCACGACTGCGTTCGGGACCGGCAATGGTGTCGTCCCGGGGTTCGCGCCGGCACCCGCCCTCCCGGCCGGCGAGCGCGTGCTGGCAGGCAAGCGGCAGTCGACGCAGGCGCAGCTCGTCGTCGGTGTCCCGGCCCTGCGCCGGGATCACCCGGATGCGTGGACGCTGGCGCTGATGAACGCGGTCCTCGGCGACGGGATGAGCAGCCGGCTGTTCCTGTCCGTTCGCGAGGAACTCGGCCTCGCGTACGACATCTCATCCGGCCTCGTCGACTACGCCGATGCAGGGGCGCTCGAGGTCTCTGCGGGCGTCGACCCCGCCTCGCTGCGCGACGCGCTCAAGGCCATCCTGGTCGAGCTTGCGCGCCTGCGCGACGAGGCGATCCCGCCCGAGGAGCTCGACAAGGCCAAACGCTACCTGTCGGGTGGTCTCGAGCTGCGGATGGATGAGACGCGCCACGTCGCGTCGTGGATCGGTGGACAGGAAGCCCTGCACGACCGCGTGCTGACGGTCGACGAGGCGCTGGTCGCCATCGACGCGGTCACGGCCGACGACATCCAGCGACTGGCGGGGACGCTGCTCGTCGACGAGGGTCTCCGGCTGGCCGCGGTCGCTCCTGCGCGCTACCTGCGCGGCCTCGACCGCCATCTGCGCATGCCCGCATGACGGACGACACGACCGCGTCGACGCATCGCGCACACGACCTGGTCCTCGCGCGGGTCCACCTCCGCCTCGGCTCACTGTCCCTGGCACGTGCCGAGCTCGAGACCCTGGCCGGCCGCGACATGCTGGACGCCGAGGGTGTGGTCGACCTCGCGGAGGTTCGCTGGCGCACCGGCGATATCACCGGTGCAGGCGAGGCGGCGGCGGTCGTGCTCGACGACGACGACGGCCCCGTCCTCGCGCTGATCGTCGCAGCGGAAGCGGCCGCGGCGCGCGGGCGTCCGACCGAGGCGCGCCGCCTCGCGGACAAGGCGTTGGCCGCGGCAGATGGCTCCATCGATGCCATCTTCGCGGGCATGCCACGGAGCCCGGCGTGGCCGCCCGATCCCGCGGCGCCACCGCCCGCGCCGACGACGATGTTCGACACGCCCCGCGCCGAGTCTGGTCGCGCGGCCAACGCGGACCGCCGTCGCACGGCCCGCGAGTCAACGGCGCCGCCGGCGCCTCCGGACCAGGAGGACGAAGGGATCGGCCTGTGGGACGAGGGCCTTGCGGCCGAAGCCGAAGCGGAGGCCGAGGTGCAAGCCGTGATCGATGCGTCGCTGCCGACCGGTCACGAAGCGCTCGACGAGGGTCGCGCGTCGCTGGAGGCGGGCGACGTGACGAACGCGGCCCTCCAGCTTGCACTCGTCCTGCGTATCGCTCCGGCCCTGGCGCCGGCCGTGCTCGACCTCATCGGCGATCGCCACGACCCAGCTCTGGCACTCCTGCGCGGCGATGCGTATCGTCTCGTCGGCCGAGAGATCGATGCGCGGCGGGCATACGCCGACGCCGCCCGACCTGATGAGCCACCACCACAAGGAGACCCCGCGTGATCGAACGCACCCTCGTCCTCGTCAAGCCCGACGGGGTCCAGCGCCAGCTGACGGGTCGGATCCTCGCGCGGTACGAGGAGCGGGGGCTGAAGATCGTCGGGCTCAAGCTCGTCACGGTCGATCGCGTCCTTGCTGAGCGCCACTACGCGGCGCATCGCGAGAAGCCGTTCTTCACTGGACTGGTCGACTTCATCACGTCCGCGCCGCTGGTCGCGCTCGCGCTCGACGGTCCGAACGCCATCGGCGTCGTCCGCGCGATCAACGGGGCGACCCGCCCGCACGAGGCGGCGCCCGGCACGATCCGCGGCGACTTCGCGCTCGAGACCGCACAGAACATCGTCCATGCGTCCGACGGACCGGAGGCTGCCGCCATGGAACTGGCGCTCTGGTTCGGTGATGGCGAGTTGCTCGACTACGAGCGCGACATCGACCGCTGGGTCCTCGCTCCGGAGGAGTGACCAGCCGGTCGGTCGGCGCATCCGCGCCGCTCGATCTTCTAGGTCGTCGGGACCGGCTCGAACGACGGAGACTCCGACGGCTCCGGGGACGGCGAGCCCGGCGGGCTCGGCGCGCTCGATGAGGCGTCCGGCGTCGCGTCCGGCGGCACCGCGCTGGGCGCGTCCGATTCCACAGGCGGCGGCTCGCCTGGAGCGAACGACTCGACGCTGGTGTCGATCGTCGGCGGCAGCCCTGCCGCTGCCTGCGGCGACCCGAACGCACCAGCGGACACGACCAGCGCGAGCACCGCGAGCAGCGCCGCAGACCCGGTCGCGGTGACCAGCCGGTTGTCCGACCAGGTCCGGACGAGCCAGGCGGTCGGGTGGGTCATGTCGAAACCCGAGATGACCGGGCGCCAGGGCACGCGCGGTGTTTTGCCCGGCCGTTCGATCCCGAAGTAGAACAGCCGTCCGTAATAGATCAGCGGGCTGAGCGTTCCCAGGAGGACGACAGCGGCGACCGGCCCGTCGAGCACGAGGCCCACGAGGGCGCCGCGCGCCTCCGCGGCCGCCAGACCCGGCAGGCCGATGCTCGCGAGGACGACCAGCCCGAGCACGGCGGCGAGGATCGGGGCGCGCACGGCCCAGCCACGCAAGTCGGCGATGCGACCGGTCCCGAAGGTCGCCCGCGTCGCGGCCGCCCAGGCAGCGAACGCACTGCGCGCGACGATGAACGCCAGGATCCACGTTCGTGCCGGCGCCCAGGCCGCCGGATCGAGGGCCGCGATCGCCAGCATGATGACGCCGGCGTCGCTGACGATCGCATAGCCGACCACATGCTCGATGTCTTCCTGGATCCATGCCGCGATCGACCCCAGCACGATCGAGGCGACGGCCACGGCGAGGACGATGATGCGCACCGAGCCAAGGTCGAGCGCCAGCGGCGCGACCGAGGCGTCCACCCATGCCAGCGCGACGATCGCAAGCGCCGCCGGTGCGATCGCGGTGACGAGTGGAAGCGTGGTCTCGGGGACCGCGTCGGTCAGCCGTGCGGCCCAGGTGTGGGCGGGGATGGCCCCGAACCGGATGGCGACGGCGAGTGCGAATGCGAGGTACGCCAGCCCGAAGACGATCGGCTGCGCGGCGAGCTCACTCAGGTCGCGACCGAACCATGCCGTAGCCGCGATCGCCATCGTGCCCGCGACCGCCGCCGCTCGCAGGACCCGGGTCCCGACGGTCGCCGCCACGCGCCCGCCGACGGGCGTCAGTGCGACCAGCGCCCCGAACGCACCGCCCGCCGTCGCCGCGAGGACCGCCACGCGCGGGTCAGGCAGGGACAGCGCGAGCGCCGACGTCGCCAGGATCCCGAGCGCGACGGCCGGCGCGTCGCGCCGGCTGCCGGTGGCCTCGCCGACGATCGCCAGCAACAGGGCCGCCAGGGCCCCGAGGACAAGGAACAAGCGCAGGTAATCGGTCGTCGCGATGCCGCCGCTGCCGATCTCGATGATCTGGCTGGGCCGGATGAGCAGACTGGCCACGACCGCGGCGAACAGTGCCAGGATGCCGACGCGGGTCGCGATCCGCTCGCGGTCGCGGAGCATGAGCGTCGCGATCGCGCCGAGGCCGGTCACGATCAGGAACGGCAGGAGGCTCATCGACGGGTCCGCTCAGACGGTGTCGAGCGGATGCGCGTCGGGCTCGCGGCGACGCCGGGACCGCGCCTCGAGGCTGAATCCGAAACCGCCGGTGCCGTCGGCGCGCGCGCTGCCGGCCAGCGTCGCGAGCGTGCCCGCGAACACGACGAGCGTGCCGCTGGTGACCAGCTGCTCGAGCTCGTCGGGAGTCCCGCCGAGGGCCGCGCGGACGAGCAAGGCGGCATCGACCAGGAGGATCGAGCCGAGCCCGACGCGGAACACATCGCGCCCGGTCAATGTGGCGGGCATGGCCAGGGCCGCGACCGCGAAGCCGGCTGCACTCGCCAGCGCTGAGCCCATCGCCGGTGCGCCAAGACCCTGGGCGGCGAAGCCGACGACGAACGCCGCGCCCGCGACGAGCGTCTCGGCCGGCCAACCGATGCGCGACCCGCCGGTCACCGCGCCCGGGACACCGGCCCGTGGCCGGTCGCGCGCGACGACCCACAGCAGGTACGCGGCGAGGATCGCCCCGACGAAGCGCGTCGCCAGACCGAGGGGCGCAGGGATCGGGTCGGCCAGCACCGGCGAGCCGATGAGCACGACGGCGAGGCCGAGGACGGTGGAGCGTGCGTCTCGGGAGGACACGGCGACGACTGTGCCGGCCACGACCGCGAGGGCGATCCCGGCCAGGATCGGGTTCACCGCCGGGTCCCCGACCGCGTCATGGCGTCGCGGGTGCCAGGCTCGGGTAGGTCGGCGTTTGAAGGATGCCGATGGTGTCGAACGGCCAGTAGCGCAGCCAGGCGCGGCCGACGACCCGGTCCAACGGCACGGGGCCGAAGGTCCGCGAGTCGGCTGAATTCGCTCGGTGGTCGCCCATCAGGAACAGCTCGCCGTCCGGCACGGTCCACGTCGACTGCTCGAGTGGTGGTGTCGTGGGTTGTGGCGGTCCGCCGACCTCATCGGCGTACAGGTACGGCTCGTCGAGTGCGACCCCGTTGACATACACCAGCCCGTCGTCGCGGATCTCGACCACCTCGCCGGGTTCGCCGATCACGCGCTTGATGAACGGCGTGTTCGCGTCGCCCCACTCCGCCGGTGGCTGGAAGACGACGATGTCACCCCGGTTGTACGCGTCGAACCGCGGCGTCAGCTTGTCGACGAGCACGTACTCGCCCTCCTCCAGCGTCCGCTGCATGGACTTCTGCTCGACCTTGTAGGGCTGCGCGACGAAGTTCTGGATGACGAAGAAGATCAGGAGTGTCAAGACGAGCGTCTCGACGAGCTCGAAGAGACACCCGAGCGCCGGTCGTTGACTCACAAGTCCGGCAGTATAGGGGCCGCTGGTCACGCACGCCGATGGTCCCGCGGCGGGCGTCCTGGACGGGTCCGGGACACCCTCGGCGGAGGGTGCATAACCGGCCCTGTCGGCTGAGTTTGACCCGCTCAAGAGCGCCTTGTTACACTCGCCGCCGGCCTGAAAGGTCCCACCCATCGGTGCATGCCGACGGGACCCGGCGGCTTCTCCCCGGAACCCGCGACGACGGCGCATCCTGACGCGCCTCGGACCGAGTGCCGGCCAGCCTTCCCCATTGGAGGACCCCACGACCCTGATGGATGCCAGTGCGCTCCAGTTGATCATCCTGCCGGCCGGGATCATCGCCGTGCTGTTCGCCCTCTACCTGGCCCGGGACGTCCTGGCCCGCGACACGGGCACCGCTGAGATGCAGGCCGTGGCTGGCACGATCTTCGAAGGCGCCGTCGCCTTCATCCGCCGCCAATACACGACCATCTTCCTGCTGGCCGTCGTCGGGGCCTTCGTCATCGGCGCGGTCATCACGCTGGTCGAGACGCCCGAGGTCGCCGATGTGCCGAAGCTGGCCGGCCTGCCGATCGGGATCATGACCGCGGTCGCCTTCTTCGTCGGCGCGCTGTGCTCGATGGCCTCGGGGATCATCGGCATGTACATCAGCGTGAAGTCGAACGTCCGGACGGCGTCCGCCGCTCGGCGCAGCCTTGTCGAGGCGGTCCAGGTCGCGATGCGTGGTGGCGCCGTGTCGGGCTTCCTGGTCGTCGCGCTGTCGCTGCTCGGTGTGTGGGGCATCTTCACCGCCTACAGCTACCTGGTCCCCGACGTCACCGTGGCCGACGCGCCGTTCCTCATCGTCGGGTTCGGGTTCGGAGCATCGTTCGTTGCGCTCTTCGCGCAGCTCGGCGGCGGTATCTACACGAAGGCCGCGGATGTTGGCTCCGACCTTGTCGGGAAGGTCGAGAAGGGCATCCCCGAGGACGATCCCCGCAACGCGGGCGTCGTCGCCGATCTCGTCGGCGACAACGTGGGGGACTGCGCCGGTCGTGGCGCCGACCTGTTCGAGTCGACCGCCGCCGAGAACATCGGCGCGATGATCCTCGGGGTCGCGGTATTCAGCATCGCGTCCGCGGCCGGGTGGCCCAACCCCGAGGCGTGGATCTTCTTCCCGCTCGTCGTCCGCGCCTTCGGCCTGCTGGCGACGATCGTGGCGATCTTCTTCGTCCGCGGCAAGGAGACCGAGGACCCCATGAACATGCTCAACCGGGGGTACTGGGTCACGACCCTGCTGTCCGTCGTCGGGCTCGCGATCACGACCACTGTGATGATGAACACGAACGGCGGCGTCGGCGACGCCTTCGGGCTCCCGACCTGGGTGTACTTCTTCTTCGCCGGCGTCGTCGGCCTCGCGACGAGCGTCGCGTTCGTCTACATCACCCAGTTCTATACGGCGGGCTCGTACCGCCCGGTCCGCGAGATCGCCGAGGCGTCCAAGACCGGGCCTGCCACCAACATCATCGCCGGCACGGCCGTCGGCTTCGAGACCACCCTTATCACAGCCATCACCATCAGCATCGCCCTGTTTGCCAGTTTCTGGCTCGGCAACGAGGCCGGTCTTGTCGGCGAAGGTGGTCGCAACGTCGGCGGCATCTTCGGGACAGCGGTCGCGACGATGGGCATGCTCATGACCACCGCCTACATCCTGGCGATGGACACGTTCGGTCCGATCACCGATAACGCAGGCGGCATCGCGGAGTTCAGCCGCGCAGAAAAGGGCGCTCGTGAGATCACCGATCGCCTCGACGCGGTCGGGAACACGACGAAGGCGCTGACCAAGGGATATGCCATCGCGTCGGCCTCCCTCGCGGCGTTCCTGCTGTTCTCCGCCTACATCGACAAGGTCAACGTGATCCAGACCCGTCGTATCGATGCCGGCGTGCCGGGCGCGCAGCTCCTCGAGTCGGTCAACCTCGCCAACGTCAACGTGTTCATCGCGGCACTGATCGCCGCGATGCTCGTGTACTTCTTCTCGAGCCTGGCGATCCGCGCGGTCGGGAAGACGGCACAGACGATCATCGTCGAGGTGCGCCGCCAGTTCCGCGAGATGCCCGGGATCATGGACTACAGCCAGCGCCCGGACTACGCGCGTGTCGTCGACATCACGACCAAGGCCGCACTTCGCGAGATGGTCGCCCCCGGCCTGGTCGCGGTCGCCACTCCGATCATCGTCGGCGTGCTGCTCGGCTACGAGGCGGTGGCAGGGATGCTGATGGTCGGCACGATCGCCGGCGTCCTCCTTGCCACCGTCCTCAACAACGGTGGTGGCGCGTGGGACAACGCCAAGAAGTACATCGAATCGGGCCAGCTCAAGGACGACGCGGGCAACGTCCTCGGCAAGGGCTCGGACGCCCACGCCGCGGCAGTCGTCGGCGACACCGTCGGCGACCCGTTCAAGGACACCGCCGGCCCCTCGCTGCACGTCCTGGTGAAGCTGCTGGCCACGATCACCCTCGTCCTCGCACCCCTCTTCATCCGATAGGCGGCGCCAGAACCGCTCGATCAAGAACCGAGAATCGCCGAGCCATGATGCGTACAGGCCAAGGCGTCGCCGAGCACGCGAGCGCGCGCACCCCAAGGTGCGTAAGCGAGCGCGCACAGGCGGCAACGCCGGCCTGGACCGTCAGGCCGGCGCCAGCTGATGGACACGGTCATCCAGGCGTTGATCATGGGGATCGTGCAGGGTCTCACCGAGTTCCTGCCGGTCTCCTCGTCCGCGCATCTGATCATCGTCCCGTTCCTGGCGGGATGGGACGACGCGTTCATCACGTCCCTGGCATTCAGCGTGATGCTCCATCTGGGCACGCTCGTCGCGTTGCTCATCTACTTCCGGGCCGATTGGGTCCGACTGGTCCCGGCCGGACTGGCGGCGGCGCGCGATCGCTCGTTCCGTGGCGATGACGACCGGAAGCTGGCCTGGCTGCTCGTCGCCTCGACGATCCCGGCAGCCCTTGTCGGGTTCGTGTTCAACGACCTCATCGAGGACTCGTTCCGACAGATCGGCTTCGTCGTCGTCGCCCTGGTCGTCGGTGGCGTCATCCTGCTCGTGGCCGACCGGGTCGGCGCCACGTCACGGCGTATCGAGGACGTCACATTCCCGATCGCGACCGGCATCGGTGTCGCCCAGGCTCTCGCGCTCGTGCCCGGGATCAGTCGATCGGGGATCTCGATCGCCGCGGGCCGGCTGGTCGGGATGGACCGCGAATCGGCGGCAAGATTCGCGTTCCTGATGGCCACCCCGATCACCGCCGGGGCTGGATTGTTCGAGGCACGCAAGCTGCTCGCCGGCGAAGGCGGCGTCGACGTGGCGATCGCTCCCCTCGTCGTCGGCATGGTGGCGGCCCTCCTGTCTGGGCTCGTCGCCATCCACTTCATGCTCAGCTACCTTCGACGGCAGTCGCTCGATATCTTCGTCTGGTACCGCTTCGCGCTCGCCGCAGTCGTGCTCATCGCCTGGCTGGCACGCTGAGCCCACGCTGTGGAGGTCATGAAACAGCTCCGGCAGCGGGCGATCCGCGACATCGTCGGTCAGCGGCCGATCCGCACACAGCAGGAGCTCGCAGCCGCTCTCCGGGAGCGCGGATTTCGAACGACCCAGGCCACGATCAGCCGCGACGTCGCGGAGCTCGGGTTGATCAAGGCCTCGCGCGAGGGCACGGCAGCCTACGCCCTGCCACCCCGGCTCATCGAGGCGGAGACGTCCGGCGAGGACCGGCTCCGCAAGCTGCTGTCCGATCTCCCGCTCGAGATCCACGAGGCGGGCCTGCTCCTCGTCCTGCGGACGCTGCCGGGCTCGGCTCATGCGATCGCGGCGGCGCTCGACCGGGCGCGCTGGCCCGAGGTCGCGGGCTCGATCGCAGGGGACGACACGCTGTTCGTGGCGCTGCCCGACCGGGGCTCATTGCAGCGCGTGAAGCGGCGGCTATATCGCCTTGCCGAGGGGCCTTGAGACCTTTTGACACCCATCCGGGACGCGGCTACCATTCGCCTCCGGCTGGGAACTTCAGGCGCGCGGGGACACCGCAGCGGCCTGAAGTCCTTTTTGTTATCAGCTGACCGACCACCGGTCGTGCACATGAGCGCGACCTCGCCATGCGGGGACGGATCGTGAACAACAACAAGCCCACCTATCTCTCCAAGGACGGCCTCGAGAAGCTTCGCGCCGAGCTCGAGGAGATGACGACCGTCAAGCGACCCGAGATCGCGAATCGGATCCACGACGCCAAGGAACACGGCGACCTGTCCGAGAACGCGGAGTACGAGGACGCCAAGAACGAGCAGGCGTTCGTCGAGGGCCGCATCCAGACGCTCGAGGCGCTGATCAAGAACGCCACCCTCATCGACGAGAACCACTCGACCGACCACGTCCAGATCGGCTCGACGGTCAGCGTCGAGAGCGACGACGGCAAGGAGACCTTCACGATCGTCGGCTCCGCCGAGGCCAAGCCCGGCGAGGGCCGGATCTCCAACGAGAGCCCGGTCGGTCGATCGCTGCTCGGTCGGAAGAAGGGCGAGAAGATCGTCGTGAAGGTGCCCGCGGGCGACTTCACGTACAAGATCACCAGCATCACCTGAGGGAGACGGCCAGCGCCGTGGATTGGGCCGACGAACTCGCACTGCGGGTCCGTGACGCCGGCCCGCAGGTCGTCAACGATTCCAAGACCCCGTCGGGGACCGTCCACGTCGGGAGCCTCCGCGGTCCCGTCATCCTCGACGCGATCACGCGCGCGCTTCGAGCGAACGGCGTCGAGACGACGCTCCTCTATGGGGTCGATGATCTCGACCCGATGGACGCGCAGGCCTTGCTGACGCCCGACGCGGTCGACCACGAGATGGGCCGGCCGCTCGCGCACGTGCCCGACCAGGCCGGTGACTGCCACGCGTCGTACGCCCGGCACCACGCGCAGACGTTCATCGACACGTTCGCCGGGCTCGGCATCAACCCGGACCGCTATTACTGGATGAGCGACATCTATCCGAGCGGCGCGCTGGATCCGTTCATCCGGACCGCGCTGGACCGCGCCGCGCTCGTCCGCGACATCTATCGACGGGTCGCCAACGTCCAGCACCCCGACACGTGGCACCCGATCAGCGTCATCTGCCCGAACTGCGGCAGGGTCGGGACCACGATCGTGACCCAGTGGGACGGCGAACGTGTCTTCTACGAGTGCCGCGCGTCGCTGGTGGCCTGGGCGCGCGGGTGCGGCCAGAGCGGCTGGATCTCGCCGTTCGGCGGCAACGCCAAGCTGCCGTGGAACCTCGAGTGGGCTGCCCAATGGTCGCTCTTCGGCGTGACGATCGAGCCGTGCGGCAAGGACCTCGCCACGGCCGGTGGCTCGCGCGACCGCTCCGACGCGATCGCACGCGAGGTGTTCGAGCGTGAGCCGCCGCTCAACGTGCCGTACGAGTTCCTGAACATCGGCGGCAAGAAGATGTCGACATCCAAGGGTCGCGGCGCCGCCGCGCATACCATCGCCGAGGTCGTGCCGCCCGAGCAGCTCCGCTTCCTGTTCCTGCGGCACCGGCCGAACCACGCCATCGACTTCGACCCAGACGGCACCGACCAGATCCCGCGGCTGTTCGACGAATTCGACAAGTTCGCGGACGCGACGGCAGGTCGCGAGGTGCGCGGCGAGTTGGCGCCCGGCTACGAGGCGACCTTCCGGTACTCGCTGCTCGATCCGGATGCGGACGTCGCGGCGGAGGCGGCGCTCTTCCGGCCGGCATTCGGACATCTCGCGATGCTCATCCAGGTACCCGGCGTGGACGTCATCGAGCGGGTCGAGGCGGAGAAGGGGAGTGCCCTCACCGATCGTGAGCGGGCGCTGCTCGATCAGCGCGCCGGAGCGGCGCGCGCCTGGCTCGACACCTTTGCGCCGGAGAGCGCGCGGTTGACCATCCATCGCGACGCCTTGCCGCCGGCGGCCGCGGAGCTCGACCCGGCGCAGCGTCGTTTCCTGGCGCGCCTGGCCGATCGCGCCTCCCGCGAGGAGCCCGCGAGCGGCGACGCCTGGCAGACGGTGATCTTCACGGTGGCGACGGAGGAAGGTGTCCCCGGTCGTCGGGCGTTCGAGGCGATCTACCGGGCCTTCCTCGACAGGACGAACGGGCCCCGCGCCGGCTGGCTCCTGGCGAGCCTCGATCGGGCGTTCGTGATCGGGCGGGCGCTGGAAGCGTCGGGCGGGGGGCCGATCCCATGAGCGTCGGACTGCAACGGCTGCGCGACGAGCCCGATGTCATCCGCCAGGGGGCGATCGACAAGGGCGAAGACCCCTCGATCGTCGACCGGGCGCTCGAGCTCGATGCGCGCCGACGCCAGCTGCTCGGCGAGAGCGAGGCGCTCAAGGCCGAGCGGAATGCTGCCTCGAAGCGGATCGGCGAGGCGATCAAGGGCGGGGCGAAGCCGGACGGCCCGGAAGTCGCCGAGCTCAAGGCGCTTCGGTCGCGGCCGGCGAACGGATCACGGCGCTCGACGCCGAGCTGGCGAGGTCGAAGCGGAGGTCGAGGATGCGCTGCTCCGCATCCCCAATCCGGCCGACCCCGATGTGCCTGTCGGCGGCGAGGACGCCAACGTCACCGTCCGGACGTGGGGCGAGCTCCTCGCCCGCGAGGAGCCCGTCGAAGGCGAGGTCGGCGCCGATGCGCCGGCCGGCGGCGCGACCTGGACCCGCCGGCCGCACTGGGAGATCGGGGAGGCGCTCGACATCATCGACAACGCTCGTGGCGCGAAGATCGCGGGCTCCGGATTTCCCGTGTACAAGGGCGCCGGTTCGGCGCTGCAGCGTGGCCTGATCTCGTGGTTCCTCGATGTGCACACGCGCGAGAACGGCTTCACCGAGGTGTGGCCGCCGGCTGTCGTCAATACGGCGTCGGCGACCGGTACGGGCCAGATCCCGGACAAGGAAGACCAGATGTACGTGGTCACGCGCGACGAGCTGTACCTGGTCCCGACGGCCGAGGTCCCGGTCACCAATCTCCATCGCGACGAGATCCTCGACACGTCCGAGCTGCCGATCCGGTACGCCGCCTATACACCCTGCTTCCGCCGGGAAGCGGGCGCCGCCGGCAAGGAGACGCGCGGGATCCTGCGCGTCCACCAGTTCGACAAGGTCGAGATGGTGCTGTTCGAGCGGCCGGAAGACTCACCTGCCGCGCTGGAGTGGATGACCGAGCGAGCCGAGATCCTCTTGCAACGACTGGGACTCGCATACCGCGTGCTGCTGATGAGCACGCGCGAGATGGGCTTCGTGCAGGCCAAGAAGTACGACCTCGAGGTCTGGTCGCCGGGCGTCGAACGCTGGCTCGAGGTGAGCTCGTGTTCGAACTTCCGCGACTACCAGGCGCGCCGGATGGCCATCCGGTTCCGACCCGAGGCGGGCGCGAAGCCTGAGCTCGTGCACACGCTTGAACGGGTCGGGCCTCGCGCTGGCGCGCGTGGTCGCCGCGCTGATCGAGACGTACCAGCGACCTGATGGTTCGGTGACGGTGCCGGACGCGCTGCGGCCCTACCTCGGTCGGGATTCGATCACGCCGCCCGGCTGAGCCGAACCAGCCAAGCGGCGATCCAGGCGCCGGCCGCCGCATAGGCCCTCCACGGCCGACCCGCGAGGTCGAGACGGCTCTCGGCGCCGCCATCGATCGCGATCCACAGCGCGGCGAGGACCGTCAACGGGCCGAACGGGTGGAACCTGATCGAGTCGCCAACGCGACCATGGCCGAGAGCATGCCAAGACCGTGTTAGCCCACAGGAGGGACACGGCCGGCCGGTGATCCTTCGAAAGAGACACACCACCGGCCCGTCGTGGACCGCCCGATCGGGGAGCAGTACGGCACCGACGAGTCCGGCCACGGCGAGCGCGCGAAGCATCAGCTGCGGCGCAGCGGCAGATTGTTCACGTCGGGAAGCCGCCCCATGACGATCAGGATGAGGTCGATCAGCGCCCAGATCCCCAAGCCCCCACAGGTGATGAGCTTGACGATTCCGAGACCCGTGTAGCCGAGATAGAAGCGATCGATGCCCAGCACGCCCACGAACAACGACAGCAGCACTGCCGTCAGCCAGTCCTTCTCGGAGAAGACGCCCGGCACCTCGGCCGCCTGGAACCAGCTGCCCGTGCCGTCGGCTCGCTTGAGGAGCGTTGTCGACTTGAGCATCCCAGTCCGTGCCTGGGCTTGTAGCTCCACGGCCGTGAACGGGCCGTCCTCCGACCCCATGCGCTGAACGAGATAGCTGTCGGGTCCACTCATGGCGTCCTCCCGTGTCGTGCTCCTTGCTCCGCCCAGCATAGGACAGGGGTCATCGCGCGGCTGACTGCTACGCTTTCGCCGGAGAGGTGGCCGAGTGGTTGATGGCGGCGCTCTTGAAAAGCGCTGAGTCGAAAGACTTCGTGGGTTCGAATCCCACCCTCTCCGCCAATCCCCGGTCCGATGGCTAGCGGGAACGTCGCCTCGGTCCTCGGTGCAGCCGGGGTTGTGCGGCACGTGCCGCCACTCACGCATCGTCGAGACCCGCCGCGGATCGACGTTTCGGCTGTGTGAGCTGTCGGCCACGGATCCCCGCTTCCCGCGGTATCCGACCCTACCGGTGGTGCGGTGTTCGGGGTTCGAGCCGCGCGAGACCGATTCGAGGTCGGACCGCCCGGGCTGATGGCAGAACTTGCACCGACGGACCGTTGTGGCAGGCACGACGACGAGTCCCAGCCCGATTCGGGGGCCAATACGTCTCGGGGCGCAACTTCTGCCGCGTTCAGCCGCGATCCGCAGGTCTGACCCGCCATAACGGTCCCCGGGTGCAACTTCTGCCACGGCCGACGCATATCCGCGTTGACGCCTCACGTCCGGACCCGCCGCTACCGCGCTGACCGGACGCCCGCTTGACGCTCCCCGCCGGCCGACACATACTCCGCCGACATCACGAAGAGCGGGCTATGAACGGGACGAGTACCCGTCGAGCGTCGGCAGAGAGACCCGGTGGTTGGTGGAAACCGGGGCGACGAAGACGATGAATGGACCCGGGAGCCTCCGGACCGAACGGAAAGGTCCCAACGGGGATCAAACCCAAGTAGGCTCCGGCGCAGAGCGCCAGCGATACAGGGCAGCGCCGATCGGTGGGGAAGCCCATCCGTCGGTCACGAGAGTGCGGCATCGCCGAATGAGGGTGGCACCGCGGAAGGCACGACCTTTCGTCCCAGGGACGATCGGTCGTATCTGATTCTCGAGGCCTCAAGCGATGACCACAGCCGACCCCATCAGCCTGAGCCAGGCCAAACGGCTCGCCGGCAGCGCGGACACGATCCGCCTGCGCGCCACGCGTCCGGCCGACCTCGAGACCCCGATCGGCGCATTCCTCCGCCTCGACGACGGCAACCCGGCCTATCTCCTCGAGTCGGTCGAAGGCGGGGAGCGTCTCGGCCGCTACTCGTTCCTCGGGGTCGGCCCGCGCCGCCTTCTCGAGGTCCGCGACGGCGGTGCCCGGATCCAGACGCGACCTGTCACCGTCCCGACCTACTCGCCCGACCTCCCGATCGAGACGGCCGAAGCGCGAGATCCGCTCGACGCCATCCGCGATTTCGTCCGCCCCCGCCGCGTCGAGCCCTCCGACGGGATGCCCCGATTCACCGGCGGCGCCGTCGGCGCTATCTCGTACGACGCCGTGTCCGCATTCGAGACCACGGTCCGGCTCCCGGAGCGCGACCCGATCGGCGTCCCGACCGCTTCGTTCATCGAGACCGACCTGGTCCTCGTCTTCGACCACCTGACCCACACCCTTTCGGCGATCGCGTCGCTCCACACCGACGCACCGGACCTCGAGGGCCGCTATCGCATCGCCGAGTCGGCCATCTTCGAGGCTCTGGAGCGGACGGCACGACCGAGTGCCGCGGAACTTGCCGGACCGCCGACCCGCACGAACGGCGAGGCGACGCTGGCCGGGCCGATCGACACGAGCCTCGGTCGCGAGGAGTACATCCGGGCCGTCGAGGTCGCCAAGGACGCGATCGCGGCCGGCGAGGCGATCCAGGTCGTCCTCGCCCGACGCCAGTCGTTCGGCCTGCCGCTCGATCCGACGACCGGTCGGACGCTCGACGGCATCGGGCTCTATCGATCGCTGCGGCGGGTGAACCCGAGCCCGTACCTGTTCTTCGTCCGGACGCCCCAATTCGAGGTGGTCGGCGCCTCGCCGGAGTTGCTGCTCCAGGCCGAGGGCGACAAGCTCACGACCCACCCGATCGCCGGAACGCGGCCACGCGGGGCAGACGCCCGTGAGGACGAGCTCCTCGCCGAGCAGCTCCAGAAGGACCCCAAGGAGCGTGCTGAGCACGTGATGCTCGTCGACCTGGGCCGGAACGACCTCGGTCGAGTCTCCCGCGCCGGGACCGTGACGGTCAGCAAGTACATGGAGGTCGAGCGCTACAGCCACGTACTCCACCTCGTGTCGCACGTCGAAGGCCGCCTGAAGCCCGACCTCGACGCGCTCGATGCGCTGCGGGCGGTCTTCCCGGCGGGGACCCTCAGCGGTGCGCCCAAGGTCAGGGCCATGCAGCTCATCGCCGCCGCGGAAGGGGAGCGGCGCGGGTTGTACGGTGGTGCGGTGGGCTACCTCGGCTACGACGGCAACCTCGACACCGCGATCACCATCCGGAGTGCGGTGCTGAAGGACGGTCAGGCCCACGTCCACACGGGCGCCGGCATCGTGGCCGGCTCCGTGCCGGAGTCGCGAATTCGAGGAGACCGAGCACAAGGCGGCCGCCCTCCGCCGCGCCATCGAACAGGCGGCCGGCGTGCCCGAGACCCCACCGAGAACCAGCCGAGGCGACGACGTGATCCTGGTCGTCGACAACTACGACAGCTTCACCTTCAACCTCGTCCAGGCGCTGCAGGCCGCCGGAGCCGACGTCCGCGTCGTCCGCAACGACGCGATCGATCGGGACGGCCTCGAGGCCCTCGCAGACGATCCAGGGTCGGACCTGCGGGGCATCGTCATCTCGCCCGGTCCGGGCGATCCGGACGACGCCGGCATCTCGGTCGCGACGATCGAGGTCGCGGCGAAGCGCGAGATCCCGCTCCTCGGCGTGTGCCTCGGCATGCAGTCGATGGCGGCCGCCTACGGCGCAGCGATCGTGCGCGCCCCGACGCTCGTCCACGGCGAGGCGACCGAAGTGACCCACGATGGGGCGGGGCTGCTCGAGGGGATGCCGCCGTCGTTCATGGCGGCCCGCTACCACTCGCTGGCCATCGACCCGGCCACGCTCCCGCCGGAGCTGCGGGTGACCGCGATGAGCGAGGTCGACCGCGTGATCATGGGCATCCGCCACGTGGCGCTGCCGATGGAAGGCGTCCAGTTCCACCCCGAGAGCGTCCTGACGCCGCAGGGCCCTCACCTGCTCGCGAACTTCCTCCGCCAGGCCGGCGAGGGTGAGGCGTCGCGGCTGGACGCCGCGACCGGGTCGTTCGCGACGGCGGGCCTCGCCCAAGCGATCGGGGACGGCGAGGCCGACCGATGAGCGACGCAGTTCGCGCGGCGCTCGCCTCGATCGTCGAGGGCGGGACGCTCACGCTCGACGAGGCCCGGCTGGCGATGGGCGCGGTGATGGACGGCGAGGCGACGCCGGCCCAGCTCGCGGCCCTGCTCATGGGCCTGCGCATGCGCGGCGAGACCGTGGACGAGCTCGCTGGCTTCGCGTCGGCGATGCGCGAGCGGGTCGTCCACGTCGATGCGCCGGACGGCACGATCGATGTCGTCGGGACCGGGGGCGACGGCAGCGGCACGTTCAACATCTCCACCGCCGCGGCGCTGGTCGTCGCGGCGGGCGGTGTCCCGGTCGCCAAGCACGGCAATCGGGCGATCACTTCCAAGGCGGGCTCGGCCGATGTTCTCGATGCGCTCGGCGTGCGCATCGACCATGACGCGGGGTCCGCCGGCGCGGCGCTGCGCGAAACCGGCTTCGCGTTCCTGTTCGCGCCGTCCTTCCATCCCGCGATGAAGCACGCGGGGCCCACGCGACGCGAGATCGGGGTGCGCACGGCGTTCAACCTGCTTGGCCCCCTGACGAACCCCGCGGGCACGAGCCGGCAAGCTCCTGGGTGTCGGCGACGCGGGGGCCGCTGCCCGGATCGCCGAGGTCGCTCAGCGCCTCGGGACCGAGCGCACGTTCGTGATCCACGGCGCCGGGATCGATGAGCTCCCGCTCGACGACAGCGGCGTCCTGTACCACGTCGCCCCGGACGCCATCGAGCGCCACGACATCCCGGCCTCCAAGCTCGGGTTGCGCGTGACACCGACGGCGAAGCTCGCCGGTGGGACGCCCGAGGACAATGCCCGGACGATCGAGGCGATATCCCGTGGCGAGCCCGGAGTGAAGCGCGATGTCGTCCTGCTCAATGCCGGTGCCGCGTTCCTCGTCGCCGGCGAGGTCGAGAATCTCGAGGGCGGGATCGAGCGTGCGGCCCTGACCATCGATGCCGGACTCGTCACCGAGCTGCTCCAGCGCCTCCGAGCCGAGCGCGCCACGCACGTCCCGGCGGAGGCAACGACGTGAGCGCCATCGCCGCGCGTTCGAGCGTCGTCGAGGAGATCGCCGAGCGTCGTCTCGCCGACCTGGCCGACGAGCTTGCCCGAGTCGGGGACGGCGGAGCGGAGGTGGCCCGACCCGCGCCGCGCCCGATCGCCGCACCGCCTCGCCGCGCCGGGGCTGCACATCATCGCGGAGCTGAAACGGTCCTCGCCGTCCGCCGGCCGGATCGCCGACGACGGCGATGATCTGGTGACGCGGGCGCGTGCATACGAGTCCGGCGGAGCGGCGGCGATCTCGGTCCTCTGCGAACCGCACTGGTTCAACGGGTCGGTCGACGACCTGCGCCGGGTGCGCGAGGCGGTCTCCGTGCCGATCCTGGCCAAGGAGTTCGTGGTCGATCCGCGCCAGCTTCGGATGCTCCGCGCCGCCGGTGCGGACGTCGTGCTGCTGCTCGCGGTCCTGCACCCGGAAAAGCGGCTGGCCGAGCTCGTCCGCCGCGCGTTCGAGCTCGGGCTCGAGCCGCTGGTCGAGGCACACACCCAAGCCGAGCTCGAGGCCGCGCTGGCGACCGATGCCAGGCTGATCGGGATCAACAACCGCGACCTCCGGACGCTCGAGGTCGACACGGAACGTGCCGACCGTCTCCGATCCCTCGTGCCCGACGACCGGATCGTCATCGCAGAGTCGGGCGTCCGCGACGCGTCGACGATCGAGCGCTGGCGAGCCCTCGCGTTCGACGGCGCGCTCGTCGGCGAGGCGCTGATGCGCGCGGACGATCCGGCGGCGGCCGTCCGATCCGTTCGTCAACGCCGGGCGTCAGCCCAGCGACCCTGCCAACGTCGCGCGACGGCCCTACGTGAAGATCTGCGGGATCACCACCGCGGAGGGTATGTCGGCGGCGGTCCACGCCGGTGCAGATGCGGTCGGACTCAACGTCGTCGCAGGCACGCCGCGCGCACTGGCGCCCGACGAAGCCATCGAGCTGGCCGCCAGCGGCTCGATCGATCGGCGACGCCGTCGGCCCGCCCCGACTCGTGCTCGTGACGGCGGACATGGTCCCGGAAGGTCTGTCGGCGGTCGAGCCCGACGTGATCCAGTTCCACGGCTCCGCGCCTGCCGATCCGTCCAACGCGGGCTCGCGCCGCCGTTGGGGAGTCGTGCACGTCGAGACCGGGCCCGGTGGTGGCCGCGACGATGTCGCAGCCGTCCGGACCTTGCTCGAGCGCGGCGCGGAGCGCGTCCTGGTCGACACCGCCGGAGGAGTGCACGCCGGCGGGACCGGCGTTCGCTCGGATGTCGCCACGGTCGCCGCGATCGCCCGGGACGTGCCGGTCATGCTGGCCGGTGGCCTGACCCCGGCCAACGTCGGCGAGGCACTCCGTGCCATCCCAGCCACGGCCGTGGACGTCGCATCCGGCGTCGAGTACCCGCGGGCGGTCGGGGAGCGCCCCGCAAAGGACCCGTTCAAGGTGGCCCTGTTCATCAAGCGCGCCAAGGCCGCGCGCGACGACCGCCCCAACGTCCCGTTCGGACCCACCCCTGTTCACCCGGGACTGGTCGATGCGGACGGTGCCGGGCGGTGGGGGATGGAGCGAGACTTCGGCGGTCGGTACGTCCCCGAGACGCTGATGGCGGCGCTGTCCGAGCTCGAGACCGCGTACGACGCCGTCCGGCACGATCCGGTGTTCTGGGCGGATCTGCGCGTCCTCCTCGAGCGCTTCGCCGGTCGCCCCACGCCCATCTACCGGGCCGACCGCCTCGCCGCCGCCGTCCGCGACGAGGCGACGCGGCTGGCCGGTCGGACGATCGCCACCCCGCGCCTGTACCTCAAGCGCGAGGATCTCGCCCACACCGGCGCGCACAAGATCAACAACGCCCTCGGCCAGGCGTTGTTGACCCGCCGGCTGGGCAAGACACGGGTCATCGCCGAGACCGGCGCCGGGCAGCATGGGGTCGCGACAGCCACCGCCTGTGCCCTGCTGGAACTCCCGTGTGTCGTGTACATGGGGGCGGAGGACATCGAGCGGCAGGGCCCGAACGTGCTGCGTATGCGCGCCCTCGGCGCCGAGGTGCGCAGCGTGACGTCCGGCACGGCCACGCTCAAGGATGCCGTGAATGAGGCGATGCGCGACTGGGTCACGAACGTCGAGACGACCCATTACGTGCTCGGCTCGGCGATGGGCCCCCATCCGTACCCGACCATCGTGCGCGACCTCCAGAGGCGCATCGGCGACGAGGCGGCGGCGCAGCTCGCGGAGATCGAGGGTCGCCTGCCCGATCTCGCGCTGGCGTGCGTGGGTGGTGGTTCCAACGCCATCGGGCTGCTCGCGCGGTTCATCGGCGAGCCCAGCGTCCGGCTCGCGGTCGCAGAAGCGGCCGGGGACGGCATGGACACCGGTCGTCATGCCGCGGCCATCCTCGGCGGCACGCCCGGCATCCTGCATGGCTCGCGCTCGCTGATGCTCCAGGACCGCGACGGGCAGGTCGTCGAGGCGCACAGCGCGTCGGCGGGCCTCGACTACCCGGGCATCGGGCCGCAGCTCGCCGCGCTCGCGGAGGCGGGTCGCATCGAGGTGGCCGCCGCGACCGACCGCGAGGCCGTGGCCGCCATGAAGGCCACCACGAAGAGCGAGGGGATCCTGCCGGCGCTCGAGACCGCCCACGCGATCGCTGCGCTTCCCAAGGTCCTTGCCGGCGTCGACGGTCTCGCCGGGGGCTGGCCGGACGACGTGCTCGTGTTGCTCGGGTTCTCGGGTCGCGGCGACAAGGACCTGGCCGCCCTGACGCGGTTCGACGACGTCGAGCCGTGGGAGAGCGTCCGGTGACCGGCGGCGACGTCCGCGCCCTGTGCCTCGCTCTGCCCGACGCGACCGAGAAGGAGACGTGGGGCGACGAGGTGAACCCAGGCCACCCGACCTTCCGCGTGCGCGACAAGATCTTCGTCATCATGGCCGTCGACGAGAGCGGCGGCAGCATCAAGACCAGCCCCGGCGAGCAGGCGGAACTGGTGACCGCGTTCCCGGACGCGGCACGGGTCGCGGCGTACGTGGGTCGCTATGGCTGGGTCGACGTCGAGTTCTCCGGCCTCCCCGACGAGGTGCTGCGCGAGATCATCGAGGGCGCATGGGCCCGGACGGCGCCCAAGAAGGCCGCCGAGGCGTGGCGGTCGAGTCGATGACGAGCGCAGCGACCCGCGAGGCAGCCGCCCCCGCTTCGGGTACCAACGAGACCGCCGGTGCTCGCCGGATCGCGGCTGCCTTCGCCCGCGCTCGCGCAGACCGCCGAGCAGCGCTCATCCCGTACGTCGTCGCCGGCTACCCCGATGCGGAGACCAGTGTCGAGATCGCCCTGGCGGTGGCCGATGCCGGCGCCGACCTGCTCGAGGTCGGCCTCCCGTACAGCGATCCCCTAGCCGACGGGGCCACGTTGCAGCGCGCCTCCGGAGTGGCGCTCAAAGCAGGTGCGTCGCTCGAGGGCTCGCTCCGACTCATCGAGCGCATCGGCGCAGCGCGCCCCGACCTTCCGCTCGTGCCGATGGGCTATGCCAACCAGGTCATCGGGGGCGGCGATGGGGAGGCGGTGGCGCGACGCCTGGCCGGCGCGGGCGCGGCGGGGGTGATCGTCGCCGACCTGACGCCGGACGAGGGAGCGACGTTCGAGGCGGTCGCGCGCGACGCCGGGCTTGCGGTCGTGTACCTGGTCGCCCCGACCACGCCACCAGCGCGGCGGGCCATGATCGCCGCCCGGAGCGGTGGCTTCCTGTACTGCGTGTCACTCGTCGGTGTGACCGGCGCCCGTTCCGCCCTGCCGGCGTCGGTCGGCGACCTGATCCGCGATGTCCGCGCCGTCTCGCCCGTTCCGGTCGGGGTCGGGTTCGGCGTCAGCAAGCCGGCGCACGTCCGGGCGATCGCGAAGGCCGGCGCCGATGGTGTGATCGTCGCGTCGGCGCTGGTCGACGCGCTCGGCGACGACGGCCGCGACGTGGCTGCCTTGGTCGAGCTGATCGCGCGGCTCCGCGCGGCAACGTAAAAGTCATCGGCGAGGAGCGCGACGTGGTCGACTATCCTGCCCGGATGCAGGTCCCGCGACCGCCATTGGTGACGCGCCAGATCAACCGGTTCCGGACGGACCCCTCGTCGCTGCGCAACGCCGCCATCGTGATCATCTCGGTGACATTCGCGGCGGTCGTGCTCGGGACGCTCGTCATCTGGGTGTTCGATCGGCGGGACTTCCCGGATCTGGGGACCGCGTTCTGGTTCACCCTCCAGACCATCACGACCGTCGGGTATGGGGATGTCACCCCGACGAGCGACGTCGGGCGGGTCGTCGCCGGCGTCGTCATGGTGGTCGCGATCGGGTTTCTCACCATCGTCACCGCGCTCATCACCTCGACCTTCGTCGAAGCGGCGCAACGACAGCGGCGCCTCAATGAGGGTGCTGCAGCACGCGAGGCGAATGAGCACGTCAACGCTCGGTTCGACGAGGTCAGCCAACGGTTGTCCGCGATCGAGGAAACGCTCGCACGTGTCGAACAGGGAGGGTCCGGCGCGACAGCTGCGCCGGCGCCGCCCACGCCGAGCCCCGGTCCCCCCGAACGCTGAGCCGAATGTCAGGGGGACGGATCGCCATCGGCGAGGAGGTGGGCGCCAAGAAGGCCTTCGTGTGGGCGATCGACTGGCCCGGCTGGTGCCGCGCAGCGAAGACCGTCGACCTGGCGCGGGAAGCCCTGGTCGAATACGCGCCGCGCTTTGCCCCGGTCGCGAAGCTCGCGGGGCTGACCCTGCCGGCCGCGGCCGTGGATGCGCTGCGCGTCGTCGACAGCGTCGAGGGCGGCGGTGGCACCGATTTCGGCGTGCCGTCATCGATCACGAAGTCAGACCGCCGACGCGTGACTGGCGCCGAGGCCGACCGGCTCGCAAATCTGGTCGAGGCCGCGTGGACCACCTTCGATCACGTCGCGGCCGAAGCACCCGCCGAGTTGCGCAAGGGTCCGCGCGGTGGCGGCCGGGACCGCGACAAGATGGTCGGCCACGTCATCGAGGCGGACCACGCCTACGCCCGCGAGATCGGCCTCCGGATGAAGGAGCCGCGGTTCGGCGATCGTGCATCGATCGAGGCCGAGCGTGCCGCCGTCCTCGAGGCGCTCCGCCACCCCTCCGACGGCAGTCCGCTCGCGGACAGGAAATGGACGCTGCGCTATGCCGCACGGCGTATCGCCTGGCACGCCCTCGACCACGCGTGGGAGATGGAGGACCGATCGGAGCCCGCCTGATGCGAACGGCGGCTGGAACCGGGCTAGACGCCCGATTCCGGTTGGTAAGCGGTCGCGATCGCGGCCATCTCGATCACCTCGGCCGGAGTCCGCCCGGCGGCTCGCAGCTCTCGGACGCCCGTGTCGCCCGCCGACTTCGACAACTTGCTCCCATCCGGACGACGGACCAGCGGGTGGTGGGCGAACGTGGGTGGTGTCGTTCGACCGAGTGTCCGGGCCAGCCGGACCTGGCTCGCCGTGGCGTGGAGCAGGTCGCGGCCGCGGACGACGAGGTCGACACCCTGCCGGGCGTCGTCGACGACGACGCAGAACCCGTACGTCCAGTTGCCGTGCCGGTCGCGGATCGGCAGATCGCCGGCTGGCGCGACGTCGTCCTCGCACGAGCCGGCCAGCACGTCCATCCACGACTCGCGCCCATCGCCGAGCGCCGCCCGCAGGATGGGCCCGGTCACCCCGCGATCGCGACAACCGCCCGGGCAGCCGGCACCCGACCACACACGACCGTTTGCGGCCGCCCATGCCGAGAACGTCGAGCGCGAGCAGTCGCACCCGTACACCAGTCCGCCGGCCTGGAGGACGTCCAGGGCGACCCGATACGCGGCGCCCGCATCCGGATCCGATTGGCGGATCGGACCGACATCCGCGCGGAACCCGAGCCAATCCAGGTCCTCCAGGAGTGCCTCGTCGAACTCCGGCCGGCATCGCTGGCGATCGTGGTCCTCGATCCTGAGCAGGACGCGCGCTCCTCGGGACGCAGCCAGGCCCCAGGTCCAGACCGCGTTCGCGACGTGCCCAAGATGGAGGTACCCGGTCGGCGCGGGCGCGAACCGGGTCAGAGGCGCGGTCGCCGTCCCGCCGTCCATGTCACGAGCCGTTCGAGCCGTCGCTCCCGCCCCCGTCGCGATCCGCCCGGTCGCGTGCGCGATCCCGCGCCTCCAGCGCCCGGGTCGCGGCGAACAGGCGTCGGTACAGCGCGAGCAGATCGGCCTGGGGCATCGGTCCCTCGTTGGCCATCGACACGCGCAGCAGGATCTCGCGCTCCCGCTCGGCATCGCGGATGACGGTCCTGCCGGCCTCGGCCTTGGCCTTCCCGGCCTCCCGCGCGAGCCGGGCGCGCTCGTTGAGCAGCGCGACGATCCGCCGATCGAGCACGTCGATGCGGCGCCGCAGCCGTCGCAGCTCCGGAGTTTCCGGGACGGCACGAACCTTGCGGTCAGCCATCGTCGCCACCGAACCCCCGGGCGATCGATTCGAGCGCAAGGTGATAGCCGCGGGCTCCCTGCCCGACGATCGACTCGAGCGCGATGTCGTGCAGGAAGTTCACGTGCCGGAAGGGTTCGCGGGTCGACGGGTCGGACAGGTGGACCTCGATGAACGGCCGCTGGACGGCGAGCAGCGCATCCCGCAGCGACACGCTCGTATGGGTCAGCCCGCCGGCGTTGACGATCGCGACGTCGAAGTCGCGCGCGTGCAGGCGATCGATCAAGGCGCCCTCGTGGTTCGACTGGAAGAAGTCGACCTCGAGTCGGAGGTCACGCGCACGCCGCTCGATCCCCGCGTGGATCTCGTCGAGCGTTTCGTACCCATAGATCTCCGGCTCCCGCGTCCCGACGAGGTTGAGGTTGGGTCCCTGGAGGACGAGCACGCGCGTCATCGGGCGGTCCCGGCAGCCAGCATCGCCCCGGCCGCATCGACGACGACATCGTCCCCCACGTCGCTGCGCACCTCCGCCGCGTCCGCCGTGGGCAGCACCCAGCGGAGGCGCCCGCCGGCGTGCTTCTTGTCCGCGGCCAGATGCCGCAGGACGTCGTCGAGCTGGTAGGGGAGGGGCTCGGTCGCCAGGCCCAGCGTGTCGAGCAGTCGGCCGATCCGTGCCGCGCGGTCGGGCGGCGTGACGCCGACCGCCTCGCCGATCCGGCACGCGGCGCGCAGCCCGTATGCCACCGCCTCGCCATGCAGCAGACCCTCGAAGCCCGCCGCCGCTTCGACCGCATGGCCAAGCGAATGACCCAGGTTGAGCGTGATGCGCCCGCTCCCGGCATTGCGTTCGCGCTCATCGGCGACCACGACGTCGACCTTTGCCCAGGCGCAGCGTTCGACAAGCTCGGCGACCTCGCCACGCGCCGCCGAGGCCGCGTCGCCCAGGGCGATCGCATCACCATGACGCTCGAGCAGCTCGAACAGACGCTCATCCCCGAGCGCGGCCATCTTGACCGCCTCGCCGAGCGCCGCCCGTCGCTGGCGCTCCGGTAACGAGGCGAGCAACCCGACGTCGATGATGATGTCCGAGGGCTGGTGGAAGGCACCGACCAGGTTCTTGCCTTCCGGCAGGTCGACCGCGGTCTTGCCGCCGATCGATGAATCGATCTGGGCGACGAGCGTCGTCGGGACCTGGACGAGCGTGACGCCGCGCAGGTACGTGGCCGCGAGAAAACCGGCGGCGTCGCCCAGCGCGCCGCCGCCGACCGCCACGATCGGCTCGTCCCGTCCGACGCGATGCTGGGCGAGCTCGCTCGCGGCGGTCTCGATCACGGACAGGCTCTTGGCGGCTTCGCCCTCCGGAAGCAGCACGGTCACGACGGTGCGCCCGGCGGCCTCCAATGCTTCGGCGATGCCGTGGCCCACCGCGGTCCAGGCGCCGGGCTCCGAGATCAGGATCGCGCGGCGCGCCTCGAGGCGACCGAGGACGCGTTCGATGGCGGCCGCCGCGATCCCGTCACCGATCACGATCCGTCCGATCGGCGTACTGGCGCTCAGAAGCGTCGTGCCACTCGACGCACGATCCGCCGCTCCGGCGAGGTGCGCTTCCACCGCCGCCACGACGCTCGCGACCTCCGCGACGCCCACGATGTGTAGATCCGCAGCCGCGTAGAACCGCTCACGTCGCACGGCCAGGTCACGGATCGCACCGATCGGGTCCCGCCCGGTGATCAGCGGGCGCACGTGCGGCGATCGCCGCAGGCGCTGGGCCAGGACTTCCGGACGCCCGTCGAGCCAGATGCTCAGGCGACCGCGATAGAGCGACCAGCGGTTGCGCGGGTCGACGATCGCACCGCCGCCTGTGGCCACGACCCGCCGGACCTCAGGCTGCCGGATCCGCCTCGCCCAGGTCATCGACAGCGCGCCGTTCGAGCGTGCGGAATGCCGCCTCGCCATCCTCGGCAAAGATCGTCGGGATCGGCCGGCCGTCGTCGCGCTCGATCCGCTCGTCGAGGTCGATGAAGGTGGCGCCGTGCCGCTGGGCCAGCCGCTTGCCGACGACGCTCTTGCCGCTGCCCGGCAGCCCGACGAGGACGATGTCCATCGCCGGCCTCAGTCGTCCCCGCCGGAGCCGGCCTCGTCCGAGCCGGTCAGCCCGTGGCGTGCCTCGACCGGCCCGTCGACGGTCGTTCCCGGCGCGGCACCGACGACTGGCGCCTCGGGCGGTCGGGCGATCCGGGCCCGATACGTCTCGAGGTTGGCCACGGCATCGGCGACCGTGTCGCCGCCGGTCTTCTCGAGGGCGAAGCGGGCCAGGGTCAGCATGACCATCGCCTCTGCGACGATCCCCGCCGCGGGCACGACGCTGATATCGCTGCGCTCGTAGTGCGCCTTCTCGACCGGCTCACCGGTGATCAGGTCAGCAGACGGGAGCGGCCGGGCCAGCGTCGAGATCGGCTTCACCGCGCCGCGGACGACGAGCGGCTCACCGTTCGTCACGCCGCCGGTCAGGCCACCGGCGTTGTTCGATCGATGGACCCAGCGGCCGGCATCGTCCCGGCCGGCGATGACGTCGTGGACGGCCGAGCCGAAACGCCTCGTCTGCTCGAACCCCAGCCCGAACTCGACACCTTTCACGATGTTGATGCTCATGACCGCGGCGGCGAGGGCCCCGTCGAGCCGGCGGTCCCAATGGACGTACGACCCGAGCCCGATCGGCAGGCCATGGGCGACGACCTCGAACACGCCTCCGACCGTGTCGCCGTTCGAGCGCGCCTCGTCGATGCGGGCGATCATCGCGGTCTCGGCCCCGGGGTCGGGGCAGCGCAGCGGCGACGCGTCGGCCTCCTCGCGCGAGCGCGTGCAGTTGGCCGGATCGACCGCGACGCCACCGACCTCCGCGGTGAACGACCAGACCTCGATGCCGAGCTCCCGCAGGAACGCGCGTGCGACGGCACCCGCGGCGACCCTCGCCGCGGTCTCGCGTGCCGAAGCGCGTTCGAGCACGTTGCGGACGTCGTTGAAGCCGTACTTCAGGGCGCCGGCCAGGTCGGCGTGCCCCGGCCGGACGCGCGTCACCGGCGTCGCCCGCTTGTCGCCGCCGTCGGCGAGCTCCGCAAGGTCGCGCGCCTCGTCCTCGGACAGCGGCGCGACCTGCATCACCTTCGTCCAGTTCTCCCAGTCCCGGTTGCGAACGAGCAGCAGCACCGGCGAGCCGAGCGTTACGCCGTGGCGGACACCGCCGAGGATCTCGGCGCGGTCCTGCTCGATCTGCTGCCGCGCGCCACGGCCGTAGCCCTTCTGGCGGCGCGCGAGGTCGACGGCGATGGCGTCCTCGGTCAGGGCGAGGCCGGCCGGCACGCCCTCGATCGTCACGCCGAGCGCCGGTCCGTGCGACTCCCCGGCGGTCAGGAACCGGAAGGCGGTCACTCGGCGGCGGCCACCGCCGGTTCGCCGGTCGGCTCGCCCTCGGCGGAGCGAAGACCGCCGGCACGGGCCTCGGCCAGCTTGCTCTGCATGAGCTCGAGCGGTGCCGGCTGGCCGGTCCACAGCGTGAACGCCGCGGCGCCCTGGTGCAGCAGCATCAGCTCGCCGTCCAGGGTCGTGGCGCCGGCCGCAGCGGCATCGCGCAGCAGGCGCGTCCGGGCGTAGATCAGGTCGAGCACGAGCAGCTCGTCGTTCAGGACCTCGGGCGGCACTGGGCTGACGTCGGCTGTCAGACCGATCGACGTCGCGTTGATGAGGATCTTGGCCTTGGCGATCTCGGACTCGATGATCGACTCGTGCCACGGCATCGCGCGCAGCTCCATGTGCGCCGCCGTCCGGCCGAAGTGTTTGACCAGCCCTTCGGCGCGGTGCAGGTGACGGTTGAACACGATGACGCGCTGGAAGCCTTCGCGGATGAGTCCGAAGACGACCGCGCGCGCGCCGCCGCCCGCGCCCAGCACGACCGCCTGCTTCGGCATCTTCTGTCGTCCGACGATGCGGTCCAACGCCACCTTGAACCCGGCCACATCGGTGTTGTGGCCGATGAGGCGCTTGCCCTCGCGCGTGATCGTGTTGACGGCGCCGGTGGAGGATGCCTCCTCGGTCAGTCGGTCGACCATCGGGACGACCCGCTCCTTGTGCGGGATCGTGACGTTGGCACCCAGGAAGTCGTCGGAACGGAGCCCAGCGATAGCCTCGGGGAGCTCGATCGGGGCCCGATCCCACAGCTCGTACCGGGCGTCGATCCCGAGCTCGTCGAAGGCGGCCTGCTGCATCGCGCCGGACAGCGAATGCGCGACCGGATGGCCGATGAGGACGACGCGCTTCGTCATGCTCGTACCCCTTCCAGATCGGCGAAGAAGCCGGGATAGGAGATGGCGGCCGAGGCGGCCCGCTCGATGAACGTCCGATCGGTCGCGACCAGGCCGGCGACGGCGAACGTCATCGCGAGGCGGTGATCGTCGAGGCTGTCGGTGGTGGCACCGCGGAGCTCGGTCCGGCCGTGGATGACGAGATCGTCGCCATCGACCTCGACCCGGGCGCCGAGCGCCGACAGACCCGCCGCGATGCCGGCGATGCGGTCGGATTCCTTGTGGCGGAGCTCGCCGGCACCACGGATCGTCGTGGTGCCACGTGCTCGCGTGGCGGCCAGGCACAGCACGGGGATCTCGTCGATCGCCGAGGCCACATCGGCAGGCCCCAGATCGATGGCTCGGAGGTCCGATGACCGCACGACGAGATCGGCGATCGGCTCACCGGCGTCGGGCTCATCCGTCGTGGTCGATGGGCGCTCGTCGATATCGGCGCCCATCGCGCGCAACAGGTCGATGACGGCCCGCCGAGTCGGGTTGACACCGACATCCCGGAGGACCAGCTCCGCATCGGGGTGGATGGCGCCCGCGACGAGCCAGAAGGCCGCTGCCGAGACATCGGCCGGCACGTGCTGATCGATGGGCTGCACCGCCGTCCCTCCTTCCACCGTCCAGGCGACGCCGCCATCGTCGCCGACCGCGCGACTGACGGGCACACCGCGGGCTCTCAGCATGCGCTCCGTATGGTCGCGCGTCGCGACCCGTTCCCGGACCGTCGTCCGACCCTCGGCCCGGAGGCCGGCGAGCAGGATCGCCGACTTCACCTGTGCCGACGGCACCGGCGTCGCGTAGTCCACGGCCCTCAGCGGGGTGTGCCCGACCACGGTGAGGGGAGGGAGGGAATCGTGACGTCGACCGTGGAGCTCCGCGCCCATCCGGCGCAGTGGCTCGATGATACGAGCGACCGGACGGCGTCGCAATGAGGCATCGCCGTCCAGGACCGCGGTCATCGGCAGCCCGGCAAGCATCCCGGTGATGAGCCGAAGGCTCGTCCCGGAGTTCCCGCAATCGATGACGCCGTCCGGCTGGCCGAGGCCGTCGGCCCCCGGCGAGGCGACGTCGTACGCGACGTTGCGGCCGTCATCATCGTGCCGAGCGTCGAGCGTCGCGCCGAGCGCGCGCATCGCCCCGGCCGTCGAACGGACATCGGCGCCGTCGCCGGCACCGGTGATCCGGCTCTCACCCGCTGCCAGTGTCGCGAAGAGCAGGGCCCGATGGCTGATCGACTTGTCGCCCGGCAGCCGCAGCTCGCCGCGCAGACGTGCGGCAGGCGTGACAGTGGCGACGTCAGTGGCGATCAATGTTTGGCCAGCCCGTCGTCCGCGCCAAAGCCGGCGCCCGTACCGGCGCCCACGAGGAACGGGTCGCCATGCAGCCCTCGGACGTGCTCGTGGACCGGCACCAGGGCGTCCATGAGCGAGCGGAACTGATCGAGCGTGAGCTGCTGCTCGGCGTCCGAGAGGGCTTCATCGGGGTTCGGATGGACCTCGACCATGACCCCGTCGGCCCCGACCGCGACCCCGCCGATCGCCAGTGGCTTGACCAGCCAGCGCTTGCCGGTCGCGTGACTCGGGTCGACGATGACCGGCAGGTGGGTCAGGTGATGGACGAGAGGCACGGCGGCGAGATCCATGGTGTTGCGCGTATAGGTCTCGAACGTCCGGATGCCGCGCTCGCACAGGATCACGTTCGGATTGCCGGAACTGACGATGTACTCGGCGGCCATCAACCATTCCTCGACCGTGGCGCCATAGCCGCGTTTGAGCATCACCGGCCGGGCCACTCGCCCGACGTCGCGCAGCAGCGAGTAGTTCTGCATGTTGCGGGTGCCGATCTGGAGGATGTCCGCGTACTCGGCGACGATGTCGACCTGCGACGGCTCCATGACCTCGGTGATCACCGGCAGGCCGGTCCGCTCGCGGGCTTCGGCCAGGTACCGGAGCGCTTCGACGCCGAGTCCCTGAAACGCATATGGGCTGGTCCGCGGCTTGAACGCCCCGCCGCGCAAGATCGTCGCGCCGGCTGCTTTCACGGCATCCGCAGTCTCGAACAGCTGGTCGCGGCTCTCGACCGAGCAGGGGCCGGCCATGACCGTGAGCGACCCATCGCCGATCGCCGCATCGAGGACCCGGATGACGGTGTCGTCCGGCTTGAACTCGCGCGAGGTCAGCTTGAACGGCCGGCTGATCGGGGTGACGCGGTCGACCCCGACCATCGCCGCGAACGCTTCGAGGAGCTCCGGCTTGCGCGACCCGATCTCGCCCACGACGGCGATGACGACGTGGTCGGCGTCCTGATGGTCGAACGGCGTCAGACCCTCTGCCAGGATCCGGCTCTTGACTCCCAGGACCTCGGCCTCACTGGCGCCGGAGGTCATCACGACGAACATCGCGGTGCGGTCTCCTCGTTGGATCGAGGTCGGCCAAACAAAAAAGCAGAGGTCTGGCCTCTGCTTCGTTCGCCCGGCACGACTCGTGCCCCCGGTCTTAGTGACCGAAGACGTTCATGCCGGGCATCGAAAGTAGAAGGTCGGGCGCATGTGTGCAGCGGAGTGTGCCGAGCACGGCCGCGCGTGTCAACGCACGGCTCCGACGGGTGCCCGGGAGGGCCGGGCACTTCGACCGGGCGATGCAAGTCGTGGATGCCATTCTCCGACAGACGTGCGCGGACGATCTCCCACGATGCGATCAGATGTCGTCTGGGCATGAGACCACGCAGAGACGTTCTGGTTGTGCATCTGAGGCTGGCATCGGCGAGGTCTGATGACCGGCGAGAGCCCCGCCCGGAAGGCCCGGGCACGCATGTTAGGATGTCGCCCGCCGCAGCGACGGAGAGGTCGCATAGAGGCCTAGTGCAGCGGTTTGCTAAACCGCCATGTGGGGTAACCTGCATCGAGGGTTCGAATCCCTCCCTCTCCGCCAGATCCCCGTTCAGATCGCCCCTCTGAGCACTCCCGACACCTTCCCCCGGCGGCCTCGCTCGGCCCGGGTTGAGGCCCGATCTGAGGCCCGATCTCGCCCGGCCCGGACCTTCTCGACCGTGACCACGGTCGCGTATCATCGGCCGGTATGCTGCGCTTCGCGAACCAGCCGAACACGACCGAGACCGGCGGGCCCATCCGGGATGGTCATGGCAGCACCGGCGACGCGATCAGGGTCGAGATCTACGACCCCGACACGAACCGGACCGTCGACACGAACGCGGCCGTGACCCTCACCCTGGGAACAGACTCCGCGCGTGGCACGCTGATCGGCGGCGCCGCCGACGCGGTCGCCGGGGTCGCCACGTTCCCGAACCTGTCGATCGATACGCCTGGCCCGCACAAGCTCGAGGCCAGCAGCCCGGCCGCCTCGAACACCCCCGTGTCGGACCAGTTCATGGTGTCCGATACGGTGGCCACGTGTGAAGGCCCCGGCTGCAGCTTCACCGAGACCGAGGACCAGCACATCTACACGACGACCCCGGAGCAGGGGTCGGCAGGCGCCGGATGGGCCACCTCCCTCAACCTGCCGGGCCTGCGGATCTCGTGCGATTTCGCGCCATTCGATTACCCGGACTCACGCCAGCCGAACGCCGTCTGGTACAGCTACGACGACGGGGACACCGGGTCCGCCAAGACGAACGTGATCGCCATCGACAAGGCGATCGTCTATGAGACGCCGGACAACGGCACGTCCGAGTATCGGGTCTGCTATTCGTCACCGGTGCCCTTCACCGACCGCACAGGCGACCTGGCCCAGCCAGATCCCTGGGAGGATGGTCCGAGCGCGTACTTCGGGACCACCTGGTTCACGGGGCTCCTGCCGGACTGCGACGAGAAGGATCCAGTGGCGCCGTGCGTCCTGAGATGGACCGAGGATGGCGGCGACCGCATCGGGACGTTCCTGGCTCCTCCGGGCGATCCTGGCTTTCGCTAGGTCCGCGGCGCGGCCGCCACCAGATCCGAATGGCGGGCGTCGGGACCGTCGTCTATGATCGGATGGACGTCGCTGGACGGTGGCGGACTGGCCGAGAGCGGTTGCTAGACCGCCATGTGGGGTAACCTGCATCGAGGGTTCAAATCCCTCCCTCTCCGCCAGACCTCTCCGGTCCGTCGGCACGCGTGCGCCCGTAGCTCAGTGGATAGAGCGTTAGGTTGCGGACCTAAAGGTCGTGAGTTCGAGTCTCGCCGGGCGCGCCAGCACTCTATTGAAGAACGGCCGTGCGGCCGGAGGCCACGCCGGGCTCGCGGCGATCGTTCAACCACCACCGGGCAGATCGAGCTCCAGCAGGCCACGAACCCCCGGCCCGATGGATTGCAGTCGATCGGCCGGCAGGGCACGCTAGCGCGGCATGGAGCCATCGGAGGAGATTCGCCGGGTCATCGAGCGATGGACGATCGCGACGGCTCGGGGTGACGATGACCCCCTCGGGCGACTCTCGACGCATCCAGGCACGCTGATGATCGGCACGGACCCGGCCGAATGGTGGCTTGGCAGGGCCGCGCATGTGATCTGGGCTCGCCAGATCCGTGAGGTCGGTCCCTTTCCGGTCCGGGCGACAGAGATCGACGCCTGGGAAGAGGGGACCGTCGGCTGGGCAGCCGTCAAGGAGTCGATCGACTGGGAAGGTCGAACCCTGGAGTCGCGCGCGACGTACGTGCTTCACCTGGAACGCGACGAGTGGAAGATCGTGCAGGTCCACTGGTCGTTCCCCACCGCGAACACGGAAACCCTCGGCCGGGCGCTCACGGTTACGCTCGACGAGCTCGAGGAGACCGTTCGACGAGAGCAGCCCGACCTCACCGCCTCGCGCGCCGTCGACGGCACGGTCACGATCGTGTTCACCGACATCGTCGACTCGACGCCCACGCTTGCGCGGCTCGGTGACGCGGCCTGGCTGGCGAT
The DNA here is from genome assembly GCA_963780425.1 of uncultured Chloroflexia bacterium. Classification (GTDB taxonomy): domain Bacteria; phylum Chloroflexota; class Limnocylindria; order Limnocylindrales; family CSP1-4; genus SPCO01. The sequence continues at coordinate 11,178 of CAWABZ010000016.1, read as the reverse complement.
CGTCCAACGCCACAACCAGCTGATCAGCGATGTCACCGCGGCCCATGACGGCGCCGTCGTCGAGACGCAGGGCGATGGGTCGATGCTCGCCTTCGCGAGCGCTCGCCGCGCGGTCGTGTGCGCGCAGGCCATCCAGCAGGAGATCGCGCGAGCCTTCGCCGACCACTCGCCGCCGATCCGCGTGCGGATCGGGATCCACACCGGCGATGCCATCAAGGACGCCGAGCACTTCTACGGGACCACGGTGCACTACGCCGCGCGGGTCGCGAGCCATGCCGTCGGCGGCGAGGTCCTCGTGTCCAGTGCCGTTCACCTGCTCCTGCAGAGCACTGCCGAGTTCACGTTCCTTCCCGGCCGGGACGTCGAGCTGAAGGGGATCCCGGGACAGCATCGGCTGTACGCACTCGCATCGCGCTGACCGCGGCGAGCCGGGCGCGCTGATCGGACCGGCCACCGCAAGCTCGAGGAGCCTCGGGGATCGGCGAGGATGCCGTGTAGGCTAGGTTCCTGCGCCCCCGTAGCTCAGTGGACAGAGCGAGGCCGTCCTAAGGCCTGCGTCGGCGGTTCGGTCCGTCCGGGGGCGCCGCGCACTAGTTCAGGCGGCTGCCCCCGAGTACCACGCCAGAGGGTCATCCGATTTGGTGGCCGTGAGTCCGGGACTCGCCGGGCGCGCCATCCCCTGCTAGTCTGCGCATGACGTCGTGGCGCGCCGGGAGGGCCTGCGGCGTCGTCGGAGGGGGAATCCGTGACCCGACGCAACGCATTCGTCTACGCGTCGCTGGCAGCCACCGTGGCCGTGCTGTCTGGTCTCTTCCCGCGCTCGACGGAGGCCGCGACGACCCTCACCTTCGTGCCGGTCGCCGACGCGCAGGTCAACTCCGGGAACCCCACCGGGAACTACGGCTCGCTCGCCACGATTCGGACGCGCGAGGCGACCGGGACTCCGACCGACCCGACGTACCGCAGCTTCCTCACCTTCAACGTCAGCGGCGTCGGCGGTCAATCGATCACCTCGGTCACGTTGCGCCTCTATGTGACCGACGCCAGCACGAATGGCCAGGGCATCCACCGCGTGCCGGATCCGACCTGGTCGGAATCCGCGATCACGTTCGCAAATCCGCCGGCGTTCGATCCATCCGCGCTCGCGACCGCGCCCGTGCCCACCCTCGGTGCCTATAACGATCTGCCGCTCCCCGTGTCAGCGGTCGGCGGCGACGGCCGCATCTCGTTCGCCCTCAAGAGCGTCGGCAACAACTCGGCGATCTTCGCCTCGCGTGAAACTGCCGCCAACCCGCCGCGGCTGGTCGTCGTCACCGACGCGGCCGGACCGACACCGACTCCGACCCCCACCCCGACGGCCACCGCGACGGCCACGCCGACGCCGACACCGACAGCCACACCGACGTCGGGTCCGACACCAACCCCGACGCCGACACCCACCCCGACAGGACCGCCGACCAGCCTGACGATCGCCCCGCTTGCCGACGCCCAGGTCCACTCGCGATCACCGAGCACCAACTACGGCTCGCTCTCCTCCCTGCGGACGCGCGAGGACCCGAACACCGCCAACTCCACGTATCGCGCCTACCTGATGTTCGACGTGAATGGGCTGAGTGGCCCCGTGCAATCGGTCCGCCTCCGGCTGTACGCCACCGATGCGACGAACAGCGCCCAGGGCGTCTACAGCGATCGGCAATACGAGCTGGACCGAGGGCGGAATCACGTATCAGAACGCGCCGGCGATCACCGGCAGCCCGCTCGCGTCGGCGACCCCTCGGACGCTCAACGCATACGTCGACATCGACCTGCCTGCGAGCGCGGTCTCCGGCAACGGCAGATATGCCTTCGCGCTCAAGAGTGCCGGGACCGACAGCCTCATCGTGGCGAGCCGGGAGGCATCCGCCAATCGACCGCAGCTCGTCATCAACGGCGGATCACCGCCACCGCCGACGACTCCCGTCGGAGCGTTCGCGACGTCACCCAGCTCGGGGAACGCTCCGCTGACCGTGGCGTTCACGGACCAGTCCACCAACAGCCCGACGGCATGGGCGTGGAACTTCGACGACCCGGGCTCGGGCAGCCAGAACACTTCGACCCTCCGAAACCCGAGTCACACGTTCAGCTCGCCAGGGTCCTATGACGTCACGCTGACGCCGTCGAATGGCGCCGGGACCGGCACGCCGGCAACGCACACGATCACGGTCACGACAGGTGGTGGCTCCGGTGACCCGGTCTTCGTCGGTGCGGGCGACATCGCCAACTGCTCGCGGACCCAGGACGAGGCGACGGCCACCCTTCTCGACGGGATCGTCCGGGACGGTCTTCACCGCCGGCGACAACGTCTACGAGAACGGGACGGCGACAGAGTTTGCGAATTGCTACGGGCCGACCTGGGGCCGGCACAAGGCGAGGACGCGGCCGACCGCCGGGAACCACGAGTACCAGACCTCGGGCGCGTCGGGCTACTACAACTACTTCGGCTCGGCGGCTGGCGACCCCTCGAAGGGCTACTACAGCTTCGACATCGGGTCATGGCACGGGATCGTGCTGAACAGCAACTGTTCGCAGGTCGGTGGGTGCGGCGCCAGCTCAGCCCAGGCGACATGGCTGCGTGCCGACCTGGCCGCCCATCCAGCCTCGTGCACGCTTGCCATCTGGCACCACCCACGGTTCACGTCGAGCCGCAGCTCATCGCGGACGGGCTGACCGCCGCGTTGTGGCAGGCCCTCTACGACGCCGGGGCGGAGCTGATCATCGGCGGCCACTATCACAACTACGAGCGGTTCGCCCTTCAGACACCGGCCGGGGCCGTGGACAACGCGTTTGGCGATCCGCGAGGTCGTCGTCGGCACCGGCGGCGTGGCCCTCGTCGGGTTCTCCGGCGGGGTCATGGCCAACAGCCTCGTGCGCAACAACTCCACGTACGGCGTCCTCAAGCTGACGCTCCATTCCGACGAGCTACGACTTCGCGTTCGTCCCGATCGCCGGCCAGTCCTTTACCGACACGGGGTCGGGAACCTGCCACGCGTCCCCGTCGACGAGTGCGCAGGAATCTGCCGCCGCCGCGACCGATCTCCAGCTCCGGGCGTGGGCCCGCGACATCGCCGAGCAGACGCGTCGGGGACGGCCCTCGGACGTCCTCGCGGCCGATCTACGGGATGCCGCCACCGGATCACGTCCGAGCTCCGACTGACCGCACGGCCGACCCGTACCATGACCTCGATGGAGAAGGTCGCCTTCCTGGGGCTCGGGACGATGGGCTCGGCGATGGCCGCCAACCTCGCGCGCGCCGGGTTCCCCGTCACCGCCTGGAACCGGACACCCGGCCGTGCGCCGGAGCTCGCCGAGCTCGGGGTCGAGATCGCGAAGTCGCCCGCCGACGCCACAGCGGACACGCCGTTGGTCGTCATCTGCGTGTCCGACACACCAGACGTCGAAGCCGTCCTGTTCGGGGAGAACGGCGTGGCGTCCGCCGCGCGGTCCGGCACGCTCGTCATCGACTGCTCGACGATCGCGCCATCGGGGAGCTGGGATTTCGCCGCGCGGCTGCGCGAACGCGGCCTGCGGATGGTCGACGCGCCGGTGTCGGGCGGGAGCGAGGGCGCCAAGAACGCGACGCTGACGATCTTCGTCGGCGGCGACGAGCGGGACGTCGAGCTTGCCCGTCCCGTGCTGAACGCCCTCGGGCGCACGATCACGCACGTCGGGCCGATCGGTGCCGGCCAGGCGGTCAAGGCTGTGAACCAGGTCATCCTCGCCGGCGCCTACCTGGGCGTCGCCGAAGGCATGGTGCTCGCCATCAAGGCCGGTCTCGATGTCGAACAGGTCGTTGCGGCACTCGGCGGTGGCGCGGCCCAGAGCTGGGTCCTCGCCAACAGGAGCGAGCGGATGATCGAGAACGACTACCCGCTCGGTTTCAAGGTGGCGCTCCACCGCAAGGACCTGGGAATCGCCCTGGACCTTGCCGGCCAGCTCGGCGCTGTCCTCCCGGTCAGCGCTCTCGCGGCCCAGATCGAGAACGGGCTCATCGCCAACGGCCACGGCGACGAAGACATGTCCGCGCTCGCGCGCGCGATCCGCGGGTTGTCCGGCCTCGACGGCTGATCCCGACGCGACACAGCGGGCTCTAGTCGAGGCCGACCAGCAACATCGGATCCCCGAGCTTGCCCTCGTACCGTGGCCGGAAGCGCTTCGCGTTGTACATGACGGGGACATCGACCCTGCGCGGACCGAGCGCTGGGTCGGGCAGGGCGGTGTGGGCGTACTTGCCGTCCTGGATCGCGACCATCCGCCCCGTGATCCCGTTGTGGATGAGGTCCATCGCCACATTGGCGAACGTGGTCGCGACCATCGAGTCGATCGAGTCGGGCTCACCCGAACGCAGGTCGTAGGTCAGCTCCGAGGCGAGCGTCTCGATGCCGGTCCGTGCCCGCAGCTCGTACGCGAGCGCTTCACCCACGTTGGCCTTGTGACGATGACCGAATGCGTCGGCCTCGCCGACATCGCTCACCTTGGCACCTTTCCAGATCGCGCCTTCCGCGGTGATGACGAAGGCATAGTGACTCGGGTTGGCGGCGTGGTCGGCCGCCAGGAGAGAGGCCAGCGCGTCGAGGTCGTAGGGCGCCTCGGGGATCACGCACCGCGCCGACGTCACGTACGCCGTGTACAGCGCCGAGAACCCGGCATCCCGCCCGAAGATCCGGAACACGCCGATCCGCTCGTGCGACCCGAGCGTCGTCCGCTGTCGGTTGATGGCCTCCTTGGCGCGCGTGATCGCCGTCGAGAACCCGATGCAGTACTCCGTCCCCTGGACGTCGTTGTCCATCGTCTTGGGGATGGCCACGAGCGGGACGCCGGCATCCGCCAGGACCTGCGAGTAGGACAGCGTGTCGTCGCCCCCGATCGTGACGAGGACATCGATGCCCAGGGCCGCGATGTGGTCGAGAACGAGCGGTGTCAGGTCGTAGATGTCCTCGCCGACGGCCAACCTCTCGCGATCGGCCTCCGGCAGCCAGGCGGGCAGCGCCTTCGATGGCATCTTGCGCGGGTTGGTGCGCGAGGTATGGAGGATGGTGCCGCCCGTGCGCTCGATCGTCCGAGTGTTGATCCGGTCCAGCGGTCGCAGATACCCGGTCCCGCCGCCGTCGGGCAGATCCGGCTGGACGTGGGTGAGGCCCTCCCAGCCGCGCCGCAGCCCGAGGACGTCATGGCCGGCTTCGGTCGCCCGGTAGACGACGCTCTTGATGACCGCGTTTAGCCCCGGCACGTCGCCTCCGCCGGTGAGGACCGCGATGCGTTTGGGGGTCGACATGCCGTGGCGAATCCTAGCGTCTTGGTTCCGACGAGGCTGTTGCGGTTCGGTTGCGAGGGGTTGGGCTCAAACGGGCGTCTGCTAGCATCGCCGCATGAACTACGAGCTGTTCATGGGCGAGGCGCTCGCGGAGGCTCAGCTCGCCATCGGGCGCGGTGAGCGGCCGATCGCTGCCGTCGCGGTCGTGGACGAGGCGATGGTCGCGCGCGCCCATGATCGGGTCGAGCAGACCGACGACCCGACCGCTCACGCCGTGGTCGTCGCGCTTCGCGAGGCCGCTCGCCGCCTCGGTCGGGGACGGCTTGCCGACGCCACGATCTTCACCACCGAGGAGCCCTGCGCGATGTGTGTCGGCGCTCTTCTGGAGAGCGATGTCGAGGCGCTCGTGTACGCGGTCCCGAACTCACGGGATGGAGCTGCCGGGACCGTCGTCCAGCTCGCCCAGCATGCGTCCCTGCCGCGCCGGATCAAGGTCGTGAGCGGCATCCGTCGCGACGAGGTCGAGGCGCTCTTCTCCGCCAGCCCGACCGTCTAGCGGGTCGCCGATACGCCCGTCCAGGGATGCCGGCGAGCGGCCGTCGAAGGCTCGTTTGGTATCCTCTCCCGCGGAGAGGTGTCCGAGTGGTTGATGGTGCCGCTCTCGAAAAGCGGTGTGCGAAAGCACCGCGGGTTCGAATCCCGCCCTCTCCGCCACCACACCCCGATCACACGGACCGGTCGAAACCTCGGGCCGATGGCGTCGCGGGGCTCCGCCTCTGGCCTCGGTGCGGCTGCGGTAGCACCCCGTTACCCTGTCGACTCGGGGAGAGGTCGCCTAGTGGACTATGGCGCCGCACTGGAAATGCGGTTCGGGGCAACCCGTCGCGGGTTCGAATCCCGCCCTCTCCGCCACACCGCGTCACTCGCGGACGGCCGATGCCTGCGTTGACGCCTGCGGTCCTCGCTCACGCACCTCAGGGTGCGCTCGCTCCGGTCCTCGGACGTCGCCTTGGCCTCGACCGCCCTCTCGCGCCGCAGCCCTCGACGCCCGAACCCCGATTGCGGCGAGCGCCACCCGCCCGTCGAGCGCCACCCGCCCGTCGTGCCACCCGACCATGAAATACGCGGATACGGACGACCTTATGGCGCGCATATGGCGGCTTCTGCCCCCAAATGAGGCGATCGAAGTGCGTACCGCCTGTCCCGATGCGCGGTATGCCGGGTCGACGGTGGCCGGTCCTGCGGCGAGCGGACATACGGTCGTTGCTATCCGCGATGTTCATGATCGCCTGGCCGGACGTGCCCGACGAAGGCGCCCTCCGCCGCTCCAGGTTCCGTGCCGTGCCCGGCTGGAACATCCAGCGTTCCGGATGACGGCGGACACGGGGAATCACTGGCGATCAGCCGCCGAATGGGGATCGCCCGCGTTCCAATCGGCGGCGGAAGACTCCTTCCGACGCCAGGTGGAACGCTGGCGGACCCAAACGCCGCGGGCGACCCACTGAGCCATGTCTGACATCGAGATCCTGCCGCTCGAGCTGGCCGAATTCCGCTTCACCGATCCGGCACTGGCCGACCGACGTGGTGTCGTCATGGGCTATGTCGTCCGGCATCCCGACGGGGTGCTCCTGTTCGACACAGGGTTCGGCTTCGGCAACGCCGAGCTCGACGAGATGTACGCGCCGGTCGGCCGACCGATCCTCGAGATCCTGCGCGAAGCGGGTGTCGAAAAGGACGAGATCACCGAGGTCGTGAACTGCCACCTCCACGCGGACCACGCCGGTCAGAACGGCGCCTTTCCGGGCGCGCGCATCCATGTGCAATCGGCCGAATGGGAGGTTGCTCACACGACCGACCACACGGTCCTGGAGTGGATCGAGGCACCCGGGGCGACGTACCTCCTCATCGACGGCGACCACGAGATCACGCCCGCGATCCGGGTGATCGCGACACCAGGCCACACGCCGGGGCACCAGTCGCTCGCCGTCGACACCGACGCCGGCACGGTCGTCCTCGCCGGCCAGGCCTGCTACACGGTCGGGGAATGGGTCGGCGATCCCGACGCCCTGGAGGGCCGGAGCGCCGCGCCGGACAAGTCCGCATACGACCGGTCCATCGAGCGCCTGCGCGAGCTCGACCCCGTTCGCGTTCACTTCGGTCACGACCGGGCGGTCTGGACGGCCGACCCCGCCCGACCGTCGACCCCTGCTATCCTTCCCGGGCCGTGCTAGGCGGGGAACTAGCGGTGCCCTGTAGCCTGCAATCCGCTCCAGCAGGGCCGAATCCCCTCTCGAGGTCTCCGTTCTCGGTCGCCGCCCGTCGGTGCGACGTTGAGGATCGGGTCCCGCGCAGCGGCGAACCGCGAACCGTGTCAGGTCCGGAAGGAAGCAGCACTAAGCGACCATCGTCGGGTGCCGCGGAACGGCCTGATCCGAGCCGCCCGTCGTGGTGGGCCCGGGCGACGGATGATCGACGGAGGGTGCACGGCATTTCCGCTCGGCTCACTCTCGACCGGAGGAGGTCGTGACCTCGACGACACCGCACCAGGCGCTGTACCGACGCTGGCGCGCCCAGACGTTCAGCCAGATCGTCGGCCAGGAAGCGGTCGTCGAGACGCTCCGCAACGCGGTCCGCACCGACCGCGTGTCGCACGCGATCCTTTTCGTCGGACCGCGCGGGACGGGCAAGACCTCGATGGCGCGGATCCTCGCCAAGGCCGTCAACTGCACGAACCTGCAGGACGGCGATCCGTGTGACGCATGCGAGGCCTGCGTGGCCGTCCGAGAAGGGACGACCCTGGACGTCCTCGAGATCGACGCGGCGTCCAACCGCGGGATCAACGAGGTCCGCGACCTGCGTGACCGACTCGCCTACCCGCCCGGACACCTGCGGCGGAAGGTGTACATCCTCGACGAGGCTCACCAGATCACACGCGACGCGTGGAACGCGCTGCTCAAGTCGCTCGAGGAGCCGCCCGATTTCGTGATCTTCATCTTCGCGTCGACCGAACCATCGGGCTTCCCGCCGGCCATCCTGTCGCGGCTGCAGCGCTACGACGTCCGTCGCCTGACGATCCCCGAGATCGAGGGCAAGCTGACCCGGATCCTCGAAGCGGACGGCCGAGCCATCGAGCCGACCGCGCTGACCCTCATCGCGCGGCTGGCGGCCGGTGGCATGCGGGACGCGGAGTCGATCCTCGATCAGCTCTTGTCGACAACGACCGAGACCGTGACGGAGGCGGCCGTCCGCGACCTGTTAGGCCTCGCCGATGCAGCGGCTGTCGACGGCTTCGTGGATGCCCTCCAGCGTGGCGACGTGGCGGCCGGTGTCGACATCCTCGACCGGCTGGAGGAGCGGGGCCGGGACCCGCGCGCCCTGCTCGACCAGGTGGTCGACGCGATCCGCATCCGGCTGGTCGACCAGGCGACGACCGACCAGGCGGGCCTCGTGGCCGTCGCTCGACGACTCGTCGCGATCGACCCCGACCGCGCCGGCATCGGCGGATTGCGCCTTCAGCTCGAGCTCGCCCTCTTCGCGGGAGGGACGTCGGCGCCTGCGGCGGCGCCCACGGTCATGGTGGCGCCCGAGGGTCCAGCGGCCCCTGCCCCGGTGCCTGCGGCCGAGTCGGCGGCTGCCGCCGAGGCGGCGCCCGCGACAGGACCGGCTCCCGCGCCCGCGACCGAGGCGGCCACCGCATCCGACGTAGCGGCTCCGACGACCGCGTCGACCGACCCGCTTCCGACTCCCAAGCCGGCGACGACGCTCAAGGCTGCGGAAAAGCCGCGAGCGGCCAGGGTCGATCAACCGGGGGCGCCGGCGACCGTGGGGGCGGCGGAGCCGGCTACGACGCCCAAGGACGCGCCGCCGGAACGGCCGCCCCAGGACGCGCCGCCCCAGGACGCGCCGAGACCGGCTGTCGAACCAGCCGTCGAACCCACAGCAGGCCACGCCGATCGCCCGTCCGTCGCGGTCCCGATCGCTGTCGGCGACGACCTCGACCGCCTGCTCGAGGGTTGGCCGGAGATCGTGAAGGCGGTCAGCCCCGCGACACGGGCCGTGCTCACCGAGTGCCGGCCCATCGGTGTCGAGGGCAACGTCGTCACGCTCGGTTTTCCCGAGGCCAAGGGCTTCCTCAAGGACCATGCCGAACGACGCCGGCAGGATGTCGAGACCGCGGTCGGCGGCCTCCTCGGCCGACCGATCAGCGTCCGGACCGTCGCGACGAACATCGAGGTGGCGCCGCTCGGGGCGGCCGACGACCTCGTCGCCGAGGCGCGGCGCATCTTCGGGGAGGATCTGGTCGACGTCGCGGAGATCGACTGAGCGGCCCCGGCCACACGACGCCGCAGCATCGGTCAGACTGCCGACACCGACACGAGGAGGAGCGCACACGATGGGGATGGGCAACCTGCAGCGCATGGCGCAGCAGATGCAGCAGGAGATGCTGCGCATCCAGACGGAGCTGGAGGCCGTCACGGTCGACGGCTCCGCCGGGGGCGGGGTGGTCAACGCGACCGTGACCGGCAAGCAGGAGCTGGTCAGCATCACGATCGACCCGTCGGCGGTCGACCCAGAGGACGTCGAGATGCTCCAGGACCTCGTCGTTGCGGCGGTCAACGATGCCCTCCGCGCGTCGCGCGAGCTGGCCGAGCAGAAGATGGCCGCGGTGACCGGCGGCCTGCGCATCCCGGGGATGTGACCGGCGCGTGGCGACCCCGCTCATCGAGCCCGTTGCGCGGCTGATCGAATTGTTCGCCCGACTTCCGGGCATCGGGCCGAAGACCGCGCAGCGTCTGACCTACCACCTGCTGCGCGCGCCTGACGAAGAGGCGCGTGCCCTGGCGGCCGCGCTCGTCGACGTCCGCGACAAGGTCGTCTTCTGCGAGCTGTGCTTCAACATCAGCGAAGGGGAGCTCTGCGCGATCTGCCGCGATCCCGGTCGCGACCAGCGCCGGCTATGTGTCGTCGAGGAGCCGCTCGACGTCCTGGCCCTCGAACGGACCGGGGAGTTCAAGGGGCGCTACCACGTGCTCCATGGCGCCATCTCCCCGATCGACGGGATCGGGCCCGAACGCCTGAAGATCCGGGAGCTGCTCGGACGTGCCGACGAGGCCTCGCGAGACGGCGTCCCGTTCGAGGAGGTCATCATCGCGACCAATCCGACGCTGGAGGGCGAGGCGACGGCCATGTACCTCGCCGAGCGGCTGGAGTCGGTGGTTGGCTCGGTCACGAGGATCGCGCGTGGGCTGCCGGTCGGTGGCGACCTGGAGTACGCCGACGAGGTGACCCTCATCCGCGCGCTCCAGGGCCGTCGAGCGGTCTAGGTCGGGAGGTCGCGCGTGAGCAATCTATTGAACGACCTCGCGCTCCGACTGTTGAAGGCCGGCGTCGCGGTCCTCCTCGGGCTGATCCTGTATGTGCTCGTGACGGGCCCGCTGGGTCAGCCGGGGTCCGTCGAGCTCGTCCTGCTGTGCTGGCTCAGTGCGTCTGCGTTCATCCTGCTCGTCGAGTCGAGCCCCGTCTGACGCAGGGGCTGAGCGCGCCACCAAGGATGGCGCTCTCCAAACGAGGGGTTCGTGCACCGTCGCCGAGACTGCGCTCTGGTGAGCGATCCGTGCGGGTTCATTCGCCGATCGCCATCGCGGATGGCGTCCCGGAAGACCCGGACGACAACGGTACGGATGGCCGTTTGACAGGCGGGTCGGGCTGCCCCAGTATTCGCCGCCGTGCCACCTCCCAGGAGGCCGGCGCGAACGGGCCGAGATCCTCGGTCCTGCCCGATCGGTGCGTTTGACGTCGCACGGGGCGGAGCCTCATACTCGGGGTTCTGCGCCACGCGCCTTCCTGCGCCTCGACGCTGCACCTTAACAATTGAAGAGTGACAGGAA
>CAWABZ010000015.1:0-212283 GCA_963780425.1 uncultured Chloroflexia bacterium | reverse complement strand
ACCATCGATGAGCGGCGCGTCGACGTCGCCCGAGACGATCCGGCCGATGCCGGTGATCAGCGTCTGCACGGCGGGCCCCTCAGCGCAGGCCGTCCTCGCCGACCGCGTCGGCAGCGGCAAGACCGCCGATCCGCGCATGCGGACGGCCCGCGTTCGTCACGGCCAGGGCCAGCAACAGCTCGTCGGCGCCGGGCGCATCGGGGACCGAGATCGTGACTGCGTCGAAATGCGACCGGATCAGCATCGCCTTGATGTGGTGCACCGGGATGTCGAGCGTGGCGCCCATCGCGGCCCGCTTCTTCACCGACGGGAGGATCGACACACCGCTCGTGCGCGTGCGTGTCGGCTGCCCGAACTTCGGATGGAGGACGGCCGCCACGTGCTCGAGCTCCCCGTGCTCGCCGACGATGCCGCCCTTGCCATAAGCCTCGACCGGTTCGCCGAGGGCCTCCTGGCAGCGCCGCGTCAGCTCATCACCGAGGAACTCCCCGAAGTCGATGAGCTCGGCAAGGTCGTCGGACCAGGAGCCCGCGTAGGGGTTGGAGCAGACGACCGCCACGGCGACCCGGCGGAGCGGACGTTCGAGCTCACGCTCGCCGTCAGACACGACCTCCTCGCGGAACGTCGCCCACTTGCGGATGTGGATCGTCACGGGTGTCTCCTCCGACCGCTCTCGCCTCGTGACCGAAGTATGCCGTGCGACGGTTGCCGGGGCGGCGGGCGTGGACTCGAGGATCCCTTGGCGTCTATCGCGAACGGCTGACGCCTCCAGGGCGTCCGTCACGCATCACGCCAGTCGCACCAGGCGCGGACGATCGACTCGAGCTCCGGACGGGCGGCCTCTGCCTCGTCGAGATCAGCCACCTTCATGACGCGCGATGTGTCACCGCTCCCCTCGAGGCGCGGATACGTGCCCGGGATCCTCGCGCCGAGGTGGAACATGAGGCTCGCATGCTGCCGGCTCTTCGGATAGAAGCTGGCGATGTTGCCCTTGTACGTGAACGTCGGCGCCTGCCACTTGATGCACTCGTCGACCCGCGGGTCGGCGTCGAGAACGATCTCACGGACCCGCTGGACGACGTCCTTCATCGGGTTGTCGTACCGCTCGAACCAGGCGTCGACCGCCGGCTGTCTGGGCATCGCCGTCGCGCCTCTCGCCTACGACGGGTCGGCGAGGAGCACGTACAGCTTGTCCGGACCGAGGCAGACGAAGTAACCGGCCAGACGCGGGTAGGCCGCGGGCGGTACCAGGAGCACCTCGCCGTGGCTCACGACCACCTTCCCGGCGGGATCGCGGATGACTCGCTCCGCATCGCTGCCGGGCTGGAACCCGGCCGACCAATACGTCGTGAGCGTCACGCCGGTGTCGGTAACGGCTGCGACTTGCTCCGCTGCCGCGGGGTCGATACGGAACGTCACGCTCGTGTAGTCGATGCCGATCGTGTCGCAACCGAGGTTGGCCGGTGCTTCGTGCAGCACGATCGCCGTCCCGGAGGCCGAGGGGCTGGCGGAAGGTTCCGCCGTCTGACTGGGAGAGGTGCCGGGAGAGGTGCCGGCACAAGCGGCGAGGGACAAGCAGAGGAACAACCAGGCGACGCGCGGACGGATCATCGGACATGTGCCTCATCTGAGCTGACGGGCAGGCGGCTGCGAAATGCCCGGTCCGGCCTGCCGAGGGACAGCCTAGTGGACGCCCGCCGCGCGTGATCGGTTGCACAGCCCAAGCCCGCAGCGCCGCCTATGCGCACAGCCCAGCGAGGACTGGTTGGGGCCGAGGATTCCATCGACGTGAAGCGGGACGTCGGGTACCTGACACCGTTTTGAGGCAGCTAAGCGGCTGCGGTCCTTGCGAGGGTCTGGGTGTCGGGCGCAGACTCCTCGCCCATGATGCCTGTCGAGCCCGGATTGCCACGCTTTACGGGCTGGCTCCGACCCGTAGTCGACGCAGTAGCCGGCACGAGTGCAGGCGTCCATCGCAAGCTACTCTTCGGATTCCTCGCCGGCGCCCTGCTTCTCGTGGGGATGGCGATCCTCAGTCTCGTCGTGATCGGGCGGATGAACGAACGCGTCGGCGAGCTCAACCACCTTCAGGAGAAGGCCAGCCGAGCGCAGCAGATGCTCTATGCGGTCACGGCGCAAAGCCACTTCCGGGCCATGGCGCTCCTGACGCAAGAGGACAAGTACAACGCGCAGATCGCCGAAGCGAAGAAGACATTCATCGACCTGCTCGACCAGATGGAGCAGGCTGACCCGGCCGAGGCGGACTTCTTCCGCGATGTGAGAGCTACGAACGACGGCTTCTCGGCCTCGAGCGCCAGGGCATTGGCGCTGTACGAGGCCGGTGACATCCCCGCTGCCACGCGCCTCCACCTCGAGGAGGAGCACCCGGCATCGCATGTGCTCGAGGCCGCGATGCGGAACCTGATCACCGAGGCCGGGCAGCAGATGGTCCAGGCGCGAGCCGCATTCGAGTCCGACCGGATCCTGCTCACGTCCACCGTGATCGCCTTCTCGGGCACCAGTGTCGTTGTGGCACTGATGCTCGGATTCGTCTTCTCGTGGCCGATCATCCTCCCCGTCCGAAAGATGCAACGCGCACTTGCGGGAATCACCAGGGGAGACTTCACGCAACGCGTCGCAGGTGCCGAACCGCGATGAATTCGGGAGCCTCGCGCACGACCTGAACGAGACCAGCGAGCGGCTGGCGCAGCTATTCGAGGATCAGCGTGCGCTGGGCCGCCGACTCGAGCTGACGAACGTTTCGCTCGAGCGCGCGAGCGAGGCGAAGTCGCGCTTCCTCGCGAGCGTGAGCCACGAGCTACGGACGCCCATGAACGCGATCCTCGGTTTTACCGACGCGCTCCTCGCGGGCGTGGACGGTCCGCTCAACACGGAGCAGAAGGCGTCGCTGGGCTGGGTCCAGAGGGGCGGGCGGGACCTGCTCGGACTGATCAACGAGATCCTCGACCTGTCGAAGATCGAGGCCGGCAAGATCACGATCGACGCGCAACCTTTCGACCCGCGGGAGCTCGTCGAGTCGGTCGTGGCGCAGCACCGGTCGTTGGCCGCACAGAAGGGGATCCGCTTCGCATGGGTTGATTCCGGCGCACCGACGGAGGTGGTGCTCGACCGACAGCGGGTCCGCCAGATCCTCGTCAACCTGTTTGGGAACGCACTCAAGTTCACCGGCGAGGGCGAGGTGCACGTCGAGACGAGCGGCGCCGCAGACTCGAGATTCACGGTATCGGTGCGCGACACCGGCCGCGGAATCGATCCAGATCAGCATGAGGCCATCTTCGAGGAGTTCCGTCAGGCCGAGGGAAGTGAGGGTGGCACCGGTCTGGGTCTCGCGATCAGCCGCCGTCTGGCGCGGGCGATGGGAGGCGACATCACGCTCGAGAGCGAACCCGGACATGGAAGCGTCTTCTTCCTGAGGCTGCCCCTCGACTGTCGCGTGATACTGGCCACCGCGACGAAGGCCGAGCGGGGTGAGGTCCGCGACGGGGAACGCGTGCTGCTCAGCATCGATGACGATCCCGCGGTAGCACCGCTGCTCGAGAAGATGCTCGCGGGCGAGGGGTACCGCGTCGTCGGCTCGACCGACCCGAGCAGGGCGGTGAGCGACGCGCGCGGCCTGTTACCAGCGGCGATCCTGCTCGACATCCTGATGCCCGGACGTGACGGCCGCGATATCCTCCGCGATCTCAAAACCGACCCAGAGACCAGGGGGATACCAGTGATCATCGTCACAGTCGTTGACGCGGCCGATATGCCTGATCTCGCGGATGGTCACGTCGGCAAGCCTGTGGAGAAGGAAAGTCTGCTTCGTGCGCTGGAGGAGGGCGGCGCCATGCCCCTGGTCCGGCAGTAATGGCGACGATCCTCCTGGTCGAGGACACGCCTGCGAATCTGGCCTTGGCCACGAAGCTGCTCCGCGCCGCCGGCCACGTGGTCCTGAGCGCCGAGACTGCGGCGACCGGGATCGCAC
The DNA here is from genome assembly GCA_963780425.1 of uncultured Chloroflexia bacterium. Taxonomy (GTDB): domain Bacteria; phylum Chloroflexota; class Limnocylindria; order Limnocylindrales; family CSP1-4; genus SPCO01. The sequence goes on along the minus strand of CAWABZ010000015.1, from coordinate 208,295 downwards.
TCGCGCGTGAGGCAGTTCCCGACCTCGTGCTGATGGATCTCGGGCTTCCCGACATGGACGGGTGGCATGCGATCAACGAGCTCCGCGCCGACCCAGGCGCCGCCAAGTTGCGCGTCGTCGCGTTCACGGCGCACGCGATGGTCGGCGATCGCGAGCGTGCGCTGGCCAACGGGTTCGACGGCTACCTGAGCAAACCGATCGACTTCGCGACATTCGCGGACAGCGTCGCGGGTTTTCTGCCATGAGGCGCGACCGGCCCCTCATCCTCGCCGTTGACGACGAGCCTGCCAACCTCGCGCTTCTGCGCAAGCTCCTGACGCGCCAGGGCTACGACGTGGCCGAGGCGCCCGATGGCCCCTCGGCGATCAGAGCCGTCGCGGAGCAGCAACCCGATCTCGTTTGCCTGGACGTGATGATGCCGGGGCTCGACGGCATCGAGGTCTGCCAGCGGCTCCGGCGCCAGCCCGAGTACGCGGGTTTGCCCATCCTGCTGCTCACCGCACTCGACCGGAGCGAAGACAAGGCGCGCGGGCTGGAGGCGGGCGCCAACGACTTCCTGTCGAAGCCGTTCGACGAGATCGAGCTGTCTGCGCGGCTGCGCTCACTCCTCCGGACGAAGGCGCTCCAGGACCGGCTCGGGGATCTGCTCGGGCGTTATGTGAGCGAGAGCGTCGCGGCCGAGGCGCTCCGCGATCCATTCGCCGTTTCGCTCGGCGGCGATCGGCGCCAGGTCTCGACGCTGTTTGCCGACATTCGGGGTTACACGACGCTGGCCGGCGAGCATGCGCCAGAGGAAACGCTGGCGCTCCTGAACCGATACCTGACTGCCGTCAGCGATGCCGTCGATAGCCATGGGGGCACCGTGGCCGATCTCCTCGGCGACGGGGTCTTCGCTTTCTTCGGTGCCCCGGTGACGCACTCCGATGACGCCGAGCGCGCGGTGCGTGCCGCGCTCGACGTGCAGTCAGCGGTGATGCGCCTCGAGATCCCGACGATGCCGGGGGTGCATTTGCAGACGGGGATCGGGATCACCAGCGGCGAGGTCATCGCCGGCAACGTCGGCTCGGAGCGTCGCATGCATTACGCGGTCGTCGGGGACTCAGTGAACGTCGCCGCGCGTTTGGAGGCCGCCGCCGGCCCCGGCCAGATCCTCATCGACGAGGCCACGCATGAGGCGGTGCGCGACGTCGTCGTGGCGCAGGACCTAGGCAGCCTGCGGCTCGCCGGTAAGGGTGACTGGGTTCGCGCATTTAACGTGCTGGCGCTGGAGCGCACCACAGCCTAGACACACGGCACGTCAGCGACATATCCGGGACTGCGATCGGGGCCGGTGTCGATGTGTTCGAGCCCGAGCGGCTCCCGCCGGATCATCCGCTCGTCGGTATTCCAACAGCCGTCCTGACACAGCGTGGAGCGTTCTCCTCCGAGGAATTGATCGCCGAGCTTCAATGGCAGGCGACACTCAATGTCGTCGCCTGTCCTCGGAGGGACGCGGGACCGGCGACATCGTGAACCGTGCAGCCATACCGCCCCGGTGAACGGGCCCAGCCGCCGCTAAGCACCATATTCACAGGCTCTACGAATCGACTGATTCCCGTGACAGTTATTTCGCTGTCCGAGCGCTGTGCAGCGATCAGTGTGGCTCCGACGCCATCTGTTTCGGTCGCGCTTCGAGTCTGTCGCTATGCTTGAGCACGAAATCGTCCGCCCGTAGCTCAGTGGATCAGAGCGACTGACTTCGGATCAGTAGGTCGGGGGTTCGAATCCCTCCGGGCGGGCCATCATCCTGAACACGAATGAGCCCTCCGGGCGTTCCGGAGGGCTCATTGATTTCGGGGCCGTACCCCCGGCCGTACCCCATTCAGCCGGACGCGACTTCCGGTCGGCGCGCGAGAATCGAATCCATGCGGGCTGCCGATCGCTCCAGCATCGCGGGCGTCAGGTGGGCGTAGACGTCGGCTGTCGCGGCGATCTGCGAGTGACCGAGGATGCGCGACACGACGCCGAGCGTCCACCTTTACCAAGTCGAGGTACATGCTCGCGGAAACCGTCGACCCGGTCACGAACATCGCGGTCGGCGAGATCACGGGCCGGTTCATGTTCCTGTTCCTCCCCGGCGACCAGGGTCCTTTCGGTCAGGTCGCCGAGCCGGCGTTGATCCGCCTCGTGGGCCATAGCCGGTACACGTTCGACATCGACAACAACCTCGTCACGGCGTTCTCCCTCAGCGGAGTGGCGACCGACCTCTGCGCCCTTATCGCCTCGCCATAGTCGGGCACTTAAGGCCGCACGCGGCGCTCGCGCTGGGCCACGATCCAAGCCCAGCCCGCTTCCCAGTACGCTGCTCCGCGCTCGAGCCCGTCCCGTGCCGCCTGGGCCTCCCACGCCGCGATCCAGGCGTCGGCCGTCGCCAGTGGCGGCGAACAAGCTCAGCCGAGACCACCGCGCGGACCCGGCCATTAGCCGTCACTCGAGGCACGCCGCACACGTCGCCCGTGTCACCATGCCCTCGCCGAACGAGGGTGGAAGGAGTGATCGAGCGATGAGCGTGTTGCCGGTGGACGTGCCGCGGATCGCGGCCGTTTCTGGTGGCCAACGCCCGGACGACGTGGGTGAAGGCCCTGTCTGGGATGACCGCGAGCACTGCGTCTGGTGGGTGGACATCCTGGGCGAGTCGATCCATCGGACTGATCCGGTGACGGGCAGGAAGAAATGATCGCCATCGGGCGGATGGTTGGGGCGCTCGGCCTGCGGGAGGGCGGCGGACTCGTTGCCGAAGTCCGCGACAGATCTGTCGCGGTCAACGCGGCCAGTGGCCACATCGAGCGGGTGGCCGCCGGGGGCAAACCGGACCAGCCACACGCCGGCTGGCTGTTCGCGTGCCGGCCGAGCGTCCGTGGCCGGCCAGGGCATCGGTTCGCGGGCTGACCGACCGATGGCCATGCGCCTGACCCTCGGCCACGTCGAGGGGTTCAACCACACGATCGCCGCCTTCGCCCAGCAGCTCGGCCTGACCAGCATCCAGTTCCACGCGCCATCCGACCTCGCCGGCCGCCCCGGTCACTGGGAGCTGGACGAGCTGATCGACCTTCGCGAGCGGTGCGAGGCCGCCGGCCTGATCGTCGAGGGCATCGAGAACGTGCCCTTCCGCCAGTGGGACAAGGTCCTGCTGGGCGAGCCCGGGCGCGAGCAGCAGCTCGAGAACTACCGGACGACGATCCGCAACATGGCCCGGGCCGGGATAACGATGCTCGGCCATCACTTCATGCCCACCTACGTCTGGCGGACCGAGCTGCGGGCGAGAGGCCGGGGCGGGGCCCTGGTAACCGCCTTCGATGCGGACCACGTGGCCCAGGGCAACGCGCTGGCCGGCTACAAGCTTGCCCCGGACCGCCTGCTCCCCGGGCCGATCGACGCGGAGCGGATGTGGGACAACTACCGGGTATTCCTGGAGGCCGTCCTCCCGGTGGCCGAGGAGGTCGGCGTTCGCCTGGCTGTCCATCCCGACGACCCGCCGGTCGCCGCCGGGCTGGGCGGAATCGCCCGCATCCTGTCAAGTCCGGAAGGACTCGAGCGAGCCCGGGAGCTGTCCGGCGGCAGCCCGGCGTGGGGCCTCGATCTGTGCCTCGGGACCGTGTCCGAGATGGCCGGGCGCCACAGTGTCGAACAGGTCATCGATTTGTTCGGACCGGCCGGCAAGATCTTCTACATCCACTTCCGCGACGTGCAGGGCGTCGCGCCGCGGTTCACCGAATTGTTCCTTGGCGAAGGGAACTACGACCCGCCCTCCGTGCTCCGACGCCTCCGTGGCGTGGGCTTCGACGGGTTTATCATCGACGATCACGTCCCGGCCATGATCGGCGACGAGGACACCTGGGCGGACACCGCGTCGGCGGCCTACGTCAGCCGCGGCCGGGCCCACGCCATCGGCTACCTCCAGGGGGTGCTCGCCGCGCTCGACGCCGAGGACGGTGCATGACCGGCGAGCTGGCCAGCCGGGTGGCGTTCGTGACCGGCGGCTCGCAGGGCATCGGACGTGCGATCGTCGAGGCTCTTGCCGCGAACGGCGCAGCGGTCGGCGTGTGCGGGCTCGAGGTCGACCGGGTAGACGAGGCGGTGGCGGCCGTCGGCGCGGATGGCGGGCAGGCCCTGGCGGTCCCCGCCGACGTGACCGACCGGTCGTCGATCGATCGGGCGGTCGGAGCGACGGTGGAGCGATTCGGGCGCCTGGACGCCCTGGTGACATCGGCCGGAATCCAGCGCTACGGCGACGTCGTGGACACCGACGAGGCGACCTGGGACCAGGTGATGGCGGTCAACGTGAAGGGCGTCTTCCTGGCCGCGAAGGCTGCCCTGCCGCACCTCCGGATGAGCGGCCACGGCTCGGTCGTCGTCATCTCCTCGGTCCAGGGCCACGTCGCCCAGGCGGACGTTGCGGCGTATGCCGCGAGCAAGGGAGCGCTCGAGATGCTAGTCCGGTCGATGGCCGTCGACGAGGCCGTTCACGGCGTGCGAGTCAACGCCGTCTGCCCGGGCTCGGTCGACACGCCGATGCTGCGCGCCTCGGCCCGCCGCTTCAGCGATGGCACCGATGCCGGGGAGCAGGCCCTCGTCGAGCAATGGGGCCGGTTGCATCCGATCGGCCGGGTGGCTCGTCCCGAGGAGATCGCCGAGGTGGTCACCTTCCTCGTCAGCGATCGGGCGAGCTTCGTGACGGGCGAAGACATCCGCGTCGACGGGGGACTGCTGGCCACTCTGGGGGTCACCCTGCCCGAATGACCGGGAGGCCCAGGTCCGGACCGGGTAAGCGACCATCACGCCGATGCGACCGCCGACCGCCCGCGCCGCGCATCTGGTTGTCGGTCTCGCTTCCCCGCCATTTAGCCATCCAGGCGTCGGCCGTCGGCTCGGTGACGCCCGTCCGGGTCCTCGACTCGCAGGTAGCTCACCAGGGCGAGGGCGCCACCGCCCGCCAACGCCCTGGCGGTCGCCGCCCCGATGCCATCGTTCGCGCCGGTGACGATGGCCACACGGCTCTCGATCCCCTGGTATCGCATCGGCGCCAATGCTCATCCTGACGATGACTAGCTAGGCTCTTCGCGGTGAGTCGCATCATGACGACGCTGGGACCGAAGCGTGCCGATGAGCTTGGCACGATGCTGCCGCACGAACATGTCTTTGTCGACTTGCGGAGATGGGACCAGCCGGGCTATGGGGAGGCCGATCCCGCGGCAGTGGTCGCGCTCATGACTCCCGAGATCGAGCGCGCCCGGGCGGCTGGTGTCACGGCAATCGTCGAGTGCAGCACGGTCGGCGTCGGGCGCCGGGCCGATATCGATCAAGCTGTTTCGGCTTCGACTGGGTTCCCGCTGGTTGTCCCGACCGGGATCTATCGCGAGCCTTGGGTCCCCGCGTGGGCCCATGATGCCAGTGAGGACGCCCTATACGAATGGATGCTGAACGAGCTCAGCGACGAGATCGCGGGCACAGGCGTGCAAGCGGGCTGGATCAAGCTCAGCGCCGGCGATGATGGGCTGACTGTGTGCGAGACGAAGATCCTGCGAGCGGCCGCAAGAGCCGCGAAGGTCACCGGCAGCGTCGTCGGCAGCCATACGATCCGCGGCCGCGTGGTTCGCGATCAACTCGACATCATCGAGGCGGCAGGTTTGACGGCCGACCGCTTCATATGGATCCACACACAGGCCGAACCGAGCTCTAGCCTCCACTTGGAGGTTGCTCGGCGCGGCGCCTGGATCGAGTACGACGCGATCGGCAGCAGCGACTTCGACGATACCTTTTTCGTGGAGCGAATTGTGGATGCTCTCGGCGCCGGGCTTGGCGGTCGGCTCTTGTTGAGTCAGGACCGAGGCGCATACGATCCGGCCCAGCCCGGTGGTGGGACGCCCAGGCCGTACGCCTATCTGATCGAACGATTCCTGCCTCGGCTGCGTCACGCGGGGCTCGACGAAGCTGAGATCGCGCGCCTGACCCAGCGCAACCCGTTCGACGCGTTCGCTCGATAGCCGCCGCCACCGGATCGATCGGTCGCATACTGATCGACCGGGCCGCCGCGCAGGGCGAGGCGGAACCGTTCGATCCGACTACCGTCGAGGTCGGCCCGCTGACAGAGCCCCCGGACGATGAAGCCCGGTACTTCGACGGATCTAACCCGCAGCTCGGCATGAGCAACGACGGCGGACCGGTTTGGACGGTCGACGCGGTCGGGACGTTTATCGGCGAGGACCCCCGCACACGGTCGGATCGACTCGCTCGGAACTCAGGGCTTCCACCTGTTCTCACACGTCGCACGGGAACCCTGATGGGATCGAGGGCGTCGACGGCGACTCGAGCCGCGATGGCCCAACGATGTCACGACCTCGGCTCTGGTCCCGGACCCGCGATCCCGCCGCGGGGGCCAATCGGTCCGGGCCGACCGGGCCGATTGACGGTCGGCCGCTAGCATCACACGACCATGGCGGACCAGGACAATCGGCCATGACCAGACCCAGCACGGATCGGGGCTGGGGTGTCGTGTTCCTGCTCGCCGGCCTCCCGGCCGTGTTCTCGGCGATGGTGCTTCCATTCAACCCGGGCCTCGCCTTGCCGTGGGTCATCGTGTCTTGGCCATTGACGGCGCTCGCCGGGTACCGAATATGGCGGGCGCGCAACCCCACCATGTCAGCTCGCACTGCTATCGCGACTCGGGCACGGATGGTCCCGGACATCATCGTGGGCACGATTAGTCGGTTGTAGCTCGTGCTCGTCCGGGCCGACCGGGCCTCCTCGTACCCCCGCCCGTACCCCCGACAGGGTCCTACGGAGGGGTATGCCACGGACCCGAATGGACGCCCTGTACGTTCAGATTGGCGGTCCGTGCGGGCCTCCGGTCTGACTTCGGATCAGTAGGTCGGGGGTTCGAATCCCTCCGGGCGGGCCATCGATCCACGGACGAAACAGGCCCTCCGGGCTCTATCCAGGCTGGTCGGCTAGGACCGCAGCGGCGTAGCCACGCGCGAGCTCGAGCGTCTCAACGACTCCAGCCCACATAGACCTGGCGCTGTTGGCGGCCAGCTCAAGTCAACGGGCCCCCTCGCAGAATCGATGCGGCAGCGACAGCGCGACCGGCTAGGCGTGGACGCCGGTTCCTAGATCGTACCGAGCGCCCTCGCGCCCAGCGACAACTTCGATCGAGGTCCCCCGCGCGCGCGCCGCCTCGGTCAGTTCGTCGAGCACGGCATCGCTATGGGATGGGTCGTGGTGGAAGAGGATGAGTCGGCGAACCGACGCTAACTCCGCGAAGGTGACTGCCTCGCTGACCGAGCTGTGACCCCAGCCGATCCGCCCGGCGCGCTCGTCATCCGAGTATTGACCGTCGTGGATGAGGAGATCGACGCCTGCGGCAAGATCGAAGCCGGACGTCCAGCGGGGCTCATCGGGAAAGTGTCGCGCACCGAGCGCCGGCTCATGGTCCGGCAGGTAGGCCACGCTCGCCCCGTCGCCGGAGATCCGGTAACCGACCGTGGGTCCTGGATGGATGACGTGCTGGGCAACGACCTCGAAGCCGCCGATGTTTACCGGCTCATCGGGCGCGTCATGTAGCACGACTCGAGCGTCGAGGTCGCGGAGCCGGACGGGGAAGAGCGGCGGCGAGAGGTAGCGACTGAGGCGCGTCCGCAGATCCATCGTCGCGGAGGCAGGGCCCCAAACATGGATCTCGCCGGTAGGCCGAAAGAACGGGGCAAAGAAGCCGAGGCCCTGGATGTGGTCCATGTGGAGGTGGGTCAGGAGGATATCCAGCCGCTCGACGGATGGGTCAATGGCGGCTCCGAGCCGACGGATGCCGGTCCCGGCATCGAGCGCGAGAATGCTGCCATCGGTGTTCACGATCTCGACTGAAGCGGTGTTGCCTCCGTAACCCGCCGTTTCCGGGCCGGAGCTGGCGAGCGACCCGCGGGTCCCCCACAGGCGGACGATCATCGGCTCGGCGGCTCCCAGAACATCGCGAGGCCACCGAGGAGCTGACCGCCAGAGCCCTCCAGTGGGAGAGCGGTCACCACGAGCGAACGAAGAACGCCGTCTCGGCCCACGATCCGCAACGGTCCGTGTACCGGCGTACGTTGGCGAATGGCGACGGCAAGAGGGTGGGTCGCCGGGTCGGCCCGTTGGCGGCCCTTGGTGCGTGACGCAAAGGCCGTTGTCCAGTCCGCAAATGACACTTGGCCTACATCCTCGAAATCGAGGCCGAGCAGGGCTTCCGCAGCTTCGTTGACGAAGACCAGGTCGCCCGTCGCATCGACCACGAAGGTCGGGACCGCCAGGCCGTAGGCCAGTTGGCGAACCAGAATCAGCTCGAGGGGCAACTGGGCCACGACTACACCCCGCGGAGATCGAACAGGTCGTTAGATTGACTTTGCCAGAATGCTTCCGCGCGCGTCAGGGGCGATCGGCCGGCCATGCCGGCGGCCTACATGCCTTGGGTCAGGTGTTCCGCCACCATGATCGTGACGAGGTGCGGGAAGCCTGAGGGCGCGTCAGGGATGACCGACGCGTCGATGACCCTGAGTCCGTCCACGCCGTAGACGCGTCCAGCAGCGTCGACGACATCGCCGGCGTCGGGCGACGGACCCATCCGGCATGTCCCGACGACGTGCGGGATGGAGTACGCATTGGTGACCACGCATTCGCGCAGCTCGGCTGGACTAGATGGGATCGCGGGAGCTGATTCCTCCGCGAGCGCTCGGATCGCAGGGTGGTTGGCGATCGCGAGGCCCAGCTCGTAGCCCTCCATCAGACGCTCGACGTCACGCTCGGCGCGAAGGCCGGGCAAGTTGATCCGCGGCGGGTCGAGCGGATCCGCCGAGCGCAGGCGGAGGGACCCGCGTGAGTCCGGCTTGAGGAGGATCGGGTCGAGGTATAGCCGCCCATCGACCTCCGACGGCTCGTGGACCCAGAACATGAGGTCGGGCGGCCTGTCTGCGGGCTGGCTCCTGCTCCGGTATGTCGCGATCGTGTGACGCAACGCCTCGCACTCGCCGTCACCGCCGAATCCGGCGTCGAGATCAACACCCGGATGATCCGCCAGATTCTCGCCGACACCTTCCAGGTCGACAAGGACATCGATCCCCATCTCTCGGAGGTGCGCCGCGGGCCCGACACCCGATCGCATCAGGAGCGGCGGGCTGCCATACGTCCCTGCGCTCAGGATCACCGACGCCGCCGCGACCTCCGTCCCGTCGACGAGCCGGACGCCGAGTGCGCGGCCACCATCGACAAGGACCTTGTCGACCTGCCTTTCTGGCTCGATCCTGAGGGACGCCGGCGGTGCAGCACGCTGCAGATATGCCTGGAGCGTCGTGAGGCGGCGGCCGTCGCGGGTGCTCATCGGCATGGGGCCCGCGCCGACGGCCCCGGGCGCGTTGTGATCTTCGATGGTCGGGAAGCCGAGACCACGGAGCGCCTCGACGGCCGCTTCGTGGATCGCCGACCGGCGCTGCGTGCCATAGCGGCTGATCGTCATCGGCCCGACATTTCCGTGCCACGGCTCATCGCCGAAGTCGGCGTCGGCCTCGAGTCGCCGGAAGGTCGGGAGGACCTCCGCGAAACTCCAGCCCGGGTTGCCGCGATCGGCCCACGCATCAAAGTCGGCTGGATGACCTCGCACCGCGAACCGCGTCAGCCAGGACGTTCCTCCGAGAAGCTTCCCCCGTCGGAGCTTCGCCGGGTTGCCATCGGCACCGGGCTCGGATTCATAGCCCCAGTCGCTCGTCCAGTCGGGCCCCGTCGGATTCCGCCACCCATCGAGGAGAGTCGGGCCGGCGCGGTCGCCCAGATCCGGCCCGGCCTCGAGCAGGAGCACGGACCGACTGCCCTCGGCGAGCCGGCGCGCCAGGACGCAACCGGCGGCACCGCCGCCCACGATCACGACGTCGGCACGGTCAGGGCTCACGCGGTCCTCCAGTCGGCTCTCGGCGCTTCGCTGGAAGATGCCCGACCTGCCAGCTGGCGTCCAGCGGCGAGGAGGTCGAACGTGACGATGCCATGTTGACGCGGCGTAGGGCGTGGGCGTCGCGTTGCTGTCGTCGCTGCGCGCCCGCGGCCCTCCGGGCGGGCCACAAGCCCATTTCGTGCTCAATGCGACACACTGGCTTCCGTCAGTCGTCCCTAGCGGCCGTTATCAGTCCGAGGGCGGCCGCGACCCGGTACGGTTCGAGAGCGTCGCCGCGACATGCGTATCAGCGTATGTGTCGAGCTGGTCCCCGGGCGCCAACTCGAGGCTGGCCGGGATCGACGCCCGATTCGCATCGAGCCGTGCCGACGGATCATGGATGCCGAGCTGACGCGTGCGATCGCGTCGCTCGGCCATCGCCACGACGACGATCAAGCCGATGACCATCAGCGCGACCCCGGCCAGCACTGGAACGATCTTCGCCACGATCAGCGCGACGCACACGACGAGCACGGTCAGGACGGCGATGACCATGCCCACACGATACGCAGTCGGCGTGGTGAGCGCGAGTCCGTCGACAACTAAACGTTAGGCGTGCGCGGCCGGGCATCCTTGGCTCGTAACCGCCACGGCGTCGTGCCTGACGCGCTCTGTGCCATCAAGTAGGCGGCGAACAGCGGGCTAGTCGAGCCGCTGAGGCCCGCTAAAGAGGGCTAAGGCGGCCGTGGGCGCCCGCCCTGCCGCGCGGGTGACACCCAGTTGCTGCGACCTTGCGCGCCTCACGACGCCCTATCGCGGGAACGGCGGCTCCATCTCGTGGCGAGCCAAATGGCATCCGCACTAGAGCGAAGTCGTCGGTCGACGAGTCACGGGCGCGAATCTTGGGCTGTTGCGCCGCTGCAAGCCCCGGGCCCTCTTTGATACTGCGCGCCGTCGTACCGGACCACTAACGTCGGTTTCGGCAAGCCGCCATGACGACCGCGACGAGCGACGCGATGCGGAGGATTGATGTGATTCGCGCGCATGTCCATGAGCCGGGGGCCGATCACGCCCGCTCTGATCACGATCCCGAGCTCCGACGCAGCATTTGGCGACCACGTGTACGGGCGGCGCATATTCCCGCGCGTCGTGGTGCGGGAGCGCACGATCTCGGGAGAGGCCCCGGCGTGGTACGTGTATCGGGACGGCGCGTGGGGATCGTCGCTCTCCGGTTCCTGGTGGGATGACCCCGACCTGTCCCAGGTGACCGTTCACTCGCCGGCTTGATCACCCGAGCGAACGCGACAACGAGGTACGGGTCTAGGAATTCGTGACGGTCTCCCGCCCGGCTGGTGGGCACGCCTGACCCCAGTTCGCTTTGGTCAGCGTTCGCGAACGAGCTCCGCAAGCGGTCGTCGTCCGGTCCCGGGACCGGTCCGAGGCCGTCGAGCCTCGTCCGTCGGGTGTCCGATCGCGACGATGGTCCGAACCCAGGCCGGCGGCGCGACATCCAGCAAAGCTCCGACTTCGGCCTGTTCAGCAGCGCTGTCGGCCCAGCCGATGCCGCCACCGAGACCGAGTGCACTCGCCGCGATCAGGATCCGCTCGGCCGCTCGGCCCTCATCGTAGGTGTCCTCGTCGGGATGTTCGCCGTTCATCACGATGGCGATCGCGATCGGAGCCTTGGCGACGTGCTGCGCATAGGGGGCGAGCTCCGCGATTCGCCGCTGAACACCCCGGTCGCGGATCACGATGAACGTCCACGGCTGACGGTTCTCCGAGCTGCCGGTCCAGCGAGCGACCTCGAGGATGGCCCGGATCGCCGCCTCGTCGACCGGCTCGTCGGTGAACCGTCGCACCTGCCGCGTGCGCCGCAAGGCCCGTAGCACGGTCTCGGCGGGGGTGTCATCCATCGCCGGAGTGTAGGTCGTTGCGCATCCCCGGACTCGTCGGGTGGACCCAAGTACCCGCGTCTCCGAGGACCATCGCCGCGTTCCGCGGCGCGCCCGCGGCGGATACGCTGCCCCTCCCCGGGAGTGCGACGACCATGACCTACCCGCCCTCGACGCTTGCGCGCAACGGCCGCTCGCTGGGCCTGCCGGACCTCGCCTCTGTCGACGTCTCGAGACTCCGCTCGATCCGACTGCTCGGGCTGGCCGTCATCGGGCTCGCCGGGCTGGCCGTTCTCCTCCTGGTCCGCGTGACCGGCGGGACGCCGAACCCCCTGAACTACCTCGGCTTTCTGCCGGTGCTCCTTGGCGCGTACATCTTCGGCCTGCCCGGAGGCCTCCTGAGCGCGCTGTATGTCGGGGTCCTGCTGGGGCCCGTCGCACCCGCGCTCGGTCTGCCAGGCAGCCACGAGAGCATCGAGGCATCCGCGTTGCGCGGCGCGATCCTGGTGATCGCCGGCGCGACCACGGGCGCCCTGTTCGATCGGGTGCGGAGCAACTTGGTCGACCTGCGGTCGGTCACCATCGAGGTCGTCGATCGACAGCGCGACGGGATGGTCGCCCTCGCGCGCGGTGCGGAGGCGAAGGACACCGACACGGGCGACCACGTCGTGCGCATCCAGGAGATCGCCACCGAGCTGGCGCTCGCGACGGGATTGGCACCGGAGACGGCCGCCGGCATCGGCTGGTCCGCGATGCTGCACGACATCGGCAAGATCCACGTCCCGGACCGGATCCTGCTCAAGCCGGGCCCACTCGACCACGCCGAGTGGGAGATCATGCGGCTCCACCCGGTGTGGGGCGACGAGATCCTGGCGCAGGGCGCCGGGTTCGAGGTCGCACGCCGGATCGCGCGATCCCACCACGAGAACTTCGACGGGTCCGGCTACCCCGATGGATTCGCCGGCGATGGCATCCCGCTCGAGGCCCGGATCGTGCGGCTGGCGGATGCCTTCGATGCCATCACGCACGGCCGGCCGTACCAGGCCGCCCGGCCCGTCGACCGGGCGCTCGAGGAGATCGAGCGCCACGCGGGGACGCAATTCGATCCGCACCTGGCACGGCTCTTCGTCGACATGCTCCAGGGCGACCCGGCGCTGTGGTCTCGCCTCCGGCAGGCGCGCAAGCCGGACGGCTGGGAGGGCGCCTGGACGCCTGTGCCCGGTCCGTTCGGGCACATCCAGGATGAGGCGTCCCGCTGAGTTCGCACCCACGCGATCAGGGTTCGCGTGCTCGGCACGGTCGACCATCCGGCCACAGTCATCGACGCGTTCGTGACGTTCCGCTAGGAGCGGGGCCGATCAGCCGTCGCTTCGACGCGCCTTGAGCGCCTGCGCGTAGGTGTCGCGGAGCCGTTCGAACTCCATCATGAGCGACTCGGCTTCCGCCGAACCGGGCTCCGCGGTGTTCATCCTCTGCTCGATCGCCCGCCACTCCTCGAGGATGCTGGCGAGCTCGCGGGCCGGACGCATCGCCTCGATGGGCGGCAGCGTGGCGGTCGTCGACTCGCGGACGATCTCGACGGCGGTCCGCTCCTCCTGGCGCGCCAGCTCGAGCACGACCTCGGCGGCGATCCTCACGGATCGCGCGAATTCGACGAAGGACGGGTCCGCCGGCCGCATGCCGCGCTTCCGTCGCTCGCGCGCGTCGGTCTCGACGATCGCCTGGATCAGCTGATCGGAGGTCGCGCGCAGGATCGCCATCTCGTCGGTCAGGTCGTCGGTCACTCGCGTCCCTCCGTCTCCCCGGTGCCGTGCCCCAAGAGGGTACTCCCCCGGCTCGGTCCTACCCGGTCGTTGCCCGGGTGCACCGCTGCGCCGGGGCCCTACCCTCCCTGAGCGCCAGGATGTCAATCGAACGGCGGGTCGATGTCGAGCGCCTCGTAATGGGCGACCGAGACGTCCGTGACAAGCTCCTCCGCGCCGGGGATGAGCTTGGGACGCTCGATCTCGGCTCCGGTCCACCCGTAGAGCGCGGCGGTATTCCGCCACTCCTCGTAGAGCAGCACCTCCTCGACGTCGCCCGAGATCCGACGGGCCAGCTTGACGTAGACGAGCCCGGGATGCTCGCGCAGGATGGGAAGTTGGGCGCGCATCAGCGCGTTGAACGAGCCGGCACGGTCCGTCCTCACCGTCGCCGTCACGAGCCGGACGATCATGCTGCGCAGCGTACCCGGGGGCCTGGGGCGGGGCGCTACAGCCGTCTTGCAATCGCGACCCCGAGGATCACAAGTCTTCGCACGGATACCCTCTCCGGCATGGCCCCGTCACGCGTCCAAATCCTCTGGTCGTGGCTGATCACGCCACCGACCGACCCGATCGTCGATGAAGATCGCCGCACGACCGACCTCGTCGGCCTCCGGCTGCCGGTGCGCGCCTCGATCGTCGTGACACTGACGACGTTGGTCCTCCTGATCGACTTCTCGCGGGTGCTCCTACCCGGAGCTGTCGTCCAGCTTGGGCGTGCGCCGGACGGCCTGCGCGCGATCGCGCTGGAACGAGTGGTTCTGTTCGCGCTCGTGCCGTTGGCGGTGATCCTGCTCGGCTTCCGCGATCGGCCGGCGCGCTACGGGTGGACGCTCGGGGACGGACGCGCCGGCGCGTTTCTCAGCCTGGCCGGCTGCATCCTGATGACCCCGGTCGTGCTGTGGTTCGCGACCCTACCGGACGTCCGCGCCTACTACGCGGTCAGCGCCGCGCCGCCGCAGGACATCGTCCTCACCAACGTCATCGATCTCACGACAGCCGAATTCCTTTTCCGCGGGTTCCTGATGCTGACTCTCGTTCGGGCCATCGGCCCGATCGGGGTGCTCATCGCCGTGATGCCGTTCGCGTTCGCCCATGTGGGCAAGCCCGCCCTCGAGCTGCTGTCGACGCTCGGCGGCGGGCTTGCGTATGGCTGGCTGGCATGGCGAACGCGATCGATCGTGTGGGGATCGATCGCACACGTGTACATCCTGAGCCTGGTGACGCTGGCAGCGGCCCGTTGACGGTCAGGCCGTGACTACGGCCGGCAGCCAGCCTGGCTCGGGCTCACCAAACCTCGATACGAGGTAATCGCGGGACGCCTCGACGTCCTTGCGCGGCCCGGTCAGGTCGGCCCGGAGCCTGAAGTCCTGCTTCAGCAGCTCGCCGTCGACGAAGACCGTCTTGACGTTCGAGACGTCCGCTGCGCAGACCACCGCGCCGACGGGATCGATGATCGGCGCCACATTCACGGCCGACCCATCGATGATGACGATGTCGGCCTTCTTTCCGGGTGTGAGGGAGCCGGTCCAGTCGCCGACGCCGGCGACCTTGGCGCCTTCGCTGGTCGCCCAGCGCAGGACCTGCCGCGCGTCGACGAGGTCCGGCGTGGGCAGGTTGCCGTCGAGGTCCTCGTCCCACGCGCTCTGATGCCGGCGGGCCCGCTCCGAGGCGAAGATCGCATGCATCTGCGTGAACTGGTCGGACGATGCGGTCGTGGCCACGTCCGATGACAGCCCGACCGGGATGCCAAGCTTCGAGGCCGTCGCCGCCGGTGCCCAGCCGTGCCCCATCTGCAGCTCGATCTGCGGCGCGAGCGACACGTTCCCACCGGAGTCGCGGACCATCTCCCACTCGTCGTCGAGCAGGTGCGACGAATGGATGTAGGTCGTGTTCGGGTAGAGCAGGTCCATCTCGCGGAGCTTGCGGAGCTGCATCTTGGTGTAGCCGAACCGGTCCATCGCGACGTGGACCGTGATGTTGATCCCGAGCTCCTTGGCCAGCTCCCACTCGAAGCGGACGACGTCCTCCTTACAGAAGTTCGTGCCACGCGTGGCGAGGGCCATCGTGATGAGCCCTCGGTCGTCACTCAGGTAGTCGCGGCGCACCCGGCGCGCCTCGTCGCCGTTGATGCGTTCCACGCTTCCGCCGTAATCCGGCCCGAACCACCAGTCCTGGATGGACGTGTTCGGGAAGCCGAAGGCGAAGACGGATCGGATGCCCGACTCTTGCAGCCCGCGGACCGCCTCGTCGGCGTGGTCGGGCGTGTTCATGATGTGCGACCAATCGACGAGGGTGGTGATGCCCGCGTTGATGCACTCGAGCGATCCCCACAGGTTGCCCGCGTAGACG
The DNA here is from genome assembly GCA_963780425.1 of uncultured Chloroflexia bacterium. GTDB lineage: Bacteria > Chloroflexota > Limnocylindria > Limnocylindrales > CSP1-4 > SPCO01. The sequence goes on along the minus strand of CAWABZ010000015.1, from coordinate 192,324 downwards.
TCGTCGGGTCGATAGTTCGGTGCGAACTTGTCGAGGATCGCCCCGAAGTAGGCTCCCAGCGTGTAATCGGGCGCCGATGTCCGGATCGAGGTCTCCCACGTGTGACGGTGGGTGTCGACGAAGCCGGGGATGACGACATCGCCCTTGGCGTCGATGACGCCGGCGTCCGTCGCCTCGAGGTTCGGGCCGATCGCCGCGATGCGGTCATCCTCGATAAGGATGTCGGCCTTGGGCAGCTCGCCCAGCTGGTCGTCCTGTGTCAGGACAATGCCGTCCTTGATCAGCGTCCGCTTGCTCACGTGTGCCTCCTCTCATGCGCCTCTGCAATCACGCCGATGTCGATCGCGCCGGTCACGCAGTCGCGCCCTCCTCTGCAGTGCGGCGGTCGCGAAGGTGGCCCGCGACCGCGGAGAGATCCCGGTCACCGCCGCCGCCCTCGATGACGGCGTCGATGACTGCGAGGTTCGTCGTCGCCTGCGGCATCGGCTGCCCGACGTCGCCTGCCAGATCGGCGATGAGGTGGAGATCCTTGGCAGCGAGATCCATCGCGAATGCGACCGGCGTCGACTCGGGTTCGAGGAAGGCCGCCCGCTTGTAGCCGACATACGGCGCTCCGACTGCACTCGTCGCCAGGACGTCATATGCAAGCTCGCGGGCGATGCCCGCCCGCTCGGCGAGAACGAGCGCCTCGGCCAGGGCCCCATTGAGGCCGAAGATCACAGTGTTCACCGCGAGCTTCATCGCCGCCCCGGTCCCGAGCGGCCCGACGTGGAAGATCGTGGTCCCGACGGCCCCGAGTACCGGTCGCGCACGCTCGAGGTCGATCGAATCCCCGCCCACCATCAGGGTCAGCTTGCCGCTCTCCGCCAAGGTCACGCTGCCCGAGACCGGCGCGTCGAGCACGCCCGCACCGCGCTCGCGGATCGCCGCTTCGTGGCCCTTCAGGACGGCAGGTGGGACCGTCGAGCTGTCGACAAGGACCGTGCCCGCGCGAGCGCCGGCGATGAGACCCTCGGGCCCTCCGTACACCGCGTCGACGGCAGGCCCATCGGCCAGCATCGAGATGGAGATCTCAGCGACGGCCCCTACGCTCGGAAGGTCGGCTGACGCTGCGGCCGCCGAGCTCGTCGGCAAGCGCATCGGCCGCAGACCGGGTCCGGTTCCAGATCACGAGATCGTGGCCGGCGGCCCGGAGCGCGCGGGCCATCGCGCTGCCCATCCGACCGGCGCCGAGGAGCCCGACGGTGGCCATCGTCCGTCAGCGCGCCTGGTCGAGACGCCGGGTGATTGTCTCGACGATGCGCTCGACGGATGGCAGCGCGAGATCCTCGAGCGAGGCCGCCGATGGCAGTGGGATGTGCGGCGTCGTGATCCGCACGAGGGGCGCGTCGAGGCTGTAGAAGGCCTCGTCCGCGACGAGCGACACGATCTCGGCGCCCCAGCCGCCGACGCTGGGATTCTCCTCGACCGTGAACATGCGGGTCGTCCTGCCGACTGACCGGAGGATCGCTATCGGCATCGAGCGGGATGAGCGAGCGGAGGTCGATCACCTCGGCGTCGATGCCGTGGTCGCTGGCGAGCCGCTCCGCGGCGGCGACCGCGCGGGGGACCATCGCTGCCAGCGCGACCAGCGTCACGTCCGTGCCCTCCCGGACCACCGCCGCCTGTCCGAGCGGGACGACATGCTCGCCGTCGGGGACATCGCCCTTTTCGGCGAACAGCGCCTTGTGCTCGCAGACGATGACCGGGTCGTCCTCCCGGACCGCCGCCGCGAGCAGTCCCTTCATGTCGGCCGGGTTCGACGGGGCCACGACCTTCAGCCCGGGGATCGCCATCGCCCAGTTCTCGACGCTCTGACTGTGCTGCGCACCGAACCGCAGGCCGGCGCCGTTCGCGGTCCGCAGCACGAGCGGGATCGTGACCTGGCCGTCCGTCATGTAGCGTGTCTTCGCGATCTGGTTGGCGACCATGTCCCAGGTCACGGCGAAGAAGTCGCTGAACATCAACTCGGCGATCGGCCGCAGCCCGGTCATCGCGGCGCCCATCGCTGCACCGACGATGGCCTGCTCGCTGATGGGCGTGTCGCGGACCCGTTCCGGCCCGAACCGGTCGAACAAGCCCTCGGTCAGCTTGAACACGCCGCCCGCGGCCCCGACGTCCTCGCCGATCAGCACGACGGATTCGTCGCGCTCCATCTCCTGGGCGATGGCTTCTGCGACGGCCTGGCGATAGGTCAGTTCCGCCATCGGGCTCCACCGTCCGCCCAGACCTGGGTCTCCAGCACGTCGGCGGCCGGCTCCGGCGCGGAGCGCGCCTCGGCCTCGGCCGCCGCGACCTTCTCTCGGGTCTCCTCGTCGATGGCGTCGAGGGCGGCCGCGTCGACACCCGAGGCCTCCAACCGAGCGCGGTAGGCGGGGATCGGGTCCCGCGCCTTCCACGCGGCGACCTCGTCGTCGGGCCGGTACGTGCCTGGGTCGGCGCGTGAGTGGCCGCCGTGACGATATGTGACGGCTTCGACCAGTGACGGCCCTTCACCGGCCCGCGCACGCTCGATGGTCGTGGCTGCCACCTCGTGGACGGCTTCGACATCGTTGCCGTCGACGACGATCGGCTCCAGGCCGTAGGCACTGGCGCGGTCGGCAGCCGGGCGCGCCACGGCGGTCACGGCCCCGATCGGCGTGTATTCCATGTACTGGTTGTTCTCGCAGACGAAGACGACCGGGGCCTTCCAGACCGCCGCCATGTTCAGCGCCTCGTGGAAGGCGCCGATGTTCGTCGTCCCGTCGCCGAAGAAGCAGACGGCCACCTGGCCCGACTTGCGGTACTGCGCCGACCAGGCGGCTCCGAGGGCGATCGGCAGGTGGGCTCCGACGATCGCGTACGACCCGAGCACGCCGTGCTCGACGCTGGTGAGGTGCATCGAGCCGCCCTTGCCGCCCAGCAACCCGGTCGAGCGTCCGAACAGCTCGGCGAGGATCGGCGCCATCGGCACGCCGCGGGCGATGTTGTGGTTATGACCGCGATAGGTGCACAAGGTGTAGTCATCGGCGCGCATCACACCGGCGAACCCGGCGGCCACCGCCTCCTGGCCGACGCCCAGGTGGGTCGTGCCCCGGACGAGGCCCTCGAAGAACAGCTCCTGCGCGCGCGTCTCGAGTAGACGGCACTCCTGCATGGTCCGGTACAGGCGCAGCCCGGTCTTGCGATCGAGGGCAGCGGGCGACGCGCTGGCGGTCGCCATCGTCATTCGGTCCTAGTAGGCATTGGCCACGAACAGCTCGTCACTGGGGAACTTCGTGATGACGCGAGGGCCGTCGCGGGTCACGACGACCTCCTCCTCGATCCGAGCGGCCGAGATCCCGTCCTTGGCCGGGCAGTACGTCTCGAGCGCGATGACCATGCCCTCCTTGATCTCGACCGGGTGATCGAGCGAGTTAAGGCGGCTGATGATCGGTCGCTCGTGGAGGAACAGCCCGACGCTGTGCCCGAACTGGAGGCCGAAGCACTCCATCTCGCTGGAGAAGCCGAACTCCTCGGCCCTCGGCCAGACCCTGGCGACCTCGTCGGTCCCGACGCCGGGGCGCATCAGCTCGATCGAGGCGTCGATCCACTCGCGCGCCCGCTTGTAGGCATCGCGCTGGGCATCGGTCGACGTCCCGACGCTGAACGTCCTGTAGTAACAGGTCTTGTAGCCGATGAACGTGTGGATGATGTCGAAGAAGGCCTGGTCGCCCGGCCGGATGAGGCGGTCGCTGAAGACGTGCGGGTGGGGACTGCACCGCTCGCCGGAAACGGCGTTGATGTTGTCCACGTGCTCCGAGCCCATCTCGAACAGGAGACGAGTTACCTCGGCGACGAGCTCGCTCTCGCGGACACCGGGCTTGAGCCGCTCGGCGATGTGCTGGTAGGCGCCATCGACCATCGCGCAGGCCGTGTTGAGCAAAAGGATCTCGTCGATCGATTTGACCTCACGGGCGTCGAGCATCACCTGCTGACCGTCGCGCACGGTCACGCCCTCGGCCTCGAGCGCGGCGAGCATCGGCGGCTCCAGGATGTCGACGCCGAGGAGCATGTCCGCGACACCCTCTGCCTTCAGGATGGCAGCAATCTCGCGAGCGGCATCCCGGAACAGGCCGGCATCCGGCGCCACCGCGCCCCGCAGGCCGATCATGCCGGCGTGGATGTTCTCGGTCCGCAGCCACGGGCAGTTGAGCCGGTGATGCTTGGCCGCTGAGCCGAAGTCCCAGATGTGCGGATCCCCGCCCCGGCTCAGGAGGGCGTAGCGGGTCATCTTGTCGCGCGCCCACTCGCCGATATGGGTGCTGGTCACGTAACGGATGTTGTTGAAGTCGAAGAGCAACACCGCACCCAGATCAGACGCGGCGAGGGCGTCACGCGCGCGGCCGGTCCGGTAGGTGCGCAGCCGCTCGACGTTCCAGCGTTCCTCCCAGTCGACATTCATCGATCCGGGGGAAGCGATCGCTAGGTCGGCACGGACGACCGGTGGCGTGCTCGGAGCGGGGACTTCGGCGGTCGTCACGGAAGCACCTTCCTCCTGTCGAGGGTCGGCGAGGTTGCTGTCGTCGACCTTGACACGGCCTTCAGTGTCGCTCTACGTTGTTCAACATCGTTACACACGTGAGCGGCGCTCGTCCAGTCCGGAATCGAGGTGTCGTGGAGGGCCCAGCCGGCCGTAGCAGCCGACCCGAGTACTTCGAGATGGGCGACCGTCTCCGTGCAGCGCGGCGCGCGAAACGATTGAGCCTGCGCGACCTGGCCGGGCGGCTCGGCCTGTCCGCCAGCCTGATCTCGCAGGTCGAAACAGGTCGAGCGCGGCCGTCCGTCAGCACCCTCTACGCGATCGCGAATGAGCTCGACGTGTCGCTCGACGAGCTGCTGTTCAACGATGCCGCCAGGTCCGGGCGGGCCGGCGACCTGCACGTCGTCCGGGACGGCCCCGCGACCGCGACCGCCCGCGCCCCTATGGGCCGACCAGCCGACGCGGTCCAGCGTGCGGACGACCGCAAGATCATCCGGCTTGCCTCGGGCGTCGTCTGGGAGCGGCTGACGACCGAGTCGATCCCGGGCATCGATTTCCTGTACGTGACTTATGAGGTCGGAGGCGCCTCCGGGCCCGAGGCGGATTTCCAACGCCACGGCGGGCACGAATGGGGCGTCGTCATCAGCGGGACGCTCGGCGTCACCATCGGGTTCGAGGATCACGTCCTCGGACCGGGCGACTCGATCTCGATCGACTCGACGGTCCCCCACCGCCTATACAACCGCGGCGCGGTCCCGGTCCACGGCATCTGGTTCGTGCTCGGCCGGCGGTCGCTCGACGTGCCGGGCCTGCGAGACGAGTAGGAGGTGGGGCATTTCGTCGGCAAGCTCGATTGGTCGTTCGCGGACGAGGAGCTGATCGGCCCGCACTCTCGTGGCCTGGCCCGTAACCGCCTGATCGGGCCTGACCAGGACGCAGTGCACACTGAGCTCGCCGCGGTGGTCCTGCAGTCGGGCGGCTGGCTCGCACCGCACGTCCACAGCTTCGAGGAGGCGATCTACGTCCTCGAGGGCGAACTGCTCCTCGACCTCGGCGGCCGCGTGCACCGCCTCGTCGATGGCGATTACGCGCTCATCCCGACCGGGTTGCACCACGCGCTCGGCAATACGAGCGCGGCGACCGTGCGCTTCCTGTCATTGAACTCCCCGCAGCGGGTCGATCCGGCGTCCGGCCGCAAGGACACCTTCTTCGAACCGCCGCACGATCTCGCCGCGATGGATGCCGCCGCGACCCGGCCGCCGTTCGGCGACCCGACCCTGCGGCTCGTCGGCCACTATGCGGGCACGCGGCCGCAGCTGGAGGCGCTGGCCGTCCGCGACCCGGCCCGCGGCCGGCCGTCGGCCGGGATGGACACGGCCATCCTGGCCTACAGCGGCATCTCCGTGAAGATGCTCGTCGACCGCGCTTTCGGCGCCGACCACGCGACGATGTTCACGGTCGATTACGAGCCCGGCGGCTCGGCCCAGCAGCACGACCATCCGTTCGAGGAGTCCTACGTCTTCCTGGCAGGCGAGATCGAGGGCGAGTTCGACGGCCGGCGGTACACGTTCCGGCCGGGCGACGTGGCGTTCGCACCGGTGGGCTGCGTCCACGGCTTCTACAACACCGGCACCGAGCGGGTCCGCTGGCTCGAGACGCAGGCACCCCAGCCGCCGGTTCGACAGGCCTACCGCTGGGTGGCCGACTGGGAGACATACGAGCAGGCGCGAGGGCGAGCGAAGGAGTGACGGACATGGCGGATGGAGCGGTGGTCGTGGTCGGTGGGACTCGGGCGATCGGCCTCGAACTGGTGCGCCACTATCTGGATCACGGTGACCGCGTCGTGCTGACGGGTCGCAACCCGGATAACGTCGCCCGGGCCGTCGCGGACCTCGGCGGCCGCCCGACCGGCGTGACGTTCGACCTGGCAGAACCGACCTCGATCGCGGCCGCGCTGGCAGGTGTCGGTCCGGTGCGGCGGTTGGCGCTGGTCGCCATCGAGCGCGACCAGAACACGGTCGCCGACTATGACATCGCGCAAGCCATCCGCCTCGTCACGCTCAAGCTCGTCGGCTACACGGAGGTCGTCCACACGCTGCGAGACCGGCTCACCGGCGACGCCTCGATCCTGCTCTTCGGCGGGATGGCGAAGGAGCGCCCCTACCCGGGATCGACGACCGTCACCACGGTCAATGGCGGCGTAGTCGGCCTGACGCGGACCCTGGTCGAGGAGTTGAAGCCGCTCCGGGCGAACTCGATCCACCCGGGCGTCGTCGGGAACAGTCCGTACTGGGCGCAGAAGACGGCGGCCATCGAGCGTTACACATCGGAGACGCCGCTGGGCCGACTGGCGACCATGGACGAGATCGTCGATGCCGCGGTGTTCCTGCTGGAGAACACCGCGGTCAACGGGGTCGATCTCATCGTCGACGGCGGCTGGCACTGTCGGTAGGCAAGGCCGGCAGCGTGGGGCAGCCGAAGGCGCGACCGAGAACGCGAGTGAGCCCAGGGCGTGACGCGCGGCTGCGCCGTGAAGTGGGTCTGGTCAGGCGCGGGCGGCGCCGGCTGCACCCCAGCGCTTTAGCTCGGCGTCCAGGTCGAGCGGCATCACGACGCCCTTGCTCTCGAACTCGCCCCACGCCTCACGCGGGACGCGCCACATGATCTCGAACTCGTTGCCGTCCGGGTCCGCACCGTAGAGCGACTTGCTCACGCCGTGGTCGGACGCACCGCCGAGCGCGCGCTCGGCCGACAGGGTTTCCGCGGCCACCGCGAGATCCTCGATCGTGGGGACCTCCCAGGCCAGGTGGTAGAGCCCCACCGAGCCGCGGGGCGGGCGCGGCGCGTCCGGCCCGACAGAGAAGAGGCCGAGGTCGTGGTGGTTGTCGCCGTTGGCGGACCGCATGAACACAGCCCGCCCGCCGAAGGCCGACTCGACGACCTCGAAACCGAAGACCCGGCCGTAGAACTCGGCGGACGCCGTGGCGTCGCGCACGTACAGGACTGCGTGGTTGAGGCGTGCGACCGGGATGATGTTGAGCGCCATGCTCAGAAAGGCTAGCAGGCCGATCGAGCCGACGAGCTCGAGGGACTTCGGTCTTCGCCGAGGCGTCGATGCTGGATCGTCCGCATCCGGCCGCGCGACTGAGCCCGTACCATCCCCTCGTGACCCGACGCGCGGTGACGTACGCCTCGTACCTCAGGGTGCCCGAGCTGCTGTCGCTCCAGGTCGAACGCTCGGCCGGACCTGACGGTGCGGAGCACGACGAGATGCTGTTCATCGTCGTCCACCAGGTCTACGAGCTGTGGTTCAAGTCGCTCCGGCATGAGCTCCGCGGCGTCCAGCTGGCGCTCGAGGAGGGCGATACCGATCGGGCGCTCCACCTTCTGAACCGCGTCCTCAAGATCCTCAAGACGCTGGTCGCCCAGGTCGATGTCCTCGAGACCATGACGCCGCTCCAGTTCCTGTCCTTCCGCGATCGGCTGGATTCCGCGTCGGGTTTCCAGTCGGCCGGCTTTCGCGCGATCGAGGCGATGCTGGGCTCGCGCGAGCCCTCGGCGGTCGACGCCCAACCGGAGGGTTCCCAGGCACGGCGGACGGTCGAAGAGGCGCAGTCGGCGACGTCGGTGTGGGAGTCGTTCCTCGGCTACCTCGTCGAGCGCGGCCATCCCGTGCCGGACGACGCCGGCCTGCCGGACACACGCGTCCAGGAGGTGCTGATCGCGGCATACCGCGATGACGCGGACGCCGGGCTGGTCGCCGAGCGCCTGGTCGATCTCGACGAGGGCATCCAGGAATGGCGCTACCGGCACGTCAAGATGGTCGAACGGACGATCGGCACGAAACGCGGCACCGGCGGCTCCAGCGGCGTCGAGTACCTGCGTGGGACGCTGTTCAGGCCGGCGTTCCCGGACCTCTGGGAGATCCGCTCCCGGCTCTAGGCAGCCCGGCGATCAGGCGGCCTGGCCCTCCCAGACGAGCCCGCGACCCCGCCGGCGGCGATCGCGCCGCGTCGAGACGTCCGCGTGGAAGATGGCGACCGCCATGGCAGCGACGGTCTTCTCCTGACCCGCCACGAACGACAGCCCGATGGTCGCCTGGCCATCGTGGATCTCCGTGCGCCGGACCTCGACCTGCAGCTCGAGCCGGCGTGCCGGCAGATCGAGCGTCAGCCACAGCTCGCCGGTGGAGTCGTCGACCCTGGCGGGGACGCGGATGCGTGCGCCGCTGACCGACAGGTCGAGCAGCTCGCCCTGAAGTCCGCCCAGGCGTGCCGGGACATGCACCGGCAGGCGCGTGCCCGCCCGGCGGTTGCCCGCGAAGCGCGACGAGCGGATGCGGCGGATCGCGGACAGCAAGGATAGCCAGGTTGACGGCCATGAAACCCGCGGCCCCGATGGCGGCCCATGGCGTCCCGTACCGCAGAGGCGTGAGACCGAGCAGCGTCGCCGTGAACCAGACGAGGCCGATCGAGGAGGCCGCAGCCAGGACCGTCAGCAGCCGCGGGACCGGCGTCCTGTGTCCGGCGCTCGAGCTCCGGCCCTTCGGCGTGACCTTGAACGTCGCGGCCCTGTTCGGCCAGAAGAGCGCGAGGGTCGCCGGCAGGACGGCCGGCATGCGCAACACCTCGAAGAGCACCGACAGGATCGGCGGGTAGTGGCCACGCGCCAGCAGCCGCAACGCGATGAACTGGATACCGAGGGTCGCCAGGAAGAACGGCGCGAAGATCGCACCCGGTGCGTCGATCGGGACCGCGCCCGTGGCGACGACCGCGAGCGGGATCGTGATGTAAGCGAACGTCCGCCAGCTGTCGAACCAGCCGAACATCGTGGTGAGGAACGCCAGGCGCTGGCCAGCGGTCAGGCCCCGCCCGAACAACGGATTCTCCTTGCGGAGGACCTGCATCGCCCCGAGCGCCCAGCGATTGCGCTGGATCAGGTAGGACGTCGCATCGTCCGGAGCCAGGCCGCGAGCGACCACCTCGTTGTGATACGCGCCGGTCCAGCCCTTGCGGAACATCCGGAGGGTGGTGTGGATGTCCTCGGTGACGCTGTCCGTGCTCACCCCGCCGACCGAGCGGAGCGCCTCGACTCGCACGAGCGCACAGGTGCCGCACCAGAACGGAGCCTGCCAGCGGTTCTTGGCGGGCGCGATGACCCGATAGAAGACCGCCTCCTCGTTGAAGATCTGGCCGTTCCAGCGACGCTGGTGCTCGAACGATTCGAGGTTGTAGAAGTCCTGCGGCGACTGGACGAAAGCCAGCTGCGGATCGTGGAAGTACGGCAGGAGTGCGGTCAGGAATCGCGCCGTCGGGACGTGGTCGGCGTCGAGCACGCCGATGATGTCGGCCTTGATGTGACCGAGCGCGTGATTCAGATTGCCGGCCTTCGCGTGCTTGTTGTCCGGGCGGGTCAGGTAGCGAGCGCCGAGCGTCTCCGCCAGAGTCCGGATCTCCTCGCGCTTGCCGTCGTCGAGGACCCAGGTCTCGTGCGCCGGCTTCAGGGCGACCGCCGCGGCGATCGTCGGGAGGAGCACGTCGGGCGGTTCGTTGTATGTCGGGATGAGGACGGCCACGCGCGCTCGCGGAGGCTCGCCGGTCGTATGCGGTTGAGCGTCGACACGCCACAGGGCCACCGTGTACAGCGTCAGGCCGAACGCGTTGTGGACCTCGACGACGAACAGCGGGATCGCGACCCACCACCACTGCGCAGAGATCGTGCCTCCCAGGCGCCACGCCAGATACGCGACCGTGACGGCGATGGCGAGGAGCGCCACGCCATGGATCAGCGCCCGTCGGGCGGCTGACTCCGGCGCGGGCAGCGACCCGTCGCGGAAGATCGGCGAATTTGCCGGCATCGCCTTGGCGGGTGGCGCGGTGGTAAACACCACCGGACCGTACGGACGCGGACCGCACCGAAACATCACGCGGGCGACCCAGCCCGGGTGACCCGAAAGTCCCACCCGCGCGATGGCCCACGACGGCGACGGACGCGACCGACCCCGACGGAGGCGCTAGACTTCGCGGCGACCCCAAGTGTCCCCCGCGGGCTCCCCCACGTCCGCGGTCCCGTCATCTCGGAACAGGTGGTGCCCATGAAGGTCGGTGTGGCCAAGGAGACCGCGCCCGGAGAGCGGCGCGTCGCCCTGGTGCCCGAAGCGCTCGGCAAGCTGCAGGCGGCCGGGCTCGAGATCCTCGTCGAGGCCGACGCCGGTGCCGGCTCCGCCATACCGGACAGCGCCTTCACCGACGCGGGCGCGACGGTCGTCCCGACCGACGCGCTCTACCAGCAGTCCGACGTCGTCCTCCGCGTTGCCAAGCCGGACGCGTCCGAGGTGTCGAGGCTGCGCACGGGCCAGGCGGTCATCGGTTTTCTCGCCCCGCTGATCGACCCGAACCTCGCCAAGGAACTCGCCGCGAACGGCGTTACGGCCATCAGCCTCGACGCGATCCCGCGGACCCTGTCACGGGCGCAGTCGATGGACGCGTTGAGCAGCCAGGCGAACGTCGGTGGCTACAAGGCCGTGCTGATCGCCGCGAACGCGTACGGGCGCTACTTCCCGTTGCTCACGACGGCTGCCGGAACGGCCAAGCCGGCGAACGTGCTCATCCTGGGCATCGGGGTCGCCGGGCTCCAGGCGATCGGCACGGCCAAGCGGCTCGGGGCGGTGGTCAAGGCGTACGACGTCCGACCGGAGACCCGCGAGCAGGCTGAGAGCCTTGGCGCCCAGTTCGTCAAGCTCAAGACCACGATCGACGCGACCGGCGCCGGCGGGTATGCCCGCGAGCTGACGGCCGACGAGCGCGCCGCCCAGCAGGCGGAGCTCAACGAGGTGATCGGCGGCATGGATGTCGTCATCACCACGGCCCAGGTCCCGGGCCGGAAGCCACCTGTGCTCGTCACCGCCGACGCCGTCTCGAAGATGAAGCCGGGCTCGGTCATCGTCGACATGGCCGCCAGCACCCTGGGCGGCAACTGCGAGCTGTCGAAGGTCGGTGAGACCGTCGTGACGCCGAACGGCGTGACGATCATCGCGCCCGACAACCTGCCGGCCAGCATGCCGGCCGGGGCGTCCGCGTTCTACGCCCGCAACATCTCGGCGCTGCTGCTCGGGATGGTGAAGGACGGAGCGCTCAACCTCGACTTCGAGGATGAGGTCACGAAGGCCACTGTCATCACCAAGGACGGCGCGGTCGTGTCCGACGCCGTGAACAAGCTGCTCAACCCCGGAGGCCAGGCATGACCCCCGAACAGATCGACACGCTGATCACGGGGCTGACGATCTTCACGCTCGCGATCCTGGTCGGGTTCGCGGTCATCAGCAAGGTCCCGGCGACCCTCCATACGCCGCTGATGTCGGGCGCGAACTCGATCCACGGGATCGTGCTGGTCGGCGCGATGCTCATCGCGTCCGAGGCACGCGGCGGGGTGAGCCAGGCCCTGTCGCTCATCGCGGTCGCGTTCGCAACGATGAACGTCGTCGGTGGCTACGTCGTCACCGACAGGATGCTCCAGATGTTCCGGAAGAGACCCGTCGCGCCCAAGCCGGTCGCGGACGAGCCGGAGGCCTAGCCGGTGACCACGCTCCAGCTCATCGAGATCCTCGTCCGGATCGCCTGGCTCGCGGGCGCCGTGGCGTTCGTCATCGGTCTGGCCCGGATGAACTCGCCGGCCACGGCGCGCAACGGAAACCTGGTGTCGGCCGGCGGGATGATCCTCGCGGTCGTCGCCACTGCGATCCTGATCCTGTCCCGCCAGCTGCTCGCGCCCGAGAGCTTCGGGATCCGCGCCTCGGGGTGGGCCCTCATCGCTGGTGGGATCATCATCGGTGGCGGGCTGGGCCTGTACACGGCCCGCGTCGTGAAGATGACGGCGATGCCGCAGCTGGTCTCGTTGTTCAATGCGGTGGGCGGCGGTGCGGCGGCCCTCATCGCGATCGACGATTACCTGGGCCTCCTCGGTGGCGGCCACGTCCGCCTGGACCAGCACACCTTCATCGTGCTCGACATCATCATCGGCTCGATCACGTTCACCGGGTCGCTCATCGCATCCGGCAAGCTCCAGGGCCTCATCCCGGGCAAGCCGATCCTGATCCCGGGCGGCCGGCTCGTCACGCTGGCGCTCGCCGCAGTCGCGGTCATCGCCTCGGCGATCCTGTTCATCACGGGCACGCCGAACCTCGCGCTGATCCTCCTGATCCTCGCCGCGTCGCTGATCTTCGGCGTGACGATGACGCTGCCGATCGGTGGAGCCGACATGCCAGTCGTCATCAGCCTGTTGAACTCGTTCACGGGCACGGCCGTCGCGATGGCCGGCTTCGTCCTCGAGAACCCGGTCCTGATCATCGCCGGCGCTCTCGTCGGCGCGTCGGGCGCGATCCTGACCAAGCTCATGGCCGACGCGATGAACCGGTCCGTGCTCAACATCATGCTGGGCGGTTTCGGCGGCGGCGACGACGCGGCAGGTGCCGCCGTGGCAGGCGCAGGCGGGTCGGTCCGCTCGATCAGCGCGGACGATGTCGCGATCCAGCTCGCATACGCCCAGCACGTGATCGTCGTCCCGGGCTATGGCCTGGCGGTGGCGCAGGCACAGCACGCCGTCCGCGAGCTGGCCGACCTGCTCGAGGAGCGCGGTGTCGATGTCAAGTACGCGATCCATCCGGTCGCGGGCCGGATGCCGGGTCATATGAATGTCCTCTTGGCCGAGGCCAACGTGCCGTATCCCCAACTCAAGGAGATGGACGACATCAACCCGGAGTTCGAGCGGGCGGATGTGGCCCTCGTCATCGGCGCGAACGACGTGACGAACCCGGCCGCCCGGCGGCCCGGGTCGCCTGTGTCGGGGATGCCGATCCTCGACGTGGACAAGGCAAAGTCCATCGTGGTCATCAAGCGCTCGATGGGACGGGGCTACGCCGGCATCGACAACGAGCTGTACACGAACGACAAGACCGGGATGCTCTTTGCCGACGCGAAGGAGGGGCTTGCGGCGCTGACCGCGGCGGTCAAGGCTCTCTAGGAGGGTCTGCCGCGGGGCGGGGCGCTCGGGGCGTATGGCTGCCCGGCGCCATCGGGACCCTCGGGACCCTCGGCGCGGCCCTGATCGCAGCCCATTCCTGCCATTTGTCCACCAGGCGGGCATTGGTCAGGCGCACAGGTTTCGATCTGAAGGTTGCGTGCATGGTCATGCGCCCGGCTGGATAAATGCGTGCAGGGCAAGCGCCGACCTTGCATGGTCATGCGCGATGTGAACTCGCCAAGGGTCCGCGAACCCTGACGAGTGCTCACCTGGTGATCAATTGCAGGATCCCAGCAACGCGCGCGGTTCGTCGGGGTCGTGGCCGCGGCCCGAGTCGCAGCAGGGGTCCGGGCGACGGCGGTGCACATGGTGACCGTTACGGAGATCGAACCGACGAATTCGGCTCTTCCTTCGCCGGATGGTTCACGGGGTGACCCGGACGACGATCGAACGTGTCGAATTGCCCACTAGAAGTCCCCTCGTTCTTCCGAATGGTCACCACATGCACATCGGGTGAGCGTTGGACCGTTAACGCCCCGGCGGAGGCAAACGGGATCCTTCCGTAGGACAGCGGAGTCCCCCGCAGCTCGCTGAACCCTCCCGCCCCGGCGCCGCCCCCGCCCCGCCCGGCCCGACCCAGCGCGCCCTATGCCGACGGCACCACTGAGGCGGTCCGTGGTGCGACCGACGTGTCCGAGATCTCCAGTGGCGCGAGCGACCCGAGCGACTCGGCCACGACCACCGCGTCGTCGTCCCGCTGCAGCACGAAGTCGGCGCCGGGGTTCACGAAGGCATGCCCGCCCCGGTTCACCGACAGCAGCGTCGCGTGGTGCTCGGTCCGGAGGCGCGCCGCGACAGCGTCGATCGACAGGCCGATGTAGTCGTCGGGCAGGCCGATCCTGTACAGCTCCGATCCCTCGCCGCCTGACACGATGTCGGTGATGATCCCGGTCAGACCCGGGTACAACGCCGACCGGGCCAGCAGATGCGAGGCCATCTTCGAGGTCACGAGGAGCTCGTCGACGTCGGCACGCCGAAAATGGGCCTCGTGCTTCGGGTTGTTGACCTCGGCCACGGTCCGCACGCCGGGTGCCGCATGCTCGATCGCGAGGATCGTCAGGATCGAGTGCATGTCGGCATCGTCGGTAGCGTCGCGCGGGAAGATGAGCGCGGCCGATGCATCCTCGATGCCGGCACGCTTGAGGTCGTCGTCATTCGTCGGCTCGCCGCGGACGAAGTACACCCCGTCGCCGGCCGGGTTCTTGTCGAGATCGGCAAGCACGACGACCTTCGATCGATAGTCGTCGCCCTTCAGCTCGGCGATGAGGTCGCGCGCCGTGGTGTTCCAACCACAGACGACGATGTGGTTCTTGTACCCGGAAGCACCCAAGCCCTGACCCTCCTTGAGCAGGAAATCGATGACCAGCGCGACGAGCGCGCCGGTGATCATCCCCAGCATGGCGACCCCGAACAGGATGAGGAACCAGCCGATGAGCCGCCCGGCTGGCGACGTCACATAGCCCGAATCGCCCTGCCCGAGCACCGTGGCGATCCCCCAGTTGAACGAGTCGAAGACCGATTCGAACGTCCACGACTTCTCGAAGAGGGTGATCAGGACCGCGGCCACCAGGACGAACCCGATGATCCCTTGCGCGAGGGACATGAAGAACCGGCGATCGAGCTGCCCGCGCATCCGCTGGACGTGCCACATCACTCGACGGACGAGCGGCGAATCGAGGAGCGGAAGCGACCGCGGGATCGACCGCGGCAGGCGGGGTCGCCTCATCCGCCCGATCGTGCCATATGGTCAACCCCCTCGCCAGTCGCAAGCGCGGTCAGTCGCCGACCGCGCGCGATTCGTCCATCTCGAGGCCTTCGGTGGCGGCGATGGCTGCCGTCATCGCGGCACCGCTCTCGACGTCGGCGGTGCGGACCTCGAGATCGATCTCCAGGCGACCGCCGCCGATTCCCTTGGTGGACAGATGAGCGATCGTCCCGTGCTCCTTCTCGATCAAAGCGAGGAGCCGGGCGATCACAGCCGGATCGGTGGCCCACAGCCGCATCCGGACATGATGGCGGTCGCGGCCGCTGATCTTCTCCGTCACGACGCGGAGCGGCCACAGCGAGACGATGGCGATCGCCGTCAGGGTGATGGCAACGAGCAACGCGCCTGCCCCGGCGGCCATCCCGACCGCCGCGACGGCCCACAGGCTGGCGGCCGTCGTGAGCCCCCGGACCGTGGCGCCTTCCTTGAGGATCGCGCCGGCGCCGAGGAAGCCGATCCCCGACACGACCTGCGCCGCGATCCGGGCGGGGTCCGCGCCGGGTGCCGGGAACGCGGCGATGGACAGGACCGTGAAGCCGGCCGATCCGAGCGACACCAGCAGATGCGTCCGCATCCCTGCGGGATGCTCATGGATCTCGCGCTCGAGACCGATCAGCGCACCCAGGAACGCGGCGACGACCAGGCGAAGCGCGTAGCCGGTATCCGCGGCGAGATCGATCGACATCGGAGCGCCAGTCTACGCGTGGGCTGTGGGCACCAGGAGTCCGCCACCGACCATGTCCAGGGTCGCGTCGATGATCGTGTCGCGGTCGCTGTGTGGCAGCATCCCGTCCCCCAGCAGCACGGCGGCGCCGTGCACGGCGACCCACGCAGCAGCTTCCGCGCCCGGCCGCTGCACGGCCAGCAGCCCGGCGTGGTCGAGCGTGTCCAGCGCCTCCGACAGCAACGCGTACGGGGACGGGTCGTCGGGCACGTACAGGTCCGGCGGGCAGGCCCGGAACGCGACCTCGAACAGGCCCGGCTCATCGAGGGCGAATTCGATGTAGGCACGCCCGGTCGCTCGGAAGCGGTCGACCGCGGCGCCGTCCGATCCCGCCCCCACCGCGGCGACCGCGGCGATCATCCGCCGGGCAAGGGCCTCGCGCGCCTCGGACGCGACCTGCGCGAGCAGGCCCTCGCGGTTCGGGAAGTGGCGGTAGGCGGCACTGGCCGAGACGCCGACGCGTCGCGCGACCTCTCGGAGCGTGACGTTCTCGGCCCCGCCGACCGCGGCAAGCTCGGTCGCGGCCGTGACGAGCGCTCGCCGAAGGTCGCCGTGATGGTATGGGCGGGCCGGGGCTTCCTGGACGGTCATGGCGTCCCTATGTTGACATCGTTCACATCCAGTCCGTAAAGTAGACACTGTTCACATAGCAGCCTCTCGCGCGAGCGATCCGCGGAGAAGGGAGCAGCCGGCATGGCCGAGATCATCAGCGGTCGCTACACGGCGACCCTCGACGACGAGATCGTCGTCTTCATCATCGGCATGCGGATCAACCGGCTTCGCCGATTCCGGTCGTGGCTGCCGGCTTTCCGAGCCATGCCGCGGATGCTGCGCGAGCTGGGCGCCGACTCCACCCTCGGCCTGCTCAATGTGCAGACCTTCTGGGCAGGACGGGTCATCGTGGGCGTGCAGTACTGGCGCTCGTTCGACCAGCTCGAGGCCTTCGCCCGGGCGGCCGATCACGAGCATCTGCCCGCGTGGCGGGAGTTCAACCGACTCGTCCGCGACAACGCCGACGTCGGCATCTTCCACGAGACGTACCGGGTCGGCCCGGGCACCGCGGAGACCTTCTACGGGAACATGCCGACCTTCGGGATGGCGGCCGCTGTCGGGATCGTGCCTGTCGCCCAGCGCGGACAATCCGCCGCGCGCCGCATGGGCACGACCACGACGGATGAACCGGCGGTCGCGCCCTACTGATCGTCGATCGAGACGTCCGCGACCTCGGCGTCGAGACCGGCCACGAGATCCGATGGGCCGAGGTGGAGGTTCACGCCGAACGCGCCCCCACCGACCGAGACGAGTGGCTGGTCCATGACGGTCGCGTCGACGACGACCGGCCACGCCCGCGTGGAGCCGAACGGGGTGATCGTGTACCGCTCGTACCCTGTCACGGCCCGAGCCTCCTCGGCGTCGGGCAGCGTCATGCGCCGGACCCCGAGATGGGCACGCAGTTTCGGCCAGTCGAAGCGGCGGCCGGCGGGGACGAGCACGAACAGGTAGTCGTCGTCGCCCCGTCGGACGACGATCGTGCGGAGAAGGCCACCGAGCGGGATCCCCTGCAGCGCTGCCGCCTCCTCGGCGCTGCCGGCCCGCTCGGTCACGACCACCCGATGGGGAATGCCGGCCGCTGTGATGGCACGCGTCGCGGGCGTATCGGGGTCCATGGCCGTGGACGATACTCGGGCGGTGACCAAACCGGGCCCTGACGGGCCTCGACTCGGCCTCCGCGCGAACGCCGGCCAGTTCGCCCTGCTGGTCGGTGTCAGTGGCCTGGTCGGCGGGATGGTCGGCCAGGAGCGGACGGTGCTGCCGCTGCTCGGACGCGACGTGTTCGGGCTCGACGGCTTCGCGATCGTGCTCACCTTCCTGGTCGCGTTCGGTGTCACCAAGGCCCTGTCCAACCTCGCCGCGGGTGCGCTCGCCGATCGGTTCGGTCGGCGGCCCGTGCTCATCGCCGGCTGGCTGATCGGCGTGCCCGTTCCGTTGCTGCTCATCTGGGCGCCCTCCTGGGCATGGGTCGTCGTCGCGAACGTGCTGCTCGGGGTCAACCAGGGCCTCACCTGGTCGACGACCGTGACCATGAAGATCGACCTGGTCGGCCCGACCCGCCGTGGCCTGGCCCTCGGGCTCAACGAGGCCGCCGGCTATCTCGCAGTCGCCGCGACCGCCCTGGCGACCGGACTGATCGCGGCCGAAGCCGGCTTGCGTCCGGCCCCGTTCTATCTCGGACTTGCGTTCGCCGGCCTCGGCCTGGGCGTGTCAGTGCTGTTCGTCAAGGAGACGCGGGGGCATGTCGAGCTGGAGGGCCGCGGCAGCGCCATCGCCGAGCCAGTGCCGGCGTGGCGCGACGTCGCGGCGCGAACCACGTGGCGGGATCGATCGCTCTCGGCGGCATCGCAGGCCGGCCTCGTCAACAACCTCAACGACGGCGTCGCATGGGGGCTGTTACCGGTGTACTTCGCCGCCGCCGGTCTAACACTCCCGGAGATCGGCGTCCTGGTGGCCGCGTACCCCGCGGTCTGGGGCATCGGCCAGGTCGCGATCGGCGCGCTCTCGGACCGGGTCGGACGGAAGGGGCTGATCGTGGCCGGGATGCTGCTCCAGGCGGCATCGATCGCGGCGATCGCCCTCGCCACGGGTTTCGGCCCGTGGCTCGTCGCGGCCGTGGGTCTCGGTCTCGGTACGGCCATGGTCTATCCGACTCTGCTCGCGGTCGTCGCCGACGTGGCGGCCCCGGCGTGGCGGGCGTCCGCGCTCGGCGTGTACCGGCTCTGGCGCGACCTCGGCTTCGCGATCGGGGCGATCGTGGCGGGCGTCCTCGCCGACGCTGCCGGGGTCCCCGCGGCGATCCTCGCGGTGGCCGCGTTGACGGCGGTCTCCGGTCTCGTCGTCCTCGGCCGGATGCGCGAGACGCTGCCGCGTCCCGGCGGCGATCAGGACGGGAACACGGTCCCGCCATTCGGCGAGAAGACCTGACCGATGTAGGGGTCACCGCCTGGGCCCGCCAGGAAGGCGACCGTTGCCGCGATCTCGTCGGGTTCCAGGAAACGGCCGATCCGCACGCTTGCGAGCTCGGCAATGATGGCCGTGGGGTCGTTGTCGCGCAGCATCGGCGTATCCACCGGACCCGGAGCGACGGCGTTGACCCGGATGCCCGATGGCGCGAGCTGGTACGCGAGGGCACGCGTGAAGCCGACCAGCGCGGCCTTGGCGGTCACGTACTGGACGCTCTGGTTGCCGAGCCAGACCGCCTCCGACGCGATGACGACTATCCGGCCACCTCCGGCGGCGAGCATCCCCGGGAGCACGGCCTTCGTCACGTGGAAGGCCCCGTCGACGTGGACGTCGAGCACGCCTCGCCAGTCCTCGTACGAGAGGTCGACGAATGGCCCAGCGCCCGGCACACCGGCGTTGTTGACGAGGATCCAGATCGGGCCGGCGCTCTGGGTCAGGGCGTCGATCGCTGTGCGGACGCCGTCGCGATCGGTCACGTCCGCGATGAGGGCGGTCCCCCGGCCACCGGCCGCCTCGATCGTGGCGACCGCGGCCCGGGCGCCATCGCCGTTCCGATCGAGACACCCGACGGCGGCACCATCCGCCGCCAGACGGAGCGCCGTCGCCCGTCCGATCCCGGACGCGGCGCCGGTGACCAGCGCGACCTGCCCGTCGAGCGGGCGATCAGGCATCCGCGATCGGGTCGATCAGCTCGATCCGGATGCGCTTGTTGATCCGGCCCTTCGACTCGTAGCCGGTGACCCTGATCTGGCCGACCTCGCGGGTGTTGGCGACGTGCGTGCCGCCGTCGGCCTGCAGGTCGAGCCCGACGATCTCGATGGTCCGGATCTCCTCGATACCATCCGGCAACAAGTTGATCTTGGTCCGGATGAGGTCCGGGATCGCGAACGCCTCGGCGCGCGGCAGCACCGCGACGCGGACATCGCGCGCCGCGGCGAGCTCGACGTTCACGGCGGCCTCGATCGAGTCGACCAGGTCGCCCGACATCGACGCGAACTCGAAATCCATCCGGCCCGAGCCCGGCTCCATGTTGCCGCCCGTCACCTGCGCGCCGTGGTCGCGCCAGACGACGCCGCACAGCGCATGCAGCGCGGTGTGGGTGCGCATGAGCGCGAACCGCCGCGCCCAGTCGAGATCGACCTCGAGCGTGTCACCGACCGCTGGCGGGTCACCGCCGTCCGGTCCGAGCTCATGGACGATCTCGCCGCCGGCCTTGCGCGCACCACGCACCGTCCACGTCCGGCCGTCCGATGCCCGCAGCAGAAGCCCACGATCCGAGGGCTGGCCGCCGCCACCCGGATAGAACACGGTCCGATCCAGGACGACGAGTGGTGCATCAGCGACCTCGACGTGGCGGACGCGCGCCTCCGCCGAGCGAGCGTACGCGTCGGTGTAGGCGAGCTGTTCGCCGACGGGCGTCACCCGGCGGTGAGCGTCCCGGTCATCGTCGTCGGGTGCACGATGCACAGGAACGTGTACTGACCGGCGGCGAGTGCGGGCACGTCGTACACCGTCTCGGCGACGCCGGTGATGATGTCGCCCTTGAACGGCCCCGCACCGCTCGCATCCTTCACTTCGACGTTGTGCGGGATGCCGGGATCGTTGTTCTTGAAGTCGATCTGGAACGGCTGGCCGGCAGGCGCTGCCAGCGTCGCCGTGTTGAACGCGATGTCCTCTGCCTCGAGCTCGAGCACGATTCCGGCACCAGCCGAGGCGCTCGCGGGCGCGCTGGCGCTGGCGCTCGGACTCGCCGGCGCGCTCGCCGACGCGCTGGCGGAGGCGCTCGGGGGCGGCGCGGAGCCGCTCGGCACGACGCTCGGGAGGGGTGTCGGCGACGGGGCCGGGGCATAGGTCCAGCCGGGCTTGGCTGCCGTGCACGCGCTGAGCGCAACGACGGCCAGGACGGCGGACAGGGTTCGAAGCGTTCGCATGGGTTCGGGAGACCTCTCGGATCGCGTGGATGACCGCGGTCGGGTGTGCATGACGATGCTACCGAATCGAGGGCACTCCGGTCCGACCAGTACCTCCGAGCCAGTACCTCGCCAGTACCATCGTCCGGATTGTCCCGGGACCATCGCGGGACTAGCCTGCTCTTCCCCATCCGGGTGCGAAGCAACGCGCCACAGGGGGAGACCGGAGCCCAACCGACACCATGATCCGTCCTGTCATCGATCGAGCCTGGCGCGTCGCCGTGATCCTCGGCCCGATCCTCGTCATCGCTCTCACATTGGTCGCCGCTCGCCGCTGGTAGTCCCAGCGGCCGGGAAGGCCGGCCGACTCGGTCGCGATCTCGCGGCCGACGACCATCGATTTTCGCTCGTCGGACATTGCTGGCCGACGATCGTCCTCATTCGAGACCCGGAGACCTCCCTCCGGGTCTCGCTTTTTGTGCCGACGGATCCGCGCGTCAGGCCTTCTCGGTCAACCCCAACCGGATCGCGACGGCCGCTGCCTCGACCCGACCCGATACGCCCAGCTTCGCCAGGATGTTGCCGACGTGGACGCCGACGGTCTTCTGGCTGATGAACAGGCGCTCACCGATCTCGCGGTTCGTCCGGCCTCGGGCGATCTGGACGAGGACCTCGCGTTCGCGTCCGCTCAGACCGAACGTGTCGCGACGCGTAGGTGGCTCGACCGGTCCGCCGAGCTGCCACGCATCGGCCTGGTCCGAGCCATCCGCCCCGACCGGCATCATCGCGGCGGCCACCGGCGCGGGGGCGATGACGCCGACCAGTTCGCGCGGCCGATCGTCCGGTCCCGTGAGGGCCGCATCGACCTCGGGTGGCAGCTGGATGAGCGCTCGACCCGCCAGCTCCCGCAGCTCCCGCAGGAGCGGGAGCGCCCCGAGCGCGAGTGCCGTGTCGACGGCTTCCATCAGCGGGATCCGGGCGTCCGCCCGACCGGCGCGGCCGGCACCGGACCCGAGCATCGCCTCGGCTTCGTGCCAACGCGCGCGAGCGGTCTCGTACGGGATGTGCAGCGCGGTCCACGCATCGCCGACCGCGGTCCAGGTAGCGGGGTCGTCGCGCGCGTCGACGCGCCGCCGATGGGCACGTGCCGTCGACAGCCACGCATCCGCCAGCCGGCGGGAACCCAACGACGGGGCGACGCCATGGCGCTTGACGATCGCCTCGGCTGCCCGGATCACATCGCGGGCTCGCTCGCGGGCGGCGGCAAGACCCGCCAGATCCCGTTGCTCGCGTGATTCGGCCGCGGCCGCCGCCTCGACCTCGATGACAGCGGCCGCCGTCCGCGCGGCGAGGATCCAGTCCTCCGTCTCACGGACGAGCGACCAGCCTCGATCGGCAGCTCGACGGGCATCGGCCAGGTCGCCCCGCCACAACGCGAACGAGGCGGACGCGAGGTGGAGCGGCACCGCCTGCTGAGCGTCCCGGACGGCCTCGAGCTCGAGGAGCGTCTGGCCGAGGAGGCGGCCGGCCGCCTCGCCTGCGGACAGCTCGATCTCGACGGTCGCGAGCGAGACCAGCGCGTTGAGGAAGTTGATGCCGGCCGGCAGCCACTCGAGCGCGGTCATGCTCATCGCCCGCGCCTCCTCCCAGCGCCCGAGCAGGAAGAGCGAGTCCGCCGCGTTGCCGCGCAGGACGTTGCCGTACACAGCCTCGAGGCCGGCGGCCTTGGCGGCCTCGATCCCGGCCGATGCGACCTTGACTGCTTCCTCGTGCCGTCCGGCCAGCTCGAGGACCGTGGTGAGGTTGGCATGGATGCGGAAGAGCTCGTCGAGGTCGCCGAGCTCCTCGGCCATCGCCCGCGCGTCGGCCAGCATCGCCAGGGCCGCCTCCGGGTCGGCGCGCCAGCCGAGGGAGACCCCGAGTGTGGTCGTGGCGTGCAGCTCCCAGCGGCGCGCCGGAGGATCGCACGCCCTGGCGATCCGGATCGCGTCGCGTGCGAGTCGATCGGCCTCGGAGAACGTGCCTTCGAGCATGAGCATCTGCGCCAGTCCGGCGACGACGGCCGCGCGGGCCGGCGACGGCGTGGTCGGAACGAGATCGACCGCCCGGCGCCGCGCGACGAGCGAGCCCTCCGCGTCACCGGCGACGCGTCGGAACTGGGCGAGCCGGTCGTAGATGAGACCGAGCCGGACCCGGTCGCGGCGGCCGTCCGTGGATGCGATCGCCGCATCGAGGTACGCGGCAGCCCGGACCGGCCGGCCGGCCGCGAATGCCGCTTCGGCCGCGCGCGCGTTCATCTCGGTCGGGGGCAGCACCGGCGGGTCGCTCCGGCGCCGACCGCCATGGCGCGACGTGACACCGGTCGCGCTGCCGGCCGCGATCGCCAGCTCGAGCGCGTCCAACTCATCGAGCGGCGCATCGATCGCAGCCGCGGCATCGGCTGCGGCGATCGCGACATGACGCACCGCGACCGGGTCGAGAGCGGTCCGGAAGTGGTGCATGGCGACGAACGGCTGGTCGTCGAGCGCGCGCGCGACCGCCGCGTGATGGCGGATGCGCATCGATGGCAGCAGGTCGGCCTCGATCGCCCGGCCGACGAGCTCGTGACGGAGCGCCAGGCCCGCATCGTCCTCGAGGACGAACCCGTACTCGATGGCCTCGTCGAGGCCGTGGGCCAGGTCGGCGTCGAGGACGCCGTCGCCGCGTCGCGGCCCATGGGACGACCGCGGTGGACCGCTGGTCAGGTCGGCCTCGAACGCTTCCGCGATCGATGCCAGGTCTGCTCGCCGCAGCGGCCGCCCGGCCGGGGCCAGCAGGCGGAGCACCCGTCGCGCCTCCGGCGAGCGGGCGGCGATCCGCGCAAGGACCAGATCCTGGAACGATGACGTGAGGGACACCGTGGGCAGCTCGCGCCGTGCTGCGAGGAGCTCCTCGGCGACCAATGGGCGCCCGCCCGAGCGCTCGGCGACGACAACCAGCACGCTCGCTGACGGCCGCGTGTCCTCGATCGACTCGATCAGGCGGGCGAGCTCGTCGCGTCCGAGGGGTGCGAGCGTGAGGCGGGCCGGGGGTCGTGGCGCCGCGTCGAGGCTGGCCAGATCGACCGACCACGGATCCTCGCGCCTGATCGCGTCGGCCTGGTAGGTGGCCACCACCGCGAGCCGATGCGACCGGGCGATCCGCGCAAGGAATGTGACGAGCGCGCGGGTCCCTGCGTCAGCGCGATGGAGGTCTTCCATGATCAGCAGGACCGGCTGCCGCTCACCGAGTCGGCCCATCACGCCGAGCACGCCCTCGAGCAGCCTGGCCTGACGGCGCTCCGGCACGGCGGTCAGGATCCGGCGACCCGCCGTTCCCGGCGGCTCGACGCGATCAGCGAGCTCCGGGATCAGCCGGACGAGCTCATCCGTCGCCGTGCCAAGGACCCGCGCCAGCTCATCGTCCGGCAGCTCCGCCAGGACCGGCCGAAGTGCGCGCACGAGCGGTTGGTACGGCGCATCGGTCCCCGGGCCGAACGCCCCGCCCCGGAGGACGACCATCGGCTCCTGGAGCCCGGCAACGCGGCGAATCGCCTCGTCGATGAAGCGGCTCGTGCCGACGCCCGCCGTCCCGTCGACGAGGAGCGTCCCTGAAGCGCCCGCCGAGGCCGATCGGAGCACGGTCGCGAGCCTCGCGAACGCGTCCTCTCGCCCCACGAACCGCGCGCTCGTGTACGTGGCGGCCATCGGACCCATCGTACACAACGGTGGATGCCGACCACCGTGGGCCGGCGACATTTGCGCAGGCCCGCGTGGCGCGCTGGCACCACCCTTCCGGGTGGCTCACGGGACGCGGGGGTCGAAGTCCGCCCGACGCCGGGAGCGACTACGCTGCGCGTCGTGACAGACGGCCGCAGAGCCCCCCACCCCGATAACACCCTCAACGACCTGCCCGGCGAGGAGTGGCTCTACTTCACGAAGTCGGTCCTGACGACGGCCTATCCCTCGGAGCTCGGGCACGTGGCCCGCAAGGTGCATGGCGCCAACAAGCCACCACGGCTCATGGCCCGCCTGATCGAGTTCTTCAGCAAGACCGATGAGCTCGTGCTCGACCCGTTCGCCGGCGTCGGCGGCACGCTGATCGGCGCCGCGATCGCCCGCGGACCCCGGCGTGCTCTGGGCATCGAGCTCGACCCGCGCTGGGTGGCCGTATACGAGGAGGTCGTCGCCGGGCTGGCCGCCGAGCGCGACGGGAACGGTCCGGCTATCGCGGATCTCGGGACAGCGGATCCAGGCCCGACCCGGTCCTTCGAACCGGCCGGCCTCGAGATGCGGACCGGTGACGCGCTCGACATCCTGCCGACCCTCGCCGAGGCCTCGGTCGACCTCGTGGCGACCGACCCGCCGTACAACATCCAGCTCCCACTGACGATGGCCGGTGGCAAGCTCGCCGAAACCCACGCCAACCGCCGCACCGACTACGCGATGGTCAGCGACGCTCCGGCCGATCTCGCCAACGCCGCCGACTACGGGGCGTTCCTCGAGGCGATGGGCCGGGTGTTCACCGAGCTGGCGCGTGTCCTGCGTCCTGGCCGCTACGCGATCGTCATCGTCCGCGACGCCTACCAGGCCGGCCGCTACCAGTTCGTGGGGGCCGATCTGGCCGCCCGTGCCGACGCCGCCGGCCTCGTGCCCAAGGGCGACCTCATCTGGCACCAGGCGGGGACGCGGCTGCGCCCGTACGGCTACCCGCGCGTGTTCGTCCCGAACATCGCCCACCAGCACATCCTGGTGCTGCGGCGAGAGCCGGTCGGGCGCGAACGGCCGCGCCGGGGCAGGGCGGCTCAGGCCCGGCGGCGACTCTCCATGTAGGCGGCGAGGACGTCGCCATCGACGTCGTCGCCCATCGTCCACGTGTCGGCCGCGATCGGCATCGTCGCGGTCGGCGTGCTCTGGATCGGCGCGTCGCCGATGACGTCGCCGAGGGTCATCTTGTGGATCCAGCCCTGGCGGCCGTCCGGACAGAGGACCAGCCAGTAGCTGCCACGCTTCTCGAGGAGCTGGACCTCGTCGCCCTGGTCGAGGAAGGCGAGCTCGGTCCCGCGCAGCTCATCGGGCATGTCGAGCAGCCGGACGAGGTTGTAGCGGATGAGTCGACGCTCGCGCCCGTCGATCGGCCCGACCAGCCCGTGGTCGAAGGTCAGGCGCGGCGCCTCGGTCGCGTCGCGGATCGGGTCGGCCCTGCGGGCCTCGAGAAGCGACGGACGGCGCCAGCGGGGCATCGCCATCTCGGTGTCGAGCGGGTGCGGAGCGTTCGCCACGGCGACGCCCGCGTGTGAACCGGGCGCCAGGCTGTCCGCGTAGGCGGCCGCGGCGGCGATCGCCAGGGGGCTGGAGGCGTTGTGATGGAGCACGTCGTCCGGGGCCGGCTGTTCGCCGTCCCGGCGACGCTTGCCGAACACGCCGAACGCCAGCGTCGCGCCGACCACGCCGGACGTCGTGACGAGAGTCGCAACGAGACCGAGCGGCACGGACGGGCGACCGCTCGTCAGAAGGTCGATGCCGGCCTCGAAGGCATCGAATGGTCCGTTGTCCCCTCCCCCGGCGGACGGCCCGACGGGGGCTCCCGGCTGGGCTGGTGCTGCCGCCACCGGGCGGCGTGCTGACCAGTCCGGGCACGACCGCCACGGCGTCCTCGCTCGGCGCCGGGCTCATGGATGGGCTGGTGGTCGGGCTTGGTGAGGCTGACGCAGTCTCTGTCGGCGCGGCGGTTGGCGTCGCGGTCGGGGCGGTGGTCGGCACAGCCGCGACGGGTGCCGCGATCGGCTTCGGCGTGGGACGCGGCGTCGGGCGCGCGGTCGGCCTCGGCGTCGGGCGGGGTGTCGGGCGCGGGGTCGGCTTCGGCGTCGGCGGCGGAGAGATCGTGACCGTCCCCGCGGAGATCGTGTCGGAGAACCGGTCGCGACTCATCGCCTGGATCGAGATGGCGTGCGAACCGACCGGCAACCGCCCTGCCCAGCGGAATGTCACGCCCCGCTTCCAATCGGTGCCACTCGTCCGGACCATCGTGCGTGCCGACCCGGCGACCGTCACGCGTACCCAGTTGGCGGGCGATCCCTCGCGATTCCGGTATCCGACGGTGATCGCCACGGTCGTCGTCGTTGTTCCCGAACGCGGCGACGCGGACGGGTCGGAGAGTCGGGTCGGACCCGAGCCCGCCCATGCCGGGGCGACGGCCGACAGCAGGAGGAGGACGGCCACGATCGACGCACAGATCCGGGCCTGCCAGCGGCCTGGGTCGAGCATCGTGACTGGGGGTCTGGGGTGACGGTCGGGACGCTGCATCCTGAGCGCGAGGATGCGTTTCCCGCGAGGGGCGAGCAATGGTACGGGGGTCCGGTGCGCGCCCGCCGACAGGCGCGGTGCAGCCGAGCACCAGGCCACGCCCGGGCGTGTCGGGTGAGGTGCGGTCCGGTGTGCGCCGTGGTCCCACCGGCCGCATCGCTTACCCCGGTTCGCCCATCGACGCTCGCGGGCGTGCTCCCGAGGATGGCCACATGGAGGTCATCCACGCCGTCCCAGGCGGCCCGACGACCGTCGATCGCGCCGCTCCTCGGGGGCACCGTCATCGGGACCGTGCTCATCGTCACGGGCATCGTCCTCGCCTATGTCGCCCTCGCGACGCCGGTGCTGCGTTCGGTGCTCCCGCAAGGGCGCCTCGACGCGGGTCAGATGGCGACCGGTGCCGCCGTCTGGGCGATCGCCCTCGTCGCACCCGCAGGTCTCGTGCTCGTGGGCACGAACCGGCTCGTCCGGATCCTTGCATCGGTTCGCGGCCGGATCCCGCGGCGGTCGGCGACGATCCGCGCACTCGACGGGGTCGCCGACGACGTCATCGTCGCGACGGGCATCACGCTCCCAGACGGACGGGGTGTGTCGGAGCTCGTCATCGGACCGTTCGGTGCCGCCGTCGTCCGCGAGCTACCACCCGCCGCAGTGACGCGCATCCGCGAGGGACACTGGGAGCTCCGCACGAGGCGCGGCTGGATCGCGATCGAGAATCCGCTCGACCGCGCGGCCCGCGACGCCGAACGCGTCCGACGCTGGCTCGGCCACGACGACGCCGATTTCGTCGTCAAGGTGTATGCCGCGGTCGTCGGACCCGAGCCGACAGTGCCACGGACGACGGACTGTGCGGTGCTGGACCAGGACCAGCTCGTCTCGTGGATCGACGCGCTGCCGCCACAGCGCAGCTTGACCGAGGGCCGTCGGCAGCAGGTCGCAGAGACGGTTCGCGGGGCCGCCCGCTGACACAGCGGGTCGGAGGATGGCTGGTAGGGGAGCCAGGACTCGAACCTGGAACCAGCGGGATATAAGCCCGCCGCTCTAACCGTTGAGCTACTCCCCCGCGTCGATGCTACACCCGGAGCGGGTGCGATCGGTCGGACGCGGCCGGGTCAGTCGCCGAGCAGCTTGCCGGCGATCGAGCGAAGGCTCAGGCTCCGCCCGGTCAGGCTGAAGGACGCATCGTTGCCGCGGCCATCGGCCCGCCGGCCATCGAGCGCGCCACCACCGGGCGCCCAGGCCCGAGCCGGCAATGTCGCGGCGAACGCCCTGTCCTCTTCGGTCTGGAATGCCTCGATCGGGAGATCATCCGGATCGAACGGCCTCTCCACCGTCGCCGCCACAGCCGGCGGGCGGGCGTAGGCCGGTGCTCCGTAGAGCTTCGGGAGCGCGACATGCTGCTCGTCGATGGACACGCGGAACCTCGAAGGGTGATGCGGTGGTCTCCCTGGATCCCCCGGAAGACACGCCGGATGATGATGCCCAGCGCAGGGTAGCGGGAATGGTACGGATGGACTAGACGATCCGCATCGTCGGGTCGCCATTGGTGTTGCACTCGCGCGACAAGGTTCTACACGAGCATCGGCCGGATGAGCTGGAGCGTCACGACCATCACCAGCCAGGCGATCGGCACGGCGGCGAAGAACCCGAGCGCGGCACTCCAGGCGCTCCGTCGCCGGACCGTCCCGGAGCCCGTCGGCTGGGGCACGACGAGGTAGGTGACGACGGTGCCGACCGCCAGCACGGCGGCGGCATAGACGACCAAGGCGAGGGGCCGCAGGTCGCCGCCCGGGAGGTCCGCGCCGCGCAGGAGCGCCAGGTCGTAGGCCAGGTACGCGACGGCCAGCACGACGGCGATGACCAAGCTGGACGACACGGCCCGCACGACCGGCCGGGGAGCGTTGCGGAACTGGCGCCAGCGGACCTCCGCCCAGGAGCGTCGCCGGACCGGCGCCCCGTCAGCCACTGAGGATCGTGAGCGTCCGGCGAGGCGGCATCGTCTCCGGCGAATGGCCCGCGAGCAGCTCGACGGTGCCGGCGAATCGCTCGAGCTCGTCTTCCGAGGTGAAGAACCCGACGCTGATCCGAAGCGCGTCGATCAGCGTCACGGTCCGGGCGACCGCGAACACCCGGGCACTCAGCTCGTCGAGCGCGAGCTGCGCAGGCCAGCCGGCGATCCGGAACGCGACGAGCGTCGCCATCCGGTCGATCGGTGTGACGACCTCGACGCCGTCGATCGCGGCCAGCCGGTGGGCGGCCGCCTGCGCCATCGCCGCGCCCCGCCCGTAAACCCAGTCGAGGCCCAGGAACATGCTCATCCAGCCGATCGAGCGGGCCATGCCGACGATCGATGGGCGGTGATAGTTCGACGCCTCGAACCGGCGAGCGTCCGGCCACCGCGCCGCGGTCCCGCTCGAGTCGACCGTCTCGAACGTGAAATGGCCGCCGTAGGCCGGCGCGAGCCGATCGCGGACCACCGGCGCCACCGCGACCGCGCC
The DNA here is from genome assembly GCA_963780425.1 of uncultured Chloroflexia bacterium. Taxonomy (GTDB): domain Bacteria; phylum Chloroflexota; class Limnocylindria; order Limnocylindrales; family CSP1-4; genus SPCO01. Next base: position 162,468 of record CAWABZ010000015.1, on the reverse strand, counting down.
CATGCCCTCGGGCCCGAGCAGCCACTTCTGGGCGGGGATCGCGTAGACGTCTGCGCCGGTCGCCGCGAGATCGACGGGCCTCGCACCCGCGCTCTGCGCGCCGTCGACGACGAGGATCGCGCCGCGCGCGTGGGCCATCTCGGCGATCCGTGCGATCGGCAGCACTGTGCCCGAGGCCCACAGCACGTGGGAGATCGCAACGGCCCGTGTTCGCTGGTCGATCGCGCGGTCGAAGTCGGCGAGGACGTCATCAGGATCGCGCGACGGCCCGACGTCGACGAAGTCGATCTCGATGCCGAGCCGGTCGCGCAGGTTGTACAGGGCGCCGATCCCGCCCGGGTGTTCGAGGCTTGTCGTCACGGCCCTGTCGCCCTGCCGCCAGTCGATCGACCAGATCCCGATGTTCATGCCGTCGGTGGTGGAATGCGTGAGCGCGATGTCAGTGACGTCGGCCGTGAGCACGGCGGCGACCGCGGCACGCGCCTCGGCCATGCGCTGGAGCATCTCTTCGTAATACGCCATGTGCGCCCGGCCTGTCCGGAGCTCGTAGTCGGCCAGCTCGGCCATCGCGGCCGCCGTCTCCGCAGGCAGCGGCCCCACCGAGCCCGTGTTCAGGTAGATACCGGCCTCGAGCGCGGGGAGCGCCGCCCTGACGGCCGCGAGTCGCCCGTCGTCAGGGGGTTGGGGGGCGGCCACGGCCCGTATCATACCGACGATGTCCGGCCTGGCCCGACCCGAGATCCTCGCCACGACCGAATGGCTCGCAGAGCACCTGGGCCGGTCGGGTGTTCGCATCCTCGACGCCCGCTGGCGCCCGGACGGGACCGGTGCGGACGTCCATCGCGCGGGCCACATCCCGGGAGCGGTCTCGGTCGACTGGCGGGCCGACCTCGTCGACATGGATCAGGCGGGCGATGCCATCCGCGTCGCGTCGCCCGGCCGGGTCGCGGCGACGGCGGGCAGAACGGGTATCGGCGACGAGACGACGATCGTCATCTACGACGACACCCAGGGGCTGTACGCGGCGCGGGTGTGGTGGACGTTCCGGACCTACGGCGCGGAGCATGTCCGGATCCTCGACGGCGGGTTCCCGGCGTGGGAGGCGGAGGGCCGCCCGATCGAGCGTGGGAGTAGCGAGACCCCGCCGGAGCCGCTGACCCCGTTCACACCGCGCGGCCCGAACCGGCTCCACATGACGACGTCGGATGTCCGCGGCCTGCTCGGTGCCCCGGGGGTCACGCTGCTCGACGCGCGGGCCCCGGCCGAATACCGCGGCTTCGAGGGCAATACCCGACGACTCGGTCACATCCCGGGGGCGATCAACGTCCCGGTCGGCTCGATGCATGCGGCCGGCAGCCAGCGCCTGCGCGAGGGCCGCGACCTGCGTGATCGACTCCACGCCGCGAACGTCAGCCGCGGGAGCCGGATGGTGGCGTACGACGGGTCGGGTGTCGCGGCCGCGAAGCTCGCGTTCGTGCTGAGCCTGCTCGGCCACGACGATGTCGCCGTCTACGACGGCGGCTGGGCCGAGTGGGGCAACCGGCTCGACCTTCCGGTCGACCGCTAGCGGCAGAGCTGCGTGCCCGGACCTACCAGCCGGTCGGTTCCGGCGGCGGCGGCTCCGGTCCGGGCGTGACCTTGTCCAGCCCCGCCCACGGATCCGACACGCGGTGCGGGGCCAGGATCTGGGCCCGTTCGTGATTGACCGCGAGCAGCTCGGCGGTCGTGCGGGCCTCGCCCAGGACGTCCGACCAGTAGGTCGCGCCGGTCACGGGCAGGAAATGCCCCGTCAGCTCGGAAAGGGCGTCGCGCAGGCTGCGCTCCGGCATCAGGTGGATGAACCCGGTCACCTTGAAGGGCGGCACGGAGATCAGCGCCTCTTCCGGGATCTTCGGCGTGCGCAGCTCCGGTGCGGGTTCGACCGGCTCATTGACGACCGCGAAGAGGACCGACGCGAGGTTGACCTGGGCGAACTCGGCCCGGATCGATTCGCCGCGCGTGCCGAACTCGTCGGTCGTCACGTCGGACAGGACCAGGAACCGATCCTCGGCCATGTTGAGCATGTCGGTCACGCGCCGCTGGCGAGTCGTCAGCGAGCCGTGGATCACGAACGAGTCCGTGTACAGGGTCAGCCGGATCTGCTGTGGAGGCATCCCGCCGAGCGCGTCGAACATCGGTCAAGGATACGCGGCGGCCGTCGTCACGGCGCGGTCAGACAGGCTCCGGTGGCACCGTCCGAGCACCCGCCGTCACGAGCAGCTCCGACCCATGCTGGAGGCCCTCGTACAGCGCCGTGACGGTCGCGACCGTGTCGATCTCGTCGACGGTCTTGTCGCGCCGCAGGGCGTGGATCCTCGGGAAGCGGAGGCTGAACCCGGATCCGTGTCGCTTGCTCCGGACGATGACGTCGAAGGCGATCTCGACCACCACGGTCGGCTCGACCTGCCGGTAGCGGCCGAACCGGGCGATCGTGTGCGCCTCGAACCACTCGGTCATCTCGGCGATCTCCGCGTCGGTCAGCCCGCTGTAGGCCTTGCCGATGTTGACGAGCTTGCTGGTCTCCCCGTCGCGGACCGCAAAGGTGTAGTCGGACAGCACGCCATGGCGCTTCCCGTGACCGACCTCGACGCCGACGACGACGCAGTCGATCGTCGCGAGCGCCTTCTTCATCTTCAGCCAGCCGAGGCCGCGCCGCCCCGGCGAGTAGCCGCTCGTCGGGTCCTTGACCATGAGGCCCTCGTTGCGCCGGCCGCGCGCGTCGGCGAAGGCGACCTCGAGCGCATCGGCATCGCGCGCCACCCCGAGATGTGACCGCGTGAAGCGTCCGCCGTCCTCGACCAGCGGGAGATCGATCCGGTCGAGCCGCTGGCGGCGCGTCCGGAGCGGCTCGCGCAGCAACGGTTCGACGGTGGCGTCGCCGTCGGCGTCGTCGCCGGGCCCGAGCGCGAGCAGGTCGAAGGCCACGTAGACGACCGGGATGTCGGTCTTGATCTGGTCGGACGGCGTCTTCCGGCCGAGGCGTGCCTGGAGGCTGATGAAGGGCAGGACGAAGCCGTCCTTGTAGGCGAGGATCTCGCCGTCGATGACGCCGGTCCAGCGCAGCGGCCGGGCGGCCTCGACGATCTCGGGGAACTGGTTGCTCACGTCATGGAGGTCCCGTGAGTAGAGGCGGACGTCCGAGCCGCGCTTGTGGAGCTGGGCGCGGATCCCGTCGTACTTGTCCTCGACCCAGACCTCGGGGCCGAGCCGGCCGATGATCTCGTCGGCGTCCTCCGCCGGTGAGGCGAGCATGAACTTGAGCGGGTGGAACAGCGCGAGCTCTGCGTCGCCGAGCTTGCCGTCGCGCGCGAGCGTGGCGAGACGGCCGATATCGCCGGTCAGCATGCCGGCCCATTTGACGTCCTCGATCGGGCGATCGAACGCCTTGGCGATCGCAGCCTCCACCAGGCCCTCGCGCAACCCGATGCGCAGCTCGCCACCGAGCACCTTCACGATGGCCTTCGCCGTGAGCGGGTCGGCGCGCACGAGGAGCGCGTGCAGCAGCTGCGCCTTGGCGGCCGGCCCCGAGGCGGTCTCGATCGCCGCGAACGCGGCGGCCACCTCGGGGAGCGTCGGGCTCACCTCGGGTGGCGGTGCATGACCGGCCCGCGTGAGCACGTCCTCGCACCGACAGGCTGAGGTCGGAGTGGCGGTCGTACGCCTCGGCGAGGTCTTCGCGGGTGGCGCCAGTAAGCGCGCCGACCGCCGCCACGATCGACGACCACCCGAGCCCGGTGGTCCGCTGGTCGGTTTCAGGGAAGGGCCGCCCGGTCAGGAAGACGGCCGCGATCGGCAGCTCCTCGGGGCTCAGGCTGCGCAGGTAGTCGGCCAGGAGGGCGGTCTTCTCGGAGGTCCGGGTCGTTGCCGCCACGCGCTCGGCCAGCTCGCTCCAGCGGCGCATGGCGGGGATGGTATACGGTTCCGCCGATGGCGCCGCGAACATGGTTCCCGGAGGTCCTGACGGGGTCGCGCGTCGTGCTGCGCCGGCACACGCCGGAGAACCTCGAGGCCTTCCGGCGGTGGTACTCGGACCCGGAGATCGCCCGGCTGGCTCGCTACCAGGAAGCGCCGATGCGCGCCGAGGAGATCGAGCGGTTCTTCACCGCGCGGGTCGTCGGCCCCGACGCGCTGGCGATGGCGATCCACGTGCGGGGATCGGATCGCCTCGTCGGCACGTGTGCATTCAGCCAGCTCGACGGGGACAACGGCTCCGCCCTGTATCACATCACGATCGGCGAGAAGGACGCGTGGGGCCGAGGCTACGGGACCGAGGCGACGCGCCTGATGCTCGAGCACGCGTTCGGGCCGCTCGGACTACACCGCATCGCGTTGTTCGTGTTCGAGTTCAACGAGCGGGCCATCCGGACCTACAAGCGCAGCGGCTTCGTCATCGAGGGGCGCGCCCGCGAATCGATCTTCCGTGACGGTCGCTGGTGGGACGAGCTCGCGATGAGCGTGCTCGAGTCGGACTGGCGGCGGCTGCGGGCGGCCGAGATCGAGGACGACACCGAACGTGAGGGCCTGCGCGTGGAGGCCGAGGCTGTCGGCGCCGAGACGGTCGCATCCGCGGCACGGCCGACGGGCGATCTCATCCGGCGGACGGTCAGGCGGTTCTCTTGACGAGTGTCGGCCCGGGAGCCGACGAGGCCCGGAGGGATGTACGTGACCTGATCGTCGCGAAGGGCCACACGGTGGACAACGCCAGGGCCATCGTCGCGCGTCTCGAGAGGGCCTTCGACGACGGCTCGCTGGTCTTGACGCCCGCGCTCGAGCGATACCTGACCGACATGAAGCTCGCGCTCGACCAGGACGAGGGCGAGAAGCTCGGCGGCAAGAGCGCCGAGGCGGCCAGGTTCATCCTCCGGGCCATGGACCGGGAGCTGGATAACGCCTAGGCCCGGTCACGTGGGCCGGGCGGGCGCCCTCGCGGCGGGCGCCCTCACGGCGGGCGCCCGGCACCGGCGCTCTCACGGCGGGCGCCCGGCACACCGAGCGCCCCAGCACCGGCGCCCGGGACAGCGACCCTGAAATACGCGCATCGGGACAACCTTATGGCGCCCGCGAAGTCGTCCCGAGGTCGCGATGCGGGCCTACGCGACGCCGATGCGGCGATCTGTCGCTTCCCACGCACGACTTCGGCACGGACGTGGGCATCGACGGATCGGCATCGGCCGAGCGGCCGCCATAAGGTCGTGGAGATGCGCGTTGTGTCAGTTCGCCGCTGGCCGGGCGGTCAGCAGGTCTGCGCGTCGCCGACCCACCAGGCCGGCACACCGTTCCCCGTCGTGAGCGTCCCATCTCCCGCCACGTCCACCCACATGGCGAGCTCGTTCGCGTCACCCGGCACCCGGCCGAGCAGGCGCCCCGGCCTGCCGCCGGCGGTCGGATCGCCGTCGTATGCCACGAGATCCGAACCGGCAGGGCCGGTCAGGCACGCCACACCGATGTCGGGTCCGAAGCCGACCGTCTCCGGCGGATCACCCCTGGGCGTCACCCCGAACCAGGCCATGCCGGGTGCCTCGTTGCGCCCGTAGAGTGTGATCTTGCCCTGGGGTCGAGGATCGAAACCGGCGCACGCGGTCAGGATCATCAAGACGACGATGAGCGGGATCGCCCGGCGGAACACCCGCCGAGTGTAGGTCGCTCCGGCTCGGTATCGCGCACCTCGGCGGCTGTCGCGTCACCTCGGCCGCGCCTAGACTGGGCGTCCCCGCAAGAAGCATTCGGAGGCCATCTGTGACCGACCTCAAGACCGGCATCCTGTTGTGGAGCCAGGGTGCGACGTGGCCCGAGATGCTCGATGCTGCCAAGCGCGTCGACCGGCTCGGCTACGACCATGTTTGGACCTGGGACCACATCTACGCGATCTTCGGTGACCCGTACCAGCCGATCGTCGAAGGGTGGACGACTCTGGCCGCCTGGGCCATGGCGACGGAAAGGGCGCGACTCGGCCTGCTCGTCGGCGCGAACACGTTCCGCAACCCGGGTCTCACCGCGAAGCTGGCCGCGACGCTGGATCACATCAGCGACGGCCGGGCGATCCTGGGGATCGGCGGGGCGTGGTTCGAGCTCGAGCACACGGCCCACGGCATCGACTTCGGGTCCGGCTTCGGCCAGCGACTCGACTGGATGGACGAGGCTGTCGCTGCGATGCGCACCGTGCTCGATGGCGGGACGGTAACCTCGCCGCCGGGCGGTCGATACGCCTTCAACGACCTGCGCCACCAGCCGCTTCCGGTCCAGCGTCGGCTGCCGATCATGATCGGTGGCAGCGGTGAGAAGAAGACCCTCCGGACCGTGGCGAAGTACGCGGACATGTGGAACGCGATGGGGCCGCTCGAGTTGATGGCGCACAAGGTCGACGTGCTCAAGCGCCACTGCGAGGAGGTGGGTCGCGATATCGCCGAGATCGAATTCACGCTCGGCGTCAAGCTCACGATCCGCGACAGCGCGGCCGAGGCAGATCGGGTCTGGAAGGCCAATATGGAGTACAACAAGACGCCGATGTCCGAGGTCGAGGACGACGACACGTTCTGGAACGGGACGCCCGAGCAGCTGGCCGACAGGCTTCGCCCGTACGTCGACCTCGGGTTCCGGACCGTGATCTCCGAGCAGCCGGCGCCATACGACGTCGAGACGTTCGAGCGCTTCATCGGCGAGGTGAAGCCGCTGATCGAGCAGGGCTAGGCAGGCGGAGTGTCCGACGCGTATCGCGTCCGACTCCGGACCGTCGGGGACGGCCCGACGGCGCTCGGTGAGGCCGGGCCGTTCACGCTCGTCGTCGATCGACCCGCCGCGGCGGGTGGTCGGGGACTGGGCTTCAACGGCGGCCAGTTGCTCTACATGTCGATCGCGGCGTGCTGGTCGAACGACCTCTATCGCGAGGCGACGACGATGGGCATCGAGCTCGATGGCGTCGAGATCTCGGTCGACGGCGACTTTCCGGCGCGAGGATCGGGCTCCACGCCCGTCACGGTCGAGGTCGTCGTCCGGAGTCGCGCGCCGGAGGACCAGGTGCGCGCCCTGATCGCCGAGGTGGAGCGGGTGGCGGAGATCCCGCGTGCGATCCGCGAAGGCCCGCCGATCGAGGTGCAGGCGAGGGTCGTCGCCCCGGGCTGAGCTCGCCGCCACGACCTGTTTTGCGGGGCGCCGTCGAGCCAGCATTCCGATCCGTCAGGCGGCGACCGACTCCAGGATCGCCCGCGCCTCGTCGAGCGACGGAAGCTTGGGCGAGTTCTTGATCGCTGCGTCGTCGATGGCGTCCTGCGCGACGACGTCGAGGGCGGCCCCGTCGAAGCCGAGGGCAGCCAGGCGGTTGCGCTGCCCGACACCCGCCAGGAACCGGCGCAGCTCGCCGATCGCCGCGCCCGCTGCGGTCGCCGGCTGCTCGGTCGGGCTGGCCGCCCGGATCGCGACCCCGACGAGAGCCAGCTCGCGATCGCGCAGGCCGGGCTCGGCCGCGTAGAACCCGAGCACTTCCGGCAACACGGCCGCGAGGGCCGTCCCATGCGCCAGCCGACCGCGCGTGCCGAGCGCGTGCCCGAGGGCGTGAACGAGACCGACGCCCGTCCCGCTCGCCTGCCCGACCCCGGCCAGGTGCGCCGCCATGAGCATCTGCGACCGCGCCTCGAGGTCCGTGCCGTCGGCCACGGCCCGCGGCAGCCATTCGACCACGGTCCGGATCACGCCGAGAGCCGTCGCCTCGGCGAACGGGTTGCCGTTCCGCGACAGCAGCGATTCGAGGGAGTGGGTCAGCGCGTCGACCCCGGTCGCGGCGGTCACACCGGCTGGCAACCCGACCGTCAGCCCCGGATCCAGGATCGTCGTGACCGGCAGCAGCGACCGGTGCCCGATGTAGTCCTTGCGCCCGAGCTCCTCGTGCGTGATGACGGCGAACGGGTGTGCCTCGGAGCCCGTCCCCGCCGTGGTCGGCACGGCGACGATGGGGCGGCCGGGTGCGAGCGTCGGCCCGTCGTACTCGATCTCCCACAGGGGTATGTCGTTGGCCGCTCGGAGCGCGATCCCCTTGGCCGCGTCCATCGCGGACCCGCCGCCGAGCGCGACGACCACCGTCCCATCGAGCCCGAAGCTGCGCAGTGTCATCGCGCCAAACTCCACCGTCGCGCCGGACGGGTTCGGCTCGACCTCGCTGAACATCACGAAGGGCAGGCGCGCGGTCGAGAGGCCGTCGCAGACATCGGCGGCGAGACCCGCGACGACAACGCCCGGGTCGGTCACGAGGAAGACTCGGGAACCACCGGCTGCGGCGACCAGCTCGGGGAGCCGCCTCAGTGCGCCCACCCCGAACACGACCCGGTTCCGCAGCGTGATCTCGATCTCGCGATCAGCCAGACCGGTCACGGCAGCACCTCGAGCACCTGGTCGAGGCTCGTGTCACGCCGGACGGTCAGCCAGCGCCGACAGCCATGGGCGTGGAACCAGCGCTCGGTCGTCACGCCATCGGGATTCTCGAACACCCAGACCTCGTCGAAATCGCGCTCATCCGGGTCGGTGATCCAGTCGGGGACATGGCGCCGTTCGCCACCGAACGTGAACTCCTCGAGCGGCCGCCGACCGCAGCGCGGGCAATCGAGCCACAGCATCAGCGCGTCCCCGCCGAGCCCTGGTCGGCGAGTGCGTGGTCGCGTCGGAATCGATCGAGGGCGAACGGCTCGATGAGAGCCGGGGTGCGGCCTGTGGCGATCAATTCGGCCATCGCCTCGCCGCCGGCGGGGATCGCCTTGAAGCCCCACGTCCCCCAGCCGGTCGTCACGAGGAATCCGTCGACGCCGGTGAAGCCCATGATCGGCGAGAAATCGACCGAGATGTCGCAGATGCCGGCCCACGTCCGCAGGATCCGCAGGTCGCGCAGGAACGGCAAGATGCGCGTGACCTTGTGGGCGTACCCGCGCAGGGCCGCGAACGACGACTGGCGCGAGTACGAGGGCTGCGCGTCGAACTCCGCCCCGATCAGCATCTGCCCCCGCTCGGTCTGGGACACGTAGCACATGAGCTCTGTGCTGGCGACGATCGGGCCGAACCCCTGCGCGTAGTCGTTGGTCACGAACGCATGGAGCGGGTGCGTCCGGACCGGCAGGCGGAGGCCTGCCTGAGCAGCCAATGCGCTGACCCGCCCGCCGACCGCCGACAGCACGATGCCGGCGGCGATCTGGCCGCGCGGGGTCTCGACGCCGACGACACGGTCGCCGTCCCGCACGAGGCCGGTGACCGGTGTGTGCTGGATGATGTGGACCCCACGACGTGCGGCACCCGCCGCGTAGGCCCATGCCACCCGGTCGTGGCGCGCCGTGGCAGCCTCGAGGTGGTGTGAGGCGCCAAGGACGGGGTACCGGCGCCCACCCGTGAGGTCGATCTGCGGGACCAGCTCCTTGATCTCGGCCGGACTGACCATCACGGTCTTGGCGCCGACCGCGGTGTTCATCGCCGCCCGCGCACGCTCGGTCCGTAGCGCCATCTCGGTGTGAGCCAGCCAGAAGATGCCTTTCGTCTGGTGGAGGATCGCGGCGCCGACCTCGTCCTCCAGGTCGCGATACATCTCCAGCGAGTGCTGGTAGAAGCGGATCGCCTCGGGCAGTCCGTAGTTGGCGCGGATGATGGTCGTGTTCCGCCCGGTATTCCCGGACGCGATGTAATCGGCTTCGAAGACGGCCACGTTCGTGATGCCGTGGCGGGTCGCCAGGTAATACGCGGTCGACAGGCCGTGCCCGCCGCCACCGACGATCACGACGTCGTAGGCATCGCGCGGCTCATCCCAGAGCAGGGTCGGCAGCGTCGCGACGTAGCCGGCGGCGATCCCGGTCCTCACGACGGCACCGGGAGCCGGGCCAGGAGATCGTCGAGATGCGCGGCGAGGACGAAGACCGTCGCTGCGCCGGTCGAGTCGATGTACAGCTTGGCCGGCACGCCCGCGATGGATCCCTGGGCGAACGCCGGGCGGGTGGCCGGCGCCGGCCATTCGATCCTGGGCACGACGAAGTCGATGAACTCGTCGACGGGGAGCATCAGCGCGACGTAGCCGACCTCGGCCTCGGTGATGGCGTCGGGGTCGTCGATGCGGACACCGGTCGCCCCGATCGCGAAGGCCTCGTCCGGCGCGAACCGCAGGACCAGGGGCTCGAAGTCCTCGAAGTCCTCGGAGTCCTCGCCGGGGTGCTGCCATTCGGCCCCATCGATCGCCTCGGGCGACGCGACGACCCGGACGCCCGGCGCCTTAAGCACGTGCACGGTGGCCCTCCGGGTCATAGAACGGAGTCGGCGTGACGACGGCTTCGCGACCATCGATCTGGACCGTCTCGGCGAACGGCAGCCGCTTGAGCCAGCCGAGCATCACGGTCTTCTCCAGGATCGGCGATGCCCAGCTGCCCGAGATATGGCCGATGATCTCGCCGCCGACGAAGATCGGCGAACCCTCGATCGGCGCAGTGGCCCTCCATCGTGAACCCGCGCAGCCGGCGGTGGTCGGGCTGCTTCGCGGTCCGCTCGAGCGCCGCGCGACCGATGAACGCCGGCTTGTCCATGCGGACCGCCCACGGCATGCCGACCCGGCGGGGCGTGGTGTCCAGCTCGGTGTCCATCCCCACGATCACGTGGCCCTTCTCGAGCCGCAGCCCGAACAGCGCCTTGAGCCCATGCGGGCGGATGCCCCACTCCTCGCCCATCGCCAGGAGGGCCCGCCACAGCTCCACCGACCGGTCGACCGGATGGTGCAGCTCCCAGGACGCCTCGCCCGTGAACGACAGCCGCATGACGTGGCACGGGACGCCCGCCACATCGGCGTGGACGTGGCCGAGGAACGCGGGCGGGTCGGCCAGACCGGCGCGCCGCAGGAGCTGGCCTGCGAGCGGCCCCGTCACGTTGATCGCGGCGAGGGACATCGTGCGGTCCATCACATGGACGCGGAGGCCCCACTCGTCGACCCAGTCGCGGAGCCACATCTCGGCGTTCGCGGCACCACCCGAGGTGAACGTCAGCACGAACCGGGTCTCGGCTTCCCGCAGGATCATGCCGTCGTCCATGATGTGGCCGCGTTCGTTGAGCAGTAGCGCGTAGCGCGAGCGGCCCGGCCGGATGTCGGCGACGTGGCAGGGGTACAGCCGCTCGAGGAACTCCACGACGTCGGGGCCCGACACGACGATCTTCCCGAGCGTGCTCACGTCGCCGACCGACACGCCCTCGCGGACGCTCCAATACTCGGCGATCGCGTCGCCGTAGTGCCACGGCCGCCACCAGTTCCCGAACCGATCGAGCCGCCCACCGAGCGCGAGGTGCTCGTCGTGGAGGGGCGTTCGCCGGAACACGTCCACCTGGGTGTCCGCAGCGGCCTCGGCCAGCGTGATCTGGCGCGACGCTGGTCGGGCGGTGAAGGGCGCCGGCACCTCGCCGGTCCGTGCCGCGATCCACGCGCGCACGTGCGGCAGGCACGCGCTGCCCTGGCACGTGCCCAGACAGGCGAGGCTGGCCCGCTTGAGCAGCTCGAGCTCCTGGAAGCCCCGATCCCAGGCGGCCTGCAGGTCATCGACCGTGGTCCCCGAGCAGGGGCAGACGATCCCGGCCGTCGGCGCCGGGGGCAGAGCGATCGCCTGCGCCGCCGCTCCCACCACGCTGAGTGGCAGTTCGCCGGCCATCCGGGCGAGCACGTCTCGCGGCGCGAAACCGAGCCCGACGATGACGGTGTCGCACGGAGTCGTGGTCTCCGCCCCGATCCAGTCGTCGGCCGTCACGACCGCCCGGACACGACCATGCTCATCGCCTTCCAGCCGGATGAGTTGGCCAGCCACCGGGATGCTCGGCACGCCAGCGGGTGGCGTCCCGACAGCGATCGCCGCGCCCAGGTCCACGCCAGCGGCGTGCAGTCGCTGGGCGGCGCGGGAGGTCACGATGCCCTCGAGCTGGCTGCCCGGGACGACCGGGTGGAGTTCGGCGGCGCCAGTGGCGACCACGATCTCCTGGGCATAGACATGGAGCATCAATGTCGGTGTGCGGACAACGACCATCGGGCCCGGATAGACACCGACGACCTCGTCGCCGCCCTCGGCATCGAGAAGGAGGACCCGCTTGCCGGCGCCCTCCGCCGTCGAGGCCGCCTCGCGGCCGCTGTCGCCCGCGCCGATCACCGCGACGTCGACCTCGGCGCGCAGGACCTCGATGTCGGGCCCCGAGAGCGACGCCGACAGATCCGCGCCCGAGATGGTCGGCAGCGGCGGCAGACCGTCGGCGGGATGCCGGACGACGGCCAGCCCCGGTCGGGCGCGTTCCTGGCAGGTCCGGACGTACGCGACGCCGTCGACCTGAGCGAGGCAGTTCCCGCAGTCGCCCGTCAGGCAGAGCGTCCCGCCGCCGGCCGGTGTCGCACCCGTCCGGAGGATCGCCAGCGCCACGGACTCGCCGGGCTCGAATACGACCGGGCGCCCATCGACGACGATGCGCCCGGCTTCGACCGAGGCACTCGCCTTGGGCGGGTCGGTCACTGGCGCATCCTTGCGCCGGTCGGGTCGAACAGCGGCTCGGGCTGCAGCCGCGCCGGGCGGCGATTCCCGATGATCTCGATCTCGAAACCGCTCCCGCCCGGGCCGTCCGGCGTCGCGAGCTCGGTCGGCACGTAGCCCAGGGCGAGTGACTCCTTCACGTGATGGAGATACCCACCCGACGTGACCCAGCCGACGACCTTCCCGTCGTGCCACACCGGCTCGTCGCCGATGACATCGGCAGGGTCGTCCGGATCGGGCTCGACGACGAATGCCACCAGCCTGCGCTTGGGGCCGCCGCCCGCGAGCTCGGCCTCGTGCGCGGCTCGCCCGATGAAGTCGTGGTCGAGCTTGATGTACCTGGTGATGCCACCTTCGGCCGGCGTATAGATCGGGCGGTACTCGCGGAACCACGTCCCGTAGTTCTTCTCGAGCCGGAGCGACATCAGGGCGCGCATGCCGAACAGCCGCAGACCGTGCGGCTCGCCGGCCGCGACGATCCGGTCGAACAGCGCCCGCTGGTATTCCGGAGCGACCCACAGCTCGTAGCCCAGATCGCCCGAGTAGTTGATCCGCGCCACGTGCGCCGGGACCATGCCGAGATCGACCTGCCTGAACGTCATGAACGGGAAGGCCTCGGTCGACAGGTCGACATCGGGGGCGACGGCGCTGAGGACATCGCGGGCATGCGGCCCCGTGATCGACAGACCGGTCAGCCCCAGGCCCAGCACCTCGAACCGCACCGAGCCGTCGGCCGGCAGATGGTGGCGGAACCAGCGCGAGTGGTGGATCTCGGCCGGGAGGGAGCCGAACAGGTAGAACTCGTCGGCCTCCGAGGCGCGGGCGACCGTGAACTCGCCGACGATCCGACCCGCCTCGTTGAGCATCGCGGTCAGCGTGATCCGCCCCGGGGCCGGCATGCGCTGGGTCAGCAGCGACGACAGCCACGACTCGGCGCCGGGACCGGTGACACGGTACTTCGCGTAGTTCGAGATCTCCGTCATCCCGACCCGCTCGCGGACGGCGGTGACCTCCTCGGCAACACACTCCCAGGCGTTCGAACGGCGGAACGTCACGTCCTCCTTCGGCTCCAGTCCGGCCTTCTGGAACCACAGCGCATGCTCGAGTCCGAACGTCGCGCCCCACACGGCGTTCGCCGCGGTCAGCCGGTCATAGATCGGCGTCGTGAGCAGCGGTCGGCCGGCCGGCAGCTCCTCGTTCGGGAACGTGATCCGGAACCGGCGCCGGTAGTTCTCCTGGACCTTGGCGTTCGTATACCCGAGCGTCGCGTAGTCGCCGTAGCGCGCGACATCCATCGCCCAGATATCCATGCCGCTGTCGCCGTCGTCGCCCGCGGTCATCCAGTTCGCGAGCGCGAGCCCGACCCCACCGCCCTGCGACAGCCCGGCCATCACCGCGCAGGCGACCCAGTAGCCGCGCAGGCCGCGGATCGGCCCGACGAGCGGGTTGCCGTCGGGCGAGAACGTGAACGGCCCGTTGACGACGCGGCGGATGCCGGTCGTGTGCATGGGCGGGTAGTGCTTGAACGCGACCGACAGCTCCGGCGTGATCCGGTCGAGCTGCGGCTTCAGCAGTTGCGACCCGAAGTCCCACGGCGTCTCGCGCGGCGACCACGGCACGCACGCCTGCTCGTACGTGCCCATCAGCATCGCGCCGCCTTCCTGGCGGATGTAGATCTCGCCGGCGAAGTCGAGCGCCATCGGCATCTCGTGGCCGGTCTTGGCGACCTGTGCGGCGACCTCGGGCATGTCCTCGGTGATGAGGTAGTGGTGCTCCATCGCGAGCACGGGCAGCTCGATCCCGACCATCCGGCCGACCTCGCGAGCCCACAGACCACCGGCGTTGACGACGTGCTCCGTGTGGATCGACTCGCCGTTCTCGAGGCGCACGTCCCACGTGCCGTCGGGCCGCTGCTCGAGGGCGGTGACCGGCGTGTGCTGGTGGACCTCGGCGCCGGCTTGCTGCGCGCATTTGACGTACGCGCGCGTGACCCCGGTCGGATCGACGTGTCCCTCGACCGGGTCGTACAGCGCACCGACGAAGTACTGCGGGTCCATGAGCGGGAACATGTCGGCCGCCTCGCTGCGCCGAGATGAGCTCGAGGTCCATGCCGAGGTAGCGGCCGCGGGCGACGGCCATCCGCAGGAAGTCCATGCGGACCTCCGTGTCGGCCAGCATCAGGCCGCCCGGCAGGTGGATCGAGCAGTCCTGCCCGGACTGGCGCTCGATCTCCTCGTACAGCTGGATCGTGTACTGCTGGAGCCGCGCGACGTTCGGGTCGCCGTTGAGCGTGTGCATACCGCCGGCCGCGTGCCACGTCGACCCGGCGGTCAGCTCCCGCCGCTCGAGCAGCATGACGTCGGTCCAGCCCGCCTTCGTCAGGTGGTACAGGACGCTGGCGCCGACGACGCCACCACCGATGACGACGACCTGGGTGTGTTGCTTCACGCGATCCTCTCGAGCGGTCCTGTCACAGTCGTGGTCAATAGTCGGTGGGGACGCCGCCCTCGGCGACCCGGCGGGCGACGAACGCCTCGAGCTCCTCGCGGACGGCGGCGTCCATCGGCGGCGGCTCGTAGGCCGCGAGCAGCTCCTTCCAGATCCGGTTGGCCTTGCTCGGCACCTCCGGGCGAGCCGGCCTCCTCCCACGTCTCGAAGTTGCGCCAGTCGCTGAGCATCGGCCTGTGGAACGCCGTCTTGTAGCGGCTCTGCGTGTGCTCCGTCCCGAAGAAGTGGCCACCCGGCCCGACGTCGACCATCGCGTCGAACGCGAGCGACGCGTCGTCGACGACGACCGGATCGAGGAACGCCTCGACCATCCCGAGCAGCTCCGCGTCGAGCACCATCTTCTCGTAGCTCGCGTGGAGCCCGCCTTCCATCCAGCCGGCCCCGTGCATGAGCAGGTTGACGCCGCCCATGATCGCGCCCCACAGAGAGAACACCGACTCGTATGCGGCCTGCGCATCGAGCGCGTTCGCGGCGTTCACGTTGGATGAGCGATAGGGCACCCCGTAGCGGCGCGCGAGCTGGCCGCCGATCATCGCCGTCCGCATGTACTCGGGCGTCCCGAACGCCGGCGCGCCCGACTGCATGTCGACGTTCGAGGTGAACCCGCCGTAGATCACCGGCGCGCCGGGCCGGACGACCTGTGTCAGCACCATCCCTGCGAGGGCCTCGGCGTTCTGCTCCGCGAGGGCGCCGGCGAGCGTCACCGGGGCCATCGCGCCGGCCAGCGTGAACGGCGTGATGCACACGACCTGGTTGCGCTCGGCGAAGGCCATGATCCCCTGGAGCATCGGCGCGTCGAGGCGGAGCGGCGAGCTCGAGTTGACGACCGTGAACACCGACGGCTCGGAGTCGAGCGTCGCGTCCTCGATGCCGCGCGCGATCCGGACCATCTCGAGCACGTCGATGTTCCGTTGCCGTCCCGAGGCTGTAGCAGTGGATCGCCTTGTCCATCAGCGTCAGGGCGTCGAACGTCGCGTGCAGGTGGCGCACACCGTGGTGGATGTCCACCGGCTCGACCGGGTAGCCGGCGAGGAAATGGACGGTGTTGAGCGCCTGGCCGAGGCGCAGGAGGTTCTGGTAATCGACCCGGTTGCCGATGCGCCGGCCACGGTCGAGGTCCGACACGTTCGGCGGACTGCCGACCGTCCCGAATGCCACCCAGTCGCCGCCGAGCTGCAGGTCGTGGGCGGGGTTCCAGGCGTGCAGCGCGAACGTCGAGGGCGCTGTCTTGATCGTCTCGGTGACCATGTCGGGATCGAACCGGACGCGCTGTGTATCGGGCGAGGTCTGGGCACCAGCCGCCCGCAGCGCCTCGCGCGCGTCCGCGTCGAGGAAGTCCATCCCGAGCTCGGACAGGACGCGCAGCGACGCGTGGTGGATCGACTCGATCTCGTCGGCGGACAGGACCTCGGTCGGCCCGTAGCGCATCCGCGGCTGCGCCCACGGCCGCTGCATCGGGAGGCGGCTGCGCTCGTGACCCGCGCGGCCACCGCTGCGGCGCCGCTGCAGCCCCTGGCCGGCCGCCGAGTCCATGTCCGTCATGAGCGGCGTCTCCTCATCCATCCGACAGGTCGATCCAGGTCGTCTTGAGCTGGGTGTAGCCGTCCAGGGCGTGGAGCGACTTGTCGCGGCCGAAGCCCGACTGCTTGAAGCCGCCGAACGGGACCGTGATGTCGGCGGTGTCGAACGTGTTGACGAAGACCGTCCCGGCACGGAGCGCCCGCGCCAGGCGATGGGCCCTGGTCACGTCGCGCGTCCAGACGCCGGCGGCGAGACCGTACGGCGAGTCGTTGGCGATCCGCAGCGCATCCGCCTCGTCGTCGAACTCCGTGACCGTCAGGACGGGGCCGAAGATCTCCTCGCGCGCCACGCGCCAGTCGTTGTCGACGCCGTCGAGGATCGTCGGCGGGATGTAGTAGCCGCCGCTGTCCTCGCGGACGCGTTGCCCGCCGGCCACCAGCCGCGCTCCCTCCCGCTGTCCGAGCTCGACGTAGCCGAGGACCTTGTCGAGCTGCTTCGCATCGACGATCGAGCCGAGCCGCGTCGCCGGGTCGAGCGGCTCGCCGGGGGCGAGCTGCCGGCCGAGGTCGGCGATCCGCTCCGACGAGCTCCTCGCGGATCGACCGATGCACGACCAGCCGCGAGCCTGCGTTACAGGTCTGGCCGCTGTTGTAGAAGATGCCCCAGCCGATCGCCGATGCCGCCGCTTCGAGGTCGCCGACGTCGGCCAGCACGACCTGGGGGCTCTTGCCGCCGAGCTCCAGTGAGATGCCCTTGACGTCGGTCTCGCCGATCGCGCGGAGCAGCGACAGACCGACGTCGGTCGAACCCGTGAACGCGATCTTGTCGACGCCGGGATGCCGCGCCAGCGCCTCGCCCAGCACCGCGCCCGGGCCCGGGACCACGTTGAGCACCCCGTCCGGGAGCCCGGCCTCCGACGCGAGCTCGGCCAGCCGCAGCGCAGTCAGGGGCGAGGCCGACGCGGGCTTGAGGACGACCGAGTTGCCGGTCGACAGCGCCGCCCCGAGCTTCCACGCCGTCACGATCAGCGGGTAGTTCCACGGCACGATCGCACCGACCACCCCGATCGGCTCGCGGGTCACAAGCGACAGAGCCTCGGGACCGGTCGGACCCACCTCGCCGTAGAGCTTGTCGATCGTCTCGGCGAACCACTGGATGGTCTTGGCCGCGGACGGCACGTCCACGGCGAGTGCGTCGCGGATCGGCTTGCCGACGTCGAGCGATTCGAGCAGCGCCAGCTCGTCCTTGTTGGCGCGGATCGATTCGGCCAGCTTCAGCAGGATGATCTTGCGCTTGGCGGGCGACATGTCTGCCCAGCGCCGATCGTCGAACGCGCGACGCGCGGCGGCGACCGCACGATCGACGTCCTCGGCCCCTCCCTCCGCGACGCGCGTGATGACGCGCCCGTCGCGTCCGGCGACGTCGTCGAACGTCCGCCCCGAAGCGGCCGGCACGAAACGGCCGTCGATGAACGCCTCGTTGCGCGGCTCGACCGCGTCCGCCCGGGCGATCCAATCGGCGGTGGTGGGCGCGCGTCGCGGTCATGCGGCGAACCTCCGGATCGAGACGTCGTCGAGGACGGCCCCCAGGCCGGGCGTCGCCGGGACATGCAGGATCCCCTCGGCATCCGGTCGGATCGGCTCGGCGAGGAACGCATCGCGCCGCTCCGGGGTCCAGCCGGGTGGGTCGTACGGGAACTCGAGGAACGGGCCGCCACCGACGCCGGCCGCGACATGGAGATTGGCGAGCAAGCCCAGACCGTTCGTCCAGGTGTGCGGCGTGAACCAGCGGCCGCGCGCAAGCGCGAGCTCGGCCAGCGTCCGGTTGCGGAGCATCCCGCCCGCGAGCACGACGTCCTGCTGGTACACGTCGAACGCATCCGCCTCCAGGGCGGCCAGCGCCTCGTGATGCGTCCGTGTCATCTCCCCGCCGGCGATCCGGATGCCGAGCCCCGACGCGCGCAACGAGGCGAGCCCCCGCAGGTCCGTGCCGATCAGCGGCTCCTCGAGCCAGAGGACACCCAGATCTGCGAGACGGGCGGCGATCTCCCGCGCGGCGGTCACGTCGATCGACGGCGTGATGTCGCCGGCCATCCGCCAGCCCTGGTTCAGATCGACCATGATCGCCATCGAGTCACCGACCGCGGCCCTGGTCGCCGTGACCGCAGCGAGCCCCTCGTCGAGGCGGCGCGGGTCGACCCGGATCTTGAGCGCCCGGAACCCTTCCTCCCGGAGTCGCAGGGCGGATTCGGCGCGTTCCGCTGCCGGCAGGAGCATCCCGCACGAGGCATAGGCGGGCAGCCCATCGCTCGCTCCGCCGAACAACGTCGCGACCGGGACGCCCGGCGACCTGGCCGGCGATGTCCCACAGCGCCGCCTCGAGTGGCCAGTACCGCCCGGCGTGGAAATCGATCGTCTCGAGCACGCGGACGTGGCGCGCGATCGCCAGCGGGTCCTGCCCGATGAACAGGTGCTCGAACGCCTCGAACCCGTCCATCGTGTCGCCCGAACCGAGGCCGGTCACGCCCTCATCGGTCTCGATGCGGACGATCGTGACCGGGAACTCCGTGCGCGGCACGGGATCCCATGCCGCCGGGAAGGGTGGCTCGAGCGGCACACGCAGCCGCTGGAGCCGGATGGCGCTGATCCTCACGAGCGCAGTATCGCCGACCGGCTCGCGACGCCGCGTCTTCGGGTCTGCTGCGGTACCCTGACCGTTCCCCCAGGCACCCGGAGACCCTGTGACCACGGCCCTCGACCGACCCCCCGAAGAAGCTGGCGAAGACACGTCGTTCGCGCGCGGGCTGCGCGTGTTCCTGACCATCGCCGACCGCGGCGAGATCCGCGCGGACGAACTCAGCACGCTCCTCGAGACCCCGCTCTCGACGATCTACCGCTACCTGCGCACGCTGACCGAGTTCGGGTTCGTGGAGCGCCAGGAGGGCGGCTACCGACTCGGCGCTCGTCTCCACGTCATCGGCGCGGGCCCGATCGTGACGGCCGAGGAGCTCATCCGGGCGGCGGAGCCTGTCCTCGCCGACCTCGCCGTGACGACGCGGGAGACGGCGTTCATCAGCCGCCGGATCGGACTCGGCGCTGTCAGCCTCGCCGAAGAGCCATCGCCCCAATCGCTGCGCGTCGTCGTCGAGACCGGGCAGGCGGGTCCGCTGCACCTCGGGGCCGTGGCGCTGGTCCTGCTCGCGTACGCCCCACCCGAGGTCCAGGACGCGGCTCTGGCAGAGGTCGCGGAGGGAGCGACCATCCGACGCTCGCTGCCCGCGATCGTGTCCGAGGGCTTCGCGCAGGACGACGGCCTGACGTTCTCCGGGGCCATCACATTGGCTGTCCCCGTCCTGCAGGACGACGAGATCGTGGCCGCACTCGGGGTCGCCGCGCCGTTGGAGCGGGCCAGTCGTCGCTGGCAGTCCCGGGCGCGGTCCGCGCTCCGGCGGTCGGCCACCGAGGTCGAGACCTCGCTCGGGGTGGTCTGAGCGAAGCACGCCGTCGGTACTATCGCGATATGGCATCGGGACTTTCCACGATTTGACAATCGCGTCGGTGAAGCAGATGCTGCCGGCACATGGACGCGCTGGCCACTCTCGGACCCGTCTCCGACTCCTACGCGTGGCTGCCCATCGCCGATGCCTTCGACTGGAGCGATGTCGCACAGCACCTCGGCGAGGGCGAGTGGTATCTCGTGGCGTTCCGCTCCGTCCATCGAGCCGATGCCGACGAGCTGCGCCTCGCGGAGTACGACGAGCGCGCCCATCTCGAAGCGGCCTCGGCTCCGGGTTTCGTCCATTACTTCAAGGGACCCACGGCCAACGACGGCACGTGCCTGTCGTTCTGCCTCTGGACGTCGCGCGCCGAGGCGCGCGCGGCGGCCGGGCGACCCGATCACCTCGAGGCGATCACGTTGCTCGATGAGATGTACGAGCGCTACACGCTCGAATTCGTGCGCGTGACCGGGCGGGTCGGCCTGCCGCTGTCGTTCGCGCCGTACGACGCGCCGATCAGCGACGACCCCGCGGCCGAACGCGCCGCCTAGCTCGCGGCGGGCTCCTCGTCCCGCGACCCGGTCGACAGACCGACGCCGAGTCGCAGGGCCGAGACCGCGCCACCGACCGAGGTCACCAGCAGGATCATCGCGTGCACGAGCAGCGCCATCGCGAAGGCCGCATCGGCGTCGACGCCGACCTGCGTCGCGATCCCGACGGCGGTGAGCTCGAATGTGCCGAGGTAGCCGGGGCCTGAGGGCACGATCGTGGCGAGGGCGACGCCACTCGAGAGCAGGGCACCCTCGACGGGACTCAGGTCGATGCCGAGCGCCCGTCCGCCGAGGACGAATGTCAGGATCGAGAACGTCCATGCGAGCGCGCTGAACCCGAGGGCGGCGACCACCGTCCCAGGCCGGCTGACGACCGCGAGTCCCTCGCGCAAACGGCGCGCGAGGTCGAGGATCCGCGGGAACCGCTCGGCCGCGGCGCTGACGCGTTCCGCGCCCGGCAGTCGATGGCTCAGGATCGCGACGACGAGGCCGACGACCAGGATGCCCACGAACACGGCGCCGAGCACGACGCCGGTCGCCACGATCCCACTGACGTCGAGGATCACCACGGAGCCTGCGGCCAACCCGACGACGATCACGGTGTCGACGATCCGCTCGACGACGACCGTGCCGAGGACCGTCGTCCGGCTCATGCCCTCCCCCTCGCCCAGGGCGTGGCTGCGGACCAGCTCGCCGAGCCGGGCCGGCAGGACGTTGTTCGCGAGGTAGCCGACGAACGTATACCCGAGCACGCGCAGGTAGGCGAGCCGGCGTATGGACGCCAGCAGTGCCCGCCAGCGAGCGCCACGCGCCGCGACATCGAGGACGACGGACACGACCATGAGCAGGACGATCGCGAGGTCGGCCTGGCGGAGGACGTCGAGGGCGTCCCCGACGTCGACCGACCGGAGGAGGATCGCCAGTGCGGCGACACTGATCGCGATGCCGAGGGCCGCGCGGATCGAGGTGCGGCGGCTCACGGGCGGCGGGCGGTCAGCTTCTTTGACGGGCGCAGCCGCAGTCGATGGAGGAGATAGCGCGCGACGACGCGCAGCGTCGAGAGGCCGTACACCACGCTGCGACGGAAGCCCACCGAGCTGGCCTCCTCGAAGTAGCGCGTCGGCACCGCGATCTCACCGATGCGCTCGCGCATCCCGGCGGCCACGACCTGGGCGATCAGCTCCTGGTCGAAGACGAAGTCGTCGCTGTTCGCGTGATACGGGATGGTCTCGAGCAGCTGCCGGCTGTACGCGCGCAGGCCGGTGTGGTATTCGGACAGGCGCAGCCCGAATGCGATGTTCTCGACCGTTGTCAGGAACCGGTTGCTCACGTACTTCCAGGTCGGCATCCCGCCCGCCAGCGGGTCGCCGAGGAACCGGCTCCCGAGCATGAGATCTCGCTCGCCCCTGGCGATCGGCTCGACGAGCGCGGGGATCCGGGTCGCGTCGTACTGGTAGTCGGGGTGGAGCATCACCACGATGTCGGCGCCGGCCTCCAGCGCCGCGTCGTAGCAGGTCTTCTGGTTGCCGCCGTAGCCCCGGTTCTGCGCGTGGATGATGACGTCGAGGCCGAGCTGGCGCGCGATGTCGACGGTCTCGTCGCCCGACACGTCGTCGACGAGGATGATCCGGTCGATCAGGTCGTGCGGGATGTCGGCGTACGTCCGCTCCAGCGTGAGAGCGGCGTTGTACGCGGGCATGACGATGATGATCCGGGGATCGCCTTGGTCGGCCACGGCGCGAAGCGTAGCGGGTGGACACCGGTCACGGGATCGTCATCGACGTTGTGCGACGATACCGGCACCCCCGCCAGGAAGGATCTCCCGTCCCATGTTCGAACGACTCTTCGGCAACACCGCCGTCGACCCCGCCATCGCCGAGCGCATCCCGCCCGGCCAGTACAAGACGGAGAAGTTCCCGGTCCTCCACTACGGCTCGGTGCCGCACACGGACCTCGCGACCTGGGACTTCAAGGTGTGGGGCGAGGTCGATGCGCCGTTCACGCTGACGTGGCAGCAGTTCAAGGAGCTGCCACGCAAGCAGGTCCACACCGACGTGCACTGCGTGACCCGCTGGTCGAAGCTCGATACCGACTGGGAGGGCGTCCCGATCCAGGAGATCCTCGAGCTGGCGCAGGTCCGCCCGAGTGCCACGCACGTGGTCAGCCATGCCGAGCAGGGCTACACGGCCAACCTGCCGCTCGACATCCTCGACGACGATGACGTCCTGCTCGCCGACACGTACGGCGGCCAGCCGCTCGAGCCCGAGCACGGCTACCCGCTCCGCCTCGTCGTGCCGAAGCGCTACTTCTGGAAGAGCTCGAAGTGGATCCGCGGTCTGGAGTTCCTCGACCACGATCAGCTCGGCTTCTGGGAGCGCTACGGCTACAACAACAACGCCGATCCCTGGAAGGAAGAGCGCTTCACCGACGACTGAACGGGCGCTTGCGTCGCTGCCGTCAGGTTCACCGTCCGCGATGCCGGCGACGCGCCGCGCCTTCGTCCTCCGCCACACCCGACTCCGACCGGTCCCGGGGCTCGAGGAGATCCGCCTCCATCTGGCCGACGAGGTGCTGCCCCTCTGGCATGCCACGCAGATCGAGACGCGCGACCCGGATGCCCCGCTGCCGTATTGGGCATTCGCGTGGGCCGGCGGGCTCGCGATCGGGCGATACCTGCGTGACCATCCGGAGGCGGTGGCCGGCCGCCGCGTGTTCGATCTGGCTTCCGGTTCAGGCCTGTGTGCGATCGCTGCGCTGGGTGCCGGCGCTTCGGCCGCGACCGGCGCGGACATCGATGGCTTCGCCGCCGCGGCGATGGAGCGCAACGCGCGCGCCAACGGCCGGCGGATGGCGATCGTGGATCGCGACGTGCTGGACGACGCGGCGCCCGAGGTCGACATCATCCTGGCCGGCGATTGCTGGTACGACGCCAGGCTGGCGGAACGTGTGCTGCCGTGGCTCCGGCGTGCGCAGGCGCGCGGCATCGAGGTCCTGATCGGCGATCCCGGGCGCCGGTACCTGCCGACCGACGAGCTGGTCGAGCTCGCCTCGTACGACGTCCAGACCACGACCGAGCTCGAGGACCTCGCGCGCAGGACCGGCAGGGTCTACGCGCTGCGACCGACGCCGCGCTGAGTCCCTTCGCTCAGACAGCCTCGGCCAGTGCCTCGGAGAACTGGCTCTCGTAGAGCTCCGCGTAGAAGCCTCCCCGAGCGAGGAGCGACGCGTGGTCGCCTTGCTCCACGATCTTGCCGCGATCCATGACGAGGATCGTGTCGGCGTCGCGGATGGTCGACAGGCGGTGGGCGATCACGAACGTCGTCCGCCCACGCATCAGCCCGGCCATCGCGCGCTGGATCAGGACCTCGGTCCGCGTGTCGACCGACGACGTCGCCTCGTCCAGGATGAGGATCGGCGGGTCGGCAAGGAACGCACGGGAGATCGTCAGGAGCTGCTTCTCACCCGCTGACAGGTTCGTCGCGTCGTCGTCGATGACCGTGTCGTACCCGTCCGGCAGCGTCCGGACGAAGTGGTCGACATGGGCGGCCTCGGCCGCGGCGCGGAGCTCCTCGTCCGTGGCGTCGAGCCGACCATAGGCGATGTTCTCGCGGATCGTCCCGTTGAACAGCCAGGTGTCCTGAAGGACCATCCCGAACGATCGGCGCAGGTCGTCGCGGGTAGCGTCGCGGGTGTCGATCCCGTCGATCGTGATGCGTCCCGCATCGAGCTCGTAGAAGCGCATCAGCAGGTTGACGAGCGTCGTCTTGCCGGCCCCGGTCGGGCCGACGATCGCGACGGTCGCGCCGGCCGAGACGTCGAGCGACAGGTCGTCGATCAGCGGCTGCTCGGGTAGGTAGCGGAACGACACGTCCTCGAACCGGACCGCGCCGACGGGCGCATCGAGCGGGACCGCGCGGACGGGGTCGGCGGACTCCTCGGGCTCGTCGAGGAGCTCGAAGACGCGCTCGGCCGAGGCGACGGCCGACTGGAGGACGTTGACGATGCTCGCCGTCTGGATGATCGGGAACGTGAACTGGCGCGAGTATTGGATGAAGGCGACGACGTCGCCGATGCTGAGCTGACCGGCCGCGACCCGGAGTCCGCCGATGACCGCGATCGCGACGTAGTTCAGGTTCGAGATGAACGTCATCGCCGGCTGGATGATCCCGGAGATGAACTGCGCCCGGCGACTGGCGTCGAAGAGGCGCTCGTTCTCCCGGTCGAACACCTCGATCGCCTCGCGCTGCCGACCGAATGCCTTCACGATCGAGTGCCCGGTGTGCATCTCCTCGACGTGGCCGTTCAGCGCGCCGGTCGATGCCCACTGGGCGACGAACTGCTGCTGGGAGCGGCGGACGATGAGGATCGTGACGGCCAGCGACGCCGGCACCGCGAGCAGCGAGATGGCCGCAAGGAGCGGGCTGATCGTGAGCATCAGGATCAACACGCCGACGATCGTCAGGAGCGACGTGATCAGCGCGGTCAGGCTCTGCTGGAGCGACTGGCCGATGTTGTCGATGTCGTTCGTGACCCGGCTGAGCAGGTCGCCCCGAGGGTGGCTGTCGAAGTAGCGGAGCGGCAGCCGGCCGAGCTTGCGGTCGACGTCGGCGCGCAGCTTGAGGACCGTCCGCTGCGTGACCCCGGCCATGATCCAGCCCTGGATCCAGCCGAAGATCGAGCTGATCACGTAGACGGCGACCAGGACGCCGAGCAGTCCGGCGAGCGCCCCGAAATCGATCCCGGCCGGCGTTGAGCTGCATGCCGGACAGCATGTCGGCGAGCTGGTTCTGACCCTGCGCCCGCGCCGTGTCGATCGCCTGCTGCTGGGTCGCCCCGCTGCCGAGGATCTGCTTGCCGAGCTCGCCCTCGACGATCAGGTTGATCGCCTCGCCGAGGATCTTCGGGCCGATGACGTTGAAGGTCACGCTCACGATCGCGAGCAGAACGACGAGGACGATCAGGGGTCGCTCCGGCCCGAGCGTCCCGAACAGTCGGCGCAGCGAGCCTCGGAAGTCAGCGGCTTTGGCGGGCGGCAGGCCCATCCCCATGCCCATCATCCCGGGACCGCGGCCACCGCCCGGACCGCCCATCGGTCGACCGCCCGGTGCTCCGGGTCCGGCTGCGCCGGGGCGGAACACGGGAGCTCCCGGCCCGCCGGGCTGTCGTGCGCCGGCCGGAGGCCCGTCCGCGCCGGGTCGCCCGCTCATGCGACAGCCTCCTCCTCGGACAGCTGCGAGAACACGATCTCGCGATAGGTCTCGTTCGTCTCCAGGAGTTGGCGGTGCGTGCCGCTGCCGACGATCCGGCCGTTGTCCATGACGATGATCTGGTCCGCGTTCAGGATGGTGCCGACTCTCTGGGCGACGATGATCACCGTCGCGCGGCCCAGCTCGCGCCCAAGCGCGGCCCGAAGCCGGGCGTCGGTGGCGAAATCGAGCGCGGAGAAGCTGTCGTCGAAGATGTAGATCGGGGCGTCCTTCACGACCGCCCGTGCGATCGCGAGCCGTTGCCGCTGGCCGCCCGAGACATTACTGCCGCCCTGGGTGATCGGAGCCTCGAGGCCGCCGTCCATCTCGCTGACGAAGTCGCGGCCCTGGGCGATATCGAGCGCGTGCCAGAGCTCCTCGTCCGTCGCATCTGCCTTCCCGAAGCGGAGGTTGCTCGCAACGGTCCCGCCGAACAGGAATGCCTTCTGGGGTATCACGCCGATCTGCGCCCAGAGGTCCTCGCGGTCCATCGTCTTGATATCGATGCCGTCGACGAGGATCGTGCCCGACGTCGCATCGTAGAAGCGTGGGATCAGGTTGATGAGCGTGCTCTTGCCGCTGCCGGTGCTGCCGACGATCGCGGTCGTCCGGCCGGGCTCGGCGCGAAACGAGATGTCGTGGAGGACGGGCTCTTGCGCTCCGGGATAGCGAAACTCGACGCCGCTGAACTCGACGACGCCACGCTCCGGGCCAGCCGGTTCGGGAACCACCGGTTCAGCCGGATCGTGGATGGAGGGCGCTGTGTCGAGGACCTCGAGGATCCGCCCCGCCGACACGGCCGCGCGAGGCACGAGGATGAACACGAAGACCGCGGTCAGCACTGCGAACAGGATCTGGCTGAGGTATTGAAGGAACGCGGTCAGGTCGCCGATGGACAGCGCTCCGTCCTGGACCCGGATCGCGCCGAACCAGACAGCTGCTACGGTCGAGAGGTTGAAGATCGCGAAGATCACCGGCTGGGTGAGCGCGAACAGCCGGCCGGCGCGAAGCTGGGTGTCGTAGAGGTCGTGACTCGCGGTCTCGAACCGGGCTTCCTCGTGGCGTGTGCGGACGAAGGCCCGGATGACGCGAACGCCGGCGAGCGTCTCGCGCATCACCTGGTTGATCCGGTCGAGCTTCGCTTGGGTCGCCCGGAATAGCGGGATCGCCCGGCTCATCACCAGCCCGATGACGAGCGCCATGAGCGGCAGCACGACGAGGAGCAGCCCGGACAAAGGGACGTCGGTGCGGAGGGCCATGAAGATCCCGCCGACGATGAGGATCGGTGCCGAGACCACGACGGTCAGAGCCACGAAGACGAGCTGCTGGACCTGCTGGACGTCGTTGGTGTTGCGGGTGATCAGCGACGCCGGCCCGAATTGGTTGACCTCGACCTGTCCGAACGTCTCGACCGTGCTGAAGACCGCGCTGCGGACATCCCGGGCGAAGGCATTCGCGATGAGCGAGCTGAGATAGACGCTGGCGATCGCGGCGAGGCCGACGATCACCGTGATCAGGAGCATGAAGGCGCCGACACGAACGATGTAGTCGGTGTCGCCCTTGACCACGCCGTTGTTGATGATGTCGCCGTTGAGGTCCGGCAGGTACAGGTTCCCGATCGCGCCGATGAGCAGCAGCACCAGCACGACGCCGAGCTGCGCCGCGTAGGGCCGTAGGTATTTGCGCAAGAGCCTGATCATCAGGTCTTCCCCCGTCGCGGCTGGGTGCTCGTCCGCCTCGGACATCGCCTCGGTTCGGACCCTGCGCATCGCACGAAGCCCTGTGAGGAAGCTCTCGAGCTCGGCGTCGGTCATACGGTCCAGCAGCAAAGCGAGGTGCTTGCGCCGCTCCATCGCAAGGTCGCGGAAGACCGAATCGCCCGCATCGGTCGCGTGGACGAGGATCACCCGCCGATCGTCCGGCTGGTGGCGCCGCTCGACGAGACCGCGCTGCTCCATGCGATCGACGATCCCGGTCGTGCTGGCGACCGAGACATCCAGAGCCTCGGCCAGCTTGCTCATGGAGAGCGGGCCGTCGGCCTCGAGCACAGTCAGCACATGCAGGTGGACGAGGCTGAGCGACCCGCGCAGCCAGTGCCGGAACGCGCCGGCACGCTCGCGCGGACTCCAGGAGGTCAGTTCCTCGAGGAGATCGTCGACTATCCGTCGGCGCGTGCCGGCAGCCCGGCTATCATTCAATGGCACATTGATAATCTATGACGGCTGTAACGAAACCGTCAAGCGGGTGTCGGAGTCGCCGTCAGCTGCCGCCCATGACCGAGATGATTAGTGCC
This sequence comes from uncultured Chloroflexia bacterium, assembly GCA_963780425.1. GTDB lineage: Bacteria > Chloroflexota > Limnocylindria > Limnocylindrales > CSP1-4 > SPCO01. The sequence continues at coordinate 134,308 of CAWABZ010000015.1, read as the reverse complement.
TCGACCGTTGCGGCGTCGGCGCGGGTCATGTAGGCCGCGTTTGCAGCGCCATCGACGCGCCTGGTCGCGCCACTCGTCGTCGCCGTCGGTCATATCGATGGACAGGCGCACGTCCTCGAAAGCCCCGATCGGATAGCCGGCCGCGGCCACCGCAGCGATCGTGTCCCAGAGGAAGTATCCGCCGCCGGTCATGTAGTCGTTCTTCTGGAACAGCTCGGCGAGCACGGCCAGCGCGGGACCGCCCTCGGCGGAGGCGACGCGTTGGGCGAAGGACGATGTCACCGGCACCTGGTTCGTCCCGTCGAGGCTCACGAGGCGAACCGACATCCCTGCGTCGAGCACTGTCGCAAGGGCGGCTGGATCGACATAGACGTTCCACTCGGCGGACGTATTGTCCTGCGGCCCGCCGGGCGACCCGGCGATATTGCCGGGCACGTCGACGGCGCCGCCCATCACGTAGACCGACTCGAGCTGCGCCGCGATCGTCGGCGTCGCGGCGATGGCCTCCGCGAGGTTCGTCAGCGGTCCGAGGGTCAGGACACGCAGCGTTCCAGAGCCAGCCTCAGCCTTCGCCTTGATGAGGTCGACGGCGTCGCCCGACGCGGGTGATCGGGTCGTGGCAGGCAGATCGAGCCCCGCCGCCGCGTCGGCGTTGCCGCGGAACAAGTCCGGGAACGTGTGTTGGAGCGCGGTCGGCGTCGGGCTCCCGCATGCGACCGGGATGTCGGGCGCATCCAGGCGTTCGAGCAGGCCCAGGACGATATCGACGCCGCGCGGGCAGTGCACTTCACCGGTTCCCGACACCGTGATCGCGGCGATCGACACGTTCGGCGCGACGACGAGGAACGAGATCGCGACGAGGTCGTCGGGGGCGACGTCAGTGTCGATCAGCAGGCTCACGGCGGGTGCCGTCGGCAGCGGTCCGACAGACGGAGACGATCGCTGCGTCGGCGCGGTGCTCGGGCTCGCGTCTCCGGTCAGCGTCCCGGTCGGGACGGTGCTCTGGCCAGGTGTCGCCGTCACGGACGACTGGCACGCCACGCAGATCAGGCATAGGACGACCGCCGTGGCTCGCCAACGGATCCGCATGGACGAGACTGTATTCCGGCGCCGTCGGGGCGGATCGCCGTGAACGTCAGCTGCGGCGAGTGCCGCCGATCGTGGCCGGGTCCGGCGTGAAGTAGCGCAGGCGCCGGCTGAGCAGCAGGACCTCGCGTTCCAGCAGGCCGATGAGGCCTTCGAGTCGCTCCACCGTGGTGTCGGCCTCGAGCAGCGCCTGGCGGCGCGGCAACTCGGCCTGGACGATGCCCGACAGGAGGTACGACAGGACCGTCGGGTCGTCCGGGATGTCGAGGTCGCGCCGGCTCCGCGGCTCGCTTTTGGCCGTCAGCTGGGGCTCGGCGGTCGCCATCGGATCGGCGTCGGGATCGGGCTCGCCGGCGTTGGCTTCGATCTCGACTCGGATGTCGAGCACCTCGGACGACTCGCCATCGCGGGCACGCATCAGATCGAGGTAGCGGACGAACCGCCGGATGGCACGGGCGGCGAGACGCTCGGCGCGGGTCTCGTCGCCGACCTCGTCATCGAGCGCGGTGACCTCGGCGACCAGGTAGGGCTCCTTCTGGGCGTCGACCGCCTCGATCGCGAACCGGCCTGTCGCCGCTGCGAGCAGGTCGTAGCGGCCGTCCGGGTAGCGCCCCGCTTCGCGGATCTCGGCGAAGGCCCCGACACCCGCCAGCGTCGCGACGCCCTTCGTGCCGATCTCGCGCCCGTCCCGGATCAGAACCACCCCGAACGGCTCGCCCGTATCGAGGCAATGCCGTGTCATGGCCTGATAGCGATCTTCGAAGACATGGAGCGGCAGAACGATCCCTGGGCAGAGGACCTGGTGAAGCGGGAAGAGCGGGATCTCCATCGCCGCGCGAGTCTAGCCCGGTTCGGCAACATGGGCATACCGGGCAATATGGCTACCTGGCCTTGGTCCGAATCGGGCCCTGATGCGAAAGCCGCCGGTCGCCCGGCGGCTTCGATCGGTCGCGCTAGAGTGCTATCAGTGGGAGCAGCCCTTGGGAGCCCCGGTGTCGTCGGCGGTTCGGAAGCTCGAGCCGCATCCGCAGGCCGCGACGGCGTTCGGGTTGTTGACCGTGAAACCGGCGCCCATGAGCGTGTCGACGTAGTCGATCTCCGAGCCCTGCAGGAGCGAGATGCTCTGGCCGTCGACGTACACCTTGATGCCGCTGACATCGAGGACGTTGTCCTCGGGCGTCGGCGCGTCCTCGAGCATCATCCCGTAGCGGAAACCGGAGCAACCGCCGGAGTACACGTACACCCGCAGCCCGATATCAGGATTGGTCTCTTCCTTGGTCAGTTCGCTGAGCTTGGCGACCGCGGCGTCTGACAAGGAGACGACCGTGCCTGGCGGGGCCGGCTCGGTGATCGTCGGCTGCTGTTCGATCATGGGACGGATCGTCCTCCTTCGGAGGGATGGGTGCGAGGCGTGTGCGCTCATCGTACGCAGCACAACGGGTTTCGACAAGCACCGCGCCGAAATCCGATGGTCCCACCGTGTGGCGGCCGGAATCGAGCCGGAGCGCGGCGGGTGTTGGCTGGCCGCCATCGTTTTCGTTGCGACCGGCCTTACGGGCGGACACGGGTACGAAATCGCTGACCGACGGTCAACGAAATCCGGTCGGAACATCAGCCGCGGGGTACGCGGAGTCCGGAACAGACCCTGATGGCAGCCGAGCGGTGACCGTCGGCCAGCAGGGGGCCGTGGAATGGTCGGATCCAGGCACGTCGGTCATGACAGACGCCGCTTCGCGTCGAAATCGTTGACCGTGGGCCAGCACGGGCGCGATCAGGGGCGGCCGAACGAGATCGCCGCTGGCCTAGCCCTCGATGCGCTCCACGATCGTCGCGATGCCCTGCCCGACGCCGATGCACATCGTGGCGAGGCCGTAGCGCCCGCCGGTGCGTCGCAGCTCGTGGGTCAGCATCGTGATCAGGCGGCCGCCGCTCATCCCCAGCGGATGCCCCAGTGCGATCGCACCGCCGTTCACGTTGACCTTCGCCGGGTCCAGACCGAGCTCGTCGATGCAGACGAGCGACTGCGATGCGAACGCCTCGTTGAGCTCGATGAGATCGAGGTCGTCGATCATCGAGTCCGGCTCGCTCGAGCGCCTTGCGCGTGGCGGGAACCGGCCCGACACCCATGACCGCAGGATCGACGCCGGCGACGGCGGTCGACACGACGCGGGCAAGGGGCGTCAACCCGAGCCCCGCCGCCCGCTCCGCCTCCACGAGCAGGACCGCCGAGGCGCCGTCGTTGATGCCCGAGCTGTTCCCGGCGGTCACCGTGCCACCCGAACCGCGGAACGCCGGGCGCAGCCTGGCGAGCGCCTCGGCCGATGTGTCGGCGCGGGGATGCTCGTCGCGGGACACGACGGTGACCTCGCCCTTGCGCCCGGTCACCTCGACCGGGACGATCTGGTCGTCGAAGCGGCCGGCCTCGATCGCCGCGACGGCCCGCTGCTGGCTCTCCAGCGCGAACGCGTCCTGGCGTTCGCGGCTGACGTTCCAGCGCTCCGCCACGTTCTCGGCGGTCTCGCCCATCGAATACGGGTAGAACTTCTCGGCCAGCGCCGGGTTCACGAACCGCCAGCCGAGGGTCGTGTCCTGCAACTCGCGCGGGCCACGGTCCCATGGGCCTTCGGCCTTGGCCATCGCGTATGGCGCCCGCGTCATCGACTCGACCCCGCCGCCGATGAAGACGTCGCCGTCCCCGACCGCGATCGCGTGCGCCGCCGAGTTGATCGCCTGCAGCCCCGAGCCGCACAGCCGGTTCACGGTCTGCCCGCCGACCTCGACCGGAAAACCGGCAAGGAGCAGCGCCATACGGGCCACATCGCGGTTGTCCTCACCGGCCTGGTTGGCACAGCCGAGGATGACGTCCTCGACGAGCGCCGCGTCGACGCCCGCGCGGTCGACCACCGCGCGCAGCACGATCGCGGCGAGGTCGTCCGGCCGTACGCTCGCGAGTGCGCCGCCATAGCGCCCGATGGGGGTCCTGACGGCCTCGACGATCCACGCTTCTCGAACGGATCTCTGCGCATCGCGGGTCATGTGCTCGATCGTAGCCGGTCCGGCGTCGATGGACCGCCGGCGTGGCCTCAGAGCGTGCTCAGGAATCGCTCCGGATGTCCGGCGCCGAGTCGCAGGGCCGTGATGATGTCCTCGCGCGCTGCCACACCGTCCCCGACGGCGATGACCGCCTCCTCCGCGATCGCATGCTCGATGCGCTCCCTGATGCGGTCGCCGGCGAGAGCGCGCGCTGGCGCGTCGGCGAACTCGGGGTCGACGTCGCCCCGGCGACCCTCCTCGTATCGGTAGAACCCGGCACCCGACTTCCGGCCAAACCGGCCGGCCGCCACGAGCCGCTCCTGGATGCTCGAAGGACGGAGTCGATCCGGCCGGCCGAGACCGCTCCAGACGCCCCGCGCGGCAGCCAGGTTCACGTCGAGTCCGGACAGGTCCATCAGCTCGAACGGACCCAGCGGGTAGCCCGCTCCGCGCATCGCGGCGTCTATCGACACGACGTCGGCGAGGCCCTCCTCGAGGATCCGCAGCGCTTCGATCGTGAACGGCCGGTTCACGCGGTTGACGATGAAACCCGGTCGGTCGGCGCTGAGGACCGGCGTCTTGCCCCACTCGCGGACGATCGCGCTCGCCCGCTCCACCGTCGAGGTCGCCGTCCTGGCGCCCGGGACGACTTCCACCAAGCGCCATCAACGGGACGGGGTTGAAGAAATGGAGCCCGAGCACGCGCTCCGGCCGGCTGGTCGCCTCGGCGATGGCCGTGACCGACAGGGCGCTGGTATTCGTCGCGAGCAGGACGTCCGGCGTCGCCTCGGCGTCGAGCGCCCGGAAGATCGCCCGCTTGAGCTCGAGGTCCTCGAGCGCTGCTTCGACGATGAGCGTGGCCTCGGTCGCCAGGCCGTCGAGGATGTGGGCGTGCCGAAGCCCGGCGACCCGGCCGTCGACCCATGCATCGATCGAGTCGGCGTCGAGGTCCAGCTTCGCCGCCCGCCTGGCCAGCCCTTCGCGCACCCGAGCCGTGGCCCGCTCGACAGCCATGTCGTCGACGTCGTGGATGACGACCTCCCAGCCGGCCTCGAGCGCGACCTGGGCGATCCCGGCGCCCATCACGCCGGCCCCCACGATCCCGACGGTCGTCACACCGACTTGAGGGCTTCGAACGGCTGCCGGCAACCGCGGCAGTAGAACAGCGAGCGGCACTGGGTCGGGCCGAACGCGCTGTCCATCACGACGTCCGCCGAGGCACAGAACGGGCAGCGGACATCCTCGGGTGCGCTCGGCGGCGCGATCCCGGCTTGTCTGAGGGCCACGCGCCCCGCCGGCGAGATCCGCTCTGACGTCCACGGCACCTCGAACGTGGTCTCGACCTGCACCGGCCGTCCGAACCTCGCGCCGAGGTGATCGGCGATCGAGCTCCGGATGACGTCGAGGGCAGGGCAGCCGACGAACGTCGGCAGGATCGCGATACCGATACCGTCGGGTCGGACCTCGACGCGATGGACGATCCCGAGGTCGATCGACCGACAGCACCGGGATCTCGGGGTCCGGGACCTCGGCGAGCGCAGCTCGGATGTCGCTTTCCTGCGGCTGTGTGCGGATCACCACGTCGCTCCGGGATCGGCGCCGCGGACCGACGTGAACTCACCCCACAGCCATCGGAAGTCGTTGCCGTGTGCCGTGCGTCCCCTCGCCGGATCGACGGTCGGCGGTGGGAGCGGCAGATCGAGCCGCTGGAACACGGGCGCCAGGCTGTCGCGCCACGCGCGCTCCGAGTCGGCCATCGAGCGGGCGAGCACGCCACCGTCGATGAGCGACGGCTCGCCGTCGAGCGGCGTGAACACCGTCCCGGCGTCGGGACCCAGCGTCGCGAGCGCGGCGAGCAGTCGATCGCGCGACGCGCCGCGCGTCCCGGCCAGCCGCTCGAGCCACGTCCCGATGTGCATCAGGTGATAGCGCTCCTCGCGGCGGATCTTGCCGACGAGATCGGCGAGCGGCGACCACGATCCGTCCACGAGCGCCTCGAGCCGGGCGGCGTCGGCGGTCTCGTACAGGTAGCGGCGGGCGATCGTCATCGCCCAGTCACCCCGCCCGTGGTCGAGCAGCCGGGCGTGGCGGTAGTCGGCCGGCTCGCGGTCGTAGGCGAGGACATCGGCGTCCGTGCCCTTGATCTCGGCGAGCAGCGCGTAGAGCGCAGCGGCGTGACCCAGCTCGTCCTGGGACAACGAGCTCATCGCCACGTCCTCCTCGAGGAGCGGCGCGATGCCCGGTCCATTCGGAGTCGGAGAAGCCGATGACGAACTCGTCGTCGGCCATCGACAGCAGGAGCTCGTCGAGGCCGACCACGGCCGGCGCGGCCGCGCCGTTCACTTCGCCCTGGCCTTGGGCTTCTCCTGGCCGGCTGCCTCGCGAGCGGCGGCAAGCTTGTCGCGCATCACGTAGCCACCCGGCTTCTTGAACGACCGGTCCAGCGGCGGCTGCAACAGGTCGGGGTCCTCGAGGTCGACGATGTCGGCGCGCCGCACGATCCACAGCCGCACGCTTTCCTGGCGGCGGCCGTACATCTCGCGCGCGTAGTGCGTGGCGAGGTCCGCGTCGGGCGCCATGACGCTGCCGCCGTGGCGCATCGGGTCGCCTTCCTTCTCCTGCCGGAAGACCTCCCAGGCCTCCAGACGTTCGAGGCGCCGGTCCCTGTCATGTGGCGCCTCACGCGGCCGCGGGCACGCCCAGGATCGCCTCGCGCACCCATCTGGTCTCCTCGCGAGCCAGACGACGGAACTCCAGGCGAGCCTCCGACATCGGGCCGTGGTTGGTGACGACGGTCCGCAGCTCGTCCCAGTCGGGCTCGGTGTAGCGCCATTCGCCGGCGTCCTCGTCGAAGCGCAACTCGGGGTCGGGGATCACGAGCCCCAGCTCGCGGATCCGCGGCACGTAGATCGTGAGGAACTCCTGGCGCAGCTCTTCCGACGTCTTGGCCTTGATCCGCCAGCGCAGGTCCATGTCCTTCTCGCGCGGGCGACCGCGGGCCGTGCATCTGCATCAGCGGGCCCCACCACCGGTCGAGCGCATCCTGGATGGCGGAGCGTTGCGCCGGCGTGCCGGTCACCATCGTCACGACCACGTCACGCCCGTGCATGATGTGGACCGATTCCTCCCAGCAGATCTTGCGCATCGTCCGCGCGTAGGGCGCGTAGCTCGAGTCGCGGAGTGCCTGCTGGGCGACGATCGCGGCCGCGTCGACCAGCCAGGCGATCATCCCGACGTCGGCCCAGCCGACCGTCGGGTAGTGGAAGACGTTGTGGAACTTGGTCTTGCCCGCGAGCAGGTCGTCGAACATCGCCTCGCGCGGCTTCCCGAGATCCTCCGCGATCCGGTAGAGCAGCTGGGCGTGGCCGACTTCGTCCTGGACCTTGGCGGTGAGCGCCAGCTTGCGGCGAAGGGTCGGAGCACGCATCAGCCACTCGCGCTCGGGCAGGACGCCCATGAGCTCCGAGTTGGCGTGCATCTCGACGAAGCGCAGGACGGCCGTCCGGTACTCGTCGGGCATGGCGTCGACGGCCTCGACCTTGCCGCCGCTCATCACGTGCGCCTCGAACCGCTCGAACCACGCGTCGTACGCCTCGTCGTGCGCCCGCACCGGGGCGCCGCCGCTCGCCCGTTCGGATGGCGACAGGACCGGATCGAGCGCGAGAGGGTCGGTCATGGCATCAGCCTACGCCTCTGCCGCGCCATCGTCAGTGGCCGCTGAACCGTGGCGGTCGCTTCTCGCGGAAGGCGGCCAGGCCCTCCGCGTGGTCGGCGGAAGCGCCGGCGATGCCCTGGAGCTTCGCTTCGCCCTCGAGCGCTTCGTCGAGATCGATCGTCATCGACCGCTGGAGTGCGCCCTTCGTGAGCGCGAGCGCCAGCGGCGCGCCGGCGGCCAGTCGCTCGGCGAGCGCCCGAGCCTCCGACATCAGCTCGGGGCTGGGGACGACCTTCGACACGAGCCCGAGCCGCAGCGCCTCGGCCGCGTCGACCGGGTCGCCGACCAGCGCCAGTTCGGCGGCCTTCGCCGGCCCGACGAGCCGTGGCAGGAACCACGTCGCGCCGCTGTCGGGCACGAGCCCGATCCGGCCGAAGGCGAGCACGAATCGCGCCTCCTCGGAGGCGATCCGCAGATCGCACGCGAATGCGAGCGACGCGCCGGCGCCCGCCGCCACCCCGTTGACCGCCGCGATGACCGGTTGGCCCATCGACCGCAGCGCCCGGATGACCGGGTTGTAGCGTTCGCGGACCTCGACCTCGAGCGGCGCAGCATCCGGCTCGTCACGCTCGGCCAGGTCCTGGCCGGCACAGAACGCCCGGCCCGCCCCGGTCAGGATGACCGCCCGGACCCCGGGATCCGCGGCGATCGACTCCAGGGCCTCGCGCAGGGCGACCTTGACCGGCACCGTCAGCGCGTTGAGCGCCTCCGGTCGATCGAGGGTCAGGGTCGCGACCGGCCCGTCGACCTCGACCCGCAGGCCGTCGGTCACGCGGCCGCCTCGATCACCCTAGTTGAACTCGACCAGCCGGCCGTCGACCAGCTCGAACAGGCGGCGGTCGATCGGCTCGTCCGCGCCACCCGACTGCTCGATCACGAACTCGCTGAACATCGCGGCGAAGCCCGGGTCCTCCGGACGAAGCGTGGCGGCGACGAGGAGGTGGCGCTCCGGGACGCCCACCAGGACGCGCCCATCGGTCCCGAGCTCACGCGTCAGGTATGCCACGGCGTCGGGGAGGAGGATCCGGACCGCATCCAGGCCATCGCCCGTATCGGAGCTGATGACGCGCCGGTCGCCTGAGACCTCGTTGGTCCAGGGGGCGGTCGCCGCCCAGGCCGTCAGGTTGGCGATCGCCGCGTCCTGCAGATCGGACGGGTCGATGCCCCAGGACAGCAGGTGGTCGCCGTTGACGACGATGTCGAAGCCCCCCGCCGGCAGGGCATACACGACCGGCAGGCCGGCCGGGCCCGTGTCGAGCAGCGGCTGGGCGTGGCTCTGCATGGAATGCTGCGCGAGCGTCTCGCGGTCAACGGTCTCGAGCGGCAGCCCGTGCGTGCCGACGGGCCGAAAGGCCGGCCGCACGATCTCGCGTGCGAGACCCCAATCGTGTTCCGGCGCATCGACCGGTGAGCCGGTGGTCTGCGGCGGCGGCATATGACCGCTGACCGGCGCGGTGTCGTCGATCGGGGACAGGATGTCCGGGGCAGCGTCGCGGAACGCTGGCGGCGGCTCGTCGGAGACGTCGCGGACGTGGTCTCGTCCGACGTCCGATCCGCCCTCGTTCGGGTCACGCTCCATGGTCATCCTCCATCGACGTGGCTGGGCTGGGTCACCGGCCGGTCCAGGCCGGGGGCCGCTTCTCCTGGAACGCGCGCATGCCCTCGCGCTGATCGGCGGTCGCGAACAGGTCGAAGAAGGCCTCGCGCTCGGCTCGCAGGCCCGCGCTGAGCGGGAGCTCGGCGGCCGCCAGGACGGACCGCTTGGCGGCCCGGACGGCCAGCGGTGGCATGGCGGCGATCCGATCCGCCAGGTCGAACGCGGCGGGGAGCACCTGGTCTGCCAGTACGACGCTCGTCACGAGCCCGGCGGCGTGTGCCTCTGCGGCCGGCATCGTCCGCCCGGTCAGGACGAGTTCCATCGCCCGCGCGATCCCGATCGCCCTGGTCAGCCGCTGGGTGCCGCCTGCTCCGGGCATCACGCCGATCCGGATCTCGGGCTGTCCGAATTGCGCGTCATCGCCCGCCACGATCAGGTCACACGTCATCGCGAGCTCGCACCCGCCACCGAGGGCGAAACCACGCACGGCGGCGATGAGCGGGATCCCGATCGCTCCGAGGCGGTCCCATGTGTCGAAATGACCCTCCGCGCGCAAGCGTTCCGGGGTCTGGTCGGCCAGCTCGACGATGTCGGCACCGGCCGCGAACGCCCGGTCACCCGCCCCTGTGATGACCGCCACACGCGTCCGGCCGTCGCGATCAAGTTCCTCGAGCGCGTCGGCCAGCTCGGCCAGCAGCGCGAAGCTCAGCGCGTTCCTGGCCTCGGGCCGATCGATCGTGACGAGCGCCACACCATCGTGCCCGTCGGTCGGGGCATCGACGCGGATGAAGCGGGTCGTCGGCATCGCGTCCGTCACGCAGGCTCCTCACGGCTCGTTCCGGCAAGTATCCATGACCCGGGAAGGGTCACGACGGCCGTGACGAGGATGGTCGCGACGTCCGGCGCATCCTCCAGGACGAGCAGCGTCGACAGCCCGGGGGCGATCTCGCGGAGGTTGCGCCCCGCCGCCCGCATCGCATCGGACGCGAGTCCGGCATCGAGCGACGAGCGGTCGTCGAAATGCATCGCTGTGACCATCACGAGATCGGTCTCGCCGCCGAGGGCCTGGCTCACACGCCTGACCTCGGTCGAACGCAGCCCTGGGGTCTGGGCCACGAGCGGCAGGTGTTCGGTCGCATAGCGGCGTTCGAATTCGGCCAGAGCGGCATCACCACCGTCGGGTCGTCGATAGAGCGCGAGCAACGTCGTCATCCGGGGACCTCCGTGGCGCGGGTCTCGCCCGCGCGGTCTCGGGCGATCGACTCGGTCGATCGGTAGAAGTCATCGAGCGCGGCGTGCAACAGCGCCGGCCTGTCGACAAGCAAATCATGACCGACGTCCGGCAGCACGAGAAGCCTCCCGTCACGGACCTGCCGTGCGAGAGCATCTGCCTGCGCCACCGGCACGAAGGGGTCGCGATCGCCGGCCACGACCATCGTCGGCGCGTCGATGGCGCGAAGCTCGCTGGCCGTCAGGAGTGGCTGGGCCGCGATGTCGGCGACGATCGCGGTCAGCAGCCGCTGCCAGCCGCCGGAGCCCTGGACCGGGTCGTGTCGAGCCACGAGCCTGCGCGCCCAGTCCGGATCGTCGCGCTCGATCCGTGCGGGATCCATGAGCACGCGGCCGACCCTGAGCCGTGGCTCGCGGTCCGCGCCGATGCTGATCGCCACGAGCGTCCGGATGCGCTCCGGAAACCGGGCCGCGACGTGGAGCGCTGTCATCCCGCCCATCGAGTAACCGAGCAGATGGAATGTCGACAGGTCGAGCGCATCGACGAACCCGATGACGTCGTCGACGAGGTCCGCCGTGGTCCAGCCGTCGGCTGGATCCCAGCGTGTGCCCGCGTGGCCCCGTGCGTCGGGCAGGTAGACGCGGAACCCGCGCGTCACGACCGGCTGGAGCGTCGCGAAATGGTCGCGGCCGCTGCCGGTCGCGCCGTGGAGCATGACGAGAGGCGGACCGGCACCGTCGACCTCGTACGCCGTGATCAGCCCGTTCGCCTCGATCGTCGGCATCGGCGCCGATCCTACAGTCTGTATCCTCGGCGTCGATGCTGACCCAGCGTCCGGCCGCCGCCATGGACGACCTGCGAACGGCCACGGACCTGATGTCGGCGGCGTGGCTGGCAGGATCCCCGCTCGTGGCCGAGTCGCCGGCAGCGATCGAGTGGTGGTACGCGCTGACGTTCCCGGATCCGCTCGGCGATCACCTGCGGCTGTGGTTCGACGGGTCGCGGGCGGTCGCCTGGTCGTGGCACGAGCCGCCCGAGCTGGAGACACACGTCTGGTCCGGCGACCCCGATCGCGACACCGCGATCTACCGAGACATCATCGGGGTCGTCATCGACGAAGCCGACGGTCGCGAGGTCGGCGCCTTCGCGGCCGAGGACGATCCGGCGTCGATCGGCGTACTCACGGAGTTTGGGTTCGGCCCGGGTGGGCGACGCCTGTCGCAGTGGCAGCGCCACGCGAGCGATGGCCCGCTCGAGCCGGCGGCCCTGCCGGACGGCTACCGCATCCGGAGCATCGCCGGCGACGACGAATTCGCCGCTCGGGTCGACCTCCATCGCGCGGCGTTCCCCACATCGCGGCTCACCGTCGAGAAGTACGCCCGCCTTCTCACGGTCCCCCACTATCGCCTCGACGACGATCTCATCGTCGAAGCGCCCGATGGCAGGCTGGCGGCGTTCGCGCTGGGTTGGCTCGACCCGGTCGGCGGGGTCGCAGAGCTAGAGCCGGTCGGGACCCACCCGGATCATCAGCGCCGCGGCCTGTCGCGCGCCGTGGTCACCGCAGCCATGACACGGTTCTTCAGTACATGGCGTCCGGACGGTCCAGGTCTATGCCGATGCCTCCGAGGCGGCTGCCGAGGCCCTCTACGCATCGGTCGGGTTCCACCGGCGCGCTTTCCACCAGCGCTACGTGCACAGCCCGTCACGCCCGTCGGAAGGTACGATCGACGCATGACGTACGAGCGCCCCTCGACGCGCACGGAGCGCGACTCCATGGGTGAGATGGCCGTCCCCGCGGATGCGCTCTACGGCGCATCGACCCAGCGAGCCGTCCTGAACTTCCCGATCTCCGGACAGCGGTTCCCGCGACGCTTCATCCGCGCGTTGGCCCTCATCAAGCTGGCCGCCGCCGAGACGAACGCCGAGCTCGGCCTGCTCCCGCCGGAGGTCGCGTCGGCGATCGCCGATGCGGCCGCGACCGTCGCCGACGGGGATCACGACGCGCAGTTCCCGATCGACATCTATCAGACGGGCTCGGGCACCTCCACGAACACGAACATGAACGAGGTCGTGGCCCGTCTGGCGTCGGCTCGCCTCGGGGAGGGCCACCGGGTCCACCCGAACGACGACGTCAACCGGGGGCAGAGCTCGAACGACGACATCCCGACGGCACTCCAGCTCAGCGCCGCGATGGCGATCGAGGAGGTCCTCATCCCCGCGCTCGTCCATCTCCAGGATGCCCTGGCCGCGAAGGCCGAGGAGTTCTGGCCCGTCATCAAGACCGGCCGCACGCACCTCCAGGACGCCACGCCGATCCGCCTCGGGCAGGAGTTCCAGGGCTATGCGGGTCAGGTCGAGGAGGCGATCCGCCGCGTCCAGGCGGCCCGTGACGAGCTGCTGACCGTGCCGCTCGGCGGGACCGCCGTCGGGACAGGGATCAACACCCATCCCGAATTCGCCGCCCGTGCCTGCGCGCGGCTGACCGAGCTGCTGGCACTCCCGGTGCGCGAGGCCCCGAACCACTTCCATGCCCAGTCATCGCTCGACGTCCCGATCGCGGCCCACGGCGCGATCCGGACGACTGCGCTGGGGCTGTGGAAGATCGGGTCCGACATCCGCCTGATGGGCATGGGGCCGCGGGCCGGGCTCGCCGAGCTGGCACTCCCCGAGACGCAGCCCGGGTCGTCGATCATGCCGGGCAAGGTGAACCCGGTCATCATCGAGAGCCTGACGATGGTCGTGGCGCGGGTGGTCGGCAACGACGCCACCGTCGCCTTCGCCCAGACCGGCTCCCTGCTGGAGCTCAACGTGATGCTGCCGGTCACCGCGGTGGCGCTCCTCGAATCGATCGAGCTGCTCGGGGCGGCGGCCGCCAACTTCGCCGATCGGACGGTCGCTGGTCTGGCCGCCACCGAACGTGGCCCGGAGCTCGTCGAGCAGGGCCTGATGCTGGCCACCGCGCTCGCCCCGGTCATCGGCTACGACGACGCGGCGGCCCTCGCCAAGGAGGCGCTCAAGAGCGGTCGCACGATCCGCGAGCTGGCGCTCGAGCGCGGGATGGCACCCGACGAGCTGGATCGGCTCCTGGACCCGGCGACCATGACGGCGCCCGGCATCGGCGGCGACCCCGCCGGCGGCTGAGCTACGCCCGCCGCATCGGCACGGGCGGTCGGACCGCGGCGATGGCCAGCCCCAGCCACGCGGCGCCGGCGACGGGCCATGCGGCCGGCGACGGGACGAGCATCGCCGCACCGGCGACCAGGAGTGCCTCGGCGAACGGCCGGTCTCCGGCTCTCACCCGGACCAGGCCGACCGCCATCGTCCCGACGCCTGCGACCGACTGGCCCGCGCCGGTGATGGCCCCGTAGGGACCGCCGACCGCGGCGATCGCGAGGACCGCGATCCAGAGGACATACCCAGCGATCGCGATCACAAGGGCGGCGGCGCTTCCGCGTGGCGCAGCGACTCCCGAGCGACGGCCCAGCGCGACGACGACCCGGAAGGCGGCGACCGCGCCGAGGAGGCCGATGGGAAGAGTCTCGGCGAGGTAGCCCGGCCAGTCCGGCGCGATCGGCTGCGTCGCGCTCGCGAGCCCTGCCACGATCCAGGCGACGCCGGCGACCAGCGCGGCGATGAGCGGGATCCGCGGCGGGATCAGCGGGGCGGCGTGCGCGTCCCAGGCGCCTCGCGCGAGGTCGAGCCGTGCCCGCCAGTCGGGCGGACGAGCCTCCAGCACGGCCAGCATCTCGGGTTCGTAGCGCTCCCGCCAGGCACGTGGGTAGAGGCGTAGCCAGGCAGCTCCGGTGACGCGCGACGATCGTCGGTTCAGACGCATCCGTTCTCGACCAGCGGCGGGATGACCCCCGGCCGGCCGAGCGGGATCGGTAACGGTCCGAAGGTGAGCTTCGAGGTATCGACGAACAGCACGCCGTCCTCGTCGACACGGACCGCGAAGCGGTCCATGCCACGTTCGGCCGGGCCGTAGCGGAGACCCTCGATCTTGATCCCGAGGCGATCGTAGCGCGACTGGTGGCACGGGCAGCGCATCCAGAAGTCCTCGAGGCAGGGGTTCGGGCGGCATCCGAGGTGGGGGCAGATCTGCGACAGGGCGCGGACGTTGAGCGCCTGCCCGTCGCCGGTCTCGTCCTCGCCCGGGAACCAGCCGCCGCGAGCCGGATCGATGATGATCACGAAGGACTTGGCGGCGGCGACGTACGCGGGGAAGCCCTCCCCCACCGGGAACGCCGCGTTCGTCGCGAGGAACTCCGCGAACGTCCCGACCCGCACGACGCCGCTCGCTGCCCGACCCGCCGACCAGGCGAACGCAAGGGTGCCGGCCAGCGACTCGACCACCCACAGACCGGCGGCCGCGCCGAGTGCTCGGCGCAGGAGCGTCCTGCGCGAGAAGCCGGTCGTCACGTCCGAGCGGGCCGCGCGCAACGCCGGTCCGGTGACGGGCACGATCGGCGTCGTCAGGTGAGATGGCTGCCCGCCGCCCGCGCTCATGACGATGAGTCGCGTAGCCGATCGAGGCCCGTCCTGGCCAGCCCCTTGAGGCGCTCGAGCTGGGCGCGGACCGTCGTCTCGCCCAGACCGGTCAACCGGTACGGCCGCCGCCGGTCGACGGCCTCCAGCGGTTCGATGAGGCCGCGCCGTTCCAGCCGGGCCAACGCGCCGTACAGCGTGCCGGGCCCCATCGGCGACCCGGTGAGCGCCTCGACGTCAGTCATGATCGCGTAGCCGTGCTTCGGCCCGCCGCTCAGCGACACCAGGATGTAGAGCGCAGGCTCGGCGAAGCGCCCGAGGTCGAGGTCGCTGTCCTTCATCCGGTCGAACCTCCTCACGGCGTTCGCGATCGTTTCGGTTCTTCTATACCGTGCCGCGTTATATCGTGTCACGATATATAGGCTCGAGGCGCCGCGCTGTCAAGCCCCGCGGTGCGCGAGCGGCGACCGGTACAATCCGGCGCGATGACCGACACCCGCCTCTGGGATCGCGCCGCCCTCGCCGTTGCCACGGACGGCCGCCGGCTGCCGGCCATCGCCACCCTGGGTCCCGGGGTCCCGAGCGTCGCCGAGCTGTTCGACTTCATGCGCGACGCCGAGCTCCGGTTCGCGACCCTCCGGATGCGAATCCTCGAGCGCGTCGTGACGACGCGCGGCGAGGACGTCACCCAAGTCGATGTCATGCTCAGACATCCGGGCCAAGCCAAGGTCACGACCAGCCGGCCGGACCAGATCGTCGGGGGGCATTACGAGATCTGGATCTCGGATGGCGACCTCGTGCGGACCTACGCCGCAGCTCACAAGCTCGGCACCCAACGGCCGATCCGCAACCGCCCGCGCGGGCTGGATGACCCGGATCTGCCCGGCATGGCGCGGATCTACGAACCTGTCACGCCGCTCCAGATGGAGACCTTGCCCGACACGTTCGTGCACCCGGCCGGGTTCTGCCAGAACGTCCTTGCGACGGGGCCGTGCACGATCACCGGCACCGGCGAGGCCGGTGGTCGAGCGACGATCCTGCTGCGCTGCGACCATCCGCGCACGATCGAGCTCCCCGCCGACCGGCGCGACCACAGCTTCGAGATCGTCGTCGACCGGGAGACCGGCCTGATCCTGCGCTTGATCGAGACGATCGGCGGATCCGTGACTCGCGATGCGGTCGTGACCGACGTCGCGCCGGATGCGCCGCTCCCGCCATCGGCCTTCGAGTTCGTCTTCCCGACCGGGACGACGATGCTCTACTAAGCTCGGACGACCGCCGGTCCCGTAGGCGCGACCGCCCTTCCTCCGGTTCGGCACGACGCGTATAGTCGGCGCCGAGATCGGATGCCCGCGCTGGAGGGAGCGCGCGGGTGGATCCGAGCATGCTGGCGAAAGGAGGCGCACGCGATCCCTCGCCCCCGCGTCATCCAGGCACATCCCCGCATCCCGCGCACGGCGCACCGGCCCCGGTCGCAGCCAGCGCACGATCGGGCCTGACCCGGGCCCGATCACCCGGGCGATCGCCGCCGCCCCAGGTCGGCGCTCCGCCCTCGTGAGGGAGGTATCGATGACCCAGGCAACGTCCCGCGACGACGTCATCAAACAGGACGTCGCTGACCTGCACAAGCTCGGTTACGCGCAGGAGCTTTTCCGCTCGATGGGCGGGTTCAGCAACTTCGCGATCAGCTTCAGCATCATCAGCATCCTGACCGGCGCGGTCATCCTGTACGACTACGGCCTGGCATGGGCCGGCACCGCGGCCGTGCTCATCGGCTGGCCGCTGGTCACGGTGTTCGTCCTCGCCATCGCTGCCGCGATGGCGGAGATCGCCTCTGCCTACCCGACGGCGGGCGGCCTGTACTACTGGGCCAGCCGGATGAAGAACAAGGAATGGGGCTGGTGGACCGCGTGGCTGAACCTCATCGGCCAGTTTGCCATCGTCGCCGGCATCAACTACGCCGCCGCGGCATTCCTGAACGCGACGATCATCACGCCCCTGCTGAGCAACGTCGGGATCGCGTACGGCAACACGACCGAGTTGATCCCGGGCTTGCTCAACGGCCAACTGGTGACCATGGGCATCCTGATGCTCATCGAGCTCGCCCTGAACATCGCAGGCATCAACCTCGTCGCCCTGCTCAACCAGGTGAGCGTGTGGTGGCATATCGTCGTCGTCGCAGCGGTGGTGGTCCTGGTCTTCCTGGCCGGCAAGCCTGACGAGTCAGGGCTGACGCTGTTCGCGGTCCAGCCGCAGGACGTTGGGGGGAGCTGGGCGAACAACCTCGGGTTCATCGACTTGGGCTACGGCCCGGCGGCCAGCTATCCGTTCATCCTCGCGTTCTTCTTCTCGCTCCTTCAAGCCAACTGGACCTATACCGGGTACGACGCATCGGCACACGTCGCCGAAGAAACGGTCGGCGCCCGCGTCGCGAGCGCGTGGGGCCTCTTCCTATCCGTGGCCGTCTCGGCGGTCGTCGGGTTCGTGTTCCTCCTGGCACTGACGACCCACCTGCCGAATCTGTCGACCCTGTTCCCGGCCGATCTTGCGACGGCCGACGCAGCGACGTACAGCCAGTACTACTTCGGCGGCGGCGCGGCCGTCATCGACATCCTTGCCTACAACCTTGGGTCATTGGGCAACCTGCTCAGCGCCGCGATCGCCATCGCGATGGCGTTCTGCGGGCTGTCTTCGGTCGCCTCGGCCGGGCGCATGCTCTTCGCGTTCAGCCGCGACGACGGCCTGCCGGGCGCCGGCTGGCTGAAGAAGGTCTCGCATCGCTATCGGACGCCGACGAACTCGCTGACGGCCATCGTCGTCGTGGCATGGCTGTTCACGGTCGCCGCGTTCTGGGTCGGTGCGCAGGGCGGCCCGGGTGGCGGTGGGATCGCCATCGTGATCATCACCGCGATCAGCACGATCTTCCTCTATGCCGCCTATGGCGTCGTCATCTACCTCGGGGCGACCACCCAGGGCTGGCTCAGCGAGCGCGTCTGGAGCCTGGGCCGCTGGTCCAAGCCGATCGCGTGGATCGCGGTCGCGTGGGTCATCGTGCTGATGGTCCTGTTCTCGTGGCCGACCTCGGGAAACATCTCGTGGCCGTTCATGGTCGGGACCGTGGTGCTCCTGCTGATCTACTACTTCGGGTACGCCAAGTCGCGGTTCAAGGGCCCGCGGTCCATGGGTGACAGCGCCGAGCTGACCGAGATCGAGCGCGAGTTCGAACGCGCCGCCGAGGAGGTCCAACCGGCCTGACGCACGCAAGCTCGACCGATCGAACGGGGGCCGGACCGGCGCCGTCGGCCGGCCCCCGACGATTTCCCGCGCGCACACGGACAAGGAGTCAGCGATGACCGACCACGACGGCGATCACGGCCACGCGACCAAGCACCCTCGTCTCGCCGAGCTCGAGACGATGGTCCGTGACGGCCGGATCGACACGATCGTGGTCGCCTTCACCGACATGCAGGGCCGGCTCATGGGCAAGCGCGTCCACGGCCAGGCGTTCCTCGACGGCGTGATCTCGCACGGAGCGCACTTCTGCACGTACCTGCTCGGTACGGACATGGAGATGAACACCCCCGAGGGCTACCGGCTCATGAACTGGGAGACCGGCTACGGCGACTGGATCGCCGAACCGATCTGGGACCAGCTCCGGATCCTGCCGTGGCTGCCCGGGACGGCACTGGTCCTCAGCGACACCGTCGACGAGGAGACAGGCCGCGAGATCCCGGTCTCGCCGAGGACCATCCTCAAGCGCCAGATCGCCCAGGCCGAAAAGGCCGGTTTGGCGATCAAGGCCGGCTCGGAGTTCGAGTTCTACGTGCTCAAGGACTCATGGGAATCGCTGGCCGAGCGCGGCTGGCCTGTGCCCAACCCGTTTGGTTACTACAACGAGGATTACCACCTCCTGCAGGCGACCAAGGCAGAGCCGCTCCACCACCTGCTGCGCACCCAGATGAGCGCCGCCGACGTCCCGATCGAGTTCAGCAAGGGCGAGGCGGCCAACGGCCAGCACGAGGTCAATATCCGCTACGACCATGTCCTCGAGTCGGCCGACCGGAGCGTCGTCTTCAAGCACGGTGCCAAGGAGATCGCCTACCTGAACGGCTGGGCGATCACGTTCATGGCCAAGCCCGACCATCGCTGGACGGGTTCATCCGGACACCTGCACATGAGCGTCTGGGATGCGGCCAAGGACGTGCCACTCATGCACGCGACCGGCCGCGAGAAGCCCGGTCCCTACGGGTTGTCGAAGGTCGGCCAGCAATTCATGGCCGGGATGATGGCGCTGTCACGCGAGCTCGCGGTGTTCGTCGCGCCGTTCATCAACTCCTACAAGCGCTACGCCTCGCTGTCGTGGGCCCCTGTCAATGTCGTCTGGGGCCGCGATAATCGGACCACCGGGTTCCGCCTCGTCGGCAGCGGCCCGTCGCTCCACGTCGAGAACCGGTTCCCCGGAGGCGACATGAACGCGTATCTGACATACGCCGCGATGGTCGGGGCAGGGCTATACGGCGTGCGTAAGGGCCTCAAGCTCGAGAACGAGTTCAAGGGCAACGGCTACCTCGCGAAGGGCCACCCGCGGATGCCGCGTGCGCTGTACGAGGCGATCTCCGAGCTGGAGCGGTCGAAGGCCGCGGTCGAGATCTTCGGGCAGGACGTCGTCGACCACTACCTCAACGCCGCGCGAGTCGAGCAGGAGACCTACGACGCGATGGTCCACCCGTGGGACCGCGAACGCTATCTCGAGCGAGGCTGACGCCGATCCCTTGACCCCGGCCGAGCCATCCCTCGAGCCACCTGTCGACCGGGCGCAGCGCGTCCAGGACGCCCTCTATCGGATCGCAGAGGCGGCCAGCGCCGCAAAGGACCTGCACGCGTTCTACGCCACGATCCACGGGATCGTCGGCGAGCTGATCCCCGCCCGGAACATCTACATCGCTCTGTACGACAGCGAGCGGCAGCGAATCAGCTACCCGTACTACGTCGACGAGGTCGACACCGACCTCCCCGATCCCAAAGGCGTGGTACCCCTTCGGCGAAGGCCAGGCACGAGGCGTTACCGCCTATGCGATCCGGCGCGACGAGCCGATCCTGATCGATGGCGACACGTTCGCAGGACCTGATCCGGCCGAGGCGAGATCGAGCAGGTCGGAACCGTCCGCGCAGGGATGTGGCTCGGCGTGCCACTCCACGCCGATGGCCGCACGATCGGGCTGCTGGCGGTCCAGACGTACGAGGCGCACGAACGGTACTCGGAGGCCGACAAGGCGCTGCTGACGTTCGTCGCGCAGCACATCGGGTCCGCGCTGAGCCGCGCCCGCGCGATCGAGGAGACGCGCGAGCGCAACGCCGAATTGTCGCTGATCAACGAGATCGGCGAGGCGCTCGCGAAACAGCTCGACTTCGGGGCGATCATCGAGCTCGTTGGCGAGCGCGTCCGGATCGATCTTCGCTGTGGCGATCGCTGTTCGTCGGCCTGTACGACGCGACGACCGACGACGCTCACGTTCCCCTACGACATCGACGAGGGCGAATCGCTTCGATCGCGGCGCCGTCAAGCTCGGTCCAGGCATCACATCCACCGTGATCCGCTCGGGTCGTCCGCTCCGCATCTCGACGCTCGAGGAACAGGAAGCGGCCGGCGCCATCCAGATCGGCGGCACGCCGACACCAATCGTGGCTTGGCGTGCCGATCCCGGCCGGAGATCGCGTGATCGGCATCGTCGGGCTCGAGAGCGTGGAGCCTTACGCCTTCAGTGACTCTGACGAGCGCCTCTTGACGACGCTCGCCTCGAGCATGGGCGTGGCACTCGAGAATGCTCGACTGTTCGACGAGACCAAGCGGCTTGCTCGCCGAGGCCGACCAACGTGCAGCGGAACTTGCGGTCATCAACGAGATCCAGCGGGCCGCCCTCGCCAAGCAACTCGACTTCGGGGCCATCGTCGAGCTCGTCGGCGAGCGAGATCCGGCACGATGTTCGAGACCCGCTCCATGCACATCGCGTTCTACGATGAGGCGAGCGGCGACGATCACGGTCCCCTATGCGATCGAGGAGGGTGCCCGGTACGAGCTCCCCGAGATCCAGATCGGACGGGGACTCGTCTCGCAGGTCATCCAGTCACGCATTCCGCTCAACCTCGGGACCGAAGCCGAGTTTACCGAGGCGCACGGCGTCGATCGTCACGTAGGGGGCTGACGACGCAGTCATGGCTGGGCGTGCCGATCCTGGCCGGCGAACGGGTGCTCGGGGTGATCGCGCTGAGAACCTGCAATCGCGACGCCTTCAATGATGCCGACGTCCGGCTGTTGACCACTCTCGCATCAAGCATGAGAGTGGCCCTCGAGAACGCCCGGCTCTTCGACGAGACCAAGCGGCTCCTCACCGAGACGGATGAACGAGCCGCGGAGCTTGCCATCATCAACGAGGTCCAGCGCGGGCTTGCCGAACGGCTCGACATGCAGGCGATGTACGACGTCGTCGGGGACAAGATCCAGGAGATCTTCGACGCGCAGGTGGTGGACATCGGCATCGTGGATCGCGAAGCCGGCGAGATCCGCTTCCCGTACACGATCGAGCGCGGCGTCCGTTTCACCGACGAGCCGCTCGCCATCCAGGGCCCGCGCGCGCACGTCCTCGAGACCCGCCAGCCGCTCGTGATCAACGAGCGCGCCAACGAGCGCGTGGTCGCGATGGGTCAGGCGTCCGCCGTCCTCCAGGGCGAGCCCGCCAAGTCCGTCGTGTATGCCCCGCTCGTCGTGGGCAATGAGGCTCGGGGGGTGATCTCCCTCCAGAACCTGGACCGCGAGCATGCTTTCAGCGATGGCGACGTCCGACTGCTCACGACGCTCGCGGCCAGCCTGAGCGTCGCGCTGGAGAACGCCCGCCTCATCGCCGAGACCCGCCAGCGGGTCGCCGAGCTCGACATCGTCAACCGCGTCGGTCAGGCGATCTCCGCGCAGCTCGACCTGTCGGCTCTGCTGGAGCTCGTCGGCGAGCAGATGCGCGAGACGTTCGGCGCCGACATCGTCTATGTCGCCATCCTCGACGAAGCCGCCCACCACATCGCGTTCCCCTACTACTACGAGAGCGGGTCGTACGAGGCGCAGCAGCCGCTGCCACTGGGCGCCGGTCTCACCTCGCGGATCCTCGCGTCCGGGGAGCCGCTGCTGCTGAATCGTGCGGCCCAATTCGACGAGATCGGAACCGTCGGGATCGGGACGAAAGCTCGCTCGTGGCTCGGCGTCCCGATCCTCGTCGGCGATATCGCGATCGGCGTGATCAGTGTGCAGAGCACGCAACAGGAGGGCCGGTTCGGTCACGACGACGTTCGGCTCCTGTCGACGATCGCTGCGAACGTGGGCGTCGCGATCCAGAACGCGCGGCTCTACCGCGAGACGCATCGGCGAGCCGACGAGATGGCCGCCCTGGCCGACGTCGGCCGTGAGATCTCGGCCACGCTCGACCCGACGGCGGTCCTGGAACAGATCGCGGAGCACGCGATGAACCTGCTCTCCGGCGACATCGAGCGCGGTCTACCTCGCCCAGCCCGATGGCCGGACGTTCCGCGCCGATCGTCGGTCGCGGCGACATCGCCGAACAGCTCCTCGCCGACACGATCACCGCTCGGCGAGGGGATCATCGGCAACGTGTCCTCGAGACGACGCCAGGCCGAGCTGGTCAACGATGTCTTGTCGGACAGGCGGACGCGCATCATCCCGGGCACCGACCCGGACGAGAACGACCGGCTGATGGCAGCGCCGCTCATCGCGCACGACGAGGTCATCGGCGGCATGGCGGTCTGGCGCCCGGTCCCGAGCGAGCTGTACACGCAGAGCGACCTCGACCTGCTGGTCGGTCTGTCACAGCACGCCGCGATCGCCATCGACAACGCCCGACTGTATCGGGACGCGCAGGAGGCGCGCGACGCGGCCGAGGCCGCCGATCGCGCCAAGAGCACGTTCCTCGCGGCGATGAGCCACGAGATCCGGACGCCGATGAACGCGATCATCGGCATGAGCGGCCTCATGCTCGACACGCCACTCGACGACGAGCAGCGCGACTATGCCGAGACGATCCGGACGTCCAGCGACGCGCTGCTGACGATCATCAACGACATCCTCGACTTCTCGAAGATGGAGGCCGGGCGGGTCGAGCTCGAGCAGCAGCCGTTCCCACTCCGCGCATGCATCGAGGGTGCCATCGACGTCCTCGCGCCGTCGGCGGCGACGAAGCACCTCGAGCTCTTGTACACGATCGACGAGGAACTGCCGCGGACGATCGTGGGCGATCAGGGTCGGCTGCGCCAGATCGTCCTGAACCTGCTATCGAACGCCGTGAAGTTCACCGAGCGTGGCGAGGTCGAACTCGCGGTGTCACGGGCCACCGACTCGACGCGAGCCGTGCGCGACGATGCGGCCGCCCGCTGGTCGATCGTCATCGAAGTCCGCGACACCGGCATCGGCATCCCGCCCGATCGTATGGATCGCCTCTTCCAGTCGTTCAGCCAGGCCGATACATCGATCTCGCGCCGGTACGGCGGCACCGGACTCGGCCTCGCGATCAGCCGGCGTCTCGCCGAGTTGATGGACGGTTCGATCGAAGCCACGAGCGACGGCGTCGCCGGCAAGGGCAGCCGGTTCTGTCTCACCCTGCAGGCGGACGCGGCACCCGAGATCGCCCCGGGCGAACCGGTCCGGCTGATCGACCTCGCCGGCAAGGACGTGCTGGTGGTCGACGACAACGCCACGAACCGGCGGATCGTGACGAAGCTTCTCCAGCGCTGGGGGATGACAGCCGTGCAGACCGGATCGCCCCGCGAGGCGCTCGCCTGGGTCGACGGCGGCCGCCGCTTCGACCTCGCCATCGTCGACCTGCACATGCCGGAGCTCGACGGCATCGCACTCGCGACGGCTCTCCGGGCGACCGAGGCCGGCGCAGCGACGCCGGTCGTCGTCCTGTCGTCGCTCGGGGCGCACGACCGGACCAGCGATGCGATCGCCGGCTTCCTGGTGAAGCCGATCAAGCCGTCCGCCCTGTACGACGCGCTCGCCACCGCGATCGCCGGCCGATCGACGACGGTGACGGTCCGCTCGAGCGGGCCGGGCATCGACCATGGCCTGGGCGCCCGTCATCCGCTGCGGATCCTGCTCGCCGAAGACAATCCGGTGAACCAGAAGCTCGCGCTTGCGCCTCCTGGACCGGATGGGCTACCGCGCCGACGTGGCGGGCAACGGGCTCGAGGCCATCGCCGCGATCGAGGGATCGAACTACGACGTCGTGCTGATGGATATCCAGATGCCGGAGCTCGACGGTCTCGAGGCGACCAGGCGGATCCGGCGCCGGTGGCCTGGCGACGACGGCCCCCGGATCGTGGCGATGACGGCGAACGCGATGGATGGCGATCGCGAGGCGTGCCTGGCGGCCGGCATGGACGACTACATCTCGAAGCCGATCGCCCCGGAGGAGCTCCAGGCCTCGTTGGTGGCGGCCGGGCGTATCGAGCGCGCACCGGATGGGAACGGCCGATGAAGGCAGGCCGCGTGCTGGTCGTCGACGACACACCGTTCAACCGGCGCCTGCTCGTCCGCCTCCTGGAAACGATCGGCCACGAGGCGGTCGAGGCGGCGGACGGGCGCGAGGCGCTCGCCCGGCTCCAGGACGCTGCCGCGCCACCGATCGATGTGGTGCTCCTCGACATCGTCATGCCGGGCATGGACGGTTACGAGACGCTCGAGGCGCTCAAGGCCGACGAAAGGCTGCGCGACACGCCGGTCATCGTCATCACCGGCGTCGACGAGCTCGAGAGCGTCGTCCGCTGCATCCGGATGGGCGCCGCCGACTACATGCCCAAGACCGTCGATCCGGAGATCCTGCGCGCCAGGATCGAAGCCTCGCTCGCCCAGAAGCGGCTGCGCGACAACGAGCGCGAGCTGCTGGCGACGATCGACCGCCAGCGGTCCCAGTTGTCGCGCTTCCTGTCGCCGCAGGTCGCGGAGCTCGTGTCGAGCCCCGACGGCGAGGCGATGCTGGCCGGTCACCGGCGCGAGATCACCGCGATGTTCTGCGATCTCCGCAACTTCACGACGTTCTCCGAGTCCGCCGAGCCGGAGGAGGTCATCGGCTTCCTGCGGGCCTATCACGCGGCGATGGGTGAGCTGATCGTCGAGCACGAGGGAACGCTCGAGCATTTCGCGGGCGACGGGTTCATGACGTTCTTCAACGATCCGGTCGAGCAGCCCGACCACGCGGCGCGGGCGATCGGCATGGCCGTGGCGATGCGCGACCGATTCGCGCTGCTGTCGAGCGATTGGCGGCGACGCGGCCACGTCCTCGAGATCGGCATCGGGATCGCGACGGGCTACGCCACGCTCGGGCGGATCGGATTCGAAGGCCGCTATGACTACGGGGCGATCGGCAGCGCGATCATCCTGGCGTCTCGCCTGAGCAGCGAAGCGGCACCCGGCGAGATCCTCGTCACCCAGCGCACGTTCGGCCAGTCCGAGGGCACGGTCCGCGGCGAGTCGGTGGGCGACCGATCGCTCAAGGGGTTCAGCAGGCCGGTCCCGACGTATGCGATCAGCGGACTGGCTGGCGTGGAGGCATCGACATGACCCTCGACCCAGCCGCGATGGCGCGCCTGCTCGAGATCACCGGCGGCGACGCTGCGTTCGTCGACGAGCTGGTCGACACGTTCATCGAGGACGCCGGGGCCCAGCTCGTGGCCCTGCGGGCGGCAGCCGAGGCCCGTGACGAGGCTGCCGCGGTCCGGCCCGCCCACTCGCTCAAGTCGAACAGCATGAACGTCGGGGCGACTGTCCTCGCGGACCTGACACGGGCGATCGAGGTGGATGGCCGGGCGGGGGCGATCCCGGATCTGGCTGCACGGGTGGCGGCGGTCGAAACGGAGTTCGCTGGCGTCCGCGCGGCACTGCTCGCCGAACGCGCTGCCCGCTGACTCGCCCTTCCCCTGGCCCGTCCATCTTGACTGGTCGTGCGCGCCGGGAGTGCCCGTACGAAAGTCCTATCCGCCTCCGCCGACGGTCCTGATCGCCACCTCGCGGAGGCGCTGCGCCACGTCGACGTGTCCGGCCGCCTCGGCCAGGGCGGCCGGGGTCCCGCCGTCCTCCACAGCGATGGTCGGGTCCGCGCCGGCCGACAGGAACAGCTCGACCAGCTCGGCGTCGCCGTGCTGGGCCGCTTCATGGAGCGGCGTGTAGCCACCGTGCTGGGTCGCGTTCACGTCGGCGCCGGCGGCCACCAGCAGTCGGCAGACCTCGATGTGGCGACCTGCCGCCGCCGCGTGGAGTGGCTGGTTCGCGAACCCATTGGTCGTGTACGCGTCGACCCGCGCCCCCGCGTCGAGCAGGATGCGCGTGACCTCGGCCTTCCCGAAGAACGCCGCGAGGTGGAGTGCCGTGAAGCCATCCGGCGAGAACGCCGTGACGCTGGCCGGGTCGTCCATGAGCCGCTCGCGCAGCCGGTCGATGCGTCCGAGGGCGGCCGCCTCGAACACGTCGAGGTCCGGATCCGCGGCCAGGAGCGCGTCCATCGTCGGCCGGTCGAACCTGTACCGGGCGAGCAGCAGCGCCGACACGCCATCGTCGCCGCGCGCCATGGCCAGCGACGGGTCCTCGGTCACCAGCGCGGCGACGCGTTCCGCGTCACCCGCGGCGACGGCTTCCATCACGTCGGACGGCGTGCCCATGCACGGAGCGTACCTCGGGGTCATTGGGCGCGGGTACGATGACGGCCGACGCAGGGAGGGATGAGCGACCGATGCGACTCGCCGACAAGGTCACGATCATCACCGGTGGAGGCGGCGGGATGGGGCGGGTCGCGGCCCGGACCTTCGCCGGGCACGGGGCCAAGGTCGTGGTGGCCGAGTACGGCGAGGCGGCCGGACAGGAGACGGTCGACCTGGTCAGGGCCGACGGGGGTGAGGCCACGTTCGTCCGTGCCGACGTCTCGAACGAAGCCGATGCCCAAGCGATGGTGGACCACGCCGTCACGACATACGGGCGATTGGACTGCCTCTACAACAACGCCGGCGTCATGCCCGAGGCCGACCATTCCGTGACGGACACATCGGTCGAGGTGTGGGACCAGGTGATGGCGGTCAACGTCCGCGGCGTGTTCCTCGGCTGCAAGTACGCGATCCCGGCCATGGAGGCCGCAGGTGGCGGCTCGATCATCAACATCTCGAGCTTCGTCGCGCTCCTCGGCTGCTCTGTACCGCAGGACGCCTACACCGCCTCGAAAGGCGCGGTGCTCAGCCTCACCCGGAGTCTCGCCGTCCAGTTCGGGCCCAAGGGCATCCGCACGAACGCCATCTGCCCCGGTCCTGTCGAGACACCGTTGCTGATGGACTGGCTCGTGAAGGACGAGGAGGCGAAGCGCATCCGGCTCGCACGCAACCCGACCGGCCAATTCGGGAAGCCCGAGGAGATCGTGCACATGGCCGTCTATCTCGCCTCCGACGAGTCGCGCTGGACGAACGGCGCGTCGCTCGTCGTCGATGGCGGGATCACCGTCAACTACTTCTGAGAGGCCCGCCATGACGGAGACGACGGCACCGAGCGACGGCGACCGCCGGCTCGCCTTCGGTGTCGACGTCGGTGGCAGCGGCATCAAGGCCGCGATCGTCGACGTCGAAACGGGCGAGATGCGGTCGGAGCGACTGCGCGTCCCGACGCCGGTGCCGTCGACGCCCGACAGGGTCGGCGCTTCGATCGCCCGGCTCGTGCGGCGGCTCGCCAAGGCGACGCCGATCCCGGACGACGCGCCGGTCGGCGTGGGCCTGCCCGGCGTCGCCATCGACGGACGGCTGAAGACCGCCGCGAACATCGACCCGGCCTGGGTCGACTATCCGATCGCCGAGAAGCTATCGAAGGCATTGAAGCGGCGGGTCGAGATCGTCAACGACGCCGACGCGGCGGGCATCGCCGAGATGCGCTTCGGGGTCGGCGCCGGCAAGCGCGGGACCGTGATCTTCCTGACCCTGGGCACGGGCGTCGGGTCGGGCGTGTTCGTCGATGGCACGCTCGTGCCGAACACCGAGTTCGGGCAGATGGAGATCCGCGGCCGTCCGGCGGAGCGGCGGTCCGCCTCCGCGGCCCGCACCCGACGCGGCCTGTCGTGGAAGGCGTGGGCGCAGGACCTCGACGAGCACCTCCAACGGATCGAGGACCTCATGTGGCCGTCGCTGTTCATCCTCGGCGGCGGGGTGAGCAAGAACGCCGACAAGTTCGTGCCGAGGCTGACGGCCCGGACACCGGTCGTTCCCGCCCAGCTGCGCAACGATGCCGGGATCGTCGGCGCCGGCATCGTGGCCGTCGAGGGCCTCGCCGACGCCAAGTCGACCTGGGACGACCTGCCGGAGGGCCAGCGTCCGACTTCGGGTTGAGGCGCCGCCGCCGGCTACGCGGAAGGCCGACGCCGGCTTCGCCCATCCGATTCTGGCCCCATCAGACGATTCGCAGCATCGCCGGCCCTAAGGAACGGCTTGGGTTCTCGACCACGCTCGAGTCAACACGCGAAACCGCCGTTAGGCCGGTGCGGTGGGCCGATTCGTACGGTCCCAGCAGAATCCACCCCGCGAAGGGCTGGGCCGCGCGTGCACGCCGCGTGAAGACCGCACGGCGGCGGACGAGCGTAGAATCGCGACCCTTTCCACTTGCCCCTCGCGAGGTCTCCCCGATGACCACCGAATTGCACGCGCCGGCCGGCGCGGACGCCCCCAGCACCTCCCGCATGGTGATCGGCGGCGAGTCCGTCGACGCCGCCGACGGTCAGACGTTCGATGTCGTCAATCCCGCCACCGGGCAGACCGTGGCGACCGCCCCGCTCGGCGGTCGCGCCGACGTCGACCGCGCGGTCGCGGCCGCGCAGGCTGCGTTCGACGAGCGCAAGGGCTGGGCGAACTGGGCGGCCGGCAAACGCGGACGCACGCTCTCGAAGCTGGCCGACCTCATCAAGAAGAACAGCGACGAGCTCGCCTGGCTCGAGAGTCGCAACGGGGGCAAGCCGATCACGTCGGCACGCGGCGAGATCATCGGCGCGAGCCTCGTCTTCGACTATTACGCGGGCGCCGCGAACAAGATCTACGGCCAGACGATCCCGGTGTCGAAGCCCGGCATCGACCTGACCCTGCGCGAACCGATCGGCGTCGTGGGGCTCATCGTCCCGTGGAACTTCCCACTGCTGATGGCCGCCTGGAAGGTGGCGCCGGCGCTGGCCGCCGGGAATGCCGCGATCTTGAAGCCCGCGTCCTACACGCCGCTCACGGCGCTCCGCCTCGGCGAGCTCGCGCTGGAAGCCGGCGTGCCGGCCGGGATCCTCAACGTCGTGACCGGCCCCGGCGGCACGGTCGGCGCGTCCATCGCCGCCCATACGGGCATCGGCAAGGTCGCGTTCACAGGCGAGACAACGACAGGCCAGGAGATCATGCGGCTGGCCTCGGCGAACGTGAAGAAGATCTCGCTCGAGCTCGGCGGCAAGAGCCCGAACATCGTGTTCGCCGATGCGGACCTCGAGAAGTTCGCCCGGGAGTCGCCGTACAGCGTGTTCGACAACGCGGGGCAGGACTGCTGCGCGCGAAGCCGCATCCTGGTCGAGCGATCGGCCCACGAGCGGGTCGTCGAGCTGTTCGCCGAGGCGACCCGCAACGTCAAGGTCGGCGATCCGGCCGACGAGGCGACCGAGGTCGGGCCGCTCGTCAGCGCCAAGCAGCGGGACAAGGTCAAGGACTATATCGAGATCGGTCTCGGCGAGGGCGCCACGCTCGTGGTGGGCGGGACGCCACCGGAGGATCCGGCATTGGCCGACGGCGCGTATCTCCTTCCGACAGTGTTCGACAGCGTGAACAACGACATGCGCATCGCGCGCGAGGAGATCTTCGGTCCGGTGGTCTCGGTCATCCCGTTCGACACGGAAGAGGAGGCTCTGAAGCTCGCCAACGCGACGCCGTACGGCCTGTCTGGCTCCATCTGGAGTCGCGACATCGGCAAGGCGATGCGCGCCGCGAAGGCCCTCCAGGCGGGTGTGATCAGCATCAACTCGAACAGCTCGGTGCATACCGAGGCGCCGTTCGGTGGGTACAAGATGTCGGGCATCGGCCGCGAGCTCGGGATGGCCGCGCTCGACCTGTACACGGAGACAAAGAACGTCTTCATCGACATCAGCTGAGCATCGGGAGGACCCGGCTGAGCCTCCGGTGGCCACGAGCTTCCACGCCCGGGTCGAACCGCCCGGACGCGGTCGCCGCGGACGCGGAGCCCTGGCGCTCGCCGGCTGGGTGGTGGGGCTCGGCGTGGTCGTCGCGGTAGCAGCACAGGGCGTGGCTCCCTCGCCATCCCGTCCGCCTCGCGTCGCGGTCGTGAGCTCGCCGCCTCCGTCGGGCCCACCAGTCGGTCAACGCCACCTAGCGCTCGATCAGCCGGCGCGGCGCGGCGATGTCGTGACCACGCGCGAGCTGATCGTGCGCGGCCGGGTCGCCCGATCGGCGGGCTTGGTGCGGATCATCCTGGAATCTCGCGGTGGGAAGCCGATCGCGACAGCCGCCATCGACCCGACCGGCGGCGGGCATGGCGACTGGATCCCCTTCGAGAGCCGCTTCCAGCTGGCCTTCCCGCGTCCCGGCGGCGACATGATCCTGTTCCTCATCGCAGTCGATGAGAACGGCATCCCGATCGACGCGATCCGTCGACGCTTCTCGATGGGCGCGATCATCGATATCCCGGGAACGGGGAGCCGCCGCGGATCGAACGGCGAGGACGGCCTGATGGGCGGGATCCCGTTCGGGACCAACTTCCTGACGGGGACCTGAGCCCCTCAGAACCCCCTGTCGATGGGCGGCCACGTGACGTCCGGCCGTCGGCGGTCCAGCCAGTCGCGCAGCATCCACATCGTGGTGCGGAACGCGAGCTGCGGCCAGGGGATCGCCTCCGGGTCGAATGTGGCGATCTCGAGCGCCTCGCGCGTCGGCGTCGCGCTGCCACCGACCACCCGCGCTTCGAAGGCGATGGTCACGACGGCCGCCTCGAGCCGCGTATACAGGCCGATGATCTCGCCCGGCTGGACGACGAGACCGGTCTCCTCGAGCGTCTCGCGGATCGCCGCCTCGTGGACCGTCTCGTCGACCTCGAGGAAGCCGCCCGGTTGCGCCCATGCGCCGCGGCCAGGCTCGATTCCCCGCCGCAACAGGACCAGCTGGCCGTCGTCGGTGATCGGGAGAGTCGTGACCACGAGTCGCGGATTGACGTAGGCGATGTGGCCGCAGGCGGCGCACGACAGACGGTCTCGGTCCTCGCCGTCGACGGCGCCGAGGTTCAGCGCACTACCGCAGTTCGAGCAGAAGTTCAGGGACTGAGCGATCCACGTCGGAACGCCCCTGCCGGAGGCGAGGTCCGTCGAGCGGCCGTCGGGCCCTCGGTCGAAGCCGTCCACCGCCTACGCGAGCAGCACGACGACGCCCGCACCGACCAGCGCGAGGAGGCCGATGACGCTCACTGCCACCCAGGCCAGCCGGAACAGACCCTTGCCGCGATCGACCGGCATCCACGCCCACGCCGAGCGCCAGATGCGCACGATCGCGTCCGATGTCGTGATCACGAGGAGCGGTGCCGCGATGGCCACACACAGCTTGATGAGCGGGTCGCCAACTCGTGCCCCGAGGTTCAGCGCGGTGATCGCGATGAAGCCCGCGACGAGGACAGGAACCGACAGATTGATGTAGTGCTTCTGCAGAGGCGTCGGGGCGACTTCCGGGACCGACCGCGGCGGGAGGCCCCGGAGGCTCGGCGGCAGGGTCGTCGTCGGGTGGCCGGCCTGGCGGTCGAGCACTGGCATCCCGGGCTCCCAGCGGTCGTCGTCCATCACGCCCGCGCGTTCGAGGGTTCGTCCATCACGGCCGCGGTCTGCCGGGACCGCCAGTCGGCCAATCGGGTCGCGAGCGCCTCGTCGCCGAGAGCCAGGATCGCTGCCGCGAGCAACCCGGCATTCACGGCGTTGCCGATGGCGACCGTTGCGACGGGGACCCCGCGCGGCATCTGGACGATCGACAGGAGCGAATCAAGCCCGCCGAGGTGCTTGGTAGGGATCGGCACGCCGATGACAGGCAACGTCGTCTTCGCGGCGAGCATCCCGGGCAGGTGCGCCGCGCCGCCGGCACCGGCCACGATCACCCGGATCCCGCGGACCGCGGCGTCCTCCGCATAGCGGAACAGGAGGTCGGGGGTGCGGTGTGCCGAGACGACCCGCAGCTCGGCCGGGACCCCGAGCTCCATCAGGATGGCGACCGCCTCCTCCAGGACCGGGAAGTCCGACCGGCTGCCGCCGACGACGCCGACGAGGGGCGCGTCGTCCGGCGCGGTCATGGCTGCTCGTCCGCGGGACTCACGTCGGCGTGGCCGGCGTCCGCGGGGGCGGCGTCGTCATCGTCGCGCCAGGTCAGGAGCTCGACTGCGGCGCGGGCACGCGACAGCGCGTCGTCGGTGGTGGCGCCCATGGCCGTCACATGGCCCATCTTGCGACGTTCGAAGACCTGCTGCTTGTCGTAGATGTGGAGGTGGACGTCCGGGTCGGCCATGGCCCGGGCCAGACCGAGACCATCGAGCCGGGCCGGCCGAGGGCGTCCCGTCCCGAGCAGGTTGACCATGGCCGCGTTGCCGAGCGGCTCGGTCGAGCCGAGGTCGAGACCGCAGATCGCGCGGATGTGCTGTTCGAACTGCGAGGTCGCGGCGCCTTCGATCGTCCAATGGCCGCTGTTGTGGACGCGCGGCGCGAGCTCGTTCACAACGAGTCGGCCATCGGGCATGAGGAACAGCTCGACGGTCAGCGTGCCCGTCACGCCGATCGTGACGGCGAGGCGCTCTCCAAGTGACACCGCGCGCTCGGCGACATCGCGGTCGACCGAGGCCGGGGCGACGCTCTCGACGAGGATGCCCGCGTCGTGGCGATTGCACGCGAGCGGGTATGTGGCGATGCCCCCGAACGTGCTGCGCGCCACGACGATCGACAGCTCGGCCTGGAAGGCAAGCTCCGTTTCGGCGACCAACGACTCGTCGGCCGGACGCCCGAGACGCTCCAGGGCATCGTCGAGCTCCGACGGATCCGCTGAGCCGGAGCTGGCCGCGCCCGTCGTATCCGCCGGTCGCGACCTTGAGTCGAAGCGGCAGGCCGAGCTCATCCGCCGCTGCCCGCAGGTCGGCGGTGTCGCGGACCTCGCGCCACGGCGCGACAGTGGCCCCGGCCGTCTCGAGGAAACGACGCTCGGCGATCCGGTCCTGCGTGACGTGCAGTGGCAGGCGCCCGGGACGGACAGGTCGCAGCGTATCGACCGCGTCGACGACCTCGACGGCGACATGCTCAAGCTCGTAGGTGACCACGTCGCTGAGCTCCGCCAGCCGAAGCGCTCCGCCCACGTCGTCGTAACCGGCGACCACCACCCGATCGGCCAGGGCCGCCGCAGGACAGGCCGGGTCCGGGTCGAGCACGGCGATCCCGTAGCCCATCGCCCGCGCGGCGAGTGCGAGCATCCGGCCGAGCTGGCCACCGCCCAGGATCCCGATCGTGCCCGGCGGCACGATGGGTTTGCGCTCGACGCCGAGCCTGCGGTGGACGTCGGCGATCCACGCCTGCTTGCGGTACGTGTACTCGGGAGTGGTGTCGAGCGGGCCGCCGGCCACGATCCCGGTCTTCAGCGTCGCGTATCCCTCGACGAGGGCCGGGTCGGCCAGCAGCGCATCGCGGAACGCCAGGTCCCGGTTCAGCTCCTCGCGGTCGGGCAGGACGTGGAGGTGGATGCGGAACGTGGTCCCGGCACGGACCATCGAGCCGACGAGCATCGGCCGGCTGGGCGGCCACGGATCCGGTCCGGGCTGTGGTCCGAACCCGAGCTCGCGGAGCAATGCCGCGACGACCGGCACGTCGTCAGGCGTCGTGGCGACCGCCAGGTCGACGATGCCCTTGCCGGGCAGCCCGGGCACCGCCGTGCTGCCGATGTGCTCGACGGTCAGGTCGGGACGGCGCTCGCGGATCAGCTCCGTGACGGCCGCTGCCACCTCGATCGTCCTGGGGTCCCACGGTTCGACTGTCGGGGGCAGTCGGACGTAGGGTCCGATCGGCGGGTTCACCGAGGGAGTGTAGAGTGCCGTCATGAGACAGGTCATCGGCCGGCGCACCCTCGAGGTGGACGTCGGCTAAGTCACACGCCTGATCGCTCGGGCCGACCGGGTCGTCGTGGACATCGGCACGGGTGACGGCCGCGTCGTGCTCGCCCGCGCTGCGGCAGAACCGGCGGCTCTGATCGTCGGCATCGACGCATCTGCGCCCGCGATGGCCGACGCGTCCCGCCGCGCCGACCGGCGCGGACCCGCCAACGTTCTGTTCCTCGCCGCAGGCGTCGAGACCCTGGAAACCTCCCCGCTGGCCGAACGCGCCGACCTCGTCACGGTGCTGTTCCCGTGGGGCTCGCTGCTGCGCGGCGCGCTCGGCCTCGATGAGCTGGCGCTGTGCGGCATCGCCTCGCTGCTGGCTCCCGGCGGGCGCCTGGAGGTGCTGGCATCGGTCGTGCCATCGGACGGTGTCGCCGGCATGCCGTGTCTCGATGGAGAGGCCGAGCCGGTGATCCGTCGCGCGTGGTCCGCGGCCGGGCTCCGGCTGACCGCGATGCGGCCCGCGTCTGCCGCGGTGATCGCGGCGTCCGGCTCGCACCTGGGCACGACGCCTGCGGGCGGGTGGGGACGCCGCGCCCGGTCTGGCAGCTGGAGGGCACCCGCTCGGCTAGCATCGACGGGTGACCCGGCCCACTCCCCATCATCCTCGACGTCGACACCGGCATCGACGACAGTCTGGCGCTGTTGTACGCCGTCGCCTCGCCCGAGGCGAACCTCGTCGCGGTGACGTGCGTGTCGGGCAACGTCGAGGCGCGCCAGGTCGCGACGAACACGCTGGCGGTCCTCGAACTTGCCGGACGGACGGACATCGAGGTCGCGATCGGGCAGGAGGTGCCCCTCGTACGAGCCGCTCGAGACGACGCCCGAGACGCACGGGCCGCGCGGCATCGGGCATGCCGCAGCTGCCCGCCGCCCACGCCGCCCGGTGAGCGACCGCCACGGCGTCGACCTGATCGTCGAGGAGGCCCGCCGTCTCGCCGGCGAGGTCACGCTGGTCACGCTCGGTCCATTGACGAACCTCGCGCTCGCACTCGAGCGCGAGCCCGCGCTCCCCCGGCTGCTCCGCGGGTTCGTGCTCATGGGCGGCGCGTTCGGCGTGCCCGGCAACACGACCCCGACGACCGAGTGGAACATCCACTGCGATCCCGAAGCGGCACGGATCGTGTTCCGGGCGTGGGCCGACGCGATCGCGGGCGATCGCATCGATCGCCGCGGCCGTTGGCGCTGGGGCTGGACGTGACTGAGCTGGCCCGGATCACACCCGACCATGTCGTCAAGCTGGCCCGCCGAGCCGGTAGTACGCCGGACGAGTCGTTCGCGTCCGCCGGCCACGGAGGATCAGCTCGAGGCGGATCGGTCGGTCGCCTCCGAACCCGATGATCCGCTTCATCGCCGACGCGCTCCGGTTCTATTTCGAGTTCCACCAGCGATACGACGGGTTCTACGGCGCCTTCATCCACGATCCGCTCGCCCTCGCGGCGGCCCTCGACCGGGGGCTGGTCACGAGCGAGGCGCTGTACGTCGACGTCGAGACGCGCGGCGAGCTGACGACTGGCATGACCGTCGCCGACCGGCGGCACCTCACGGGCCATGCCCCGAACCTCGACATCGCGACGAGCGCGGACGTCGAGACCTTCCTCGACCGCCTGATCGAGCGTGTCGGCGGCCTGGCCGCCACCCGCACGGGAGTGACGACCTAGCGCCCGCGACCCACGACCAGCAACAGGAATGACGTCTCGATCACGTCGATCCCGGCGATCACCGCGGCGACGATCAGCGGCAACGGGTGAGCGAGCGCCCAGCCCGCGGCGGCGGCGAATGCCGCCACGGCAAGGAATGCCAGACGCACGCCGCGGATGAGTCCCGGCACATCGTCGGCCCCGGACGCCGACATCCGACCGACCGACCGGGCCAGCAGCATGACCCCGAGCGCGACCGTGAGACCGACGAGCGCGGCGCGAACCACGGTGGGTGGCGCCACGACGGCATCGAGCCAGCCGCCGTTCGAGCCTACGACCGTCGCGCCGATGACGGCCAGGATCGCCGAGGCCGATCGCGACCGCGGCGCCGACGCGCGGGCGATGAGCGAGCGTCATCCCTCGACGACGTCGATCGCGACCTCGTCGACATGCCCGTCGACGATCCGCCAGGCGCGGATGCTGGGCGTGCCGGTCGCCGGGTCCGCCTCATCTGCGCTGAGCGACACGAGCAGGTACAGCGCGTCCGGGTAGAACGCGAGCCCGATGTCGGTCGGCGATGGGACAGCCGGCGTGTGGGTGTGCGAGTGGACGATGCCCCAGAACACCTCGTCGGCGTCGTCAGTGGCGATGGTCAGCCGGTACAGGTCGTCGGGATGGATCTCGTAGCGGTACGGCGAAGCCGCCGCGTTGCGTGTCGGCTCGAAGCGCAGTGCGTGGCCTCCATCGGCAGCCACGCCGTCGCCGATGATCAGTCCGCACGCCTCGTTCGGATAGCCGACCCGGGCGTGGTCGATGAGCGCCTGGACGATGGTCGCCGGTAGTCGTGCCGTCTCGGGGCCACGGTGGTCGGCGGGCGTCATGCCCGGCTCCCTCGCTGAGTCGAACGCGCCACGGTCGGCTTGTGGGCGACCACCCACAGGAACATGGCGTCGTGGAGGTCCTCGGGCTCAGCCTCGACCAGCGCCGTTTCGATCTCGAACCCCGCGCGTCGGACGAGTGCCCTGTTGCGTTTGGCGCCGGGATGCCCGAAGAACATCGGGACGCCGAGCCAGTCGGTCTCGATCTCGTCCGGTGCTTCGTAGGCCCCCATCGTCGCCACGAACA
Source organism: uncultured Chloroflexia bacterium (assembly GCA_963780425.1). Taxonomy (GTDB): domain Bacteria; phylum Chloroflexota; class Limnocylindria; order Limnocylindrales; family CSP1-4; genus SPCO01. Next base: position 97,177 of record CAWABZ010000015.1, on the reverse strand, counting down.
CACCGCCGGGCCGAAGCCATCGATGGATCGAAGCGAGGAGGTCCGGCAGCTCTGCCTGCGGCAGATGCGTGAGCGAGTAGAAGGCGACGACCGCATCGAGGCTGTCGGACGGCAGGTCAAGCGTCGTCATATCGGCCTGCGTGAACGTCGCCTCCCGGACGTTCCGGCGTGCCAGCTCGACCTGCCGCGCTGACAGGTCGACACCGGTCACCCGGCGGCCCGCCGCGAGTGCCCGCGTCATCGGAACACCGGCCCCGCACCCGAGGTCCAGGACGTCCGTCCCGAGCGGGATCCGGCGGACGGCCCGTTCGAGCCATGCCAGCCGCGTCGGCGAAGGGGATGCATCGCTCCAGTCGAAGTAGCGCTCGGCGACGATGTCGTATCCGTCGGCGACGACGCGTTTCGGGTCGATCGCCGGTTCGCTCGGCCGACCCGGGGTCACCACCAGTTGACGCCGCCCTCGAGCGCGTCCTGCATCTCGTCGAAGTCGGTCGTGAAGGTGCCGGCCGACAGGTATTTCCAACCGCCGTCGGGCAGCAGCGCGACGATCGTGCCCTCGCTCATCTGCGCGGCCTCACGCGCCGCGGCCACGAGGACGGCCCCGCACGACGGGCCGGCGAAGATGCCTTCGCGGAAGACGAGCTCGCGCAGGGCGGTCGAGCGCGTCGAGGTTCGAGACGAGGTACTTCGCGTCGATCGCGGTCGGGTCGAGGATCTCCGGGATGAAGCCGTCGTCGAGCGAGCGCAGGCCCTGGACCTTCTCGCCGGGGAGCGGTTCGGCGGCCACGATGCGGACGCCCGGCTTGTGCTCGGCCAGGTAGCGCGACACCCCCATCAAGGTCCCTCCGGTGCCGAGGCCCGCGACGAAGACGTCGATCTCCGGGCAGTCGGCCAGGATCTCCGGGCCGGTCGTCTCGTAGTGGGCCAGTGGGTTCGCCGGGTTGCCGTACTGGTACGGCATCACGAACCGCGCGTCCTTGGCGACCAGGTGCTTGGCCAGGGCGATGGCGCCGTTCGACCCGTGCGCACCGGGCGAATCGATCACCTCGGCGCCGAACAACGCCGCCATCTGGCGCCGCTCGTTGGTGACGTTGTCGGGCATGACGAGCGCGACCCGGTAGCCCTTGCGCCGGCCGATCATCGCCAGCGCGATGCCTGTGTTGCCCGACGTCGGTTCGAGGATGATCGAGTCCTCGTGGAGCAGCCCGCGCTCCTCCAGGTCCTCGATGAGGTACTTCGCGGTGCGATCCTTGACGGAGCCGGTCGGGTTGTACATCTCGAGCTTGGCGAAGATGTGGACCGCCGGGTTCGGGCTCATCCGCGGGATCTCGACGAGCGGCGTGTGCCCGATCGCGTCGAGGATGTCCGAATAGCGGCCGCCGTGCGGCGCGAGGTCCTCGTGGGCGTGGGTGTGGTCGTGATCGGCGTCGGCGATCCGCCACGGGACGGCCATGCTCAGCCGCCGGCCATCGCCGGGAGCAGGCGGACCTCGTCGGTCTCGGCGACCGGCGTGTCGAGACCCGCCAGGTAGCGGACGTCCTGCCCGTTCACGTACACGTTGACGAACCGGTTCAGATCGCCCTCGTCGGTCAGCAGCTGGCCGCCGAGCGACGGATGGCGCTCGACCAGGCCGTCGACGACGGACCGGATCGAGTCGCCGTCGACCTCCAGCGACTTGACGCCGCCGACATTCGGACGGAGCACGGCCGGGATGAAGACCGTGCTCACGCGCGCGCCTCCGGTGAGACCGAACCGGCCAGGCCGGTCGTGGTCAGCAGGAACGGCGCGTCCTCGCCGACGTTGACCGTGCTCAGCGGGCGGCCGGCCTTGCGCGCCTCGACGGCGGCGTCCGAGCAGACCGGGCACTGCGGATCGCGCCGCAGCTGGAGTTCGGTGAACTCGGTCTCGAGCGCATCGAACAGCACCAGCCGGCCGGCAAGGGTGGTCCCGATGCCGAGCAGGATCTTGAGCGCCTCGTTGGTCTGGAGCAGCCCGAGGATGCCCGGCACCACGCCGAGCACGCCCGCGACCGAGCAGCCCGGGGCGAGCTCGGGCGGCGGCGGGGTCGGATACAGGCAGCGGTAGCACGGACCCTCGTACGGGACGAAGGTCGTGAGCTGGCCCTCGAACCGGAACACGCTCGCATGCACGACCGGGATACCGGCAGCGACCGCCGCGTCGTTGAGGACGTAGCGCGTCTCGAACGTGTCGGTCCCATCGACGATCACGTCGTAACCGTCGATGAGCCGCTCGACGTTCGCGGCGGTGAGCATCTCCTCGTGCTGGACGACGTCGACGTCCGGGTTGAGTGCGTTGATCGCGATCCGCGCCGACTCGACCTTGCGCTCACCGACGCGATCGGTCGTGTGGACGATCTGGCGCTGGAGGTTGCTGAGGTCGACGACATCGAAGTCGACGAGACCGATCGTGCCCACGCCGGCCGCGGCCAGATAGAGCGCCGCTGGGCTGCCGAGGCCGCCCGCGCCGATCAGCAGGGCCTTCGACTCGAGGAGACGCTGCTGGCCGGCCGAGCCGACCTCGGGGATCAGCAGGTGGCGGCTGTAGCGCTGCTTCTGCTCCGCGTTGAGGACGACCGGCGTCTCGAAGTCGAACCCGGCGCCCTTCCAGGCCTGGAACCCGCCGGACATGCTCGCGACGTCGGTGTAGCCCATGTCGGCGACGGTCTGGGCCGCGAACAGGGAGCGGATGCCACCCGCGCAGTACAGGATCAGCGGGGCATCGCGGTCGGGCGCGGCTGCCTCGATCTGCTGCTCGATGTAGCTCTTCGAGACATGGTGGGCACCCGGCAGGTGGCCCTGCTCCCACTCCGACGCTTCACGGACGTCGACGACCGTGGCGGCGCCGCTCGGCAGGGCTTCGACCTCCTGCGGGGTCACCTCGCGGATCTGGGCGCGGGCCTCGCGAAGGAGGTCCGCGTAGGACTTCGGCATGGGTTGGTTGGCTCCGATGGTTCGACGGGCTGGCTCGCTCAGGCGGCCAGGGCGGTGGTGGATGCGGAAGGGTCGCGACGCGTGCCGGCTCAGGCCGGCGGGCGACACCTGCAGCGGCGCTCGATCCGGGTCATGCCGAGGCTCCCTCGGGCGCCGCGACACCGAGGTCGCCGAGAACGTGCTGGAGGCTCTCGTGGCTGAGCATGGCGCACTTCAAGCGCGCCGGACCGATCTCGATGCCGAGCAGGTCGAGCAGGTCGTCGGCACGGAACGACGCCACGTCCTTGAGCGGCTTGCCCTTGATCTCGTCGGTCAGAAGGCTGGCGCTCGCCTGGCTGATGGCGCAGCCGCGGCCGGTGAAGCCGACCCGTTCGACGACGCCGTCCTTGACGCCGATCATCAGCGTGATGCGGTCGCCGCACAGCGGGTTCGAGCCCTCGTACGACGCGTCGGCATCCGCGATCACCCCGAAGTTATGGGGCTGTCGATAGTGCTCGAGGATGTAGTCGCGATACAGGTCGTCCATTGGTCGTTCGACTATATCGCAAGATGCGCAATCCCGACCAGCGGGGTCGGGATTAGATCGCGGAGCGGGGAGGTGCGTCCCTGCAACGGACCGTTGGCACACCCTGCTGGTACCAAGCGGCAGGGCGTCGCGAGGGGCCTTCGAGGCTATCGTCGGGGTTCGGTGACGACGAACCTCGTGGACGCTCTGGGTGTGTCGCTCGGCGGCATCGCGCAGAAGCGCGGGCTCATCCCGCGCCTTCCGGCCGGTGACCGCCTGCTCTCCGATGCCGCCGTGTGGCTCACGGGCGAATACGCCGACGCCGTGCGGTCGACGCACCAGCGGACCCTGCCCTCCGGTGAGACGGCACTCGCTGTCGACCTGCACCCGGCGGTCTCGCCGCTGGTACTGACAGCATCGGATGAGGGGCGGGTCACGGCGGCCGGCGATACGGGCGTCGTCGGCCCGGGCTACCACCGCTTCGTCGGACGGATCCTGGAGCGGCTCGGGACCGAGATCGGCATCGACTGGACGGACGGCGACGGGGCGACCACGTTCGCCGACCGGCCCGACGTCGAACGGCTCTATCTGGGCTGGCTCGGGCCGCGCCTGTCGCGCGCCCGCGTGAAGGTCCGCCGCGGCGAGCGTGGCGTGCCGCTCGGGATGCCGCCCGGGACCCGCTACGCCACCGAGCAGGCGCTGGCCACCGTGATGGGCCCGCGCGACGAGGCGTGGCTCGAGGCGGCGATCGCCGATCCGCGGGTGGCCCTCGACATCACGCCGTGGTGGGCGGACGCGACCGACGCCCGATATCTGCTCAACCGAGCGCTCGTGCTGATGTGGCTCGAGGTCCGTTGGCGCACGCCCGCGATGGAGGGCGAAGCCGACCTGTTCGACGAGATCCATCGACTGCTCTCGCGCGCGTATCCGATCGACCCGGACCTCCCCTACCCGTGGCATGCGTGGACGGAGCTGACAGCGCTGCGCGGCGTCGACGATCCGATGGCCCGCCAGGCGGCGACCCACACGAGCAAGGAACCGGAGCCCAAGCCACCGGTCGGGTATCGGCGCGACCCGGTCAAGATCACACATGAGAACTGGTCGCTGGAGGTGCCCGGCGAATACGCGGAACGGCGGAGCGCCGACGAGTGGTGGGGCGGCGGCGCGGGCAGGAGCATCACGCTCGCCGCGACCACGACCGGCACGGCAGACGGTGCGCCGATGTCGGCGCAGGCGTTCATCGAGCAGTTCGCGGTCGACCTCGGGCCCGATGCGATCACGCATCAGGCCGGTGGCGTGCTGGGCCGGGCGCGCTTGATGACCGATGCGTCGTCCGGCGTGGAGGTCGGCGTCCTCGAGGGCTATGCCGCGGTCACAGGTTCCGGCGCTGCGATCCGCATCGAGTTCGACGACCCGGCCGACTGGCAATGGGCGCTCGACATGTGGAGGTCGCTGGCGCCGGGCTGAGTCGCGCTGGGCCGAGTCGCGCCGTTTGCGCAAGCACAACAAGTCGTTAACAGACCGTATCCCCTGATGCGCCAACCTTGCGGACGCCACGGGACGCTGCTACGTTGCCACCCTCGCTGGCTCATCGAGGGCTGCGAGCAGGCGCGATGACGCGAGTCCGCTGGGGAGGTTACGCGGCCGACCATGCGCCATGTGGAGGTCCCGACCGGAGTCATTGCGTCGGTGCAGACGACGGGCATCGGCCGGATGCAGTCAGAACTCGGTATGAGGAGTGAGGTCATGCCCAGGATGAGATCCGGCGCCATCGTCGCGGTGGCTGCCATCGCCGTGCTCGCCGCCGCATGCAGTACCGGTGGATCCGGCGGGAGTGCCGCGAAGACGGCGACCAATGCCGCCGGTGTCGGCGGCATGGATGCCCTCGTCACCGCGGCGAAGGCCGAGGGCAAGCTCAACGTCATCGCCCTGCCGCCCGAGTGGGCCAACTACAAGGGCGTCATCGCCGCCTTCAAGGCGAAGTACGACCTGACGGTGGACGAGCAGCAGCCGGACGCCAACAGCCAGGAAGAGATCGATGCCGCGAAGAACAACGCGGGCACCGACAAGGCGCCCGACGTGTTCGATCTCGGTGTCAACGTGGCACTGGCCAACCTCGCCGTCTTCGCGCCCTACCAGGTCGCGTCCTGGGCGGATATCCCGGCGAATCTCAAGGAGTCCACCGGCCTGTGGGTCAGTGACTACGCCGGGTTCATGTCGATCGGCTGCGATGCCAAGCAAGGTCCCCGCGCCGGCGACCGTCGCGGACATGCTGAAGCCCGAGTACAAGGGCAAGATCGCCCTCAACGGCAACCCCAAGGCCGCGTCGGCAGGGATGCACGGCGTGGTCATGGCCGCACTGGCCAACGGCGGGTCGGCCGACGACATCGCGCCGGGCGTCGAGTTCTTCAATCAGCTGAACGAGGCCGGCAACCTGCTCCCGGTCGATCCCGACCCCGGCCACGATCACGTCGGGCCAGACGCCGTGCGTCATCGACTGGGAATACAACAACGCTGCCCTCACCGCGGAGCTGTCGGGTCAGGGCATCGACTGGAAGCTGTCGGTCCCCACCGACGCCGCGCCGGTCGCGGCGTACTACCTGCAGGCGATCAACAAGGATGCGCCGCATCCTGCGGCCGCCCGCCTGTGGCAGGAGTTCCTGTACACCCCGGAAGCCCAGAACGAGTGGCTGAAGGGCTTCGCCCGGCCGGTCCTCCAGGAAAAGATGGTCGCGGACGGCACCATCGACCAGGACGCCCTGGGCAAGCTCGCGCAGGCCGAAGGGACGCCGGTCGTGCTGACCGCAGGACCAGGTGAAGAAGGCTTCGGAGCTACCTCACCGCGAACTGGAGCATCGAGCTCCCGTAGCGGTCCCGGGCATCGCCTGGGAACATCGCCGCCGATGACGACCGACGTCGCATCGGGACACGCGAAGCGGAGCCGGCCTCGCCACGGGCGGGGCCGGCTCCGAGCGCGCCCGCCGGGCGACCGTGTACCTGCCGATGCTGCCGTTCTTCGCCTACGTGACGCTGTTCCTGTTGCTGCCCACGCTGATCGTCGTGGTCGGAGCGTTCCAGACCGACACCGAGCGGCCTCACCCTCGACAACATCGGGACCGTGCTCACCGAGCCGCGGTTCCGTCCAGGCCTTCGGCCGCTCCATCCAGCTGTCCGCTCGTGACGGCGCTGCTCGGCGCGGGGCTCGGCGGGATGCTCGCCTGGGCGGTCGCGAGCGGCGGTCCGGGCGGCTGGCTGCGGCAGCTCGTCATCGCCTCCTCGGGCGTGCTCGCCCAGTTCGGCGGCGTGATGCTCGCGTTCGCGTTCCTCGCCGCATTCGGATTCAACGGCCTGGTGACGATCGCCCTCCGCGACACCGTCGGGCTCGACCTGACCGACGGACAGCACGTGGCTGTATGGGATGACCGGGCTGACGCTCGTCTACACCTACTTCCAGATCCCGCTGATGGTCATCGTCTTCCTGCCCGCGCTCGACGGCCTGCGCCAGGAGTGGTACGACGCGTCGGACAGCCTGGGCGGCTCGAGCTGGTCGTTCTGGCGCCATGTCGGCGGGCCGATCCTCGCCCCGAGCTTCCTCGGTGCGGTGCTGCTGCTGTTCGCGAACGCGTTCTCGGCCTACGCGACGGCGGCCGCGCTCGTCAGCCAGGGCAGCCCGATCGTGCCGCTCCAGATCCGCGAGGCGCTGACCAGCGAGGTCGCCCTCGGCCAGGAGAACATCGGCAAGGCGCTCGCGCTCGGCATGATCGTCATCGTCGTCGTCGTCATGGGCCTGTACGCGCTGGTGCAGCGCCGAGCCGGCCGGTGGCTCCGGTGACGCGGCGGCCGTTCCGGCAGACGGCTGGCCCGCTGGGCACTGCTCATCCTCGTCGGCGGCTACCTGCTGCTGCCGCTCGTCGCGATGGCGCGAGTTCTCGACCCGCGGCGACTTTGGGACCAGGTCGCTCGATGCCTGGTTCGCGATCGGGGACGACCCGAACCTCGTCGAGGCGATCATCATCACGATCGCGATCGCGGCGCTCACCGCCGATCGGGATGGTGCTCCTGCTCGTGCCGACGATGGCCTGGACCTACATCCGCGTCCCGGCGATGAAGCGGCTGGTCGAGTTCCTGTGCCTGCTGCCGCTGGCGATCCCGGCCGTCGTCCTGTCGTCGGGATCGTGCCGATCTACTCGATCCTGAGCCGCGCCGACCCGTGGCAGCCCGCTGACGCTGGCCTTCATCGACATCATCCTCGTCCTGCCGTACGCGCACCGCGCGATCGATGCCGGGATGAAGTCGATCGACGTCCCGACGCTCGCCGAGGCGGCCCGGAGCCTCGGCGCCAGCTGGCCGCGCGTGATCTTCCAGGTCATCGCCCCGAACCTGCGCGGCGCGATCCTGTCCGCCGCGGTCATCTCGGTCGCGCTGGTGCTCGGCGAGTTCACGATCTCGTCGCTGCTGAACTACGACACGCTGCAGGTCGTGATCAACCTGCTCGGCAAGCGCGATCCGTTCGTCGCCGTCGCGGTCTCGCTCGCCGCGCTGCTCTTCGCGTTCCTGCTCGTCCTCGCTATCGCGGTCCTCGGCGCCGAGCGGCGACGCACGGCGGAGGAGCCGCTCGAGGAGGTACTCGCGCCATGACCACCACGACCGCAGAGGCGGCCACCGGCACCCGAGCCGGGTGTCGCGGTCCAGCTGCTCGACCTGCATCGCCGCTACGGCCCGCGTCCGCGCCCTCGACGGGCTGACGCTCGAGATGGCCCCGGGTGAGCTCGTCGCGCTGCTCGGCCCGTCGGGCTGCGGCAAGACCACGGCGCTGCGGGCGCTGGCCGGGCTCGACGAGGCGGACGAGTGGCCGGATCCTCGTCGACGGCCGGACATCACCCGCGTCCCCGCGAACAAGCGCGACATGGGGATGGTCTTCCAGGCCTACAGCCTGTTCCCGAACATGACCGCCCGGGACAACGTCGCCTACGGCCTTCGCCTGCGTGGGGTCGACGCGGCCGACCCGCCGGCGCCGCGCCGACGAGATGCTCGAGCTCGTCGGGCTGCAGCGCACAGGGCGGCCGCTACCCGTACCAGCTGTCCGGCGGCCAGCAGCAGCGCGTCGCGCTGGCGCGCGCGCTCGCGATCCAGCCGAAGGTGCTCCTCCTCGACGAGCCGCTGTCCGCGCTCGACGCGAAGGTCCGCCGGCAGCTTCGCGAGGAGATCCGGCGGATCCAGATCGCGGTCGGCACGACGACGCTGTTCGTGACCCACGACCAGGAGGAGGCGCTCGCGATCGGCGACCGGGTCGGGCGTGATGTCGGCCGGCCGACTCGAGCAGATCGCGCCGCCGGCCGAGCTCTACGACCGACCGCGGACCGCGTTTCGTCGCCGAGTTCGTCGGGCCTCACGAACCGGATCCGCGGCATCGCCCAGCGACGGCGCCGTCGAGCGTCGTCGGGCAGCAGCGTGCCGCTCCTCGAGGGCTCGGCCGGTCCCGGCCCCGTCACCGCGCTCGTCCGCCCGGAATCGGTCCGGCTCAGCGCCGATCCCGAGCGCCGACGCGCAGGTGCTCGCGGTGAGCTTCCTCGGCTCGGTGTGCCGAGCCCAGGTCGAGCTGCGCCGATGGCGAGCTCGTCGCCGCCCAGATGGCCGCGGCCGGATGCCGGTGCCTGACGCCGGGCACGGCGGTTCGCGTCAACGTCCTCCCGGCCCCCGTCTTCGCCGTCCCGGACGCAACGCAGCCCCCGCTGACGCCGCCCGCACGCTGCGGCGTCGTGCCGCGACACCGGCCCGCGAGGTCGACGTCGTCCACGAGACCGACGTCCTCGTCGTCGGCAGCGGCCCGGGCGGCCTCTCGGCTGCGCTCGCGTCCGCTCGGGCCGGCGCGCAGACGACGCTCCTCGACCGCTACGGCTGCTTCGGCGGGAACATGACCCAGGTCGGGGTCGAGAGCATCGGCTGGTACCGCCACGAAGCGAACGGTCGAGGGCGAGGGCATCGGCCGCGAGCTCGAGGAGCGCGCGGCCGCGATGGGCGCGGCGAGCCCGGAGAGCCAGTCGCTGTCGATGGGCATCAACGGCGAGCGGTTCAAGTACGTCGCCGACGTGCTCGTCGAGGAGGCCGGGATCACGCCGATGCTCCACCGCCTGGCCGTCGCTCCGATCGTCGAGGAAGGCGCGGTCCGCGGCGTCATCACGGAAAGCAAGTCCGGGCGCGAGGCGGTCCTCGCCAAGCGCGTCGTCGACGCCACGGGCGACGCCGACGTGGCCGCCCGTGCCGGCGCGCCGTTCCGCAGGACGCCGCGCGAGGAGATGCTGGCGGCGTCGGTCATGTTCTCGATGACCGGGGTGAACAAGGGCCGCTTCCTCGACGCGGTCAAGGCCGACCCCCAGACCTACCGGGACTGGGCGGGCAACGCGGAGTGGGACATCGAGACGACCGGCAAGGAGGACGAGATGTTCTCGCCGTTCCTGCGCAAGCCGTTCAAGCAGGCGGTGGCGGCCGGGCTCATCCCGGCGAACCTCATCACGCTCGCCGGCACGTGGGGCACGATCAGCGATCAGGGCGACCTGACGTACCTCAACCTCATCCACCTGGCCGGCATCGACGGCACGAGCGCCGACGACCTGACGCGTGGCGAGATCGAGGGCCGCGCGCCAGGCGATGCACGCGATCGACGCGTTGCGCGCCTTCATGCCCGGCTGCGAGGACGCGACGCTGCGCAACTTCGGGATGACCATCGGCATCCGCGACACCCGCAAGATCGAAGCGCTCTACGACCTGACCGAGCACGATGTCCGCGAGCAGGCGCGCTTCGACGACGCGATCGGGATCTTCCCCGAGTTCATCGACGGGTACGGCGTCCTGATCCTGCCGACGACCGGGCGCTACTTCCAGGTGCCGTATCGGTCGCTCGTGCCCAAGGGAGTGGGAGGTCTGATCGTTGCCGGCCGCTCGATCGGCGGCGACAAGGTCTCGCACGCGTCCGTTCGGAACATGATGTGCTGCACTGTCAGTGGCCAGGGTGCCGGTGTGGCTGCGGCGATCTCGTTCCGGACGGACCAGCCGTTCGACCGGCTGGACGTGAGCCAGGTCCAGACCGAGCTCAAGCGCCAGGGCGTGCGCATCCACTGAGGGCTCACACCGGCGCCGGCGGCGATGGCTGCGCCATTCCCAGTGGCGTGGAGCGAACGACCCGATCGTGGATCGTCCCCCGCCCTGCATTTGTGTGTGCGGGACACGCAGGTTCGTGAGCCGGGCGCCACTCCCACTGGCGCCGCCGACGTCCCTGCCGAAGTCCCCGTTACTCCCAGGAACGAGATTGCCACGAACGTGCACGGCTCCCGCACCAGATCGACAGTTCGTGTCAGAACTCGGCCGCGTCCACGCTCATTCATCCGGAATCCGTGACTGGGAGGAACGCGGGCACCCGCGACGCGGCCGCCCTAACCCTTGAAGACGCGCTCGACCTCGCGCAGGCCGGTCGCCAGCCGGTCGATGTCATCGGTCGTCGTGTAGACGCTGAAGCTGGCACGCGCCGTGGCCGCGAGGTCCAGCCGCTCGTGGAGCGGCATCGTGCAGTGGTGGCCGGCCCTCACGGCGATCCCAAAACGATCCAGCACCTGGGCGACGTCATGCGGATGGATGCCCGGCAGGTTGAACGGCACGACGCCGCCACGCCGGTCGGGGTCCAACGGCCCGTACAGCTCGATCGACGGCACCTCGCGGGGCAGGACGTCGAGCGCGTACGAGACGAGCGATCGCTCGTGGGACCGCACGGCATCCATGCCGATGTCCATCAGGTAGTCCGCCGCGACGCCCAGGCCGATCGCGTCGCCGACCGCCGGGGTCCCCGCCTCGAACTTCCACGGGATGTCGTTGAACTCGCTTCGCCGCAGGTGGACTTCGCGGATCATCTCGCCACCGGCGAGGAACGGCGGCATCGCCTCGAGCAGCTCGCGCCGCGCCCACAGGGCGCCGGAGCCCATCGGCGCCAGCATCTTGTGACCGCTGAACGCGTAGAAGTCGCAGCCGAGCGCCTGCACGTCGACCGGGACGTGGGGCACAGCCTGCGCTCCGTCGACCAGCACGAGCGCGCCCGCCGCATGCGCGAGATCGACCATCTCGCGGACCGGGTTGATCGTGCCGAGCGTGTTCGAGACATGGGTGAACGCGACGAGCTTCGGCTTCAGGCGCAGCAGCACCTCGAACACGTCGAGCCGGAGCTCGCCGTCATCGGTGATCGGGATGAACTCGAGGTCGCCGTCCTGCTCCTGCACGAGGAGCTGCCACGGGACGAGGTTGGCGTGATGCTCCATCTCGGTCAGCACGATCGCGTCGCCGCGACCGATGTTGCGCCGGCCCCACGAGTACGCGACGAGGTTGATCGCCTCGGTCGCGTTTCGCGTGAACACGATCTCGTGGCTGTCGGGCGCATTGATGAACTGCGCGACGGTGGCACGCGCTCGCTCGTACGCCGCGGTCGCCTTCTCGCCGATCGTGTAGATCCCGCGGTGGACGTTGGCGTTGTACTCACGGTAGTAGTCGGCCACGGCGTCGATGACGACTCGCGGCTTCTGGCTCGTCGACGCCGAGTCGAGGTACGTCAGCAGGTGGCCGTTGATCTCCTGATCGAGGATCGGGAAGTCGCGCCGCAGCGCGACGGGGTCGAGGGCGGGTCGGTCGGACGCCTCGATGGCCAAGGGCGTGCGCCCGCCCTAGCGGGCAGCCTCCACGGGCTCGCGGTCGAGGTCATGGTCGAGCTCGGGACCCTTCGGGACCTTGAGCGCCTCGTCCGGGGCCGTGACCTCGAGCCCGGCCGCGCGCAGGATCGGACCGTAGCCCTCGTCCTCGAGCTGGAGTGCCAGCTCCCGGCCACCGCTCTTGACGATGCGGCCCTGGGCGAGGACGTGGACGACGTCGGGCTTGATGTGGTTCAGCAGCCGCTGGTAGTGCGTGATCAGCAACACGCCCAGGTTCGGGTTGAGCATCGCGTTGACGCCCTCGGCGACGATCCGCAGCGCATCGATGTCGAGGCCCGAGTCGGTCTCGTCGAGGATCGCCATCTCGGGCTCGATGACCGCCATCTGCAGCATCTCGAGCCGCTTCTTCTCGCCGCCCGAGAAACCTTCGTTCACGTAGCGTGACGCGAAGCTCTCGTCCATCCGGAGGAGCGCCATCTTCTCGCGCATCTTCGTGCGGAAGTCGCGCATCGAGATGCCGCCCTTGACCGGGTCCGTCGGGTCGATGTCGGCGTCCTTGTCGAGACCCTGCAGCTTGGCGTTGAGCGCGCTGCGGATGAACGACGCGACCGACAGACCGGGGACGGCGGTCGGGTACTGGAACGCGAGGAACATGCCGAGCCGGGCCCGCTTGTCGGGCGACAGCTTCAGGATGTTCCGGCCCTTCCAGAGGACCTCCCCACCCGTGACGACGTAGGCGGGGTGACCCATGAGTGCGTACGCCAGGGTGGTCTTGCCCGAGCCGTTCGGGCCCATGATCGCGTGGACCTCGCCCTTGCCGACGGTCAGGTCGATCCCTTGCAGGATCTCCTGGTCGAGTTTGCCGAGGGGGGCGACGCGCAGGCCGCGGATGACGAGGTGCTGGTCGGTGGTGGCGGGCGACTGGTCGGTCACGTGGTGATCAGGGCTCCTTCCGGATCGTCGATAGCGACGACGCGCGGTGGCGCGAGGTCGGCGAGGGTCATCGAATCGAGGGTCGACGTGATCGCATCGCGAACGCGGACCCACAGGATGTTGACGGTGCAGCGCGAGGAGCGATCGCAGGTCGTGGCGTGCTCCGGGTCGTCGGTCGCGCAGAACATCGGGGCGATCGGGCCTTCGAGGGCGCGCAGCACCTGGCCCATCGGGATCGCCGCCGGTGGCCGCGTCAGCTCGTAGCCGCCGTGCGCGCCGCGGGTGCTCACGACGAGACCGGCCTCGCGCAGATTGACGACGAGCTGCTCGAGATAGGCCCGCGGCAGATCCTCTTCCGCGGCGATGCCCGCCAGGCTGGCGGGCCCGGTCCCGTAGTGGCGCGCCAGCTGGACCATGAGGCGCACGCCGTACTCGCCTTTCGTGGAGAACGAGACGGCTCCTGAGCCGTGGTACGCGGGACGCTGGACCGGGATGTGGCGCGCTGTCAGTGGAGGTGGTCAGGATCTGGCCCTCGATATCCGAGTGATTTCGTCGGATATCGAGTCTAAGGGTCGGCGCGTCGGGTCGTCAACGAAGGCGGGGGACGCGAGCGGCGGGGCTACGTCGCCGCCACCGCGCGCAGGCGCCGGACGAGCTCCGCCGCCTGCTCGTAGCGTCCGAACGACGGCATGATGTAGGTCCCAGCCACCCGTTCGCCGACGGCCGCCAGCAGCTCCTCGGTGATCCGCAGCCCCACCTCGGCGCCGCGCTCGCCGGCCCCGTGCAGCGCGGCGCGCGTCGCGTCCGGGATCGTGATGCCGGGCACCTCGTGATGGAGGAACTCGGCGTGGCGGGCCGACTGGAGCGGCAGGACCCCGAGCAGGACCGGCAGCGGGAAGCCGCCCGGCCCGAAACGCCGGCACGCCTCGGTGAACATCGCCTCGACCTGCTCGATCGAATAGAGCGGCTGGGTCATGACGAGGTGCGCCCCGGCGGCGATCTTGCGCTCCAGTCGATCCCATTCCGTCGCGGCGTCTGCGGCGGTCGGGTCGAGGGCGCAGGCGATCGTGAACGAGGCCGGTTGCCCGATCGGAGAGCCGGCCGCGTCCTCGCCGCGATTCAGCCGAGCGAGGATCTCGACGAGCCCGATCGAGTCCACGTCCCAGACGCCCGTCGCCCCGGGCAGATCGCCGATCCGCGGCGGGTCGCCGGTCAAGGCGATGATGTTGCGGACGCCAAGTGCGTGGGCGCCGAGCAGCTCCGACTCCAGCGCCATGAGATTCCGGTCGCGCGTCGTGAAATGGACGATGCACTCGAGATCGAGATCGTGCTGGATGCCGAACGCGACCGCGAGGCCGCCCATCCGGACCCGTGCCATCGCCGAGTCGCTGACGTTCACGACGTCGACGCCGGCGTCCTGGAGCGATCGCGCCGCCTCGATCGTGCGCTCGATACGGACCGAGCGGGGCGGATCGATCTCGACGGAGATGACGTACCGCCGCTCGGCCAGGGCGCGCGCGAGCCGCGATGGCGGCGGGGGCCCGTCCGTCGCGGCCGTCGCCGCGGCCTCGGCCCGGATCGTCGTGGTCGTCGCCGCGCCGGCGGGGACGACCGGGGCAGCAATGCCCACGCGTGCATCGATCGCGACGCGCATCGCGGCGATGTGCTCAGGCGTGGTGCCGCAGCAGCCGCCGACGATGGCCGCGCCGGCATCGAGCATGTCCCCGACCATCCGCCCGAGATACTCGGGTCCGGCGGCGTAGACGAACTGCCCTTCGATCCGCTGGGACAGGCCGGCGTTCGGGAGGATCGCCCGTCCCGTCGGACCCATCGCGATGAGGGCGTCGAGACAGCCGGCCGGCCCGGCCCCGCAATTCACCCCGAGGACGTCGACATCGACGCGACCGGAGAGCGCATGCGCGGCCGGCCCCGGGCTCGTCCCGTCCGCGAGCGCGAGCGCCTCGCCGAACGTCAGCAACGCGACGATCGGCAGGTCCGCCGCGATGGATCGCGCCTCGTCGATCGCCAGCGCGAGGTGGTCCGTGAGCGAGAAGGTCTCGAACCAGAAGACATCGACACCGCCTTCGAGCAGACCCTCGATGGCCTCGCGGAAGGCCTCGCGGACGGCAGCCTCTGACAGATGGAGGATCTCCGGGGTCGGCGCCCCGAGCGGTCCGATCGACCCCGCCACCAGCACGTCGCGGCCGGCCACGTCGCGCGCCTCGCGGGCGAGTTGCGCGCCGCGCCGGGCCAGCCGGCCGGCCCGGTCGGCCAAGCCGTAGGGCGCGAGCCGGACGCGGTTCGCGCCGAACGTGGCGGTCTCGATGATGTCCGCCCCGACCGACAGGTACTCGCGGTGGATGGCCCCGATGAGATCGGGCCGGGTCGCCACCAGGTCGTCGAGCACGGCGCGCTGCGGGATGCCGCGGCTGAACAGCAGGGTACCCATCGCGCCGTCCGCGAGCAGCGGACCTGCGGCCAGGCGATCGCGGAATCGCACCCGGGCGTCGCCGGTTGTCACGTCGGCTCACGCAGGTTCGGCGCCAGCCATCGTTCGGCCTCGGCGATCGGGACGCCCTTGCGCGCCGCGTAGTCCTCGAGCTGGTCGCGATCGATCCGCCCGACGCCGAAGTAGTGGCTGGCCGGGTTCCACAGGTAGTACCCGGATACGGATGCGCCGGGCAGCATCGCGCATGATTCGGTGAGCTGGATCCCGGCCCGCTCCTCGGCCTCGAGGAGCTCGAACAGCGTCCGCTTCTCGGTATGGTCCGGGCAGGCCGGGTAACCAGGAGCCGGACGGATGCCCTGGTACCGCTCGGCGATCAGCTCGGTGTTGGTCAGCGCCTCGTCCGGCGCATAGCCCCACAACTCGCGCCGGACGCGCTCGTGGAGGCGCTCGGCGAAGGCCTCGGCAAGCCGGTCGGCGAGGGCCTTGGCGAGGATCGCAGAGTAGTCGTCGTTGGCCGCGGTGAACTCGGCGACGATGCCGTCCGGCCCGTCCAGGCCGTGGCCGGCGGTGACCGCGAAGGCGCCGATGTGGTCAGGCAGACCGCTCGAGATCGGTGCGACGAAGTCGGCCAGTGCGACGTTCGTGCGGCCGTCGGTCTTGGCCATCTGCTGGCGGAGCGTGCGGAACGTGGCAAGCGGGTCGCGCCGGTCAGCGTCGCGCCACACGACGATGTCGTCGGTCTCCGCATTCGCCGGCCAGAAGCCGACCACGCCGGCGGCCCGCAGCCGTTCGTCTGCGACGAGCCTGTCCAGTAGCCGGCGCGCGTCGTCGTACAGGTCGCGAGCGGCGGCACCGACAGTCGGGTCGTCGAGGATGGCCGGGTACGCACCCTTGAGCTCCCAGGTCGCAAAGAACGGCGTCCAGTCGATCCGCTCGACGAGCTCGGCGAGCGGATACGCGTCGAACGTCCGGACGCCGAGGAACGACGGATGCGGCGGCGTGACCGTCGCCCAATCGATCGCGACGTGGTTGGCGCGCGCCTCGGCGATCGTGAGGTAGCGCTCCTTCGCGTGGCGGCCCGCCCGGTCGCGGCGCACGGCGTCGTACTGCTCCCGCACCTCGCCGGCGTAGGCATCGCGGCGTTCGGCGTCGATGAGCGCTCCCGCGACGCCGACCGCACGCGACGCGTCGAGGACGTGGACGACCGGCCCCGAATAGGCCGGCGCGATCTTGACCGCGGTGTGCGTGCGCGATGTCGTCGCCCCGCCGATCAGCAATGGCGTCGTCATCCCGAGCCGTTCCATCTCGGACGCGACATGGACCATCTCATCGAGTGACGGGGTGATGAGCCCCGACAGGCCGATCAGGTCGGCGTCGTGCTCCGCGGCCGTCTCGAGGATCCGGGCGGCCGGCACCATCACGCCGAGATCGATCACCTCGTAGTCGTTGCAGCCGAGGACGACCCCGACGATGTTCTTGCCGATGTCGTGGACATCGCCCTTGACCGTCGCCGTGACGATCGTGCCGGCTCGGCGGCGCGTGCCCTCGCGCTCCGCCTCGAGATACGGCACGAGATGCGCCACCGCCTTCTTCATCACGCGCGCGCTCTTGACGACCTGTGGGAGGAACATGCGACCGGAGCCGAACAGGTCGCCGACGACGTTCATCCCGTCCATCAGCGGACCCTCGATGACGTCCAGCGGTCGCGTCGCGGCCTGGCGCGCTTCCTCGGTGTCGTCGACGATCCAGGCGTCGATGCCCTCGACGAGCGCATGGGTCAGCCGCTCACCGACCGGGCGTTCGCGCCATGCCAGGTCCTCGGCCGGACGGTCCATGCCGGCAGCGCCCGCGAAGCGTGTGGCGATCTCGAGGAGGCGCTCGGTGGCGTCCGAGCGCCGGTTCAGGACGACGTCCTCGACCCGCTCCTTGAGCTCCGGCTCGATGTCGTCATAGACCGGCAGGACCCCGGCGTTGACGATCGCCATGTCCAGGCCCGCGGCCTTCGCGTGGTACAGGAAGACCGAGTGGATGGCCTCGCGGACAAGGTCGTTGCCGCGGAACGCGAATGACACATTCGACACGCCGCCCGACGTGCGCGTCCCGGGCAGCTCGGCCTTGAGCCGCCGGACGGCCTCGATGAATGAGACCGCGTACGCGTTGTGCTCCTCGATGCCGGTCGCGATGGCGAAGATGTTGGCGTCCAGGATGATGTCCTCGGGCGCGAACCCGACGACCTTCGTCAGCAGGTCGTAGGCGCGGCGGAGGATCGCGAGCCGCCGATCGACGCTGTCACCCTGGCCTTGCTCGTCGAACGCCATGACGACGACCGCCGCGCCGTAGCGCTTGCACAGCCGAGCCTGCCTCAGGAACTCCGCCTCGCCCTCCTTGAGCGAGATCGAGTTGACGACGCCCTTGCCCTGGAGCTGCTGCAGGCCGGCCTCGAGCACCGACCATTTCGAGCTGTCGACCATGACCGGGACCGTCGCGATGTCGGGCTCGGCGGCGATGCGGCGCAGGAAACGAGTCATCGCCGCGACCCCGTCGAGCATCGCCTCATCCATGTTCACGTCGATCAGCTGGGCGCCGTTGGCGACCTGCTCGCGTGCGATGTCGACGGCCTCGTCCTCGCGACCCTCGGCCACGAGCCTGGCGAACTTGCGGGAGCCGGTGACGTTGGTCCGCTCGCCGATGTTGACGAACGTGTTGCCGGGCGGCGGGATGACGACCGGCTCGAGCCCTGCGAGGCGGGTCACGGCCGGCGGCTTGACCAGCGGCCGAGGCGGCAGGCCGGCGACGGCCGCGGCGATCGCAGCGATGTGCTCGGGCGTCGTCCCGCAGCAGCCTCCGGCGATGTTGAGGAGACCGTGCCGGCCCCATTCGCCCAGCGCCTCGGCCATCGCCTCTGGCGTTTCGTCGTAGCCGCCCAGCTCGTTCGGGAGGCCGGCATTGGGGTAGGCCGAGACGGGCCGATCGGCGATCCTCGACAGGACGTCGAGGTGCTCGCGGAGCTGCTTCGGCCCGAGCGCGCAGTTCAGCCCGACGACCAGGGGATCGGCGTGGCGGATGCTGTGCCAGAACGCCTCGACCGTCTGCCCCGACAACGTCCTGCCCGAGGCGTCGACGATCGTGCCCGAGATGATCACCGGCAGCCGGTCCCCGAGCTCGTCGAACAGCGACTCGACGGCGAAGATCGCGGCCTTGGCGTTCAGCGTGTCGAAGATCGTCTCGATGAGCAGGATGTCGGCGCCGCCTTCGACCAGGCCCGCCGCGGCGTCGTGATAGGCCTCCTGGAGCTCCGGCCACGTGACGCCCCTGGCGGCCGGGTCGCCGACGTCCGGGCTGATCGATGCCGTCCGGTTCGTCGGCCCGAGGGCGCCCGCGACGAAACGCGGGCGATCGGGCTCGGCGGCTTCGGCGGCATCGGCAGCAGCGCGAGCGAGCCTGGCGGCCGTCACGTTGAGCTCGCGGACGACGGTCGTGTCGAGGCCGTAGTCGGCCTGGGCGATACGGGTCGAAGTAAAGGTGTTGGTCGAAACGATGTCGGCGCCCGCGTCGAGGTAGGCGGCATGGATGGCCCGGACGGCCGCCGGTCGGGTCAGCGTCAGGAGATCGTTGTCGCCGCGCAGGTCTTTGGGATGATCGCGGAACCGGTCGCCGCGGAACGCCGCCTCGTCGAACTCGTGCGCCTGGAGCATCGTGCCCATCGCGCCGTCGAGGACCAGGATGCGCTCCGCCAGGAGCCGTGGGAGCAGGGCGCGCCGGGTGGATCGCGTGAACGGCAGGGAACCCTTCGAGTCACTCGAAGGCGGCGAGCTCGTCGGCGGCGACAGGATTCGGTTCGACACGGCTGCTCCCCCAATCGTGCGCGTCGGCGGGACGCGGCCCGCGGACCGGACGACCTGGTCGTTTCGAGGGAGCTCCGAATGGAGTGTCCCTTATCTCGCAGGAAGACCTGCCCGGACTTGGCACCTTGCCGACGTCGCGTCGGTAGGTTGTCGTGGCATCGACGGGCCGGTCCCTCCGCCACTCTGGATAAAGCACTCTTCGGTTGTACGGGGATGATGCCGGACGACTCCCAGACCCGCAACCCGATGAAGGTCCCGGGGAGAGTGTCCGATGCGTCAGATGCCACCTACGGCGAGGACATGCCTCGCCGCGGGTATCCGGAAGTCCGGCCTCCCTACGTGCCTGAGCTGGCGTGGCGCTTTGGGGCGAGTCCGGTGATGGCGTTGGCCCGATCGACGCTGGCGGCCCGACGGCCAGCCCCGGTCGATCCGGCACCCTTACTCGGCAGGTTCACCAGCTTCGCCGTGAGGCCGGCAGTCGCCAATCCTGGACGAGCTCGCCCTTTCTTTGCGGTCCGGAGATCGATGTTCGCCATCTCAGTTGATCACGAACCACGCGACGTACGTCGCTGAGGTCACGGTGGTGTTCAGATAGATCGTGAAAGAGCCGGTCGTGGGAACGACCGCGCGAACGTAGCGGCCGGCGCGATTCGAATGCAGGACGGCAAAGATCCGGCTGCTCGACGTCACCCCAGCGCGGGTGATCTTGATACTCGACCTGCCGGCGCCGATGGTGTGGCGACCGGCACGGCTGAACTGGACCTTGCCCAGCACGCGGAGCCCGACATCGTTGTCTTCGTCAAAGGCCTGCGCCTGGATCGCGGTGCCGCCGGCATCTCCACGGCCGACCACGCCGAAGAGCCCGTCCCCCATCATGCCGATCGTCCCGCTTCCGTATGTACCCACGTCGTCGCTATCGCCCCAGACGCCGGTCGCGAAGAAGTTGGGGTCGGGTTGCGTCGGAGACCAGCCGTAGACGCCCGTATAGGTGGTGAATCCGTCGTTGCTATCGGTCTGGTCGCCCGTCGCGCCGACCAGGCCAGCCCGATCGGGATTGGTGGTGCTCGCCTTGAAGGCGATGGCGCCCGCAGCAGTCTCGGTGAGCGACGTTTCAGCGCCCGCCGAGTTCGCCGTCTCGGTCATCATCGTGAGTCGGCGCCGCTGCCGCGCGTGAGCGGCATCGCGGCCGAGGCGGCCATGGCGGCGGCGCCGCCGGCAGCTGCGGTCAGGAGTGCGCGGCGGGAGCGGGGCGCGTTGGGGTCGGACGCCATCAGGGTCCCTCCAGCTCGATGGCGAAGGTTTCACCCCACGCCTGGCGGCATAGTGCCACGCGCCCGATGCCCGGGTCGAGTCACAACGCGAACGCGATGGTCCTAGGACCGCAGCCCCTGAAGGTGCTCCTCGTCGTGGTCGACCGCGTTGCGGAGCAGGCCCGCGACGTCCAAGGTGCCGAACGTCGCGTGCTCCCCGGAGCGGGCCCAACCGGCATCGTCGAGGGCGTCGATCGTCGCAAGCGTCGTCGCCCGGCGCGCGGCGAATCGCGCGAGGACGCCGCCGAGTCCAAGCTCCGGCTCATCCGGCCACGGACCGGGCTCGGTCCAGTCCCAGCGCGGTTCGGCGACAGTGGCCAGGTCCTGGAGCCGCGCCTGGTGGACGCCGGTCTCGACCGCGATGAGATGTCGGACGACCTGCTCGGGCGTCCACTCCCCGTCTGGGGTGGGTCGGTCGGCGGCGGACCATGCGGCGACTGGCCGAGGCGTTCCGGGAAGCCGCCGAGGGTCGGCGATCAGGGCCCGTGAGGTCGACGCCGTCATCCGCCGGCGTCCAGCGTCAGCAGCTTCGCGCGCCGCCATGTCTCGGTGACCTCGACGGCGTTGAACAGGTAGAGGTGGAACCCCGAGATGTTGGCGGATGGGTCGGCGATGCTGGGGGCGATCCCCTCGAGGAGCGCGTCGGGACGGTAGAAGCCGCCGGAACGGACGAGCCGTGCCACGAACCGGACGTTCTTGGCCAGGAACCGGTGGGTGTCGGCCACGCCGATCCGTGCCGCCAGCGCCAGAAGCTTCTGGGGTTCGGCCACGCCCGGCACGCCGACGTGGACCGGCAGCGTCAGGCCTTCGGCGCGACGCGCGCTGAGCCAGGTCGAGATGGCGACGGGATCGAAGCAGAGCTGCGTCGTCATGTACTGCGCGAACTCCGCTTTGGCGCGGAGCGCGTCGAGCAATGGGCCGTCCGGGATGAACGCGTGGCCCTGCGGATAGGCCGGGATGCCGACGTGGCGGAACGGGTGGCCGATCTCCGCCAATCCGCGCAGCAGCGCCAGACCGTCCACGTACGCGCCCGGCTCCTTCTCGTCACCGCCGACCACGAACGCGCGGTCGATGCCGGCGTCGTCGAGGGCCGCGACCAGGTCAAGCAGGTGCGCACGATCGCGCACCATCCGAGCCGATAGGTGAGGTGTGACGGCGAACCCGGCCAGCTGCAGCCGGCTGGCCAGGTCCACCGTCGCCTCGAGACCCTTCGTCGGAGATGCCGTCACCGACACCGTCGCGCCGGGCGGCAGGTGCGCCGCCTGGTCCATCGCGCTCTTGAGCGGGATCAGCTCGAAGGTGGGCGAGCGCAGGAGGTCGGCGAGCGCCGTGCGCGAGGCGGCCGTCAGCCCGGAGTGGCGGCGGAAAAGCACGCCTCAGACCTCCGAGTCGGGCATCGACGCCTTGCGGCGGATCATGAATTCGAGAAGGGCCTCGTCGGTGGCCTCGTCGAGGGGCGGCGCTTCGTACTCGGCGAGCATCCGCTTCCAGATCGCGTTCGCCCGCTGCGCCGCGTCGAGCCCGCCGTCCTCGCTCCACTGCTCGAACGAGTTGTTGTCCGCGACCTCGGAGCGATAGAACGCCGTCTCGAAGTTGGCCAGCGTGTGGGCCGTGCCGAGGAAGTGCTGGCCGGGACCGTTGCCGCGGATCGCGTCGAGCGCCTGGCCGTTCTCGGACATGTCGACGCCCTTCACGAACACGGCCATCATCCCGCACTGGTCGGCGTCCATGATGAGCTTCTCGTAGCTCACCGCGAGGCCGCCCTCGAGCCAGCCCGCCGCATGCAGCACGAAGTTCACGCCGCCGAGGACCGTCGGCTGCAGCGTCGCGGCGCTCTCGTATGCCGCCTGGGCATCGGGGATCTTCGAGGCGCACAGCGAGCCGCCGGATCGGAACGGCACCCCCAGGCGGCGGGCGAGCGACGCCATGACGTAGAGGACCAATGCTGGCTCCGGCGTGCCGAACGTCGGCGCGCCAGACTGCATCGACATCGAGCTCGCGAAGCTCCCGAGCACTACCGGTGCGCCGGGACGCACGAGCTGCACGAACGTCATCCCGGCGAGGGCCTCGGCGAGGGTCTGGGCAGCGACCGCGGCCGCCGTCACCGGCGCCATCGCCCCGGCCAGGATGAACGGCGTCAGCAGTGTCGCCTGGTTCGCCTCGGCGTAGGCGCGCGCCGCACCCAGCATCGTCGCGTCCCACACCAGCGGCGAGTTGGCGTTGATCAGGCTGAGGACGACCGGATGGTCCTCGAGATAGTCCGCTCCGAACAGGATCCGTGCCATCTCGACCGTGTCGCGCGCCCGTTCCGGCGCCGTCACGGAGCCCATGAACGGCTTGTCCGAGAAGCGCATGTGCGCATAGACCATGTCGAGGTGGCGCTTGTTGACCGGCACATCGACCGGCTCGCAGACGGTCCCGCCGCTGTGGTGCAGGTGCGGCGAGAGATACGTCAGCTTCACGAGGTTCCGGAAGTCCTCGATGGTGCCGTACCGCCGGCCCCGGTCGAGATCGCGCACGAACGGCGATCCGTAGTTCGGCGCGAACACCGTGTGCATGCCGCCGATCTCGACGTTGTTCGCCTCGTTGCGCGCGTACTGGGTGAACTGGCGCGGCGCGGTGGCCTGGACGATCTGGCGACACATCCCGCGCGGGAACCGGACGCGCTCGCCCTGGACGTCGGCGCCAGCCTCGCGCAGCATGCGGAGCGCGTCCTCGTCGCCGCGGAACTCGATGCCGACCTCCTCGAGGATCGTGTCGGCGTTGTGCTCCAGGAGCGAAAGCCCTTCCTCGTTCAGGACCTCGAATGGAGCCAGGGTCCTGCTCAGGAATGGCATTCGCTCGACCTGGTGGCTGAGGCGCGCCGCGCGCCGGCCCTCGCGACCCCCGCTCCGCCTGGTCGGGGCGTTGTCGGTCATCGATCCGAGCCCGGTGCACTGCGCACGACCGGTCGGCGACGGCGGCGCGCGTCGGCCGGCCGATCGGTGACGCGATCTGCGGTCAGCGGACGCGGCGGCAACGTGACGACCCGCTCGAGGTGCGGGTTTCTGGCCGTCCGGTGCGGGATCGCCATGGCTTCGACGAAATGTTCCTGGAAGCGCGGCTCGACCGCTGTCTCGATCTTCTCGACGCGCCGGACGACGCCCTCGATCTCACGCCGCGCGGCACCCGACAGCAATGCGATCAACGCGCCGGTCCCGGCAGCGTTGCCGGCCGCCCGCACATGGTCAAGGTCACAGTCCGGGACGAGCCCGAGGACCATCGCGTGGAGCGGATCGATCTGGCTGCCGAACGCGCCCGCAAGCCTGACCTCGTCGACCGTGTCCCGCTCGAGCTGATCCATGAGCAGCCGGACCCCGGCGTACAGCGCGGCCTTGGCCAGCTGGATCGCCCGGACATCGTTCTGGGTCACCACGATGCGCGGCCCGCCGTCGGTCGGTTCGTGGAGGATGTAGCTGAACGTGCGTCCGTCGGCGACGACGCGCGGTGTCCGCGCCGCGAGCGCACCGTCGATGACGCCGTCCGCGGTGATGACACCGGCGAGGTACAGCTCGGCGACGACCTCGATGATCCCGGAGCCGCAGATCCCGGTGACCCCGGTCCCGGCCGTGCTGACCGCCTCGGCGAAGCCCGGCTCGTCCGACCAGGCATCGACGCCGATGACCCGGAAGCGCGGCTCCAGCGTGTCCCTGTCGATGCGGACCCGCTCGATGGCGCCCGGCGCGGCGCGCTGGCCAGAGCTGATCTGCGCGCCTTCGAACGCCGGGCCCGTCGGGCTGCTGGCGGCCAGCAGACGATGCCGGTCGCCGAGGACGATCTCGGCGTTCGTGCCGACATCGACGACGAGCGTCATCACGTCTGCCTTGTGCGGCTGCTCGGCGAGGATGACCCCGGCCGTATCGGCGCCGACATGCCCGGCGATGCACGGGAGCACGTAGACCCGCGCACCGGGATGCGCGAAGACGCCGAGCTCCGCGGCCGTCGTCGAGACCGCGGTATCCGTGGCGAGGGCGAAGGGCGCCGAGCCGAGCGGGGTGGGGTCGATGCCGAGCAGCAGGTGATGCATGATCGGGTTCCCGACGATCGCGAGCTCGAGGATCTCGACGCGCTTGATATCGGCCTTGTTGGCCAGCGCAGCGAGCAACCCGTCGAGCGCCTTGCGGACAGCCGCGGTCAGCTCGGCGTCGCCGCCCTCGTGCATCATCACGTACGAGACGCGGCTCATGAGGTCCTCACCGAACCGGATCTGCGGGTTCATCGCCCCGGCGCTGGCAAGGATGTCGCCGCTCACGAGGTTCACGAGGTGCCCGGCGATCGTGGTGGACCCGACGTCGATCGCCACGCCGAACGCGCGGTCGTGGAAGCCCGGCCACACGGCGATGACGTCGCGACCGCCGTGGACCGCGACCGTCACGCGATAGGAACCGACGGTCAGCGCGGCCTGCAACCCGCGAACCACCGACAGGTCGGCGCGCAGGTCGGTCAGATCCCACTCCGCCTCGAGCGCCGCGAACAGGCGGCCGAGATCACCGGTCGGCGTCGCCAGGTCAGGTGGCGTGACATCGACCGTGTGGAGCCGCACCACGGGATCCATCTCGAAGGCACGAGCGCCGAGGTCCTTGCGCACCACCTGTCGGTGGACCTGGCTCTCGGGCGGCACATCGATGACGGCGTCGCCGAGCAACACGGCCGTGCACGACAGCCGCCGGTCCGCGGCCAGGCCGTGCTCGTCGCGATAGGTCGACTCGAGCTGGCCTGGCTCGGCAAGGTGTTCCGGGGCGGACGTGATGCCGTGCTTCGCGAACGTCCCGAATGCCGGTGTGACCGTGCATCGACCACAGATCCCGCGGCTCCCGCACACGGCATCGATGTCGACCCCGAGGGAGCGGGCGGCGTCGAGGACGGTCGTGCCCGCCGCGACCCGCCCGCGCCGGCCCGACGGCGTGAAGATGACCTGCGGATCTGCAGCGGCGCCGGGGGCCATCGGCCCGCCGTTCAGCGAGGGGCCGGGACGTCGAGCCCCGGGACGTCGACGCCCGGCACGTCGGCCGAGACGGCCGGGCCGGTCCCGTGCGCGGCCGTGCCGCGACGGCGATTGACGCGGCGACCACCCGACTCACCTTCAGGTGGGGCCACGCGGAACTGTCGGATCCAGCGTGTGGCGTCCTGGTCGTTGCCCATGAGCACGTCGCTGGCCATGACCGCGTGGCGGACGCCTTCGGCGATCGGGTTGGTGATCGCCGAGGTCAGGCCCGAGGCGATGGCCATGCTGAGGAACGCGCCGTTGATGCCCTCGCGGTTCGGCAGGCCGAAGCTGACGTTCGACGCACCGCAGGTCGAGTTGACCTTCAGCTCGTCGCGCAGCCGGCCGAGGATGTGGAAGACCTGGCGGCCCGCACCGGCGAGTGCGCCGATCGGCATGAGCAGCGGGTCGACGACGATGTCCTCGCGCGGGATGCCATGGTCGGCGGCACGCTCGACGATCCGCTTGGCCACACTGAACCGGACGTCCGGATCCATGCTGATGCCCGTCTCGTCGTTGCTGATCGCGACGACCGCGCAGCCGTACTTCTTCACGAGCGGCAGGACGCGCTCGAGGCGCTCGTCTTCGCCGGTCACGCTGTTGAGCAGGGCCTTGCCCTGGTAGACGGCGAGGCCCGCCTCGAGCGCCTCGACGATCGACGAATCGATCGACAGCGGGAGGTCGGTCAGCGACTGGACGAGCTTGATCGTGTCGGCCAGGATCGCCGGCTCGTCCGCCAGCGGTATGCCCGCGTTGACGTCCAGCATGTGTGCGCCGGCTTCGACCTGGGCGATGGTGTCCCGCTCCACGCGCGAGAAGTCACCGGCCTTCATCTCCTCCATGAGGACCTTCCGGCCGGTCGGGTTGATGCGCTCTCCGATGATCACGAACGGCTGGTCGTCCCCGATGACGACGGTGCGGGTCGCGGAGCTGACGACGGTCCGGGTCATGCGTCGGGCTTGCCCTGGGTCTCGTCGTGCGCCGGCGCCAACGGCTCCCCGCCGTCCACGCCGCCGGACTGGATGAGCATCGCCAGGCGATGCTTGTCGTAGTCGGCCTCGAGCCGCTCGGCCTCGGCCGCGACTTCGTGATCGATGTCGTCGCCGCAGCGTGTCTGCGTGCGGCGCCACTCCTCGATGTAGGCGTTGTAGGCACGCTTGCCGGCGCGGCTGGCGGCCTTGTCGATGGCGACCTGGAAGCGCGGATGGAGGACGATCTTGCTCTGCCGGCGGCCCTCCTGCGCGGTGACCTGTGCGGGGATGTCCCGCCACCAGATGACCGTCATGGTCCCCACGTGTCAGTGACCTCCCGGCTCGATGACCGACGCTACGGCAGGAGCCGGCCGGCCCGCGGCGATGGCCGCGATCGTCGTGCCGAGCTGGCCGTAGCCGGTCTGCCGCTGCTCGTACTCGAGGCCGAGCCGCCGAGCGGCGCGGCGCGCGGCGGTCGCCAGCGCCGGGTCGTCGGTCTGCGCGAGGTAGACGAGACGGCGGTAGTTTCCGAAGTACTGGTCGCGCAGCTCGGGATGTCGATCCAGGCCCAGGCCCTTGATGACGAGCCGGTCGAAGTTGCGCGCCAGGAAGTCGGTGAGGAAGAACGTGGCGGGCTCGTCCTCGACCATCCGGGCGAACTCCGGGCTCGTCGCGTAGAACTCATAGCAATGGGCGCCGGCCAGGCGCTCGACCCCTTCCTCCGCGATGACCGGGTCGAGCAGGCCGCCGGTGCCGCAGTCGGCGTAGGCCACGAACACGCGGTCATACCCGGCGCGACGGCGACGGATGCGCTCGCGGACGGCCGCCGGGATGCCGCCGGGCCGGTTGTGGAGGGTGGCCGGCAGGCAGGTGATGTCGACGTTCGGGAGGTCGCGCGTCAGTGCGACGAGCTCGTTGGCGAGCGCCCCGCAGCCGACCACGAGGACCCGCGGGGAGTGGCGGTCAGGCCGGGACGCTGGCACGTGAACGCGCACGTCGCTCGTCGATGAGACGCCGCGCGGTCTCCGCGGCCACGCCGGCGTCGCGGCAGTACGCGTCGGCTCCGACCGCCATGCCGAACTCCTCGTTCAGCGGCGCGCCACCGACCAGCACGATGTAGTCGTCGCGCATGCCGCGGTCCTTGAGCGTCTGGACCACGACCTTCATGTACGGCATGGTCGTCGTGAGCAGCGCGCTCATGCCCAGGATGTCGGGCTTGTGCTGCTCGAGCGCGTTCAGGAACTTGTCGGCATCGGTGTTGATGCCAAGATCGACGACCTCGAAGCCGGCGCCCTCGAGCATCATCCCGACGAGGTTCTTGCCGATGTCGTGGATGTCGCCCTTGACGGTGCCGATCACGACCTTGCCGACGGGCTCCGCGCCCGTCTCCGCGAGCAGCGGCCGGAGGATCTCCATGCCGGCCTTCATCGCGTTGGCGGCCAGAAGGACTTCGGGCACGAACAGGATGCCGTCGCGGAAGTCGATGCCGACGATCTTCATCCCGGCGACGAGTGCGTCGTCGAGCACCTTCGTGGCTGAGAAGCCGCGCTCGAGGAGGATGTTCGTCCCCTGGACGATCTCCTCTTTCATGCCGTCGTAGAGGTCGTTGTGCATCTGTTCGACCAGCTCGTCATCCGACAGGGCGGTGAGGTCGATGTCCTGATAGTCGTCGGTCATGGGTGGAGCTCCAGGGATCCCGCGTGGGGAGGGATCGGCCGCGGGGGGTTCCACATCGTGGAACCGTGCCGTATCATGGAACCCGCGACCACGAATCTAGCCGACGAAGGGGTCCCGTGTCCAGCGTCCAATCCATCAGGCGAGCCTTCGCGGTCCTCGACGCCCTCGACGAGGGTCCGCTGGGAGTGACCGATGTCGCCGACCGGGCCGACCTGCCGAAGTCGACGGCGGCGCGCTTGCTCGCCACGCTCGTCGGCGAGGGTGCGGTCGAGCAGGTGCCCGGCGAGACGTCGTACCGGCTCGGGCCGCGGCTCGTGACGCTCGCCGGCGGCTTCAGCCTGGTCCGTTCGCTGGCGGCCGTCGGCAGGCCCATCCTGGCCGATCTCGCGTCGGCCTCCGGCGAAGCCGCGGGGCTCGGCGTCCCGGACGGCGACCTGGTCCACTACATCGACCAGGTTGACACGCCGAACCCGGTCGTGGTGCGCGATTGGACGGGCGCCCGCGCACCGCTCCACGCGGTGTCGTCGGGTCAGGTGCTGTTGGCGTTCCGCACGCCGGCTGCGATCGAGCGCTACCTCGCGCAGCCGACCCTCGAGCGCTTCACACCCAGCACGCTGGCCGACGCCGACGCCGTGCGCGACCGCCTGCGCGACATCAGGCGGCGCGGCTACGCATGGGCGATCGAGGAGTTCGATGACGGGATCGCGTCGGTCGCCGCGCCCATCGCAGACGCCTCGGGCGAGGTCATCGCGGCCGTCCACCTCCATGGGCCGTCCTACCGATTCCCACCGGCGGGGCGGGAGGCGAAGCTGGCCCAGCTGGTCGTGACGGGCGCGGCGCGGATCGCGGCGGGCCTGCGGGAGCGCTGAATGATCGAAGCCGGGGCCTGTGCCCCAGGCGTGCGTCAGAGTCGCGTCCGGTGGCGCGCGCCGTCGGGCCGGCTCGGTCGCGGGCCTCAGTCGGGCTTGGTCGCGTTCACCGGTTCCAGATCGATCGTCCGGACCTGGCGGGTCTTGCCGGCCTCGGTGCGCACGACGGCCGAGGGGATGACACCCTTCGACAGCTTCTCGATGACGGCGACCTCTCCGGAATACAGGCCGGTCCCGGTGATGCGGACCCGGCCCCCGACGGAAAGTCCGGTGCGGCCCTTGCCCGCTGTCAGATCGATGATGGCGACGGTGGGCCGAACATACGGCGCGTCGTCCGGCAGCCCTGTGGGCGGCGGTGGTCGATTGGCGGTCTTGGGCGGCGGGTACGTGACTTTCCGTCTTGCCATCTGTTCTCCTGCTACTCGGATTCGGCCGGCTTCGCGGCTCGTTTGACCTTGGCGGCCTTGTCCTCGACGTCCGCGGCGAGCTCGGCGGCCTCTTCGGCCGCTGCCGCCTGGGCATCGTCAAGGGTACCGGCGATGGCCTCCGGGCCGTTTGCCGTGGCCTTCGTGCGGACCTCCGCGACCTGGGCCTCGACCTTCGAACGCACGTCCCGCGTCCTCGTCTCGAACTCGTCCCCGAGCTCGCCGAGCTTGCGGTCCACGCGATATCGATCCCGGAAGCTCGACCCAGACCGCGACATGTACCACGCGGCCGCACCCGCGGCCAAGGCGACTCCGGTGATCACGCCCCCGATGAAGCCCATAGGGTCACCCTCCTTTCAGCGCGGGTCGATTCCGCGCGGTCGGACGCGAGTGTAGCGCCAAGCCGTCAGTCACCCACCACCGCGGACCCGCCGGATCTCCGCGCTGATGGCGGGCACGACGGCGTTGACGTCGCCGATGACCGCGTAGCTCGCGCGGCGGAAGATCGGGGCGTCCGGGTCGGTGTTGATCACGAGGATCCGCTTGGCCGCCTTCGCGCCGACGATGTGCTGGATCGCGCCGCTGATGCCGCAGGCGATGTACAGGTCCGGTGCGATCCGGGTCCCGGTCTGACCGATCTGCTGGGCATGCGGTCGCCAGCCGAGGCTCGTCGCCACCCGCGACACGCCCGACAGCGGCACCGAGCAACCCGGCCAGCTCGTCGAGCATCGCGAACGCCTCGGCGCTGCCGAGCCCGCGACCGCCACCGACGACGACCTTGGCGTCCGCGAGCGAGACGCTGTCACCGGCGGTCACGTCGTGACCGACGACGCGCGCCCGCAGGTCCGCGTCGGTGATGGCCGGATCGACCCGCGTCACAGTCGCCGGCTTGGCCGATGCCGCCTGTTCGAGGGCCGGAACGGCGTGCGCGGCGACGGTCAGGAGGTGCGGCTGGCCATCGAGGAACGCCTCCTCAAGCAGGCTCCCCGCCCAGCGCTGACGGGTCAGCCGCCAGCGATCTCCCGGCTGGACCGAGACGACGTTGGCGGCCATCGGGACGTCGATCCGGGCGGCGACATGGGCGAGGACCTCCGTGGCACGCTCCCCGCCGGATGCCACGATCGCGGCATACGAGCCCGCCGTCGCGACCTGGGTCACGGCCGCCGCCCAGGCCGCCGGGGCGTAGGCGGCGAGCCCCGCGTCGGCGACGAGATGAACCGCGGTCACCCCGTACCCGCCCAGCGCGGGAGCAGCGGCCGCGGCCCCATCCGCATCCGAAGAGCTCGCGATGACGACCGCGTGGACCTCGCCACCGATCGCCTTGGCGATGCCCCCGGCCACTCCGAGTGCCTCGGCGCTCAGCCGGTCGGGGGCACCGCCGGCGAGCTCGACCAGGACGAGGACCGCGCTCACAGGACGCCCAGCTCGCGCATCAGTTCGACGACGCGCGGCGCCGCCTCCGGGCCGTTGCCCAGGATCTCGACATGCTGCTCCTGCTCGACGGGGACCTGGAGCCGATCGAGGGTCGGTCCGCCGGGCCGTTGCTCCGGCACGATCCGCTCGATCTCCTTGCGCTTCGCTCGGAGCCGGCCCGGCACCGACGGATAGCGCGGCAGGTTGATTCCTTCGCGAACCGCGACGACCGCGGGGAGCGGCAGCTCGTAGACGTCGGCGCCGCCCGGCACTTGGCGACGCGCGGTCGCCACCCCGTCGCGCACCTCGAGCGCCTTGATGCCGGTCACGATGGGCCGGTCGAGCGCGACCGCGACGCGGATCGCCACCTGGTAGCCACCCGAGTCGGCCGACTCGTTGCCGGCGAGGATCAGGTCGAACGGCCCGTCCGGCCGCTTCGAGGTCCTTCACCGCATCGGTGATCGCGCCGGCCGTCGCGACCGGGTCCCAGTCGGACCCATCGGTCTCGAGCAAGACCGCGCGTTCGATGCCGATCGCGAGCGCATCGCGCAGCTGGTCGGCGGCCTCGGTCGGCCCGAGCGTCAGCACGACCGACTCTCCGCCGTTCGCATCGATCAGCCGGACGGCCTCCTCGACAGCGCATTCCTCGTGCGGACTGACGACGAAGCCGAGGTAGCGCGTGTCGATCGACCGGGCGTCATCGGCGAGGACGATCCGGCCTCCGGTGGCCGGAACGCGCTTGACGAGGACGAGGATGCGCACGCCTGCGGTCAGCTCCGGATCCGCTCGTTGTCGGGGTCGAACAGCGGGGTGGCCCCCGCCACCGCGACCGTGACCGGGTAGCGCTCCCCGAAGTACTCGACGAGGAGCTTGGTGCCTTCGACAGCCTGCTCCGGCGGCAGGTAGGACATCAAGAGATGTTTACCGAGCGATGGCCCGGAACCAGCGCTCGTGACATACGACCGCCGGCCCTTCGCGTCGACCAGCGGGCTGCCGTCCTCGGCGAGGATCGGCTCGCGGCCGAGCATGTAGCGCTTCACGCCGCTCTTCGACGTGGGGTCGTCGACCGTCAGCGTGCACAGGATCGCGGCCGGTGCCGCGTCGCGCTGACGGAGGTAGGCCTCCCGGCCGACGAAGTCCTGGTCCTTGACCGTCGGTCGCGCCATACCGGCCTCCACGAGATCGAACTCGAGCTCAAGCTCGGCGCCGTGCGCGCGGTAGCCCTTCTCGAGGCGTGACGTGACCGCGTACGTGCCGATGCCGACCGGCACGAGACCATGCGCGTGCCCGGCACGCCAGATGGCGTCCCAGACGCGCAGACCCTGCTCGATCGGGACGTAGATCTCCCAGCCCAACTCGCCGACGTAGCTGATTCGGGAGGCCAGCGTTCGGACGCCGTCGATATCCACGGTCTTCGAGGTCAGGAACGGGAAGCCCTTGTGGCTGATGTCGGCGCTGCCGTCCGCCGCCGCACCGAGGATGTCCCTCGCGCGCGGACCCCACAGCCCGAACGTCGTGAACGCGTTCGTCACGTCCTGCAGCTGGGCCGATCCGTCGGCGGGCATCGCGTCCCGGAAGATCTTCCTGTCGCGCATCCCCATGCCGCCGCCCGTGACGACCCGAAAGTGATCGTGGGCCAGCCGCATGATCGTGAGGTCGGCCAGGATCCCGCCGGCGCTGTTCAGGAGTGGTGTATAGACGGTCCGACCGGGCGCGACGTCGACCCGATTGACGGCGAGGCGCTCCAGCGCCGCGAGGGCCCCGGGGCCGGTCACGTCGAAGATGGCGAACGCCGACAAGTCGACGAGACCGGCACGGTCGCGCATGGCGAGGTGCTCGGCGTTGATGATCGGCGACCACCACCGCGATTCCCATTCGGCCTCGCGAGGCATGACCCGATCGCCGTATTCGCCGAGGAGTGACTCGTTCGTGCCGTACCAGTACGGCCGCTCCCAGCCCGCCGCCTCGAAGAACTCGGCGCCGAGCTCGACATGCCGGTCATAGGCCGGCGACAGACGGATCGGCCGGTTCGATGCCCATTGCTCCATCGGGTGGACGATGCCGTAGGTCTTGTTGAACCCCTCGCTGGCCCGCGCCGCGATGTGCTGAGCGGTCTTGTGGTGGTCATAGAAGCGCGCGATGTCGGATCCGTGCGGGTCGATCTCCGGCTCGCCGGTGGTCATCCACTCGGCGATCGCCTTCGCGATGCCCGGCGCTTCCTTGATCCAGATCGCAGCCGCCGACCAGAGCCCCTTGACCTCGGGCGTCTCGCCGATGATGGGGTTGCCGTCGGGCGTCAGCGACAGGAGGCCGTTGATCGCCAGCTTCACCCCGACCGACTCGTCACCGACGATCTCGGGGAAGAGCTCGAGTGCATCCTCGAGCTGCGGGTCGAAGTCCTCCTGCGTGAACGGCAGCATCGTCGGCGACAGGGCCGACGCCTCGATCGACGGGATGTCATCGGCGTCCATCAGGATCGCGCGGTGGGCGTACGAGCCGACCTCGAAGCCGGTGCCGTGCTGGCGCTCGTACATGTTGGTGTCCATGTCGCGGACGATCGGGAAGCCGACCTCCTTGGTCGTGTGCTCGAACTGCGGTACCGGGCCGATGTCGATCATCTGGTGCACCGCCGGCGTCAGCGGGATCGACGCCCCGGCCATCCGTGCGATCCGCGGGCTCCAGACACCGCAGGCGACGACCACGGTGTCGGCGGCGATGTCGCCCTGATCCGTCCGCACGCCCCGGACATGTCCGTCGACGACGTCGACGCCCGTGACCTCGACGCCTGCGGCGACCGTGAGTGCACCCATGGCCTGGGCCTTCTGGCGCATGAGTGTGCCGGCCTGGAGCGAGTCGACGATCCCGACGCCCGGCGAATAGAAGCCGCCGAGGATCACGGATTCCTCGATGAACGGGACCATCTCCTTGACTTCGGCAGGGGTGAGCAGCCGCGCGCCCTCGATCCCCCACGAGGTCGATGCCGCCATCCGCCGCTTGAGCTCTTCCATGCGCTCCGGCGTCCGGGCGACTTCGATCCCGCCGGTCTCGTCGTACACGCCGAGCTCCCGGTACTGGCGGGCGCTGTCGACGGTGAACGCCGTCATCTCCTTCGAGTGGTCCGTCAGGAAGATGAAGTTCGAGGCATGGCCGGTCGACCCTCCGGGGCTCGGCAGGGTGCCCTTGTCGAGCAGCACGATGTTGCGCCAGCCCTGCTCCGCCAGGTGGTACGCCATGCTGTTGCCGACGATGCCCGCGCCGATGACGACGACGTCCGCTCGCGCCGGGAGCGCGCCCATGCAGACCCTCCTCCTCCGCTGCTCGATCCGTGGGACGAGGGTAGGAGGATAGCGGTCCGACGCGACACAGACGCATCGTGACGTTCTCGACGGGGCTCGGGGGCGCCGACCAGCGCAACGCGCCGCCGACCCAGCCCGCGGCACCGACCCTTGACGCCGCCACGAGCCGCACCGACCCTAGCGACTCCGCGGGGGAGCCCGCAGTCGAGGGGACCGTGCCAAGCCTGTTCATCGATGGGGAATGGGTCGCGTCGGGCGACGGGACGTGCAGCCCGGTCATCAACCCGAGCGATGCGACGGTCGTGACCGAGGTCGATGTCGCGACCGACGCGCAGGTCCAGGCCGCGATCGCCGCCGCGCGCCGAGCCTTCGATGCGTCCGACTGGACCCGCACGCCCACCGCCGAGCGGGCAGCGCTGCTCGATCGTGTCGCCGACCTGCTGGAGCGCGACCTCGAGGAGCTCGCCCGCGCCGAGACCCTGAACACCGGCAAGGCGATGCGCGAGAGCCGCGCCGACATCGCCGACGTGATCCGCGTCTTCCGCTACTACGCGGACCTGGCCGACAAGGAAGCCGGCAGGCTCGTCGACACTGGCGAGCCCGACCGCCGTGAGCCGGATCGTCCACGAACCGATCGGGGTGTGCGGCCTGATCGGACCGTGGAACTACCCTCTCCTGCAGCTGTCGTGGAAGATCGCGCCGGCGCTCGCGGCCGGGTGCACGGCCGTCATGAAGCCCGCCCTCGTGACGCCGCTGACGGCCATCCACCTGACCCGCCTCCTCGAGGAGGCGGGCACGCCGCGGGGCGTCGTGAACCTGGTCCTCGGCCCCGGCGAGCGGGTCGGGCAGGCGCTCGCCGATTCAGCCGGAGGTCGACCTCGTCTCCCTGACCGGCGGCATCGATGCCGGGCGAGCTCTGATGCGCGGTGCGGCGGTGAACGTCAAGCGCGTCGCGCTCGAGCTCGGTGGCAAGAGCCCGAACATCGTGTTCGCCGACGCCGATCTCGAGACGGCCGTCGACAACGCGTTGACCGCGGCGTTCGTGCACTCGGGCCAGGTGTGCTCGGCGGGCTGCCGGGCGATCGTCGAGGCGAGCATCCACGACGAGTTCGTAGCCGCACTGGGCGAGCGGGCCGAGCGGATCCGGCTCGGGCATGGCCTCGACGACCGGACCGAGGCTGGCGCCCTCATCTCCGCTGAGCATCGGGCAAAGGTCGAGGCGCATGTCGCCGATGCCCTGGCCGCGGGGGCGCGGCTGGTGGCCGGGGGCCGACGACCTGACGAGCCCGAGCTCCAGGCCGGCTTCTTCTACCGACCGACGGTCTTCGCCGATGTCCGGCCCGACATGCGGATCGTGCGCGAGGAGGTGTTCGGCCCGGTCATGACGGTCGAACGGTTCTCGACCGAGGACGAGGCGATCGAGCTCGCCAACGCCACCGACTACGGCCTGGCCGGCGCGGTCTGGACGGCCGACGCCTCGCGTGCGCAGCGGGTCGCCGGTCGGCTGCGGGCGGGGACGGTCTGGATCAACGATTACAACCGCTACGTGCCGCAGGCGGAGTGGGGCGGTTTCAAGCGGTCGGGGATCGGCCGGGAACTTGGCCTGAGCGGTCTCGACGAGTACCGTGAGGCGAAGCACATCTGGCAGAACACCGCGCCTGGTCCGACGGGGTGGTTCTCGGGCTGAATTCGAAAACGCCCGGACGGTGTCCGGGCGCTTCGTGTGTCGGGCGCGGAAGCTACTCCGCCGGGATCTCCGCATGGATCGCATCGAGGTCGACACCCTGCGACCGGCGATACAGCCTGGCAACGACGTACACGACCGCGGCGAGCCCGTAGAGCACGCCGAGGAAGATGATCGAGTTGGCGTTACCCACACCGATGCCGTACAACGGGTCGGAGAGCCAAAGGAAGATGGTGTAGGCCAGGATGACCGAGATGATCAGGCTGGCGATGGTGATCGGCACCTTCAGCCGAGCGATGGGTGAGTTGTCGAAGAGCTGTGGTTTCCACCACGGCAGGATCGTGGCGGCGACGGTGCTCCCCAGGAACGTCACTGCGATCACCAGGGTGGCATCCAGCGTCAGCGCCCGGAAGTCAGCCGAGAACGCGTAGATCACGCTCACGACGATCGCCGGGACCATGATGAACAACAGCGCCGTCACCGGGACGCCCCGGCCCTCGGACACCTGGGCCGCGCGTTCGGGCAGGATCCGGTCGAACGCCGCCGCGAAGATCATCCGCGTCGACGACAGGAACAGGGTCCCGGACCAGCCGAGGAACCACACGGCGAACAGGACGACCATCGCGATCTGGAAGATCGGCGCATCGATCAGGTACGACGCGATCAGTGGCGGGTAGCTCCAGATCGGGACCGTCGGATCGGTCGTGGTGTAGCCGTAGAACCAGTTGATGAAGTTGACGTTGGTCGCGTTGAAGAACAGCCAGCCGAACGTCTTGGCCGCCAGCAGCACGAACACGATCGCGAGGATCGCCGTCACCCAGATGCCGCCCAGCATCCCGTTGAGGACCTTGCGGAAGTCACCCGAGCCGCGGACCTCGCCGTAGAGGGTGGAGCCCCAGTTCGGGTACAGGATCCAGAACAGCATGAAGGGCAGCATCACGACGGCGGCGCCAAGCGTCGCCGTGATGTCGGTGCCCATCGCGAGCGGTTCGAGCGAGCCGGTGAAGGCGTCGTTCGTGGCCGCGTCGGCGATGGTCTTGTCGTACGCACCGGCGACGCCGAACATCCGCTGGTTCGCCGTGTCGAATGCGGCCTTGAACTGGTCCTGCGATGACACGAGCATCAACACGACCATGATCGCGAAGCCGATGAGCCCGAGGTACAGGCACCACCGCTGGATCCTGGCGTAGCCGGCCATCCCGAGGGCGACGAGACCCGACGTCAGCGCGATGACGATGAGCGACACGACCAGGGTGCCCTGGTCGGAGCCGAAGAAATCGACCCCCGCCGTGGAGCCCAGGAGCGCCGCGAGCGGCTGGAAGAACTCGAGCTTGAGGATGGCGCCGTAGATCGGCGCCCACATCGCAAGGATGAACCACCAACCGGTGGCCGCGAGCACGAACCCGATGCCACCGCGCATGCTCCCGATGAAACCGCCTGCGACGAGGCCGATGACCCCCGCGACGAGCGCGATCGTGCCGCCCTGCCCCAGCGCGCCCGCGACGAGGAAGAACGCCACGCCACCGGTGATCGCCCCGGTGACGATGCCAGGCAGCCCGTCGAGCACGCGCGTCTGCCAGACGTAGTCGCCGCCGGCGCGCGGCATGACCGCGATGAGGGCCGCGTACGCGACCGCCAGGAACGTCACCGCGATCGCCGCGATGAGGATCGACAGCACGGGCGATGCCGTCGGCACGTAGGCGAACACCGCCAGGCTATAGAACATGCCCAGCGTGACGAGGTTGACCGACATGAACGAGTACGTGAACGCGTCGAACGCGGACCAGCCTTTGACGAGTCCCGTCGCATTCCTGAGGAAGAGCGACGGGGACGCAGTCGTGCCAGTTGCCATGTGTCCCTCCTGATCCCTCCTGATCCCCTCCGAATTCCCGGTCGGTGTCAGCCGTTGATCAGCAGATAGCGCTTCACCTCGCCTTTCTTGACGTCGAGGTCGACGATCGCAGCTTGGAGCACCCCGTCCTCGTAGGTGCTGCCGGGGTTGACTGCGAGCGTGCGACCGATCTTCACGGCGCCTCGCCCTTCGTGGATGTGGCCATGGAGCGACAGCATCGGGCCGTATGCGCTGATCGCGTCCCGGACCGCATGCGAGCCGACGGGAACCAGCGCCTGGCCGCCCGAGGTGTACTTGAGGTCGGCGTCGAGCTGCGGCGCCGAGTCGAGATTCGAGCCATATGGCGGAGCATGGAAGTTGAAGATCGAGCGGCGCGGATCGGCGACGTCGGCGACCAGCCCGTCGATCCGGGCACGCAGTTCGTCCTCGGGAAGCTCGCGGAACGTCTTCCAGGGTGTGGGATTGGCCCAGCCCGTCGATATCAGCGAGATCCCGTCAAGCGCGATCGTGTTGGCCTCGCCAAGCTCGACAAGGTTCGCCGCGGCGATGATCGGGTCGATCTCGAACATGTCGTCGTTGGCGGGCGAGACGATGCATCGGATGCCCTTGCCTTCGAGTCGCTCGTCGGCGAGGGCCATCCAGCGTTCGACATTGCGCAGCATCTCGTCCTTGAACCGCGCATCGACGAGCGACTGGTCTGCGCTCCAGGCATCCAGCTCGTCCGGCTCGAGCACGACCGGGTAGTAGCCGCGGTCGGAGATCCGTTTCTGCATTGCTCGAAGCTCGTCCTCGGTCGCCAGCCGGTGCGCCTGCTCCTGCAGCGTCAGCTCCCAACCGCCATCCCGGTGCACGATCGGGACCATGGCCTTGCCAGTCATGTCGCCGCCCATGATCAGGACATCCGCCTTGTGGAACGCGCCGGCGTTGAGGAACTTGCGCCAGCACACCTCGGAGCCATGGACGTCGGTCGCGAAGAAGATCCTCATAACGCTCGGTGCTCCATCTCCTCGGGCTCGGCATACCAAGTGACCCGCTCACCGACACGGGCGCGCAACCGCCAGCGCGTCGACTTCGGGGCTCCGTCGATCGCCGCACGCAGGGCGGCCACCTGCGCTGCCGGGTCGAACTTGATCGCCTCGCCGGTGCCCAGGTCGAGGTCGTCGGGCTGCAGGTCCGTGGCAAGGAACTGGTCAAGCTTGTCGAGGTTGCCGGTGACGGTCCGCCACCAACCCCAGTCGTTCGACGCGACGTCGAGGATCCGCGGGACGTTGATCGCGCCCGGGCCGTGGAGGGCGTCGACGCCATCGTCCTGCGCGAGCGGGTGCTCCGCCAGCAGGATCAACGCATCGAGCACGTCCTTGCGGTTGATCTTGACGACCTGGAGCTTGGACAGCAGGAGCTCGGCGAGAGGCAGGGTCGGCCGTGACTTGGACAGCCGTGATCCGAATTCGACGCGGTGGCACATCTCGAGCGCGTCGACGAGGACGTCGACCGGCCGCCGCCGCGGCACATCGACGAAATACGCCTGCTTCTGGCCGAACAGCGCGTTCTGCTGGCGATCGGGCGTATACCCCTCCGCCTCGAGCAGCTTGTAGACGGCCGAGCGGTCCCGCGACGTGGTCGCGAAGTCGAGGTCCACCTCGGTACGTCGGGTCCTGGCCGGCCAGCGCGGTGCGTGGGCGCGGATGGCCATGCCACCCATCAGACGGAGCGTCAGCCCGCGCGAATCCGCGACCTCGACGAGCCGGAGCGATTCCTCCAGCGGATCCGCGAGGGTCGTTGGTTCGCCGGTGACGCCGGGCTCGCTGGCCATCACCCTCCTCCAGGCCGCAATCGCTCCCGTGGGAGCGGCGTGCGACGGAGTATAGGTGGTCGAATTCCACCTTCCCGGCGGCATCCCGGAGCGCGATGCGCGATCGAACGCTCGTATCCTGACCGACACCATGCGGAAACCGCGCGTCGTGATCATCGGAGCCGGGATCGTCGGCTGCTCGCTGGCGGACGAGCTGGTCCTGCGCGGGTGGTCGGACGTGACGGTCGTGGAACAGGGGCCCCTGTACAAGACCGGCGGATCCACCTCGCACGCGCCCGGGATCATCTTCCAGACCAATGCGTCGAAGACGATGACCGGATTCGCCGGGTACACGGTCGAGAAGGCGCGGTCTCTGACGCTCGACGGCAGGTGGTGTCTGAACCCCGTCGGCAGCCTGGAGCTCGCTCTCACGCCGGAACGTCTGGCCGAGATCCACCGACGTCGCGACTTCGCCGAATCGTGGGGCCTCGCCGGCCGGGTGATCGACCCCGACGAGACGGCGGCGCTGTGGCCGCTCGTCGATCGCGACGCCATCGTCGGTGCGTATCACGTGCCATCCGATGGCCTGACCGATTCGGTCCGCGTCTCCGAGGCCCAGGCGCGCCGCGCGACGGAGGGTGGCGCGACGTTCCTCGGCGAGCACACCGTCACCGGCGTCCGGACGGACGACGGCCGGGTCCGGGCGGTCAACACGGATCGCGGCGAGATCTCGGCCGATATCGTGGTCTGCGCGGCGGGCATCTGGGGGCCGCGGATCGGGGCGATGGTCGGGATGACTGTCGCGCTTCAGCCGCTCGCGCATCAACTGAGCTGGACGACGGTCCTGCCCGAGGTCGTCGCCATGGGCATCCCGCCCGACCTCGAGGCGATCCATCCGAACATCCGCGTTCAGGACCGGGACATGTACTTCCGCGAGTACCCGGACCGCCTCGCGGTCGGCGGCTACGGGCACGTCCCGCTGCCGGTCGATGCGGCGGACCTGCTCCATCCACGCGAGGCGCCGGTCATGCCGTCGGTCCTCGAGTTCACGGCCGACACCTTCGCCGAGACCTGGTCCTGGGCCGAGGAGCTGGTTCCCGCCCTCCGCCGGCCCGAGGCCCGGATCGAGCGCG
Organism: uncultured Chloroflexia bacterium; assembly: GCA_963780425.1. Lineage (GTDB taxonomy): Bacteria > Chloroflexota > Limnocylindria > Limnocylindrales > CSP1-4 > SPCO01. The sequence goes on along the minus strand of CAWABZ010000015.1, from coordinate 56,362 downwards.
GCATCAATGGGATCTTCTCGTTCACGACGGACGGCTTCCCGCTCATGGGCGAGTCGCCCGACATCGGCGGCTTCTGGCTCGCCGAGGCCGTGTGGGTGACGCACGCGCTCGGTGTCGGGCGCGCGATGGCCGAGTGGCTTGTCGACGGAGGCTCGGCGACCGATCTCCACGAGTGCGACCTGAACCGGTTCGAGACGCACCAGCTGGCGCCGGACTACATCCACGACCGCGGCATCCAGAACTACGTCGAGGTCTACGACATCGTCCACCCGCTCCAGCCGATGGAGGATCCGCGGCCGATGCGGACCTCGCCGTTCTACGATCGGGAGCAGGAGCTCGGCGCGTACTTCCTGGAGGGCGGTGGCTGGGAGCGGCCGCACTGGTACGGGGTCAACGAGCGCCTGCTCGGCCGCTACGGCGGTGAGATCCCCGCTCGCAACGCCTGGGCGTCCCGCTACTGGCACCCGATCGTGGGCGCCGAGGCGAGGGCGACGCGAGACGGCGTGGCGATGTACGACGTGACGCCGCTCAAGCGGATCGCGGTCGAGGGACCCGGGGCTCTGGCGTTCCTCGACGGGCTCACCACCAACCGGCTTGACCGCCCGGTCGGGACGGTGGTCTACAGCCTCATGCTCGATCCGCGCGGTGGCATCCGCAGTGACCTGACCATCGCCCGCCTCGGGCCGGACCGGTTCCAGATCGGCGCGAACGGCCAGCTCGACCTCGATCTGCTGACCCGGCGCGCTCCGCGAGACGACAGCGTCGCCGTCCGCGACCTCACGAGCGGGACCTGCTGCATCGGGCTGTGGGGTCCGCGCGCACGCGACGTGCTCGCATCGGTGACGGATGCCGATGTGTCCAACGAAGCCTTCGGCTACTTCCAGGCGCGGGAGCTGTGGGTCGGCACGGTGCCCGTCACGGCACTCCGCCTGTCGTACGTGGGCGAGCTCGGCTGGGAGTTGTACACGACCGCGGATATGGGCCTGAGGCTGTGGGACACCCTCTGGGCGGCCGGCCAGGAGCACGGGGTGATCGCCGCGGGTCGGGGCGCCTTCGGCTCGCTCCGCCTCGAGAAGGGCTACCGCTCCTGGGGTGTCGACATGACGACCGAGCACGATCCATACGAGGCCGGCCTCGGGTTCGCCGTCCGCATGGACAAGGGCGATTTCGAGGGGCGGAACGCGCTCGTCGGCAAGAGCACGGAGACGGCCGAGCGACGCCTCGTGCCGCTTCTCATCGCCGACAAGGCGGCCGTCGTCATGGGCAAGGAACCGGTCCATGTCGATGGCCGACCGGCGGGCTACGTCACGAGCGCCGGGTACGGCTATTCCATCGACGCGCCGATCGCGTTCGCGTGGCTGCCAGCCGACGCCGGCCAGTCCGGGCGACCCGTGACGATCCGGTACTTCGGCGAGGACGTCCCGGCCACCGTCGGCGCCGACCCGCTCTTCGATCCCGCGATGGAGCGCCTCCGACGTTGACCGACCACGCTGCCGGCGACCGCCAGGCGACCTCGATCGACCTCACCGGCATCGAGGCGGTCATCTTCGACAAGGACGGGACGCTCATCGACTTCCACGCGATGTGGGGCGGCTGGGCGCGCGAGCTCGGCACACGCCTGGACGCCACGATCCGGCGACCCGTCTCGCTGGACGTGTTCGCCACGATCGGGTTCGACCCGTCGACCGGACGGGTCGCCACCGGCGGGCCGCTCGCGACCGCGACGATGGCCGGCATCGAGGAGACCGTGGCCCGCGTCCTTCGCCGCTGGTGCCCGAGCATCGCGGCGGCCCGTCGCGCGACCGAGACGGCCTGGTTCGCCCCCGATCCGGCCGCGCTGGCCGTCCCGCTCGCAGGCCTCGGCCCGCTGTTCGACGTCCTCCGGGACGGCGGCCGCCGGATCGCCGTGGTCACGACGGATGACCGGGCCCCGACTGACACCACGCTCCGCGCGCTCGGCGTGCGCGACCGGGTCGAGGCGATGGTCTGCGGCGACGACGGGTTCGCCGTCAAACCGGCACCGGACGCCGTCTTCGCGGTGTGCCACGCCTTCCGGACCGAGCCCGCGCGGGTCGCGGTCATCGGCGACTCGCCGGCCGATCTGGCGATGGCCCGGGCGGCCGGGGCCGGGCGCGTGATCGGGGTGCGCAGCGGGGTCGGCACCGACGCCGATCTGGGCGACGCCGACGCGATCATCGATTCGATCGGCTCGCTGCTGCCCTGACCCTCCCGGTACAGATGGGCTATCGCCCCGGACGCCACCAGACCGTACCGTCCCGTATGCCGTCCGACGTGCGGATCGCCGAGCCCTGCTCGTGCCCAGGGAGGTCGCGCCCCAACTGATGTCCAACGCCTCGGATCGACCCGCACCCAACGGGCGTCGAGCGGCGTCGCGACGCCCGGCGGCGGTCCGCGGGCCGGCGACGACCGATCCGACTCGGGCCGACGCGCTCGGGCGGATCGCGGCGAAGGTCAGCGGCCGCCGCGACCTGACCGGCCTGTTCGACGACATCATCGACGAGGCGTTCGCTCTGTTCGGCGTCGACCGGGCGGGGCTGTGGACATACGACGCGACGGCCGAGCGACCGCTCGAGCTGGCAACCCAGCGTGGCCTGCCACCGGTCATCATCGAGGCGGTCAGACTCGCTGCCCAAGGACGCGCGCACGGCGGGCATGGATGCGCTGCGGACGCGCCGCGTGCGCGTGCTGGATCGCGCGATGCGGAGCACGACGCCAAGTCTCCGCGACGTCTACAAGTCGATCGGTGTCGGGTCGGTCTGCTTCGTCCCGCTCATCTACGGCGGCGACGTGCTGGGGTTGCTGGCCCTCTACCACCGCGAGGCATACCCATGGACCCGGGCCGAGCGCGGCCTGGCGCGCGCCTTCGGCGACCACATGGCAACTGCGATCGGGACGGCCAAGCTCGCCGACTCGCGACGCGGCCTCGCCGACCGCCTGTCGTCGATCGCCGAACTGGCCGGCCGCCTCAACGGCTTGCACGATCGCGCCGCCATCGCCGCGGCGATCGTCGAGGAGGCCAAGCGCCTCATCTCGCACGACACCATCCGCGTTTACCACGTCGACCATGAGACCGGCATGTGCGAGCCGATCGCCTTCGAGGGGACGTTCCTCGGCACGACCCAGCCGGACATGGCCAGGCTGCGCATGCCGATCGGCCAGGGCCTGACGGGCTGGGTGGCGGCGAACGGCCGGCCCCTTCGCCTGGGCGACGCCACGCGGGATCCGCGCAGCGTCGTGTTGATCGAGAACGCCCTGCCGGAGTCGATGCTCCTCGTCCCGATGGTCCAGGAGGAGCTCGTGCGGGGCGTCATCGTCGTCTCCGAGCCGGGCACCGACCGATTCGACGCCGACGACGAGGTGACGCTGACGATCTTCGCGGCGGCCGCCGTCCAGGCCGTCATCAACGCCGAGAACATGGAACGGCTGCGCCGCCAGCAGGCCGAGATGGAGCTCCAGCTCGAGGGACAGCGCCGTCTGCTCGACGTGAACGAGCGGCTCCTGTCGACGCTCGATCCGGCCGGCGTCCTGGAGCTCATCGCCGACTCGCTGCGGGCGATCGTCCCGTACGACTCGCTCACGATCTATCGCGTGGACCGCGAGGCCGGCGTGCGCCGCGCGGTCATCGCCCGTGACCGCTTCGCCGACGAGATCCTCGCCCACGAGAGCCCCCTCGGACCCGGCATCACCGGCTGGGTCATCGACCACGCCGAAGCCGTCCTCGCGAACGAGGCACACCTCGACGCTCGGTCCGTGCAGGTGCCGAACACGCCGTTCGAGCCCGAGTCGATCATGGTCGTCCCGCTGCTCGTCAACGGCGAGACCATCGGAACGCTGAACATCGGCCGGCTGGGCGAGACCGAGGCGCATTTCACGCGCAACGAGTTCGAGCTGACCAAGCTGTTCGCGGGGCAGGCGTCGATCGCCATGCAGAACGCGCAGACCCACCGTGACGTCCGCGTCCGCGCGGAGCAGGACGCGCTGACCGGGCTGCGCAACCACGGCGCGTTCCAGCGCGAGCTTGGAGCGGCGGTCGAGGCCGGGCGGCCGTTCGCGGTGCTGATGCTCGACCTCGACATGTTCAAGCGCTTCAACGACACGCTCGGCCATCCCGCCGGCGACGGCCTGCTGGTCGAGATCGCCAAGACGATGACGCGTGCGACGCGTGATACGGATCGCCTCTACCGCTACGGCGGCGACGAGTTCGCGGCGATCCTGCCCGGCGCCGATCGGGTCGTCGCCCACGAGGTTGCCGAGCGGATCCGGCGCGCCGTCCGGGAGCGCACCGACGGCGCGAGCGGCACCGCCGATCCGCGCCCGAGCGTCACGATCAGCGCCGGCGTCGCCTGCTACCCGGAGGACGGTCGCTCGAAGGACGAGCTGGTGGCGGTGGCGGACCGCGCGCTGTACCTGGTGAAGCCCGACGGGCCGGAGGCCGACGCCGTCAACGCCGACCCGTACCTGCGCGCCCTCGACGAGACGGCGCTGGCGCTGCTGGATCGGACCGACCACGACGGCCTGCTCGGAGCGATCGTCGCCCGAGCGTCGTCATTGCTCGGCACGCCCCATGCCTGGGTCGACCTCATCGAACCCGAAGCCGATCGATTCGTGCTCCGGGTCGGCACCGGCGTCTTCGAGGGCCTCCTCGGCTCGCACATCGACATCGACGAGGGCATCGCTGGCGAGATCGTCCGAACCGGACAGCCGGTCGTGATCGAGGACTACGACCGCTGGGCCGGTCGTCCGGCCAACCCGCCGATCGGGCTCGGCGCGACGATCGCGGCGCCGCTCCGGTCGACGGGCAGGGTCGTCGGGGTGCTGGGTCTGGCGGCCGGTCACTCGGCGCGGCGCTGGTCGGAGCGCGACATCGAGGCGCTCACGAGCTTCGCCCGGCTGGCGTCGATCGGCCTCGAGAACGCGCGACTCGTCGATGTCGCCCAGCGCGGCGCTCTCTACGACCCGACGACCGGGCTCCCGAATCGCGAGCTGCTGTCGGACCGCATCGCACACGCGCTGGCCGGCCACCTGCCGGACGACGACGCCTCGATCGGCGTGATCCTGCTCGACCTCGACCGGTTCAAGGTCGTCAACGAGACCCTCGGGCATGTCGCCGGGGACAGGCTGCTGATGGCGGTGGGTCAGCGTCTCGTCCACAGCCTCCGGCCGGGTGACACGGTCGCGCGGTTCGGCGGCGACGAGTTCGCGCTCGTGCTCGACCCGGTCATGGACGCCGCGGAGGCGCACCAGATCGCGGATCGGATCTCACGCGAGCTGCGCGAGCCGTTCCCGCTCAACGGGCGGGACTGGTTCCTCACCGCGTCCATCGGGATCGCGCTCGCGACACCCGGCCGCGGGACGCCGGACGAACTCCTGCGCGAGGCCGAGATCGCGATGGTCCGCGCCAAGAGCGACGCCGGCCAGCGTCATTTCCTGTTCGAGCCGTCGATGAGCGATCAGACGCTCGAGCGGCTCGACCTCGAGAACGACCTCCGCCGCGCGCTCGATCGCGACGAGCTCCGCGTCCATTACCAGCCGATCGTGTCGCTCGCGGATGGCACGGTCGTCGGGTTCGAGGCGCTGGTGCGGTGGCAGCATCCCACCCGCGGCCTCGTGCCCCCGCTGGCGTTCATCCCGATGGCCGAGGAGACCGGTCTCATCGTGCCACTCGGGCGCTGGGTGCTCGAAGCCGCGTGTCGACAGGCCGCGATCTGGAACGCGACGCGGTCGAGCAAGGGCGCCCCGCCGCTGTTCGTCTCGGTGAACCTGTCCGCGCGGGAATTCACCCAGACCGATCTCGTCGACGACGTCCGAGAGACACTGGATCGAACGGCGCTCGAGCCCGACGCGCTCGAGCTCGAGATCACCGAGAGCGTCCTCATGGACCAGTCCGAAGCCGGCATCCGCGCCCTGCGCGATCTGCGCGGCCTCGGGGTGCGGCTCGTGCTCGACGACTTCGGCACGGGCTACTCGTCGCTGTCATACCTCAAGCACCTGCCGCTCGACACGATCAAGATCGACCGGACGTTCGTGGCGGGCATCGAGGAGATCGCCGACCGATCGATCGTGGACGCGGTCATCGCCCTGGCGCACGGCCTGGGCATCGGGGTCGTCGCCGAGGGCATCGAGACGGAAGAGCAGGCCGAGAAGCTGCGTGAGCTCGGTTGCGACCTCGGGCAGGGCTACCTGTTCAGCCGGGCCGTGCCCGCCGAGCAGACGTGGGCGCTGCTCGGGTCGGTGCCGGCCGCGGCCCAAGCCTCCGAACCGCGACGGACGCACACGAGATCGCTGCGCCGCGTCGTCTGACGGCACGCGGCACATGGAAGACCCCCGGCCTCGCGGCACGGGGGTCTGTCGTTTTCGTGAGGGACGACGCGACCGTCAGTCGCGGGCGCCGAACAGGCGAAGCAGGAACAGGAAGAGGTTGACGAAGTCCAGGTACAGGTGGAGGGCGCCGAGCACGGCTGCCTTTTCCACCGACCCGGTGTAGACCGCCAGGTCGCCGTTCTGGATGCGCTGTACGTCGTAGGCGGTGAGAGCCGTGAAGATCACCACGCCGATGATCGAGATGACCCAGGACACGGTGTCGTTGAGCAGGAAGATGTTGATGACGCTCGCGACGAGCAGGCCGATGACGCCCATGAACAGCAGGCCGCCGAGGCGGGCCAGCGAGCGCTTCGTCACGTGGCCGTAGATCGCCGCGGCCCCGAACATCGCAGATGCCGAGAGGAACGCGGTCGCGACGGACCCGGCCGTATAGAACGACACGATCAGCCCGATCGTCAGGCCGAGCGACGCGGCGTAGACGAAGAACGCTCCGAGGGCGGCGGTCGCGCTGATCCGGCGGATACCGAACGAGATACCCATCGCCAGGATGAACTGGCCGATCAGCAGGATGAACCAGTAGCTGCCCGCGAACTCCAGCAGTCGGGTGTTGCTCTGGACGAAGTAGGCGACGCCGGCGGTGACCGCCAGCCCGACGAACATCCATAGGAAAGCCTGGGTCAGCAACGCCTGCTGCGTGCGCGCGTCGGGGATCGTCCGGGACTCGGACCCGGCCGGCGTCGCCAGCGGGCCGGTAGTCGGTGTGGAGGTCGGTGTGTATGGATTGGTGGACCGCGGATCACTCATGCGGCTCGGGCTCCTCAATGCAGGAACGGGAAGGGACGGTTGAGATCTCGGATGACGGGTCGGAAGGCACGCTCACCACATCAGGCCCGCGTCGCGCGGATCCCAGCGCTCGGCGAGCAGGGTGACCTTGACCTCGTGCTCGACCACCGATTCCACCTGTTCCTTGACCTGGGCGATCATCGACCCGGCATAGGGGCAGAACGGCGTCGTGAGGATCATCTTGATCTCGGTCGAGTCGGGACCGAGCAGGATCTGCTTGATGAGGGCGAGCTCGACCACGTTCATGCCGATCTCGGGGTCGACGACCGCGCGCAGCGCGTCGAGGATCGCGAGCTCGGTGGCACGGCGTTCGGGGTCGAACGCGGGCGCCTCCGCGGTGGTCGCGGGCGCTTCCACCGTGGTCGTGGCGGCGGTGTCGTCAGTCGTCTTGGTGTCGGTCATCGTGGGAACAGCCTAGCACCGACTCCGAACGAGGCAATCCGATCCGTTCGCACGTCCTGTCACGGCTCCGCAGGATCGCGCCGATTCGGATCAGCCCGCCTTGACGACGATCCCCGGGAGCCTGTACTGGGACGGCAGACCGGCCGCCTCCGCGTCGCTGTAGCCGGGACCGGCCAGCGACCCGTCCGGTTCGAAGAAGTCGGCATAGCGCTCGCGGTGCGTGCTCGCGTACGTGAACGCCGCCGCGACGCCGACTCGTCGCAGTTCCGGGTGATCGGTCAGGATGCGGGTGAGGTCGTAGCCGTTGGCGCGGAGCTCGAGCAGCTGGCGCACCGTGAGCCGCGACCCGTAGCAGAACGGCTCGCCGTTCATCACCAGCGGGTCCTGCTGGACCCACTTGACGGTCATCGGGCTCAGCCGCCCTTGTAGAGGAGCTGGAGGAAGGCGTTCCGCTTCCGCGCATCGCCGGCCAGCCGCCGGTGCCAGCGGTACTGCGCGATGGCCTCGTCGATGGCCCGGTCGGACTCGACGGACTCCTCCGGCGAGATGACCGCTGGGAGCGCCGCGCGAAGCCCCTCGCACAAGTTGATCAGATCGTCGAGCGGGACGCGCTTGCGACGATAGACCGGCGACGTCCAATCGGCGTACTCGCGCGCCGGGGCCGGATCGCCCGCGGCGACTGACACGGCGACGCGGTCCGCGAGGAGCTCGGCGTCGCGCAGGCGCTGCCGCAGCCCGACCTCGTCGTTCCGCTCTCGGAGCGTCGGATCGCGGTCGAGCGCGGTCGCCAAGGCCCGCGCCGCCAGCGTCGGCAAGGCGTCGCGGATCCGTCGCGCGGCCTCGGGCGAGCCGGCGGTCAGGTCGAGCGGCGGTCGGCCGAGGCTTGGGTGACTCACGATCGGAAAGTCTAGCGTCCGTTCGGGCACGTCGCCATCCGTCCCGCGGCTACGATGCGTGCCGTGGACGACCACCAAACGCACGGCGCGCCCGCCGAACCCGGCGAACGGCGCCTCGAGCGACCTCCCTCGGATCGGTACACGCCCGCCGCGCCGGAGCCTGGGCCCGACGGAGCCGGGTCGCAGGGGCACGCGCTCGCGTACGCCGTGCTCGCGGCAGTCGCCGGGGCTGCCGTCATCACCGTCAGTGGCGGCATCCTGGCGATCACCGCCGGCTTGCTGGTCATCGCAGCCGCGCTCGGCTGGGCGGTCGCGGCGGCGTTGTCGACGAGCCCGGCCGACGGCGCGCGTGTCCGACGCCAGGTGCTGGCGGCCGCCCTGGCCGCCGTCGGGGTCGCCCTGGGTCAGCTCGGCCTCTGGCTGGTCGCCCGCCAGGAGGGCGGGACGCTCGGTCTCGTCGAGTACCTCGGAGAGGTGTTCGGGATCCTCGTCCCCCTGCAGTTGGTGATCGCCGTCCTTGTCGCCTGGTGGCGCGCGCGGTGAGCGACCCACGCGACCCGGGTGACCCGGGTGACCAGGGGGACCTCACCTTCCGGCGCCCGATCGAGGCCGATCACCGCCGGATCGTCGGACTGGTCGACGAGTGGTGGGGCGGCCGCCGGATGCGCTCGCTCCTGCCACGACTGTGGTTCCAGCACTTCACCGGGACGTCGTGGATCGCGGAGGAGGGTGACGGGCGGCTGGTCGGCTTCGTCGTCGCGTTCATCAGCCAGGACGATCCGACCGTCGGCTACGTCCACATGATCGCGGCCGATCCGAACCGGCGCCGAAGCGGCATCGGCCGCGCGCTGTACGAGCGCGTGTTCACGGATCTGTCCGGCCGCGGCGTGACCCGGGTCAAGGCGATCACCTGGCCGGGCAATCGCCAAAGCGTGGCATTCCACCGATCCGTGGGCTTCCGCATCGACGACGGTCCGGGGACGCAGAACCTGTACGGGACGCCCGCCTACGCCGACTACGACGGCGAGGGCGACGACCGCGCGGTCTTCGTCCGCGACCTCTGAGGGTTGGCCCCCGAACGTCTCGGGAACCGATCGCCCGCGTCCGGTGTACATGTCGACACGGGTCACCCCGCCCGATCTGCCACGGGAAGGAGTCCACCGATGCTTCGCCGGATCGCCGCCGTGATCGCCGCGACTGCCCTGCTCCTCGTCCTCGCCATTCCGGCGATGGCCGGTGGTTGGGCCGAGATCGAGGCCGACGCGCAGACCACGACACCGACCGAGGACACGCCGTTCGAGGTCGGCTTCACGGTCCTTCAGCACGGGCAGACGCCCGCACCGTGGGAGTCAGCGACCGTCCATTTCACAAACGCGGGAACGGGTGAGGCCTTCGACATCGTCGCGACCAACGACCGCGCGGACGGCCACTTCGTCGCGACTGCAACGGTTCCACAGGCTGGCTACTGGAGCTGGCAAGTCACGCTCAGGGACCTCGAGAGCCAGCACGTCCCGGTCCGGATGACGGTCGTCACGGCCAGCGGCGCAACCCCGCCGTTCGATCCGTCGACGGTCCTGTCGGCGGTGGACAGTGCGAAGATCGACGTCACGAACTCCGTGACCGAGCGGTTCGCCCCCGAGATCGAGCGCCTCGATCGACAGGACGACGGCTACCGAGCCCGCATCGACAATCTGGCCGCCCAGATGAAGGACGTGACGGCCGATCGCGATGCGCTCGCCGACCGTGTCGCCACCCTCGAGGGCGGCGGCGGCCTGCCGCTGATCGCGGTGATCAGCCTGTCGGTGCTCGCCGGTTCAGCCGCGGGTTTCGCGATGGCCTGGCTGGCGGGCCGGAAGCCGCCGCGCGAGCTCCCGGATGTGGCCCTCAATCCAGCGAATCGCGGAGCCGACCCGGTGTGACCCGCTCGTGGAGGAGGCGGCCGAAGCGCCCGACGCGGTCGGGCGCTTCGCCTGTCTCGACCCAGCGAGCGATGAGCTGCTCGCCTTCCTCGTAGGCGAAGACATAGAGCCGTGCGAGCGGGTCCTCGATGAACTCGAGCCGCTTCGCAGCGACCTCCGCGGAGAAGCGCCCGACCTTCCGGAGATACGTCAACGCCTCCTTGTGCGATCGACCGTCGGCGTGACGGACGAGCGCGGCCTCGTCGGCGGCTGCGGCCAGGATGTCGCGCGGCGCGACCAGCGCGACAGCCCGCTCCGCCATCTCACGCGCGGCGGGCCGGTCCGCGGCGACCGCCAGACCCGCGCGCTCAAAGAGCTCGACGAGCAGGTCGGCCCGCTCCTCGAGCGGCGACGCGAGCCTGGTCCCGTAGCGGGCCAGCCCTTCGCTGACCGGGCCCTCCGGCGTGTTCATCAGCAGCATCGACGACTCGAGCTGGTGACGGCGGTCGACCAGGTCCGTCTCCTTCCAGGAGAGCTCGAGATGGTGGCCCGGGTACGCCTCATGGGCGATCGTGACGACGAGATCGGGGGCGGTGACCGGTAGGTCGACGTTGATGTCGATCCGCGAGCGACGACCGCCTTCGTACGAGTTGTACGCGATCCACGGCTGGTCGCGGACGATCGACACGCGAAGGTTCTCGCCCTCTGGCAGTCCGAAATCGCGACGAGCGCGCTCGCGGAACCGCTCGACGAGCCACTCGGCCACAGACGGCAACCGATCGATCGGCACCTCGAGCTGGTGGTCCCAGGCCTCCAGTCGTTCCGCGACGGAACCCTTGCCCGGCAACAACGCATCGATCGCCGACGCGGCGGCGTCGAAGACCGCGGCGTCATGCCGCCGCGGCGCGAACCCCATACAGCGCTCGACGTACTCGGGGTACGGCAGCGGCTCCCCGGCGAGGGCGAGGACATGGGCGTCGAGTGCGTCCAGCTGCGCGGTCAGCCACTCCTTCCGGTCCTGTTCGTCGATCTCGCGAGCGACGCGATCGGCAAGCGACGCGACGTCCTCACGAAGCCGGCTCGGCTCCCGCAGCTGCTCCATGTCGACCCGCGCCTTGGTGTCGGCCGGCCCGTAGTACGCGTCCACGAGACCCGGGATGTGCTGGTCCAGCCGGAGACCGAGCAGGAGATAGTCGGTAGCGATGGGGTCCGGCGCCGGGACGGTCCGCGTGCCGCCGACCGCTGAGACCCGCTGCGGTGCCGGCGTCATCGCTGCATCCGGTCGGGCCGTGGGGCGCGGCGCTCCCCATGGTCGCGGTGGTCGTCGGCCCGCCGCCGGGCGTCGGCGAGGCGTTCTGCGAGTGTCGGATCGGGAGGGAGGCCGGCCCGGTCCGGTGCGCGGTCGGCCGGGCGCTCGGCATCCGCGGATGCCGGCCGATCAGCATCCGCGGCGCCCAGGCCCACCCCGCCCGATTCCCCGACGAACGGCATGTGCTGCCGGTCGACCGCATCGAGGCTCATCCGCAGCGCGGCGGTCTTCTGGGTCGCGACCTCGCGGACGTATGCCGACTCCTCGTCGGCGGTCATCGGCCGTCCGCGGACGATCGCCTTCGGCTTGCCGACCATCAGCCACGCGAGGTGATAGCGGTCCATGCTCCCCCATGCCGCGGACAGGAGGTCGTCGGACAGCTGCAGCCAGACCTGCATCGCCCCGAGGGATGGTTGGGCGACCAGACGATCGCCCTCGTCGATCAGCTGCTGGGTCCTGGCGATCAGCTCGTCGCGTGTCACGGTCGTGCCGCCTCGCCGTCGCGGATCATGGCCTCGCGGTCGGCGCGGGCGCGAAACGTCCACGGGCCAGGCGTCCCGGCACCGATGGGCGCCCCGTCGAAAGCGGTGACGGGCAGGATCCCGGCCACGCTCGACGACAGGAACGCCTCGTCGGCGTTGGCGAGATCCTGGCGCCGCAGCCTGGCCTCGACCGGCCGCAGGCCCACCCGTGCCGCCCAGTCGAGCAGCCAGGATCGCGTCGTTCCCGGCAGGATCGCGCAGTCGAGCGAGGGTGTCGCGAGCTCGGCCGTCCCTCCGGCCGAACCGCGGACCAGGAAGATGTTGGCCGACGTCCCTTCGGACAGGTGATCGTCGATGGTCAGGAACAGCGCGTCGTCCGCCCCGGCCCGGCGCGCCTCGAGCCGCGCATAGACGTACTCGGCACGGGACGTGGTCTTGAGGGTTGCCAGCGGGTTGCGCGGGTCGCGCCGGACGGCGGAGGCGACGAGGTGGAGCCCCTGCTCGAGATGATCCGCGGGCGCAGCCACGACCGGCCACGCCTGGATCGCGATCGTCGCCTGCGCGTCCTCGTTCGGCGGCAGCACGCCGCGCGTCCGGAAGACGCCACGCGACACCGTGATCCGGAGCGACGCGTCGCCGTTGGCGCCGTCGAGGCCGTCCACGGCCAGCAGCGCGGCGATGCCGGCGGACAGACGGGCGTCGACATCGGCCGGCAGCTCGATATCGAGGCCGTCGGCCGATCGATGCAGACGCGCCAAGTGGGCATCGATCTCCGTCGGGTGGCCGCCCCGGGCGCGCAGCGTCTCGAAGACCCCGTCCCCGAGCTGGAAGCCGCGATCGAAGACAGACAGATGCGGCCCCTCGGCCGGGAGGATCTCGCCGTCGAGCCAGACGTGCCGGGGTCGGCCGTCCCCGGTCGACGTCACGTCACCTCCTCGCCGCCGATCGCCCCGAGCGGGCCGCGTGCCTTGGCGACGGTCTCATCCCATTCCGCGGCGGGGTCGCTGCCCCAGGTGATGCCGCCCCCGACGTGGAGCGTCAGCCGTCGACCGTCGGCGACGAACGTACGGATCAGGATGCTGGTCTGCATCGCGCCGTCCGGCCCGATCCAGCCGAGCGCGCCGGTGTACGGCCCGCGGCGTACGGGCTCGAGCCGCTCGAGGATCTCCATCGCGCGGATCTTGGGAGCACCGGTGATCGAGCCACCCGGGAAGCTTGCCCCCAGCAGGTCGAAGGCGTCGCGGCCGGCGGCCAGCCGGCCGGTGACCGTCGAGACGAGGTGCTGCACCGCAGCGGTCCGCTCGAGCCGGCACAGGCGAGGGACGCGCACGGTGCCGGGACGGCAGACCCGGCCGAGGTCGTTGCGGAGGACGTCGACGATCATCACGTTCTCGGCCCGGTCCTTGGCGCTGCTCAACAGCTCACATGCGAGCGCCCGATCCTCGCGCCGATCGCGGCCGCGGGGGCGGGTCCCCTTGATCGGATCGCTGGCCACGTGCCCGAGCGCGTCGACCGACAGGAACGGCTCCGGTGAGGCCGACAGGAGGGCCCGCGGCATGCCCGTCTCGGGTGATGGGCCGAGGTCGAGATACGCCGAGAAGAGCGATGGGTCGCCGGTCCGCAGGTGGCGATACGGCTCCCACGGATCGCCGTCGAACGGCGCTTCCAGGCGTCGCGTGAGGTTCGCCTGGTAGATGTCCCCGCGCGCGATGTGCTGCCGGATCGCCTCGACGCCTGCCTCGTATTCGGGTCGCGAGAGGCTCGACCGGAAGCGCAAGGGGTCCTCGACGGTGGGCGTCACCGCGGGCCCGGCGGCGGGGTGTCGTCAACCGGGCATGCACGTCGTCGAGTCGGCGCGCCAACCGCCGCGCATCGCCGTCGAGCGCACGCCCCGCGAGCCACGCATGACCGGTCCGCCGGTCCCAGGCGACGACCCAGTCGTGCAGTCCGAGCCGGAGCGGCGGCAGACCTTGATCGTCGAGCGCGATCGACGGCAGCCGCTCCAGCACGTGCCCCAGGTCATAGCCGAGGAACCCGACAAGGCCCCCGAGGAACCGCGGCGCATCGGCGGGGATGATCGGTGTGGGATCGAGCCGCGCTAGCAGGCGCCGCGCGACGGCGAACGGATCGGGACCCGCCGCCGGTGCGTCCAGGACCGCGACCGGGTCCGCCGTCAGGTACGTCCAGCGCGCATTGCGCCCGGGGCGAGCGCTCTCGAGCAGCGCCAGACCCGGCAGATCGCGGAACGCCTCGGCTGCATCGATCGGACGCAGCGCCGCGACCCGATCGGGCAGGCGCCGGAGGCGCAGCGTCGACGAGTGCGAACCGGGCTTGTTCGGGCCGACCGGGATCACGCGGGCGATGATACGGCCGGGCGGCAGGACGAGCCGCGCGCCCAACCGCGACCGCGCGCGCCCGCTACCCTCCTCGGATGCGAGCACGTGACCTCGGTATCAAGTTCGGCCTCGGCTCACCCGGGCCGCTCAACGCCATCACCGACGTCGCCGGCGTCACGGTCGGGCACACGACGCTGATCCGCGGCGACGGACAGCTGGTCGTCGGCCGAGGCCCGGTCCGGACCGGCGTCACGGTCGTCTGTCCACGCGGCGCGGCGTCATTGCGCGAGCCCGTGTTCGCCGGCCGCCATAGCCTCAACGGCAACGGCGAGATGACCGGCCTCGAATGGGTCCGAGAATCGGGCCTGCTGACCTCGCCGGTCGCGATCACGAACACGCACAGCGTCGGGATCGTGCGCGACGCGCTGGTGGCCGCCTCGGTCGATGGGAGCGATGCGCGCTGGTCACTCCCCGTGGTCGGCGAGACGTACGACGGGCTCCTCAGCGACATGAACGGGTTCCACGTCACGGGGGCCCACCTTCAGGGGGCACTGGCGGAGGCACACGGTGGACCGGTCGAGGAAGGCGCGGTCGGTGGTGGCACCGGCTCCGTCTGTCACGAGTTCAAGGGCGGCATCGGAACCGCGTCACGGGTCATTCCGACGGAGGTCGGAGGCTACACGGTCGGGGTCCTCGTCCAGTCGAACTACGGGAAGCGTTCGTGGCTGCGGGTCGATGGCGTGCGGGTCGGCGAGGCCATCCCGTCCACGGAGGTGCCGAGCCCGTACGACGACCGCCCCGGCCTCCCGCCGGCAGGCTCCGGGTCGATCATCGTCGTGGTCGCCACGGACGCGCCGCTGCTCCCCCACCAGTGCGAGCGGCTGGCGCAGCGCGCGGGCCTCGGGATCGCCCGGGTCGGCGGCACGGGCGGCCACACGAGCGGTGACCTGTTCATCGCGTTCGCGACCGGCAATCGGATCCCGACCGGTTCGGGCGACGACGACGATCCGATCGGACTCGCCACATATGCCGTCCGCGCCGTCGGCGACCTCACCATCGACAAGCTGTTCGATGCCGTCATCGAGGCGACCGAGGAGGCCATCGTCAACGCGCTCGTCGCCGCGACGACGGTCGTCGGGCGCGACGGCATCACGGCCCACGCGATCCCGCACGACCGGCTTGTCGAGGTCATGAGGTCGGCCGGTCGCTGACCGTCGACCATCGGAGCGGGCGGATCCGGCTCGATCGCCCGACGCCGACCCGTCGCGGCGCCTGGCGCCTTAGTCGTCCCGTTTCTGATGGGATCAGACGAATTGGACCAACGGAGGCCTTAACGGTCGTCGGACCTGTTGTCCCGTGCACGGGTCGACCAGCCGCGTGCGCGATCGACAAGCACTCCGGAGGCTTATCGCCCCCGGAGCCCTGAAACGTCTGGTGGGATCAGAATTGTCGCCCGCATCGCCCAGCGGACGGGCGCCGCTCGCGGGCCGGCGTCGGCCGGCGGGAGCGGCCGAACCCGGTGTCTCCTAGTCGCCCACCCCGACGGCGACCGGCTTCTCGATCGGCACGCCGATCAGGCTGCCGTACTCGGTCCACGAACCGTCGTAGTTGCGGACCCGCTCGTAGCCGAGCAGCTCGTGGAGCACGAACCAGGAATGGCTCGACCGCTCGCCGATCCGGCAGTAGGCGATGACGTCCTTGTCGGGCGTGACGCCCTTGGCCTCGTACAGCGCGGCCAGCTCGTCGGGCGACTTGAACGTACCGTCCTCGCGCACGGTCTGGGCCCACGGGATGCTGGCGGCACCCGGGATATGGCCGGCCCGCTGAGCCGTCTCGGACATGCCCGGAGGGGCGATGATCTCGCCGTTGAACTCGGCCGGCGACCGGACGTCCACCAGCACGAGCTCCGGGTCGCCGAGCCTGGGCAGGATGTCGTCGCGGTAGGCGCGCAGCGCGAAGTCGGGCTCGGGCAGCTGGTAGTCGGTCGCCGCGTACGACGGGACGTCGATGGTCAGCGGCAGACCCTGGTCGAGCCAGTACTTGCGCCCGCCATCGAGGATGCGGACGTCGCGATGCCCGTACAGCTTCAGCTGCCAGAACGCCCATGCGGCGAACCAGTTGTTGTTGTCGCCATAGAGCACGATGGTGGTGTCGGGGCCGATGCCCGAATCCGACAGCAGCGCGGCGAAGTCCTCGCGCGTGGCGATGTCGCGGCGGACCCCATCGGACAGCTGGCTCGTCCAGTTCCAGGCGACGGCACCCGGCAGGTGGCTCTGGTCATAGGCGGTCGTGTCGACGTCGACCTCGACGAAGCGCACGGCCGGGTCGTCGAGATGGGCCTTGGCCCAGTCGGCGTCGACCAGCGAGCCGGACGCGGAGGTGGTGTGGTGACTCATGCGGAGAGGCCTCCCTTGAGGTGATGCAGGTGTCGGGGCGGGACGGAGCGGGAGTCGCGGCGGGTCGAAGATCAGTCCGCGGACGTCGGTCGGTCGCGGCGGCTGAACTCGGCTAGCCGCTCGGTACAGTCGCCGGCGGCGCGTTGCGCCTGCCGCACGATCCACGGGTCGACGCGGCTCGAGTCCTCGACCGTCAGCGTGGGTCCTGTCAGGCCGTCGGCGACGACGATGCCCGAGCTGTTGCGGTAGTCCGCCATCCAGTTGGCCTGCAGCTGGAGCGCGACGTCGGTCACGACCCGCAACGGGAACAACCAGTCGAGATACGAGGCGTTCAGCCGGTCCGCGACGTCGGCGAGACGGACCGGACGGCCGCGTTCGAGCCGGGCGATGAGATCGATGACCCGGATCGCTGTGAAGGGATCGCCCGACTCACCGACGCTCGGTGGCACGATGCCCGGGTCTGGGAGTCCGGCGGGAGCAGGCCGCAGTGGTCCGAGTCCGATGGTCGCTGTTGCGGCGTCGGTCACGTCGGGCCAATCTCCGAGTCAATCAGTAGGGATTAGCCCGAGTCTAGCGCATCGCGAACGAACCTTCACCATGCGCCGACCCTGTCCGTAACCGATCTGGGGCATCCTTGCGCCTGCCGGACAGGCGTCCGGCGCCGTTCGCGCGGCCTGCGCGGCCGAGCGTCCCAACCGAACGAGCACGATGCAACCGATGGACACCGACCGGATCCCGACCCAGCCGACCCCGGATCAAGAGCCGCCCGACGCGACCTCCCTCACGTCGGGTCCCTCCCAGGCTCCGACGTCATCGGCGGCTGGTCGCGGTAGCCGGTGGGCGGCCATCGGCGCCGTCGTCGTCTTCGCGCTGGTCGTGACGTTCACTGCCGGGATCGGGGTCGGTCGTCTGGTGTCGCCTTCTGGCGCCCTGGGAGAGACGGCCCCGAACCCTGCTGCCTCCCTGAAGCCCACCGAGTTCGGCCTCATCAAGGAGGCGTGGGACACCCTCCACCAGCAGTTCGTCGGTCGCGACACCCTCGACGATCGTGCCCTCATCTACGGGGCGATCGAAGGCCTGACCCAGGCCGTCGGCGACACCGGGCACACGGACTTCATGACGCCCGAGGAGCGCAAGGAGCGCAACGACTCGCTGTCGGGCTCGTACGTCGGCATCGGCGTGCGGATCGAGCCCGACGACGCCGGTCTGCCGCGGGTCATCGGTGTCTTCGATGGCGGTCCTGCCGAGGCCGCCGGCATCGCACCGGGCGACGTCATCGTCGAGGTCGACGGGCGGTCGACGGAAGGTCGGTCGATCGACGAGGTCGCCGGCTGGGTCCGCGGCGAGGCCGGTACGAACGTCGAGCTGACGATCCGGCCCGGCACCGGCGCCGCCGAGCGGACGATCTCGATGGTCCGCGCCGATGTCCCGATCCACCCGGTCTCCTGGACGATGGTGCCGGGCACGACGACCGGCCTGATCCGCCTGGACCAGTTCTCGAACGGCGCGGCGGATGATGTCGTCGAGGCGCTGAAGGCGGCCAGGGCCGCGGGCGCCACCCGGATCGTCCTCGACCTGCGCGGCAACCCGGGCGGGTACGTCAACGAGGCCGTCGGCGTCGCCAGCCAGTTCCTGTCGAAGGGCCTCGTCTACATCGAGCGCAACGCCTCCGACGAGCGGACCGAGCACCCGGTCTCGCCGGATGGCGTGGCGACCGACATGCCGCTCGTGGTGGTGGTCGATGGCAATACCGCGAGCTCGGCGGAGATCGTGTCCGGCGCGCTCCAGGACGCGGCGCGGGCCAAGGTCGTCGGCGAGACGACGTTCGGCACCGGGACCGTGCTGGGCGAGTTCGACCTATCCGACGGGTCGGCGCTCCGTGTCGGGACCGTCGAGTGGCTGACTCCGAGCGGCCGCCGGATCTGGCACGAGGGCATCGCCCCGGATGTGCCGATCGCCCTCCCCGACGGCGTCGTGTCGCTCAGCCCGGACGATGTCGCGAAGCTGACGGCGGCGACGGTCGGCTCGATCGACGACACGCAACTCGCGAAGGCCCTCGAGGTGGTCGCCACGGAGCAGGTCGCCACGACTCCCTGACCCTGTCAGGGCCTTCGCCAGTCCAGATAAGTCGCCGTTGCTCGTCAGTACCATCGTCTCAGTAGGCGTGCGTGGAACCGCTTCCTATATTGGCGCAGCCCTCGACTGGGGGTGAGTACTCATCAGGAGGTGCCTAGATGGCGCCCTTCAATTCGCTCCTCGCCGCGCTTCGCCGTGACGAGGAAGGCCAGGGCCTCGCGGAGTACGCGTTGATCCTCGCCCTCATCGCGATCATCGCGATCATCGCGCTGATCTTCCTGGGCAGCCAGGTCAGCTCGATCCTGAGCACCGTCGGCAACTCGGTCTAGTACCGACTTCCGACAACAGACGGACCGCCGGTCAAGCGACCGGCGGTCTTCTTTTGCCCGGCGACCACGGTACGCCTACGTCGCGTCGACGACGTCCAGGATCCGCAACGCCAGCGTCAGGTCGAAGACGGCCGACGGATCGGCCAGGGAGCGGCCGATCAGCTGCTCGATCCTGTTGATCCGGTACACCACCGTGTTGACGTGGATGAACATCCGCGCCGCCGTCCGGCGCTGGACGCGGTCCTCCTCGAGGAAGACCCGCAGCGTCCTGGTCAGCTCGGCGCCGTGGCGACGGTCATGCTCGGCCAGCGGCGCGAGGGTCCGCGCGCGCGAAGTCCTCGAGATCGTCGCGTGAGGATGCACGCAGGAGCAGACCGTACGGCCCAAGCTCGCGCGCGCCGATGACGGCTCCCCGGCGGCCCAACTTGATCATCACGTCGAGCGTTTGGCGCGCCGCGGCGAACGCCGGGGCGTACGCATCCGGGCGGTCGCATGTGCCGCCGAGAGCGACCGTGACGGAGCCCGAACCGACGACGCCCTCAAGAACGTCTCTGAGCTCCGCGGCCAGCTCTTCGCCGCCGGCCTCGCCGCGAGACGACTGTGCCGCCAGGACCACCAGCGATCCGCCCTGGGACACGGTCAAGCTGCGGGGCGCGCGCTGTGCCAGATGCTCGCGGACGAGTGCGAGGTGCTGCCGTCCGAGCTCGTCCGCACGCGCGCCGTCGATGTCGACGTCGATGACCATCAGATCGTGCGGCTGCCCGAGGTCGTGCCCGAGTCGTGCCGCGCGTGCTGCCATCGCCGCCTCGGTCGGGTAGCTGCCCGCCAGGAGGTCGGCGATGGCCTCGCCCCGGAGACGGTCTTCGACCTCGACGGCCGCGCGGATCTTGGCGAACTCGAGCGCCGCGCCGGTGGCGGCGATGTCCACGAGCGCCCGGTCGATCGGCCCGAGGTCGCCCTCGGCCGAGAGGAGCAGATGGCCGACGACCTCCCGGCCGACGCGGACAGCGACCGAGATCGGCTCGGGATCACTGCCGGCCTCCGTGCCTGCGCCGGGTTCCACGAGACGCCGCCAGTCATCGCCACCATCCGGCGACGCTCCGGCGATGACCCGCCGAATGTGGTCCTGGATCACGACCCGGCGACCCAGGTCGGCGGCAAGGACCACGGCGATCCCCGCCGGGCCTGCGTCGAGCAGCACCTGTTCAGCGAGCCGCTGCTGGACGACCAGCGAGCGGCTGAGCTCCGCGTTCGTGTCCGCCAGCTCCCGCCCGAGCTTCACCTCGTTCTCGAACCGCCGGGCATGGTCGATGGCGATCGCCGCATGGGCGGCAAACACCGCCAGCAGGTCGGCATCGTCGGCGCCGAACCGGTGCCCACCCTGAGTCGCATGGAGGTTCAGGGCGCCGATCGCCTCGCCGCGGAAGATCAAAGGCGCGCAGATGACCGACCCGAAGGCGTATCGGTCGAGCGCACGCGCTCGATGCTCGGACGTGGCGTAGTCGTCCACCCAGATGGTCCGCTGAGCCAGGATGGCCTGTGTCGACAGCCCTTCGCCGAAGACCATCTCGAAGTCGAGCAGGTCCGCCGGTTGTCTCGACACCGCGACGACCCGGAGTCGGTCGCGCTCGCGGTCCCACAGAAGGATGTCCCCGCTGTCGGCGCCGAGCAGACTGCGCGCGTCATCAATGATCGCCGTCAGGACCGTGTCGAGGTCAAGGGACTCGGTGACGCGAACGGCCGTCGCCAGAAGCCGGTCGATCTGGGCGCTCCGCCGTCGATCGCCGGCTTCGATGGCCGTCATGGCTGCGATCTCATCAGGCTCCGCATCATAGCGGTGGTCGCCGGGCCTCATCATGGTCTGACGACAACAGAAGCGGCCCGGAACTGTGTGGGACTCACATACGACGGCGCCGCGCATGCTGGTAGCGTCGGAGGCCCGCTGACCACGCCCGGTCGGCTTGCCTCGGACCGGAGGTCAGGTGACCAGTTCCCCGGACGTCCTCGTCATCGGCGGCGGAATCGTCGGCAGCGCGACCGCGTACCACCTCGCGCGTCGAGGTGCGTCGGTGACGCTGCTCGAGGCCAACGAGCTGGCCTCTGGCGCCACGGGCCGGAACCTCGGGTATATCTGGGTGCACACCCGCCGCGCCGGCCCCGAGCTCGAGCTCGTCATGCACCTCCGGCGCGAACTGGACGGGCTTCCTGAGGAGCTCGATGCCGACTTCGGCCTGCGCACGGACGGCGGCCTCCTGTACGTGCATACCGAGGAGCAGCTGGCGACCCTCCGCGAGTTCGTGGAGCGGCGCCAGGCCGACGGCGTCGACATCCGGCTGGTCGACGGCGACGAGGCGCGCTCGCTCGCGCCGATCCTGCCTGACACCGTCATCGGCGCTTCGTTCTGCCCGCTCGATGCGCAGATGGAATCGGGCCGTTACGTGCGCGCGTTCGCGACGGCCGCTGAACGCGCCGGCGCGACGGTGAAGGAGGGCACAAAGGTCCGGTCGTTCCAGCACGACGCCGGCCGGGTGACCGGCGTGGTGACCGACGATGGAGAGATCAAGCCGGGCACGGTCGTGGTCGCCGCCGGGGCGTGGACGCCGTTGCTCGCTCGAGGGCTCTGGGCGTCGATATGCCGATCTTCCCCATGCGCCTCCAGATCGTGCAGACCGAGCCGATGGAACGCCGGCTCGGACCCGTCCTGTACGGGCCGGGCGCCGTGAAGCAGTACCTGATCTTCCGTGAGCTGCCGTCGTTCAAACCCGACGCGTGGGCGAACGACGCGGAGGCACGCCACGGCAAGGCGCTGCTCGAGGCCGTCTGCCAGCGCAACGACGGGTCGTACCTGCTCGGCTGCGCGATGGATTACCCGGGCTTCGTCTGGGAGCCTGACCTTGCCGGCGTCGCCCTCGTGACCGAGAGCCTGCCGGCGATCATGCCGGCTCTCCAGGGAGCGTCCTTCGCACGGGCGTGGGCGGGCGTCCTTCCATACACCGCCGACAACCTGCCGATCGTCGATGCGCTACCCGGGTTCGACAACGTCTACGTCGCCGCCGGCCACGTGTTCGGCAACGGGGCGGGGCCGACCACCGGCAGGCTCGTGGCAGACCTCATCTGCGGCGGAGAGCCGGTCATGGACATGAGCCCGTTCCGAGCGGACCGCGCGAGTCTCGCCGGATCCACCGCCGCGAGCGTCTGGTAGGTGGCGACCGAGGCCGCGCAGCGGCGTATCGCGTTCCTCAACCCCTTCGGGACCGCCGCCTTCGACGAGATCATCGAGGACACGCTCGTGCCCTACGCGGGAGCCGGCAGCTCGGTGGACGTCATCCACCTCGATGGCGTGCCCGCGAACATCGACTACTACTACCCGAAGCACCTCATGGAGCTGGCGATCTTCCGGGCGGTCCGTCGCCTCGAGGACGAGGGGTACGACGCGGTCGTCGTCGGCTGCTGCTACGACCCAGGCGTCAAGGTCGCACGCGAGCTGGTCGACATCCCGGTCGTCGGGCCGCTCGAGGCGGCCATGAACCACGCCTCGTACTTCGGCCATCGATTCACGGTCATCACCGACCATCGCAAGGCCGTGCCCTGGCTGGAGGACCTCGTCCGTCTGCACGGAGCGGCGAACTGCCGCGGCGTCCGCGCCATCGACTGGTACATCACCGACATGATCCGTGACCCGTCGGCGGTCGCCGACGATGCCGCCGCCCGGTCGCTCAGGGCCCTCGACGAGGACGGCTCGGAAGTCATCATCCTCGGCTGCACGATCATCGCCGGCTGCCTCGAGCGCGAGATCATGACCACCGGACGCCACCGCGAGCTGCCGATCCTCAACCCGAACCTGCTCGCGCTCAAGGCGGCCGAGACGCTCGCCGACCTGCACCGCGCCGGCAAGTACGCGATCAGCCGCACCGGGCAGTACCAGCGTCACGAGCAGCACGATGCGGCGGAGGCGGCCGACGTCTGGCGACGCTGGAAGCTCGTCGATATCGACGATCCCGGGGCCGGCGGATGACGGTCGAGACGCAGTCGGTCGCGACGACCGCGCGCCGTGTCGTCACCGATTACCTCGGGGTCCGACCGGGTGAACGGTTCGCGATCGTCATCGACACCCGGACCGACCAGGAGATCGCGGGTGCCCTCGCAGCCGTCGCGCGCGAGCTCGGCGCGGAGCCGATCGTCGTGGAGTTCGAACGGCTCGAGCGCAGCGGGGCCGAGCCGCCGGCCTTCGCGGCCGCCGAGATGCGTACTGCCGACGTCGTGCTGTGCGCGGCCAGCACGTCCCTCTATCACACGACGGCCAAGGCGGCCGCGCAGCGCGCCGGTGCACGCGGCGACTTCAACGCCCCATATCGAGCCGACGCGTGGCGGAACGGTGCGATGACAGCGGACTTCTTCGCGATCCGCGAGCGGGCCGAGCGCCTGGCCGCGTTGTGGCGGCGGACCCGCGAGGTTCGCCTCACCTCCCCGGCCGGCACGGACCTGCGGGCAACGGTGGAGGGACGCGAGCCGATGGCCTGGCTGACCGGCATCTGCCGGAACCCGGGCGAGGTGTCGGCGCTGCCCGGCGGCGAGGTCTCACTGCCGCCGATCGAGGGCACCTCCGAGGGCACCGTCGTCTGGGAGCGCGTCGCGTCGGATCTCGGCGCGCTCGAGGAGCCCGTCCGTCTCGAGGTCCGTGGCGGGCGCGCCGTGGCGTTCGACGGGGGAGCGGCGGCCGATCGGCTACGCGACATCGTCGCCACGATCCGCGACGCCGACAACATCGCCGAGATCGGCATCGGCCTCAACCCGGCGGCCCGGATCGCGGACGAGATCACCGAGGCGAAGAAGGCGCTCGGCACGGTCCATATCGCGCTCGGAGATTCGGCCAACGAGTACGGCGGATCGGTCGAGTGCGAGGTCCACCTCGATGGCCTCGTGATGTCGCCGACGATCGAGTTCGACGGGCGGCCGGTCGTCGTCGATGGCCGCCACGTGTACGACGAGCCGTGATCGCCTATCCGGGTCCGAAGGCCAAGGCGATCATCGACCGGATGCGCGCCGTGGAGGGCGCCGGCCCGCGCACGGCGACGGGCGATCCGCTCGTGGTCGACCATGCCTCGGGCTCCATACTCGTGGACCCCGACGGCAACTCCTTCATCGACCTCGCCGGCAGCTTCGCCGCGTCGACGATCGGTCATTCGCATCCCGACGTCGTCGCGGCGGTCGCGGCGCAGATCGGCGTCGCGAGTCACGTGTCGTCGGCGGCCGTGAGCGAGCAGCGCGTCGGTTTCGAGGAGGACCTGGTCGCCATCGCGCCACCCGGTCTGGACCGCGTCCTCCTCGGTATCAGTGGCGCGGATGCGAACGACACGGCCCTCAAGCTCGCGCGGACCATGACGGGCCGGCGCGAGGTCCTGGCCTTCTCCGGCGGCTATTTCGGCCGTTCCGGGGGCGTCGTCGGCGTGAACGGCAAGGCGGCGTTCCGGACGAGCGTCGGCCGGGAAGCCGAAGCGCACTTCCTGCCCTACCCCGACGCGTATCGGTGGCCGCGTGAGCTCGGCGGCCCTGCGCTGGCCTGCGAGGGTGCGCTCTCGCTGGTGCGGACCGCGATCGAGGATCCGGCGTCGGGAGTCGGACCGCTTGCCGCGATCCTGGTCGAGCCCGTCCAGGGCAATGGCGGGATCGTCGTCCCGCCGGACGGGTTCCTGCGGGGCCTCCGGTCGCTGTGCGACACGCACGGCATCCCGCTCGTGTTCGACGAGATCCAGTCCGGGTTCGGGCGGACCGGCCGAATGTGGGCCTCCGAGCACGCGGGCGTCGTGCCGGACCTGATGACGGTGGGCAAGGGGATCGGCGGCGGCCTCGCGTTGTCCGCGGTCCTCGGGCGGTCCGAGGCGATGCAGCACTGGTCGCCCGGCACGCATACGTCCACGTTCCTCGGGAACGCCGTGAACCTGGCCGCCGGGCGGGCCGCGATCGCGGTGATGCTCCGCGAGCGGCTGTGGGAGCGGTCGGCGCGGCTCGGCGCGTCACTCCTCGATCGATTGGTCGCCGAGATCGGCGCGCATCCGCGCGTCGGCGACGTGCGCGGCCTGGGCTTGTTCATCGGCGTCGAGCTCGTCCGCGATCGCGCATCCCGCGAGCCCGACCCAGAGGCGAGCGCCGCCGTGCGCCGGCGGGCATTCGAGCGCGGCGTCGTGCTGGCAGGGGCCGGCCGCTACGAGAACGTGGTGAAGATCAGCCCGCCGCTGACGATCGAGGAAGACCAGGCGGTCGCGGCGATCCAGGTGGTGATCGAAGTCGATCGGAGGACTCGATTGATCGAGACGGGTGTCGGCGTGCGCGAGGTCCGCAACTACATCGATGGGCGCTGGGTCGACGGGGGCGGTGCGTCGTTCGAAAGCCGCGATCCCGCGACCGGCGATCTCGTGGCGACCGCAGTCGAGTCCAATCTCGACGACCTGTCCGCGGCGATCGATGCGGCACGACGGACGTTCGACGACACCGGCTGGTCGACGACTGCCGGCAAGGAACGGTCCGCGATCCTGTACGAGCTCGCCCGCCTCCTGCGCGAGGAATCGCCACGCACTCGCCGAGCTCGTGGCGCGCGAGATGGGCAAGCCGATCCGCTACGTCCGCGAGCGAGAGATCGAGCCTGCGATCGATCGGATCCTGTTCTACGCCGGCGCCGCCCGACTGATCCGCGGCGAGGTCACCAGCAGTGCCCCGGGCCATCTCCTCAACCTCGTCCTGAAGGAGCCGGTCGGCGTCTGCGGGCTCATCACCCCGTGGAACGACCCGGTCGATCTGCCACTGCGCAAGATCGGCGCGGCCATCGCGACCGGCTGCACGTTCGTGCTCAAACCGGCAAGCGACGCGCCGGCGTCGTCGATGGCGATCTTCGAGCTCCTCGACAGGATCGAAGGCCTGCCGGCCGGGCGTGGCGAACGGCGTCGTCGGCCAGGGCGAGGTGATCGGCGAGGCCCTCGCAGCCGATCCGCGCGTCGACAAGATCAGCTTCACCGGCAGCAGCGAGGTCGGGCGACGGCTGATGGAGCTCGGCGCCCGGAACTTCAAGCGCATCGCTATCGAGGGTGGCGGCAAGGCGCCGGTCATCGTCTTCCCGGATGCCAACCTCGAGAAGGCGATGGACGCCGTGGCGGTCGGGATCTTCCTGTACGCCGGCCAGTCCTGCACGGCGGGGTCGCGGCTGCTGCTCCACCGCTCGATCCACGATGCGTTCCTCGACGGCCTGATCGCCCGGGCGAGGGCGCTTCGCGTCGGCTCGCCGCTCGACGAAGGGACACAGCTCGGGCCGATGGTGTCGGAGCGCCAGCTCGAGCGTGTGCTCGGCTATGTCGAGCGCGGTCGGTCCGAGCAGGCCCGGCTGATCCTCGGCGGTGAGCGACTCGGTGGCGAATGGTCGAACGGCTTCTACATGGCCCCGACGATCTTCGATGACGTCCATGCGGACATGTCGATCGCGCGCGAGGAGATCTTCGGGCCGGTCCTGTCGGTGCTGACCTTCGACGATGAGGCGGAAGCGCTCGCCGTCGCCAACGACAACCCGCTCGGCCTCGGCAGCGCGGTCTGGACCACCGACCTCGACCGCGCGATCCGTCTCGCGCGCCGGCTGCGGGTCGGCGACGTCTGGGTGAACACCCACTACGTTCGCCTGGCCGAGAGCCCGTTCGGTGGCGTGAAGGGCAGCGGCATCGGTCGCGAGCTCGGCATGGAGGGTCTCGACGAGTACCTCGAATCCAAGCGCGTCTGCATCGACAGCAGCCCGACCTTCCACATCCGCTGACATGGCGGCGCGTCGCCTGCCTTTCCGTGCGGACCCGGCGCCGAACCCCCCACGGCGCCGGGTCCGCGTCACATTCGACGGCAAGGCGTTCGAGGCGTTCGAGGGGGAGCCGCTCGCGGTCGCGCTGTTGGCTGCCGACCGACCGATCCTGTCCCGCAGCTTTCGCTTCCACCGACCGCGCGGGCTGATGTGCAGCACCGGCCAATGCGGCTGGTGCGAATGCGAGGTCGATGGCCGGCCGAGCGTGCGGTCGTGCCAGGTCCCCGTGCGCGACGGGCTGATGGCGCGGGGCGAGCACGCCTGGCCGTCCGTGCGGCGTGACCTGTTCGGGTGGCTGGACGTCGGCTCGCGCTGGGTGCAACCGACCTTCTATCACCACCGGTTCCTGCGGCCGCGGGCGCTCCGTAAGCGGTACCTCGACGTGATCCGCGGGTTCGGCGGACGGGGCCGGCTGGGGACGGGGCGCCGGAGTGACGGGCGCACGCGGGTCGCTCGCGAGCTGGATGTCGACGTCGTCGTGGTCGGTGGCGGGCGGGCAGGCGTGGCCGCGGCGGAGGAGGCGGCAGGGCGCGGTGAGAGCGTGGCGATCGTCGAGGCCGTCGCGGGCCGGGCACGACCCACGAACCCGGACGTCCGCGTCCTGGACGGCGCGGCGGTCGTCGGCTGGTACGACGGCGTCGTGACGGCCATCGACGACGAGACGCTGTGGTCGATCCGCGCCGGCTCGGTCGTCGCGGCGACCGGGTCCTACGAACGGGTGCCGTCGGTCCGCGGTGCTGACCGGCCGGGCGTCATAGGCGCGCGGCTGGCGCTCGCGCTCATCGGGGAGCATCGGGTCCTGCCGGGGGAACGTCCGATCCTCGTCGGGGAGGCCACGGATCTGGAGACGGTCGGTGCCGCTTTCGCCGCTGCCGGCGTCCAGATCGTCGGACCGGTCCCGACTGTCGCGTTGCGGCGGGTCCTCGGCCGGCGCCGGGTCTCGGGCGCGATCGCCGAAGTGGACGGGCGCCAGCGGCGGGTCAGAACCGATGTCGTCGTGTTCGGCGACCGAACGCCGAACCTGGACCTCCCGCTGGCGGCCGGCGCCGCGGTCGAGCTGCGCGACGGCGTCCTGGCGCCGGTCCTCGACGAGGCCGGGCGGACGACCGTGCCTGGGCTGTCGATCGTGGGCTCCGCGGCGGGGCGCGTCGTGCGCACGACGCCGGGCGTCCGCGCGCCGGCCGGTCGTGCTCTCGTCTGCTTCTGCGAGGACGTCCATGCCGACGAGATCCATGCGCAGGTCGCTGCCGGCTATGGCGACCCGGAACTGGTGAAGCGCAGGACGGGTGCCCTGACCGGGCCGTGCCAGGGCAAGTACTGCCTGCAGTCGTTCTGTAGCGCGATGGCTGCCAACGGCGCGCCGCCCGCAGGTCTCCCCACGACCCGTCCCCCGCTGCGCCCGACCCGCCTGGGCGACCTGGTCCCGGGCGACGAGACGTGACCCTTCCGCGAACCGCCGGCGTCGTCATCGTCGGGGCGGGGATCGGCGGTCTCGGGTTCGCCCGCGAGCTAACCGCCCGCGGCGTCAAGGACATCGTCGTCCTCGAGCGCGATTACCCGGGCGCGGGCGCGACCGGTCGGAACGTGGCGCGCATCCGGCGGATGCAGCTGACCGAGGAGCTGTGCCGCGTCGCGATCGCGTGCCAGGACAAGTACGAGCGGATGGGCGGCGAGCTTCGCTCGAACGTCCTGTTCTACCGGCTCGGCTACGCATGGATCCTGTACGACCCCGGCGAGGTCGCCCGGATGCGGGACGTGGTGGCGATGCATGCGCGACTCGGGATCCGGAGCGCCCTGCTGTCCCCACAGGACACGCTCCATCACCTGCCGGTCTTCGAGGGCGGCGAACCGGTCGCGGGCTCGGTGCTCAGCGACGATGCGATCGTCCATCACGATGCGGTCGTCTGGGCACACCTCGACCACCTGGCCCGGCGTGGCGTGACCATCCACCCACACACCCGGGTCACCGGCATCGAGCAGAGCGACGGCCGTGTCACGTCGGTCGTGACCGACCAGGGCCGCATCGAGACCCCGGTCGTGCTGAACGCGGCCGGTGGCTGGTCGGGTGAGCTGAATGCCATGGCTGGCGTCCGGATGCCCAACCGGCCGCACCGACGCGAGGTCCTCGTGACGGCGCCGCTCCGACGGTCGATCGAGGCGGCGGTGACCTTCTATCGACCGAGCGAGGGTTGGTTCAATCAGACGCTCCGCGGCGAGATCGTGATGGGCGCAGTCGATCCCGACGAGCCTGCGGCCGTGAACCAGTGATCGTCCTGGGCGTTCCTGCAAAGGACCGCGGCGCTGATGACGCGCAAGGCGCCGGCCCTCCGCGACGTGACCGTGATCCGCCAGTGGGCGGGGATGTACGACATCACACCGGACCACCTCCCCATCGTCGGCCCGACGGCCCAGCTCGACGGCTGGTGGCAGGCGCTCGGCTGGAGCGGGCGCGGGATGCTCCTCGCGCCGTACCTGACCGAGCTGCTTGCAGAGCACCTCGTCACTGGCGAGGCGCCCGCGATGCTCCGCCAGTTCCTACCCGACCGCTTCTCGCCGACCGGCGAGGAGACGCAGCTCGAGACCGACTATTACTCGCGCTACGCCTCGGGTCGGCCTTCTTAGGCCGGTCCGGCCGTCGGCGCGGGCAGCTCCTCTGCTCCGTCCACACCATCTGACCGGTCATGTGGCCAAATCGATCAGGCCTGCTGCCTCCCACGTCGCCAGGTGCGCCTGCGTGTCGCTCATGCTCGAACCCTCCGCTTCACGCTTGGATGACGCTCATGACCTCGGAGTGTCACACCTCGGTGTCGGGAGACTGCGATGTCGCCAGTTGACACCGCTCGTATCATCTGAGGCCAGTCTCGCTGAGGGTACGAAAAGGCGAGACTCCGGGGTGCCCAGTCCCCCGTCGACCGCGCGGATCCAAGGGCTAAGGCCGCCGTAAGGCGTGCGCGCGAGCCCGTGAGGGAGGATGCCGTGGACGAGCGACGCCGTCGGCTGCTGAGCGCGGCCTTGATCTGGCTGTTCGCGGCATCCCTCGTCTTGGGGACGGCCGCTGACCCGCAGACGGCACGTGCCGCGACACCCCAGGCCTCCAACGAGTCGGCCACGACCCGGGCCAACACCCCGCTGTCGGTGACGCTCCATGCGGTTGACGATGACGGAGACACGCTGGCCTTCAACATCGTCGATCCACCAGCGCACGGCTCACTCGACGACTGTTCGACTGGGTCCTGCAACTACACCCCGACGCCCTCATACGCCGGCGCCGACAGCTTCACCTGGAAGGCGAACGACGGGTTCGAGGACTCGAACACCGCGACGTTCAGCATCACGGTCGCTGCCAACTCGCCGCCCGAGGCGTCCAACGACAACGGCACGACTAGGGTCAACACGACGCTCCCGATCTCGCTCTTCGCCTCCGACGCCGATGATGACCCGCTGACCATCAGCATCGTCACCGGGCCCACCCACGGCACGCTCACCTCGTGCGCAGATGGGTCGTGTAGCTACACCCCTGACGAACGACTACACGGGTCCGGACAGCTTCACCTGGAAGGCGAACGACGGGTTCGAGGACTCGAACACCGCGACGTTCAGCATCACGGTCGCTGCCAACTCGCCGCCCGAGGCGTCCAACGACAACGGCACGACTAGGGTCAACACGACGCTCCCGATCTCGCTCTTCGCCTCCGACGCCGATGATGACCCGCTGACCATCAGCATCGTCACCGGGCCCACCCACGGTCACGCTTACCTCGTGCGCAGATGGGTCGTGTAGCTACACCCCTGCGAACGACTACACGGGTCCGGACAGCTTCACCTGGAAGGCGAACGACGGGTTCGAGGACTCGAACACCGCGACGTTCAGCATCACGGTCGCTGCCAACTCGCCGCCCGAGGCGTCCAACGACAACGGCACGACTAGGGTCAACACGACGCTCCCGATCTCGCTCTTCGCCTCCGACGCCGATGATGACCCGCTGACCATCAGCATCGTCACCGGGCCCACCCACGGCACGCTCACCTCGTGCGCAGATGGGTCGTGCACGCTACACCCCTGCGAACGACTACACGGGTCCGGACAGCTTCACCTGGAAGGCGAACGACGGGTTCGAGGACTCGAACACCGCGACGTTCAGCATCACGGTCGCTGCCAACTCGCCGCCCGAGGCGTCCGATCAGACGCGCACGACCGTCGAGGGATTGCCCGTCGCCATCGTCCTGGAGGCGATCGACGGACGACGCACTGACATACACGATCGTCACTCCCCCCGCCCACGGGACACTGACCGGGACGGCGCCTCACCTCACATATACGCCGGGCGCGGGCTACACCGGACCGGACAGCTTCACCTGGCGGGCGAACGACGGTCAGGCTGATTTCGAACCTCGCAACCTTCTCGCTCACGGTCGTCCCGGACGGCCCGCCTGACGCCGTCGACGACACCGTCAGCGCGGTGAGCGGGGCCCTGACGTCCGTCGACGTCCTCGCGAACGACGTCGACTCGGACGGGCTCGGCCTCACGATCGAGTCACAAACGCAGCCCGCCCACGGGGCCACCGGATGTGCAGGAGGATCCTGCCTGTACACGTCCGAGGCTGGTTACATCGGCCCAGACAGCTTCACGTACACGGTTCGCGATGCCACTGGCGACACCGACACGGCCACGGTCGCCATCGACGTAGTCGAATGCGCCGCCGCGCCGGGCGTCTGTATCGACAACGGGACGATCCGCCTGGGGATCAACCCCCAGGGCCACCTCAACGTTCAGGGCGGAGATCCCTCGCTTGGAGGCGTGAGCGCCGTCGGTCTGCGGTATCTGCCGACGAACGCCGAGGCGACCGCTCCGGGCTGCCTCTGCGAGGGCTGGGCGTGGCGGATGCCACCTCCGGGACGACCGGGTACGCCAACGTCTCCAGTGACGCGGGCGTCGTCAACCTCACCCTCGAAGCATTCACCCACACCGACACGACGGCGACATCGGTCGTGCGGATCGGCGACACCTTCCGCGTGACCCATTTCTACCACCCCTCGACACAGACCCCGAACCTCTACGAGGCGACGGTCACGATCGAGAACATCAGCCCAGGCACCGTCGACGCACGCTACCGACGGGTGATGGACTGGGACGTCGAACCGACGGCGTTCGCCGAGTTCGTCACGATCAAGGGCGCGACCTCGCCGGCACTCCTCTTCTCGAGCGACAACGGCTTTGCGACCGCGAATCCTCTCGGCGGGCCATCGGAGATCCTATTTACGGGCGACGCCGTCGATAGCGGCCCGCAAGACGCGGGTGCGCTTTTCGACTTCGGGTTCGGCTCGCTCGCTTCCGGCGCGACGAAGACGTTCCACATCTGGTACGGGGCCGCCGGCACCGAGGCCGATGCCGTCGCCGCGCTGGCAGACGTCCACGCCCAGGTCTACTCGCTCGGCCAGCCGAGCACCCCCGACGGGCCGACGCTCGGAACGCCGAACACGTTCATCTTCGCGTTCTCCGGCGTCGGTGGGCCTGAGGAGAACAACCCGCCGGTCGCCGTCGACGACACCGGGATCACCACCGACGAAGACGCGAGCGTCCTCATCCCCGTCCTCGCGAACGACACGGATCCGGACCCTGACGTCCTGGTTGTCACCGCAGTCACCGACCCAGCGCACGGCACCGCGACGATCGAGTCAGGCCAGGTCCGTTACGCCCCGGATCCCGACTACCACGGTCCCGACTCGTTCACCTACACGATCTCCGACGGTCATGGCGGAACCGATACGGCCACCGTCAGCATCACCGTGACATCGGTCAACGATGACCCCGATGCCGTCGATGACGAGCTCACGACCGCTCTCAACACAGCGGGTGACGTCAACGTCCTGGCCAACGACACGGACGTGGACGGCGACACCCTTACTGTCACGGGCAGCACCGACGGCGCGCACGGGACCGTCGCTTGCACGGCGGCGGGTGTCTGCACCTACACGCCCGCGTCGGGCTACAGCGGACCCGATTCGTTCACATACACCGTCTCGGACGGCAACGGCGGGACCGCGACCGGCACGGTCACGGTCACCGTGTCGGCATCCACGCTGGTCCTCACGCTCGAGCCGCTGACCGCCTCGAACCCGCTCGGGACGGAACATACGGTCACGGCCACCCTGACGAGTGGCGGCATGCCCCTCGCCGATATCTCCGTCTCCTTCTCCGCGGTGACCGGTCCTCATGCCGGCACGACCGGGAGCGACGTGACCGACGTCGATGGCAAGGCGACCTTCAGCTATACCGGAACGATCGCCGGAACGGACACCCTGCGGGCGTCGGCGACGGTGGGCGCCGAATCGATCACCTCGAACGACGTCACCAAGACGTGGCTCGGCGACCACACGCTGACCGTCGGAATCCTCGGCTCTGGGAGCGTCACGAGCGACCCGGCCGGTATCGCGTGCCTGCCGACATGCGTCGCTTCGTTCACCGACGGCGCCAGCGTGACGCTCACGCCCCTCGCTCAGCCGGGATTCACGTTCCTGGGCTGGAGCGGCGACTGCACGGGTACCGCTGCGTGCGTCGTGACGCTCGACGCCGACCGGGCCGTCACGGCCCGCTTCAGCGCCCCGGGTTGCGTCGGCTACGCGGACTTCACCTCCACCGCGGGGCTCAATCTTGTCAACGCCGCCGACGGCGGTGGACGGCGTGCTGCGCGTGACGCCGGCTCAGAACTTCACGCAGGGCCAGGCGTGGCTCGCCAGGAAGATCGACCTGAGCGCCGATCTCGTGTCTGACTTCTCGATCCGGTTCACGGAACAAGGCGGGTCACAGGGTGCTGACGGCATCACCTTCGCGATCCAGAACACGAGCGCGACTGCCTCGGGCCAGGTCGGCGGCGGGCTCGGGTATGACGGTCTCGGCAACAGCATCGTGGTCGAGCTCGACACGTTCGACAATGGTGTGGGCGCCGGTGATGCCGACGGGAACCACGTCTCCGTGCATACCGGGGGCAGCGGCCTCAATGGCCCGAGCAGCGACACCCTCCGTGGGGCGGCGCACCTCACACCCGATCTCGAGGATGGGGCGATCCATCGCGTGCGTGTCGTCTATGACGCCACCGCGACAGAGCTCCGCATCTATGTCGATGACCTCGCGACGCCTGCCCTGACCGTCGACGTCGACATCGCCGCGACGCTCGCACTCGACGCGGGAGCGGCGTGGGTCGGGTTCACGTCGGCGACCGGCGGCGGCTTCGAGAACCACGACGTCCTCGACTGGAGCCTCTGCGCTGGGACCGGCGGCGAGGGACTTGCCTTTGCCTTGGCCCCGCTCAGCGCGACGAACAGCATCGGGACCGCGCACACCGTGACCGCCACCCTGACCGATGACGGCTCGCCGTTGACCGGCACGACCGTCAGTTCGAGATCCTCGATGGACCGCACGCGGGAACGAGCGGCGTGGCCATCACCGATGCGTCGGGGGACGCCGACTTCGTGTGGACGGGGACGACGGCGGCACCGACACGATCAGGGCATTCGCCACGATCAACGAGCCGGTGATCCATTCGAACACTGCGACGAAGACGTGGGTCGACAACCCGCCGCCCGACCGTGGTTGCCGGCGCGGACATCGACGCGGGCGACCTCGAGGGCGCCAGCGTCAACCTCGACGGCACGGTCACAACGAGCCCGCCTCGGACACCCTGACCACGACGTGGTCGTTCGCCCCGGTCAGTGGCGTCGACACGGGCGCCGTGTGCTCTTCGGCGACGCTGAACGCGGTCGACACGAGCGTCACCTGTACCGACGACGGGACCTACGAGCTCACGCTGACCGCCGACGACGGCGCGAACACGCCGGTCACCGACAGCCTCGTCCTGACCGTGGGCAACGCCATGCCCATCGTGACGATCACCGCGCCACTCGACGGCGCCACGACCGGCGCGAACGTGTCGGTCAGCGCCTCGTTCACCGACGCGGGCGCGAACGACACCCACACCTGCATGATCGACTGGGGCGACACCGCGAGCACGAGCGGGACCATCAGCGCGGGTGTCTGCAGCGGCAGCCACACCTACACGACGAGCGGTCCGCGGGTGATCACCGTCACCGTGACCGATGATGACGGCGGTGTCGGGTCCGACACGGTGTCGATCGACGTCCAGACCACTGCCCCCGACTGCGTGCCGAGCAACCCGCCCAACACGCTCGAGATCCGGACCGCGCCCGGCAACCTGCGCCTCGACGGGCTGCCCGCCACCGGCCAGCCGACGTTCCAGTCGAACACCTGTCTGTTCGGCTTCGCCGAGCGCAAGGACGTGACCCTCGACCGGAACCTCAACCCGATCGCCCCGCGCGCCACCAACATGGCCGTGGCCAACCCGCCGACCCGGCTCATCCCGGCCGGCACGGTGGTCGACTCGTACCTCATCCACGGCGACTCGCTCGGCCCGAGCGGCACGGGCAGCGCCACCCTGTCGGGCAGCTGGACGTTCGACGAGCCGATCCTGGGCGTGTTCATGGGCCGCGACAACCTGGTCATCACCGACGCCCTGGTCGGGCTCACCGGCACACCCGGGCTGACGTACGAGCAGACGCTCGTCCAGCG
The DNA here is from genome assembly GCA_963780425.1 of uncultured Chloroflexia bacterium. Lineage (GTDB taxonomy): Bacteria > Chloroflexota > Limnocylindria > Limnocylindrales > CSP1-4 > SPCO01. The sequence continues at coordinate 20,637 of CAWABZ010000015.1, read as the reverse complement.
CGGCCTCGAGTTGGGCTCCAACGACGTGGTGCGGGTGACCGGCCCCAACACCATCGAGGTCACGTTCGACTTCAACGCGATGGACGAGATCCGGGTGCTGACCGGGGTGATCGCCCCCGACTGCGTGCCGAGCAACCCGCCCAACACGCTCGAGATCCGGACCGCGCCCGGCAACCTGCGCCTCGACGGGCTGCCCGCCACCGGCCAGCCGACGTTCCAGTCGAACACCTGTCTGTTCGGCTTCGCCGAGCGCAAGGACGTGACCCTCGACCGGAACCTCAACCCGATCGCCCCGCGCGCCACCAACATGGCCGTGGCCAACCCGCCGACCCGGCTCATCCCGGCCGGCACGGTGGTCGACTCGTACCTCATCCACGGCGACTCGCTCGGCCCGAGCGGCACGGGCACCGCCACCCTGTCGGGCAGCTGGACGTTCGACGAGCCGATCCTGGGCGTGTTCATGGGCCGCGACAACCTGGTCATCACCGACGCCCTGGTCGGGCTCACCGGCACACCCGGGCTGACGTACGAGCAGACGCTCGTCCAGCGCGGCCTCGAGTTGGGCTCCAACGACGTGGTGCGGGTGACCGGCCCCAACACCATCGAGGTCACGTTCGACTTCAACGCCATGGACGAGATCCGGGTGCTGACCGGGGTGATCGCGCCGCCAACAGGCTCGATCACGATCGTCAAGGACGCCGCGCCGAACGACCCGCAGGACTTCGCCTTTGCGGGCCTCGGTGGGTTCACGCTCGACGACGACACCGATCCGACGCTCTCGAACACGTTCACCGCAAGCGGCCTCGCGTCGGGCACCTACGACGTGACCGAGACCGTGCCGGCCGACTGGTCGCTATCGGGCATCGAATGCAATGACGGCGACGGCGGGACGACGGTCGAGGGCGCGACGGTCCACGTCGACCTGGATCCCGGCCAGAACATCACGTGCACCTTCACGAACTCGCGCGACGCCACGGTCACGATCGTCAAGGACGCCGTGCCCAACGCCGCCCAGGACTTCGGGTTCACGGGCAGCTTCGGCCCGTTCAGCCTCGATGACGATGCCGACCCGACGCTGTCCGACAGGCGCACGTTCACGGTGTCCGGCACGGGCTTCGGCGCCAAGACCATCAGCGAGACACCGGTCGCCGGCTGGTCGCTGACCGGCCTGGTCTGCTCCGAGGGCACGGTCAGCGGTGCCACGGCCAGCCTGACGGTCGACCCCGGTGACGTCATCAACTGCACCTTCACCAACACCAAGGACGCGACGGTCACGATCGTCAAGGACGCCGTGCCCAACCATGCCCAGGACTTCGCGTTCACGGGCAGCTTCGGCCCGTTCAGCCTCGACGACGATGCCGATCCGACGCTGCCCGACAGGCGCACGTTCACCACGTCGGGCACGGCCTTTGGCACCAAGACGGTGACGGAGACAGCGGTAGCCGGCTGGACCCTGACCGTCGTGTGCTCGGAGGGCACGGTCGCAGGCGATACGGCGACCTTGACGGTCGACCCGGGTGACGTCATCACCTGCACCTTCACCAATACCCAGGACGCGACCATCACGATCATCAAGGACGCGCAGCCCAACCATGCCCAGGACTTCGGGTTCACGGCAGCTTCGGCCCGTTCAATCTCGACGACGACTCCGATCCGACGCTGCCTGACAGGCGCACGTTCACCGTGTCGGGCACGGCCTTGGGGACCAAGACGGTGACGGAGAGCGGCGGTCGCCGGCTGGTCGCTGACTGGCCTCGACTGCATCGGCACCGTCGAGACGACCGATCTCGCAAACCGGACAACGTCGTTCACGGTTGGTGCCGCCGACACGATCACGTGCACCTTCACCAACGCCAAGGACGCCACCGTCACCATCGTCAAAGACGCCGTGCCCAACGCCGCCCAGGACTTCCCGTTCACCGGCAGCTTCGGCCCGTTCAGCCTTGACGACGACACCGATCCGACCCTGCCCAGCAGCCGGACGTTCACCGTGTCCGGCACGGGCTTCGGCGCCAAGACCGTGACCGAGTCGGTGCCGGCCCTCTGGTCGCTGACGAGCCTCGTGTGCTCCGAGGGCACGGTCACGGGTGCCACGGCCAGCCTTACGGTCGACCCGGGTGACGTCATCACCTGCACCTTCACCAACTCGCGCGACGCCACGGTCACGATCGTCAAGGACGCCGTGCCCAACGCTGCCCAGGACTTCGCGTTCACCGGCAGCTTCGGCCCGTTCAGCCTCGATGACGATGCCGATCCGACGCTGCCGGCCAGCCGCACGTTCACCGTGTCGGGCACGGGCTTCGGCGCCAAGACCGTCAGCGAGACGGCGGTCGTCCGGTGGGAGTTGACCCAGATCAGTTGTATGGGCGACACCGAAGCGACGGTCAGCTTGCCGACCCGGACCGTGACTCTCGATGTCGACCCGGGCGAATCGATCATCTGCACCTATCGCAACACGTTCATCGATCTGCGCCCATTCAAGACCCAGCGCAACCTGTCGCAGCCGGGCTCAAGCGCCACGACCGCGGCGATCCCTGTCCAGCTCGGAGACACGGTCAGGTACGTGATCGGCGTGAACAACGTCGGGACTGCCGCCGCGTCGAGCACCGTCGTCACGGACCTCGTGCCGGCCCGGCTCCGACTGACCTCACTCGGTGGCTGCCTGTCCACGGGCGTGACGGCTGCCGGCACGACGATCCGCTGCGATCTCGGACCCATCCCGCCCGGCCAGACCCGAAGCGCGACAGTCGAGGCCCAGGCGATCTTCGAGTGCGAGGTCGTCGGGACGCGGGGCAACGACACGATCAACTTCGCGGCGGGTGTCACGAACGGCCCCAACAAGATCTGCGGAGGCGGGGGTAGCGACGACATCTTCGGGCAGGGCGGCGATGACAGGATCTACGGCAACCAGCCGGCGCTGAATACATCGCCGATCGTGAACCTCATGTGGGTCGACCTCGACGCCGACGCGATCCAGGATCCAGGTGAAACGGCCCAGGTCACGGCGAACCCGGCCCCAAGCACCGATGGCCGCGACACGATCGAGGGCGGCACCGGCGACGATTGGATCGACGGTCAAGGCGACAACGACGAGCTACACGGCCAGGACGGCGCCGATGAGATCCACGGCTCGGTCGGCGACGACACCATCACCGGCGACGCTGGTATCGACACGATCACCGGCGACGAGGATGACGACGCCATCAACGGCGGAACTGGCAGCGATCTGATCAACGGCGGGCCGGGCGCCGACTCGATCAATGGCGGAGACCAGGGAGACAACGTCTTCGGCGGACCCGGGAACGACACGATCGCAGGCGAAAGCCTTGCCTCGACCGCACCGGGGCCCGACACGCTTCGGGGCGAGGATGGCAACGACACCATCAACGGCGCAGGAGCCAACGACGTCATCACCGGCGGTAATGGTGCGGACACGCTACGCGGAAGCGACGGCAACGACGAGATCGCGGGAAACGACGGCCCGGACAACATCGCTGGCGGGGACGGCGTCGACGGGATCACCGGGGGCGAGGCATCCGACGTGCTCTCCGGCAATGACGGCAACGACACGATCGACGGCAACGATGGGAATGATGTGATCGATGGCGGTGCCGACCTGGATATGCTCGAAGGCAACGACGGTGCCGACGAGATCGAGGGTGGCGACGACAGCGACTACGTCTCCGGCGGCGAGGGCAACGATCAGCTCTGGGGCGGCCTCGGTTCCGACATCGTCCTCGGTGGTGGTGGGAACGACCGCATGGCTGGCGACATCGGGAAGAATCCTGAGCAATCGAGGGGATCGCCGGATCATATGAATGGCGGTCCCGGACGTGACCTCATGTACGGCCAGGGCGGCAGTGACTGTTCGACGCTTCTCGGCGAGGGCACGAATGCCAACCACTTGTCGTGCGGCGCCCAGAACCGGATCCCATTCCGGAGCCCTATCGCCCCGACCACCTACGAGGCGCAGATGTTTGGCGGCTCGGACATCGACCGGATGCACGGTGGGCCGGGGAATGACCGACTCGACGGCGGCCCTGCCCCTGGGGGCAACCCCCTCGTGGGCGGGGACGGCGCGAACGACTTCTGCTCGTTCGGTCCCACTCCTGGCGACCCTCGTGCTCCGAGCTGCGAGTGGCCCAGCACCGGCACGAGCACCATCAATTGGCGATCGTGGGATTGGGACCTCTTCTAGGGCGCTGACTCGGCATCCTCTGGGACGGCCTCCCCCGCTTCGTCCCCGGCATCGACGACGACGTCGCCCGGGAACGTGACCTCGAGCCCCGGCGCCTGACCGGACACGCCGCGCACCGGCTTCGACTTCACGACGAGCTCCTCGGCCGGAGGCAGCGTCCGGAAGATCTGCTGATCGAAGCCGACGATGATCGAGCCGATCGTCTGGCCCATCGGCGGCCGCCGCTTCTTGCTCATGCCGGGGCCGAGACCACGACCGGGACGTCCGCGTCCGGCCCCTTTCGACGGATCGCGAGCGCCGCGAACCCGGCCACGATGGCGATCCAGCCGGCGGCCACGAAGGCCACGGCGTAGTCCCCGACGCTCTCGCGGACGATGCCGGCCGCCCAGGCGGCGATCGCCGCGCCGACCATGTGCGACGCGAACACCCAGCCATAGACGATGCCGACGTTGTGCGACCCGAACCGGTCGGCGACGAGGGCGACGGTCGGCGGCACGGTCGCGATGTAGTCGAGCCCGAACAGGATCGCGAACGCCGCGATCGACATGGTGTCGTGGACGAACGGCAGGAACAGCAGGCTGACGCCGCGGAAACCGTAGTAGACGAGGAGGAGCTTGCGGGGGTCGAGCCGGTCGGTGAGCCAGCCGCTGGCGATCGTGCCGATGAAGTTGAAGACGCCCATCACCGCCAGCGCGCCCTGACGCAGCGACCGCCGTGAACCCGTGATCGACGGCGTGCGGGATGAAGTGCTGGCCGACAAGACCGTTCGACGTGGCGCCACAGATGAAGAACGTACCGGCGAGAAACCAGAAGTCCGACGTGCGGATGGCCCGTCGCATGACGCCGGGATCTGGCGGCCGGGCGGGGGCGAGCGCGCCCTCGGGGGCCCCCAGCGGACGGGCGCCGACCTCGGCGGGATCGTTGCGCAGCCAGATGAGCACCGGGATGACGAGCAGCAGGACGATCACCCCCAGCACCACAGCGCCGACTCGCCAGCCGACCGTGACCGCCAGAGCGGTGAGGACCGGGAAGAACACCAGCTGGCCCGCGCTGTTGCTCGCGCCGAAGACGCCGACCACGAGGCCGCGGTCCTTCACGAACCAGCGGGTGGCGACGGTCGGGCCGAGGACGCTGGCCACGAGGCCGGTGCCGAGCCCTGACAGCAGGCCGAACAGCAGCGTCAGCTGCCAGATCTCCCGGACGAGACTCGTCGCCAGGAGCGCTGCGCCCGTGACGGCGAGGCTCAGCAGCACGACGTTCTTGACGCCGATGCGACCCATCAGCGAGCCGCTCACCGGTCCCGCGAAGCCGAACACGATCAGTCCGGCGGCGGCGGCGAATGACACCGACGCGGTCGACCAGCCGGGCTCGCCGGTCATCGTCAGCAGGAACGCCCCCGGCGCCGAGCGCACGCCGGCCGTGATCAGGACGACGATCGCCGTGACGGCGACGACGACCCAGCCGTAGAAGAACGCGCGGCGCATCGTCGGATGCTACCGCGGTGGGTCCTGTCCTCAGCTCGGATCGCGTCCAGTCGCTTGAGGGTCTCGACAAGCCTCGCCGTCCAGGCCTGGAGGAGATCGGCCGGGACGGCGAGGCCGTCGACAGGATCGGCGTAGACGAGCTCAGCCGGATGATGTGCCTAGTGCGGTCCCACCGGGGCAGCGGCCGCTGGGATCCCTTGTTCGGTGCCGACCAACCGCCCCTCGGCGGCGAGATCCTGGAAGATCCGGGCGGTCGCGGCGATCGCGTCGCGGTACGGCGTCACGGGCACCTCGCCGAGCGCCGCGAGCCGCGCGTGCTGGATGTCGGCGGGGAACGGCAGCGGCGCGGGCTCGAACGTGAGGAGCTGCCGCGCCCCGGGGACGACGTCCTCGATCGCCTCGATCCACGCCTCGATCGACACGGGACTCCCGCCGAGGTTGAACACGCGCGCGCCGGCCGGTGCCGCACGACTCGCGAGGAGCAGCGTCCTGGCGACGTCCTCCGCGTACTGGAAGAGCGTGCTGCCACCGAACGTGATCCGGAACGGTATCCCGAGGACGGCCGCGGCGATCGCGACCGTCGGGCTGCTCGTCATGCCCTGATCGCGCCCGGCCCCGTAGACCGTCATCGGCCGCAACCCGACGCTCGGGACGCCGGAATCCGTCCAGTACACCCGGGCCGTGCCTTCATTGGCGAACTTGTACACGCCGTAGTGGTTGCCCGGATGCGGTTCGGCATCCTCGCGGAGCTGGCCGGTCGCCCGGTCGACGTCGGACGCCGAGAACATCCCGATCGAGCCGGTGTACACGATCGGGGCCATCGCGTTCCCGCCATCGACCCGACGGCGGACGGCCTCGAACACGTTGACGGTGCCGACGACGTTGACGCGCGCACCGAGCGGCGGATCGGCCTTGCAGAACGGCACCTGGAGCGCCGCGAGATGGATGACGTTGGTGATGTCGTGATCGTCCATCGCCCGCTCGAGGGCTCCGAGCTCGGTGATGTCGCCGGCCACCAGCGTGACACGGGCGAGGTCGTCCGGGACGAGTACCTGGCTGAGCCGGCGAGCGTTCTGCCCGATATCGAATCCGACGACCGGGAGCCCCTCGCGGACGATCTCGCGCACCGTCCACGCGCCGATGCAACCGAGGGCGCCGGTGACGAGGAAGCGGTCTCCGCTCATGCGACGGACCGAACGCTCGCGAACCGGCACACGTTCTCCAGTCGCCCGATCCGCTCGATCTCGACCGTCATCCGGTCACCGTCGCCGAGGAAGCGCGGGGGATCGCGGAAGGCGCCCACGCCACCGGGCGTACCGGTCGCGATCACGTCGCCGGGCTCGAGGGTGAAGGACATCGAGCAGTAGCTGATGATCTCCGCCACGCCGAAGTACATGTCCGACGTCCGGGCATCCTGGACGCGCTCGTCGCCGACCGAGCAGCTGATCGCCAGGTCCTGCGGATCGCCGATCTCGTCCGCGGTCACGAGGACGGGGCCCATCGGGCAGAACGTGTCGAGCGACTTGCCGCGGACCCACTGTCCATCGCCGAACTGGAGGTCGCGTGCGGAGACGTCGTTCAGGCAGGTATACCCGAGGACGTGGTCGAGGGCGTCGTCCACGTCGACGCCGCGCGCCGTCCGCCCGATCACGACCGCCAGCTCGGCCTCGTAGTCGACCCGCTGGGTCAGGCTGGGGTCCCAGCACACCTCGGCGCCGTGGCCGACCACAGCGCTCGGCCACTTGGCGAAGATCAACGGGGCCGGCGGCGGCTCGACCCCTTCCTCGGTCGTGTGATCGCGATAGTTCCGGCCGATCGCCACGATCTTCCCAGGCCGTGGCACGGGAGCGAGCAGGTCCGCATCGGCGACGAGATCGGCCGTCCGCCGCGATCCGCTGGCCGTCGACCCGATCGCGAAGCGCCGTCAGCATCTCTTCACCGCCGTCGGTCAGCAGCTCGCCGATCGTCGCCGGACCGCCGTCCAGGACCTCGGACGCGGGCAGCCAGTGCTCCCCGGCGACGACGCCGAGCGTCTCACCGGTGTCCGTTCGGCAGGAGATCAAGCGCACTCGGGCTCCAAGGCTGTTCAGTATTCTGTCCGGTGGACCGAGGACTGAACAGTACGATAGCCTGACGCGCGACGTCAACAGTGGAGGATCGGATGCCCTTCGAGCCGACGGACCGCCTTTCGCTCGGCCGGACCGGGTTGCGGGTGACCCGTCTCGGCCTCGGGGCCGCCTCGATCGGCGGCCTGTACGAGGCGGTCGCCGAGGCGGATGCGCTGGCGACGGTCACGCACGCCTGGGAGATCGGTATCCGGACCTTCGACGTCGCGCCGCTCTACGGCTATGGCGCGGCGGAGCGACGGGTGGGCATGGCCCTGGCGGACCACCCGCGCGACGAGTACGTCCTCTCGACGAAGGTCGGTCGGCTGGTCCGCCCTCCCGATGCGATCCCGCCCGGCGCGGACGTCGACGCACAGTCGCTCGACGGTCGCGACGACGCCTACTACGCCCGCGCCGAGCCCCTCCGGCTCGTCTTCGACTACTCCGCGGACGGCGTCCGCCGATCGATCGAGGAGAGCCTCGAGCGGCTGCGCCTCGAGCGGGTCGACATCGCCCTGATCCACGACCCCGACGACCACTGGGAACAGGCGATCGGCGAGGCCTGGCCGGCGCTCGCCCGGATGCGCGAGGAGGGCACCATCCGCGCCGTCGGGGCCGGCATGAACCAGTCGTCGATGCTGGCGCGGTTTGCCCGCGAGGGCGATTTCGACGTGTTCCTCGTGGCCGGCCGCTACACCCTCCTGGACCAGGACGCCCTGACCGAGCTGCTGCCGCTGTGCGTGGAGCGTGGGATCAGCATCCTGGCGGCCGGGGTGATGAACAGCGGGGTGCTCGCGGATCCCCGGCCGGGCAGCCGGTTCGATTACCGGCCCGCGCCACCCGCCATCGTCGATCGCGCCCGCCGGATCGCTGCGGTCTGCGAGCGGCATGACGTCCCGTTGCGGGCGGCCGCGATCCAGTTCCCACTCGCGCACCCGGCCGTCGTGTCGTTGATCGCCGGCGTGCGCAGTGTCGACCACCTCGATGAGTACCCCGCGCTGATGCGGCGCCCCATCCCTGCCGCACTCTGGGCCGACCTTCGCGCTGAGGGCCTGCTCGCGCCCGGCGCGCCCGTCCCGGCGGATCACGCCGAGGGGACGCCGTGATCGTCGACGCGCACCATCACCTGTGGGACCCCGGCCGAGCCGATTACCCGTGGCTGACCGACGAGCTCGCACCGATCCGGCGAGCATTCGGGCCGGCCGACCTGGCTCCGCTCCTCGAGTCCGGCGGGATCGAGGCGACCGTCCTCGTCCAGACGCGGTCGAGCCTGGACGAGACGCGCGAGTTCCTCGCGACGGCCGCCGCCGTTCCGTTCATCCGGGGCGTCGTGGGTTGGGTCGATCTGACCGACCCGGCCGTTGAGGACACCATCGCGGCGCCTCGGGCCGGTCCGGGCGGCGATCGCTTGGTCGGCATCCGCCACCAGGTCCACGATGAGCCGGATCCCACGTGGCTGGGCCGCGACGACGTGCGTCGTGGCATCGCGGCCGTGGCCCGCGCCGGCCTCGCATACGACCTGCTCGTGAGGTCGCGTGAACTGCCGGCGGCTCGCGCGCTCGTCGCGTCGATGCCTGACGCGCGGTTCGTCGTCGACCACCTCGCGAAGCCACCGATCCGCGATGGGACACTCGAGCCGTGGGCGGCGCTTGTCACGTCGTTCGGCGGCCTCGCCAACGCCGCATGGAAGCTGAGCGGCCTCGTCACCGAGGCGGACTGGGAGCGATGGACGCCTGCCGATCTAGCCCCGTACGTCGACCACGCGCTCGACGTGCTGGGCGCCGAACGGTTGATCTTCGGCTCCGACTGGCCGGTGTGCCTGCTGGCCGCGACGTACCCCACGGTGTTGGCGACGGCACGCGAGTTGACCGCCGACCTGACCGACACGGAGCGCGCCGCAGTGTTCGGGATGAACGCCCGGACCGTCTACGGGTTCTGAACGACGCCCGCGTGCCGTGGGACTCGACCGGCGCGTAGCGGGTCGGACAGCTGCTCGGCGAGCCGATGCAGGTCGCCGATCAGCAGCGGGATGCGCTCCTCCGTCGCGCGGGCCTTCAGCAGGGTGATGCTCGCCGCGTAGGGACCCTCGCCCGGCCGGCGCCCGGGGATCATCACGCCGAAGCACACGACGCCTTCCACGGTCTCCTCGTCATCCATCGAGTAGCCCCGATCGCGGACGGCGACCAGGTCGGCACGCAGCGCCTCGATCGTCCCGATGGAGTTCGCGGTCAGCGTCGGCAACGGGCTCGCGCCGGCCAATCGATCGTCGAGGTCGTCGTCGGCGAGCGACGCCAGCGCCGCCTTACCGGTCGCGGTGACCGTCGCCGGCAGGCGGCGGCCGATCTGGGACGTCAACCGCACCGGCTGGCGGCCATCGTGCCGGGCGAGGTATGTCATCTCGAGGCCGTCGAGGACGGCCAGCTGGATCGTCTCCTCGGAGCCCACCGGGAGGAGCTGGGCCGCCTCGTAGAACTCCTGGACGAGGTCGACCGAGGCGAGGTACGCACCGCCGAGTTCGGCCAGCTTCCGGCCGAGGGCGAAGCCGGTCCCGACCCTCCGGACCAGGCCGATGTCCGCCAGCGCGTTGCAGATGTTGGCGATCGACGACTTGGGTAGCCCCAGCCGGCGCGCGAGCTCGCTCGGCCCGGCCGCCTTGCCCGCATTCTCGGCGAGCAGGTCGAGGATGGCCCCGGCCCTGGTGACGGCCGGGGCCAGCGACTCGCTCTCGGCCGCCGTTTCATCGATCGCCGGCGCGGCGTCCGTCATCGTCGTTCCCCTCCCTGCTCGGCCAGCCTGCTGAACCGCGTGCGGTATCTTGACTTTGTCGGCAGTGTCGGCATACTGGCCAGCATACCGCCATCCGTTCAGTATGCTGGACGATGGGCGGCGGATGTCAAGAGGAGGGCCACACGCCGTGTCGCGGTACCGCCTGGTCGCGGCAGCGATCATCCCGATTCTCGTCCTGACGGCCTGCAGCCCGTCGGCCAGTCCGTCTCCATCCTCGCCGGCCGCATCGACGCCGGCCGGGTCACCATCGGCGTCCGCCGAAGCTTCGCCGGCCGGCTCGCCGGGCACGAAGTTCGCGGGCATCAGCGTCAACATCCTGACCTTCAATGGACCACAGGTCGCTGAGCCGCTCCAGCGCCGCGCTCCTGACTGGGAGCAGCTGACCGGTGGCCACGTCAATGTCGTCGCGGTCGGATTCCAGACGATCTATGACAAGGCCCTCCTCGACGCGTCAACGGGCACGAATTCGTTCGACGGCTACGTCTTCGACCCGCAGTGGCTGGGCGATTTCGTGGGCCCGGGCTATCTGCTCGACCTGACGGACCGCGTGACCGCCGACACGCAGCTCGACTGGCAGGACATCGGCCCGTTCTTCCGGGACTTCAACGCCACCTACAACGGCAAGGTCTACACGATCCCGCTCGATGGCGATTTCCACATGGTCTACTACCGCTCCGACCTGCTCGAGAAGGACGGCCTCAAGCCGCCGACCACCTGGGACGAATACATGACGGTCGCCCAGAAATACCACGGGCAGGATCTCAACGGCGACGGCGAGCCCGACTACGGCTCGTGCATCGCCAAGAAGAAGGGCGCCCAGAGCTACTGGTGGATCATCTCGATCGCCGCGGGCCTGCTCCAGGCCAAGGGCACCAACGACGGGGCGTTCTTCGATACGACGAACCTGAACCCGCTGTTCGGGCCGAACGATGCCATGGCCAAGGCCCTCGCCATGTATGCGTCGACGGCGACCGTCGGTCCGCCCGATGAGCTGAACATGGACGTCGGTGGATCGCGCGGTCTGTTCACGACCGGTCGCTGCGCGCTGTCGATGGACTGGGGCGACATCGGGACCCTGACCCCGGGCACCTATGCCCAGGACAAGACCGGCGCCACGATCACCCCCGGCTGGAAGGAAGTCCTCGATCGCTCGAGCGGCAAGCTCGTCGCGTGCGATGGAACGACGTGCCCCAACGCCGTTGACGGCGTCAACTACGCCCCGTTCGCATCCTTCGGTGGATGGTCGGGCGCGATCAATGCCGCCTCACCGAAAGAGCAGCAGGACGCCGCCTACGACTTCCTCTCGTACATGAGTGCCCCTGCCCAGTCAGGCGTGGATGTCACACTGGGCAAGACCGGCTACAACCCGTATCGGACCTCGCATTTCTCGAACATCCAGCCGTGGCTCGACGCCGGCCTCAGCCAGGCCGCCGCCGAGAACTACCTCGGTGCCATCCAGTCCAGCCTCGAGAACAAGAACATGGTCCTTGACATGCGGATCCCGCTGACCAAGCGCTACCAGCAGGACGTGCTCGACACCGCGGTATCGCAATACCTCGCCAACGAGCTCGACGCGACTGCGACCGGGCAGGCCATCGCCGACGGCTGGAACGCGATCAGCGACGAAGCCGGAAAGGAAGCCCAGCTCGCCGCGTATGTCGCCAGCCTTGGCGTCCAGCGGTAGCTCTGTTGCCACCGACCCGGAGAGCCTGACCGTCGACGGCCAGGCTCCCGAGACCCGCCGACCGCGCCGAGCGATGACATCGCTCGGCGCGTGGCGTTCCGACGGGGCTGCCCGCTGGTGGTTCATCTGGCCGACCGTCCTCTTCATCCTCGCCCTGTCCCTGTTCCCGCTCGTCGCCTCGCTCGCCCTGTCGCTCTCCAGGCTGTCCTTCCAACAGGGCGGCGTCGACCTCAAGTTCATCGGGTTCACGAACTACCAGCAGCTCCTGTTCGGTCTCGAACGGAGCCACTTCCTGGGCGTACTCAAGTCGCCGACACCGGTGGGCTGGGCCATCCTCATCGCGACGATCGCGCTGACCGCCTACGCCTGGGCGCGTTCGGCACGCAGCGGCGAGGTAGGCCCGTTCGGGCTCGTCCTCCGGCTGTTCGGCGGCGTGCTCCTGGTCGGCTTCGTGTGGCTCCTGGTCCAGGCCCTGGTGAGCGAAGGTGGACGACCCGGTTCGTTGATCGTCACCTTGATCTTCGTCTTCGTTGGGATCGCCCTGCAGTACTTCCTGGGTCTCGGACTCGCTCTGCTCGCCGTCCAGCAGGTCCCGTTGCGGCGCTTCTTCCGGATCGTCTTCCTGATCCCGTTGACCATCACCCCGGTCGGGGTCGGCTACATGTTCCTGATGCTGACCGACACCTCCAAGGGGCCGCTGGAACCCATCTGGGTGGCGCTCGGCCTGCGCAACTTCACCTGGGTGACCGACCCCTGGCTGGCTCGCGTGGCGGTCATCATCGGGGATACGTGGCAGTGGACGCCGTTCGTGTTCATCGTCCTGCTGGCCGCCCTCGAGAGTCTCGACCAGGAGGTCGGCGAGGCGGCCCTCGCCGACGGCGCCAGCCGCTGGCAGAGCTTTCGCCACATCACCTTCCCGGCCCTGCTGCCGGTGACGACGACGATCATCCTCATCCGCCTGATCGAGGGCTTCAAGATCATCGACATGCCGAACATCCTGCTCGGCGGCGGGCCCGGGACGGCGACCCAGTCGATGACGCTCCAGGCGTACATCGACTGGAACACGCTCAATCTCGGCCGGTCGGCGGCAGTCGCCTATCTGCTGCTGCTGCTCGTGACGGTCGTGGCGACCGTCTACGTCAGCTTCGTCCGACGACGAGTGACGGACGCCGCATGACCAATCCGTTCCGACGACGAAATGCCGCCGACCTGTCCGTTCCGGCCAAGGTGGTCGCGTTCCTCCTCCTGCTGGCCTGGGCCTTGGTCGTGCTGTTCCCGATCTACTGGCTCGTGGTGACCTCGTTCAAGACCCCGGGCGATGTCGACAAGGGCCCCTTCTACATCCCATTCGTCGATTTCCAGCCAACGCTCGATGCGTGGCGCTACATCCTGGTCGAGCTCGGCAACGACACGTTGCGGCCGTACGTCAACACGGTGATCGTGGGTCTGACCAGCTCGATCATCGCGCTGCTGATGGGCTCGTTGACGGCGTACGCGCTGGTGCGCTTCACCTACCGGCCGAAGATCGGGCTGATCGGCGTGGGCATCGGCGCCATCGCCTTTGCCTTCGTGGCCACCGCCATCGGCGCACCGGTACCGATCGCGATCGCGGCGGCCGTCGCGATCTTCATCCTGCTCGCCCAGACGATCGGACAGCGCTTCCGACGGACGCTTGGCAACAGCGACATCGCGTTCTGGCTCATCTCGCAGCGAATCCTCCCCCCGATCGCGGTGGCGATCCCGCTGTACGTCCTCTTCCAGCAGGTCGGCTTGCTCGACAGCCTGGCGGCGCTGGTCATCACCTACGTCGCGGCCAACCTGCCGATCGTCGTCTGGCTGATGCGCGAATACTTCGCCTCCCTGCCGCGCGAGCTCGAGGAGTCGGCCGCGGTCGACGGCGCATCCGTCTACCAGATCGTCCGCTCGATCGTGCTGCCGATCTCCGTACCGGGCCTGGTCGCCACGTTCCTGATCGTGCTGATCTTCGCCTGGAATGAGTTCCTCATCGCGCTCGTCCTCACCAGCGCCAACGCGCAGACGATGCCGCTCCAGGTCGCGGCCCAGAACGCGACTCGCGGCCCGCAGTGGTGGGCGATGTCCGTGCTGATCATCATCATGATCGCCCCCGTGGTGGTCATGGCGATCGCCCTTGAGCGGTTCATCACGCGCGGGATCCTTGTCGGTGCACTGAAAGGCTGAGACGTGGCGACCATCACTGCCGTCGATATCGTCGATGTCCGCTTCCCGACCTCGCGCAGCCTCGATGGTTCCGATGCGATGAACCCGGATCCCGACTACTCGGCCGCCTACGTCGTCGTCCGCACGGATGCCGACGACGGCCTCGAGGGCCACGGCTTCACGTTCACCATCGGCCGCGGGACGGAGATCGTCGTTGCGGCCGTCCATGCGCTTCGGCCCCTCGTACTCGGTCGGTCGTCCGACGAGCTGTTCGCCGACATGGGCGCCTTCTGGCGACAGCTGGTCGGCGACAGCCAGCTGCGCTGGATCGGCCCGGAGAAGGGCGTGATGCACCTCGCGACGGCGGCGGTCGTGAACGCCGTGTGGGATCTGTTCGCGAAGACCGCCGGCAAGCCGCTCTGGAAGCTCGTCGTCGACATGACGCCCGAGGAGATCGTCGCGCTGGTCGACTTCCGTTACATCTCCGACGCCCTGCCGCCGGAGCGGGCCCTCGATCGATTGCGCGCGCTCGCCCCCAGCCGCGCGCAGCGAGAGGCCGAGCTCCGGCGGGAGGGCTACCCCGCGTACACGACCTCGGTCGGCTGGCTCGGCTATGACGACGACAAGATCCGGGAGCTCTGCCGCTCAGCGCTCGCGGAAGGCTGGACGCGCTTCAAGTTGAAGGTCGGTGCGGACGTCGCGGATGATCGCCGGCGCGCGCGGATCGTGCGCGAGGAGATCGGCCCTGAGGCGCTGATGGCGGTGGACGCCAATCAGCGTTGGGATGTCGACCAGGCGATCGCATGGATGGCCGACCTGGCGGAGTTCGACCCGTACTGGATCGAGGAACCCACCAGCCCGGACGACATCCTCGGCCACGCAACGATCGCCCGTGCCGTGGCGCCGATCCGGGTGGCCACCGGCGAGCACGTCCACAACCGCGTCATGTTCAAGCAGCTGTTCCAGGCCGACGCGATCGCGATCTGCCAGATCGACGCAGCCCGTCTCGGCGGGGTCAATGAGGTCATCGCCGTCCTCCTGATGGCCGCCGAATTCGGCATCCCGGTCTGTCCCCACGCCGGGGGTGTGGGGCTGTGCGAGCTCGTCCAGCATCTGGCCGCGATCGACTACATCGCGATCAGCGGTTCGCTCGACGGCCGGATGATCGAGTACGTGGACCACCTCCACGAGCACTTCCTCGATCCCGTCGAGATCCGCGACGCGCGCTACGTCCTGCCGACCCGACCCGGCTATAGCGCCGAGATGCGTCCGGAGTCGCTAGCCCGGTACCGGTTCCCCGACGGCGACGAGTGGCGAGCCATCCAGGCCGAGGTCGCGGCCGCCGGCGTCGCGGCTGGAGCCGCCGGCGCAGTCGCGGTGACCGTGCGGCGGTTCGGCCAGCGGATCGACGTCCGCCCCGACCGGATCGATGACTACGAGCGGCTCCACGCGGATCCGTGGCCGGGCGTCCTGGAGCAGATCCGGCGCTCGAACATCCGGAACTACACGATCTTCCGCGACGGGACGGACCTGTTCGCCTATTTCGAATACACGGGCGACGACTTCGAAGCCGACATGGCGGCCATGGCCGCCGACCCCGAGACCCAGCGCTGGTGGGCGCGGACCGACGCGATGCAGGAGCCGCGTCCGGACCGCGACCCGGGGACCTGGTGGAAGACTCTCGACGAGATCTTCCACGTCGACTGAAGGGGCCTAGAGCAGCTCCCCGTGAGCTGACCCCGTCGGCTCGCCCTCGCGCGGGCGAGGCTCCTCGCCCGGGGCGTATTCCGGCTTGGCCCCGGCCTCGGCATCGCCCGACTCCAGCACGCGCAGCGGCGCGCCGGCCTGGCCCTCGATCGCGCCGACTCCGAATGGCACCCATTTCGACGGGTCCTGGAGTCGATGCGCCTCGGTGTTGCCGCGCGAGTGGACCTCCTCGAAGCCCTTCGGCTCGATCCACATCCGCTCGCCCTCGAGGAGGCCGAGCACGCCGGACTGGCCGGGCTCGGGCCGCTCGTGCTGGCAGTACCGGCATTCCGCCGTGTCGTGCTTCTGGTACGTCTCGGGCTCCTCGTAGGTCGTGATGTAGCCCTCGTAATTGCGGAGCACGACCTTGTGGTCCGAATACGAGATCAGGTAATTCGGCATGACCGGGATCTTGCCGCCGCCGCCCGGCGCGTCGATGACGTACGTCGGGACCGCGTAGCCAGACGTGTGTCCGCGCAACCCCTCCATGATCTCGAGGCCCTTCCCCACCGGCGTCCGGAAATGCCCGGAACCCTCGACCAGGTCGCACTGGTAGAGGTAGTACGGCCGGATCCGGTTCGCCACGAGCTGATGGACCAGCGCCCGCTGGATGTGGACGCAGTCGTTGACGCCGGCGAGCAGCACGCTCTGGTTGCCGACCGGCAGCCCGGCCTTCGTCAGCTTGTCGGTCGCGCGCGAGACCTCGGGCGTGATCTCGTTCGGGTGGTTGAAGTGGAGATTGATCCACAGCGGGTGGTATTTCT
Source organism: uncultured Chloroflexia bacterium (assembly GCA_963780425.1). GTDB lineage: Bacteria > Chloroflexota > Limnocylindria > Limnocylindrales > CSP1-4 > SPCO01. Next base: position 3,691 of record CAWABZ010000015.1, on the reverse strand, counting down.
CGAGCATCTCGCACAGCTCGTCGTCGATCCGCTGCGGCAGGAAGACCGGCACCCGCGACCCGATCCGGATGATCTCGATGTGCGGGATCTCGCGCAGCCCGCGCAGGATCGACTCGAACAGCTTCGGTGCGAGCGTCAGCCCGTCGCCGCCGGAGATCAGGACGTCGCGGACCTGCGGCGTCCGACGCAGGTAGTCGAGTTGCGCCTCGTGGTCCTTGCGGTTGAAGTTCTGCGTCGGGTCGCCGACGATCCGCGACCGCGTGCAGTAGCGGCAGTACGACGCGCACTGGGTCGTGACCAGCATCAGGACCCGGTCGGGATATCGATGCACGAGACCCGGCACCGGCGAATGGCGGTCCTCGGCGAGCGAGTCCTCCATCATCGCGGTGAAGGCCTCGTGCTCGCGGCCGGTCGGGATGACCTGGCGGCGGATCGGGTCGTCCGGGTCCTTCGGGTCGATCAGGCTGATGAAATACGGCGTGATGTCGACCCGGAATTTGTCGGTCGCCGACAGCCCTTCACGCTCCTCGTCGGTCAGCTCGAGGATCTGCTCGATCTCGGCGAGCTCGTTGACCCGGTTCGACAGCTGCCAGCGCCAGTCGTTCCACTTCTCGTCGGGGACGTCTTCGTAGATCGGAGCGCGACGGCTGACGGCCGGTCGACCGTCCGGACCGAGCGCTCGAGCCGGGTCGGTCAGGTTGACGAACGGCGCCTCTGCGGCGACGCGCGCGGTGTCCTGATGCGCGACCGCGGTCTTGATCTCCTGGGCGTCCAAGCGGTCTGGCCTCCGGCTCCGGTTGTCACGGTGCGCGGAGTGCATAGAACTTATGCACTCTGCAAGTCGCCGGCATGATAGCGCTGGCGCATGACGCTGGCCAGCGCCCGATGGTCCCAGGAATGGGCCGTCGAGGATTGCAAAGCTCGGGGTGCGGAAGCAAGATGGACTGCCGGTCGCAGTCCGAACCAGTGGGAGGAGCGCAGAGATGGCGCATCCGAACGAAGATTTGATCCGTCGCGGCTACGCGGCGTTCGGGACCGGAGACGTGGCGACGCTAGGGGAGCTCTTCGCCGACGACCTCGTATGGCACGTCGGTGGACGCAGCCCGATCACGGGGGACTACAAGGGCAAAGACGAGGTCCTCGGGTTCTTCGCGCAGCTCGCGGAGCGGGCCGGGGGGACTTTTCGCGTCGACATCCACGACGTGCTGGCGAACGACGAGCACGTCGTCGCACTGGTCAAAGTGACCGGGGAGCGTGAGGGGAAGACCCTGAATGACAGCGGGGCGCAGGTCTTCCATGTGCAGGGCGGCAAGGTCACCGAGTCGTGGTTCCACCCCGGGGACGCGTACGCTGGCGACGAGTTCTGGAGCTGACCTGGAATCAGTCGTCGTAGCGCGCCCAGCAGATCGCTGTATCGATCCGTCCACGCGCGACGACCGTCCGCGTGCGCCGTCCGCCATCGATCGCCCTCGACGAGGCCCGCGACATCGGCGAACGAGCGACCGACGACGACCCACTGCGAGGCGTCGGCGAGATCGTAGAGCTCGGGCGGCGGCAGGTCGCTGCCGATGATCGCGACGAACCCGAGGTCGCGCGCTGCCGCGGCAACGACGGGCTCGAGATCGATGAAGCGGTTCGAGATGTGGACCGCGATGACGCCACGGGGCGCCAGGGTGCGCATCGAGGTCGCGAACGACTCGACGGTCAGCAGGTGGACCGGCACGGTGTCCGACGAGAACGCGTCGAGGACGAGCAGGTCGAACGTTCCCGGTGCCACGGTCTCGAGGTCGAGCCGGCCGTCGCCGACGACGACATCGATCGTCGCCGCCGAGTCCGCGAGGAACGTGAAGCTCGCCGGGTCGCGCGCGATCTCGACCACGGTCGGGTCGATCTCCGCGATCCGATAGGTATCGGCCGGTCGGCCGTACGCCGCGATCGCGCCGGCCCCCAGCCCGACCGCGCCGAACCGCATCGCCGGCAGCTCCGCCTGCATCGATTCGATGACTTCGCCCAATGGCCCGGCTCGGTGGTAGTAGCTGAGCGGCTCTCCGGCCAGCGGTCCGACGAAGGTCTCCCGCCCGTGGATCGTCGTGCCCGAGACGAGGACATGGAGGCCGGGCCGCGGCTCGTCGACGCGGTAGACGCCATAGAAGCTGCGGTCGGCGCGGAGCGTGTCGGGTGAGCCGATCAGGCTCCACGCCACCGCGACGAGAACCGCGACCAGCGGCGGGATGCTGGCGAGCCGGAGCCAGCCGCTCCCGGCGACCAGCACCACCGCCGCCGCGATGGCGAGAAGTCCCTCGACCGGGACGCGGAAGACGAGCGGCGCGACGATCCCCGTCAGGACGCCGCCGAGCGCGCCACCCAGGGCGACATGCAGCGAGTACGACGTCAGGTCGACCGGCGACGGTCGGTCGGCGGCGAGTCGGCCGTGGAGCGCGAGGCCAGCGGCCGCCAGCGTCGCGAGCAGGAGACCGATCGACTGCCACAGCGAGAGATCGATGGCTCCGATCGCCCGCAGGGCAACCGCGAGAGCGAGGACCGGGAGCACGACCGACCCGAGGCGCCGGCCGATCGGCTCGGGGCGCAGGTAGGCGAGGATCAGCGTGGCGAGGTAGATCGTCAGCGGGACGACCCACAGGAACGGAACGGCGGCGATGTCGGTCGAGATGTCCGTCGTGACGCCGATAAGCAATGCCGCCGGCACGGCCGCCAGGAGCACCCACATCGCACGTCGGCGGGCGACAGGCCGGGGCTCCGTGGCGACGATCGTCGTCCCGCGACAGGTGGCCGGATCGCCGGACGATCAGCGCCAGCGCCACCGTCCCAGCCGCGAAGACCGCGAAACCGATCGACCACCACCGGGCCTGGTCGGGCAGGTCGAGGTTCGGCTCGACGAGGGTCGGGTACGCGATGAGGCCGATCAGGCTGCCGGCATTCGAGGCCGCGAACAGCCGGTACGGCTCGCTCGCCCCGGGGACCGCCGCGAACCAGCGTTGCGTGGTCGGGCTCGCGGTCGCGAGGACGAAGAACGGCAACCCGACGATCGGCGGCCAGGACCAGCGCCAGCCATAACCCGGTCGCAACGCCGTCGGGCGGGCGCGCGAACGCCGGCAGTGCCAGGGGTGCGGTGAGCAGCACCCCGGTCGCGGCGACACCAGACCCATCTGTAGCCAGGCGTGACGCCGCAACCCAAGCGAGCTGAGGGTGAGATGGGTCCAGGCGTACCCGGCGAGCAGCGTCGTCTGGAAGAACACGACGGCCGTGGTCCACACCGCGCTGCTGCCACCGTATGTCGGCAGGAGGGACTTGGCGACGAGCGGCTCGACGAGGAAGGCGAGGGCGGCCGCGACGAACGCGACGAGGACGAAGAGCGCGGTCTCCGCGCGGGAGACCGAAGGGATTACTCCCCGATCACCGACCAGAGCAGCCCCATCATGATGAAGAAGCCGCTGAACAGGGCGATGAGCCCGATGCCGCCATACGGCGTGCTCGCACCGACGTGGGGCACGAGCTGCAACCCGATGCCGAACCCCACTGCCCACACGATGAACAGCAGTGTGAACAGGAACTTCGCGTTCGGGTTGGTGACCCGCCGGACCCAGCGCGAGCCGCCCTCGCTCGACAGTGCCGCCTTCAGCACGATCACGAGCATCAGCGTGACCACGGCGATGCTGATCCCGAACGGGAT
>CAWABZ010000014.1:0-17873 GCA_963780425.1 uncultured Chloroflexia bacterium | reverse complement strand
TGGTGCTGACCGTCGCTAGCTCGGCGCCGAGCACGTCGGCCAGGATCTGGCGCCACAGCGGACTGGCCGTGCCGCCGCCCGAAGCCCGGACCTGGGACGGGGCCGGCATGCCGGCCGCGATCATCTGGTCGAGCCCGTCGCGCAGTCCGAACGCGACACCCTCGAGCACGGCGCGAGTCATGTGCCGCCGATCGTGACCGATCGTGAGGCCGACGAACGCGCCACGCGCCAGCGGATCCGGGTGTGGACTTCGCTCCCCGGTCAGGTACGGAAGGAACAGCAGGCCGTCGCTGCCGGGGGGGACCTCGGCGGCGGCCGCTGCGAGCGACCCGAAGTCCTCGCCCGGTGCGAGCGCGTCGCGGAACCAGCGCAGGCTGCCCGCCGCCGACAGCATCACGGTCATCATGTGCCAGCGTCCGGGCACGGCGTGGCAGAACGCGTGGAACTGTCCCGCCGGGTCCCGAAGCGGCTCGTCGGTCGTGGCGAAGACCACCCCCGACGTCCCGAGCGACAGGGCCACGACACCGGCGCTGACCGCCCCGACACCGACCGCATTGGCCGCCTGGTCGCCGCCACCCGCGACGACCGGTACGCCCGCCCGCAGCCCGGTCGCTGCGGCCGCCTCGTTCGTCACGGACCCGGTGACCACGGGTCCCTCGTACGTCGGCGGCAGCCAGGCCGGATCGATGCCGAGCGCGGCGAGCACCTCCGGCGACCAGTCGCGTCGCGCGAGGTCGAACAGCAGGGTGCCCGCGCCATCGGCCTTGTCCAGCGCGTGCTCCCCGGTCAACCGCAGCCGGACGTAGTCCTTGGGGAGGAGCACATGGGCGACCCGTGCCCAGATCTCCGGTTCGTGGTCGCGCACCCAGACGAGCTTCGGTGCCGTGAACCCGGTCAGCGCGTCGTTCCCCGTGATCGCGATCAAGCGCTCCCGTCCGAGCGCGGCCCGGATCTCGTCGCACGCCTCGGCGGTGCGCTGGTCGTTCCACAGGATCGCCGGTCGCAGGACGCTGTCCGCGGCATCGAGCAGGACCGCCCCGTGCATCTGGCCGGTCAGTCCGATCGCCGCCACCTCGTCGGCGGCGATGCCCGTGCTCGCCAGGACCGAGCGGAGGGAGGCGACCGTGGCGTCCCACCACAGGCCGGGGTGCTGTTCCGTCCAGCCGGGTCGCGGTACCTCGAAGTCGTACGCGGACGCGCCGCTGCCGACGACCGCGCCCGAGCTATCGACGACGACAGCCTTGGTCGCGGTCGTCGAGACGTCGATGCCGATGACGTGCGGCATTGGCCGATCCGAGCCGATGTGACCTGGCGTTCGGACCTAGCGGTCCGCGGCCCAGATCCGCTGGTTGACGAGGTTCTCGAGTGCTTCCTGTCGCCCCGACGTCGGCCGGGGATCGATCTCGCCCGCCGCCACGCGCGCCTCGAGTGTCTCGAGCGATGCCTCCCCTTCAAGGATCTCGGTTCCGAGGCCCTCGTTCCAGCCCGCATATCGGGCATCCAGGCGCCGCTCGAGGTCACCCGCCTCGATCATGTCACCCGCCACGAGGAGCGCCCGTGCCAGCGTGTCGATCCCACCGATGTGACCGTGGAACAGGTCGGTCCGGTCCATGCTCTGGCGTCTCAGCTTCGCATCGAAGTTGAAGCCACCGGTCGTAAATCCGCCGAAGCGGAGGATCTCGTACAGCGCCAGCGCGAGCTCGTCGACCGAGTTCGGGAACTGGTCGGTGTCCCAGCCATTCTGGTAGTCGCCGCGGTTCGCGTCGATGCTGCCGAAGATCCCGTTCGCGGTCGCGTAGGCGATCTCGTGATGGAAGCTGTGGCCGGCCAGCGTGGCGTGGTTGGCCTCGATGTTGACGCGGTACTCGCCCTCCAGCCCATGGCGGAGGAGGAAGCCGTGGACGGTCGCGGAGTCGTAGTCGTACTGGTGCTTGGTCGGCTCCTGCGGCTTGGGCTCCAGGAGCAGCGTGCCCTCGAACCCGATCTTCGCCTTGTGCTCCGCGACCAGCGTGAGGAACCGTGCGAGCTGGCGCTCCTCGCGCGCGAGATCGGTGTTCAGAAGCGTCTCGTAGCCTTCGCGGCCGCCCCACAGGACGTAGTTCGCGCCACCGAGCCGATGCGTCGCCTCGAGCATGTCCTTGACCTGGGCGGCGGCGTAGGCGAACACCTCCGGGTCGGGGTTGGTCGCGGCTCCCGCGGCATAGCGCGGGTGGCTGAATAGGTTGGCCGTGCCCCACAACAGCCGGAGTCCGGTCCGCCGCATGTGACCCTCGATCGTGTCCACGACGGCGTCGAGGATCGACCTGGTCTCGGCGAACGTGCGTCCTTCCGGGGCGACGTCGCGATCGTGGAACGTGAAGTAGGGGACGCCGAGCTTTGTGAGTAGTTCGAAGGCGGCGTCGAGTTTCTCGGTCGCGGCTTCGAGCGGATCGCGCCCGATGGCGTTCCACGGCCGGTCGAACGTGCCTGTGCCAAAGACGTCAGAGCCCGGCCACGCGAACGAGTGCCACAGGCAGACCGCGATCCGGAGGTGGTCCTCCATGCGCTTGCCCAGCACCATCCGGTCGGGGTCGTAGACCTTGAAGGACAGCGGGTTCGTGGACTCCAGGCCTTCGTACCGGATCGGCCCCGCCACGTCGGTGAAGAACGCCTCGCCCACGCCGATTCCTCCTCGCGAACCATGCCGCCCTGCCCTCGCAGCCTAGCACTCGGATTTGTAGGAGAGAACCACAAACATTGGCGCGCGCCCTTGACCGCTAATTCGAGATCCCTTAGCATCGATGGATATGCTAAGCGTCAAGGTAAGTACCAAGCACCAGATCGTCGTTCCGAGTGCAGCACGCCATGACCTGGGCATCGAGGCCGGCGACCGACTCGACGTCGAGATCACCGAGGACAGCCTCGTCCTCCGCAAACGGCCGTGACGGCCGTCCGATCGATTGCGGGGCCTCGCCGCCGGCCGGGGTTGGTACGGACCCGACCCTGTGACCTTTGTTCGAGGGCTTCGGGATGAGTCGGAAGCGCGGGCTCGCGAGCGAGAGGAGTTGATCGCCCATGCTCGATCTAGCACCCCATCGGCGGATCGCGCTGGACAGCAACGTGCTGATCTACCTGCTCGAGGCCGCGGGGCCGCTCGCCGAGGCAGCCGCGATCCTCGTTGATTCGATCGAGTCCGGCGAGCGTGAGGGTGTGCTCTCGGCCATCGGGCTGATCGAGGTGCTCGTCGGGCCGGCAAGATCGGGCGATGCCCTGGTCTTCGAGCTCACGGCTGAAACCATCCGAGACTCACGCCTTCGGGTGATGCCGCTCGATGGAGGCGTCGCAGAGGACGCGGCCTGGATCCGAGGGTCACTGGGCATCGGCATCGAGGATGCTGTTCATCTGGCAACCGCTCGAAACGCCGAAGCAACGGCGTTCGTCACCAATGACCGTAGGATCCGATCGATCCCAAGGCTGACCGTCGTGTATCTCGACGATCTCGCCGCCTAGAGCCGCCCGAACCAGCTCCGTTCTCGTCGAGAGTCATCGGCCGGGTTGTCGAGCTCGACGATCTCGGCTTCTGCATCGAGATGGCCGGGGTCAGGTGCGTCCGGGTCCCTCGGCTCGGAGAAGGTGAAATGGACCGGCTCGTCTTCCTGGACGCCGTGCGGCCAGCCCGCGCTGCGGTAACCGATGAAGCCGGACGCCCACGCATCGAGCGCCTGCCCCGTGCGCGGGTTGGTCATCCACGCCACGAGGGCGGCGCCGACGATGATCATGACCAGGGTGGCCGGGATATCCATGGTGGCACCTCTGTTCACGTCGACTGTGCGCCGGGTGCCGCGCGACGTCAATCGGGGCCCGACCCCACGCGCGGTGTAGCATCGCGGCGTGTCCGACATCGGCGAGAAGGGCTTCTCCACCCGCGCGATCCGCGCCGCCTCACGCGTGCCTCGCGTCGACCAGCGGCCGTCGAGCGTGCCGATCTACCAGACTGCGACATTCACCTCGGGCGATGCCGAGGAGCTCGGCGACGTCGTGGCCGATGCGCGGGCGGGATACTCCTATTCGCGCCTCTCCAATCCGACCAGCCGCGCCCTCGGCGATGCCTACGCCGAGCTGGCCGGTGGTGAAGCCGGGACGGCGCTCGCGTCCGGCATGGGCGCGATCCATGCGACCCTCGCGTCGCAGCTTCAGGCGGGTGACCGTGTGGTCGCGCCGTTGGCGGCGTACGGCTCGACCCGAACGCTGCTGGCCGGCACGTTCGCGCGGTTCGGCGTACGGGTCGATTTCGCCGATCTGACCGACAACGCCGTAGCCGCTGCGGCCATCGCGGCGGCGCCGACGAGGGTCGTGTACGCGGAGACCATCGCCAATCCCACGACCGTCGTGACCGACCACGGAACGGTCGCCCGCCTCGCCCACGAGCACGGTGCCACGTACATCGTCGACAACACGTTCGCGTCGCCATACGTCTGCCGTCCCCTCGAGCTGGGCGCCGACCTGGTCGTCGAATCGGGCACGAAGTTCCTCGGCGGCCACAGCGACGTCATCGCCGGTGTCGTCGCCGGTCCGACCGACCTGATCCGGCGCGTCGAGGCGGTCCAGAACGACACGGGTGCCACGATCGGTCCGTTCGATGCGTTCCTCGTCCTGCGCGGCATCCTGACCCTGGCCGTCCGCGTCGAGCGGCACGCGCGGACCGCCGCGGCACTGGCGGCCTGGCTCGAACGTCAGGACGGTGTGCGCCGCGTCATCTACCCGGGTCTCCCGAGCCATCCCCAGCACGATGTCGTGCTCCGCCAGTTCCGCCCGGGCATCGGCGGCGGCATGCTCTCGTTCGAGGTCGAGGGTGGCCGCGAGGCGGGGCGGGCGATCATCGATTCGATGGCACTCCCCGAATTGACCGCCTCGCTCGGCAGCGTCCACACGATGGTCGTCCACCCGCCGTCGACCTCGCAGCGCCAGCTGTCCGAGGCGGAGCTCCTCGAGGCGGGGATCGTGCCGGGCCTGCTCCGGGTCTCGGTCGGGCTCGAAGATCTCGAGGACCTGCAGTCCGACTTCGCCGCCGCGCTCGAGGTCGCACGCGGCGCGGCGCGCCGCGCCACGGTCGGCGTCTAGCCTCGATCCCGTGGCGACACCGGCCGCCGTCCGGGCGACGAGCGCCGCGGGCATCCCCACCAACCCGCTCGCGCAGCTCGGCCGCGGCATCTGGCGCCTGCTGACGTCGGTCGACTTCGCGGTCGTCCAGATCATCTTCCTGTCGATCCTCGCGGTCATCGGCATGACCCTCCAGCAGCTGCCCGACTTCGCATTTCGGTCGCCGGGTGACTACGCCAACGCCATCGAGACGATCCACATCCGCTACGACCCGGTGCTGGGTCCCGGGCTGGTCAACGTCCTCGAGCGGCTCGGCGCGTTCTCGATCTTCAAGTCGGCGATCTTCGGGATCGGCCTTGTCGTCCTGGTCGTGTCGATCGTCGTATGCACGCTGGATCGCACGCCGCGGCTGTGGCGGGACGTGTCCTCGGTGCGGGTCGCCCAACCCGAGCCGTTCTTCGATCCGCTGGTGCCCGACCGGGCGGCCATGACCGGCATCGCCGGGACCGACCTGCTGCGGCTCGTCCGGAGGCGGGGCTTCCATGTCCGCGAGGAGACCGCCGCCGACGGCACGACCTACGTCTACGGCGATCGTCACCAGTACACGAAGCTCGCCACGCTCCTGACCCACCTCGGCCTGATCCTCTTCCTCGCCGCCGCCGCGGTCACGTCGCGCTTCGGCGACGAGCAAGGTCTGGTCGTGCCCGAGGGCGAGTCGCTGACCGTCCAGAGCATCGGCACCCGCGACCTGTTGCTGGTCAAGAACCTCGACTTCGAGGCGCCCGGCTTCGAGACCGGCATGCCGACCGACTTCACGACCGACCTCGCGGTCTTCCAGAACGGGAGCGAGGTCGCGCGCAAGACGATCCGCGTCAACGATCCGCTCGCGATCGGCGGATACACATTCCATCAGAACGGATTCGGGCCCGCGCCACACCTGGTCATCCGTGACACCGCCGGCGCGCCGCTGTGGGACGCCAAGGTGCCGATGACCGGGGAGGCCGGCGGCGCCCCGTACGAGACGATGGCGGTCCCCGGTCGGGACCTCGGCCTGCAACTGCTGCTCGGGCGGAACGAGGTCGGCGAGGGCATCCTGGTCGTGCTGCCCTATCGCATCATGGGCACAAACCCGGACGGGACCGATCAGATCCAGAATTTCGACGCCGTCCAGCTCCGGCGCGGCGACGAGAAGGTGTCCGATGCGCTGGGCCTCTCGATCACGCTCGCCGACTTCGGGGAGTACACGCTGCTCATCGCGAAGCGCGACCCGGGCCAGGGCATCGTGTGGGCCGCGTTCCTGTGTCTCATCGCCGGCATCACGATCACGTTCTATCGACCGCGCCGTCGGATCTGGGCACGGCTCACCTCCGACGGCCGCCTCGGGCTGGTGTTCCGCGCGGATCGTTACGTCGACGTCGAGCGCGAGTTCGGCGCGTTGCTCGACGACCTCGTCGCGGTCCGTCGACCCGCGTGACGCCCTAGTCGGCGATGACGACGCTCCACGATCTCCAGCGTGCGCTCTTCCCGACGGCCCGCCCGATCGGGAGTCCCGAGCTCACGGCAGAGCGTGGTCAGCGCGAGGTCGGCTGGGTCCGCGTCCTCAAGCCGCGCGTGCCGGCCTTCGAGGCCCTCGAGACCGGCGACCTGGCGATCATCCCGGGACCCGCGCTGGCCGTCGTCGCGCCGGGACAAGGGCAGGTCCACGACCTGATCGTCGCACTCGTCCGAGCGCAGGTGCCTGCCGTGCTGCTGGTCGAGGGCGACACGGGCGATGACGCGCTCGATGCCCTCGGCGAGGCGGCCAGCACGGCCGGGTTGACCGCCCTGCACCTCGGTCGGGCGGATCCCGCCGGCCTCGAACGCAGCGTCATCGGCTTCCTCGTGAACCGCCGGGCTGAGCTCGACCGGCGCGCGGCGGACCTGGAGGCGCAGCTCGCCAGGTTCGCGTTGCTGGGGCGGGGTCTGGACGTCCAGGCCGCCACGATCGGTGCGTTCCTGGGCCGCGCCGTCGTCATCGAGGGCCGGCGCGGCGACCCGATCGCGGTCCACGCCCCCGCCGACCTGCCGACCGCGGCCGCCGCGGTCGCGCGCTACCTCGCCCGACCCACAGGCGCGGGCGCGCTCCGCATCGACATCCCGGCCGCGGCCGGTGAACCGGGACCCACCGGCCGCCTCATCCTCCTCGGCGACGAGCCACCGAACGAGCTCGAGCGGATCGCCGCGGAACGTGTGGCGGCACTGCTCGCGCTCGAGCTGGCCAGGGACGAGGCAGTCCGACAGGCACGCGAGGAGACCCGCCGCGGTGACCCGCTCCCCGCCGATGGACCGCCGTGGGTCGTGATGCTCGCCTCGCAGGGCACGTCGATCGGACCGGACGACATCGCGGCACGGGAAGAGACCCGGGCAGAGCTGCGGCTCCTGATGTCGCCCCGCCGCCTCGTCCTGCGGGGCAGCTCAGAGAGCCTCGAGCTGCGACTGGTCGCCGCCGCGCCGTCCGACGATCCGGACGGTCTGGCGACCGCTGAGCGGCTTGCCATGTTCCTGGGCCGGACCGTCGCCGATCAGCCGTCCGTTCAGCGAGCCTGGCGCCCGACCTGCGGCCGAGGCGGCGGCACGCGCCACGCTCGAAGCGGCCGACATCCTGCCCGATCCGCCACGCGTCGTCCGAGCATCGCGCCTTCCCGCGTACCTGCTGCTGGGCAACGTGCGGAACCTGCCCGACGGGGTGCGTCAGGCGCGCGAGCTGCTCGCGCCGATCCTCGTCGGACGCCCGAATGTCCAGCGGGAAAGGATCGACACCCTCGCGGCCGTCCTGTCGTCGCCCAGCCTGGCCGAGGCGGCCGTCCGGCTGGGCGTCCACCGCAACACGATCGCCTACCGGGTGCAACGCCTCGAACGGCGCGCGGACTGGGACCTGGCAGACCCTGAACTGCGCGTCGCGCTCCTGTTAGCCGTCAGGGTCATGCAAAATGCACAAGAAGCAGCACCGACCCCGGTACTGAATCGCAACCCGTCCTCCTGATACCGTTGCCTCCCGAGGTGCATGACCGCCAGTTTGGTGCGGGGTGCACAAGCCGGACGGGAGGACAACCATCGCGATGACCACCCTCGAGCGGATCCCAAGCGGCGTCGCCGCCCCGACGTCGACCGTCGCCGACGTCATGTCCCTGGCCCGCGAGGCGGGCGTCCTCATCGTCGATCTGCGTTTCGTCGACCTGCCGGGCCAGTCGCAGCACTTCAGCATCCCCGTGAAGGACCTCGGTGAGGACCTGTTCATCGACGGGATCGGGTTCGACGGCTCCAGTATCCGCGGGTTCCAGCACATCCACGAGTCGGACATGCTGCTCATGCCCGACCCGACCACCGCCTACGTCGACCCGACGCTCGACGTCACGACGCTCATCCTGTCCTGCGACGTCGTCGAGCCGGGCAGTCGAACGCCGTATAGCCGCGACCCGCGCTATGTCGCTCGCAAGGCCGAGCGCTACCTGGCGGATAGCGGCATCGCGACGACGTCGTTCTGGGGCCCCGAGGTCGAGTTCTACATCTTCGACTCGCTGCGGTTCGAGACCGCCGGCCACAAATCGATGTACGAGATCGACTCGGACGAAGGCATCTGGAACTCGTCCCGCAATGGAACGTCGAACCTCGCGCACCGTCCGCGGCCGAAGGAGGGCTATTTCCCGGTCCCGCCGATGGACACGCTCCAGGACCTGCGCAGCAAGATGGTCCTCGCGCTGCAGGCGTCCGGCATCGACGTGGAGGTACAGCACCACGAGGTCGGCGGTCCGGGCCAGGCCGAGATCGACATCCGCTACGGCACCCTCGTCGAGACCGCCGACAAGGTGCTCCGCTACAAGTACCTCATCAAGCAGGTCGCCCACGCCGCCGGCAAGGTCGCGACGTTCATGCCGAAGCCGCTGTTCGGTGACAACGGCTCGGGGATGCATACCCATCAGAGCCTGTGGAAGGACGGCACCAACCTCTTCTACGACGAGAACGGCTACGCCCTGCTGTCCGATACGGCGCGCTGGTATATCGGCGGGCTGTTGAAGCACGCCAAGGCGGTCCTGGCGTTCGCCGCTCCGACCACCAACTCGTACCGCCGGCTCGTGCCGGGCTACGAGGCGCCGATCAACCTCGTCTACTCGCAGCGCAACCGCTCGGCGTGCATCCGCATCCCGACGTACTTCACGACCCCGGGTGCCCGTCGCCTGGAGTTCCGCTCGCCGGACCCGACGTGCAACCCATACCTGTCGTTCAGCGCCCAGCTGCTCGCCGGCCTCGACGGCGTCATCAACAAGATCGAGCCGCCCGCACCGGTCGACCGCGACATCTACGAGATGAGCGCAGACGAGAAGGCCGGGATCGACGGAACGCCGGGCTCGCTCGAGGAGGCGCTCGACGCCCTCGAGGCCGACCAGGAATTCCTGTATCGCGGCGACGTGTTCACCAAGGACGTCGTCGACGCGTGGCTCGACTTCAAGCGCGCGGGCGCCAAGGAAGTCCAGCTTCGACCGCACCCGTACGAGTTCTACCTCTACAGCGAGATGTAGGCCACACCGACCCGATCACGCCCGGTCGCCGAAGCGGCCGGGCGTATCCTTGTCCGACCGCCACGTCCCGCCCGGCCATGCATCAGGAGGTTCCGTTGACCGTCGCCACCCGACCCGAGTCCGGCCCAGACGCCGCCGCCAAGATCGAAGCCGCGAAGTCGAGCGGCATCCGTTTCATCCAGCTCCAGTTCACCGACATCATCGGCCACGTCAAGGCCGTCACGATCCCGATCCACCAGCTCGAGGGCTCGGTCAAGCACGGGACGTGGTTCGACGGCTCTTCGATCGAGGGGTTCACCCGGATCGCCGAGTCGGACCAGTACCTGATGCCGGACATGGACACATTCGCGGAGATCCCGTGGCAGCCGGGATCCGGACCGCGGGGCACGGCCCGGGTGATCTGCGACGTCTTCACGCCGAACGGCGAGCCGTTCGTCGGCGATCCGCGGGGGGTCCTGCGCCGGCAGGTCGAGCGGGCGAAGAAGCTCGGCTATGTCGTCAACACCGGCCCTGAGCTCGAATTCTTCCTGTTCCGCCGCGGCGAGGACGGGGCGATCGAGCCGCTGCCGCACGATCAGGCGGGCTACTTCGACTTCTCGACCGACCTCGCCCAGGAGATCCGCCAGGACATGGTCGACGCGCTCGAGGCGTTCGGCATCCGGGTGGAGGCGGCGCACCATGAGGTGGCCGTCGGCCAGCACGAGATCGACTTCGAGTATTCGGACGCGCTGCGGACCGCCGACAACGCGATCACATTCAAATTCGCGCTCAAGGCCATCGCCCAGCAGCACGGCCTGTACGCGACCTTCATGCCCAAGCCGATCCATGGCATCAACGGCTCGGGCATGCATACGCACCAGTCGCTCTACTCGATCGCCGAGAACCGGAATGCGTTCGCCGACCCGGCCAACCCGTACGGACTGTCAGATGTGGCGCGCTCGTACATGGCCGGGATCCTCGCCCACGCTCGCGGGATGATCGCCGTCCTCGCCCCGCTGGTGAACTCGTACAAGCGGCTCGTGCCGGGCTATGAGGCGCCCACGTACCTGACCTGGGGGCGCACGAACCGATCGGCTCTCATCCGGGTGCCGATGGTCTCGCCAGGCAAGTCGATCGAGGGAACGCGAGCCGAGGTGCGCTGCCCGGACCCGTCCTCCAACACCTACCTCGCGTTCGCGGCGATGATCGCCGCGGGCCTCGACGGCGTCGAGAACGGTTTGAGCCTGGCCGATCCGGTCGAGGAGTCATTGTTCGAGATGGACGCGTCCCGGATCGCCGAGAAGGGCATCCGTGAGCTGCCCGGCACGCTCGGCGAGGCACTCGAGGAACTGGAGCGCGACGAGGTGATCCGCGAGGCCCTCGGCGACCACATCTTCAACCACTATGTCGACGCCAAGCGCGCCGAGTGGGACGAGTACCGTACGCAGGTGTCCGACTGGGAGGTCGACCGCTACCTCGACGAGTTCTAGCTAGAGGCACCCCATGGATCCGCTCCTCGGTACCGGGCTGTTCATACTCGGTGCGGTCGTCTGGGTCGTGTGCGCGATCTACGCGTACCGCATGGCGCCCGGCTTCGGCCGGAGCGCCGTGACGTGGGCGATCCTCGGGATCATCCTCGGTCCGATCGCCCTGATGCTCCTGTACGTGCTGCCGAAGAAGACGCCCAAGGCCGGCCACGGGCGACACTCGACCGACCCGCGCGCAGAGCTGTACGAGCGGCCGAAGAAGCGCTGATCCTGGGTCGCCTGTCCCGCCGTCGCGTGGCCTTGCTGCTGGGTGTCGCCGCGGCACTCGGCGTGCTGGCGATCCTGATCGCGACCGATCCGCGTCGGATCGGGGTCTTCCGGGAACAAGCCGGCCGGACAGCCGCGCCTGGCGAGGCGGGCTGGGTGACGCGCGCCGCCGCGCCCGTCGCGCTGACCGAGGTGGCCGCCGTTGCCCATCACGGCCGGATCTGGGTGGCGGGCGGCCTCGATGGCGGTGGCCGGGCGGTGGATCGGCTGCTTGTCTACGACCCGGCGGGGACGCCTGGGCGGACGGGCCGCCCCTGCCCGAGCCGGTCCACCATGCCGCTCTCGTATCGGATGGCGAGGCGCTGTTCCTGATCGGTGGGTACGAGGGTGATGGCTTCGACCGTCCGACGGCCGCCGTCTGGCGCCTCGACGATGAGGATGCGGGCGCCTGGGCACCCGCCGATCCGCTCCCCGAACCACGCGGCGCTGGTGCGGCCGCCTGGAACGGGCGAGGCGGCGTCATGTTCGGCGGAGGCGTCGGACCGAATGGCCCCTCGGCCGACGTGTTCGTTCTCGAAGGAGGCGACTGGCGTTTTCTGGCATCGCTCAGCCGGGCGCGGGAACATCTCGCCGCGTCGTCACTGGGCGCCGGCTCCGTCTCGTTCCTCGGGGGCCGTGACGCCGGCGGCAACCTCGGGACCGTGGATCTCGTGTCCGCGGAGGGCGTGGTCGGGCGGGCCGAGGACCTCCCGACGGCCCGCGGGGGCATCGCCGCCTTCTCGGCGGGTGCGCTCGGTGACTGCGTCGTGGGCGGAGAGGGACCGGACGGGACGTTCGGGACGGTCGAATGCATCGGCGCGATCACGACGACGACCCTCCCCGGCCTGACCGTGCCGCGACACGGGCTGGGCGCCGCGTTCCTGGATGGCCGCGCATACGTGGTGCTCGGCGGTCCACGACCCGGATTGTCGGTGAGCGCCGTCGTCGAGGTGCTGGACCTGCGCTGACCCGGTCCACCGTCGTCCGCCGGCGTCCGCCGGCGACCACTCCCTCGTCATGCAACGGGTGCATGGGGAGCCACGTCGTCGCGCCGCATGCCCCGGACGCATGACGAGGGAGTGTCCGCGCCCAGTTGAGTGTCGGCTAAGTGGGATCGCGCACGATGGCCGGCATGCACGACAAGCAACATGCGGCCGCGCACCTGGGCACTGAACTACGTCGGGCCCGGCAGCGATGTCGGCTGCGGCAGTGCGACGTCGCAGCTCGCATCGACTGCTCGCAATCGACGATCAGCAGGATGGAGCTGGGCGGCGGCGCCCACATGCCCCTGGCGGCCTGGGCGGCGGGCGCTGGAGCGGTCGGTCGCCGGTTGGTCGTCGAACTCGTCGACACGCGCCCAGACATTCCGCAGGAGGCGTCGTTGGCCCTTCGCTGCCATCGCACGATCACAACCGATGCGCGGGCCGGGGGATGGTCGGCGGTGACAGTGATCCGATCCCGACCGAGTCATGAGGAGATCGAAACCGTCCTCGCCCGGACATCGGAGTCGGTGGTGGTCCACGCCTGGGATGTCGTCACCCGCGTCGCGGCCCGTCTCGACATGCTGCAGGCAAGCATGGATCGTGAGCGCTCGGGAGCTGACAGTGCCTCCGTGTGCGGGCTGGTCGTCGTTCCTTCGACGCCCGCCAATCGACGGCGGATGACTGAAGAGCGGGCCCTACTCCAGGCGGTGCCGGCCCTCGCTGCCCACTGGTACGGCGCCCTCCGCAACAAGCATCGGCGAATGCCGATCGCCACGGGGGTTCTCTGGCTGGACCGCCAGGGAGATCGGCTGCTACCGGCGCCCTTGTTGCCGGGCTGGATCTGGGTCACGCCCGATCATGGGAGCCGGATCGCTTTGGTGACGGGAACGCGCTAAGGACGCGGCGTCGATTCGGGCAAGATGGGACGCGTGATGGACGTCCGGCCGGGTCGCTCGCTCGGCCTGTTGTCGGTCGCGCACGCCGTCAACCATGCATTCGCGGTGCTGCTGCCGCTGATCTTCCTCGCGATCATCGATGAGTTCGGGGTCACGGTGCAGGCGGTCGCGTTCCTGGCCGCAGCGGGCTCGATGTCCGCGGGGCTGGTCCAGCTCAGCTATGCCGAGCTGACACGGCGTGTGTCGCGCCGGCGGCTCCTGGGGTTGGGCGGGATGCTGTTCGGCGGAGGGTTCGCCGCGATGGCGCTCGCCTCGAACTTCGCGACGTTCGCCGTTGCGAACATCGTGGCGCGGATCGGCTCCTCGCCGCAGCACCCGGTCGGCAACGGTTTGCTGGCCGAGCAATTCCCGCCGGAGCGACGCGGGTTCGCCATCAGCGCTCACATCGCGGGCGGCAACGTGGGCACGGTCGTGATCGCGGTCGTCGGGACGCCGCTGATGGCGCTGCTCGGGTGGCGCGGCGTGTCGATCGTGTTCGGCGTCGCCGCGATCGTGATCGCCCTCGGCGTCCTGACGTTCATCCGCGAACACGGCACCGACCGGGCTGCTGCCCGGGCCGGTGGTAGCAGCCTCGACGCGCTCCGGCGGGTCGTCGCGGACCGCGACCTCCGCTGGCTGTTCCTGACGTCCGTCCTGGGCGGCGGAGGTCGCGGGCTCGGGGTGGTAAACCTGTTTGCGCTGATCTACATGACCCGGGTCATCGGTCTCGATGACGCGACATCCGGGCTGATGTACGGCGCGCTGATCGTGTTCAGCGTGCCGATCCCGCTGCTGGCGGGCTGGCTGTCCGACCGGTTCGGACGCAAGCCGTTGATCATCCTGGCCTACCTCGGTGGTGCGGTCGGGTTCGGCGTGTTCATCCTCGGCGGATCGTCGCTGGCCTGGCTGTGGGCCGGGATCGTGATCATGGGGCTGTTCTCCTTCGCGGAATCGCCGCAGCTCCAGGCGCTCCTCGCCGACATCGCGCCGCCGGCGATCCGCGATGCGTCGTACGCCCTGTACTTCACGCTCGCGTTCGGGGTCGGGTCGTTGTGGACGGCGCTCTACGGCGTCGTCATCGAGGTGCTGGGGGAGCCGACCGGGGTGCCGGCCGTGTTCGGGCTGATGGCGGCGGCGTTCGTGGCCGCCGCTCTCGCGACGATCCCGATCCGGACGGAGCGGTCCCTGGCCTAGGGCATACTCCCGCGAATGGACGCCAGGATCCTGCTCATCGAGGACGATCCGTCGATCCGGGAAGTGACCGCGATCGGGTTGCGCAACGCCGGTTTCACGGTCGAGACCGCGGACGACGGCCGTGCCGGGCTCGACCGGTTCGAGGCCGCGAACGTCGATCTGGTACTGCTCGACGTCATGCTGCCGCGGATGGACGGCCTCGAGGTGGCACGCGCGATCCGCCGCACCTCGATGGTCCCGATCGTGATGCTCACCGCGCGCGCCGACACGATCGACGTCGTCGTCGGCCTCGAGGCGGGTGCCGACGACTACGTGCGCAAGCCGTTCGAGGTGCCCGAGCTCGTCGCCCGCGTCCGTGCGGCGCTGCGACGCGTCGACCGGCGCGACGGGGACGAGGCGGCGCATCTCCGCCTGGGCCCGCTGCTCATCGATCTCGCCGGTCGAAGCGTGACGCGAGACGGGGAGGAGATCCCACTCACGCGGACCGAGTTCGACCTGCTCGTCGATCTCGCCCGCCACCCGGGTCAGGTGCTCGCGCGCGACACGCTGCTCGACCGGATCTGGGGCTACGACTACCTCGGCGATTCGCGGCTCGTCGACGTCGCGGTCGGACGGCTGCGCGCGAAGATCGAGGCCGACCCCACGTCCCCGGAGCTGATCCTCACGGTCCGTGGGGCCGGCTACAAGGCAGCGCGGTAGGACGCGGGATGCACTGGCCGCGGGGGGTCCGGGCTCGACTTGCCGGTGCGCTGGTCCTCCTCGTGGCGCTCACCGCGGTCGTGCTCGGGGTCGGTGCGTCGGTCTTCGTCGACGCGCGTCTCCATGACCAGACGCTCCAGGACGCGGCAGCCCAGGCGCGCTTCGATCTCACCGTCACGGTGCCCGGCCGGCAGCTCCCCGACCGTCCGACGCGTCGAGGACATCATCCGGAGCGGGCTGACCGATACGTTCCGGCGGCGCAACGTCGAATCGGTGATCGATCTCGGCGGCGGCCAGTCGGTCAAGTCGACCGATGCGCTCGGCGACCTCCTCGAGCGCCTCCCACCCGATGTCCCTGCGCGCGTCGGCCGGGGAGACCTTGCCTACGCCTGGATCGACGTTGCGGGCGTCCCGTCGCTGGTCGTCGGCGGTCTCGCACCGGGTGGGGGCATGGCCGTCTATTTCGTGCGAAGCGTCGAATCGATCGCGACCGCGGTCGACCAGTTCCGGACCGTCCTGCTGATCGGCTCCGCGCTCCTCGTCGTGATCGCGCTGCTGACGGCGAGGATCGTCGCGCGCGGCATCCTCGCCCCGATCGAGGAAGCCGGCCGGACCGCCGAACGCATCGAGCGCGGCGACCTGCTCGCGCGGGTGCCAGTGACGTCACACGACGAGTTCGGGACGTGGGCCGACCGCTTCAACCGGATGACCGACACCCTCGCCGAGTCGATCCGCCGGCTGGAGGCGGCCCAGCATCAGAACCGGCGGTTCGTGGCGGACGTGTCGCACGAGCTGCGGACACCGCTCACTGCTCTCGTCGCCGAGGCGTCGATCTTGCGCGAGCACCTCGATGAACTGCCGCCGGAGAGCCGGCGGGCGGCCGAGCTGCTGGTCAAGGACGTGGGGCGGCTGCGGACGCTGGTCGAGGAGCTCATGGAGCTGTCGCGGTTCGACGCCGATGCCGAGCAGGTGGCCCTCGAGCAAGTCGACCTCGGACGGCTCGTCGAGACCGTGCGGGCCGCGCGCTCGCCGAACGCCACGTTCGTGGCACCCGACCGGCCGGTGGTCGTCGACGCGGACCCCCGCCGCCTCGAACGGATCCTCGGCAACTTCCTCGACAACGCGAAGGAGCACGCGGCCGACGCCGACGTGGAGATCGAGATCGATGGCCGAGCGGAGGAGGTCGTCATCGCTGTGTCCGACCGCGGCCCGGGCGTCCCGGGCGACCGGCTCGAATTGATCTTCGACCGGTTCACGAAAGTCGATCCGTCGCGGTCCGGTGGGAGCAGTGGCCTGGGTCTGGCGATCGCCGCTGAGCATGCGGCGCTCATGGGTGGCTATCTCCAGGCGATGAACCGCGACGGCGGCGGCCTGCGGCTCGAGCTGGTCCTGCCCCGCGATGTTGCCCGATCGTTACGCGGCGGCGATGGGACGGCGACATGACTGATCGAGGCTTGTGCGCAGTCACCTCGCACCTGGAGCCCAACCGATGAAAGCCCTTCGTCACCGATCGCCGGTCCCGGCCCTTGCGCTGTCGGCCTGCTCGTCGCGACCGCGGCATGCACGTCGTCCGGCAGTCTCGGGCAGGTCCCGAGCGTGCCGCCGACCGCGGCTCCGTCGATCGACTCTGGTCCGCCCGACGCGACGCCGGCTCCCTCGACATCGCCGTCTCCGTCGGGCCAGCCATCGAGCGAACCGGCCGGGTCGCCGAGTGGATCGCCGTCGCCGTCGGTGCCGGTCCGAGACCATGGTCATCCGTGCCTACTACGTGCTCGATGGCGACCGCGGCGTCGAAGGCATCGTGCCGACTCTCCGGGTCGTGCCGAAGACCAGTGGTGTGGCGCGCGCTGCCATGGAGGCGCTGCTCGATGCCGACGCCGTCATCGACCGGTACTCGCAGCTGTCGACCGCAGTCCCGGATGGGACCTCGCTCCTCGGTATCTCGATCAAGGACGGCGTCGCGACCGTCGATCTGTCACGCGAGTTCGAGTCCGGCGGTGGCAGCGCGTCGTCGATGTACCGCCTCGGCCAGGTCGTCTACACGCTGACCCAGTTCTCGACGGTCCGCGCGGTCCTGTTCCAGGTCGAGGGCCGGACCGTCACGACGTTCGGGCCCGAGGGCATCCAGCTCGACGGCCCACAGGGCCGCGGCGACTTCGAGCAGCAGCTCCCGTCGACCTTCGTCGATCGGCCGGCGTTCGGGGCGGCCCCCGGGAATCCGGCACGGGTCACCGGTACCTCCAACGTGTTCGAGGCCACGTTCCGGGTCGCGATCCTCGATGCGTCGCGCAAGGTGCTCGTCGATCAGATGGCGATGGCGACGTGCGGCAGTGGCTGCCGCGGCAGGTTCGACGTCACGTTGCGGTACGACGTTCCGAAGGCGCAATGGGGCACCCTGCGGACGTACTTCGGGTCGGCCCAGGACGGCAGCCCGCAGGACATCCGCGATTACCCGGTCTGGTTGACCCCCGCGTAGCATTGCGTGCCGGGGCCCGGCGGAGCGGCGATAGCCGCCTCGTCGGGCCCCCTGCTATCATCCGCAGGCTCTGTCAAACGAGCACTTTCGGTCGGGGCGTGGCGCAGCCTGGTAGCGCGCATCGTTCGGGACGATGAAGTCGGAGGTTCAAATCCTCTCGCCCCGACCAAACCTCCCTC
>CAWABZ010000013.1:0-300867 GCA_963780425.1 uncultured Chloroflexia bacterium | reverse complement strand
GCGTGGTGACGTCGATGTAGTACCGACCGTCCTCACGCCCCTCCAGGGTGCTGATGTAGGCAGACGCCGCGGCCCTCGGGGCGTCAACTCGGCCAGGATGCCGTTGTCGTCGCCCACCAGGTAGCTCAGGGGCTCGTTGTCGCCGGGGACGACATCGGTGATCGTGATCACGGTGATGTGCGGCGTGCCGCCCAGGCGAACACTCAGTGTGTGCTCGGGGTCCTCTTCGCACTCAGCGGCGAATACCTTGATGGCCTTGGACGAACTCGGCGGTCCAGTTCCACGGCTTCTCCAGCATGTGGACGATGTTCTCGGGAAGCTCGCTGTCTTCCAGCTCTGCGACGCCAGGAGGTGGAGGTTGTCACGGTCGTTCCACCACTCACGGCTGTTGGCAGCATCGACGGAGCGATCCAGGAACGCCTCGTAGTCGGCCTCGGCCTTGGTGGTGCACATCCTCCGGGGTATCGGTTCATGGGGTGTTACCTTACAGGTTAGCGGGTGAGATACCAACGTCAGCGGTGAGAAGAATCGACCGGGTACCGGTCGCCGGCCATCCCCGTCGCGGCCGAGGACGACCATGGTCATGATCGGCATGAGGATGACGTAGATGATGATCGTGGGCCCGACGGAGATGCAGAACATCACCAGCAGGGCTACCCAGGGCAGCCAACGACGCGGCTTGCGCACGCGCCTCCGGCCTGATGGGCACTCAGCGGGCACCCACTCCATCACTGGAGCCGGGAGCGGCCTGCCGACGGGGCGCATGTCGGGGTACAGCACCTCATGCGTAGCGCACCACGGAGCCCAGGTACGGCTGGCTGCTGGCAGTCAGTGTGATCGGGGTAGATGTGTGTGCACCTCATGCTGCGTGCCTCTTGGCGTGCCCCACGTGCCAGTCCTGGCAGATCGAGCAGCGGTAGGCGTGCAGGGCGTCATCGCCTGCTGCACGGGCCTCGGCCTGGGCCCTGGTCAGCTTGGCCTTCGGTTGGCCATGAGCGTTGAAGTGTTGGCGTGGTTGGAACACGGCCGGCTTGGTGCTCGGCCTGGTGTCCCCGATGCGGGGACGGTTGATCCAGCGAGTGACGGCCTCGTCTGCAGCCTCGTAGAGCCAGACCCAGAACTCAACCGCCTTGTACAGGTGCTCCGGCTTGAGGGGGAAGCTCTTCACGCGCTTGGTGACACGGCCGCTCATGTCAGTAGTCCGAGGGGAACAGGATGGTGGTCACTTCGTGACCAGGGTCGGTGATGATCCACAGCTTGCGCTCGCCATCGTGGAAGGGCTCGGGAGATCGGCCAGACGGACATGAGCATGCCGCCCGTGTCCTTGCCAGCCTCGTTGGTGGCGCGGTCCTCGTCGTCCACCTCGCCCCAGTCGCCATTGACGTGGCGCTTGACGCACTCGGTGATCCAGAGGAACTTGATGGTGCTCTCGCCTTGCCATGCATCGACGGCGGCGGTCTGTACGAATGTCATCTGTCGCTTCATGGTAGTATCATACTCCCTTGAGGGCTGGTATCACAACATCACCAGCGAGATAAGAGCGGTAGCCGATGGCCACCGCCGCCAGTTGGTTGCTCACCTGCAGCTTCCACAGGATGTTGCGGATCTGCGAGCGCACCGTGGCGACGGTGACGTAGTCAGCCTGGGCAATCTCGACGGCCGTCAGACCGCGCATCATGTGCCCCAACACCGTGCGCTCGCGTTCGCTGAGCGCATCGATGCCGGTGCGGTAGCAGTCCTTCACGGCTGCCGCCCTCGATCGTTGAAGCCGTCATCGAAGCCACGCTTGAACTCAGCCTGGTCAGCAGCCGAGTACCTGGACGCCTCGGCCCAGTCCCAGCGTGGGTCGTAGCCCTGGATGGTGCGGCGCATCTCGCCCGAGGCGTAGCCGTTCTCGTAGGCGATGTTGGCGTTGATGGCGCTCATCGCCCCTCACCATCGCGACGGTTGGGGATGATGTAGCCGCGGAGGTTCATCGTGCGCTTGATGGCGCGGATGGCGGTACCCATGTCGATCGCGACCTTGTCCTCGCGCGTCTCGTCCCTCACGTCCATGAGGAGGTGGAACGCCTCGGTGAGCCTCTGGTCCTCCAGGTTCATCGTGTCACCTCGATCGTCTCGGCCCGATGGAACGGGACGAAGTGGGTGACGGACGTGTCGTCGTTGACCAACGAGAAGCCCGTGGGGGTGAGTGTGGCGTAGCCCTCGCGGGACCCGCTGGGCGTGGTGATGGTCAACCACCAGCCCTCGATGCGGGTGCCCACGATGGACAGGAACTGGTTGGTGTCGAACGTGATGATCACGCCGCGGCCTCCTTGCGAGCAGCGATGCTGGCCTCCAGCGCCGCCATGATGTCCGACGGGATCGCAGGCGTGTCCTGCTTGGCCGGCGCGGGGACGCCCTTGGCCTTGTCGTTCACGGCAGCCTGGACCACCGGAGCGGTGTCATCGATGACGACCGGCGTATCAACACCAACCATGTCGATGAGCGTCGTCGCCAGTGTCAACTCCTGGGCCGTGAACTTGAAGTCACGGTCGACCTCGACGGGCTCGCGGATGGCGTCGGCCGTGAGGATGAGGAGCAGGTTGCCCTCGGGGGTGAGGAGCGCGAACCGCGCCGGCCCACGCATCGCCAGCTTGACGAGCGCTGCGACCTTGCGGCTCTTCATCGCCTGCAGGAGCAGAGCGAACGCACGCGTCGCGGCCGGGTCGGCCTTGCCCTTGGTCCGCTTGGGGCGCACCTGGAGCAGTCCCTCGGTGAGGTAGTTGCCCAGGTCCTTGAGCGGACACGAACGCCTGGATGTCGGCCAGGCCCTTGGGAGCGGTGCACGCAGCGCCCTCCTCGTCGGTCCAGACGACCCAGGCACCGCTGCTGGCCTGAGCCATGCGGGTGACCTCGGACGTGTCCACGACACGCTTGGTGCCGTCGGCCTCGGTGACAACCGGGGCCCTGCCGACGGAGACGTTGCTGTCACCGTTGAGGAACTCCTTGCGCTCCACCGGGTCGACTCGGTGCCGGTGTAGACCGACAGAGGGATCGACACCAGGCCGAAGGCCAAGGTGATGGAAGTGTGGGCTCTGGACGGGGCCGGAGCTTGTGCTGTGAGAGTCATGGTCTTCTTTCTTGTACCGGTTCGGGGTGCTGGAGTGAAGGTTAGCGGATGCGTAGTGGTAACACAACGCACCCGTCAAGATTTCTCGGTCAGGATCTGCCCGCTGCCGAGGCCCAGGCTGCAGCCGTAGCGGTTGAAGCAGGGCTGGCAGACGTTGGCCCAGCCAGCGCCTGGGATGCGAGCGTCAGCGAACGCCGGCCCGTGGTTGGGATCGAAGTCACACGGGGGGACGTGGTCGACGGCTACGTCAGTGTGTAGGCATGAGTGTTCTCCATGGTGTTGAGGAGGCGAGCCACGCGGAGAACTTCCGCCTGGAGCACCTCGGGGTGAGGGAGCAATGTCAAGTCGACGCCGCAAGCCTCGTCCTCCATGGTGCGCGGCAGCATGTACTCGATGCCGCCGTCCAGGAGGACCTTGATCTTGCGCTGGTTGGCGAAGTCGTCTTCCTTGCGGATGATCGTGTTGTCCACGATCGTGACGACCTCGTCCTCGTAGATGCCCGTCCAGACGCGGTAGCGGTAGCCGGGGTGAAGTTGTGAGGCGAGAGCCACGGTGGGCCTTTCATGGGTTGCGTATCGGTTCGGGACCCAGCGTACCCAGGTATCCTTCGGACCACAACCTCGATGATGAGATACCACACCACCAGGTTGGTATCTCACCCACACGCTGCTAGGGTGTTCCAAGACCGATACGAGAGGACCTCATGAGATACAACGAGGAGCGCGAGGAAGCGCCGAAGTGCCCGCACTGTGACGGCCGAGGCTGTTCCAAGTGCCAGTACACCGGCTACAAGGGAGGGCGCGAGCCATGAGCCGCAGGGTGTGGGTGGCCACGGTGCCAGCCGACTACGAGTACGGCCTCACCTCGTTCCAGGTGATGATCGAGCAGTTCGATGACAATCCGCCGTCGATCGCCTTCCGTCCAGTCCCCCAGGCAACCTGGGGCCCACCGATCGAGAGCGAGGAACGATGAGGCGTCTGCTGATCATCCCCCTGCTGGCACTCGTCGCCTGTAGTGGCGACGACGAGGACGCTCGCGCCGACCTGCCGGTCGAGGCCCAGTCGAACGACACCAGCGAGTCGATGACCGTGGTGTTCCCGGACGGCTACCCCAACTCGACGCACAAGTGCGTGACGTTGGCCGGTGTCGTCATCGGCATCTGGACGACGACCGACCGCACCGTGATCTGGATCTACAACGACTGGGCCTGCGAGGGCTCCAGCACCGAGAGGGACATGAGCATCATCAACGGTGTTCCAAGGGCCGTCATCAACGCGACGAGCGGCGGATGAGCACCATGAGGACCTACATCATCCTGCTGTGGCACCACGAAGACGACGAGTTGACAGCACCGGCCGACATCCTGGGGCCCTTCACCGAGGCCAGGGCCAGGCTGATGGCCAGCACCATCACGTGCCATTACGAGGTGCGCCGTATCTCAACAGAAGCTCCCCTGTGGGCGATCCCACTGGGCGACGAACCGGAGTGGACGATATGAGCAGATGGTCAGGCCTCGCGCCGGCTGTCGATGCGCACCTGGACCGACTGACGACGGCAACACGTTCCAAGAGCCTCAACGACAGGATCATGGGCGTCCACGCCAGGCAGGGCCCCGAGATGAACGCCGAACTGCTGCGCCGGATGTGGGACGACATGCACCTGCGCCGCTGGTACGTGTTCGGCACCAGCTACGGGCTCCCCGATGCCGACGGCAAGCCGATGCTCGCCCAGGGCGTGATCCCGCGCGTCCATGACGAAGAGGGCCGTCCGCTGGTCGATGAGGCGATGAGCATCATCGACGGTGTCGATGCGGCCGACAACATCTGGAACACCGTGGAGGGCTCGACCATCGTCGGCCGCGAACAGTTCGCCGCCGAGGAGCGCCACCTGATGCAGGGGGCGATGCTGGCTGAGCGCGAGTACCGCATGCTGCACGGCGCGACGAGCCATTACGTCTCGGCCCCCGTGATGCGCGAGGTGACGATGGCGGCTGAGTTGGCCACGCCGGAGCCGCTGTTCCACACAGACTTGTTCACACCCTGTGGATTCGCCGTGTTTGAGGAGCCGATGGTGGTCCCCGACCTGGATCCCGAGACGGGCCACTCGCGCGACGACATCCACATCCACATCCGCGCCATGGGCTGGCAGCGCCACGGCGGGATCGCCAACCTCAACACCCGCCAGGTCCATGAGGGCGTGAGCATCTTCTTCTACACCACGCCCGAGGACTACCAGCAGGGCTACGACCTACCGGTGGTGGACGCCCGTGGCGCCCCGATCGGCGTCATCAGCCAGACCGATGTGATCGAGGACGGCGGCGCTCCGATGGCGATGCTGCTCCGCCGCAAGCCGAGCGGGCTTCGCGTCGGCGAGCTCATGACCTCGCCTGCGGTGACGGTCACCGATACAGCGCCGCTCGTCGAGGCAGCCCGGCTCATGCGCGACAACCGCATCCATCGACTGGTCGCTGTCGATGAGCAGGGTCGAACCGTCGGTGTCCTGTCGGCGAGCGACTTCGTCGCGCTCTACGCGGACCGCTAGGACGCCATCGAGCCAGGCACGATCCGCTGGGCACCCTCCCATGTGCGGGCGCCGGACGGCCGCATCGGCCCCACGCCAGCCAGGGTGGCGCAGTCGCGACGAACCCGCGTGGGTAGACGCCCGGACTGCAGCCTCCACGGCGGGTCGTGCACGTCCGTCGCCGCGGCGCCACTGGTGGTGGCGCCGGGCCCCACGCGCGGCGGTCAATTCGTCGGGTCGCCGTCGCCGGCCTGGACCAGCCCGAGCGCCCCGCGACCGACCAGGTTGAACGCGTGGGTCACGACCGGATAGAGACCGTCCTCGGCGGTCGTGAACTCGACGATGCCGCCTTGCGCCGGGGCCAGGTCCATCGCCTGCGAGCCCCAGGACCCTTGGTTCCCCTTGGTCAGCGACACGCCTTCGCGGATGACGGTGTCGAAGATCGTGCCGACGATATGGCACGAGCTGTCGACGCTCGGCCCGGCATCGAGGACGAAGAACCGGTTCCGCT
Organism: uncultured Chloroflexia bacterium; assembly: GCA_963780425.1. Classification (GTDB taxonomy): domain Bacteria; phylum Chloroflexota; class Limnocylindria; order Limnocylindrales; family CSP1-4; genus SPCO01. The sequence continues at coordinate 294,725 of CAWABZ010000013.1, read as the reverse complement.
CACCCGTCCCGACCTCGATCGGCACGTCGAGATACTGGTTGGCGACGCCGTTGAACACGACAAAGTCGGGGGCCGGTGCGGCGCCGCGGCCTTGGCAAGGTCGCTCGGCTCGCCCTGGGGCCCGAGGTACCACTCGCTCTGGACGAGGGCGAACTCGTTGTCGGCCGGGGCAGCCCACCGGTCGGCTCCACGATGACCATGCCGTACGTGCCGTTGGCGATGTGGTGGAGTTAGGGCTGTTCGGCCCCAACTGCCCGTCCGGCGGGCTACCCGATCGACGGCACCGTGCAGGCGAAGGCGGTCGAGCCCGCGGCCAACGCGGCCCGCGCGACCGGCGATGATCCATCGCCGGACATGGCGGCGGCCGGCTCCTGGACCACGAGCGCGGTGACCATGCCGAACATGCCGTCCGGGCCCTCGGCATGCTGCAGGATGTGGCAATGGAACGCCCACGCGCCGGGCTCCTCGCACCGAATCACGACATCCCATCGCTCGCCAGGGTTCACGCCGAGGGTGTCGCACGTGAACGCCGCCGATCCAAGCGGGTAGCCATCCCGCGCGACGACGCGCATCGGCATCCCGTGGAGGTGCCAGGGATGCATCATGTTCCCCTCGTTCATGAAGCGGATCACGATCGTGTCGCCAAGAGTCGCGACGATCGGTGAGGTGGCCGGGAACCCGCGCCCGTTGATCGTGAAACCGCCGAGGGCATCGTTGCTGATCCAGACGATGTCCTGGCTGGCGCCGTACAGCTCGGCGTAGCGCTGGCGGGGATCCAGCGGCTCCACGATGAACGCCCCGAGTAGACCTCGGCCGACCTGGTCTGTCGCGTTGTGATGGCTGTGGTACATGTGCGAGCCCGGGCTGCGCGCGGTGAACTCGTAGGTGAAGGTCTCCCCTGGCTCGATCGGGTCCTGCGTGATGTGGGGCACGCCATCCATGTTGTTCGGCAGACGCTGACCGTGGAAGTGGACTCCCGTCGTCTCAGCCATCTTGTTCGTGAAGATCGCGCGTACCCGGTCGCCCTCGGTGACGGTCAGCCGTGGGCCGGGCCACGTCCCGTTGTAGCCGAGACCGGGCACTGGGTCCTTCACGGCGTCGATCCGATGATCGACTTCCTCGATCGTCAGCTCGAACACCTTGACCCCGTCAACGATGCGAGGCTCCAGGGCGGCATTTCCCGGGCGGTCCATGGACGCGCCCTCGCCATCCAGGAACCGCCTGACGACGGCGAGCGCGTTGGCGTCATGGTCCACGGCCGGCGCCGACGGGGCGGTCGACGGGACCGGGCTGTGGTCCATCGACGGAGCGGCGGATGGTGGCGCTGACGTGGTCGGGGCAGGCTGGCTCGCGGCCGGTTCGGACGTGCTCGACGGTGGATATGTCCAGCGTGGCGCCGCCGCGACGGGGGCGCACGCCGCGACGCCCGCCGCGATGATGCCGCCGCCCGCGGCCCGCAGGATCGCTCGACGGCTCATCGCACCGGCGTCAGGTGGTGACATGCTCGGTTCAGGGTGGGGACGTACGCCGTCCACCGGGCGGGTCGTGATGTCCATGGGCCCGATCATGGCATCACGGCATGGATCGCCGGAAGTGACCTCCGGCCCGTCGCCCCGGGCCGACCGGCATAGGTCGCTCGTTCGACGAGCTGCCGTCAGGATCCCAGGGCGTCCGGCGACCACCGCGCGATCATGACCACCGCGAGGAGCGCGAGATCGATCACGACACCGATCACAAGCCACGGGTGGAAGTAGAGCGCGAGGACGGCGAGCGACGTCGCCGCCCCGACGGCGAGCGCGGCCGGCCATAGGCCACTGGGGAAGAGACCGAGCATTGCCGCGGCGGCGAATGCGAACGACGCGAGCGTCGCGACGACGAGCGCCAGCCCGATCGGCCGTGTCAGCTCGGGCGGGACGCGCATCGCCGTGAGCAGCCAGGAGCGCTCGAGCGTGAACGGCCAGACCGGGCCACCCGGCGTTGCCGCCGGTCGTGGCGTCAGGTAACTCAGATGGATCGCGCCGTGCAGGAACAAGAAGCCGGCCAGGAATACCTTCAGGAGCATCGTCATGCCCTCCGATCGACGTCAGCTTCGACCGTATCCCTCGACGAGCGCAATCCCAAGGGCCGCATGGCTCCTGACGGGCTGACCATCGGCCCGAGATCGTCAGCGGCGTCGATACTCGGATCGGAGCTGGTCGCGGAAGTCCGGATGGGCGATCGCGATCAGCGCGTCAGCCCGCTCATCCAGGCTCTTGCCGAAGAGGTCCGCCACGCCGAACTCGGTGACGATGGTCCGCACGTGTGCGCGCGTCGTGACGACGCCGGCGCCCGGCTGGAGCGTCGCCACGATCCGCGACACCGTTCCGCCGGCGGCGGTCGAGGGCAGAGCGATGATCGCCCGTCCCTCCGACGCTAATGCCGCCCCCCGGACGAAATCCATCTGCCCGCCGACGCCGGAGTACATGCGGTGCCCGATGGAGTCGGCGACCACCTGTCCGGTGAGGTCCACCTCGATCGCGGAGTTGATCGCGACCATGTGTCGGAACGTCTTGATGACCGAGGAGTCGTTGGTGAAATCGACCGATCGCATCTCGACCATCGGGTTGTCGTGCATGAAGCGATACAGGCGGTCGGTCCCGAGCACGAACGCCGTGACGATCTTGCCCCGATTTCGCTCCTTGGCCTCGCCGGTGATCGCCCCGGCCTCGACGAGGTCGACGACCGAGTCGGTGAACATCTCGGTATGGATGCCGAGGTCGCGCTTGTCGCGCAGGAACAGCGCGGTCGCGGCCGGGATCGCCCCGATGCCGAGCTGGAGCGTCGCCTCGTCCGGGATGAGGTCCGCGACATACGCACCGATCTGTCGTTCGACGTCCCCGATGGTGCCGAGTGGGTGCTCGTATGGGGGAACGTCGACCTCCACCGCGACGTCGATCTCGCTGACGTGGATGAAGCTCTCTCCGAGAGTGCGCGGCATCGAGCGGTTGAACTGGACGATCACGGTCCGCGCGGCGCGGATCGCGGCATGGATCGCCTCGACCGATGTCCCCAGCGAGCAGAACCCGTGCTGGTCCGGCGGTGTCACATTGACCAGGACGGCATCCAGGTCGAGCGCCCGGGACATGAACAGGCGGGGGACGTCGGAGAGGAAGACCGGAACGTAGTCGGCCCGACCCTCCTCGACCGCGGCGCGGGCGTTCGGCCCGATGAAGAGCGCGCGGTGTCGGAGGTGGCGCTCCATGCCGCGCGCCAGATGCGGCCCCGGACCCTCGATGTGGAGGTGGACGACGCTGACATCCGTCAGGTCGGCCGCCTTCGCCCGGGCGACGAGTGCGTCGAGCAGGACCGAGGGCGCCGCCGCCGCGCAATGGACATACACCTGGTCACCGCTGTCGATCAGGGCGACCGCGTCTTCAGGGCTGACGATGCGCATACCCGGACTCTACGGCTATGAGTGACGGGCCAGGGAGTGCCCCGCACCCCTGGCCCGTCCTCGGCTGCTCAGGAAAGTGCCCTGTCCTGGGCAGCCGTCGCGAGTTCGGCGCCCCATTGCCGGGCTCGCTCGACTTCGCCAGCCTTGAGCGGACCGTACTTGCCGGTAACGAGGAACTTCTGGCCCTTGGTCAGGGGTCGATAGCCGGCTCGCTCCAGCTCGTCGGTGATCGTCCCGATCGACCCGCCCGGTGAGAATCTGAACCTGGTCTCGAAGGCAGCGACGCCCGCTTTGCCCGCCGGAAGCGCGTCGAGCCACGACCGCATCGATCGGTGACTCGTGTCGGCCGGCGTCGGGGCGCCGTACTCGCGTAGCAGCCCCGCCCGAACGGCGTCCGTCGGGAGCCGGAAGCCCAGGACCGGTGCTCCCACGACCACGAGATCCGCGCTGGCCACGACGTCGGCGCTGGCTTCATCGGTCGTCATGGCCGACGCTTCGGGACCGATACCCTCGGCGATGGCGCGGGCGATCGCGGCGGTGTTACCCCAGAAGGATTCGTAGACGACGACAGCATGCATGGTTGGATACCTCCGTTAGCTCGATCGTGCGGCGTCGCTGGTCCTGGTGGCAGAGCCGAACGGCCCGCACATCGAGGGCCACCCGTACATGAAACGACCCGCCGGCACGCACCGGCGGGTCGTCTGGCCTGTCAGGCCTGACCGAGGTCAGACGGACATCGGCCGGTGCGTGTACGTGCCACCCGTGGCATACCGAGTCACGAGTCCGACGATCCCGCCAAGCACGACGCCACCAACCAGCGCGGGAACGAGCGCGAGCCCATCCCACACCGGGCCGAACGCCTGCAGGCCGACGATGAACTCGCTCGCGATGATCGCGCCGAACGCGGCCGCGATGCCGTCAACGAGCCACTCATAGCCGGTGTTGGCCTCACCGATGAACTGGGCCACGACCCCGAAGACGACTGCTCCGACGATCAACAGGATCCACCCGCCGAGCCCGAGAGTGATGGCGAGTTCCACCTGACTACCTCCTTTCACGACGCACCGTTGGCGTCTCGGCAGTCATCGTCGCGCGTTGCGGGCGAGCCCGAAAGGGCCGAGCGACCCGCTTGCCATCGCCGATCCGCCCCATCACGCGCCCACCCGCGCGGTCCTCCTATGCCGAATGGAAGGGCGCCGGCCGTTCAGGAAGGATGATCGGCCCGATGCTTCGCGACGAAGGCGGCCGCTTGGGCCCGGCGTTCGAGATTGAGCTTCGACAGGATCGAGCTCACGTAGTTCTTGACGGTCTTGTCCGACAGGAAGACCTCGGCCGCGATCTCCTTGTTGGTCATGCCCTCTGCGACGAGCATCAGGATCTTCTGCTCCTGGCCGGTGAGCTGCGACAACTCGTCCTGGTAGGTGCCTGACGCGATCCGACGGACGCGCTCGAGGACCTTCTCGGTCACCGCCGGATCCAGCAGCGACTCGCCTCGACCGACGGTCTCCAGGGCGGCGACCAGGTCGCGCGCACGAACCTGTTTGAGGAGATACCCGGAGGCCCCGGCGACGATCGCCGAGAGGACGGCGTCGTCGTCGGGATACGAGGTCAGCATCACGACGCGCGTCTCCGGGAACTCGGCCCGGATCTCGCGACACGCCTCGATCCCGGAGCCGTCCGGAAGGCGGACGTCCATGACGATGATGTCCGGCCGGAACCTTCGAGCAGCCTCGATCGACTCGGCGACGGTGCCCGCCTCGGCGACGACCTGGAATCCGGGGCGACGGTCGAGGAGCGCGACGAGTCCCTGACGAACGACCTCGTGGTCGTCGACGACGAGCAGTCGAAGTTGCTTGGCCGGCGCTGTCCCGCCTGCTGTTGCGTCAGTCACCAAGTCGCCTCTTCCTGGTCGGTGGGCCGATCCGCCGTGGATCCGCGCATGGGAATGAGGACGATGATAGTCGTCCCGCCCCGACCGCTCTCGACCTCGAGCGTCCCGCCCAGCCGGCTCGCGCGATCGCGCATGTTGGCGAGCCCGAGATGGCCACCGGGAACGGCTGCTCCGCTATCGAAGCCCATCCCGTCGTCCACCAGCTCCATGCGCAGCTGGTCCCCATCGCGCCGGAGTACGACGCGCGCAGTGGTCGCGTGTGCGTGGCGCGCGATGTTGGACAACGCCTCACGGGCGATCTGCAGCAACTCCCCCCGTGCGTGCGCCGCGATCTCGATCCGCTCGTCGGGCAGGTCGAGATCAACCTCCATCACGTGGTTCTGCCGGACCTGGTCGGCGAGGGCGGCCAGCAGGTGGCCGAAATCGGTGGTATCCACGAGTCTCGGCCGGAGACCCACCACGAACTGGCGAAGATCGCCGATGGCGCCGTTGAGGGTGTCGATGGCGCGGTCGACACGTTCGTATGCGTCGGCGCGATCGGTCTCCATCACGGCAGGGACGTCCTCGAGGGACAGGGAGATCGCGTAGAGCGTCTGGATGATCCCGTCGTGAAGATCCTTGCCGATCCGCTCACGCTCATCGACGACGGCGAGGTGCTGGACCGCCTCGTGGAGGCGGGCGTTCTCCATCGCGATCCCCGCGTGCAAAGCGAAGAGCTCGACGAGACGCTGATCGTCCTCGCTGAAATCCTCCGCCGACAGCTTGTCCGTCAGGTACAGGTTCCCGATCGTGCGGTTCTTCAGACGAATCGGAACGCCAAGCAGTGATGTCATCGGCGGATGGTTCGGCGGGAAGCCGTAGCTCGCCGGATGCGCGGTGATCTCCGGTATCCGCAGTGACCGACCCTCCGTGATGATCAACCCCAGGAGTCCGTGGCCCTGTGGCGGAGCCCCGAGGAGCCGACGCTGCTCGTTCGTGATGCCGCTCGTGATGAACCGCTCGATGTGCCGCCGATCGTCGGCCAGGATCCCCAGCGCGGCATATCGCGAGCCCACGAGCGCTCGCACGCGATCGACGATCAGCTGGAGTACGCCTTCGACCGCCAGCACCCCGGCGACCGCACCGATGGCGTCGCTGAGCGCCTCGACGGCGGCGCGGCCAGTCGCGTCGAGTGTCACCGTGGACGTCGCCTGGCTCGGTGGCCTCACCAGCGCAGCCTACCAAGCAGCGTGCGGCGATGCGACGCGCGGCACGGCACAACGGGCCGAAGGTCACTTTCGCGGGCGATTCCGACGGGCGAGACTGCGCGGCATGACGTTCGCCGTCGAACCCATCCGCGCATCACAGGATCCTGCCTCGATGGAGATCCGCCGGGTGCTCCTCGCGACCGATCTTTCCCCGACGACCGAGCCGGCGACCGACTGGGCCTTCGACCTCGCGCGGCGGACCGACGCCGCGCTCCTCGTGGTGAGCGTGATCGATCCGCGGGAACTCGTATTACCCACCGGCGCGTTCCACACGCGCGTGGACCAGGTCCGCGACCGACGGGAGGCAGCCGCCCAGGGCCTCGTGGAGCGGGGCCGGCAGGTCGGCGTCTCGGTGAGGTTCCTCGTCTGGACCGGCGAGCCCGGCGAGTCGATCGTCGCCGCGGCCGAGGCCGAGGACATCGACCTGATCCTGGTTGGTGCCCATACGCGTGGGCCGATCGGGCGGTTCCTGATGGGCAGCGTGTCCGAGTATGTGGCTCGCCACGCCCCGTGTCCCGTCCTCATCGTCCGCGAGGCCGCGAGGGGCCGCCCTGCATCGCTCGGGGCGGCCTGGTCGTCTCGGCTCCACGTCGGGGTGGATGAAGACCGCCCGCCAGAGGGCGGGCGGTCTTCGGATCGCTTGGCGGGCTGACGCCCCGCGTCAGCCGGTCTCGCTGCCGGTTGGTGTCCCGCTGGCGGTGCCGGCGGGCCTGTCTCGGTTGAAGAGGGCACCCGGGCGCCAAGGCGCACCGAGCGCCGGGAGCAGGTAGCGGTCGAGGCCGTAGTAGCCGGCGACACGCCACGCCAACATCAGGCCGACAGCGAGCGTGAACATGATCGGATTCGTCGAGGCAGAACCGGCGAGGAGGAACGACATGTTCATCAGGGCGCCGAAGAACGCCGCGATCCCGGTCAGCGCTCCGACCAGCAGGCCGATCCCGATGGCCAGTTCGCCGAAGGTGATCACGTAGGCGAACCACCCCTCGTGATTGCCGTTCAACAGCATCTGGATGAAGTCGCGATACCACTCGAACGTGATCGGCGGTCGTCCCTCCTCGGGGATCGACGCCGCTCGCTCCCAGTAGCTGCGCAGCGCGGAGCCACCCTGCATCCAGGCCGGGTCCGTGAACTTGTGCCAGCCAGCTTCCAGCCAGGCGAACCCGACGAACAGGCGGATGGGCAGCCAGAAGAGCCCTGCCCTGGAATTGTTGAAGAGGAACCGCACGAATCGCGGTCCCTCGATCTCGACCTCCTGGGCGTCGGCGCTCTTGCGATCCTCGAACAAGGCGATCAACAGCACGATGAAGGTGATCCAGAAGGCGACCGTCAGGACAGTGCGGATGTCGCCTTCGATGACATACCAGGGGTTGAACAACAGGACCAATAGGATCGCGGCGAGCGCCCCGATCGGGACCGCCAGTCTCCGCAAAGTCGACACGGGTCTCCCTCCACCTCGATGTGAGATCGGCTCGACGGCGTAGGGTCGCCCGCCGGCGATCTCATGGCCCCACTCTCGCTATTCTGCCACGGCGTGAAACGGGCCCGAGGTCACGACATTCGGGTCCGTTCGACTCTCTCGTTGCGTCACACCCGACGAGCTTCAGGCCGCGCGCGGCAGATCCGCGGCGCGTCCACCGCCCAACACTCGAGCCCCGACCACGACAAGCGCGCCGGCGATCAGACCGCCAAGGAGCGCCTCATCGAATGCCAGCCCGTCGATGATCGGTTGGATCTCGTCGACGGTCGCGCGTCCGAAGACCACCTCGCTGGCGAAGAGCCCGCCCGCGAACCAACCGATCGCGGCGACCGGCCCGACCCACGGTGTCGACGGCTTCCGAACCAGGTGAGCCACAAGACCGAAGCCGACGGAGAAGATGATGAGCAGCCCCAGACCTGCGAACCCAAGATCGAACTGCATGTCGCGCCTCCTTCCTGCGGGCCGTTGGTCGACGACCGCGCTTCCTTGCGCTTCCCTACGTGGCGACTGACATGACGGCCTCTCCCCCGGCGGCCACGAGCGCGGCGTCGGCGCCGTCACGCCGCGGCGATGCACTCGACACCTCCAGGCGTTCGGCCCGTTCCTTGATGCCCAGCATCTGCTTGCGCGTCATGACGAAGACCCCGAAACCAACGAGCGGCAGCGTGAATGCGGTCCATGGCTTGTCGCTCTCGCCGAACCGGACCCGGAAGCGCTCGATCAGGCGCGTCCGTCCGCCGGTCAGCGGCTCGAGGACGAATGCCCAGCTCGCCGCGAAGTCCTTCGGCTGGGCCGTGCCCAGGAATGCGCCCGTCGCTTGGACGTTGGCGTCCGCTCGACCGACGTCGGCGATCCGTGCGGCGTCCGCCTGTCGATCTACGAGGTCTGAATCCGAATAGAGCACAAGCGCCCGTTCGGGCTCGAGCGACCGGACCTCGAACCCGCCGCCCGGGTGGGTCGGCACGACAGCACCGACTGCGAGCCCCTGCCACTCCGGAACGATCCGGTCGACACTGGCGCCGGCCATGTCGATCTGGTCGTAGCTGTACCAGCCGGCGCGGCCGTAGCCCATCTGGACGAGCCACGGCCACACGGCCGACGGCGGCGCTTGGACAACGATCGAGCGCGTGTCCATGGTGGACGCCGCCGGGACCAGATCGTCGCCCGGCAATCCGCGGGCAACGTCCAGCTCATCGATGCCCCAGCTCCGCCACCATGGTCGGACGACCTCCCGGTAGGCCACGACGGCACCGCCGATAGCGAGCCCGGTCAACAACAGCCTTTTCACGATCAACCTCACGTTCATGATCTTGGGGCCGGAGACGTCGGCGGCCGACCGCCGGCGAGCCGGCGGGCAGAAGTCAGGCGTGCGCGAGCTCGAGGTCGCGGGCCTGCTTCAGTTCTCGCGCGATCCCGTGCGCCCAGGCCTCGATCGCCGGCCAGTCGCGGAAGTCGCCGGCAGGGAGCGCGTCCCGTACTGCTGGCAGCAGCCGTGTCAGACGCTCGAGGACGCCGCCTGGCGAGAGATCCGGGTCCCAGGCTCCATAGAAGACTCGCCGATCGCGGGTCGGCAAGTCCCGCTCGAACTCCGCGAACTCCTTCGGTTCCGCCTCCTTCATGGGGTCCTTCCCGCCAGTGGGCGTGCTCCCGACGGGACCGCTGCTGAAGAGCCAGACCGGACGACCGGCCAGTGTCTCGTGCTCGCGCCGCACGAATAGCGTCGCCTCCTTCAGCCAGCGACCGTAGTACGCGGCGCTGCCGATCACGAAGGCGTCGTAGCCGTCGACAGGGCCGGCCTGGCCGACCGGCCGAAGCGTGACGTCGAAGCTCTCCTCCTTCAGAGTGTGGGCGATCCGCTCAGCGATGCCCTGGGTAGCCCCGTGTCGACTCGCATAGGCGACAAGGATCTTCATGGCCGTCTCCTTCTGTTGCCCGCGCTCGGGCGGCATACAGCCATGCTTGCGCCCCGCGCCCCGGCGGCGGTAGGGCCACGCGTCCCGAAGGTCGCAGGGCCGGTTCACTAGTTGACGGTTTACGTGCCGCCGTCCACATGACCTGTGGCCCTTCGCATGCGCAGACGCCGATGAGTGCCGTCGGACCCGTCTCATCAGCTCCCGCTAGCGCGGCGTGAATGGGAAGAACGGGTCGACGGTCGGCGGGCGGAGCTTGGTGTCATCGAGCGACCAGGTCACGTCGGCCCTGACGTCGACGATGCCCGGCACCATGGCGACGGCTCGGCCGACCATCTCGGCCGTCGAGCGACTCTCGACTCCACCCACGATCGTGGCCACGCCGTCTTCCACGTTGACGACGAAACCCGCCGGGTCGAGCCAGAGGATGCGCCGCACGACGTCCTGCCGGATCGTTTCCGCCAATTCCTGGTCTGACCGGACATATGCGCGAACGAGGTCTGCGCGGGTCACGATGCCGACCAGCCGACCGTCATCGAGGACCACGAGGCGATTGACGGCATGCCTCGTCATCGTCCGAGCCGCCTCGCTGATCGAATGACTCGGGCCGACGGTGATCGCGGGACTGGTCATCGCCTCCGCCGCGGTGGTCGCCTCGAGCTTGGCGCGGTACGTGCGCGTGGCCTTCGTTTCCCCGAGCAGTCGTTCGAGTCGGCGGTGTGGCATTGCGTCGGCGCCGCTCTCCTTCAAGAGGAAATCGGCCTCGGACACGACACCGACGACGCGCTTGTCAGCGTCGACCACAGGCAGGCCACTGATGCCGTGCTCGACGAGCAGGTTCGCGACATCCTTAAGTGGCGCGTCGTGGCTAGCGGAAATCACAGACGTGGTCATCACGTCGCGGACGGTCATCACGGGACTCACCCTTCCTTTCCTGTCGGTACTCCTGGACGCGATCCGCTCGTGCGCAGGTCGGCTGGCGGCGGCGCGGCGCCCGCGTCGCTCGGCATCCCAGCCTCGAGCAGCGGGATGAGGAAACGCTCCTCGCGCGCCATGTGGGCACGGAGGATCGCCTCGAGGGCGAACAAACGCGCTCGCACCTCGATCACAGGCGCGTTGGTCGGGGCATCGTGGAGCTGGGCCCGTGCGCTCGCGAGCGCGTGTGCGGCGTCGCGGATCTGCTGATGCTCGAACGACATCAGCTTGGTCGCCCAGGGCGTCCCGGCGCGCCGGGCGATCTCCGGATAGAGCCAGCGATCCTCCCATTTCGCGTGCGGTTCGAGCACGGTGTCGATCCAGTGGAGGACTTCAAGGGCAGCGACCGACAACTCCTCGTTCGTCCCGCGAATTGCCCCGACCTCGTGGATACGGTCGATGCCCCGTCCCAGCCCCCTATGCTCGTAGGACACGAAGTCGTGCTCCGGAAGCGTGTCTCGTCGCGATTCCGTCACGGGTCCATCCTCCGGGCTTCGGACTGGTCCCCTGCACTGTCTGCTCCGGCGACACCGGCCAGTAGGGCCGTCAGTCACGTCTCGGCACGCGCGATGGCCCCTGATTCGATCCAGGTTGCGTGGGAAGTCGGTTCTCACCCAGGCCGAGCCGCTCGCCGTCGAGCGTGTCTGGACGCGTACCGGGCGGACGCCTTCGGGTGAGTCGGCGCAAGCCTGGATCCACGAACCACCGGCCGGCATCGACGCGAGGCCACAATGCCCGATCGGATCGGGCCACTCGGCACGTGGCATCGCATTCGTCGAGTCCGAGCATGTGGCGATGAACTCCCGGGATCGCAGCCGGAACGGCCGCGGACGATCGCCAGCTTCCAGCGTCTGGCGACACCCGTCCGAGGTGATGGCACGGCGCGGCATGCTTCTGATCGTGGTCGCGGCTTTGGTGCTGACGGCGGTGATCGTGCTCGCCGATGGCTTGGGGACCCTGCCATGAGTCGATGGACGCGGACCCGCTAAGCCGACTCCTCGCCGCGGCGCTCGAACGCCTCGAGCGCGACCGGCAGAGTCGCGAAGAGTCGATCAGGCCCGATATGGGTGACGAGCCCGATCCGTTCGAGCTGGACCCGCAAGTCCTGCTTTACCCGCGCCAGCGCGAGCAGGATGCCACGCCGTTCGAGCTCATCGTGGAGCTCGCCTAGCGCGTCGGCCGAGGTCAGGTCGATCTCGACGATCGCTTCGGCATTCAGCAGCAGCCATTCCACCCGCACCGCTTGGGATCGACGGCCTCGAGCGCCCGGGTCTTGAAGTCGTTGGCGTTCGCGAAACAGAGCGGAGCGTCGTAGCGGAAGACGACCAGGCCGGGGATTGTCACGGCTTCGGGATAGTCCTCGATATTGTGGAGGCCGGCCACCCCAGGCGCCCGACCCAGGATGGCCGCCTGGGGCCGCGCCACCCGCGCGAACAGGTCGATCACCGACAGCGCGATCGCCACGAGGATGCCGGCGAGGACGCCGACGACGAGCACGCCGGCGGTCGCCGCGACTGCCAGGCCCAATTCGCTCGGCCGAAAACGTGCGAGCCGCCGAAACCCGGCTATGTCGATGAGCCGCAACGCGGCATACACCACCAGGCCGCCGAGGGCCGCGGTTGGGAAGCGTGCCAGCAAGCCCCCAAGGAGCATCAGGACGAGCACGACGCACACGGAGGCAACGATGCCTGCCAGCTGACTGCGGCCCCCGACACTCTCCCCGATGGCTGTCCGCGAGCCAGAGGAGCTGACCGGCATGCCACTCGTCAGCCCCGCGGCAAGGTTCGCGCCGCCGAGCGCAAGCAACTCGGCGTTCGCATCGATCGGATAGCCATTTCGGATCGCGAATGAGCGCGCCGTGAGGATGTCGTCGGTATACGCGACGAGGGCGATGCCCAGCGCCGAGGCGGCTAGGAACGCGACGTCGGCCAGGGCGATTGCGGGGAGGCCGACCGGCGGCAGTCCGGAGGGGATCGGGCCGACGACCGCGATACCCCGGGTGTCGAGCCCGAGGGCCGCGACGAGGACGGTCGCCCCGATGACAGCCATGAGTGGCCCCGGGAGCGATGGCAGCCAACGCCTCGCGGCGAAGAGGAATGCGATGACGCCCAGTGCGAGTCCGAAGGTCGGCCCGTGGATGGCCCCTAGGTGGGAGACGAAGTCGACGATCTGAGCGGGAAAACTGTCGCCGTGGACCGGGACGCCGGTCACGCGTTCGAGTTGCGAGACGACCATGAGCGCGGCGACACCGGTCATGTACCCGACGAGGATCGGGTGCGAGAGGAGATCGCCGAGGAAGCCGAGTCGGAGGGCGCCGCCCGCGATGCAGATGGCCCCGACAAGAAGGGCGAGCGCCGTCGACAGGGCGGCGTATCGGAGCGGGTCACCGGCCGCGAGCGGTGCGACCGCGACGGCGACCATGATCGCGGTCGTCGACTCCGGGCCGGTCGAGACGTGGCGCGAGGTCCCGACGAGCGCGTAGACGATCCCTGGCAGGATCGCGGACCAGAGACCCACGACCGGGTCGAGGCCGGCAAGCTGGGCATACGCCATCACCTGTGGCACCAGGTAGGCAGCCACCGTGACGCCGGCGACGACGTCAGGCCGGAGCCAGGCCCGTTCGTAGCGTGCAAGCAGCGCCCGTCCGGTGAGCGCAAGGTTCGCCGTCACACTGCCAGTTTCCCTCGCTCAGACCCTCGCGCGCCGGCCGTCGGGCGCCCTGCGCGGTGGTCGCGTCCACGCCTGGCTGGCGATCCTACGCGGAGAGGCTGCTCGGAACCCAGTGGGACCAGAGGACCGCGGCGAGGACAACCACGTCCACGATGACCGCACCGATCGTGCTGGTGGCCGGGAATGCCGCCGGGAAGAGGAGCACGCCGACCAGCGACACGACTGAGGCCACGATCGCGAGGGGCGTCCACCAGCCTCCGGCAGCCAGCCCATCACGACCCCGGCGAGCACGCCGAACGCCACGATGGCGACAGTCCAGAGGGCGACGCCGACGGCTCCGGTGATCGACTGACCGACAGCTCCGGTCAACAGCCACGAGTCGCCGTTCCACGATGGGTTGCGCCGGCGACCTTGGATACCTGCAGAGGACCCAGGACGTGCCCGATCCCGTGGGCGAGCAGCACGACAGCGATCAAGATCTTGAACAGCCGGAAGTCTCCGTGTGGGCCTCTGATCGAACGTTGTTCACCGTCCGTCACGGCGGCGGCCAGGGAGAAGTGCCGTCGGTCACATCGAGCACGGTCGGTCCGGCACTGGCCCGACCCCGAGCCGCTGCACGACGATCGCCAAGAAGCGATTCGCTGCGCAGGGACCAACTGGCGCCCGGCCCGTGATGGAATGAAAAGGAGGACTGAGATGTCCAAGCCCACGATCACCAAGCTCTTCGTCGGCGGGATCGTCGCGATCTTCGCCGGTCTGATCGTCGGCCTGTTCGCGGGGATCCTCGCGTTCGGGAGCACCCAGGTTGTCATGGACGGGCCGGATGTCACGGCATTCCATGCGACTCCGTTCGCCTGGACGATGATCGCCGTGGCGACAGTCGGCTTCCTCGCCATGGTCGGCGGCGCTGTGGCCGGCCTCGTCGGCATGGATCGGCGCGTTGATCAACACCGCCCAGCTCGACGACAAGGTGTGGTTCATCGTCCTGCTCGTGCTGGGTCTCTTCAGCTTCGGGTTCTTCGCGATGGTCGCCTACGTCATCGCTGGACCGGACAGCACGGAGCAATTGCCGGTCAGGTCCGCCCCTGCGGCGATGTAGGTAGGAACCCGTGCGTTGAACGCAAGGAGGGCAGGTCGGGTGGAAGGGATCATCGAGACCCTTGCGAGCGGCCTCGGCAACGGCGTGGGCTGGCTGGCGGAGCACGGTGTCCTGTTCGGGGTCTTCGCCCTGATCTGGATCGCGTTCGGCGCTGGCCTGCTCTGGAGTCAGGGAAGCGTCGACCAAGTATGGGAAACCATCCGCGGTCTGCCATTGATCGTCCAGGCCGTGGTCTGGTTCCTGTTCCTGCCGGTGATGATCGGCCTCTGGATCTGGGAGACGTCTTGGCCGCTGATCGTGAGGGTGATCCTCGTCGTCGCGATCGCGGGCTGGAACCTGCTCGTCTTCCTGCCTCGCGCACTCCAGGCCGCTCGACCCTGACCGGCTGCGGCCAGGACCCACATCGTCGACCGGGCACCGTCACGATCTGGGCGTGCCGGCCTCGGGATGATGGGGAACGTCGTGGTCCTTTGGGCAAGACGAAGGGCCGGTCAGCCGACCGGCCCTTCAGCATCCAAGTGATGCGCTACGGACAGGGGACTCCCAGGTGGTCCATCGACCGGCACATCACGTCGTTTCGCTCGTCCTGGGAGCGGATGCCCTCGAAGCCGAACCCGAAGTGCAGGGTCCGGAAGTCGGCGTCGGAGGGCGTCATCCCGACGACCGCGCCCTCGGCAAAGCCGACGTCGGTCGTCCGGGACCAGTCGTTGGGATTGGGCGAGCTCCCGGTCGGGACGCCGGCCGGAACGGTCCAGGCCCCAGGCCCGGTCTCGAAGCCCTCGGTCGTGCCCTCCCAGCTGAAGGTCACGTCGTCGAACCACGCCCCAAGGCCCTGGGAGGCCCAGTCGCTGACATACGAGAAATAGATCTCGATGTCGTGCCCGGCGAACGGCGTCAGGTCGATCGCCCAAGGCTCCCAGCCGGCCGAGCGGCCGGAGTGCGCGTTCCAACCGGCACCCGCGCAGTCGGCGCCCTGGTACTGGATCAGCCATGGGTGCAGCTCGTGCCAGCCCTCCGGGCAACTGTCGCCGGTGCTTTGGTTGGTATGGCAGGTTGGCATCGGGCATGGTCTGCCACGTGTTCGGCCGTCCAGGTCATGGACCTCGACGAAGACGAAGTCCCAATTCGGCTCGGTGTCGTAGGACGTGAAGAACGTCATCGTGCCGCCCCCGCCCGGCACGGTGGCGTCGCGCTTGATCCGCTTGTACGTGATGTCCGCGCGATCGGAGTACAGGTACTGCGTGCCGCCGTGCGGCTGGAATGCCCCGGCCACACCGGTCACCCATTCGGCCGACGCGGTGCTGGTGAACTGCGGGTAGTCGGTGGTGTTGAGCAGGCTGCTCGTCGTGATGAACGCCTCGGCGCTCACCTGGTTGTTCGCACTGCTGCCCTCCTTCCATCATCCAGGAGGTGCCGTCGAATGGAGTCGACACCCCGTTGACGTCATACGGGTCGCTCGGACCGGCGAGGCCGGCGTTGTCCTCGTAGACGTACGAGCCGAGCCAGTACTGGAGGAAGTCGTCGTCGGCGATCCGGCACTCGACCCGGGTCTTGTTCGGGACGGTCCCATCGCAGAATGGTGGGGTGCTGACCGGGTTGAACGGGAAGGCCTGCGCCAGCTGGACCCCGGCGTGCTGTCCGGTGAAGAGCAGGTTGCCGCCTTCGTTGAGGAACGCCCGGACCTCGAGCATCTCGCGGAAACCGAGCGTCGAGAATCCGGTGCCGGGCACCTGACCCGGCTCGCGGGTCAGGAAATCGTTACCCGTGTACCAGAGCACCACGTCGTAATGCCCGAGCACGCCGAGGTGACTCGGTGCCTTTCGACCCATCGCGTCGACGTTGTACACGTCGTAGGTGATCCCGTTCGCGTCGAGGGCGTCGGTGTAGAAGTCGAGGTAGAACGGCCCGTTCGCTGAGGGATACGCAGGGTCGTTCGTGGCCCCGGTGTAGTCCTCGGCGGCCAGGATGAGCACCTCGGCCGGGGTGTCCTCGACGACCGTGAAGGTGAACGACTCGCTGGTCTGGCCACCACCGGTGAACCACACCTTGACGCTGTCGCCCGGGTCGATGCCGGTGACATTGCCGCGCATGAAGCGGAAGTACTCGTCGCCGGCGGCGCCGAAGCGGTCACCTCCGTTCCACTCTGTCGTGCCGACGGGCGGGGCCGCCACACCGTTGATCGTGTAGTTGAGCGTGACCGCATCGTTCGGGGTGCCATCGTTGTTCAGGTCCCGCTTGGCAAGCACCTGGACCGGCTGCGGATCGCCATACGAATGGGCGAAGGTCAGGTCGCTGAAGGGATTGGACGCCTTCTGCGGGTCGATCTTCGAGACGTCGAGGTAGAACGGCTGCACGGTGGTGCCCACCGAGGACACCGGATCGTCGGGATCCAGCGCCGACAGCGCGACACTTCGCGCGAAGGGCAGCACGCGGTTGAACTCGGCGTTGATCTGCCCCTCCTTGTCGGGGAAGATGAAACCGTCCCCGGTCGGCCCCTCGCTCAATTCCGGCACCCACCCGAGCGTCCCGTGCTTGGTGTAGGCGAAGTCGTTGGTGTCGCCGTTGGTGATATACAGCTCGGCGCTGCTGATCCCGGGGTTGAACCCGGGGACGGCCGGCTGCTTGTCCGTGCCGGTGAGCGCCACGAAGATCGGGTCGTCGGCCGTCGGCGTGTCCATGATCGCGCCGAGCCCGTAGAGGAGCCATTGGCCGACCGAGTGGAAATTGATATGGAAGGCGAAGTCCATCTGGTCGTAGAGGTCGACGATCGCCTTGGTCTCAGGCTCGGAGGCCGCGGATGGACCACGGTAGGTCTCGCTCGACGATCAGGGGCGATGACCCCTCGTCGTCCCAGCCCCAGTGCTCTTCGTAGTTCCGATTGGGATCGACGCCATCAAGGCCGTTGATGATCCCGTTCTCGTCGTTGTCCCGGAGGTTCTTCCTCCACAGTCGATTGCCTTCGCTGAACGTGTACTGGTAGCCGTCGGGGTTCGAGACGAGGACGAACCACAACTCGGTCGACTGGAGGAGGCTGATGATCTGGGGATCGCCTTCCCGGTACCGCTTGATGTACCACTCGAGTAGTCGACGGTTCACCTCGCCGCTGATCCATTCGCGGGCGTGCTGCAGGGAGTTGTAGAGGACCGCCGGCTTCTGGCCGGTGCCAAGCCCGTTGCCCCCGACGGTGAGCTGCAGCGCGATGATGTCGCGCGGCGTGTCATCGGACTCGCCGGGCACGCCGTTCGGGTTGGTCCCCCACGTCTGCCCGATCACCTCGAGCTTGAGGAGGTCCGGGTTGGCCGCCGCGATCGCGTGGGCGTAGGCATCGAAGCCATTGGGGCCGTCGTTGTCGCGCCACACCTTGAAGCCGGCTGTGCTCTGCTGCTTGGCCAGCTGCGTGGCGGTCAGCCCGTTGTCGTTACGCCAGAGTTCGAGGTTCGACGCCCATCTTTCGCACGGCGATCCGCTCGTTGGGCTTGAGGACGAGGGTGATGCGCGCCTGCTGGTTGGCGAGCAATTGGATGTCGGCGACATCGAACCCGGCCTCGATGATCCGCTGGACCAGCGTGGTGCTGACGACGGCTTCGTACATGTCCAGGCGGCCGTTCGGCGTGGCCGCCGTCTTCGCCACCGGCGCGGACGACGTCGTCGATGAGGTGGGGGCCGCCCCGGCGCCGATCGGCACCGCGAAGGCATTGATCAGGAGGGCTGTCGACAGGATGGCGAAGAACGCCTTCCGGCGGTCGGTCATGCGAACCCCCTTCGGGCAAAGCCCTAGTTCGGGATCGGACAGCCCCGGCGATGAGTCGGTCGACCGTAGCGTTTGCAGTTGGCGTGGGAAACGTCATGGCGGCGCCTGACGTTTCAGATTCGTAACGGCGCTCGGTGCGAGCCGTTACGCCGACATTACAGCGGTGCGTGATGGCACCGACCTTGCCATCTTGTCCTCGTTCGGTGCGCGAGCGACCGGGCGCGCCTCACGGTCTCGCGCCGGGGACCTGCCAAAGCCGGTCGATCTCAGACGCCCTCGACGAAGGTCCCGAGAAGCAGGACCACGAAGGCGACGATAGCGGCGTAGAGCGCCAGGGTGCCGGTGGCGAAGCCGGCGATCGTGGCCGGCGACGAGGCCCGTGAAGAAGACGAGCGCCGCGAAGACGGTCAGCACGGCGGCGAGCACGATGGTGCGCGACTTTGGCGCGTGATTGCTGCGACGGCGCATCAGATCCCCCGCACCAGCGAGCCGATGATCAGGAGCGTCGGAGACGCGATGATCAGGATGCGAGCGAACTCCTGGCTGGCGCTGATGCCGACCACCGCGAGCGCATCCCCGACCACCTGGTTGAGCGGCGCGATGGAGAAGAGGCTGCCCTCCAGTGAAAGCCCGATCACCATCAGCACGACCGCGATCACGACCGTGGCCAGATAGGGCGGGTTTGGCTTCACGCGGCGAGTATAGGTCCGCTGGTTGAGGCGAACGGCTGCGCTCCTGAGGCCATCGCGCCCGCGGGCCCGGCCGATGCGTCTACCGGATCGGCACCGGCTGGATCGACACGAACCTGCCGTCCCAGATCATCCGCTTCGGTGCGTACCGCCACGGCGTGAAGAACCGCGACAGCTCGCCCGGCGTGATCCTGGTGTTCGGCCGCATGTCGTAGCCGAAGCTGCTGTTCTGGAGCCCCCACAACGGGCCCGTCACGCGGACGCTCGTGATCCTGAAATCGGTCGTCTTCGCCGGATCCGCGGTCGCCGTGAAGCCGTGCAGGACCCAGCCGTGATTGCCGCGCGAGACGGCCAACGCCACGGGCAGGTTGGTCAATCGGATGCGTGTGACGGCGAGCCGGATCGCGCCGAGGAACGTGGCGCTCGATGTCAACCGGTAGCGGTCGTCGACGAAGTAGCGCAGGCCGGCCGTCCAGCCCTGCGGATCGACACCGGCCGACAGCGGAAGCGAGTATCGATTTCGCGCGCGCATCCACGTGAAGTAGCGACTCTGGGCGGCCCGGCTGTGATCCTCGCGGTGGTACTTCATGTTCCGCATGATCTGGACGTCGGCGGCCGTACACCACAGCCACGACTTCTGGGTCGTGAAGACGCCCGTGCGGTACAGGTTGATGCCACCGGTCCATGCCGGGAGGGCGGCGACGGTGCTCGCCGCGGCAACTTCCCCTGCGCGGGCCGGAGCGGCGGCGAGCGCACCGGACGTCGATCCGAGCGTGATCGCGATCGCCCCGAGCAGGCCGGTCGCCAGCCTGAGGCGGCCGCGTTGGCGTGGGCGTGCCATGCGTCCATCCTGCCCCAGGACGCCGGATCGTGCCACGACGGCGGTCGTTCCGCCGCTCAGGCGCCGACCGCCAGCGCCCCCAGTCGCTCGGTCAGCCGCAGGTTCTCGGCGTAGTCGATCGGCACCTCGACGACCGACGGCCCATCGACCTCGAGGGCGCGCATCAGCGTCGGATACAGGTCCGCGGCGCTCGACGGTCGGAAGCCGGCGATCCCGAACGACTCCGCGTACTGCACGAAGTCCGGGTTCCCGAACTCGACCGCGAACGGTCGACCGAACTCGTTGCGCTGCTTCCAGTCGATCAGTCCGTAGCCATCGTCGCGCCAGACGACCACGCAGATCCCCGCCCCGACCCGCTTCGCCGTCTCGAGCTCCTGGCTGTTCATGAGGAACCCGCCGTCGCCGCACAGCGCGACGACCTTCCGGTCGGGATGCACGAGCTTTGCCGCGATCGCGCCGGGGATCGCGATGCCCATCGCCGCGAAACCGTTCGAGATGATCACCGTGTTCGGCTCGTACGTCTGGTAGAGGCGGGCGACCCAGACCTTGTGCGCGCCCACGTCCGACACGACGATGTCCGACGGGCCGAGCGCGCGTCGCAGGTCGACGATGGCCCGCTGCGGGGTGATCGGCCAGCCGTCGTTCGAGGCGTGGGCGGCGAGCTCGTCGAGAAGCTGCAGTCCGCAGGTCGGCGTGCACGAGGATCTCGCGCGATTCGTGTCGCTCGCTCGCGTTGCGACCGCCGACACCCAGCGGCTGGACGGCATCGAGCAGGCGGCGCAATGACCCGTCGATGTCCCCGACGAGCTCGACCTCGGGCTGGTAGGCGGCATCGATCTCGGCCGGCTGCGTGTCGATGTGGATGAGGCGCTTGCTGCCGTCCGGGTCCCACGACGACGGCGCGTACTCGACGAGGTCATAGCCGACGCAGATGACGAGGTCGGCGCGATCGAAGCCGGAGAGGACGTGGTCGCGCGCCTGCAACCCGACTGCCATCAGCGACAGGTGTGAACGATCATCGATGGCGCCCTTGCCCATGAAGGTCGCGGCGACCGGGACGTGCAGGCCGCGGGCGAGAGCCCTCAGCTCAGGAGCGGCTCCGCGTCGGAGGACGCCGTTGCCGGCCAGGATGATCGGCCGGTCGGACCCGGCGATCAGGCGGGCCGCGTGCTCGATGGCCTCGTCGGTCGGCTCGGGGAAATAGGCGTGTCCCGGGGTGAGCGGCACCGGCGGCGGGCCGCCGTCCCGCGGCGTGATGTCGGTCGCGGCGAGGTCCTCTGGCAGCTCGATGTGGGTCGGTCCCGGCTTCTCGAGCATCGCGACGCGGAACGCCTTGCGGACGATCTCGGGGATCGCGCGGATCCGCTCGACGCGCGTGTTCCACTTCGTGACCGGCTCGAACATCCGGACGACATCGACGACCTGATGCGCCTCCTTGTGGAGCTTGCCCGACGCCGCCTGGCCGGTGATCGCGACCATCGGGGCGCGGTCCAGGTACGCGTCTGCGATGCCCGTCAGGAGGTTCGTCGCCCCCGGGCCGAGCGTCGCCATGGCCACTGCGGCACGACCGGTGAGCCGGCCATGAACGTCGGCCATGAACGCGGCGCCCTGCTCGTGGCGGGTCGTGATGTGGCGGACGGCCTCATGGCGCGACAGCGCGTCGAGGATGTCCATCGTCTCCTCGCCCGGGACCGAGAAGACGAAGTCGCAGCCCTCGGCCGCGAGGCAGTCGACGAGAAGGTCGGCAGCACGCCGGGGTCGATCGGGGGTCATGCCGGTAGCGTAGGGCAATAGACTCCGCCGATGAGCCGTCCTCGCCTCGAGATGCTCGCCCCCGATCTCATCGGCCGGATCGTCGACGAAGCCGAAGCGCGTGCTGGCCGAGGTCGGCATGGAGATCCGCGGGCCGGAGATGCGCCGCCGGCTGATCGAGGCGGGGCTGCCGACCGATGCGTCCGGTCGCGTGCTGTTCCCGCGGTCGGTCGTCGAGAAGGCCATCGCCGACGCCCCGCGGTCGTTCACGCTGTACGACCGCGATGGCAACCCGCACGCCGATCTGGGCGAGGATCGCGTCCATTTCGTGCCGGGCTCGTCGGGGCTCAAGACGCTCGACCATCGGACAGGCGAGGTGCGGCTCGCGAATTCGACCGACTTCGTCGAATACGTCCGGCTGGCCGACGGGCTGCAGCACATCGCCTATCTCGCGACCGCGTTCTCGACGAACGACGACATCGAGGCGCAGGTGTCCGATGCGTGGCGCCTCTACATGGTGCTGACCAACTCGAAGAAGCCGGTCGTGTCGGGCGCGTTCACCGAGCACGGCGTCCCGCGCATGGTCGAGATGATGCAGCTCTTCCGGGCCGACCTGGCCGATCTCATCGCCCGGCCGATGTCGATCTTCACGATCACCGCGACCGGCAACTTCCGGTACTCGGAGGATTCCTGCCAGAACCTGATCGACTGCGTCGAGGCTGGAGTCCCGGTCGAGATCGTGCCGGTGACGCTGATGGGGTTGATCGCGCCGGTCACGACGGTCGGCGCGACGATCTTCCACACGGTCGACGTCCTGGCCGGCATCACGATGGCCCAGGTCATCCGCCCGGGCGCGCCGGTCCTGTTCGGCGGGGCGCCGGCGACCTTCCACATGAAGGTCGCGTCGTCGCCGATGTCGGCGATCGAGGCGTTGCAGCTCGATGCCGCCTACGTCGCGGTCGCGAAGTCGCTCGGGCTGCCGTGCCAGTCGTATATGGCCCTGTCCGACGGGCCGATCCTCGACGCGCAGGCCGGGGCGGAGACGTTCGGCTCGGCTCTGATCGCGGCGCTGGCCGGCGTCAACTCCGTGTCAGGGCCGGGGATGCTCGACTTCCTGCTCGTGTTCAACCTGCCGAAGCTCGTGTTCGACGACGAGATGTGCGGGCAGGCGCTGCGGTTCGTGCGCGAAGTGCGGGTGGCGGACGACCTGCCGGTCGACGCGCTGATCCAGCAGCTCATGACCGACCAGCACCTGATCATGGCCGAGCACACGATGGCGCACTGGCCGACCGAGCTGTACCTGCCCTCCGCGATCGTCGACCGCGACAACCGCGAGAACTGGCTGAAGGCCGGCGGCAAGGACACGTACCAGCGGGCGGTCGACGAGGTCGAGCGACGGTTGGCCGCCTACCGGCCGGTCGAGACGGATCCGGCCATCGACGCTGAGCTGCGGCGGATCATCACGTCAGGCTTCGAGTCGCAGACCGAGCCGCCGTACATCCCGCCGCCCTCTGAGCCATCCGAGGAGGCCCTGGCTGCCGTTGCGGCAGGCGACGGCGTGGGCCGTGCCCGTCGCGTCAACCCGAGGCGCCGGGCCAGCATCGAGTGAGATGACCCGCGAACCGTTCGGCTGGGATGTCGACAGCCCGATCCAGGCCGAGGTCTTCGTCGTCTGGCTCGATGGTGACCGGATCCGGCTGACTGGTCCCGACGGACCGCAGGCCTGGCACCTCCAGCTCGGGCCGACCGAGCACCCGGTCGAGGTGGTCGACCGGATCGTGCGCGACGTCGTGGGACCTCCGATGCTCGTCCACTCGACGTCATGGCGTCGCGACCGCGATGCCGTCATCCTGTCGTTCGTGGTCGTCATCTCCCCGGACCTTGTCGGATCGATGGCGAGCGTGCCGATCGGCCGGGCAGACCTTGCCCGCTCCGAGGCGACAGCGGCGCCGCGCGAGATCGCCGTCGATGCGGTCGTCGAGCACGGGCTGCGACATCTCGCCTGGCTGGTCGCGGACGACCCGGTCGTCGCTGCGACGCTGCCGGCCGCCTGGCGACCGATCCTGGCGGCATACGTTCCCGAGCCCTTCCGGGCGCTGGGCTGAAGGAGGTCGAGATGACCGAGACGACCGAGTACACGAACCGTTGCGCGTGCGGCTGGGAGGTCACCGGCCCACTCGACGACGTCGTCGACGCGACGATCGACCACGGGCGGCGGATCCACAACATGGAGGCGACCCGGGAGCAGGTGATCGCAGCCGTCACCGGGGCGCCAGCCTCGGACGACGCGACCGAGATCAGCGCCTGATCGGGGTCTTCACGATGTCTTCCCCCAGCCTCCGCTTCGCGGCCCTCCGCACGATTCTGCTCGCCCTCAGCGCGATGTTCGTGGTCGCGTGCGGCTCGGGGGCGCCCGCGGCATCACCGACGGTGAGGTCGACCCCGGTCGCCAGTCTCACCCCGGTCGCCAGTCCCACCCTGATCACCAGTCCGACGACCAAGAGCAGCCCGTATCCGCTCGCCGATGGCGAGGCCTGGATCGTGCTGGACAACGGCGGCGTCGGCGAGGCCGGCGGCGCGAGGCTCATCCGGCCGGACGGAACGGACGGCCATGAGATCCTCGCCGACCTCCCGGTGAACGTCGTCACCCCGGCCTGGTCACCGGATGGCCGCCAGCTGGTGTTCGACGGCGAAGGCGACCGCGGCTCGCAACTGTGGGTCGCGAACGCTGATGGCACGGGCGCCCGTGCATTGATGCCGACGCCCGACGGGTGCCCGAGCCACTGCACCGAAGGCATCCAACCGACATGGTCGCGGGACGGTCGGTCGATCGCATATGTCGCCTCGACACACGAGGTCGGTGTCTTCACCAAGTCAGCACTTGCCATCCTCGACGTCGCTTCCGGCGAAACGCGCGAGGTGTATGCCACCACCGACACGACGCTCGCCTGGCCATCCTGGTCCCCTGACGGACGCACGATCGCGATCGAGATCGACCGGTACGCGGGCGTCCCGGAGGACTCCCAGCTCGTGTCGAGCGTCATCGGGCTGATCGCCGTCGAGGGTGCGGACCACGCACCGAGAGAGATCACGGAGCCGAGTCTCCTTGCCGGATACCCAAGCTGGCACCCGACAGACGACCTCATCGTCGTCAGGACGAATCGGTATGACGTCGACACGAGGAGCGTGCTCGACGATGCCGCCGCGTCCGACCTATACACGCTGCGTTCGGATGGTTCCGGGCTGACGGCCATTACCCACAACGAGATCGGCGGAGCGATCGTCCGAGCGCCCTCGTGGACGCCTGACGGTCGGATCCTGTTTTCAAAGCTGGCCGAAGCCGGTGCCGAAGAGCAGCTCCGGGTGATCGACGCGACGGGCGGAGGCGAGGCGTCCGCGACCGGCGATGTCGTGACCGTCGGCGAGGGATACTGGCGGCCGACGCCGTAGCCATGCGCGCCGTGCGAACCCGAGGCGGCGGGCCGGCTAGCGCCGCGGTTCCTCTGTGCCCGGTGAATACCGTCTCGGCCACCTACGAGTCGGGAACCGCTGTGTTTCCGTTGCGTCCGCGCTTGGAACATCCCCATATTCCGATTGGCGAACGGCGCGGATGAAAACGATCGCATTGGGCCTCTTCGGGCGCTGATTGGAACCCGCTGAGGTTCCATTCGACGCCCGAGGGCACTATCGGACCGGATCGCGGACGCTCAGACGCTGATTGGAACCTCGTGATGTTCCAAATGCGTCCGAGGGGAGCGAGGCCGAGCGGTTTACCCCGCCCGAGCCCGGATCGTCGGCGTCGCCACGGTCCACCAGGCATCCCGAACCAGGCCCCGCGAGCTCGTCCCAATCGACATCGACGTCGAGGTACGCCCCGAGCCAGCCGCGGTGGCCGACATACGGCGGCCGGAAGAACCGCTCTGGAGCGGCCGAGACCAGGGTCTCCTGGGCACCCGGCCGGCGCGGCGAGCCAGGCCGCCCGGCGGTCGTCGTGATGTCGATCGGCCGAGGTCACGAACTGCCGCTTCCCGACGAACCAGCTCGCCTCGCCGTGGCTAAGCCGTTCGGTCGTCTCGGGGAGTGCGAGGCAGATCGCCCGGAGTCGGGCGTAGGGATCCGCGGTCGCCTCAGATCGCGCGCATCCGGTTGTTCTTGGCGTCGTGCGTCAGCTCGGCCTTGCCGAGCGCCTCGAGCAACGGCGGCAGATACATCCCGAACCGGCCTCGATAGCCCTTGCGCAACCCGTACCAGCCACCGACCGGGTTGCTCGGGTCACGCCCCCAGCCCTCGACCGTGCCGGGCTTGGCATCCTTTTGCTCGTCGGCCGCGCCGAGGTCCATCCAGTCCCCGTGCTGCTTGAGCATCGCGTGCAGGTCGTCGATGGCGCTGAGGTTGTACTTCAGCTGCGTCGAGCCGACCTGGCAGACGAGCGCCGGCGGATCGGCGGTCTCGTCACGCCACATCTGGTAGTCGGAGGTGCCGGGCGGCGTCTTGAGCTGCCACGGATCCTCTTTGGTGCCACTCCCCTTCGCGGTCATGCGCTCTCCTCCTTCCTGGTCGGCCGTCGCGACGACCGCCTGATAATGCGGCAGCAGGGTCGTCCAGCCGCCCATGTTTCGATCGCGCCACGTCCGGCCTTCGGCGCCCAGCGCCTCCCAGCCACGATGCTCGATGTCGACCCTGGTCGATTCGGGCGCGATCAATTCGAACCTGATCTCGACCTCGGTCGCTTCTGCGCGGTCGCGCTTGAGGTGCCACAGGTAGACGAGCCGGGCTGGCGGTTCCCATGTGGTCACCTGGCCCCAGTCCCATTCCTCGCCGTCCGGCGTCCGCTCGAAGATCCGGCCGCCGACCCGGCCTTCGAGCACGATCTGCAGGTCGGGCCGGCCGGTGTGCGTATGGTCGGCCGGCCACCATCGACCGATCCCGTCGGTCCACGTCTCGAAGGCGTGATCCTGGGGCGCCTCGACATCGAAGGACAGGCGGAGCGGCTCGATCATCAGGCCCTCGTCCGACGCCTTGGCGTCGAGTTCTCGGCAACGAGGCGATATCGACTCGCGGCCTCGCCCCAGACGGTCTCGAGATAGCGCCGGACGGCGTCCGGTCCGAGGTCGTCGAGGGCATACAGCCGTCGCGTGCCGACCGCGCGCTCCTTGACGAGCCCCGCTTCACGCAGCAGACGCAAGTGGCGCGAGACAGCCGGGCGGCTGATCGGCATCGACTCCGCGAGCTGCCCGACCGACCGCTCGCCGTCGCGCAGCAGCCCCAGAATCTCGCGTCGGTGCGGGTCGCCGAGGGCCTCGAACGGATCGGCCGCGGGTTCCTCGGCCGCCCCGCCCCGGTTTCTGCTCGGTAACATCGGAGTTACGGTAACACGACGGTTACAGGTAAGGTCGGGGGCGTCTCGACCAGATCAGGGCTTCCGCTGGACGATCGCGAGGGCGTTCTTGCCCGGGTCGATGATCCAGGACATCCAGGCGAAACCAACGTCGGCGATGCCGTCCTCGGTCTTCAGATCCGGCAGGTCGTAATCCTCGATTTGCACGCCGCGTGCGCGAAGCTCATCGATCTCGACCTGCAGATCGTCGACCTCCCAGCCGATCTGCGTCTGGCTGTCGGACGTCCCGACCGTGCTCTTCGACACGGCCAGCTTCGTCCCGCCGCCGCACCTGAATTCGATCTTGCCCTCGCTCTCCGAGAGGACGTCCAACCCGAGCTTGCCGTGATAGAAGTCGCGAGCCTGGTCGAGATCCTTGGCGAGCAGGATCGGATGGACGCTTGCGTTTCCCAGCATCATCATTCCCCGGGTGAGGCCGAGCCCGGCCGATGTGGGTCCCGGGCTCCTCACGGTGGACACACCGTACGCCGGAACCGTTTCAGGGGACGCCATGGATCGGAACGATCCCGCGTACCGCGGTCAGGCCGACTACACGCGGCTGTTGCTCAATCTGTACGACCCGGTGGTGATCGGGTTCTTCGTCCTGGTTCGTCTGGCACTGCCCGGCAGAGCCGATCCTCGACGGTTATCGCGACCACATCCGGGATCGCCACCTCGATGTGGGCCCGGGCACCGGCTACTGCATCGACAAGTCCGGCCTTGCCGATGGCAGTCGCGTCACGATCCTCGATCCGAACAGGAACGTCCTCGACCACGCCGCGCGTCGTCTCCAGCGCCTGGACGTCACCGCCGTCGAGGCCGATGTCCTGAAGCCGCTGCCCGTCGATGGGCCGTTCGACTCCGCCGCACTCAACATGGTGATCCACTGCCTGCCCGGACCGCTGTCTCGGAAGGCCGAAGCCGTCAAGAACGTGGCCGCGGTCCTGGCGCCGACAGGCGTGCTGTTCGGCGCATCAGTGCTCGGGACTTCGGGGGCGCACTCTTGGCTTGCGCGCCGAGTCCTCAGTGCCTTCAATCGGCGCGGCGCCTTCGGCAACCTCGACGATACGGAGGAGGGGCTGCGCGAGATCCTTGCCGAATCCTTCGATCACGTGGAGCTCGAGACGTTCGGCTCGGTCGCGGTCTTCTCGGCGACGAACCCGCGCCGAGCCTAGTCGGTGGTCCGGATCTTCCAGTACGAATCCTTCTTCACGACCTTGCCGTCTCGAAACGTCCACAGGTCGCAGCCTCGGACTTCGATGCGCTGCCCGGTCGTCGATGTACCGGACAAGGTCCATTCCGAGGCCCCACGGTCGCCATCGACGAAGTGCTCATCATCCTGATAGCGGATATCGGGGATCCCGGAGAAGCGGGCGGCAAAGGCGTCGCGAACCTCTTGCTTGCCGACGAAGCGTTGACCCCAGCGATCCGGTCCCCGTGGCCCCTCGAAGACGGCGTCGTCGGAGAAATGGGCAAGGATCCCATCGAGGTCGTGCGCATCGAATGCAGCGGTGATCGACTTGATCATCTGCATCGCTTGATCGTGCTCCACAACGCTCCTCCGCGGCTGACCCGAGGCGCGAGTCCAGCCCTCTACCTCTACGTCCAGGGTGACGGCAGGTGCGTCAGAGGCTCCCGATCCGGAAGCACGTCGACCTGCAGGGCCGGGTCGGCCGCGGGCACGTAGCGTTCCTCGAGCCCGAGCTCCTTCAGGACGATGTTGCGCGCCTGCGCGATGGCCGTCGTCTTGTAGAACGCGATGGTCCGGCTGAACCCCTGCCGGCCGAACCCGCAATCGCTGGACAGGATCAGCTTGTCCGCCGGGATCACCTCCAGCGCGCGGCGCACCCGCGCGGCGACGACCGCCGGCATGTCCGCCTGGAGCGTCCGGTGGTTCACCATGCCGACGGCGACCTTCTTCTTGAGGCGGTCGGCGTATGGCTTGAACAGGTCGATCTCGGCCAGCTCGTTCTCGGTCGCCTCGACGGTCCAGACGTCGCCCTTGAGCCGCTCGAGGTAGATCTCGATCGAGTTCGCGTACGACTCGCCCGTGTAGACCTTCTGCATGTTCGGGTTGCCCCAGCACGTGTGGATCCACAGCTCGACGTCGTCGAGGCCGTCGACCTCGTGGTTGAACGCGTCGACGAGGAAGTCGAGCAGCTCCGTCTGGTCGGGGTAGAAGTTCGCGACGAAATGGATGGTCGGCTCTTCGATCTGGATCACCTTGGCGCCGGCCGCCGCGAGCCCGCGGAGCTCGACGTTCATCGCGGTGGACATGTCCCAGATCAGCTGCTTCTTGTCCTCGAGGTCGTACTCGGGCGTATGGCTGTCGAGGAAGATCGAGAGCACTTGCGACGAGCACGTCCCGAACTTGACGGGCTTGCCCGCGCGCGCCTGGGCGATCCGCCAGAGCTTGGCGTACTCGAGCGGATTACGGCGGTCGTGCTCGACCTTGCCGACCACGCGCGGCCACCGCCACGTCGTCTCGATCTCGTTCATCAGCGTCCCGGGCGGGAACTCGAGCAGCCGGTCACGGGAGCGCTCGTATTGCAGCTCCTCGTGCTCGAGCCCGGTCCAGCGCTGGAGCGGGTAGTGATGCCACGAGCGGCCGGCGAAGTCCTCGTCGAGGTGATAGTCGCCATTCGTGACGATATCGAGCCCGGCGCGCTCCTGGTCGGCGATCACGGTCGAGTGCGCATCGAGGAACTGCTCGCGGAACTTGACGTCGAGCAGCGCCGTGTCGAGCGGCCGGCCCCACAGGCCACCGTCGTACCAGCGCGGCCGCGGCCACGAGCCGGTGACGGTGGCAGGGAGCATCAGGTCCTTGGTGGCCGTGAGCATCGCGCGTGCGCCTCCTCGTCGAATCCGGTGGTGCGTCGATCCTAGATCGTCGCCACACCGTCAGAGGCGCGTCTCGCGAAAGCCAGGCGTCAGGACCCGACCGTGCTAGCTCTTGGGCTCGAGCTCCAGGGCCGCTGAGTTGATGCAGTAACGGAGGCCGGTGGGATCGGGTCCGTCGTCGAAGACGTGCCCAAGGTGCCCACCGCATGCCGCGCACATGGCCTCGGTTCGGGTCATCAGGAAGGAGCGGTCGGTCTCGGTCGCGACGGCGGCCGGATCGACCGGTGTGAAGAAGCTGGGCCAGCCCGTGCCGGACTCGAACTTCGCGTCGGACTGGAAGAGCTCGGCACCGCAACCTGCACACCGGTAGACGCCGGCTCGATGCTCATCCCAGAGGTGCCCGCTGAAGGCGCGTTCCGTTCCCTTCTGGCGGAGCACCCGGTATTGCTCGGGGGTCAGTTCTGCGCGCCACTCGGCATCCGATTTGGTGTTTGGGGTCGGAGTCTTGATGTCACTCATGGCCACAGGATAGGACTCGAATGTGGCGACTCGATGACGACTAGCCGGGGATCGTTGATCACGATCCCGAGCCAGGGCGTTCGGTCCAGTAGAGGCACATCTCCTTGTCGTGTTTGGCCCAGGTGAACACGCGCATCGCGGAGTGGACCTTCGCGGCCACGGCGCGAGATGGCGCGTTCTCGGGGGACACGAGCGAGCAGACGACGTCGAAACCGGTGTTGGCAAAGACCCAGGCGACGCAAGCCCGTGCCGCCTCGGTGGCGTATCCGCCGCCCTGCTCGGGCCTGACGATGTGGTAACCGACCTCCGGGATCAGCTGGTCCTCGACGGGCTGGAGCATGGGTCCACAGTCGCCGAGGAACCGCCCGTCCGAGCGCCGGATGACGGCCCACAACCCGAACCCGTTCTCCCGGTAGCTCCGGCGTGCCCACTCGATCCAGGCAGCGACCCCGTCGCGCTCGAACGGCACCGGGTAGTAGCGCATCGCGACGGGATCGCCCAGGACCTCAAGGAGCGCGTCGACGTCATCGACTTCGAGCTCCCTGAGAAGAAGGCGTTCGGTCGCCACTACGTCCCGCATCGGCGCAGGATATGGACCACCCGCCTCCGCGTCACGCAGATCGTCGGGGCCGATGCGGGAGGTCGCCTGCGCGAGTCGCTTCGGGCGTATCGTTGGCTCAGACGAACTGACAGGAACGGATCTGTCATCCGGTGGTGGGTCTGCGGCCGCACGGGTGAGACGGTCGTTGCGATGCAATGGCGTAGCCCGAAGTCATTCCGGAGATCTCGTGCGAGACGTGTCGTGATCTGGTCGAAGGCGATCCAGACGGTCATCGGCTTCGTCGTCGGCGTTTTCGTGGCCGCCAGCGTTGGTCTGATTGCTAGCCCGCCCGCTCTCGCCCCCGCCCCAGCCGTTCCACCAGTCGCCGTGGCGATGGCCGTCGAGCTCGTCCCGCAGAGCACCGGATCCGTACCTGTGACAACACTTGTTCCGAGCGGCACGCCTGCGCCGTCGCCGACGCCAGATCCGACACCTCGTGCCGACACGAAGAGAGCAGCGGAACCGCAGCAAGGTCCTGCCCCGCGAAGCCGAAGCCGAAGCCGTCACCCCGTCCGTCTCCGACCGAGACGCCTGCGCCGCCCACGGATCGTGCGCCCAGCCCGACGCCCGACCCGACGTCGATGATCGCACCGACTCCTACCCCCTCGCCGAAACCCGATAGAACGCCGAAGCCGCCGAAACACGCAAAGCCACCGAAACCGCCGCACTAGGTCTTTTTGGCGCAGCGTCCTCCGGCGAGCGTGCGGGGCGCAGCCGCGTTACACAACCTCGTGGAATTCGGTGTCCTGTCACCAGGCGGAGTTGATCTCCCGCTTGCGCCGCTCGACGAACGCATCGAGCGCCTCGGCGACCGGCCGGATCCAGCGGCGGTGGCACTGCCTCGGCGAGCAGCCGCTTCCATAGGGCGTTCGCCCGCTCCGTCGCCGTCTTCGAACCGTCCGCCTGCCACGTTTCGAAGTTCCGCCAGTCCGACACGAGCGGCGTGTAGAACGCCGTCTCGTACCGCTCGAGCGTGTGCGCCGTCCCGAAGAAATGGCCGCCAGGGCCGGCCTCCGCGATCGCATCGAAGGCCAGCGAGCCCTCCGAGACCTCGAGCGGCTGCAGCACCTCCGAGATCATCTGCAGGATCTCCGCGTCGATGATCAGCTTCTCGTACGACGCTGTGAGCCCGCCTTCCAGCCAGCCCGCGCCCTGGTACAGCAGGTTGACGCCGCCCATCACCGCGCCCCACACGGCCATCTCGGCCTCGTAGGCCGCCTGCGCATCGACCACCGGTGACGCGGTCGCGTTCGACGACCGCCACGGCAACCCGTACCGCCGCGCCATCTGGCCGCTCGCGAACTGCGACTTCACCGACTCGGGCGTCCCGAACGCCGGCGACCCGGTCCGCATGTCGACGTTCGAGGTGAACGCGCCGTAGATCATCGGTGCGCCCGGCCGGACGATCTGGGCGAGCGCGACCATGAACAGCGCCTCGGCGTTCTGTTGGGCGATCGCGCCGGCCAGCGACACCGGGCTCATCGCACCGGCCAGCGTGAACGGCGTCGCCACGACCGGCTGGCCGTGCAGCGCCATCTCGATCAGCCCGTCGCTCATCGGCCCGTCGAGGCGAAGCGGCGAGTTCGTGTTGATGATCGTGATCAGCGCCGGCTCGCGCGCCAGATCGTCACGCGACACGCCCCGCAGAAGACACGCGACTTCCAAGGCATCGTCGACGACGACCCGCCCCGTGCCCAGGCAATGCCACGTCTTGTCGAGCTCGGTCGCGAAGATCTGGTACTGGTCGAGATGCCGCGTCTCGACCGGCAGGTCTGTCGGCTCGAGCGGTCCGCCGCCCTCCTGGTGGATGACGTCGAGCGCGCCGATCAGTCGGACGTAGTCGCGGAAGTCGGCGATGTTCCCAGGCCGGCGACCGCGGTCCAGGTCGCTGACGAACGCCGGCCCGCCGACCGCGCAGAACACCAGGTTGGTCCCACCGAACAGCACGTCCCGCTCCGGGTTCCGCGCATGTAGCCGGAACTCCCGCGGCGCCTTCGCGACGAGCTCCTCGACCTGCCCCGGCTCCAGCCGCACGCTGCGAGCGCCCCGGTCCACCGCCGCGCCCGCCCCCGCGAACGCATCGAGCGCCCGATCCCCCAGCACCTGCATCCCGATCTCGGACAGGATCCGGAGCGACGCCCGGTGGATCGTCTCGACCTGGTCCTCGGTCAGGATCTCGACCGGTCGATACGGGTTGACGAGGCGGCGCCACGGGAGCTGCCGGACCCCACCCGACGCGCGTCGCGGGCGGCGGTGCACCGCCTCGTGTTCGCTCACGCACCAGATGCTACGGCCGGCCATCCCGATTCTCAGACCGGTCTCAGCCGGCGCCTCTTCGATACGGACGATCACGGCGGATCGACCGCCGAGTGTTCGGAGGGTAGGCGCAACACCATGCGACTCAAGATCCTCGCGCTGGCAGTCCTCATCGCCGTGGGCGTCGCAGCCCTCGGGGTGAGCGTCGGCGGCCTCGGTGCGGGTACGACGACCGCGACCGAATACCTGACGTCCGACGCGGCACTCGGCGACGTGACCGACGAGGTGGCCGCCACCGGGAGCCTGGCCGCCGCGACAACCTACGGCCTAGCGTTCGGGTCGGCTCCGTGGCTCGTCGACGATAGTGAAGACGCACCCGCGTCCGAAACGGCCTGGCCGGTCAGCGACGTCTCGGTCAAGCCGGGCGATACGGTGACCGCCGGGCAGGCACTCGCCACTGCCGACACCACCGAGATCAAGCGCGCCTACGACCGCGCCACCAACGACCTCCGGACCGCCAACATGCAGCGCACGCTCGCGAACGAGCAGCTTGCGGACGCCCGCGCATGCGGACGACCTGAACGCGGAACGCCAGGCGCTGCTCCAGGTGTACGCGACGCGGAACCAGGTCTCCAAGGCCACCGAGGATCGGCAGGCCCTCCAGGCACAGCTGATCGCCGCCACCATCAACGCACCGATCGACGGCATCGTCACCGAAGTCAACGTTGCACCCGGGTTCGATGCGCCGGCCGGCGCGGCCATCGTGGTCGCCTCCCGAACGCTGACGGTCACGACCGACGTCGTCGAGAGCGACCTCGTCGATGTCGAGGTCGGCCAGTCGGCCACGGTCACGATCGACGCGATCGGTGCCACGCTCGACGGCACGGTCACCGCGATCTCGCCGACGGCCGGCGACGGCTCCTCGGGTGTCGTCTCCTACCCCGTCACGGTCACGATCGCGGAGACGCCCGCCGACGCCCGGCCCGGGATGAGCGCCGACATCGCGATCACCATCGCGTCGGCGACGAACGTCGTGACGGTGCCCAGCGCGGCCCTCGAGGGCACGACCGGGGACTACGCCGTCATGACGCTCGACGCGCAGGGCAACCCGCAGCGCGTGCCTGTCGAGGTCGGCCTCGTCACGAACGCCACCGCCGAGATCAAGAGCGGTCTCGAGGCCGGCACGCCCGTGGTCATCGGCACGACCGCGGACCTCGTCGGCACCGACCAGGGTGGCACCAACGGTGGCTTCGGGGTGCCTGGTGGCGTTGTCCGTCGCATCGACGGCGGCGGACCGCCGATCGAAAAGCCGATCAACTAGGGACCAGACGATGACGACGCCGCTCATCGCCCTCGATCGAGTCAGCCGTGTCTACCGCATGGGCCCTGTCGAGGTCCCCGCGCTCGACGACGTGTCGCTCCGGATCCACGCGGGCGAGTTCGTCGCGATCGTCGGGCCGTCCGGGTCCGGCAAGAGCACGATGATGAACATCCTCGGCTGCCTCGACCGGCCGACTCACGGCTCCTACCAGCTGGCCGGCGCGCCGGTCGCCGAACTCGACGACGACTCGCTGGCGCGGCTGCGAAGCCGGACCATCGGCTTCGTCTTCCAGTCGTACAACCTCCTGCCCCGGACCAGCGCCCTCGAGAACGTCGCGACGCCGTTGCTCTACCAGGGCGTGCGCCGGGCCGAGCGGCTCCGTCGGGCACGAGCCACCCTCGAGCGGCTCGGTCTGGGCGACCGGGTCGACCATGAGCCGACCGAGCTGAGCGGCGGCCAGCAGCAGCGCGTCGCGATGGCGCGGGCGCTCGTCACCGAGCCAGCTCTGATCCTCGCCGACGAGCCGACCGGCAACCTCGACAGCCACGCCGGCGCCGAGGTCACGGCGCTCCTCCGCGAGCTCCACCGGAGCGGTCGGACGATCGTGCTGATCACCCACGACATCGACGTCGCCGCGACGGCCGACCGGCAGATCCACCTCCTCGACGGGCGGCTGGCGGCATGAGCGTCTTCGAGCTTCTCCGGCTGGCCCTGTCACGACTCCGCACCAACCGGCTGCGCGCGGCGCTCACGATGCTCGGCGTGATCATCGGCGTCGCCTCCGTGGTGGCCCTCGTCGGGGTCGGCCAGGGAACGACCTCGAACATCACCGACTCCCTCGCGAGCCTCGGCACGAACCTCCTCACGATCAGCCCGACGGAACAGGCTTCCGACGGCTCGACGAGCCTGACGATCGAGGACGCGGCGGCGATCGCCGACGAGCCCGGCGTCGCCGGCGTCGCCCCGGAGGTCTCGACCAGCCAGGACGTGACGGCCGGCGAGGAGTCCACCAACACGACCATCATCGGCACGACCGCTGACTACGTGAGCGTGCGGGCGCACACGATCTGGCAGGGCACGGGGCTGACCGACGTCAGCGTCGATCGCGAGCTCCGCGTCGCGGTGCTCGGCAAGTCGACCGCCGACGACCTGGGCCTCGGCGCGGACGCCATCGGCTCCGAGATCAGCATCGGCGGCATCGGGTTCACGGTCATCGGCATCCTCCAGCCGAAGGGCGGCAGCGGCTTCGAGGACCCGGACGACCTCGATCCTGGTGCCGGTCGCGACGGTGCAGAAGTACTTCCTCGGCGGCGACAGCGTCCGCAGCATCGGCGTCAGCGTCGCGACCGCGGCCGACATGGACACCACCAACGCCCGGATCACCGCGCTCCTGCGTGAGCGCCACGACCTCGCCGCGGCCGATGACGACGACTTCGCGATCTTCGATCAGACGCAGCTGCTCGAAGCCGCCTCCTCGATCAGCGGGACGCTGACGCTGCTGCTCGGCGGCATCGCCTCGATCTCGCTGGTCGTCGGCGGCATCGGGATCATGAACATCATGCTCGTGTCGGTCCGGGAGCGGACCCGCGAGATCGGCATCCGCAAGGCGATCGGCGCCAGGGCGCTCGACATCCTCGCCCAGTTCCTCGTCGAAGCGCTGACGCTGTCGCTCCTCGGCGGCCTGCTCGGGGTCGCCGTCGGCCTTGTGGTCTCGGCGCTCATCGCCCAGGTCGCCGGGTGGTCGTTCGCCTTCAACCCCTCGACGTTGATCGCCGCCGTGATGTCGAGCCTGCTCGTCGGGGTCGTGTTCGGCGTGTGGCCGGCGCGGCAGGCGGCTCGGCTCGATCCGATCACTGCGCTTCGCTACGAGTAAGGAGACCTCGATGACGTTGGAACCCGCTCCGGTCGGAACCGCTCCCGTCGGACCCGCCAACCCGGTTGCGATCCCGACCCGCCGATCGAACCGGCTCCTCGACATCGCCCTGGCCGTGGCCGCCGTCCTGGCCATCGGCGCCGTGGCCTTCGCCGCCGGCCGGATCACCGCGCCCGCCAGTGCCGGGCCCGCATTCGCCCGCGGCCTCGCGCCGGGCGGCACGATCGTGACGCCGGACGGCAGCTTCGATCCCAACGGGCCGAAGGGGCCCGGTGGCTTGGCGCTCAACGGCGGCCTTTCCATCGACGGGACCGTCACGGCCGTCGATGCCGACAGCATCACGCTGAAGCTCGCTGATGGGCAGGAAACGACCTTCAAGCTCGACGACACGACCACGTATCACGAAGCCGCGGACGCCTCGGCATCGGACGTGGCCGTCGGTGACGATGTCTCCGTGAAGGTCACCGGTGGCCGCGTCACCGCGGGCAGCGGCCGGTGAGACACCGCAGATGTCGGCCAGCGATGTGACGGTCGGCGCGATGAACGACCGGCCAGCGCTAGGCTCATCGGTATGCATCTCCTGGTCGTCGAGGACGACCCTCGCCTGTCGCGGCTCCTCAAGCGCCTGCTCGAGGACGATCGTCATGTCGTCGAGCTCGCCACGGACGGCCGATCGGGACTCGAGATCGCGGAGGACGCGCCCGGCATCGAGTGCGTGATCCTCGACATCGGCCTGCCCGACATCAGCGGGTTGGAGGTCGCGCGACGCCTTCGGGCTGCCGGCTCCGAGCTCCCGATCCTGATGCTCACGGCACGTGACACCGTCGGCGATCGGGTGACCGGCCTCGATGCGGGTGCCGACGACTACCTCGTCAAGCCGTTCGCGTTCGAGGAGCTGTCGGCCCGGCTGCGGGCGCTGGCCCGCCGGGGTGCGCCACCCGGACGTCGGACCAAGCCGACCCTGGTCGCCGGGCCGATCGCTCTCGACGAGACGGCCCGGCGCGTGACAGTCGACGGTTCGGCCGTCGACCTGAGCCCGCGCGAGTTCTCGCTGCTCGAATGCCTCCTCCGGCATGCCGGCCAGACCCTGTCGCGCGACCAGCTGCTCGATCAGGCGTGGCCGTTCGGCGTCGCCGTGACCCCGAACGCGGTCGACGCGTACATCCACTACCTGCGCGACAAGCTGGGCACGGCCGGCCGCTACATCCAGACCGTGCGAGGTGTCGGCTACCGACTCGCCGATGCCTGAGGGCGTGACCCCGGAGGAATCGCGGCTCCTTCGCCGGGTGCGGATCCAGCTCGCCCTGTGGAGCGGCGGCATCACGCTCGCGCTGCTGGTCGTGCTCGGCGTCGTGCTGTACATCGCTGTCGACCGCTCGCTGTCGAGCTCGGGGACTGCCGAGTTGATCGGCCAGGCGAACTCGATCACCGGAAGGCCGCCGCGCCCGAACGATGAGCTGCCGACCGGCGGGTTCATCTTCGGTGGACCCGGCTCCGGCACGTTGACGTTGGTCCTCGACGACCGGGGCGTGCCGATCAGGCCGCCCCCGCTCGTTCCGGAAGGCCTGCCCGTGATGGCGTCCGTCGACGCTGCTCGTGCGACCGGAAGGCGGGACATCCGGGAGGCGACGGTCGCGATCAAGGTGCGGGACGTCACGCCGACCACGACCACTGCGACGGTGGCGAACACGCCGGTCCGGGTGCTGACCGACCCGGTCACGTTCCGTGGCCGGCAGCTGTTCATCCAGATCGTCGGCGATCGGACGACCGAGGAGCGCACCCTGCAGATCCTCGTGCTGGTCCTCGTCGTCGGCGGTGCCATCGCGCTGCTCGTCGCGTCCGGCGTCGGGGCGGCCTACGCGAACCGCGCCCTCGTGCCGATCCGCCAGTCGCTGATGAACCAGCGCGAGGCGTTGCGCCGGCAGCGCGAGTTCGCCGCGGACGCATCGCACGAGCTGCGCACGCCGCTGACCGTGATCCGGGCGAGCGTCGACGACCTCGAGCGGCACCCGACGCGCCCGGTGGCACACGGTCGGGAACGCGCTGACCGACATCCGCGATGAAGTCGACCACCTGACGGCGATGGTCGACGACCTCCTCCTGCTGGCGCGGTCGGATTCGGGCGCGGTCGAACTGGAGCGCGTGCCGCTCGACATGGGCGATATCGCCTCGACGGGGGCGTCCGCGCTGACGCGGCTGGCCGAGGAACGCGAGGTCAGTCTGGTCGTCGACCCGGTCCCGGCCGAGATCACCGGCGACCCGGCCCGGTTGCGACAGCTCGTCGCGATCCTCGTCGACAACGCGATCCGCCATGCGCCGAGCGGCAGCCGGGTCGACGTGCGCGTCCGAACCGACGGCGGCGATGCCGTCGTCGTGGTCGAGGACCAGGGCCCGGGCATCCGGGCCGAGGACCTTCCGCGGGTCTTCGACAGGTTCTATCGCGGGGCCGGCGCGCCCGGTGGCGGGACGGGGCTCGGGCTGGCGATCGCGGCCTGGATCGTGGAGCGGCACGGGGGCCGGATCGCGGCCGCCAACCGGGACGGCGGCGGAGCCCGCTTCACGGTGCGCCTGCCGCTGGTCCGGGCGGGCTGACGGCGCGCGACCGGACGCCGTGACCCCGGTGGAGCAGCGCCGAATCGTTCTCCGCCAGATACTCGTGGACGGAGTCTTGGGCGCCAAATCCGACGACCGATCCCGCTCAGTGGCCGAGGCACCCGCATGGGAGCGCACCTCCGAGCCGATCACCCGGCCGAATCGGGCCTCGGTGGCCGCCCAAGACTCCTGGGGCGAGTATCCGGCGGTAATGATCGGCCGCTTCGAGGCCCGACCTTCTCGCTAGTCTTGCGGCATGGCGAACCGTCGAGAAACGTGGCCGATCTTCGGGCGCGACGCCGCTGACGTCGCGTGGCGGCCCGATCCGGGCGGCGGCCGAGGCGCGGCTGGCACGATTCCTCCGCGCGACCGGGGAGCCGTCGCTCGAGGCGCTCCAGGCACGAGCGGTCGAGGACCCGGCCTGGTTCTGGGGCGCCGCCACCGATGACATCGCGATCCCCTGGACGCGGCGGCCACGCGAGGTCGCCGACTTCTCCGGCGGGCCGGCCTGGACCCGCTGGTGGATCGGTGGGTCGTTCGATTGGTCGTGGGCCGCAGTCGAACCTCGGGCGGCACGCGACCCGGACGGCATCGCGATCACCTGGGAGGGCGAGGACGGGTCAGTCCGGTCGGTGACCAACGCCGAGCTGGCAACTGCCGTGCGCGGCGCCGCCGGGCAGCTCGCCGGCCTCGGTATCGGCGCCGGCGACCGGGTCGGGATCCTGCTGCCGATGCTGCCGGAGACGGTCGTGGCTGTCCTGGCCGTGAGCAGGCTCGGGGCGATCTTCACGCCGATCTTCTCGGGCTACGCCGCGCCGGCGATCGCCTCGCGCCTTGCCGACTGCGGCGCGAAGATGCTGATCACCGCCGACGGCTTCCTGCGCCGCGGCGCATGGGTCGATCTGAAGTCGGTGGCAGACGCGGCAGTCGCTCAGGCGCCCTCGGTCGAGCGTGTCCTGGTCGTCCGCCGGGCGGGTGACGCCCTGTCGGTCCCTTGGCGTGAGCAAAGGGACGTTTGGTGGGCGTCAGATGGGCCTGGGGAAGCAGGATCACCGCCGGACCGCGATCCCGAGACGCCCTACATGGTCATCTACACGTCCGGGACGACCGGTCGGCCGAAGGGCGCCGTCCACGTCCACGGCGGCTTCCCGATCAAGGCCGCGCAGGACCTCGCCCACACATTCGACCTGACCGAGCGCGACACGCTGTTCTGGTTCACCGACCTCGGCTGGATGATGGGGCCGTGGGCGATCGCCGGGAGCCTCCTGCTCGGCGCGCGGCTCGTGCTGTACGAGGGCGCGCCCGACTTCCCGGGTCCTGATCGGCTGTGGGAGATCGTCGCGCGGCACCGCGTCACCCACCTGGGCCTGTCGCCGACCGTCATCCGCGCCCTGATGGCGCACGGCGAGGAGCCCGTTCGCGCGCACGACCGCTCGTCGCTACGCGTCCTGGGCTCGACCGGTGAGCCGTGGAACCCGGAGCCGTGGTGGTGGTTCTTCCGCGAGGTCGGCGAAGGTCGCTGCCCGATCGTCAACTACTCGGGTGGGACCGAGGTGTCGGGCGGCATCGTCGGCGGCAACGTCGTCGGGCCGATCAAGCCCACCAGCTTCTCGGGCCCGTGCATCGGGACCGCCGCCGACGTCGTCGATGACGCGGGTTCGCCCGTGCGCGGCCGGGTCGGCGAGCTGGTCATCCGCGCACCGATGCCGGGCATGACCCGCGGCTTCTGGGGCGACCGCGCGCGATACGAGGAGACGTACTGGTCGCGCTGGTCCGGGTCTGTGGGCGCATGGCGACTGGGCGTCGATCGATGCCGACGGGTTCTGGTACATCCACGGCCGCTCCGACGACACGCTGAAGGTCGCCGGCAAGCGGGTCGGCCCGGCCGAGGTCGAGAGTGCGGCCGTCGGGCATCCGTCGGTGCTCGAGGCGGCCGCGATCGGCGTCCCGCACGACATCAAGGGCGAGGCGATCGTCGTGCTGTGCGTGCTCCGCCCGGGTGAGACCGACGACGACGCGCTGCGCGGCGCGATCTCGCGGACGATCACCGACGATCTCGGCAAGCCGCTCAAGCCCGAGGTCGTCGCCGTTGTCCGGTCCCTCCCCAAGACGCGCTCGGGCAAGGTCATGCGCCGGGTCATCCGAGCCGCCTGGCTAGGCCTCGATCCCGGCGACCTGTCCGCGCTCGACGATCCGGCTTCGGTGGAGGCCATCCGCGCCGTATCCTTGGGTCGATGACCCAGATCGCGGCCCCGGAACGCGACATCGTCAGCTGGGAGGACCTCGACCGGCTGGTCGGTGTGCTCGCGGAACGTCTCGCCGGCCGGCAGTTCGACGTGATGCTGGCGATCACGCGGGGCGGCATGGTGCCGGCCGGGATGCTGGCGTATCGACTGCGGCTGCGCGACATCCTCGTCGCCGCCGTCGAGTACTACGACGACAGCGGCCAGCCCGGTCCGCGGCCGACCTTCTTCCAGTTCCCGGCCGACCCGCTGTTGCGTGGCAAGCGCGTGCTCATCGTCGACGAGGTGTGGGACAGCGGCACGACGATCCACGCCGTCACGGAGCGCGTCCGCCAGGCCGGTGGCTCGCCGGTCACCGCCGTCATCCACTACAAGCCGGAGCATTCCGTCGTCCCCGCCCGCCCCGACGTCTACGCGGTCGAGACCGACCGCTGGGTCGTCTATCCGTTCAAGGCCGGCTTCTAGGCCGGATCGCCCGGAGGACCGTCGATGACCGATGTGCAGCTCCTTGTCGGCACGCCGAAAGGCGCCTTCATCCTCGACAGCGATCAGGACCGGCGCGACTGGGCGGTGCGTGGGCCGCTGTGCGAGGGCTGGCCGATCCACGACCTGATCATCGAACCGTCGAGCGGCGCGATCCTGGCCGCGGGCGGGAGCCCCTGGTACGGCCCGGCCGTGTGGCGGAGCGAGGACGGCGGGACGACCTGGACCCACTCGTCCGAGGGGCTGACCTACGGTGAGGGCGAGGGCGTCGAGCCGGTCGCGACCGTCTGGAGCCTGGCGACCGGCCCGGACGGGACGCTGTTCGCCGGCGTCGAACCGGCCGGTCTCTTCCGGAGCTCGGATGGCGGCGCGACCTGGTCCCACGTCGAGGGGCTCACGAACCATCCGACGCGCCCGACCTGGGGGCCCGGCGCCGGCGGGCTGATCCTCCACACGATCGTCCCGCACCCGACGGACCCGCAGCGGATGTGGGTGGGGATCTCGGCGGTCGGGCGTGTTCGAGACACGCGACGGCGGGGCGTCGTGGGAGCCGCGCAACAAGGGCGTGCGCGCCGATTTCGTCCCGGGCCCCGAACCGGAGACCGGCCAATGCGTCCACAAGCTCGCGATGGCGGCCGGCGAGCCCGAGACGCTCTACCAGCAGAATCATTGCGGCCAGTACCGCTCGACCGACGGCGGCCTGACCTGGACCGACCTCTCCGCGAACGGCGTGTCCAGCCAGTTCGGCTTCCCGCTGGTGACCCACCCTCGCGACCCGAAGACGTTCTGGGTCATCCCGTTGACCCAGCCCGAGGACGGTCGGTACATGCCCGACGCGAGCGCCGCCGTGTGGCGGACGACCGATCGCGGCGACACATGGACGCGCGGAGGATCCGGGCTCCCGCAGGAAGACGCCTACCTCGGCGTGCTGCGCGAAGCGATGGCGCGCGACACGCTCGATCCGGTGGGCGTGACGTTCGGCACCAAGACCGGGCAGCTCTGGCACAGCGCCGACGAGGGAGACTCGTGGCGGCTCGTCACGGGCAACCTGCCGGAGATCTGGGCGGTCGAGGCGGTCGTCCGCGAGCACTGAGGCGATGGCGACGGTCCTGCTGCCGAGGTCGCTGCTCACGCTGTTCCCCGGCGTCGAACGACGCCATGAGCTGTCCGGCGAGACCGTGGACGCGCTGATCTCGGCGCTCGATGCCCACGCACCGGGGATGCGCGACCGACTGGTCGAGCCAGGACCGCGGCTGCGGCCCCACATCAACGTGTTCGTCGACGGTCAGATGGCCGATCTCACGTCGCCGGTCGGCGCCGCGGCCACGGTGCATGTCATCCCGGCGGTGTCGGGCGGCTGACGGGGACGCTCGTTGGCGCGGGACCTGCGGCACTCAGTCCTTGTCGAACGCGCCCAGCGCGTCGAACGATTCGGTCCGCTCTGCGACGGCGTCGCCGCCGATGGCCCACGTCGCTCGACCCTCGCGATTCCGGCCGACCGCCCGGGGCGGATCGCCCACGACCGCGCGCCAGCCGAGGTCGGACAGTCGGTCGAGAGTGGTCATCGCGACAGCGAGCATCGCGGTCGAGTGGTCCTGGGCGACGCCGTGGAGCGGCCGACGCGTCGAGACGCCGGCGACCTCGGTCGCGGTCCGCGCCGCTGCACGAGCGTCGCTGGCCGCATGAGCCATGTCCGCGTGGCTGCGCCGCATCAGCAGGGCGCTCGGCCCCGTTCGCGCCAGGGCGGCAGCCACGATGTACGACCATGCGGCGCCCGGACCTCCGGTCGAGCCGTTCGCGACGGGCTCGTCGAACCGGATGATGTGGTCGGGGAAGAGGGAGCGTCGGACGTCGACCTCGGCGAGGATACGGGCCACGGCCGACGGCTCGTCCGCCAGCCACGCCGGATACGCGCCGACCACCATCCGGTCGCTCGATAGGCCATCGGCGCGGGCAAGCGCCACGCCCAGCAGCTGCAGCGCAAGCGCCCTGCCCGACCGCGTCGCCGGGTCCGACGGCACGCCAGAGACGAGATCGGGGGCGACGACCAGCGGCCCGGGTCCGATCGAGACGAAGGTGTCCGAGCGTCGATGCAGCCGTCGGGCGAACGCATGGTCGGCCAGCGATCGATCCGGATCGACGCCGCCGACCACGATCTCGGCGACGGGATCGGCCTCGACGAGGTCGACGCGCTCGAAGGCCGCGACCACAGCCCCCTCCGGCACGCCGAGCGGCGGGATCGCGGTACCAAGTCGCACGTAGGCGCGGCGCTGGGCGGCGACACCGTCGGCCGCGCGACGGAGGCGCGCGAGCGCGCGCTGGCTGCCCGAGGGCGCAGGGTCTGCTCCGTCCATATCCGCGGCTCTCGAGCGGCCGCCACGACCTTCCCTCGGGTGCCATTCCGGTGGCTCGACGCCGGCCGATTGCATGCGATCCGCGAGCTCGCGGCCGATCGGAACCTCCACACGGAGCAAGTCGAACCCGGCCGATCCGAGCCCCGCGGCCTCGTCGAGCGCCTCGTCGACCTCCGGTTCGGCGAGCGTCGTGCCGATCCAGGGTCGCGATGCCTCGCCCAGCAGGTCCAGGAGTTCCCGCCGGGCGATCCGGTCGGCGTCGATCCGATCGACGGCGACACCCACCAGGCGATCCGCCTCCCCGACCGCGATCGCTCGGCGTTCCGGTTCCCGCAGCAGCTCCGCTTCCAGCGCGAGGTCGATCGCGCCGGACGCCACGTCGAGAGCCAGCTGCTGCGGCTCGAGGTCGTACTCCGTCAGGGCCATGGCGAACGGCAGCGCGATCCCGCCGCCGAGCCCGTCTTGTGCGCTGGTCAGCCAGCGGTCGACCGTGGCGCCCGCAAGCGGGCGTCCTGAGCGGTCCAGCCCCGTCACGCCGAACAGTCGCAGGAGCGCCCGCTCCTGACCCAGCGTCGTCGACGCCCGGGCACGGGCGCCCCACGCGCCGGCGAGGGTCTCGGCGCGTTCCGCCAGCTTGTCGATCGGGCGGTCAGCCACTGACCGACTCGACCAGGCGCACGATCGAGAGGAATCCGCGGAAGGCGGTCTCGGCGTCGTCATGAGCGAACCG
Source organism: uncultured Chloroflexia bacterium (assembly GCA_963780425.1). GTDB lineage: Bacteria > Chloroflexota > Limnocylindria > Limnocylindrales > CSP1-4 > SPCO01. The sequence continues at coordinate 249,800 of CAWABZ010000013.1, read as the reverse complement.
GACGGTCCGGTCGCCAACCCGCTCGACGCCGGGCATGATCGCGGCGTGATCGGCGATGACCCCGCGCGGGACATCGATCTCGATCGACACCGGACTCTTGACCTCGAGCGTCCGTAGCTCGCCGGCGGCCGCGCGCCTCACCGCCCGTTCCGCGCCCTCGTGAACGCGGGCGCGCGCGACTGTCGGATGGAAGGACGTCGCGCTGCGGCCGCCATCGATCGTCTTGACGACGACCCGCTCGGCCCACGGCAGCCAGCCCTCGACCTCCTCGGCCAGCGCATCGTCGCCGGCGACCATGCCGACCGGGATGCCCCACGCGCCGAGGACGAGTGCGTTCACCCCGTACTCGCCGGTCGGCCGGCCGTCGAGGCGGGTCTCGACCGGCATGCCGGAATACGTGTGGGCGATCGTCCCGCTCGGGTGGCCTGCGCGCGCGTGGTAGCCGACGAACAGAGCGACGTCGAACGACGGCTCGCCGTCTGCCGTCCGCCGCGCGCCCGCCACCATCGACCATGCCTTCTGGCCCTGCAGGACCCGGGCGCTATGGTGCACCTCCGCCGGGAGCAGGTTGTACATGTTCCAGTGGCTGTCGTTGACCAGGATGTCGGTGGCACCGGCGGCCAGCGCGCCTTCGATCGCCGCGTTCGTCTCGCCGATCATCAGGGCGACCGATTCGGGATAGCGCCGATCGGTCGGGTCGGTCGGGTGCGGGTGATTGATCCCCGCGATGCCCTCCATGTCGACGCTGATGTAGACCCTCACGAGCCCTCCTCCGGTCCGGTCCGCGCGGCCTGCCCGATCCAGACATGGCCGTCGCTGAAGCGCTCGGCCTTCCAGATCGGTGCGCGCGCCTTGGTCTCATCGATGGCGTAGCGAGCAGCCTCGAACGCTGCGTCACGGTGCGGGCTGACGGCCACGACGGCTATGGACACCTCGCCGAGAGGCACCTCTCCGGTCCGGTGGACGATCGCCACCCGCTCGACCCCGAAGCGCGCGGCGATCTCGTCGGCGATCTCGCCGAGGACCCGGACCGCCATCGATTCGTGGGCCTCGTACTCGAGCGACTCGACCGCCCGATCGGCGTGGCGGGCGGCCTCCGCCTCCTGGCCCGGAGCCGGCGTGCCGGGCGTCACCCGCGTCCGGCCGAGGAAGCCGACGGCGGCGCCGTCCTCGGGCGTGGCCAGGCGCGCGGTGAGATCGGCGAGGATCGCTTCGTCGAACGGCTCGGCGCGCAGTTCGAGCACACGCTGCGGGGTCGCACCGCCCGACACGGGCGGGATCATCGCGACCTCGTCGCCATCGGCGAGCTGTGTCGTCTCGTCGGCGTAGGCCCCGTTTCGCGCGAACCGGACCGAGGCGCGCCCCGGTTCCAGCGAGGGGTGGGCGGTCACGAGAGCCGTCCAGGCATCGGCGACCGTGGCCCCGTCCTCGAGCTCGAGCGGAACCTCCCGGGTGCCGGCGAGCTCGCGTTGGATCGCGAAGAGCCGGACGCGGATGCGCACGCGAGCGGTGCCCTCACCCGCGCCATGTCGCGGCGAGGAGCCCGTCACCGACCGGCAGGATCGTGGCCGTGAACCGCGGGTCGCTCAACACGCGCTCGCAGAAGGCGCGGAGGGCGGTGGTCCGCTCGCCGTCGTCATCGGGACGTGATCGAGCGACGCGGCCGCTCCACAGGACGTTGTCGGCGAGGATCAGCGCACCTGGCGCGAGGCGCCCATCGATGAGGGCGTCGAGATATGCCGTGTATTCCTGCTTGATCGCGTCGATGAACGCGAGATCGAATGGGCCGGCGAGTGCAGGCTCGCCGGACCCGAAGGCGTCGAGCGCCTTGGCCGAGACGATCGTGATGCGCTCGTCCGGGATGCCGGCCTCGCGCCACCAGCTTCGGGCGAGGTCGGTCCGCTCGCGGTCCGGGTCGATCGTGACGATCGTGCCGTCGTCGGGCTGGCCGAGGGCCAGCCACAGCGTCGAGAACCCGTAGGCAGTCCCGACTTCGACGATCCGGCGCCGGCCCCCGGCGAGCGTCGACAACACGCGGCCCGCATCGCGATCGACGATCGGGATCCCGAGCGGATCGGCGGCGGCCTCGATGGCTGCCAGCGCCGGCGGCAGCGGCGGCGCGATCGACTCGATCCAGTCGAGGTCCGTGGCGCCGGGGATCCAGTCGCGCTCGCTCTTCATCGCTGCTCCATGTGTGTGTAGATGCCGGTCAGACCAGCAGGCCGTAGCCGAAATAGAGGCCGGCCGCGAGGATCGTGCCCGCGGCGATCGTGCCGACGTTGATGTACAGGAGGCCGGTCGCCGACTCCATCGATCGCGTGCGGGCGGTCTGCACCGCCGCCCACGACACGATCAGCGGGAAGATGAGCCCGACGATGAGGCGCAACCAGACGAACAGCGCCCCCTCTCCGGTCAGCGCACCGAACGGCGCGGGGTCCGCCGGGCCGGCGCCCACCCCGACCCACGCCACGAACAAGCCGACCTGGATTGCCATGACGACGAGGAGCACCCGGGCGAGCAGGATGAGCGGCGCTTCGGGGAGCTTGGGCGTCACGAGGTACCAGTGGCCCAGGATCATCGCCGCGAAGACACCGCCCGTGGCGGCGAAGAGGACGGCCAGCTGGACCAGCAGAGCGGCAGCCCCGAGCGGGCCATTCCCCCAGCCGAGGGCGCCGAACACGACCGTCAGCCCGCCCGCAACGAGGGCGAGGGATTCCGCGACGCCGCCGGCCCGCTGTGATGCCCGCCGTCCGACCAGGGCGAAGACCGCCAGGACCACGAACGCGGCAAGGGCGGCGCGGCGCGGGATGTCGAACGCGGGATCCGGTACGACCGGGGACGCTCCGAGGGTTCCCGGCAATGCACCGTCACTGAGCCACGCCAGCACCCCGAACGCGATCGCACAGGCCGTCGCGAAGCCCAGGTAGCCGCGGGTCGCGGTCGTTCGGCGACGCAGGAGAGCGACCGCGGCGTAGGTGCCCAGCGCAAGTCCCGCGAGCATCGTCCAGTTGATGTAGGCGAGGTTCTCCGCGATCTGGGTCGCTGACACGTCGCGAGTGTAGCCGCGTCGCTAGCATCGACATCGACGACACGACGGAGGTATCCCATGGCACTCCCCGACGGCACGACCATCACGTGGTTCGGCCACTCCTGCATCCGCATCGACACCGCCGGCGGTCGGACGGTGATCATCGATCCGTGGTTCGCGAATCCGCGGAGCCCGATCGCGGTGGATGCCGTGGACCGCTGCGACCTGTTGCTCGTCACGCACGGCCATTTCGATCACTTCGGCGATGCCCTCGCGCTGGCCAGCCGGCTTCGACCGGCGTGGCCGTGCATGCACGAGATGAGCCTGTGGCTGGCGCGCCAGCTCCCCGGCGGTGCCGATGCGGCGACCGGGATGAACAAGGGCGGCACGGTCGAAGCCGCCGGGCTACGGGTCTCGATGGTCAGCGCGGATCACTCGGCAGGTGACTGGAACGCAGCCGGGGAGACGACGCTGTACCTCGGCGAGCCTGCGGGGTTCGTGATCGAGCTCGAGGACGGGTACCGGATCTACCACGCCGGCGACACCACTGTGTTCTCCGACATGCAGCTCATCCGCGATTTCCACCGGCCCGATCTCGCGATGCTGCCGATCGGCGGGCACTTCACGATGGACCCGCCGGCGGCGGCCCTGGCGGTCGAGTTCCTGGGTGTCAACGAGGTCGTGCCGCTGCACTACGGCACGTTCCCGGTCCTGGCCGGGACGCCGGAGCAGTTGCGGCAGGCGCTCGCGGCGCGGGGGCTGCGCGACGTGCGCGTCCACGAGCCGCGCCCGGGTGGTTCGCTCGCCTGATCCGGGCCGCGAACCGCGGCGCAGCCCTTCGCCCCGCGGATGGTCCGCCGCGCGGACCGTCCGACCGGCGGGCGACGTCGCGTCCACCCTCCGTCGCGCCTCCTCCGTCGAATGGTCCGCCCGACGGACCGTTCGGCGGTCGTGGCCGTGCTGGCGAGACCCGCCTGGCTCGCCGGTCGTCGGATGGTCCACGGGCCGGGCCAGGAACAGATGCGTCGGACGACGAGGCCTCGAAGGGGCCGCAGGCGGTCGGTGAACCGAGCGTGGAACCGCCAGCGGTCCAACTGACGGCCGGAACCGCGCTCCGGTCCGCTGGATCGGTCTTCCGCCGTCATCCGGAACGCGCGGGAGACCCGAGCAGCGTCGGAACGTCGTGCTCGCCTCGCTCCTTCGTCGGTTGGAACGCTGGGGGACCCACGGGCGAGCCAGTGTGCGTGGGCCGAGCAGGGCCCGCGAACCCGGGTGGTGCTACGGCCCCACCGTCGGTCGGAACGAGACCGAGTCCAGCCAGGTCGTGACATCGGACCGACCGAGATCGATCTCGAGAACGGCGTTCTGGTCCGTCCCGGAAGCGATGATCGGGAACGTGATCGGTGCCCACGCGGGGCCGACCGTCGCGGTCCGGGCGACGTATGAATTCCCGACCGTCGAGGTGATCCGCACGCGGATCTCGCGGGCGGTCTCGGAACGCATCCACAACGTGAGCAGGTAATGGCGCCCCACCTCGATCCGCATGCCTGGCTGGCGTAGCGAGATGCCGGCGTAGGCGGGACTGCCCACCGTGATGTCGACGACGGCCGCGGTCGTGCCCGCCGCCGGGGCAGTGGTGTCGGCGGTGAGCGACGCCTGCGCGCCCAGCCCGACGAACAGCGCCCACGGCGTCCCGACGCCGTTCTCGAAGCCGCCGTTCGTGACCTGCTCATCCGGCGCCGGCGATGGCTCCGGCGGGATCGCCACCGGACGGCGGTGGCGACCCGACGGGTGGCGCCGGCGTGACCGAGGCAGGCGGCGCGCTCGATGGCGGCGGGGCTGACGACGGCGGGGCTGTCGATGCGGGCGCGCTCGGCGGCGCGGAGCTCGGCGAAACGACAGGAGTCGGCGGCGGCGCGATGGCGAGCGCGTCGAGCTCCGCCTGCAAGGGCCCGAGCTCGGCGATCATTATCACGAGGAGGCCGGCGCCGACGCGATAGACGGCGTCGTTCTGCACCGATGCGTCGAGCGTCTTGGTCGCCGTAGTCGCCCATCACCTTGTACAGCGCCGCCATCTTGCCGCCAGGCTCGTTCTCGCCCAGCGCGCCACCCAGCCGCACGACGTAGTCCGACCCGAAGCCGACGGTGCGGTTCACCTGGCGGATGAGCGACTGGACCTCGTTCGTCCGCAGCGTCGACCGGTCGAGCTCACGCTCCAACCCGACCCCGAACGCGGCAAGGCGCTCGTTCACGGCTCGCAGGAGCTTGACGGTCCCTGGGTCGACCAGTGGCTCTGGCGAGGCCGTTGCGGCTGCGACCGACTGCGTGGGTCGAGGGGAACCCGAGCCCGTCGGCGATGCCGGAGGGCCCGCGAAGGCCGTCGTGCCGATCACCGCGATGACGATGACCGCGAGGACGGCCCCGATGACCTCAGGGCCTGGTGGCCAGGTCCGCCGCGCTGGGCTCGGCTCCGGGGCCCGCTCCAGAGCCGTCACGAACCGGCGCCGGCGACCGGTGCCGCGAGGGCGAGCTCGAGATCGGCCGCCCGCATCCCGCCGATCGTCCGGAAGACGATCGCGAGCGAGGACTGGCCCTCGCGCCCCGAGATGATCACCCGATCGTCCATCGCGGTGACGTCGAAATCGAGGACCGCTCCCTCGTGGCGGACCTTGAGCTCTCCGGCGTCGACCGGACCGAACACGCGCAGCTGGTCGCCATCGCGGGCGATGGCATAGCACGCACCGATCTCGAGGCCCGCGTTGCCCGAGATGTACACACCGGTCGAGAGCACCTCGCCTGCGGTGATCTCCTCGGCGGTGGTCGCCGCGACGTAGTTGGAGGCCGTGAACGTCGGTCGGATGCCCAGCGACGTGGGGGACGCCATGGGCCGACTGGGCCAGTCGCGCGAGTCCCGACGCGTCGACCCGCGCGCGCTATCGATCGGGGTCGGCGCGACGGATGCCGATGGCTGCCGATCGCCATCGACCGGCGCGACCCTGGCACCGAGCGTGCGGAATGCGACCGGCTCAGGCGTGGCGGTCGGCTGCTTCTCGCGCGGCGCGGGGCCGGGCTCGCCCACCGACCCGAAGCGTCAGCGATGTCCCGCACCGCTCGCAGGACGTCGCCCAGCCGTGGACCTCCGTATCGCACGTCGGGCAGCGTCCGGGCGGCGCGAAGACCAGGAGTCCGAGCGCGATCGGGCCCGTGAGGGCGCCGAGCCCGAACCACACGGCGGGATTCCGCGCGCAGCGCGTCGCGTACCACCCCGCCAGCGGCGCCCCTACGCCGGCCAGCAGGACCAGCACGATGGGGATGCCATCGAGAACGCCCTGCACGCTTCCCTCCGGTGTCGTCGGACCGACCGCGGCCATGCTACCTGAGGTCCGACAAAAACCCGGGGATGAGGTCATGAGTCGAGGCTCCGCCACACCGCCGATTGGTGCGGCGGCGCACCGGAAGACGCGATTGCAATACCTCGCATGCGTCATCCGGCCCGTAATCGCAAGTGTAAATGAGAGGTCTGGGGCTTACGATAGGGTCCTCGCGGCTGGTACTTTTAGATCAGCCAAGAGGCGTTGTCATCGAGCCCGTATCGGACTCATGTCGTTCGACGCTCATCCTGGGGAGGGTTGTCGTCGCGGGAAAGCCGGAGCACTGGGCTTCGGCATGAAGGGGGAAATAGCGAATGCGTGTCACCGTAGTCGGTTTGGGCTACGTTGGGCTCGTCACGGGCGCCTGCCTTGCCGAGTGGGAGCACGACGTCACTGGCGTCGATGCGGACCCACGTCGTTTGGCGACGTTGCGCGAAGGACGCGTCCCGTTCCACGAGCCACGGCTGCCCGAACTGGTCGGCGACGGTGTCACCACCGGGCGCTTGAGCTTCACCGACGACCTCAAGGCGGCCTCCGCGGCGGCCGATATGGTGATCGTCGCCGTGGGCACGCACGACGGGAACGGCGGCTGGCAGACCGACACGGTCCGCGGCGCACTCGCCGACATCGTCCCGGCCATGGCTGAGGGATCGACGCTCGTCGTCCGCTCGACGCTGCCGCCCGATTTCATCCGACAGCTGCCGGCCCTGGTCGCCAGCCGTCGGGCGACCGCCGGGCTGTCGCCGATCCCGGTGATGCTCAACCCGGAGTTCACCCGCGAGGGTCGGGCCGTCCGTGACTACCAGCAACCCGACCGGATCGTCCTCGGGGTCGTGAGCGACCCGGACGGCCATGGCGAGGCCGCTCTCCGCGAGCTGTATCACTCCGCGGCGGCACCCGTGATCGTCATGGGCGCCATCGACGCGGCGATCACCAAGCTCGGCGCGAACCTCTTCCTCGCCACGAAGATCAGCTTCGCCAACGAGCTCGCCGAGATCTGCGACGCATTCGGCGCCGACGTGTCGACGGTCGTGGATGGCATGTCCTACGACAGTCGGATCGGCGGATCGTTCCTTCGCGCGGGTGTCGGGTTCGGCGGCTCGTGCCTTCCGAACCAGGTCGCGATGACGATCCGGACGGCCGCCCAGGCAGGCGTGGACACGCCGCTGCTGAGCGCCGTCGACGAGGTCAACCATCGTCGCCGCAGCCAGGTCGTCGAGCGCGCCGCCTCTCTGCTCGATGGCACCGTGCGGGGTCGCCGCGTCGCCCTCCTCGGCCTGACGTTCAAGCCGGATACCGACGATCTGCGCGATGCGCCGGCGCTGACGATCGCCACCGAGCTGATCGAGCAGGGCGCCTCGGTCGTCGCCTATGACCCGATGCCGTCCGCGCGCGATCGCTCCGCGGTCCTAGTGCCAGGGCTGGAGGTCGTGCCTGCGGCCGCCGATGCACTCCGCGGCGCCGACGTCGCCGTGCTCGTCACCGAGTGGCCGGAATTCGTCGACCTCGATTGGGCGGTCGCGGGAATGACCATGAGCCGCCGCATCGTCATCGATGGCCGGAATGTGCTGACCGGTGAGCGGCTGTCGGCAGACGGCTTCACGTACTCGTCGTTCGGCCGCGGCACTGTGGTGCCGGAGACGGCCGCAGAAGGTGCCGCCGCGAGTAGTCGCGTCGCTTCGCTGCAGTGGGGCCGCGGGTGACTCCCGCACGACGACACCACCTGGTCGTCGCCCTGGTCGCCGCGCTGGCGGGCGCCGGGATCGGACTGGAGATCGCCCGCGCGGGCGTCGCCCTCCAGCCGAGCCTCGCCTGGTGGCTCGGTGTCATCGGGATCATCGCGCTGGTCCTGGTCCTCATCACCGCTCCAGAGGAGCAGGCCGCCGCACCCGCCGCGACGCCGGCCCGCGCCGGCTGGGCCGAGTTCCGGCGCGAGCTCCGTCGGTCGCGCCGGTCAGTCCGGCCGATGACGCTGCTCCGCCTGCCCGGACCGGTGCGCCACGAAGCCGCCGAAACGGCCGATCTGGCCGGTCGATCCCGCAGGCTCCACGAACACCTCCGCCTCGTCGATCGCACGTGGGTCGACGACGGCAGCATCTACGTGCTGCTCCCGGAATCGCCGCGGGTAGCCGCCGACGCCCTGCTCGGCCGGCTCCGCAGTGTCGCTCCGGATCTCGTCGCAGACGACGTCAGGATGGCGACCTTCCCAGACGACGGTCTGACGAGCGGTGCCCTGATCTCCGCTGTCCACGGCGCGTCGTTGAGCGAAGTTCCGACGCCGATCCGCGCGGCTCTCGCAGAGGACGACGCCGAGGCGCTCGAACACGAGGACGTCCAGCCGCTCCCTGAGACCGCATCGAGATCATGACCCGCTCGCCCGGCCAGGTCCGAACGCCGCGCGGATACGCGGCCACGAAGCGCATCATCGACCTCGGCGTCTGCATCATCGCCCTGCCGATCCTGCTGCCGATCGGGCTGCTGTGTGCCCTCCTGATCCGGCTCGAGTCGCCGGGCCCGATCCTGTTCGCTCAGCAGCGGACCGGCCAGCATGGCGTCCGGTTCCCGATGTGGAAGTTCCGGACCATGGTCCAGAACGCCGAGGAGCTCAAGGCGTCGCTCCAGCACCTGAATGTCCTGCCCGCGCCCGATTTCAAGATCCCGAACGATCCGCGGGTGACGCGCGTCGGCAAGTTCCTGCGCAAGACGAGCCTCGACGAGCTGCCTCAGATCCTCAATGTGATCCGCGGTCAGATGTCGATCGTCGGGCCGCGTCCGACGTCGTTCGCGGCGAGCACCTACGACTTGTGGCACTCCGAGCGACTCGAGGTCGTCCCCGGCATCACCGGCCTGTGGCAGGTCAAGGGCCGCGGGACGATGACCTTCGACGAGCGGCTGCGGCTCGATATCGAGTACATCGAGTGCCGCTGCACAAGCAACGACCTCAAGCTGATGGCCCAGACCGCCCTCGCGGTCTTCAAGGGGTCGGGCGTCTAGGACCGTCCTGTCGGCGCGACCGCCCCGCGCCGGGCAAGATGCCACGCGACCTGGCGCGCCAGGCCATCCGACGGCTCGACCTGCGGTTCGTAGTCGAGGGCAGCCCGGGCACGACTGACGTCGGCGCTCGTGTGCCGCTGATCGCCCGGTCGAACGGGCTCCCGGTGGATGATCGGCTCGACGCCGACGTGTCCCGCGATCAGCCCGATCGCATCGTTGAGCGAGATCGTCCGCCCACCACCGATGTTGTAGATGCCGCCGACCGCGCCCCGTTCGAGCGCCAGGATCGTGCCGTTGACCGCGTCATCGATGTACGTGTTCGAGCGCGTCTGCTCGCCATCGCCGAAGACCGTGATCGGCTCCCGGTCGAGCATCGCCTCGATGAACCGGTGGTATGCCATGTCCGGACGCTGGCGCGGCCCGTAGATCGAGAAGTAGCGGATGATCGTGGCCGGAAAGCCGCTCAACGCGACGTGTGCCAGGACGAGCTTCTCAGCAGCCAGCTTGGTGATGCCGTAGGGCGACGAGGGCTCGAGCGCCCGATCCTCGTTCCCGACCGCCTCGAGGCCGTACACCGACGACGTCGAGGCCACGACGAACCGCCGGACCCGGGCGCGACCGGCCGCCTCGATCAGGCGGTTCGTGGCAAGGACGTTGCAGGACGTGTACAGCTCGAGGTCCGTCCAGCTGCGCATCAGCCCCGCCATCGCCGCCTCATGGATGACGGCATCGGCGCCGTCGAGCCACGGGTCGAGATCGTCGGTCCGCAGGTCGACCTCGCCGAACCGGTAGCCGGCCGCCCCCGCGATCGCGACCAGGTTGGCCTCCTTCATCGGCCGCGGGTAGTACGGGATGAAAGCGTCGAGCCCGACTACCTCGTGACCGGCAGCGACCAGCGCCTCCGCGAGGGTGGATCCGATGAAGCCGGCGGCGCCGGTCACCACGATTCTCATGATCCGACGTCCTGGAGCACGCTCACCTCCGCGAGATCGATGGCCTGGGCCGGGGGTGCCCCGGATGTTTGGACACAGACGGAGCCGACGGTCCGGACCGCCGGCATCCGCCAGCGTAGACCGGGCACGCCGGCGATCAGTTTTCCGCCGTCGGACGTCACGCGCAGGTTGTAGGTCCGCCTGTCCTGGTCGATTAGCGCCGTCACGCGATACCAGACGGTGGGCCGGATGCGCACGGTCGAGCGGATCTTGGTCGTGCCGTCGAACCACGCCAGCATGCCCTGGTTCGTGACCCGCAGGCTGGCGGTCTCACCGCCGCTGCCGCGGACGGACAGGATCGTGGCGTCGTCGAGGGCGAGGCGGGACACCCGCACGCGCATCCGGATCGTGAGCGTAGTCCGGGGGACCTCGGCGAAGTCTCGGCATGCACGGACGCCGGTCTTCGACGACGGCACGCTCAGGGCCTGGCCTTTCCCACCGTCGGTCACGATCGACAGCGGAGCGGCTCCGTCTTCCGGTCGCACGTACCAGCCGGCCGCGTCCGTCGGACCCGTCGGCCACGGCTCGAACGTGTCGCGCAGGAGCGTGGCCATGACGCCGTCCGGGGCTGCCTGGGGACTCGTCGGGCGGTCAGGGTCGAGCGGGTTCGCGGCCGGCGGACCGGCACCAAGGTCGACGACGCCATGGAGATACCGGCCGCTCGTCCGGTCGCTGGCCAGGACAAGCAGCCCGGCCTCGCGGGAGAGCGGACCCTTGCTCGATGTCACGTCGTCGATCGTGGTGTCGTCCGGGCTCGCGATGAGCGGGACGCCGACGCCAGTGTCGAAGAGGATCCGGTCGAGCGGCGATCGCTTGTAGTAGATCGCCCCGCCGCTGCCGGGCGACGTCGCAGCGACGGTGATGGTCTTCATCTCGGGATCGACTAGGACGATCGGTCGTGCGAGGCGATCGCCGATGAGACCGACAAGCGTCGTGTCCCACGTTCCGTCCGGCTCGCGCGTGGCCAGCAGCGTGCCCGGATCGAGCGACCGCTCGAGGGAGGTACCGATCGCGGCCGCCACGCCGACGCCACCGTCTGCCAGCGGGTACGGGACCACGCTCAGCGCGTCATCGTTCCGCTGGCCTGTCAGGACCGTCTCGGGCGCCGACCAGAAATCATCGGGGGCGCCGTCCTCGTGGACGCTGAAATAGATCCCGGAGAGCTGGTTCGTCCACATGACCCCGATGCGGCCGGGTCCGAACGCGACGATCGAGGACACGTCGACCAAGTCCACCGCGGCGGCCCCCGACGACAAGGCGGTCGGGACGCTCCAACTCGTGTCCTTCTCCAGCGAGTGCGTCACCAGGACGCGTCCGTCGCTCACGAACGTGACCCACAGGCCGCCCGCGGAGTCCGCGGTCATCACCGCCGAGCTCCCGCCACCGGGGTTGATCGTGACCGGGAAGTCGGCGTCGAGCGTGAAGCGCACCGCCTTAGCGTCGAACGTGAAGCGGCGAACGCGGATGGCGTGGTTGTCCGAGGGTCGCGATCCGCCGGCCACTGTGTAGAGATGGGTCCCGGTCCAGAGGACGTCCGCATCGGCGAACGGCCGCTCGTCGATGAGCTCGCCGGTGTCCGCCCAGACCTGGGTATCCGCGTCGAGTCGGTAGATGTCGAGGCGGTTCGTCGTGCGGCCGAACAACGCGCCCCACCACTGGCCCTCCGCGTACCACAGCTTCGATTGGGCAGAGCTCGTCGTCGGGGCGCCGACGATGGTCGGGTCGACGGCGTAGTCGGCGAACGTCAGGCCGGCGGGCGGCGGCGGTAGCGGTGGCCCGGTCGGCGACGGCTGGGGCGTAGCGATCGGGGCCGGGGGCGTCGGGCCAGGACTCGGGCTCAACGCCATGACCGCCACGATCGAGCCCGCGGCGACGATGACGATCAGGCCCAGCACGAGCCAGGGACGCAGCGACCCGTTCGTGGTGACTCCTCCCCCCGCGTGTTCGTCTGGGCGCTCGGCCCGGTGGATGGCCCGGAGTGTACGACGGCATCCCGGCGAGGCGGTTGCGGGGCGATGCCTCGGCGCACCACCCGCTTGGGGTGACGCGGGATCGGGATCAGTCGGGCGAGCGGCGAGCGTCCAGACCGGCGGCCCACGCGAGCTGGGCGCGGATGAGGGGAACGCCGGCGCGACCGCCGACGTTGATCCGGCGCAGGCGCAGCCGGTCGACCCGGCGCAGGTCGTTGCCTCCGCGGTCGGTCGTCATCGCGATATCCATGCCGGCCTCGCGCGCCGCCGTGACTGCCGAGCCGCCGTGCGCGCCACTCGGGTACGCAAGGACACGCGGGATCGGCGCGAGCGGACCGATCTCCCGCTCCAGGTCGGCGTGAGAGCCGGCGATCTCCTCGATGGCCGTTTCGAGCGGGATACGGTCGAGCAACGGGTGATGGCGTGTATGGGGCGCGAGGGTCACGCCGTCGCGGGCCAGCGTTCGAAGGTCGTCCCAGCCGAGGATGGCCGGGGCGATCCGAGCGGGATCCTCGTCAGGCGCTCCATCGCGAGCTCCCAACTCCTCGACGATCCGGTCGACCTCGCGCATGGCCTCGTCGTGGTCGAGGGTCTTCAGCCAGTCCCGGATGGTCGCGACGGTCCCCCGTGCATGCTCCGCGCCGACCGGCAATGGACCGCTGGGCGTGGCGATCGGGGCCGGGCCGGGCGCTCGCTGGACCGCGGCCCACAGTCGATCCCACCAGAACGGCGTGGATGGATCAGTGGCAGCGCCCGTCGCCACGAACATCGTGGCCGGCACGGACGCCGCGCGCAGCACCGGCCAGGCATGCGTGGCGAAGTCGCGATAGCCGTCATCGAACGTGACGAGGACCGCGCGCCGCGGGAGCCTGGCGGGATCGTCGAGCGACGCGACGACGTCAGGCAGCGACACCGGGTCGAAGTGGCGGGCCACCATCGCGATCTGGGCTGCGAACGACGCCGGCGTCGCAGATATCAGGCTCGGCATCAGATCCGGCCGGGCGGCGGGTTCGTCGACGCGGTGGTACGTGAGGATCGTCAGGACGCCCCGCGGTCGCGGGATCATGCGGTCGACGATCCCGGCCCCTGCCGCTGCCACGGGACCACGCGTCGCGGCAGCGACCATCCGACGAAGGCGGTCAGCCACGGCTTCGCCCCACCCGTCTCAGGGAATCGCGTGCGATGGTCGGGATCTGCGCGAGCCCGGGACCAGGGTCCGACCACGCCATCAGATCATCGGCGATGCGCGGATCGATGAGGCTCGCCATGGCGCCGATCGCGGCGCGTCGTCCGGGCCATGGCAGGGCGGCGTGGCGGTGACGGCCCGACAGCACGGCGCCGATCCACGCGAGATCGAGCCGCAGGTTCCGTGCCCGGACACCGCGTCGATAGTCGGTCGCGACCGGCTGATCGGTGGGCGGCGACCCGTCGAGCAGGAGGTCGGCGAGGCGGCCCGGGAAGTCCATCCCGGCACGGACTGCCAGAGGCAGCGAGCCCCACACTCGGCCGTTGATCTCCATCAGGTTGCCGACGCCGTCGGCGCCTCGGCGGAACTCCACCATGGCGAGCCCGGTCCAACCGAGCTCGCGCAGCAGGGCCACGGCGTGGTCATACAGCTCCCGGTCGAGCTCGACGCTCTCGCGCAGCGCGCTGGCGCCGCCGGTCGGCGGCACCTCCCGGATCCGTCGGTGCTGGAAGGCGGCGATCGGCCGGCCATGGTCCATGAGCAGCTCGACGCCGATCCCGTCGCCCGGAAGCCAGCGCTGCAGCAGCACCGAGCCCGCCACGTTCGGCGAGGTGAAGCGGCGGCGGAGGTCGTCCGGATCGCTCGCGTACGCCACGGCATACGACCCGATCGTGCCGTCATCGAGGAACTGCCGCGACGACACGGGCTTCACGACGACCGGGTAACCGAGGTCGGCGGCTGCCTCCAGCGGGTCGTCGCCCGGTCGGACGACGCGCGTCAGCGGCACGGGCACACCGAGCCGCTCGGCCAGCGCGACGGTCGTTCCCTTGTCGTGCGTCGCGGCCAGGGCTGTCCCTTCCGGCAGCGCCAGGACGGTCCGCCCGGCAAAGGTCGCACGAGCGTCCGCAAGCGGCAGGCCGACCTCGTCGGTGACCGGGATCACGAGGTCGACGCCGGTCGCGGTCACCGCCCGGTCGATGGCGTCGACGACGGCGTCGGGTCGCTCCGAGGGGCGGGGATAGAGGAGCCGATCGGTCGTGTAGCGCGACCGGAAGCCGGCGCTCGCGGGGTCGGAATCGGCCGCAGTCACGCGCCAACCGCGCCGGCCGAGGGACCGGATGAAGGCCACCGCGCTGCCGCGGCCGGCGTCGGTGACGAGGACGTGTCGGCGACCGGCCATCGCGCTCAGGGGGCTTCGCCGCGGGCGGGCAAGCGGGCGACGATCGCTGCGGCGACGCGGTCGGTGACCTCGTCGATCGGGCCGGTCGCGTCGACCTCGACGAAGTCGCGGACGTGCCCCTGGATCGAGCGGTACTCGTCTCGGCGCCGCTCGAGCGCTTCGACCGTGCCTTCGCCCTTCCGGGCGAGGAGCACGGCCCCTGGCGCATCGAGATAGATGACGAGGTCGGGGCGCGGGTACAGCCGCCCGAGGACCACGCCGTGCAGCCGTTGCGCCCACGATCGCTCGTCGCCGGCGACGTCGTAGGCGTGGTAGTCGGCGAAGAAATGTCGATCGAACAGCACGACCGAGCCCGCCCGTTGCCAGCGCCAGGCCAGCCACTGGCGATACCACTCCTCGGCGAAGCGATTGCCGAGGCGCGCCGCGGCGCGGACGTCGGACATGCGTCGCCGCGCGAAGGAACGCGATCTCGGTCGCCGGGGTCCGTGGGACGGCGGCCCGGCCGTGTCGGGCGGCGCGCCGAGAGCACGCTTGACCCGCCGGGTGATCCGCGTGGTCGGCAGCATGACGTTGCTCGAGTCCGTGCTGACCCCCATGTACAGGTAGCGCACAGGCACCGGCAGGACGTCCGCCAGCTTGCGCGCGACCGTCGTCTTCCCGGCGCCGTCCGGGCCGATCAACGCGACCGTCGTCATGACGGTGCGAGCACGGGACGGACCGACTCGAACAGCGCCGCGAGGTCGACCGGGTAGGGATGCGTGACGATGTACGCCGGGCGCCCGGCGAAGATGCGGTCGAGCAACTCGCCCTGGCGCGCCTCTGAGTTGGCGAGATGGTCGTTCTGCAGCGAGGGAAAGGCGAAGCGGGCCTGCAGGAGGAGCGTCGCAAGGTCGAGCCGTTCGTGGACGAGGGACGCGCGCATCCGGGACGCGACCTCCAACGGATCGATGGGCTCGACCGTGGTCTCCGGCCCCGCGGCACTCACCACGAACAGGATGCGATCCAGGTTGCCGCTGTTCTGGCTGACGTCGCTGAACAGCCGTTCGGGTGGGAGGTCGACATGGAGCTGACCTTCGAGCGTGGGCATGGCACGACGCAGGAGCTTGCTCGGCGGAAGGCGCCTGAGACGTCGCGGCGTGGCGCGCTCGAGCCTGCGCAGGGCCGGGATGCCGCCGAGCTTCAGGCGGTCGGTCAGGGTCAGGTGATCGCGTGCAACGGGAAGCTGGCGGATGTGCCAGTCCCACAGGCGGATCGGCTCCGGGATGCCGTACATCCGGCCATCGGTCGTGAGGTACACCCACTCGTCGCCGATGTACCGGGCCCCGGCTCCTGCCGCGGCCATGAGCAGCTCGGTCTTGCCGCCCTTGGACCAGCCGGTGACGAGCGTGCCGACACCGTCCAGCTCGAACGCGGCGGCGTGGACCGGCAGCGCGCCGTTCCCGAGGACGGTCAGATTGAGCACGGCGATCAGGAACGGGACCGCGGGCAGCCCGCGCTCGCACACGATCTCGCAGCGGCCGCCGATGCGATCCATGGGCAGGCGCACGACGACCGGCGCCTTTCGGCTGCGCAGGACGAAGAAGCCGTCGTCGGTCCAACCGGCCTCCTTTGCCCCGAGGTAGCGCAGCCGCGAGCCGTGCTCGATCCGGTCGACGAAGCGGATCGTGATGTCGGGCTCACGATCGAGCGTCCGCGGCAACGGGCCCAGCTGGCGGCCCACCGCCGCAGCGTCCGACGATCCCGCGTCGACGAGGCGCACGCCGGCGAGACCGTGGAGGTCGAAGTCCACGAACCCGTTCTGCGTCATGAGTGGCGCAGGTGCTCGGTCACCGGCTCCCCTATCTGAAGTCATCCGCCGCCGCGCGGCAGCCCCCGGCGCGAGGATGTCCTCGGCGTCGGGGACAGTACAGCACGGGGGCGCGGCGGGGCGGTCGCGTCATGCGACCGATCCGGCATCCATGGGACTGCAAGGTTTGCTTTATAGGCAACAGGTGTACGATGCCCCGAACGCCCGGCCGGAGAGACCCGGTCCGTCGTGTGGGGGAGCGCGCAACACCATGACCATCCAGCCTGCTGGCCCGTCCATGTCCACGCCCGCATCGCGTCGACACTGGGGCCGTATCGCGGCTATCGTCTTCTGCCTCGGCCTGGCACTCACTGTGCCCGCCCTCGCCTCCGCCGATCCCGGCGACATCGGGTTCGAGGGGCCCGCCGGCCCGGGCGGCGCTCCCACAGGCTCCAAGCCGGAGTCGAAGCTCTGGTTCAACGACGGCCGCTGGTGGGCCAGCATGTGGGACATCCCGACGGCCGACTTCTACATCTGGGTGCTCGACCAGTCGACCGACACGTGGAGCCGCACGAACACCCGACTGGACGATCGCAGCAGCACGCGGGCGGACATCCTGTGGGACGGCACCAAGCTGTACGTCGCGTCGCACAACTTCAACGAGAACGACGGGACGGGTGTGTCTCGGCTCTATCGCTACAGCTACGACACCTCCACCGACACCTATTCGCTCGACAGCGGCTTCCCGGCGACGATCAACTCGGTCCGTAGCGAGACGCTGGTCATCGCCAAGGATTCGACCGGGCAGCTGTGGGCGACCTGGGAGGCGGGCGGGTCGATCTGGCTCAACCGCACCACCGGCTCCGACACCGCCTGGGGTTCGCCATTCGTGTTGCCGGCGTCGGAGAGCGTCAACACGGACGACATCTCGTCGATCATCGCCTTCGGGGGGAACAAGGTCGGCGTGTTCTGGAGCGACCAGAGTGCCTCGCCCGACGCCGACTTCTTCGCTGTCCATAACGACGCCGACGGCGACACGACATGGACGATCGAGACCGCGTACAGCGGCACGAACGTCGCCGACGACCACATCAACCTCAAGACCGATTCCGCCGGCCGCGTCTATTCGCTGGTCAAGACCAGCCTGACGGGCGCCAACCCACTCATCGTGTTGCTCGTCCGAGGGGCCGGCGGGGGCTGGACCAACCACACCGTGTCCCTCGGCACGCTCGACGAGACGCGCGGGATCCTGGCCATCGACGAGGTCAGCGGGCTCCTCCACGTCTTCGTGACGTCGGCCGGCAACGGCGGGACGATCAACGAGCGGGTCTCGCCGATGGGCTCGATCTCCTTCGCGGGCGGAGAGGGAACGGTGGTCCTGCAGGACGCCAGCGCCCTGAAGATGAACAACGCGACCGGCACGAAGCAGAACATCTCTGCCGCGAGCGGGCTGATCGTCGTCGGCTACAACGACACGACGCGACACTATTGGCACGCCGACATCCTCGGCGGCGGTCCGCCGCCGAACACGCCACCGACGGCGAATGCCACGAGCGCGACGACCACGACGGATGTGGCGGTCGGCGTGGCCCTGTCGGGCCGTGACCCGGAGACCTGCGAGCTGACCTTCTCGATCGTGACCGGGCCTGCCCACGGGACGCTCGGTTCGATCGGCGGCGCGGCCTGCGCGAGCGGCAGCCCGAACACCGACAGCGCGTCGGTCACGTACACCCCGGCGACCGGCTACAGCGGGCCCGACTCGTTCACCTACAAGGTCAACGACGGCACGACCGACTCGTCTCCTGCGACGGCAACGCTGACCGTCAACGGCGGCCCCGACGGGACGCCTCCGACGCGTGGTTCCGCGGTCGTCTTCGGGGCGACCCTCGAGGTCACGTATGACGAGCCACTGGACACGAGCTCGGTGCCGGCCGGCACCGACTTCGCCGTTGCGGTCAACGGGAGTGCCCGCGGGGTGAATGCCGTCACGATCAGTGGATCGACGGTGACCCTGACCCTCGCCAGCCCGGTCATCGCCAGTGACAACGTCACCCTCGGGTACACGCCAGGCGCATCGCCGATCCAGGACCTCGCCGGGAACGATGCGGCGTCGTTCAGTGACGTCGCCGTCGCAAACCAGACGCAGCCCCCGGGTGGGACCACACAGACCTTCACCCCATCGGCCGACGCCCAGGTCCGATCGAGCACGACCACCACCAACTTCGGGACGCTGACGACGATCCGGCTCGGCGGTGAGGGCACGACGACGACCTATCGCACCTACCTCAAGTTCAACGTGACCGGCCTGACGGGCTCGGTGACGGCGGTCAAGCTGCGTCTGTTCGCGACCGACGCCAGCCCCAACATCGTGCACGTGCTGCCGGTCGCAGACACGAGCTGGATCGAGAGCGGCACGGGCGGCATCACCTGGGACAACCGGCCGGCGATGGGCTCCCCGGAGGTCGGCTCAGGGCCCGTCCCGACGCTGACCGCGTACAACGACATCACCCTCAGCCCGAGCTCGGTGAGCGGCAACGGGGTGGTCAGCTTCGGGTTGATCATCGACGGCACCAACAGCGCCATCTTCAGCAGCAAGGAAGGCGCCAACGCTCCGCAGCTGGTGGTGACGCAGAGTGGCGGCGGTCCGCCGCCGAACACGCCACCGACGGCGAATGCCACGAGCGCGACGACCACGACCGATGTGGCGGTCGGCGTGGCCCTGTCGGGCCGTGACCCGGAGACCTGCGAGCTGACCTTCTCGATCGTGACCGGGCCTGCCCACGGGACGCTCGGTTCGATCGGCGGCGCGGCCTGCGCGAGCGGCAGCCCGAACACCGACAGCGCGTCGGTCACGTACACCCCGGCGACCGGCTACAGCGGGCCCGACTCGTTCACCTACAAGGTCAACGACGGCACGACCGACTCGTCTCCGGCGACGGCAACGCTGACCGTCAACGCGGCCGGCGACATCACGGCGCCGGTCCGCGGCGCGACGACCATCAACGGTGCGACCCTGTCGATCGCGTACGACGAGCCGCTCGACACGGGCTCCGTACCGGCGACATCGGCCTACGCGCCGCTTGTCAACGGGAGCGCTCGGAACGTGACGAACGTGGCTGTGGCCGGCTCCCACGTCACGCTCACGCTGGCGTCACCGGTCGTGGCGGCCGACAGCGTCACGCTCTCCTACACCGCGGGTGCCTCGCCCGTCCAGGACGTCGCCGGCAACGACGCCGCGTCGTTCAGCGGGGCGGCGGTGACCAATAACACGCCACCGTCTGGCGGCTCGACGGTCACCTTCACCCCATCGGCCGACGCCCAGGTCCGATCGAGCACGACCACCACCAACTTCGGGACGCTGACGACGATCCGGCTCGGCGGTGAGGGCACGACGACGACCTATCGCACCTACCTCAAGTTCAACGTGACCGGCCTGACGGGCTCGGTGACGGCGGTCAAGCTGCGTCTGTTCGCGACCGACGCCAGCCCCAACATCGTGCACGTGCTGCCGGTCGCAGACACGAGCTGGATCGAGAGCGGCACGGGCGGCATCACCTGGGACAACCGGCCGGCGATGGGCTCCCCGGAGGTCGGCTCAGGGCCCGTCCCGACGCTGACCGCGTACAACGACATCACCCTCAGCCCGAGCTCGGTGAGCGGCAACGGGGTGGTCAGCTTCGGGTTGATCATCGACGGCACCAACAGCGCCATCTTCAGCAGCAAGGAAGGCGCCAACGCTCCGCAGCTGGTGGTGACCCAAAGCTGACGAGCGACACGACGGACGTCGTCCGGACGACACGACCGGTCCAAGGACAATCGCTAGGATGGCGCCGTGCAAGGCATCGAGCTGATCCTGCTGTCCGTGGGCGTCCTCGTCGGGGTCGCGTACGTGGCCACCCAGTTCGCTCGCAGCGGCGTGTCGGATCATCCGATCGGGCGATTGTTGCTGGGTGTGGTCCCCGCGGCGATCGCCGTGGGCTTGGTCCTGATCGAGCGCCTCGACGTCGTCCCCGACGACCTCGAGCAACCGATCTCGATCTCGGCCGTCGTGCTTATCAGCCTGGGCCTGCTCCTGATCACAAGCTACCGATTAGCCCGTCGGTAAGGCTGGCGCAGCCGGCCTGCCGTCCGCGACCGCCCGCCGGTGCCGCGTCGCACCAGGGTCCTAGCCCTTCTGGTCCAGTCGCGGGCCTGAACCGGTATCCTTGCCCGGATCAGCCCGGTATGGGTAGGGGTGTTCCCAAGGGGGTCGAGTGGAACTGACCGGCTACCTCGCGGTCGCGAGGCGGTGGTGGTGGACGTTACTCGTGGCGACCTGGGTCGCAGGCGTCTCCGGGTACGTCGTCGCGTCGCAGATCCCGCCGACCTACGAGGCCGAGACGCAGCTGCTCGTCGGGCCATTCAACACCGACCGCGAAACGCTGGTCGCTTCGGGCGACCTCGTCCAGACCTACTCGCAGCTGGTCACGACGACTCCCCTGCTCCAATCGGCGATCACGGAGGCCGGCGCTCAGCTGACCCCGGCCGATCTCAGCCTGGCCACCCGCGTCACGGCCAACGACACGACGCGGTTCCTGTCGATCCGCGTGCAGGACACGAGCCCTGTGATGGCCGCGACACTGGCCAACAAGCTCGCAGAAGAACTCACCCAGCTCGCCTCCGCCGGTACGAACCGGCCCGAGGGTCAGGTCCAGATCGTCGACGCGGCCGTCCCCCCGACAGAACCGATCGCGCCACAGAAGTCGCTCATCGTCGGGCTGGCCGCGCTCGCGGCGCTCATCGGCGCGATGGTCCTGGTCATGCTCCTCGAGTACCTGAGCGCGGCCGTCCGGTCGGAGGATGAGCTCGGGCGGCTTACGGGGCTGCCATTCCTCGGTCGCCTCGACATCTCACGGACATTGCCCGGCGAACGCGGCCTAATCGACCAGGCACCGGACTCCGCCGCCGCGGCGGCGTATCGGCTCGTACTCGCGAAAGCCGCATTCCGCGACGCCGGCGGGCCGGCTCGCTCGATCGTCGTCGTCGGCACCGGGTCCGACGGTGCGAGCAGCCAGATCGCCGCGAACCTCGCCGCCATCACGGCCCGCAGCGGTCGCCAGGTCGTGCTCGTCGATCACGACGCGAGCGACTGGTCGGTGACCCGCATCTTCGGGCTGCACGACCGAAGCGGTGTCACGGATCTCGTTGACGCCTCACCGGCCGATGTGTCCAGCCGACTCGTCCGAGTCTCGTCGACGATGCGCGTCCTCCCACACGGCATCTCGCACGAGCCCGACACGATCGACCCTGATCGGGCTGCAGCGGTCATCGCCGCGCTCGTCGACCAGGCCGACCTCGTGATGATCAACGCCGGCGCCCTGCACCTGTCGGCCGGCGCCCTGGCCTGGGCCCAGGCAGCCGATGCGGCGATCCTGGTCGCGGTCCGCGATCAGGCCCGACGCGACGACGTCGAGTACGCCGCCGAGAGCCTGCGCCTCGTCAACGTCGAGGTCGCGGGGACGGTGCTGGCGGAACGGAAGCGCGGCATCCGCCGCGGCCGCGCTCGTCCCGAGACACCGGAGCGACCCCGACCCACGACCCGCGGGACGCAGCGTGAGTCGGTTCGCGAGCCGATCCGTGAACCGTTCCGCCAGATCCGCGTCGAACCCGCCACGGAACAGGTCCGTGACGTATACCGGGAACCCCCGCGCGAGACCAGTTACGAACCGCCGCGGGAGCTTCGCCCGGAGCCCGTCCCCCAGCCGCTCCCCCAGCCGCTCCCTCAGCCGCTCCACGAGCCTGTGATCCGCGAGTCGTTCCCTGCGCCGATCGTGCAGCCGGAACCGGAGCCTGTCCGCGAGGTCGAACCCCAGCCCCTCAAGACCCGGACCCGCCGCAGCTCCCGGCGGCGGAGCAACCCCAGCCCGAACGCCTGACGGGCGACCGTCGGACTGCGCGATGCATATCCTGGTCACAGGCGGCGCCGGGTACATCGGTTCGCTGACAGCGCGCCATCTCGCCGATGCGGGGCATAGCGTCGTCGTGATCGATGACCTGCGGAGCGGACATCCCGCAGCGATCGAACCGCTGCCGCTCGTCGTCGGCGACGTGCGCGACACAGACCTCGTGGCGTCCGCGATCGACCGTCACGGGATCGATGCGGTCGTGCATTTCGCGGCGCTCAAGTCCGTCGAGGATTCCGTCACCGACCCAGGCTCCTATTTCGACGACAACGTCGGGGGGACCCTCAGCGTCCTTCGCGCGATGGCCCGCACCGGAGTGCGCCGCTTCGTCTTCTCATCGTCGTGCGCCGTCTACGGCACGCCAGAGGTCTCCCCGGTCGACGAGTCGGCGCCCGTCCGGCCGATGAATCCGTACGGGGAGAGCAAGGCGATCTCGGAGCGGCTGCTGCCGTGGTTCGAGTCGTCGCACGGCATCCGCAGCGCCGTCCTGCGCTACTTCAACGCTGCGGGCGCCGCAGAGGACGGGGCACAGGGCGAGGACTGGAGCGAGGCCCAGAACCTGATCCCGGTCGTGCTCAAGACCGCCGCGGGGCAACGACCTCTCGTGCGCATCTTCGGCACGGACCATCCGACGCCCGATGGCACCGCCATCCGGGACTACATCCACGTCCTCGATCTCGCTGCGGCACATCGCTGTGCCCTCGAAGCGATCGACGCGCGGGATGGATCGCTGACGGTGAACGTCGGGACGGGGGTCGGGGCGTCGGTGCTGGAGGTCCTCGATGCCGCCCGGCGCATCACGGGTCGGGAGATCCGGACAGAGGCGGCCCCGCGGCGGGAGGGCGATCCATCGGCCATCTGGGCCGACACGCGGCGGGCCGAGGACCTGCTCGGCTGGCGCGCGACGCGTTCTCTCGATGACATCGTCGGCTCCGCCTGGCTGTGGCACAGCCGCAACCCGGAGGGGTACCGAGGCGACGCGAGTGCGGTCCGCGGGCCGACCGAGGTGGCGGGGTGATCGCCGGGGATGGCCTCACCGTTGCCTACGTCATGTCGCGTTTCCCCAAGCTGACCGAGACATTCATCCTCGCCGAGCTCGAGGCCATGGACCGGGCCGGCGTCCGCATCGAGCTCCACCCGCTGCTGCACCAGACCGGCGAGCCCGTCCAGCCGGCGGCCGAGCGCTGGGTCGAGCGCGCCCATTACGTCCCATTCCTGTCGCCCGCGGTCCTGCGAAGCCAGCTGGCGTTCCTGCGCGACCGAGGTCGGCGCCGACGCTACCTGCGTGCGTTCGCCGACATGATCCGCGGAACGTGGCGCAGTCCGAACTTCCTCCTGGGCGGGATCGGGATCTTCCCGAAGGTCGCTCACATGTCGTTGGCGATGCTCGACGAGCGGGTCGATCACGTCCATTGCCACTTCGCGAACCACCCGGCGCTCGCCGGCTGGCTCGTGCACCGCCTGACCGGGATCCCGTACAGCTTCACGGCGCACGGTTCGGACCTGCACGTCGATCGGACCATGCTCGCCACGAAGGTCGCCGAGGCCGCGTTCGTCGTCACGATCTCGGGCGACAACCGCACCGTCATCGAGGCGACCGCAGGGGCTGCGTCGAGCGGCAAGATCGAGGTGATCCATTGTGGCGTCGACCCCGATGCCTTCCCGGTGTCCGATCGCGCCCCCGGGGGACCGCTGCGGATCGTCGCGGTCGGCACGCTCCACGAGGTCAAGGGCCAGGTCCACCTGATCGAGGCCTGCCGGCGGCTCGCCGAGCGGGGCGTGGCGTTCACCTGCCGCTTCATCGGCGACGGACCCGATCGGGAGGCCCTGACGCGGCGGATCGATCAATACGCCCTGGCCGATCAGGTCACGCTGGCCGGCCGGATGACGAGCGACGCAGTCGCCGCGGAGCTTGCCCGGTCGGACGTCCTCGCGGCCCCGAGCGTGCCGACGAGCGGCGGCAAGCGCGAGGGCATCCCGGTCGTCCTGATGGAGGCGATGGCAGCCGGCCTGCCGGTCGTGGCGAGCCGCCTGTCGGGGATCCCGGAGCTCGTCACGGACGAGGTCAGCGGGCTGCTCGTGCCGCCCGGGGACGACGATGCACTTGCCGATGCCCTCGAGCGCCTCGCCGGCGACCCCGGGCTCCGGGCACGCCTCGGTGCGGCCGGACGGGAGACCGTGCTCCGCGATTTCGACGTCGACCGCAATGCCGCGGCTCTCGCCTCGCGGATCAAGGCGACTCTCGCCGCGCGGCGGGAGATGCAGGCGTCGACCAGCGAGCGAGCCACGACGGCCGCCGGCGCGCCGGAGCCGGTCGCCTGATGGCGGCCCTGTTCTGGGCGGCGGTCGGCCTGGTCGTCTACACCTACGCCGGCTTCCCGCTGCTGGTGCTCGCCCGGGCAAGGCTCCGGCCACGGCCGCATCGGGCCGCCGATATCACGCCGACCGTCAGCGTGGTCATCGCCGCGCACGACGAGGCCGCCTCGATCGGACCACGGGTCGACAACCTGCTCGCGGTCGACTATCCGGCCGAAAAGCTCGAGATCGTCATCGCGTCCGACGGGTCGACCGACGCGACGGTCGAGCAGGCCAGCCGTCGGTCGGATCCGCGGGTGCGCGTCCTGGACCTGCCGCGGACCGGGAAGGCCACAGCGCTCAACACCGCCGTCGCGGCCTCGACCGGCGAGATCCTCGTCTTCTCGGATGCGAACACGGCCTACGCGCCGGACGCGATCCGCCAGCTCGTTCGATCCTTCGCGGACCCCGAGGTGGGAGGCGTGGCGGGCAACCAGGTCTACCTGCCGACCTCTGCGACCGCTGGTCCCTCGGACCCCACGACGGCAACGGCCGTCGGCGTCGGGGAGCGCAGCTACTGGGACCTCGATCGCCTCGTCAAGGACGCTGAGAGCCTGGGCGGCAGCGTGATCTCGGCCACTGGCGCGATCTACGCCCTCCGGCGTGAACTCTTCCAGGAGGTCCCCGACGGCGTCACCGACGACTTCGTCACCTCGGTCAGGGTCATCGCCGCGGGTCGGCGGCTCGTCTTCGAGCCGGGTGCGATCGCGAGGGAGCCCGTCGCCGGATCGAGCGGGCGCGAATACCGTCGGAAGGTCCGGATCATGACCCGCGGCCTGCGCGGCGTCGCGGTCTCGCGCCACCTGCTCGATCCGCGCCGCTACGGCTTCTACGCGCTACAGCTGCTCACGCACAAGGTCCTTCGTCGCCTGATGGCGATCCCCCTGCTGGTCATCGCGGTCACCAGCGCCGCGCTCTGGGAGGCCGGCCCGATCTACCGGCTGGCAGTCCTCGGCCAGGCTGTGGTCTACGGCCTCGGCGGTGTCGGTCTCGCGCTTCGCGACCGGCGTGCCGGTCGCCGCCCGTGGTTCGCGATCCCGGCGTTCTTCGTGCTCGTCAACGTCGCCTCGCTCCACGCCCTGTGGAACCTGATCTCCGGCCGGCGGATCGACCGCTGGCAGCCGGCTCGACGGGCCGACACCTCCGGGGAGCCCGGGGCGTCGCAGCTGGACGCTCCGACATGAGCGCTCCCGGCACCACGATCCGTCCCACCGGTCCGCCCCGCGCTCGACGCGCCCCGGCCGACCGCTCCGTGGTGGCGATGGCGGCGCTCATCATCATGGGCTCGCTGGCCGCGGGGATCCTCGCCGCGGACGCCCCGCTGCTGACGGTCGCAGGCGCCAGCGCGCTGATGCTCGGGATCGCCATCATCCTGCGACCGGACATCGCGACGCTGACGACCATCGCGATCCTCTATACGAACGCGGCTGTCGTCGCCGTCCGGTTCCACGGCGTCCCGCTGTTCGTCGGGGCGTTCGTGCCGGCCCTGCTCGTCGTGCCGCTGGCCCGCGATCTCGTCGTCCGTCGGCTGCCCGTCGTGGCGCCTCCGATGCTCGGCTGGATGGTCGTGCTGCTGTTCATCTATCTGCTCTCGGCGCTGTTCTCGAGCGATACCTCCGTCTCGTGGGATGCCGTCGTCGTCTTCGTCGTCGAGGGGTTCGGCCTGTATTTCCTGCTCATCAACGTCATCAGGACGCCGGAGATGCTGCGCTCGGTGACCTGGGTCCTCCTGATATCGGGCGCCCTGGTCAGCGTGCTGGCGGTCCACCAGGTCGTGACGTCGAACTACGACAGCAACTATCTCGGTTTCGCACAGTCGGACTCGGCGATCCGCACGGGCGCGACGACGCTCGCCGGCGACGTCCTCCAACCCCGGATGGCCGGCCCGATCGGGGAGACGAACCGCTTCGCCCAGGTGATGCTCATGCTGGTGCCGTTGGGCCTCTTCCGCATGATCGGCGAACGATCGACCTCGCTCCGGGTCATCGCCGGACTCATGACGCTGGCCATCACCCTCGGTGTCGTGCTGTCGTTCTCGCGCGGTGGGGCTGTGGGTCTGGCCGCGCTCGTGGTGGCGCTCATGGTGCTCCGCCTGGTGAGGGTGCGGCATGTGCTCGTGCTCGTGGTCGTGCTCGGGCTCATCCTCGTCGCCTTCCCGCAGTACACGAACCGGCTCACGTCCCTCGCCGACCAGGGCGGGTTCGGGGACAGCACGTCGTCAGCGGTCACCGACACGTCGCTGCTCAGCCGCGCGACGGAGACGCTGGCCGCTGCGCTCGTGATCGTCGATCACCCCGTCCTCGGGGTCGGCCCCGACATGTTCCCGGTCTACTACGAGCAATACGCGCAGGTCGTCGGGATCCTCATCCGGAACGATGCGGCCCGGGAGGCGCACAACCTCTATCTCGGCATCGGGGCCGAGCTAGGCATACCCGGGCTCATCGTGTTCCTCATCATCGCGGGGCTCACCGTCCGGATGATCCTGGCCGCGCGACGCGCCAGCCTCATACGGCGCCCCGACCTCGAGCGCCTGACGACGCCGTATCTCCTTGCCCTGCTCACCTACTACGTGACGGGTCTGTTCCTGCACCTCTCCTTCGGCCGGTTCTACTGGCTGATGCTGGCCGTGGCCAGTGCCGCGGCGATCATCACGCTCCGTGAGACCGCCGCGGACAAGACCTCCGATCAGGGCGCCGTCAGCCAGTCGGTGTAGCCGAAGTTCTTGCCCGTCCGCGCGGGGGCGGGTCCGCGATACGCGGTGCCGTAGCGCCGGTCGATCAGCCAGGGTTGCCACTCGTCGTCACCCTCGGCGACCCAGCCTGCGCGTCCGTACAGGAACCGGGTGGCCCGCAACAGCGCGCGGTCCGACCAGTTCCAGGCGTCGTAGCCCGCAACGCGTAGCAGCTCTGCCTGGAGCACGGCACCCTGGAGACCTTCCCAGGCGTACCCGGTCGGGGCCGGCGGCCAGGCGAATGTGCCACCCCGCCGCATCTCCTCCGGCAAGGCGCCACCGATGTCGATCCCGCTCTTCGTGCAGCCTGTCGGATTGATGCCCACCGGTTTGGCGGGATCGCACTGCCAGGACAGATCGCCGTAGATGAAGCCTGCGTAGGCAGTCCGGTCGCCGAGGTAGCCGCGGAACACCTGGGCGGTCCGGGCCATCTCGGCCGAGTCCCCGAGGTACGCGGCGATCGCGGCACGGGCCGCCCCGGCATGCGTGCCCCAGTTGTTCGGCCGTTGCTCATGCGTCTCACGCAGCGTCCTGCCGTCGAGCGTCGTCGAGAGCAGTGCCCGGAGCCATGGCCGGAACGACGCGGTATCGAACGCCGGGTCCAGCGTGCGGAGTGAGATCAGGTCGGCGGAGATCACATAGGCGGGGAGGTTGCGACCCAATGCCAGGGTGCGGCCGCCTGCCTCGGTGCCGAGCGCGGATTTCAGGCCGGCCAGCACGCTGGTGCGGTAGCTCGCGACGCCCGTGCGGGCATAGACGAGTGCCTTGGCGAGCACCACCTGGTCGGTGTTGTCGTCCTGGTTCGAGATGTTCGGGGCCCCGAGCCCCAAGTCGGCACGGGCCTTCAGAGCGGTCCAGGCGGGACCGGAGGTCGGCAGCCGCCCGATCTCGGACGCCGACATGAGGATGCCACTAGCGGGCGCGACGGCGACCGGGCCCGACGTCGGGATCGGCGTCGGCGTTGGCGTGGGCGTGGGCGTCGGCACCGCGGTCGGGGTCGGCGTGGGGGTGGGCGTGGGCGACGCCGTGGGGTGGCGGTCGGGGTCGGCGGGCGGTCGGGGTCGGGGTCGGCGAGGCCGTCGGCGTGGGAGTCGCCGCCGCAGGTGTCGGCGTCGGGGTCGCGGCAGCGGTCGGCACAGGGAGTCGCCGTCGGAGCAGCGGTCGGCGCCGCCGTTGGGGCAGCCGTCGGCACAGGAGTCGCCGTCGGAGCCGCTGTCGGCGCCGCCGTCGGCGCAGGTGTCGGAGTGGGGACGGGCGTGGCGCGTGGTTTCGGGCGCGGTGTCGCGACCGGCGTCGGCGCCGGGGTCGGATCCGGCTTCTTGGCAGCGGTGACGATCTCGAGTGCCAGCAACCCGCGTTCGACACCCTGGTCGTCCACGGCCCGCAGCTCATGCACACCGCGCTCGAGCGTCGGTGGCAGGCGGACCTTCACGGAGAACCGGCCATTGGCGTTGGTGCGATAGGCGGCCAGCTCCGTCCCGTCGGGCCACACCAGGAGTCCCGTCTCACCGCGGTCGAAGCCGGTGCCGACGATGACGATGCGCTGACCGGGGGCCGGCGCGTCGGGCGTCACCTCCAGGCTCGGCGTCGCCGCGGCCGTCATCACGAACGGAAGGATGAGCGCAGGGATCAGCAGGATGATCGGCAGGGTCGCCAGGAAGTCGCGATGCTTCGACCACCGGGATGGGGGCGGCGGCGGCTCCGGGTGCGAGAAGACCCAGTCCTTGCGATCGGCGATCCTGATGTTCCGCACGACGTCCTCCCTGCTCCGCGACTGCGTAGTCGGGGAGCGTTGGACGCCAGCGCGAGCAGGGAACGGGTCAGCGTCCCAAGGCGCGGTGCGACTTCGGCAACCCGGCTACCTGGGATCCAGGCCCGTGGCTTTGCGGCCCCGCCTCGCGACGGGTGTGCCTGTTCGGTATCTGCGGTCCGGTGACGGCTAGGTGTCCGTGACGGGACGGGGGTGGGGCGATCGTGCCCGTTGGGGGTCGTGCCACGATGCACCAGGGCGTCAGCCCGTGGCAATCGGACCATCGTCCGGGCGCGCCATCGGATCGGCCATGTCGCTGTCCGCGGAGCGGGTGCGCGGGCGCCACCCCCCGTCGACTCGGGACCACCACGGACCGGACCGGACTGGACGGTCCGAAGGTACCGACTAGCTGCCGTACAGCCAGTCCGTATAGCCGAAGATCCGCCCGATACCGGCCTGCTCGGTCGGGAGGTCGAGACCGTAGCGCGCGTTGAGAAGCCACGGGACGTGGTAGCTCACGGCGGAGCGGTTCCAGCTCAGACCACCCGCCTCGCCCGAGCGGGTGACGACGTCGGCCGCCCGACGGATGGCCGAGTCGGACCACGTCCAGACGTCGCCATAGCCGTTGACCGTGAGCAGCTCGGCCTGGAACGAGAGCCCCTGCAGCGACTCGAGCGTGTAGCCGATGCCATCCCGCCCGGGCGGCCACTTCCTGTTCCCGCCGCGGTCGATGTCGCGGACGATCGCCCCATCGAGATCGATCCCGCCCTTCTCGCATGGCGGATTGACCGGCGTGTATCGCGCCGGATCGCAGGCCCAGCTCGCCGCTCCTTCGACCGGCTGGAACCGATCCCATGCGGACCGATCCCCGAGGAACCCCTTCAGGACCCGGGCCGCTCGCTGCACGTCGTCGGTGTCGCCGAGGTACAGGCTGGCGGCGATCCGCGATGCGCCCGTGAACGAGCCCCAGTTGTTCGGTGCGTCCTCGTGCGTCGACACCAATGACGTCCAGCGCCCATGACCGCCGAGCTCGCGCGTCCGGATGTCGTCGAGCCAGGATCGGAAGCGCTCGTCGTCGGGACCCGACAGCCCGACGAAGTCGGCTGCGAGGACGTACGCCCCGAGTTGGCGGCCAAGCGACAGGACCGAGTTGTTGGCACCCGCCCGCTCGGTGCCGATGGCATCCATGATCTGGGCCGTCGCCCGCTCGCCATAGACGGGGTCTCCCGTCCGCGCGAAGACCAGTGCGGCGGCCAGCGTCATCACGCCGTGGCGGTTGTCCTGATCGCGCAGGTCGGGTTCCCCGGGCGGTTCGTCGGCCCAGGCGACCAACGACTCCCAGGCGAGACCGCTGGTGGGCAATGCCATGAAGTCGGCCTTCGACATGAGGAGATAGTCGCCGGGCGGCCGAGGCGACGGTGGTGGCGGCAGCGACTCGCTGGGCGGGACGGATTCGGTCGCATCGGGGGACGCCTCGGAAGAGCCGGTCGGGCTCGGGACGACCGCCGCGGACGGGCTTGCGCTGCCGTCGTCCGGCCCCGGCCTCAGCGGCAGCAAGCTCGTCGCGATCATGGCTGCGGCGACCAGGACCACTGCCGTGAGCAGGATCTGGAGTAGCCGTCGTGGTTTGCGGGGCGGTGTCGGGGGCGGGACCCCAGGCTCGGTCGGCGCGTCGGAAGACGGCCCCGGCGGGGGCGTCTGGGGCGTCGGGATACGGATCGTCGGGCTGTCGTCGGCCATGTCGGCGACAGTCTACGGTCGAGCGCCGCAGGGCTCATTCCGCGGCCGGTGACGTGGGACGCCAGCGTTGCCCGCATGCACCGATTGAAAGCGGTGACTGGCCGCAACGGGGTGACACGGGCGTTGATCGGGTGCAAACTCCGCGTTGACAAAGGTTGCAGGCCCGTCCTCCCGCGCTCACCGCGGGCCGTCAGCCGCCTCCACCGTCACTCACCGACCGCTCGTGCCGTCGGTTCGCCATTCGTTCGTCGCATGTCCTGCGACGTCCAGGTAGGAAGGAGCACCATGCGGCCGGTCGGGACCGGCGTCCAATGGACGTCTCGAATGACCCGCAGCAGCCAGGCTGGCCGTCACCGCCCTGGCCATCACCGTCCTCATCCCGAGCACCCTCCCCGCCCCTGCCGCCGCCGCGACCGACTACATCCTCATGTCGCGCTCGGCTCTCCTTGCGAGACCCGTCAGCGGCATCCCGTGGGCGAACATGAAGGCCGTCGCTGACGGCAGCCTCGGGACACCGAACCTGTGCAACCAGGATTCGAAGCACCACCTGCGCACCCTTGCAGCCGCGCTCGTCTTCGCGCGGACCGGTAGCGCGTCGTACGGTCTGAAGGCCCGCCAGGGCGTGATGGCGGCGATCAGGACGCAGCGCGTCGGGTGCGACAACGCGACCCTTGCGCTCGGGCGGCAGCTCATGGCATACGTCCTTGCCGCGGACTTCGCCGACCTGGCCGGCACGCCGGAAACGACGTTCCGCGCCTGGCTCACGACGATCCGGCGGAAGATCATCGGCGGCCACGGCGTCTGGAATTCGCTGTTCCGGACGCACGTCCGATCGGCCACGAACTGGGGCGCCTACGCCGGTGCCTCGCGCATCGCGGCGAGCCTCTACCTCGGCGACACGGCCGACGTGGCGGCCGCCAGCAAGATCACCCAGGGCTTCCTCGGGAGCCGGACGGCGTACCGCTTCACGGATCGGATGAGCTCGGCCGCCCTGTCGTGGTCGTGTGCGCCCAGCATCTACACGCCGGTGAACGGCGTGTGCAAGAAGGGTGTCATCAACGTGAGCGGCGCTGTCATCGCCGACATCAGCCGCGGCGGTTCGCTCCGATGGCCGCCCGGCAGCACCGGCGTCCAATACCAGCTCGACTCGATACAGGGCGTCGGCATGCAGGTCGAGCTGCTCTACCAGAACGGTTATCCCACGGCCTGGGACTGGACCGCCAGCGCGGTCAAACGGATGGCCGATCTCGTGACCCGGTCGAAGTCGGGTGGCGGGACTGGCTGGAACGAAACCACCGCATCCCGGCAGATGCCCTGGCTGCTCAACCGTCGCTATGGGATGTCGATCCCGAGGCGAAGCTCTGGTATGGGCCGAGCGATCGGTTTCACCGATTGGCTGTGGGGCCCCTGATCCGCTAATCCCCGCGTCCACGTGACCGCCTGCCCGGACCCCCCTTACGGGCAGGCCGTCACGCTGGGCGCACCCGGTGCGCATCGATCACCCGCACACGTCCCTGTCGCTATGGCACTCGGCGCTCGCGCCGGACGGTCATCACTACCCCGAGCAGCGTGACGATGCCGAGCACGGAGATGGCCAGCAGTCGCTGGGCCATAGCCGGGTCGTCCGACGCCGGGTCGTCGGACGAGTCCTCATCCATCGGCGCCAGGCCGGCCAGTGGCCTCGCCTGCCGAACGACGTCCAGATACCGGTATCCATGGCCGACGCTCGGTTCGATGTGGGAATTCTCGCTGAACTCGTTCCAACTGATCAGACCGATGGCATCGGGCCGCGTCTGAGCGATGAGCCCCATCTGTCGACGAAGGTGTTCGCCATCATCGCGCGTGATGACCCGCGTCCCCCCGATGAGGCGCGCGTCGAACCCGGTTGCGACCGGGACGATCCACAGGCCGCCCTGCGAATGCACCACCGCGCTCATGGCCGTCAATTTGTCCACGTAGTTGGGGAAGGTCTCGGGGTCGACGGACGACCAGTAATACGCGTCGCCATCGATGATGCCGGCGAGCCTGTTGATACCGTCGACGTCCTTCTCGGAGGCCAGGACGCGGAGCGTCGGGCGGACCTCGGACGTCACGCTCTCGATCTCGGATCGGCTGAACTCCCAGGTCCCCGACCACACGACGAGCGGCCGGTCGAGGATCTGGAACACGGGTTCTGACGCGAACTCGGCCGCGAACGATGCGAGGTCCCGACGGACCTGGGCGACGGGGACCGGGTTCCGGTCGAAGTCGAGCCCCTGGTAGATGATGGCGAGCTTGAAATCGGCATCGCGCGCGACCTCGACGAGCTGACGCAGCCGCGCATCGAGCTTCTCGGTGCTCTTCCAGCTCACGATAAATCCGTCGATCCCCGCGCTCTTTGCCCATTCGATGTGCTCGCGCATCACCTGGCGCGAGCTGGACGAGTAGGCGCCCAGGATCGGCATATCGGTCTTGGCTCGGTCCCACGATCCCCGATCGAACCAGATGTAGTAGTAGGCAAGGACCGGCGCGTCGTGGGCGGTGGGCGCTGCTGGCCGGGCCCCCACGGCCGCAAGCAGCAGCACCGTTATGAGCAGGCTGCCACCGAAGGTAGCGAGGACCATGAACACGAGGTGCAGTCTCGAACCCGCGAGCCGGCGTGGCGCGCTCATGACTTCCGGAGCCGCCGACCACAGGTCCGACACAGGCGAGCTCTCCATGTCACCCTGCTGCCGCAGAAGCGGCACCGGACGTATCGGCGGACACGCTCGCTGGGAACCGCGGCCATGCTCATCGCGGACATTGCGGGCACGCTGCCGGCGAGCTGGGCGGGACCGCCGAGCGCGATGGCCATCGGACCATCGGTCGCTGACATCGTCGTCGCTCCGGTCACCGTCGGTGTCGGCGCGAGGACGCGGAAGGGTCGGGTCACCAGCCGTCGGATGGAGAGGGCAGCCCTGCGCACGGAGCGGGCGACTGCGCGAACCAGGTTCACTGGAAGGAGCAGTAGCGTCACGACCGAAATGCCCGATCCGCCGCAGCCCGCGGCGACCGGCTCGACCGACGGGACGTCCACCGGCCAGGACCAGGGCGATCGCCAGGCTGGAGCCGGTGCCCAGCACGAACACGGTGTCGACGTAGCTCACCACCGGCAATCGGACGCTCTGGTCGCGCGACAGGACGAGCGGTGTCGAGACCGGGAACCCGGGGGGATGCTCGACGAGCGCCCGGTAATTGCCGCGCGGCAGCGCGCTGATCGTGGCCGTCGCCCCCACGTCGAGTGGGACACTCTCGGACGACCCGTTCGGGTGCACGAGCTGGACCGATGTCCCGACCGGATAGCCAAACAACGCGTCCTGCCCGGAGATCGTCAGCGAGTAGAGCAGAAGCGGGACCACCCACGTGTCGATGGCGCCGTCCGGCGAGAAGTGCAGCCGACCACGATCGACGACGTTCGAGCCGCGGACGCCCACCTCCTGGAGCCGGTATTCGATCGGCACCGAGCTCAGCTGACCGCCAACCCGCATGATCCGGTTCTCGATCAGCCAGATCGGCTCCATCGCACCCGGTTGCATGACCTCCCCACGGTCATTCGCGATGAGCAGCGACTCGACGCGCTGCGGGTCGACGGGCGCGCCCGTTGAGTCGACGAAGCCGAACTCGACAAGGTGTTGGCGCTCAAGCCCGATGACCAGGTCCGATCGGCCTGGCAACCTGATCGAACGCGTCGTGTCACGGTTGCCGTCGCCCCATCGATCGAATGTGAGCTGACGTTTGGGTTCCGCGGGAGGCAGGATCAATTCCAGCTCGTACCGGCGGACCTCCGGGATCGGGATCCTGATCGTGCCGTCCGCCGCGGTCGACAGTGTCCTGCCGCGGTCCACCCGGAGAAGGGGCAGACCGGCGATCGCGGGCACCGTCCGCACCGTGAACGAGGCCGGTATGACGTGGAGTATCACGACGGAGCTCACGCTCGCAACGAGGTCTGCGGTCCCTCGGAAGACCGCCTGGATCTCGTAGTCGCCAGCCTCCAGGTCGCGTGCCAGCACGGTCGTCGCCTCGCCCTTGACATCGGTGACGACACGCATCGTCTGTCGCCCGTCGAGCTGGACCTGCACGGCCGCACCGGCGACAGGGCCGGCCGGGCCGGTCAGGCGCACCATGACGGTCGGGTGCACCCCGACCGTGATGGACGAGTCCATATCCATCGTCAGAGATGTGGGGGTGGCCGCCTGCACCGACATCGGGCCAAAGAGCCAGGCTGTCAGCAGGCACACGCAGGCCGCGAGCCTGATCGACCGCCCGATCATCGTCGACCGACCCGGATGGAGCCGACGGCCGCCCTGAGGATCGTCGCTGCGGCGATGACGACGGCGAGAGCGTACGACGCGTAGATGAACTCGCGCCGGACGGGTGGGCGGTCCGGTGTCGCCGCGGACTGGGGGGCCGGCAAAGAGGCCGACGCGGCGGGTTGCACCTCGTAGATCTGGATGATGGGCGTTCCGATGGCCGTCCCGGACGCCGCGCCCGACAGCGTCTCGACGTGCACGAGGCGGCCGTCGTAGCGCCGCACGAGTTCCATGAGCTTGTCCGAGAAATGCGACGTACGCGCGGCCGAGAACGCATCCCAGACGAGGTATCGGAACTCGCCCGTGCGGACGCTGAGATCTGCGTTGCGGATCGGCTCGTATGACGGATTCCGCTTCAGCGGGTCAGGGCTCACGGACAACGCCCGGGTCGTCCGATGCCCGTAGAACTGGAGGATGTTGCCCA
Source organism: uncultured Chloroflexia bacterium (assembly GCA_963780425.1). Taxonomy (GTDB): domain Bacteria; phylum Chloroflexota; class Limnocylindria; order Limnocylindrales; family CSP1-4; genus SPCO01. The sequence continues at coordinate 214,023 of CAWABZ010000013.1, read as the reverse complement.
TCGATGGACCGATCGTCATGAGCCGCGCTGTCGCCGGCAGGTTCGTGTCGATCCACTGGCCCGCCTCGCGCCCTCCGGACACGCCCCCTCCCCCGGCCAGTACCTGGCCGGTCGCCGGGCCGAGGATCGTGAACGCAGATTGGACGGCGAGTGATGCAGCGACGATCAGGACGGCGAGCGCGCGCGGCTGACGGACGAGCTTCGGGACCCAGCGAGGCGCCCCGGGCACGCGTCGCGGACGCCACTCCACGAGCAACCGCGCCGCGAGGATGGCCACCACCGGCGCGGCCGGGAGGAGGTACTGGAACCCTTTCGTCGGCCACAGCTCGAAGAACGTGACCGGAACGAAGACCCAGGCGAGCAGGAGCCGCAGGCGCCAGTCGGCGCTCGAGCGGAAGACCCACAGGCTGACCAGGGCGACGAGGAGGAGAAGCGGGCCGACGGCCTGGGGGACCACGGTCGGATAGAAGAGGAGGTCGTGGTTGGGACGGCGGAGGAGCTGCCACACGAAGTACTGCTGCGCCGTGCTCGCGCCACCTCCACCGGCGAGTGCCAGCGACAAAGGGAAGCACGCGATGACCAGACACCATCGTCAGCATCGCGACCGCGAGATGGCGCAGCCGGACGTAGAGGTCGGGGACCAACGCGAGGAACGCGTAGGTGGCAGCGATGAATACGATGGCCGTCTCCTTCGACAGGAATGCGAGCCCCAGGACCGCGCCTGCCGCGTACAGCCAGGCGTACCGAATTCCCCTTCCCGAAGCGGGCGAGGCAGTACAACGTGAGCGTCGTCAGGAGGGTCAGGGGTCCGTCGAGCAGGAACTGCCGCGTCACGATGACGTGGTAGGGCATCACCGCCATGAACAGCGCGGCCACAAGGCCGACCCGACGCCCGTACAGCAGAGACCCAAGCAGGTAGACCAGGACGATCGTCGCGAGGCCGATGATCGTCGCCGTGAGCCGCGCCACCGTGTCGCTGCCGTCGATGTTGAACGCCAGCGCCAGCGTCGTTTGGACCAGCAGCGGGTGCGCCCGGAAGATCGGGAAGAACGGCGTGAGCACGGCGTCGCCGGCGATCGACGCAGCTTGCCCCGAGTAGACGGCTTCATCGGAGTTCATCCCGACCGCCGTGAGGCCATACAGCCGCATGGCGGCCGCGATCACGACGATCAGGAACGGAGCGGCCCGACCGATCACGCGACCGCTCTCATGGCGCTGGGGATGATCTCAGTCGAACGTCACGACGAGCCGTGGACGGTTCGTGGCCGTGGCCTCCCGTGAGGCCACCCCGAGACCGTTGCTGGACTGGGCGACGAGCACGAAGCTGTACGTCCCGTCGCCGTTGACGGCGACGGTCACGGGGTACTCGATGAAGGTGTTCTTGGACACGCTGCCGAGGTCACCGGTCACGGTCCCCGGCGCGGGCTGGTTGTTCCAGGTCAGCCCGGTCTCGGTCCAGGCGCTCGACGTCGTCGCGATCTGCGGCGCGTTCGATGCGCTGTCGGTCACCCACACCCGGACGACGGCGCTCTGGACCGTGCCGCTGATGCCGCTGGCGACGAACCGGAGGTAGCCGCGCTGGGCGGGCGACGTGTCGGCGAAGACGTTGGTGGCGGTCCCGAAGTTGGCCGCGGCGGCCGTCGCGTCGGTGTAGCTGTCCGCGGCAGCCACGAAGCTGAGCGTCGTCGGGCCGCTCGGGGCCGGCGTGGTGACGCCGGACGCGATGCTCGGACCGGACTGGTTGCCGGCGAGGTCCTTGGCCACCACCTGGTAGCTGTAGGTCGTCGATGCGGCGACCGTCGCGTCGGCGTAGGTCAGGGTGGTGCCGGACACCGACGCGATGACGGCGTCGTCGCGCAGGACGTCGTAGCCGGTCACGCCGACGTTGTCGGTCGAGGCCTCCCACGACACGTTGACGAGCGACGACGAGGCGGCCACCGCGCTGACCCCGGTCGGCACGCTCGGCGCCTCGGTGTCGCCGGAGGTGCTCGGGAGGAACGTCACGACGAGCCGTGGACGGTTCGTGGCCGTGGCCTCCCGTGAGGCCACCCCGAGACCGTTGCTGGACTGGGCGACGAGCACGAAGCTGTACGTCCCGTCGCCGTTGACGGCGACGGTCACGGGGTACTCGATGAAGGTGTTCTTGGACACGCTGCCGAGGTCACCGGTCACGGTCCCCGGCGCGGGCTGGTTGTTCCAGGTCAGCCCGGTCTCGGTCCAGGCGCTCGACGTCGTCGCGATCTGCGGCGCGTTCGATGCGCTGTCGGTCACCCACACCCGGACGACGGCGCTCTGGACCGTGCCGCTGATGCCGCTGGCGACGAACCGGAGGTAGCCGCGCTGGGCGGGCGACGTGTCGGCGAAGACGTTGGTGGCGGTCCCGAAGTTGGCCGCGGCGGCCGTCGCGTCGGTGTAGCTGTCCGCGGCAGCCACGAAGCTGACCGTCGTCGGGCCGCTCGGGGCCGGCGTGGTGACGCCGGACGCGATGCTCGGACCGGACTGGTTGCCGGCGAGGTCCTTGGCCACCACCTGGTAGCTGTAGGTCGTCGATGCGGCTGACCGTCGCGTCGGCGTAGGTCAGGGTGGTGCCGGACACCGACGCGATGACGGCGTCGTCGCGCAGGACGTCGTAGCCGGTCACGCCGACGTTGTCGGTCGAGGCCTCCCACGACACGTTGACGAGCGACGACGAGGCGGCCACCGCGCTGACCCCGGTCGGCACGCTCGGCGCCTCGGTGTCGCTCGGGGCCGGCGTGGTGACGCCGGACGCGACGCTCGGACCGGACTGGTTGCCGGCGAGGTCCTTGGCCACCACCTGGTAGCTGTAGGTCGTCGATGCGGCTGACCGTCGCGTCGGCGTAGGTCAGGGTGGTGCCGGACACCGACGCGATGACGGCGTCGTCGCGCAGGACGTCGTAGCCGGTCACGCCGACGTTGTCGGTCGAGGCCTCCCACGACACGTTGACGAGCGACGACGAGGCGGCCACCGCGCTGACCCCGGTCGGCACGCTCGGCGCCTCGGTGTCGCTCGGGGCCGGCGTGGTGACGCCGGACGCGACGCTCGGACCGGACTGGTTGCCGGCGAGGTCCTTGGCCACCACCTGGTAGCTGTAGGTCGTCGATGCGGCTGACCGTCGCGTCGGCGTAGGTCAGGGTGGTGCCGGACACCGACGCGATGACGGCGTCGTCGCGCAGGACGTCGTAGCCGGTCACGCCGACGTTGTCGGTCGAGGCCTCCCACGACACGTTGACGAGCGACGACGAGGCGGCCACCGCGCTGACCCCGGTCGGCACGCTCGGCGCCTCGGTGTCGCCGGGCGGTGGCTCGCCGACGTCGTAGGTCTGGACATCGAAGCTCTGGCCGAGCGAATTGATCGGCTCCACGGTCACCTGGCTGCCGTCGACAGTCACCTTGAGGAAATGGATCACCTCGGCCGGCGAGCTCGGCGGCGTCGCCGCGCCGCAGGCGTTGCCGGTACTCGAGCTGTTGGACCAGCCGATCGCGTATGCGTCGATGGCCAGACACGGATCTTCGGCGACGGACTGTGTCTTCGCGCCGCCACCGCCGGTGAGGTAGGCGACCGTGCCGCCCGGATCCGCGAAGTTGCGCTGGTAGATGTGCGCGTGGCCGTTGAAGGCAAGCTTGACGTCGTACTGGTTGAGGAGGCCCTGCAGTGAGTTCGCGCCGTGGAGGAAGGTGTCCGAGGTCTCGTGCTTCTGGTCGGAATACAGCGGGTAGTGGAACGCAGCCATCTTGATCTGGTTCGGGTGGGCAGCGAGGTCCTGCTGGAGCCACTGGTACTGGGCGCTGCTCGGCGTCCATTGGTAGGCGGCGTCGACCTCGTACGGGTCGCCGTTGACGCCACCGTTCGAGTCGGACCAGGCAGCCTGGAGGACGTAGATCCGCGTCCGCCCGGCATCGAAGGCATACCACGTGCTCGGCAGGGTCAGGGACGACGTCCCGAGCAGACAGCAGTACGTATCGCGCTGGTAGCGCCCGTTCGAATTCGCTGACGGCGCGGTCCTGCGGCCAGTTCGTGAAATGGGGATGCGCCGCGTCGTTGCGCAGGAAGCCGTGGTTGCCGATCGCCGGGAACATCGGGATGGATGAGCCGGCCACGGTCCAGAACTGCGGACCGAAGACCGCACTCAGCTCGGGGCCGGTCTCGACGAGGTCGCCGTAGTTGCCCTGGCTGCCCGACGCGTAGGCGTTGTCACCGGTGGTCACGGCGAAGCTCACCCCACTCTGGGCGATGCGTTGCATGAGGTTCGCCTGGTCCGGGTTGCTCGACGACTCGTCGACCTGGCCCCAGTCGCCGAGCACGGCGAACGAGAAGGGGGTCGTGGAACCGGTCGGCAGAAGCGTCCGGAACCTCGGGCTGGGGTCGCTGCCCAGAAGGTCCGCGCCGCCCAAGGTGACCCGATAGCAGTACGCCTGATCCGGGAGAAGCGTGAGGTTGGCCTCCCATTGATAGAGGGCGACCGAGTTCACCGTGATCGGTGTACGCGTGCCCGCGACCGAGGTCGTCGGGGAACACGATCCGTCGCCGGCGACAGCACCCCACACAGCTGCCGCACTCGTGGATGACCGATCCGTCGCCCAGTTGATCGTCGCGTACCCGGTCGTGCTATCGGCCGAGTTCACGACGTCGGTCAGATACGGATAGCGACGCAGAGACGCGGAGAAGGCAGCGGTCGACAACGACCCCGTTTGCGCGGCGGTCCCGGACGACCTGGTTCCGGGGGAGGCCGCGGTGGCGCCGGCCGTCGTCGTCTCGACCGGAGCCTCGTCCGACCGCCCCGACCGAAGGCCGGTGATGTCGACGGCCTCCACGGTGTAGCTGCCCCGCGCCGAATCCTTGCGCGTGTCGATGAACGCGAGGGTGCCCGAGTTGACGGTCGCGACATGCCGGTTCCCGCGCCGGATCACGTACGCCGAGATGTCGGAATCGTCGTTGGAGCCCTGCCAGTCGACGAGCACTGAGCCGTCGGCCATAGCCACCGCATGCACGTCCTCGGGGACCGTCGGTCGGTTGTGGTCCTGGCGTTCGGGAGGGCTGGGTGTCTTCACACGGATCGCTGCCGAGGCTGCGGTCCCGCCAGGGCCGACCGCCTCGACGACATAGGCGTACCGGTGCCCCGCCAGGACCGTGTCGTCGCTGAAGGTGAGCGTGGCCGGGTTGACGGACGCGAGGACGGAACCATCGCGGCGAACGGTGTAGGACGTGACGTCGGGGCCGCCGGACTCCCACTCGAGAACGATCTGGGAGGGCGTGACCGCCACTGCTCTGACGATCGGGGGCGGGCTCGGCGGCGTCGCGGCGGCGGCGATCGGGACCGTCACGGCCATGGGCAGGGCGAACAGGAACGCGGCGACCCGGCGCCCGGCTGTCATCGGTCGAGAACGCCTGGTGACGGGACCAGACGCTCGGCTGGCCGGCATATGGCCGGGCACCAGCCGAGAGGGTGCACTAGGCGCGGTCTCCAACCCCCTTTGTGCATCGAGTGTCGTGGGCCATGGGTACTGCGTCAATGGGGTACGGATGACCCACGGGGCATCCATGCGCCGCCGCACGCAGCCACCTCGCGAACTTGCGGTGCACCGGTGCAACGAACCGGCTCGACACCATCAGTCGGCGCCGGCATCCGCGGCGGCGGGAACGAGATCCAGCGCCCCATCGCCGAGGACGATCTCGGGGATGAAGGGCCGTTCCGCTGCCACCGGAACAGGCATCGGCGCAAGCGGCTGGTCGGCGATCCCAGGTCCGACCGGGACGAGGACCGGTCGCCGGATGATGGCCGGCAGGCGCTCCGCCCACTCGTGACCAGGGACACTCAGGTGCCAGGTCCGGGCGCCCGCGATCGCCGCCCCGAGAAGCTCGACCTCCCGCTTCCTGAGGGCGGCATAGTCGTCGCCATTGATCCGGATGTGCGGTGCGAACAGGCTGAACGGCGGGAACCCGTAGGCGTCGTCCGTGTTCTCGATCAACCGTCGAACGGTCTCGTCGGCGGACAGCCGATCCTGTCGTTCCTCGCCGTGCTCCATGAGCACGATGGTGCGGATCGGGGCATGTCCTCCGACGGCACATTCGAAGAGCGAATCGATGCGATGCTTCGGCGGTGGGACCAGTGCCTGGACGATGGCGTTCATGGTCATGATCGGCAGGTTCCGCTTCCCGAGCGACTGCCCAGCCCGACGTCCCGACTTCGAGTGGAGCCGGCTCTGGATCGCGAGTGCCGCGCGATCGAAGGTCGTCAGCCGCCCGTCCTTCGCAACCCGCATCGTGTGGAACGAGAGCGTCATCGGCTTGGGGTAGCTGATCGCTTCGCCGTGCGGGCCGACGATCGTCATGTCGTCCGACAAGAACCGGTACTCACCGGTTCGCACGAGGGTGATGACCGTACTCGTCTTGCCGGTGTCGGTCTGCGCCGACAGCAGCGTCGACCCGTTCTCGTCGGCGATCGCGGCCGAATGCAGGAGCACGTAGCCCTTGGAGACGAGCAGGAACCGAAGCAGGGCCTCGACGATGTTCGTGTACACCACGTGCGGCGAGATGGCCAGCACGGGGCTCACCTTGATCTCGATCGGGTCGCCCATGCGGAGCGCGAAGTTCGCCGCCAGCGGACCGAGGTGCTCCCGATACACGAGATCGTCGCCGGTGTCCTCGAACTTCACGCGTCGCGTGGGCCGGGGCGAGACGAACCCGATGCGGATCCGGATGTCCGGTCGGCTGACGCGGTCGGTCCGGAAATAGGCGAGCTCACGAAGCACCACCGCGGACTCGATCGAGAGGATCCCGCCGACGTCGTACGCGTAGCGGGCCGCGGCCTCCACCGGACGGGCAGGCACTGCGACGGTCCCCTCGGCCGACGCCGCCGCGACTTGCGCTCCGCCCCACAGCCATCGGTGCGAGACGGCGAGGCGAACCACGAAGAATGCGACGAGGGTGACCAGGTTCGAGATCGCGTAACTGACGTGGACGAACTCGGTCAGCATCCAGAGGAGCGGGATCCGAAGCACCAGCAAGGCGCCGTTCAGCCCGATGAAGCCGATATACCGTTCGCGAAGAGTGCTGGCCGGTCGGCGTGACTCGAAGGCCCACCGCTCGATCCACAGGAAGTTCCAGGTCGATGATCCGATCGTGGCGATCGCGGCAGACACGACGTAGAAGACGGCCAGCAGCTCGGTGACCGCGATCAGCAATACCTGGTTGACTGCGACGCCCGACGCGCCGACGACCGTGAACCTGACCCATTCACGGAAGCGGGTGCGATCGGTCGAAGGGACCCCCAGCCCGCCGGCCGTACCGGTGCGGGCGTCATCTGTTCTATTCATCGCGCGCTCGTCTTTCTGTCGAAGGTCTGGGTCACCTGCGATGAGCCGGTGGGTCAGCGCAAGCGCTCACCACCGGTGCCGTGACTCCCCTCGGCAGGACCAGCGCGCGGACGACAGGCAGGGAAGGACTCGCTCGTCTGGGACGCTCGGAACGAAGCCCGACGACGACCCACGCCCACGACGAAAAGTCGGAACGCGCACACCCGCATAGGCCGATATTCCCCCTGGCCTGGGTGGACGCGAGATCCCCGGCCGGGTAGGTCCCTCCCTACCCGGCGTGCGTCAACGACCCAGGTCTAGTCCGTCCCCCCGTGATCGGCACGTCGACGCAGTAACGCGCGACAGAACATCCCCAACCGATCACAGAGCGACGCGATCGCTCCCCCAAAAGCCCACGGCTTGGCGCGTGGACACAGACGCGGCTGGCCGCGGTGCGGCTCGATGCCGGCGTCCCCTCTCATCAACGTGCGATGCGTCCGAGCGCGCCCCCCGGGCCCCGCCTACGGACTGTCGATATAGCGCCGTTAACCGTACGGAATCAGTACTTAACTAGCCCGCACCCCACAAAGCAATACCAGTCAGGCACTGCGCGGGCGAAATCGGAGAATGAGCGGTGCGACGGCGCACCGGAGGGCCTTTTCGGCGTTCCTACTCGGCCGATCGGCCTTCCGGATCGGGCTGAGCGGCGGAGCCGGCAAGGCGCTCGTCGTAGCGCTGGTCGCGCCAGGCCAGGGCCGCCTTGAGGCCTTCCGATCGGACGATCGAATCGAATTCGCGGGCGGTCTCGCTCATGTTGATGAAGGACTGGAGATCGAGGCCCATCTCGACCGCCGCGGCGAAGCCCGCGGCATCCATCGCCCGATTGAGCATCAGCTTCGTCGGTGCCATGACATCGGGCGGCACGCGTGCCAGCCGGTCGGCAAGGTCGTCGACCTCGGCGTCCAACCGGTCGCGGGCAACCACCCGATTCACCAGGCCGATCCGATGCGCCTCGGCCGCATCGATCAGGTCGCCGGTCATGAGCAGCTCGCGCGTCTTCTTCTGCCCGATGAGGAACGGCATCAGCAGCGTGACCGGTGCCGAGCCGAACCGGATCTCGGGCTCCCCGAGCTGGGCATCGTCGGCCGCGACGATGAGGTCGCAGGCCATCGCCAGTTCGAGACCGCCGGCCAGGGCATAGCCATGAACCTGGGCGATCACGGGTTTCGGGCATGACCAGACCGCCAGGGTGGCGGCAACGTCCCGTGCAAGGACGTCGCGCCAGGCCCATGCCGTCGGCGGGGCCGCCTCTGAAAGGTCGTAGCCGGCGCAGAAGGCCCGACCGGCTCCGGCGATGGCGATGACGCGGACGCGGTCGTCGTCGGCGGCTGCGGCGATCGCGGCGGTGAGGGCGTCGATCAGCTCGGCGGACAGGGCGTTGAGCTTCGAGGGACGGTTGAGCGTCAGCCGGACGCCCCACCCGGTCGTCTCCGTGAGCAGAACGGGTTCATCGGCCATCGTTGGGCTCCCTGGACGGTCCTCCGAGGACCACGAGCGCGTCGACCGCGACGGCGTTGTCCGCCGTGGCGATGACCGGGTTGAGATCGACCTCGAGAAGATCCGGACGCTCGATCGCGAGGGTCGACAGGGCGACGATCAGCTCGGCCACCGCCGCTCGATCGACGGCGGGACGGCCGCGTGTCCCGTCCAGGAGCCGGGCGGCGCGCAGCTCGTCGAGCATCGCGTTCGCGCTGTCGGAGTCGACCGGTGCGAGCCGGATCGCGACGTCATCGAGCACCTCGGCGAGCACGCCACCGAGACCGACGACGACGCACGGCCCGAACGACGGGTCGCGCCGAAGACCGACGATCAGCTCGAGCCCGGGGTCGGCCATCGGCTCGAGCAGCAGGCCGCGCGCATCGACGCCGTGGTCGCGGGCAGCCCGCAGCAGGTCGTCGGCAGCCGCCCGGATGTCGTCGTCCCCGGCCAGCCCGAGACGGACCAGCCCGAGGTCGGTCTTGTGCGGCAGGTCGACCGCGTCGATCTTGAGCACGACAGCATGACCGCCGAGCGGCCGGGCGGCTTCGACTGCCGCGTCCGCGTCGCGCACCGCGAGCGCCGGCGTCACCGACAGGCCGGCAGCCCGCAGGAGGTCCAGGCTCTCGCGCTCGGGCAGGACGCGAGGGTCGGTGAACGACGGGATGGGCGCCGGCTCGAGGCCGAACGCCGTGCGATCGCGCGCGAGATCCGGCCACCCCTCGCGCCAGGGACCTGTGCTCGGGCGCGCTTCCCGGCGGCGCTCCCAACGCGCGAGCGAGCCGATCGCGCGGAACGCCTCGCTCGCCCCGCGCAGCAGCGGCGCACCGCTGCCCTGCTCGTCGAGCAGCGCCTTCGTCTCGGGCGGCGGCTCGCCCGACGTGAGCGACACGTACACGGGGAGCAGCCACGGTCGCTCGCGGGTCGCGTCGAGCATCGCGCCCGTGACCTCGTTCGCGGTGGCGACCTCGGCCGGCAGCGAGCGATACGGGAAGTCGTGGACCAGCACGAGCACGTCGTAAGCGTTGGATTCGGCCAGCGCCTCGAAGACGGCGCCGTAGGCGGTCGCGGAGTCGGCGGCGCCCCACGGATCGAGCGGGTTGCCGATGAAACCCATCGTCGGGAGAGTCTCGAGGATCCGGTCGCGCGCGGCATCGGGGATCGGCGGCAGGTCGAGTCCGGCCGCGGGTGCCAGGTCGGCGATGAGCGATGCTTCGCCGGTGCTGACCGTCACGACGCCGGCGCGGCCACGGCCGATCCCTCGTCCGGTGCGGCGCGTCCCCTCGACGAGCTCGGCGGTCTCGAGCAGCTCGTCGAGGTCGGCGCAGCGGATCACGCCGGCGGCATCGAGCGCGGCGTCGGTCACGCGTGCCTCGCCGGCCAGCGAGCCGGAATGGGCGATCGCGGCGGCCCGGGCATGCTCGCTGCGCCCGACCTTCACCGCCATGATCGGCTTGCCGAGCTCCAGCGCCCGATCGGCGAGGGCCAGGAACCTTTCCGGCCGGCGGAACCCCTCGAGGAACAGGATGACCGAGGTCGTCGCGGGGTCGTCGAGGCAGTAGGCGAGGTAATCGCAGACGTCGAGCACGACCTCCGAGCCGCAGCTGATGATGCGGCTGAACCCGACGCGCGAGCCCGACTGGACGAAGGCGTCGGTCACCGACCCGGACTGGGCGATGCCGGCCACGCCGCCGCGCGGCAGATACGGCGAGACGTCGCCGATGTACGTGGCGGCGTTCACGGTCAGGTCGATGACGCCCATGCAGTTCGGCCCGACGAGGGCCATCCCGTGCCGGCGGGCGATGTCGGCCACCTCGGCCTGCATCGCGGCGGCGGCCGCACCCCCTTCGACGACGCCCCCGCCCGGGATGACGACCGCCGGGATCCCGGCGTCGGCCGCCGCCTGGGTGACGACGGCGGCACGGAGCGGGTTGAGGGCGACGAGCGCGATGTCGGGCCGCTCCGGGAGCGCTTCGAGCGAGGGGTAGCACGGCTGGCCGAGCAGTTCGTCGTACTTCGGATTGACGAAATGGCAACGGGTGTCGCTGCCCATGAGCCGCAGGTTGTCGCGGACCGTCTCGGCGATCCAGCTCCGCGCCGACGCGCCGACGACGGCGATCGAGGTCGGGGCGAAGACGGGCCGCAGGTCGATCGTGCGCACGGTGGCGTCATGGTGGGACGGGCGGAGATCTCGGTCATCGGATCGTCCGTTTCGTGCGCGTGACGCACGGATCCGCCAGGCTTGCATTGGATGCACGCTCTGTCGCCGAGCCCGCCTCACCGGCTCGAAGATCGCATCAAACGCAAAGGATTCGACCGAACGGTCGCCCCGCGTGCGCGGAGCACGAATTCGACCCGTTGGCCGTGCCAACAGCAGAGTTGGCGGTCACAACGTGCATCCTATGCAAGGCCGTCATCCGACGACGCGGTCGACGCCGCGCTTCTCGAGAGCGCGCGCGATGATCAGGCGCTGGATCTCCGAGGTGCCCTCCCAGATCCGGTCGACGCGGAGCTCGCGGAAGAACCGCTCCGCGGCGGTCTCGCGCATGTAGCCGCGGCCACCGAACACCTGGACGACTCGGTCCGCGCACCGGAAGGCCGCCTCCGATGCGAACAGCTTGGCCAGCGACGCCTTGGCGTGGACGACCTTCGGGTCGGCACCGGCGTCGGCGAGCACAGCAGCCTCGCGGGTCAGCAGGCGCGCGGCGGACGCGTCGGCCGCCGAATCGGCCAGGGGGAACGACACGCCCTGGAAGTCGAAGATGCGCTCGCCGAACTGGATGCGCTCGGTCGCCCACTCGACCGCGTCGGTGAGAAGCCGCTCCATCGCGCCGGTGCAGCGCGCGCCGATGTGGATCCGCTCCTCGACGAACCACTCGTTGGTGAGCTCGTCGGCCTTGCCGACGCCGCCGAGGATCGCGGACGCCGGGACGCGGACGTCCTCGAGCACGAACTGCGGATGCCGATCGGCGAACGTGTGCATGTAGTCGGGGTCGTGCGTGAGGGTCACACCGGGCGTGTCGTAATCGACGAGGAACAGCGTCGGACGTCGGTCGGCTCCGTCGACGACATGGCAGTGGAAGATCATGAAATCGGTCTCGTCGGGCGGGCCGGTCACGAACCACTTCTCGCCGTTCAGGACGTACTCCCCGGTGGCCGCGTCACGGACCGCGGTCGCCGACAGGGCCCGGGCGTCGGAGCCGGCTTCCGGCTCCGTGACCGCGTACGCACCGAAGCGTTCGCCGCGGAGGCTCGGGTCGAGGTAGCGCCGCCGCTGCTCGTCGTCACAGTGCAGCAGGGCGTTGTAGGCGCCCGGGATGAAGGACCACAACCCGCCGGTCGACTGGCCGAGCTGCTCGTGCACGAGGACCTGCTCGAGCATCGACCAGCCCTGGCCCCCGACTTCCTTTGGTAGCGAACCGCCGACCAGGCCCGCCTCGATCGACGCGTCGCGGATCCGGGCGCGCTGCTCTGGCGGGAGGCGGCCGCCGGCGCGCTCGAATTCGACCTCGACCGGCTGGAGCTCGTCGCGCGTGAAACGGCGCGCGCGCTCCTGGAGCTCGAGCTGGGCCGGGCTGAGCGTCAGGTCCACGCGCCAAGGATGGCGCACGGGATGGGCCGGCTCCGCGCGCCGTCGCAGGGCGCGGGACGCCGGACGCGAATGGGCGCACGAAGGTGTAGGGCCCGGGCATCGCGCTATGGAGCCATCGACCAGGCGCGCCCCCCGGCGCTGCGACACGGTCGTAGAAGTGGTGTACCAGCGCACCAGTCCTACGTCAAGACCAGGACCATCATCATCCCGTTCTTCGTGCGTGGGCTGTCCGACGATTGACAGCACGGCACAGGCGCGGCGCCCGTCCGGTATCGTCGGCCACGGCCAGGGGGCACGGTCGTCGATCCGACCGGCGGGCCGACCAGCGCGGCGTAACGGAGGGAGCGTGGCCTCGAGCACGGACGAGACCCAGGGGATCCCGCCATCCCTCGACACGGACACAGAACTCGCGGCGGCCGACGCGGGCCGTTCCGCGAACATCAAGCAGATCCGCGGCTCCAGCCTGCTCCTCGTGGGCCGGATGATCGGGCTCGGCCTCGATTTCCTGGCCCAGATCCTGATCGTCCGCTACCTCGACAAGACGGAGTACGGCGCCTTCGCGCTGGCATTGTCGATCGTCGCCCTCGGGACGACCGTGTGCCTCCTCGGCCTGGAGCGCACGGTCGGTCGCTTCGCCCCGATCTACCAGGAACGTGGCGACCTGCCGCGGATGTGGGGAACGATCGTGGTCGTCGTCAGCACCGTGGTGACGATCGGCCTCGCCCTGATCCTGGCCACGTGGGCCTTCCAGGGCCTGCTCGGGGGCGTCGTCGACAACGAGCGCGCGCTCTCGATCCTCCTGATCATGATCGTCCTGTCGCCGCTGACGGCGCTGGACAGCGTGCTGATCGCCCTGTTCGCGACGTTCGGCTCCGCGCGATCGATCTTCTTCCGGCGCTACGTCTTCGCGCCCGTCCTCCAGCTCAGCGTCGTGATCGTGCTGATCGCCAGCCACAGCGGGGTCGAACTCCTGGCCCTCGGGTATGTGCTCGCCGCCGCGGCAGGCATCGCGATCTATTCCTTTGTGCTGCTTCGGCTGCTCCAGCGGCAGGGCCTGCTGGACCATCTGCGGCGCGACACGCTGCGGCTGCCGGCACGCGAGATCTTCACGTTCAGCATCCCGCTGCTCGCGTCCGACCTCGTGATGGTGCTGCGCACGTCGCTCACGATCATCCTCCTGGAGGTCCTGCGCAGCACCGAAGAGGTCGCTGACTTCCGTGCGGTCATGCCGATCGCCATCCAGAACATGTTCGTGGCCACCAGCTTCCGATTCATCTTCACGCCCGGTGCCTCACGCCTGTACGCCCGCGACGACCGAAAGGCCCTCAACGACCTGTACTGGCAGACCGCGGTGTGGATCGCGATCCTGAGCTTCCCGGTCTTCGCGTTGAGCGTGGCATTCGCCACGCCGATCACGGTCCTGTTGTTCGGCGAGCAGTACCGCGGCTCCGGCACGGTCCTGAGCATCCTGTGCATCGGCTACTACATCAATGGAGCAGTCGGGTTCAACTCCCTGCTCCTGCGCGTCTTCGGCCGGGTCCGCTACATGGTCACCACCGACCTCGCCACGGCGGCGATCAGCATCGTGGCGACGTTCCTCCTGATCCGTCAGTACGGCGCCGTCGGTGCGGCCATCGGGACGACCGGCTCGTTCCTGCTCCAGAACGCGCTGTACCAGTGGGGCCTGCGGACGCGCACCACGGTCGATGCGATCGACACCAGGTATATCGGGGCGTACGCCTCGATCGCCGTCGGGGCGGTCGTGGCAGTGCTCATCGCCGTGGTCTACCACCCGCCGCTCATCGTCGGCGTCGTCGTGGTCGGACTCATCTCGCTGGCGGTCCTCGGGCTCAACCGGCACTCGCTGCGCATCGTCGAGACGTATCCGGAGCTCGCCCGCTTCCCGCTCGTGCGCCGGATCTTCGGCGACCCTGGAACGCCATGACCGGAGAGGAGCCGCTCCGGTCGCGCCTGCCACCCGTCTTCGAGTCGCTGGCCTCCCTGTTTGCGCCTGCGGATCCAGGTTTCCAGACACTCATCGTGGATGCCGGCGATCGATGGGCGCTGCCGCCGTCTCCCGCGCGAGAGATCGACGTCCTGCTGTGGGGCCGGCTTGGCCGGAACGTGCGCCCCTCCATGGACGCGATCCCGTTCGCGGCGCGCCGGGAAGTCGCGATCCTGCGCGTGCGGGGGCGTCCGCCCGGCGGCCTGCGACTCGCCGAGCTTCATCGTCTGCCGCCGGTCCCGCGTCCGGGGCGCATCCGGCAGGCGATCCGCGCGGCCGCCCATTGCGGGGCCCTCGTGGAGCTCGTCCGCGGCGACCGTCCTCAGCGTGTCGTTGACGCGGTCGCGCTGGAGGCCGGCGCGCCCTCGATCGGGCGGGGACTGCGTCCCAGCGGCGACGGCTCGGCCCTCGCGCGGCTCGTCCTCGACGACGGCGCGCTCGCCGAGCTGCGGGTCTGCCCGGTCGGACATACCAAGGATCCGGCCCGTGGTCGGGAGGCGCTCCTCGCCCTTGCCGAGGCGGACGTCCCCCTGGTCCCGAAACCGCTCCGTGGCGGCACGACGGCCGGGGCGGCCTGGGCGACCGAGTCGGTCCTGACCGGGGAGCACGTGCAGCTGTTGACTCCCGACCTCCTCGACCAGATCACCCGTTTCCTCGCGGCGCTGCCGGCCGGGCCCGCAGGTCGTCGCGCGGTCGACGACCAGCTGGCCGAGGTCGCCGACGTGTTCCCGGAGCACGGGACGGCCTTGCGGGCCGTCGCCGCGGCCGGCGCGCGTTGGGGAACGTCGCTGCCGCCGGTGCTCATCCACGGCGACCTGTGGCTCAACAACGTGTTCGTCGAGGACGGACGGCTGAGCGGCGTGTTCGACTGGGATACCTGGCATCCCGCGGGCCTGCCCGGTACGGACATGCTCACCCTGCTCGCGGCCGAGACCCGCTCGCAGCAGGGCCGGGATATCGGGCCGCTCTTCGCCGATGGCTATTGGCGCTCCGCCGAGGTCATCGACGCCTTCCGTCCCTATTTCGCAGCGCGCAGCCTGCCGTTCCCGGACGCGGTCGGGCTCGCCGCCATCGCGGTCGGCTGGTGGGCGAGTCGCATGGCGGGATCGCTCCACAGGGCGCGTCGTGTCGTCGACGATCCGGACTGGACGCGTACCAACATCACGGACGTACTCGCGACGGTCGAGCAGCTCGAGCGGGAGCTGGGCTAGAGCCGGGTCAGGACGGCTGGGCAAGCACCATGATCCGGATCTCGGTCATGTCCTCGATGGCCCAACGCAGCCCCTCGCGGCCCTGCCCCGAGTCCTTGACGCCGCCATACGGCATGTGATCGATGCGATAGGTCGGGATGTCGTTGACGATCACGCCACCGACTTCGAGTTCGTTGAACGCCTGCCAGGCCCCCGCCAGGTCGTTCGTGAAGACCCCGGTCTGCAAGCCGAACATCGAATCGTTCACGCGCGCGATGGCATCGCCCATGTCGCTGAACGGGAACGCCACGACGAGCGGGGCGAAGGCCTCGTTGCTGCAGACCTGGGCTGCGACCGGCACCTCGGTCAGGACGGTCGGCGGGAAGAAGTTTCCATCGGCCTTGCCGCCGGCAAGGACCTTGCCGCCCATCGCGACCGCCTCGTCGACCCAGCGCTGCGTCCGGCTGGCCTGGTTCTCATCGACCATCGGGCCGACATCCGTCGACGGGTCGAGCGGGTCGCCGACCTTGAGGTTCGCGACGCCCTCCAGGAACCGCTTCATGAATTCGTCCCAGACCGCTTCGTGGACGAACATGCGCTGCACGCTGATGCACACCTGGCCGGCATACGCGTAGGCGCCGACGAGGATCCGTTTGACCGCCCAATCGAGGTTCGCGGTCTTGTCGACGATGACGCCGGCGTTGCCACCGAGCTCGAGGACGACCTTCTTCTTGCCGGCCCGCTCCTTCATCCGCCAGCCGACGGACGGGGAACCGGTGAAGGTCAGCAGCTTGAACCGCTCGTCCGCGACCATCCGGTCGCCGAGCTCACGGGTCATCGGCAGGATGCTGACAGCGCCCTGGGGCACGCCCGCGGCCTCGACGATCTCTGCAACGGTCAGCATCGTCAGCGGGTCCTTGGACGGCGGCTTCAGGACGATCGTGTTGCCGCTCGCGATGGCCGGTGACAGCTTGTGTGCCGCCAGGTTGAGCGGGAAGTTGAACGGCGAGATGCCCGCGATCGGGCCGATCGGGAAGCGCCTCGTGATCCCGACGCGATCCTTGGAGGCTGGCATCAGGTCGAGCGGGATGAGCTCGCCCGTCATCCGCTCTGCCTCTTCCGCGCCGAGTCGGAACGTCAACGTGGCGCGGTCGACTTCGACGAGCGCGTCGCGGATCGGCTTGCCTGCCTCCAGCGCGATCAGCCGGCCGAGCTCCTCACGGCGCGCCTTGAGCCCGCCCGAGATCTCGCGCAGGATCCGGCCGCGCTCATATGCCGGGAGTTTGCGGGTCACCTCGAACGCATCGACCGCCGCGGATACCGCTTCGTCGTACTGCTCCGGGGTCGCGTTGTAGGTCGCGCCGGCCGGATTGGCGGGATCGGCCGGGTTCGCGACCTCGAGGAGGTCGGGCGATTCCACCCAGCGCCCGGCGAGGAAGATCGGATGCGGTTTCGTGCCGGTGGCGACGGTCATGGGTGCGCTCCTGCGCTGAGCGATACGGTACGGTCGCATCATACGTCTCGACCCCGATCGACCCCTGCCAGGAGGTAGCGCCCATGGCCCCTCGCCCCGACCTCCGCGCCGAGCTGCGCGTGAGACCCGGGACACGCGTCCGACTGGCGCGCCGGGATCACGGCGCGACCCACGGGTGGGACAAGGCGACCGCTGAGGCCGGAGCTTGCCAGGCAGCTCGAACGGCTCGCGGGTCTGCAGGACCGCTTCTGGGCGGAAGCGAAGCGGTCGGTGCTGGTCGTGCTGCAGGGGATCGACGCCGCCGGCAAGGACGGCACCATCAACAAGGTCATGGAGGCATTCAACCCCCAGGGCTGCCCCGTGACGTCGTTCAAGGTGCCGAGCACCGAGGAGCTGGCCCACGACTACCTGTGGCGGGTCCACAAGGCGGTGCCCCGGAAAGGCGAGATCGGCATCTTCAATCGCTCGCACTACGAGGATGTCCTCGTCGTCCGCGTCCACGACCTCGTGCCGAAGACGGTCTGGGCGCAACGCTACGACCAGATCAACGCCTTCGAACGCCATCTGACGGCGAACGGCACCACGATCGTGAAGTTCTTCCTGGCGATCGACCGCGACGAGCAGCGCGAGCGCTTCCAGGCCCGCTACGACGATCCGACCAAGCGCTGGAAGTTCTCGATGAGCGACCTCGAGGAGCGCGCCCGCTGGGACGACTACCAGGCCGCCTTCGATGACGCGCTGTCGAAGTGCTCGACCGCCGAGGCGCCGTGGTACGTCATCCCGGCGAACCGCAAGTGGTTCCGCAATCTGGCGGTCGCGACGATCCTCGGCGACACGATCGCAGGCCTGAAGCCGCGCTATCCGCCGGTGGCCTCCGACGTCCCCGAGGACCTCGTCATTACCTGACCCGCGCGGACGACGGGTCGCGTCCCGCGCCTACGACTCGCCGCGAGTAAGCCCATTCCGGATGGCATAGCGCGTGAGCGCGTTCATGCCCCGGATCCCGAGTTTCGCCGACACATTGGCCAGGTGGCGTCGCACGGTGTGGACGCTGATGTCGAGCGACTGGGCGATCTGGGCCGGCGACTGACCTGACGCGAGCATGCTCAGGACCTCGCGCTCGCGCCCGCTGATCGACCCGGCCTCCTGCCAGCGGAGGGAGTCTTCGACGACGGCGCTCGTGACGCTGCTGTGCAGGTACCGGTCCCCGCGGGCGACGGCGCGGATCGCCTCCACGAGCTCCCGGGACTGCGCCCCCTTGATCATGTAGCCCGCTGCCCCGGCGGCCAGCGCCTGGCGGACCGTCTCGGGGTCGCTGTGCATCGTCAGCACCACGATCCGCAGGTCGGGCTGCCGCGCGCGCAGATCTCGGATGAGCGGCATCGCATCCCCCTCTGGGAACGTGAGGTCGAGGACCAGCACTTGCGGACGGTGGTTCACGACCAGGTCGATGGCGGACGCGTGGTCGGCGGCCTCACCGACGATCTCGAAGCCGTCGTCGGCCTGCAGGACGCGACGCAGCCCTTCGCGGATCAGCTGGTGATCGTCGACGAGGGCGACCCGGATCATCCCGGGCAGCGACACCCGGGCCGACACAGGTGCGGCGAGGTCAGGCGCCCGTTCCATCACCGGCCGATGTGGACCACTGGGCCGATCTGCAGGTCAGGGCGCGACGACCGGCGGCTTCGGGACCGGCACGATGATCTCGACACGCGTGCCAGAGCCCGGCCGCGATCGCACCTCGACGATGAGGCCATGGATGCTGGCTCGGTCATTCATGCCGTCGAGGCCGAGGCCGCGCTCGCGCGCCGACGCATCGAAGCCGATGCCGTCATCCCCCACCACCAGCCGGACCGAGTCGTCGACGATGTGACCGCCGACCCAGATGTGGCGCGCCTGGCTGTGGCGTGCCGCGTTCCCGACCGCCTCCTGGACGATCCGGTAGAGGTCGATCTCCATCTCGGGTTCGAGATAGCCAGGGGGCAGAAGCGCGGGATCGAAGCGCAGCTCGACCGGGACGCCGGCCGAGCGCGCGAGGTTGTTGAGCGCCGCGCCGAGCCCGATCTCGTGCACGCGCGTCGGACGCAGCTTGGCCGCGACCTGGCGGGTCTCCGCCAAGGCTGACGACGCGAGCTCGCGGGCGCGAAGGACGCCGGCGCGGCCCGTCGGGCGCTCGTGGGCATCCGGGGCGTCGAGCTCGTTATCGGCTGCATCGAGCGTGAGGATGACCGCGGTCAGTGTCTGGCCGACACCGTCATGGAGCTCGCGCGCGAGGCTCGCGCGCTCCTCCTCGTGCGCGGTCACCAATCGCTCGCTCGCTTGGCGGTACAGCGTCGCGTAGTGGCGGGCGGACGTCGACACGCGGTCGGCGAGGACCGCGACGATCACGGCGATCGACACCATCAAAGGCCACTCGGTGAACTCGAGCTGCTCCTCCGTCGGCGGGACGCCGACCGCGTCCGACACCGCGAGATACCCGACCATCACGATGGTCGCCACGAGGATCCGCCACAGCGCAGCGGCGAGGCCGTACAGGAAGGCGCCGATCGCGACGGTGAGCCACAAACCCTGGAGGAGGATCTCCGGATCGGCCAGGCGGAGGAAGAGGGCGACCGCGAAGACGCCGCAGGCGAGATCGACCAGGCGCCGCAGGAGGACCGGGTCGAGATCCGCGAGACGCGATGAACGATGGTCCCGCAACGGACCGCCGATGGTCATCCGTGAGCCCCCAATTGATGGATGTTGAGTATAGGCAGGGGTAGTCGGGGGAACAATGATGTGCAGGCCGAATCGGGGGATTCGATCGGGATCGTGGTGGGTCCTGTCAACACCCGACGTCGCTGAGGGGTGGCGTTGATGGTTCCGAGTTCGATCGGACTGCGGTGGGGGATGACACGATGATGCGCGCCCTGGTTAGCACGAGCGTCCGTTTCCGGCTGCTGGCGATCGGCCTGGCCGGGGTCCTGCTCCTCGTCGGAGCGACCCAGCTGCAGACTGCCCGGGTCGACGTTCTTCCCGAGTTCACGCCCACGACCGTCGAGGTCCAGACCGAGGCACTCGGTCTCTCGGCGGAGGAGGTCGAGGAGCTCGTGACGGTGCCGCTCGAGGCGGACCTGCTGCACGGCGTGGCGTTCCTCCAGGAGATCCGATCCCAGTCGATCGCCGGTCTGTCGTCGGTCGTGATGATCTTCGAGCCGGGAACTGACATCTTCAAGGCGCGGCAGGTCGTCGCCGAGCGGCTCACGCAGGCACATGCACTCCCGAACGTGGCCAAGGCGCCGGTCATGCTCCAGCCCCTCTCGTCGCTCAGCCGCTTCATGATCGTCGGTCTGAGCTCGAGCGAGAAGTCGCTCATCGAGATGTCCGTCCTCGCGCGCTGGACCGTCCAGCCTCGCCTGATGGGCGTGCCGGGCGTGGCCAACGTCTCGATCTTCGGCCAGCGCGAGCGACAGCTCCAGGTGCTCGTCGATCCCACGCGGCTGAACCGGAGTGGCGTCACGCTCGACACCCTCGTCGAGACGACCGGCAACGCCCTGTGGTTCTCGCCGCTGACGTTCCTCGAGGCATCGACCCCCGGGACCGGCGGCTTCATCGACACGCCGCAACAGCGCCTCGGCATCCAGCACATCATCCCGATCCAGTCCGCCGACGACCTCAGCAATGTCGCGATCGATCGCGCACCCGGGGAGACCCCCATGCGGATCGGCGACGTCGCCACGGTGGTCGAGGACCATCAGCCGCTCATCGGCGACGGCCTGGTCGCCGGCGGCAACGGCTTGCTCCTGGTGCTCGAGAAGTTCCCTGACGTCAACACGCTCGAAGTCACCCGCAACGTCGAGTCCGCGCTCAAGGCGATGCAGCCCGCTCTTCCCGGTATCGCGATCGATACCTCGGTCTTCCGCGAGGCGTCGTTCATCGATGCGTCGATCGGCAACGTGTCGGTTGCGCTGCTGATCGGGTTCCTGCTGATCGCGTTGGTCCTCGGCGCGCTGCTGTTCGACTGGCGCGCGGCGCTCATCAGCGTCATCACGATCCCGTTGTCGATCATCGCGGCGGCGATCGTCCTCCACCTGGCGGGTGCATCGATCAACGCCATCACGCTCGTCGGGTTGCTGATCGCGACGTCCATCGTCATCGACGACATCGTCGGGCTCGTGGACGGCGTGCTCGTGCGCCTGCGTGATCCACGCGCAGATGATGCAGAGAAGTCCCGATCGGCCATCGTCACCGAGGCGGTCCTCGAGAGCCGCAGGCCGGCCGTCTACGGGACGCTGATCATCCTGGTCGCGCTCGTGCCACTGCTGTTCATGACGGGCACCATCAGCGCGTTCCTGCCGTCGCTCGTCGCCGCGTACGGAGTCGCCATCCTGGCCTCGATCCTGGTGTCAGTCACGGTGGCGCCCGCACTGGCGGTGCTCATCCTCACGGCCGCGCCGGGCGAGCGGCGCGAATCGCCGATCCTGCGTCGCCTGCGCGCTGCCTATCGGTCGGCGATCTCAGGCTTCCTGCAGCGTGCGCGTCCCGCGCTGGTGACCGGCGGCGTCGCAGTGGTCGCCGTGGTAGTCGTCCTGGGTCTTGCCTTCGTCCCCGCCGGCGACGATGCCGCGCTCCCGAGCTTCCGTCAGCGCGACTTGCTCATCCACTGGGACGGGGCGCCGGGGATCTCGCATCCCGAGATGTCCCGGATCGTCGCTCGCGCGAGCGACGAGCTGCGCTCGATCCCGGGCGTCCACAGCGTCGGTGCCCATGTCGGCCGAGCGATCCTGTCCGACGTGCGGACGAGCGTGAACTCCGGCGAGATCTGGGTCAGCATCGATCAGGCCGCCGACTACGATCCGACGCTCGCGGCGATCGAGTCGACAGTCGATGGGTACCCGGGACTCAACCGTACCGTCACCACCTATCCGGCCGATCGCATCGCCGAGGTCTTCGGTCCTGGCGAGCGCGACGTCGCGGTCCGCATCTACGGCCAGGACCTGGCCGTCCTCGGGGCCAAGGCCGAGGAAGTCCGCACAGCGATGTCCGAGATCTCGGGGATCGACGGTCCGTCGGTCACCGCGCCGATCACCGAGCCGACGGTCGAGATCAAGGTCGACCTCGAGAAGGCGGCCGCCCACGGAGTCAAGCCCGGCGACGTCCGGCGCGCCGCCACGTCGCTGCTCTCGGGCATCCAGGTCGGCAACCTGTTCGAGGAGCAGAAGGTCTTCGAGGTCGTGGTGTGGGGGACGCCCGAGCTTCGCACGAGCTTGGACAGCATCCGAGACCTGCAGTTCGATACCCCGAGCGGTGCCCTGATCCGGTTGCGCGACGTCGCCGACATCAGGATCCAACCCTCGCCGAGCGTGATCGATCGGGAAGGCGTCATGCGCTACCTGGACGTCACCGCCGACGTTGCGGGTCGGGATCTGGGCGCCGTCATCAGTGACGTCGAGACTCGACTCGCGAGCATTCCCTTCGCGATCGAATACCACGCCGAGATCCGAAGCGCCGCGATGGTGCAACAGGACGCCCAGACCCGCCTGTTCGCGGTCGTCGCCGGCGTCGCCATCCTCGTGCTCCTCCTCCTGCAGGCAGCCTTCGGTGCATGGCGGATGGCCTTCCTCGTGCTGCTCGCCCTGCCGGTGGCCGTCGTCGGCGGCGTCATCGCCACCCTGGCCACGGGTGACCTCTTCACGCTCGGCGCTCTCGCCGGCGTGGTACTGGTCGGCTCGATCACTGTCCGCCATGCCATCGCGCTCGTGGATCGCTTCCGTCGACTGGAGCAGGCCGGCGAGGCCTCGAGCCTGGAGGTCGCCCTCGCCGGCGTCCAGGAGCGGCTGCTGCCGATCCTGACGACGATGTTGGGGACCGCAGCGTTCAGCCTGCCGTTCATCGCCCTCGGCGACGTCGCGGGGCTGGAGATCATGCGGCCGGTGGCGATCTTCGTCCTCGGCGGCCTCATCAGCTCGCTGGTGCTGCTGCTGTTCCTCCTCCCGAGCATCTACATGCTGTCCGGCCCGAGCCCTGAATCGGAGACCGACACCCTTTTGAGCGAACCGCCGGCCTTCGAGCCGACCACGGCATAGGAGCATCGAGATGACACGACATCGCTGGTTCTTCGTCGGGCTCGCGGTCGCCGCGTTGGCGCTCGGCGGGTGCAACTCGGCATCGACATCCGCGCCCAAGGTCGAGGCGATCACGATCGAGGAGCAGGAATCCGGCCTCAAGATCCTGACCCTCTCGGAGAAGGCGGCGGAGCGGCTCGGCGTCGTCACAGCGCCGGTCGCCGCCAGCGGCTCGAGCATGACGATCCCGTATGCGGCCGTGGTCTACGACGCAGAGGGGGCGACATGGGCCTACATCAACGAGACACCGTTGGTCTACACGCGCGCGGCCATCACGGTGGAGGAGATCGACGGTGATGTCGCTCGCCTATCCGCCGGACCGGCCTCCGGCACACCCGTCGTGACGACCGGCGCGGCCGAGCTGTACGGCGCCGAGATCGGCGTCGGCGGCGGTCACTGACATCGGCCTGACGCCAGGCACTGGGGGGAGACCTCGATCATGATGCGCCGGATCATCGCCACCAGCTTGCGATTCCGCTTCATCGTCGTCGCGCTTGCGGCGGGGATGATGGTCTTCGGTGCCGTCCAGGTCCGGGCCATGCCCGTCGACGTCTTCCCGGAGTTCGCTCCCCCGAAGGTCGAGATCCAGACGATCTGCATCGGGCTGTCCGCGGAGGAGGTCGAGCAGCTCGTCACCGTCCCGATCGAGCAGTCCCTCGCCGGGATCGAGGGCCTCGAGACGATCCGCTCGAAGTCGGTCATCCAGCTGTCCCAGGTCGTCCTGCTGTTCAAGCCGGGCACGAATGAACTGCAGGCACGCCAGCTCGTCGCCGAGCGGCTGGCCCAGATCACCCCGTCGCTGCCGACGTGGGCGGCGCCGCCGGTGATGCTCCAGCCGCTGTCGGCGACGAGCCGTGTCATGAAGATCGGCATGAGCTCGGAGACCGTGTCGCAGATCGACATGTCGATGATCTCGTACTGGACGATCCGCCCGCGACTGCTCAGCGTGCCCGGCGTCGCCAACATCGCGATCTGGGGCGAACAGCTCGACATGCTCGCGGTCCAGGCCATCCCGGACAAGCTCGTGGAGCATGGCGTCGCGCTGACGGACATCATGAATGCCGTCTCCGAGACGCTCGATGACGGCCTCCTCCAGTTCAACGCCGGCAACTTCACCGGGACCGGCGGGTTCGTCGATACGCCGAACCAGCGTTTGGTGATCCGTCACGTCCCACCGGTCGTCACCGCGGCCGACCTCGCCCACGTGACCGTCCCGGGTCGCGACGGCACGGCCGTGCCACTGACCGACGTCGTCGAACTGGTGAAGGCGCACCAGCCCCTCATCGGCGAGGCCGTCATCAACGACGGACCAGGCGTCATGTTGATCGTCGAGAAGTTCCCATGGGCGAACACGCTGGATGTCACGCGCGGCGTCGAGGAAGCGCTCGCCGACCTCGCCCCCGGCCTCCCCGGGATCGACGTCGACCACACGATCTTCCGGCCGGCCAGCTTCATCGAGCAGGCGCTTCACAACCTGTCGAACGCCCTTCTCTTGGGAAGCGTCCTCGTCTTCGTGATCCTGGTGATCTTCCTGTTCGAGTGGCGGACAGCGCTCATCAGCCTCGTCGCGATCCCGCTGTCGCTGATGGCGGCGGCCATGGTCCTCTACGTTCGCGACGTGACGATCAACACCATGATCCTGGCGGGGTTCGTCATCTCGGTGGGGGTGGTCGTGGATGACGCGATCATCGACGTCGAGAACATCACGCGGCGGTTGAGACAAGCCCGTCTCGAGGGGAGCACTCGCTCGACGGCGTCGATCGTCCTGGATTCGTCCCTCGAGGTCCGCAGCGCGATCGTCTACGCGACGTTGATCGACGTCGTCGCGGTCTCGCCGGTCTTCTTCATCAGCGGACTGTCGGGCGCGTTCTTCCAGCCACTGGTCATCTCGTACGGCCTCGCGGTCCTCGCCTCGCTCGTGGTGGCGCTGACGGTCACCCCGGCCCTTGCCTTCATCCTGCTCCGCAACGCGCCGATCGAGCGGCAGCGGTCACCGATCACCCGCCGTCTGCAGGACGTGTACGGCAGGGCCGTCTCCCGCATCGTGCGCTCCACCCGACCGGCGTTCGTGTCGGTCGGCCTCGTGAGCATGGTCGGCCTTGCGATCTGGCCCCAGCTTGGGCAGTCGCTGCTGCCGGACTTCAAGGAACGGGATTTCCTGATGCACTGGGTGACGGCGCCCGGCACGTCCATCGGCGAGGAGACCCGGATCACCATCGACGCCTGCAACGAGCTTCGAGCGATCCCCGGCGTCCGCAACTGTGGCTCCCATATCGGCCAGGCCTTCGTGGCCGACGAGCCGTACGGCGTGGAGTTCGGCGAGAACTGGATCAGCGTCGACCCAGCCGTCGACTACGACAAGACACATGCCGCCGTCCTGGAGGTCGTCAACGGCTATCCCGGGTTGCGACGTGACGTCCAGACGTATCTCAAGGAGCGGATCCGCGAGGTCCTGACCGGGTCCAGCGACGCGATCGTCGTGCGGATCTACGGCCCCGACCTCGGCAAGCTCAAGGACCTCGCCGAGGAAGTCGAGGAGAAGCTCAACGTCATCCCCGGCATCATCGACCTCCATTCCGAGCAGCTGGTGAATATCGCGCAGATCCAGGTGAAGGTCGACCTGGCTGCGGCACAGCGATATGGCGTGAAACCCGGTGATGTGCGGCGGATCGCGTCCACCTTCATGGCCGGCGAAGAGGTCGGCGACATCTTCAACACCGGCAAGGCGTACGACGTCGTCGTCTGGAGCGTCCCGGAGAGCCGGGCGAGCCTCACTGACGTCGAGAACCTGCTCATCGACACGGCCGACGGCGGCAAGGTCGCCTTGAAGGAGATCGCGGACGTCGCGGTCGCCCCGACGGCCGGACACGTCAGCCACGAGCAGACCGCGCGGCGCATCCATGTCGATGCCAACGTCAGCGGGCGCGACCTCGGGGCGGTCATCGAAGACGTCAAGGCCGCGCTCACCACGGTCCAGTTCCCGCAGGAGTACCACCCGGAGCTGCTCGGCGAGTTCCAGGAGCGCCAGAAGGCTCAGGATCGACTGCTGCTGTTCGCGATCGTCGCGGCGATCGGCGTGTTCCTGCTGCTGCAGGCCTCGTTCGGCAACACGCGCCTGGCGATCCTGTCGTTCCTCACGCTCCCGTTCGCGTTGGTCGGGGGGATCCTCGCCGCGTGGCTGGGGTCGGGCGTGATCTCGCTCGGCGCGCTCGTCGGGTTCTTCACGGTGCTCGGCATCGCGGCCCGGAACGGGATCATGATGATCAACCACTTCCAGCACCTCGAGCGCTACGAGGGCGAGGAGTTCGGCGTCGACCTCGTCATCCGCGGGGCCCGCGAGCGGCTGGCGCCGATCCTCATGACCGCCCTGGCAACGGGCCTGGCGCTCGTCCCGCTGGCGATCGCCGGCGACCTGCCGGGCCACGAGATCGAGCACCCGATGGCGATCGTCATCCTCGGCGGGCTCGTCACGTCGACCCTGCTGAACCTGTTCGTGGTGCCGTCGCTGTACCTGCGCTTCGGGCGGAGCAAGGGCGCGACGCCAGGGGCTGCCGCGGCCGCCTGATCAACGACGAGCGCGCGCGACTGAGGGTCTGAGCTGGGCCGAAGGTCAGCTCAGACCCTCGCGTTTTCCTGATCAACGTCGAGCGCGCGCCACTGTCGAGCGCGCGCCACTGACGGTTTCCTGCCATACGTGCACCTGGTGATCATTGGGCAGACAAGCTGGGCCCTCAACGGCGACCGATGTATCGCTATGCATCGCATCGGGAGGCCCTTCTGCAGAGTCCCTCTGAATAGCTGCATACCCATCCACCGACGTGGGGCATACCTCCTCGGCTGACTCTGCCCAAGGTGCACCTGGTGATCATTTGGCAGGATCCGAGGCGGTTCGTTTCTTGCCCTAGCTCACCCCGCGCCGGTCCAGGCGTTCCACGAGGTCGACCAGCCACATCGCCGGGGCGTCGCCATGACCCTGCATCGCGACGGGATCCACGCCGTGGAGCGCCCGCGCCCAGGCGGCTGCCTTGCCGATCCGACCGAGGTCGAGCGCGCGCTCGAGCACCTCGGCGAGGGCCGGCCGGGGCAGGACGTCGGTCCAGGCATCGAGGTATGCGTCGCGGAGGCGCGCCAGTTCCGGGCCGTCGGGGTCGGAGCCGAGGCGGTAGGCGACCGAGTTCAGCGTCGTGACCATCGACCCGAACGGGTGAGCAACGACCGCATCACCCCAGTCGAAGACGCGGATCCCGGTCGGTCCCACGAACACGTTCCCGCCGTGCAGGTCGTCATGCTGGATCGTGGCCGCGATCCCCGAGCGTTCCAGCTCCCCGGCCGCGGCCGCGACCCACTCCCCGAGATCCCGCAACCGAGCTCGCCCAGCCTCGGCCGCGGGCCGGTCCTCGTCGCCGACCAGTCCCCACCACGCGTCGTCCTCGACGAGCCGCTGGAATGTGGCGGGCAGCTCGGCCGGTCGCCCATCCGGGACGCCGATCCGAAGCAGCTCGCCGGCCCGACCCTCGACATCTCGCTGCAGACGGGCGTACGCCGCCAGGATCCCTTCCCACGCCCCGAGATCCCGGTCGCCCTCGCCGTCGGGCCGTGTCGCGCGCAGCGTCGGGCCGCCGTCATCGAACAGGAGCCATCGCCGATCGGGGTCCGCGTCCAAAGGGAGCTGGACGTTGGGCACGTCCCACGCCGCGAAGGCCACGAGCAGCCGCGCCTCGTGGGCCGTGCCCGGCCCGACGGCTTTGCACCACACGGGGCCGCGGTCCGTCGGGATGCGCAACACCGTCGACCACGGCCGGATGTGCGGCTGATCGACGGGCCCGACGATCGAGTAGCCCAGAGCCGTGAGTCGATCGCGGGCCCAGTCGACGATGCCTGCGAGCCACGTGGGGTCCGTCCAGTCCTGGACCCGGGGAAGCGTCACGGCGACGTGAAGAACTCGTCCATCGTCCCGGCCGCACACGACTCGGCGAGGCATTCGAGACCCCACGCATCCTGGATCGTGTGCAGCACGCTGTAATGGTCGTGCCGCTCGGTGGAGCGGAAACCCGCGGGAACGTCCCGCGAAGCCACGATCGTGGCGATGTGTCCGCCCGACGGATCGTTGCCGGCGTCTTCGTCGAACGTCACGATCAGAAGGCCACCCGCCTCGAACGCGGGGCTGTCGAGGATGGTCGGCAGGAACCCGGCGAGCCAGTCGTCTGCGATGCGCATCGAGCAGTCGTGCGCACTGTGGCACTGGTTCGGAACGATCAAGGCGAAGTCCACGTCGCCCGGATCGAACGCCGTCAGGTCCTGGAGGCGGCCGCAGCGCTCCGGATCCGTCCGGATGCTCTCGAAGCTGATGGCCGGCGCGTGTTTCCGCCTGTAGACACCCGGCCCGTCGCGACCGCCCGTCGCCGAGCTGCCCGTGAAGCAGTCCAGCGGCCGGTTCTCCGCGTACTCGCCCCACGTCCGCCCGCTCGCCTCGATCTGGTCGGCGATCGTGGGCGCATCCAGATCGTGGCTGTCGTTGTCGGTCACGCCATGGGTCGAGCCGCTGAACAGCGCGAAGTAGTTGGGCTGGGACGGCCGCGCGACACCGAACGACCGCTCGGCCAGCCCGTACCGGTCGATCAGGCCGGCGATGTACGGAAGGTCATCCGCGCCGACGACACGCTCGTAGTCCTGGTTCTCCAGCACGACGATCCAGACATTCGGGAAGGCAGGGATGGCTGGGGAGGCGGTCGGCTTCGGGCTCGGGGACCGCGTCGGGCTCGGGCTCGGGGAGACCGCGCTCGGTGGCGCGGTGGCCGTCGGCGCGCTCGTCGGCGCGGTCGTCGGGCGACACCCGCCCAGCAAGGCGAGCACCAGCGCGAAAACGAGGCCGGTCGCCGTCTGCCGCGATGGTCGGTTTCCTTTGTCCCCCACGGCGTTCAGCGTTTTCGACCGCCGCCGAAGAGCGTTCCGAAGATCCCGCGGAGGATGTCCTGGCCGAGTCGCGAGCTCGCGACCCGCCCGCCGGTCCGGATAGCGGTGTCGATGGTCTTCTGGCGGGCCTTCGCGTCTGCCGCGGCCGCGCGCTCCTCCGCCTTGCGTTGGCGCTCCGCCTCCGTGGCGGCGCGCTTCCGGGCGGCCTCGAGCTCCCGCTGCTGGCGCGCGATCTCGCGTTGCTGCTGCGCCGGCGTCATGTCGTTCAGACCGCCGGCGGTGGTCGGCTCGACACCCGCGCGGGTCGCGGCCTCGATGGCCGCCTGGCGTGCCGCGGTGATTCGTGCCGTGATGCGCTCGTGCGCGCTCTCGCGATCGACCGTCGCGCCGTACTTCGTCGCGAACGTGCTCCCGGCGACCGCGGCCGCGAACGCGTCCGGTGGCATCGGCGCCATCAGGGAGTCGGGCGGCAGGATCCGGGTCGCGGCGAGGGGCGTCGGCACGCCGCGCGGGCGACAGCACGGTGACGAGGGCCTCACCGGTGCCGAGCGACGTGATGGTCTTCTCGACGTCGTAGAAGTCGGTCATCGGGAATGTCCGCGCGGTCTTGCGCAGGGCATCGGCGTCGTCCGGCGTGTAGGCACGCAATGCGTGCTGCACGCGGTTCCCGAGCTGGGCCAGGACCGATGAGGGGACGTCGGTCGGTGCCTGGGTCACGAAATAGACTCCGACCCCCTTCGACCGGATCAGCCGAGCCGTGCGCTCGATCTGGTCCATCAGCGCCTCGGATGCGTCGTCGAAGAGGAGATGGGCCTCGTCGAAGAAGAAGCACAGCTTCGGCTTGGGGAGGTCGCCGGCCTCCGGCAGGGTCTCGTAGAGCTGCGCCAGCATCCAGAGCATGAACGTCGAGAACAGGCGGGGCTGGTCCATCACATCCGCGAGCTCCAGGACGCTGATGATCCCGTGCCCATCCGACGTCGTGCGGATGAGGTCCTCGACCTCGAACTCGGGCTCGCCGAAGAAGACGTCGGCGCCCGCTTGCTCGAGGACGACGATCGACCGCAGCAGGACGCCGACCGTCGCGGTCGACATCCCGCCGTAGTCCTCGAGGATCGCCTTTCCCTCGTCGGATGAGAGGTATTTCAACGTGGTCGCGAGGTCCTTCAGGTCGAGCAGCGGCAGGTCGTTGTCGTCGCAGTACTTGAAGACCAGCGCCAGCACACTGGTCTGCGTCTCATTGAGGTCCAGCACCTTGCCGAGCAACAACGGCCCGAAGGAATGGACCGTCGCGCGGACCTGGGCCCCTTGCTTCCCGGAGAGGGACAGGAATTCGACCGGGTGTCCGGAGGCCTCGAACTCCAAGCCGAGGGACGCCGCCCGCTCCTGGACCTTCGGATTGGCGGCATCGCCGGGGAGTGCGATGCCGGACAGGTCGCCCTTGATGTCGGCCGCGAACACAGGCACGCCGGCCTTCGACAGCTGGCCGGCGAGCAGTTGGAGGGTCTTCGTCTTGCCCGTGCCGGTCGCGCCGGCGACGAGGCCATGCCGGTTGAGCGTCGACATCGGAACGCTCACCCGCACGTCGTTGAACAGCTCGCCTTCATGCATGGCGCTGCCGATCACGAGTGCCGGTTCGTCGAACGCATAGCCAGCCGTGATGGCGTCGCGGAATGCCTGGTCCATGGGTCCTCCGAGGCGGCCGGTGCGGTGGTGCCGGGGGAGGTGCAAGCGTATCACCGGGCCCTTTCCGGGCCAGAGCCGGTCGCCGTCAAGGACGGATACCGGGACCTTCGTACGGGTGACCATCGAGGTCAGACGCGGTACAGATATGTCGGCGGGGGGATGCTCCAAGGGGGAACTGGCGAAATCATGTCCGCACGACCGACGACGATCTCACGATCGTCGGCGCGATCCATCCGTCGCCTCACGACCGCCGCCTTCGTCTCGTATGTCCTGCTGGCCGGGATCGCGGTCGGGGCATCGGTCGCCCTCGCCCTCCGTGTCTTCGACCCGCGGCAGCCGAGCATGGATCCCGTCGTCATCATCGGCGCGGCTGGCGGCGACAGTCGCAGTCCTCGTCCTCGGCGGACTCGCCTTCGCGACAGCGCGCATCCGTCGCCACGCGGCGGTCCTCGAGTCGGAGCGGACGGATCTGCGCGAGGCCTACGACCGAGCTCGGCTCGATTCGCTGCGTGACGGCCTGACCGGCCTCGGCAACCATCGGGCGTTCCAGGAGGAGCTCGACGCCCAGGTGGCGGCCGCCCGGGACGACGAGTCGCCACTGGCCCTGCTGATCATCGATGTCGACGACCTCAAGAAGATCAACGATCGCAAGGGTCATGCGGCGGGCGATGAGTTGCTCAGGACCGTCTCCCAGGTCATGCGGGCGAACCTCCGGCGGTCGGATCGCGCGTACCGGCTCGGCGGCGACGAATTCGCTCTGCTGCTGCCCGGCTGTGAGCTCGACGACGGTGCGATCATCGCCAACCACCTGCTGGCCGCCACGCTCAGCGGGCACCATGGCCGCATCGGCGCGTTCTCGGTCACGATCGGGATCTCCGCATTCCCGACGCCGAGTGCCGATCGACAACAGCTCCTCCATCACGCCGACGCCGCCATGTACTCGGGGAAGCGGCACGGCCGGACGAAGGTCGAACGGTTCGATCCACAGCGACACGGCATCGCCGACGACCCCAGGACACTCGCGCAGCTGGTGGCGTCGGTGGAACGCGTGACTTCGAACGGCCAGTTGCGGGCCGTCTACCAGCCGATCTTCTCGTTGCGGACCGGCGAGGTCAGCGGGTTCGAAGGCCTCGTCCGGCTCGGCCCCGATGCGGAATTCGACGAGCCGACCGCCCTCTTCGTCGCGGCGGAGGCGACCAGCCGCACGATCGAGCTCGACGTCGTGTGTGCGCAGACCGTTCTCGCGGGTGCCCGGGACCTCCAGCCCAACCAGTACCTGTCGATCAACCTGTCGCCGCGGACGCTGGAGTCCGACGCGTTCAGCCCGCTCGAAGTGGTCGCCCTCGCTCGGCGACACGGCGTACCGCCGGAGCAGCTCGTCATCGAGCTCACCGAACGCGAGGCGGTGGAGGATCTCGAGAGCCTCCGTGCCGCCGTCGCGACCCTTCGCCGCCAGGGCGTCCGCATCGCACTCGACGACATCGGGGCGGGCAACGCCGGTCTCCGGCTCCTGAGCGAGGTCGACTTCGACATCATGAAGATCGACCTGTCGCTGGTTCGGGCAGGTGCCACGCACGAGCCGTCGGAGGCGGTCCTGCGCGCGCTGGGCAGTTTCGCCCGCCAGCGCGGTCACCAGATCGTCGCGGAAGGGATCGAGACGCCCGATCTGCTCGAGGCGGTGCTCGAGCTCCAGTACGATTCCGGGCAGGGGTACCTGTTCGGGCGACCGGCACCGACGATGGCGATGACGGAACTCAAGCTGGTGGATCTGATCACCGGCGGCGCCGCTCCGAGGATCCAGCGGCCTGACCACATGACGGTCGGTCGGACCGCGTTTCAGGCGTCGGGGCTCGGATAGCTGCCCAGGACCCTGGTCATCGTCGTGACGCCGCGGACCTCGTCCAGCGCGGCCGCCATCGCGGGATCGGCCATGTCGCCATCGAGGTCGATCCAGAAGACGTACTCCCACGCCCGCTCGCGGCTCGGGCGCGACTCGAGCTTGCGCATGTTCAGGCCGTGAGCGGCGATGACCCGCAGGACGGCGAGCAGGGTCCCGGGCTCGTTGCGCACAGCGACGACGAGCGTCGTCCGACGCATGGTCGGCGGGTCGATGACGTCGGGCGGCTGGCCGTCCGGTCTGGCCAGGAGGAGGAACCGCGTCCGGTTGTCCGGCAGGTCGCCGATGTCGTCGGCCAGGACCTCGAGGCCGAACAGGGCCGCCGCCCGCGGCGACAGCACGGCGGCTGCACCACGCTCACCGCTGTCGGCGATGGCCTTGCCGGCGCCGGCCGTGTTGTAGGTCGAGAGCAGCTGCCATGGCCGCGACCGGAGGAATACCTCCGCCTGGCCGAGTGCCTGGATGTGCGAGTACACGCGCTCGATGTCCTCGATCCGCTGGCCGGCGAGGGCGGCGAGACAGAGCCGGACCGGCACCACGATCTCGCCGCGGATCACGAGGTCGTACTCGACAAGGAGGTCGTAGTTCTCGCGGACCGTGCCGTTGATGACGTTCTCGATCGGGACGACGCCCGCGTCGGCCTCGCCGTCGGTCACGGCCCGGAACACCGCCCTGAAGCTGGCCACGCTCGTGCGCGCCACGTCACCGAACGCGGCGAGGACCGCGTCCTCGGCGAACGCACCAGGTTCGCCTGCGAACACGATGGGGAGACTGGGCATGCGCGAGTGTAGTCACCCCCGCGCCCGGCGATGGTCCCATCGGCACCCATACCTCCAGCGTGGTGCGTCCAGAGGCCCCGTTCGATACAACTGGGCGACGACCCTCGAGACCTAGGACCGTGCCGCTTGCCGAGCATCAACAGGGGCATCCGCAGCCATCGAGAGCCACACACAGGCACATCCGCTGACGCTCGCAGGCGCAGCACCGTGCCGCTGTGGCGTGGTCTCGTCGCATCCGCCGAAAGGATCCCCACGCACGTCCGTGTCTGGGCGCTGACCGCCTTCCTCGCGGCGCTCGCAATCATTGGCTACGCGGTGCTGCTGATGGATCGTCCCGGCCGCGAGGTGCCGATCGCCATCCCGTGGCCGATCATCGCGATCGGGTTCCTCGTCGCCGAGCTCAAGGTGGTGCAGGTCCATTTCCGCCGCGAGACGCACGCGTTCTCGCTGAGCGAGTTCCCGGCGGTCATCGGCATGTTCTTCCTGCCGCCCGGGGAGTACCTCCTGGCCGTCCTCGTCGGATCGGCAGCCGCTTTCGTGATGACCGGCTCCCGCCCCGTCAAGCTCGCGTTCAACCTCGCGAATTACGGGCTGATCGCGGTCATCTCGATCGCGATCCTCCTGTCGATCGCGTCGCCGACCGGTCCACCCGGCATCCGCGAGTGGGCCGCGGCCTTCAGCGCGACCACGTTCGCGACGGTCCTCAGCTCGATCACGATCGCCCTCGTCATCACCCTCTCGGGCGGCGCGCCGCAATTCCAGAAGCTGCCCGAGATGATCCAGTTCGGGAGCATGGTCGCGCTGGCGAACACGAGCCTTGCGCTGCTCGCCGTCACGATCCTGTGGCTGCAGCCGATCATGCTGTGGCTTCTCGTGCTCCCGCTCGTGATGATCTTCGTCGCCTACCAGGCGTACATCTCCGAACGCGAGAAGCACGAACGGCTCGAGCTGCTGTACGAGTCCTCGCGGATCCTGCAGCTGTCGCCGGAGATCGATTTCACGCTCGTCGCGCTCCTCAGCCACGCCCGGACGATGTTCAGGTCGGAGCTCGCCGAGGTCGTCCTCTACCCGCGATCACCGGACGCCGAGGGCCTGTGGGCGCGGTCGTGGCACGACCGGGACCCGGAGATCTCCAGCCCCACCAGCGACGCCCTCCAGGACTCGCTCCACGATCTCGTCCGATCGTCGACCGGCCCGTTCATGCACGAGACCCGCGACCCGGACGGTCGCGTGCGACGGCACATGGTCAGCGCGCTGCGCGGCGAGTCGGACATCATCGGCTCGATGGTCATCACCAACCGGTTGACCGAGGGGACCATCGTTCGGCGACGACGACCTCCGGTTGCTGGAGACCCTCGCCAACCAGACGGCCGTCGCCCTCGAGAACGGCCACCTCGAGCAGTCGCTGGCCGAGCTGTCGCGCCTCAAGGAGCAGCTCCGTCACCAGGCCTACCACGACCCGCTGACCGGGCTGCCGAACCGGACCCTCTTCCTCGAATCGGTGGGCGAGCGGATGGGTGCGACCGGCCCCGAGATGCCGGTCGTCATGTTCCTCGACCTCGACGATTTCAAGGTCGTCAACGACACCCTCGGTCACGATGCGGGCGATCGGCTGCTCTGCGACGTGGCGGGCCGTCTCCGAACGATCCTGCGGTCAGGGGATATCGCCGCCAGGCTCGGTGGCGACGAGTTCGCGATCCTGCTCGACGACGATCCGGGCCTCGCCCGAGCCGAGGCCGTCGCCGACCGGATCATCGACGCGCTCCGCGCGACGTTCCCGCTCGAAGGTCAGGAGATCACCATCGGCGTCAGCATCGGCATCGCCGCGGCCCGCTCGGGCCTCGGCGCAGACGAACTGCTGCGCAACGCGGACGTCGCCATGTACACGGCGAAGGCCACCGGCAAGAACAGGGTCTCGGTCTTCGAGCCGACCGTCCACGCCGCCATCGTGGCCCGCCACGAGCTGAGCGCCGAGCTGTCGCGCAGCCTCGGTCGCGGCGAGCTCCACGTCTTCTACCAGCCGATCGTGGAGCTGGCGACCCGTCGCATCACCGGGGTCGAGGCATTGATCCGCTGGCAGCATCCGGTCCGCGGCCTGATCGGCCCGAGCGAGTTCGTGCACCTCGCCGAGGAGACGCGCCTGATCCGGCCGCTCGGTCGCTGGGTCCTGCTCGAGGCCTGCCGCCAGGCCGCCGACTGGGCTGCGGTCATCCCGGGCGGCGACGACCTGACGATGTCGGTCAACCTGTCCGCGCAACAGCTCCAGGAGCCCGACTTCGTCAGCGACCTCCGCCAGATCATCGCGGACACCGGCATCCGCCCCCACCAGCTCGTCCTCGAGATGACCGAGACGGTCATGTTCCACGACACGCTG
Organism: uncultured Chloroflexia bacterium; assembly: GCA_963780425.1. Lineage (GTDB taxonomy): Bacteria > Chloroflexota > Limnocylindria > Limnocylindrales > CSP1-4 > SPCO01. Next base: position 178,161 of record CAWABZ010000013.1, on the reverse strand, counting down.
ACGACCCTCTCCCGGCTCGAAGCCATCCGCGACCTGGGCGTGCGCATCGCGATCGACGACTTCGGGACCGGCTACTCGTCGCTCGGCTACCTCCGCCGCTTCCGGGTCGACATCCTCAAGATCGCGCGCGACTTCATCGGACCGGCCGAGCGCGAAGAGGAGTGGGCATTCGCGAGCGCGATCGTCGCGATCGGTCGATCGCTCGGCGTGACGATGGTCGCCGAGGGCATCGAGGAGACCGGGTCAGCTCGATCGGCTGCTCGCGCTGGGTTGCGAGCTGGGCCAGGGATACCTGTTCGCCCGCCCAGCTCGGGCCGAGGACATCGGCGCTCTGCTCGGCGTCGAGCCGGCGTCCAGTCGCGAGGCCGGGCAGCGGGCCGCCAAGGGCAGTGCGGTGGCGTCGTCGGGCCGGCGACGGACCATGGCCATCGACGCGACCTAGGCCGGACACCGGAAGCATCGTGTTCATCCTGTACGCGCTCGTGATCGGGGTCGCGCTCGGGCTCGCGCTCGGTGGGCGGCCCGCGGGGCTCGGCCGCCTGCGGTTCCGCTGGTCGGGCGTGATGCTCGCGGGCCTGCTCGTCCAGGTCGTGCTGTTCTCCGACACGGTCGCGGACCGCGTCGGCGCGCTCGGACCGCCGATCTACGTGGCGTCGACCGTGCTGGTGCTCGCCGCGGTCGTCGCCAATCGCTCCATCCCGGGCATGGCGATCGTCGCGCTGGGCGCCGTGAGCAACCTCGCCGCGATCGTGGCCAACGGCGGCTACATGCCGGCGGCGCGATCCGCCCTGGACGCCCTCGGCAAGAGCGACCCGACCACGTACTCCAACAGCACGACCGTCGAGCACCCGGCGCTCGGGCCGCTGACCGACATCTTCGCGATGCCCTCGTGGCTGCCCTTTGCGAACGTGTTCAGCGTCGGCGACGTCCTCATCGTCGTCGGTGTCGTGACGACGATCGTTTTGGCGATGCGGTCGGCCGCTCAGGGTGGCGACGGGGACAGGGGTGCCCGCGAGCAACTCCCCCATCCAGCGGACCTGGCCAGTACGGTCGAGTGACTGGTCCCGCGGCCCCGCCAGCCGCACCATCGCGATCGAGGGACGCTCGTCCCCCCGCTATCCGGATCGTCCAGGGCAAACCCGTCGCGAGGCGGGGACGCAAAGCCAGGGATCTCTCATCCGAGACCGCCCGGCTGCCGGTCCTGCGAGCGTCGACCCTTCGCTGAAGAAGGAGAACACGTGAAGGCGAACCTGGCGCGCTTCACCTGGGCACTCACGCTCTTGGCCAGCATGGCCCTGACCGTGGGAGCCGGGATCCGGTGGGACTGACCGTGGCGCCAAACGTCGCGGCCTCGACCCACCGTGTCCAGTCGACGACCGGGTACCACCCCGAGATCGTCATCGAGTCCGGGCACCGCTGGGGCTGAGTCCCAGCGGAGCCGATCTCATCGAGGGGCGCCGGCCACGCCGGCGCCCCTCGTACGTGTCCGGGATAGGCGCCTGACCTCCTCCGGAACGGGAAACCTGGGCCGATTCGTGCATGGTGCTACCCTGTGCGATGGAGGACCGGATATGACGGTTCCCTGGGTAGATGCACCTCCGGAAGACGCCAGGCGCGCTCTTGTGCTCCACGAGCGCCCAGCGGTCGTGGACCTCATCGAGCTGACACTGAACCACGGTCTCTTTGTGGTCCGAGCGGCGCAGACCCTGGCCGAGGCGATGGATCTCCTCGCGACGTGGCACCCGCATATGGCCGTCGTCGACATGGATCACGACGAGAGTGCCGACCTGCTCAAACGCCTGGGCGCCTCCAATAACCTTGCGGCGAGCGGCACGCCCGTCCTCGGCCTCACGCGCCGCGGCGACCTGCCGAACAAGCTCAAGGCATTCGACCTCGGGGTGGACGACATCCTGGCGATTCCGTTCTCACCGGAAGAGTTGCTGGCCCGGTCGATCGTGATCACGCGTCGGGCCTCGGGGGTCGATCGACCGATCGTCCCCACGATCAGACTCGGCGAGATGGAGATCGACATCGTCAACCGGGTGGTCCGTACGGGCACGTCCGTCATCCACCTGAGTGCCATAGATCAGAGCCTGTTGTACCTGCTCGCCAGCCGGGGTGGTCGGGTGATCTCCAGGGACGAGATCCTCGATGGCGTCTGGGGCACCGACTTCGTGGCCGAGAGCAACATCGTCGACCGCCATATCCGCAGCCTGCGGATCAAGCTGCAGAACGACTACCGCCATCCACGCTTCATCGAGACGGTCCCGGGCAAGGGCTATCGGTTCATCCCGACCTTCTCGAATCAGGGCTGGGACGGTGGGTCTGGCGCGGCCGCGGATCCGCCCGACTGACGGGATGACGTCTCGTCATGACGAGCCGTCATGACGACGACAGACTCGCCCCAGTCCCCGAAGCGTTGGACAGTCTGCGACCTGGGGGGCGGGACATCCAGCAGGGGTGCTTCGGGGACATAACCTCGGCGCCAGCGCTAGCTCGCCTGAGCGACCGAGCGTGCGCGCGACACGATCCCTTCCCAGAACTCGACCGCTGCGCCCTCGTACAGCAGGCCCATCCTCAACGTCTCGCCGCGCCAGTGTTCGACCGTCCGCTCGCCCTTCCCAGGACCGCCCGGGCGATGCTCGAACCGCTCATCCTCTTTGTACGCGGCCAGCTTCGCGCGATGGATCGCGAGTTGCTGCTCGGCAAGTCGGAGCCTGGCATCCGCGGAGGCCAGGTCGGCGAAGAAGAGCTGCAGGAGCCCGAGATCGCGTAGCTCCGTCGGCGCGCCGGATGGTTGGTCGAGCCACGCATCGAGGGCCGCGACACCGGCACTCGTGATCGTGAAGACGCGCCGTCGCCGGCCTTCGGTCTCGCGCGTCTCGGTGAGTAGGCCCATGGCCGCGAGACGCGGAGGTTCGCTGTACAGAAGGGTGTGCGGGAAGGACCAGAAGTTTCCCAGCGTTGCTCGAACGTGGCGCTCGAGGTCGTAGGGCGTGGACGGCCCTTCCCGTGCGAGGAGCCCAAGGACGAGGTACGACGTGGGAGTCAATGTGCTGCTTGACATAATGCGCATCGTACCATACGATACGAACTATTCCGCACTGTCCACACCGGACCAGTCGCCGGGGAAATCCAAACCCGGTGGGCATCCGCGATGCTCGAACCTGGACCCGCTCACGCCAGCGCGGCCAGTAGCAAGGGTGGTTATATGACCACGAACCTGAAGATGATCGAGCGGATCCCGCTCGAGATCTTGAACAAGGGCGACCTTGGGCTCGTCGACGAGATCTACGCGACCGACTACGTCGAGCGCACCGGCCTGCCGGGCGTGCCGACGACTCGCGACGGTTTCAAGCAGACCGTGAAGGCGCTTCGGACGGCGTTCCCCGATCTCCACTACACGATCGATGACGCGATCGAGAGTGGCGACCGGATCGTTCACCGCCTGACCGCCAGCGGCACCATGAAGGGTGACTTTCAGGGTATGCCTGCAACGGGCAAGCGAGCCACGTGGACCGAGATCCACATCGGGAAGGTCGCCAATGGGCGCCTGACCGAGCACTGGGGTCTCGTCGATCAGCTGGGCATGCTCGTCCAGCTCGGCGTCGTCCCGGCCCCTGGGAGGGTCCCCGTCACGGTCTAAGTCGTCGACGACGACGCGATGAAGGCCCCGGCAAGTGCCGGGGCCTTCGTGCGTCCCACCCGAAACGCCGGGGTGTCGGTCAGCGCGAGTCCACCCGATCGGACAGCTCGCTGCGGCTAGGCATCGGCATCGGCGCCTCGCAGACGCGCTGCAGGACCTCGCTGAATCGGGCCGTGGCGAGCCCGGTCACACTGTCGGCGGCGCCGTAGTAGAGGTACAGGAGGTCGGCGTCCTCGTCGAGCGTCCAGCCGCACGGGAACACGACGCGCCCCACGTCGCCGGTGATCTCGTACTGCGCTGACGGTCCGAACACCCATTCGTCGGTCTGGTGCAGCACGGTGGTCGGATCCTGGAGGTCCAGAAGCGCCAGGCCCGCTCTGTAGATCGGGCCATCAGCAGTCGAATGCACGCCGTGATAGAGGATGAGCCAGCCCTCTGTCGTCTCGAGTGGGGGCGGACCGAGGCCGATCTTGCCCGCATCCCACCAGGCTCCGTCGCGGGCCTCCAGGAGCAGCTTGTGGTCGCCCCAGTGGCGGAGGTCCGGCGAGTAGGAGAGCCACATGTGAGCTCCGCCTCGCAGCGGCGACGGGCGATGGATCATCGCCCATCGTCCATCGAATCGGCGGGGGAAGAGCGCCGCGTCCTTGTCCTCGGGCGGCATCGCCGGGCCGAGTCGACGGACGGTCCGGAAGTCTGGGGTCATGGCCAGTGAGACGAGTGGCCCGCGGCGGCTGTAGGCCGTGTAGGCGATCGCCCACTCCTCGCGCTCGGGAAGCCATGTGAGCCGAGGGTCTTCGCATCCCCAGATCTCTTCGGGAGCTTGAGCCAGGTCGGATCGCAGGAGGGGTTCGGGGTCGAACCGCCAGTCCGAGATCCCGTCTCGGCTGCGAGCGACGTGCAGCTGGGAGATCCCACGCAGATCCTCGACCCGGGCCAGGAGGATGGTCTCGTCACCGACCCGGGCCGCGCCGGGGTTGAAGACCGAGTTGGCGTGATACGGGACGTCAGCCGCCGTGAGGATCGGATTCGATGCGTTTCGCTCGAAGAGCTCGCGCGGTGAGGTCATCGCGCGACAGCGATTGCCAGCGCCTCGGTCCGGGTGGGCGCTTCCGCGTGAACGCCCCGGATGGTCCGGATCCGTTCGAGGGCGATCAGCCACATCAACGTCGACTCGGCTCCCTGATTCTCATTGACACCCTTAGGCGTGAGACCGTCATAGCCTGCGCCTCGCTGCGGGACGGCCACGGGCACATGCAGATCGTTCTCACCGAGGAACCAGGCATACGCCCGCTCCATCGCGGCATGATACTTGTCATCGCCGGTCGCCTCGTAGGCTGACTCGGCGGCGAGCACCAGCGCCGTCGCCTCGATCGGTTGCTGGTCGAACTTGGACTTTTCCCCGCCGCGTGGCCACCAACCGTTGCCGACCGGCGAGAGGTGACCCGCGGGGTCGGTCTGCGAGACGATGAGCCAGTCGAGGACGTCCAGGCCGGCCTCGAGCAACGGACCTGAGTCGAGGTAGCGCCCCGCGGCGATAAGCGCCTGTGCGGGAAGAGCGTTCTCGTAGGTCAGTCGGGCCTCCGGCCACCGCCAGGCGGACGTTCCGAGAGACTCGAAGGTCGCTCCGATCCGATTCGCCAGGGGGCGATAGGCAAGCGCCGTTCGTCCGGTCGGGGCGGCCCGCATCACGGCATCGCAACCCAGCAGGACCGATGCCTGCGCGCGCAAGGCACGCACCCTCTGAGTCGCCGGCAACGCCTGCGAGAACAGCGACGACGCGGACGCGATCATGGCACGGTCGGAAGCCAACGCGATCGTCCAGCCGAGTGCCAGCATCGCCCGGCCCTGACTGTCCTCTGAGGCGACACCATCGAGCCACGACCCGTCGACCCGTCGGAAGTTACGGAACCTGCCGGTCGTGCGATCGAACGCGTCGTCCAGGAAGCGGACACTCCGCCATGCGCTCGCCGCGACCGCATCCCAACCAAGCTCTCGCTGGTGAAGGAGGTCGATCTGCAGCGCTCGGGCGACGTCATCCGTGCAGTAGCCGTGGGCCGGATCGGGGTGGGGCCCGATCGCGTGTTGCATGATCCCCACGTCATCACTGAGTGCGTCGAGATGGTCCCGGACCACGGGGTAGAGCGGCGCGAGGTCAGGCATTGATCGCCGTCAGGACCCTGGCGGGCTCGGTCCGCGGGATGTCCAGAGCCACCCGTCCGAGGAGGCCTTGATACTCGGCGCCAACGGCCGACCAGACCATCCTGCGGCTGTACGCATATGCGCGGCGCCCGATCGCGGTCCGAAGACCACGATCCCCGAGGACCTCGTTCAGGGCGCTCGCCCACGCCGAGACAGAATTGGGTGGGACAAGGATGCCTCGTCCGTTCGCCAGCAGTTCGGTCGCATAGGCGTACGGGGTCGAGACGATCGCACGGCCGGCACCCATGGCGTAGGACAGCGTGCCGGACACGATCTGGTCGAGCTTGGGATAGGGGGTGACGAACACGTCCGCGGCCTCGAGCCAGCGGGTCAGCTCGACCCGTCCGACGAAGCGATCGACGAACCGGACGTGATCGGCCATCCCCAGGCGCTGGACCTGGGCGACCAGCCGCTGCCGATACGCCTCACCTTCGGTTCGCAGCAGATCGGGATGCGTGGCGCCGACCAGCACATAGAGGGCCGCGGGGTTGGCAGCCACGACGGCCGGAAGCGCATCGAGCACCAGTTCGTAACCCTTGCCGGGACCCAGCAGGCCGAAGCTCAGGATCACGTCACGTCCCGCCAGCCCAAGGTCGGCTTTCACGGTCGTCGGATCGACGAGCGGCAGTTCGGGCACCCCGTGGGGGATGACGTGGAGGCGACTCGAATTGACGCCGTAGACGTTTCGGAGGAGCGTCGCGGCAGAGCGCGACATCACGACCGTGGCCTCGGTCCGATCGACCAGCTCCGAGAGGACGGCTCGCTGGCCATCCGTCGGGTCCCGCAGGACCGTATGGAGGGTGGCGACGGCAGGGACGCGAAGCGACCGGACGAAATCGTTGACGTACGAGCCGTCCTGGCCGCCCCAGATCCCGTATTCATGCTGGATCGAGACGACGCTGACGCAACGATCCAATGTCCGCGCGATCTGGGTGTAGTCGGCGAGCTCGTCCCGTCGGATGCGATGGTGCACCTCGATGGGATAGGGCAACGTCTGGCTGGCCGGGTGCAGGGCGACGATCTCGCGGCTGCCGGTCGAGGCGGCGAGGTCGTGCGTGAAGGACGCAATACCGCACCGTCGAGGGGGGTATGTGGAAACGAATGCAGTCCGTGCTATGAGCTGGCTCCTCTCGGTCGACCCGCGTCGCGATGGCCTCCGAACGATGGGAGGCGGTGGACGGCGACCAGATCGGGAGTCGGACGGCCCGCCTGATTCAGACGGGCCGCACCAAGTGACTAGGCGGACCGGACCTGGGCCGCGCGCGGGCCTTTGGGGCTCGTCTCGATCTCGAATGTGACTCGCTCGCCGCCGACGAGGCGGTCAAAGTCGATCGAGGAGTCGAGGGCGCCGCGATGGAAGAAGTATTCCTTCGCATCCTCGGCGGTGATGAAGCCGAAGCCGCGATCGGCGACGACCTTCTTGATGGTTCCGGTGGTCATGAGGACCTCCAACACTTCCCGAACAGGGCTGCTGAGCGCACGGTCCGTTCGAGAAGGGGGATCGACCACGCGGAGAGTCGCCACAAAGCGCGGCGAAGCCCGAGCATAACAGAAACGTCCGGGGGGCGCCCTGAGCGCGTCGCTTGGTCGCCCGCCTCGACGACGCGACTGTGCGTCACGCCTGGGCGGCCGTCGCTACTGGTTGAACCAGTCGACCGTGTCGATCTTGCCGGCGTCCTCGTCCAGCTCTGCGCGGCGCTCACGGGCCGCGCCGGCTGTCACGGCCGACTTGCGCCGCGCCCGCTTGCCCGTCACCGCGGCCGCCTCCGGAGCGCCCGTCCACTGCTCCTCGCCGAGCATCTTGTTGAGCGCGACGAGGTAGGCCTCGATCGAGGCTGCGATGACGTTGGGGCCGCGCGCCTCGCCGTCGTACTCGCCCTCACCGCGCTCCCCCGAGGCGAGTGGCGGCGCGATCCGCACGTTGACCACGCCGATCGTGTCGGTCCCCTCCCCCAGCGCGTGGATGTCGAACCCCAGCAGGCGCGGGTGGCCGTCGAGGACCTCGGCGATGGCCTTGTCGACGGCGCGGTAGAGCGCGTCGATCGCCCCGTTCCCTTCGGCCGACGCCTGCCAGTGATGACCGCCCGAATCGATGATCACGGCGCCGCGGCTGCGGGCGTTCGAACCCGACGAGACCGTCCAGCGGGTGAGATGCAGGGGCGCCGTGGCGCGATCGTGGTCGGGCATCGAAGTCACCTCCGGGGAGTCGCGGGATCGGGTTCGGGGACGGTCGTGAAATGGCGCTCGTCGCGCCGGCGCAGCTCGGCGCCGGACTTCCAGATGGCGTACTCGAGTGAGTCGGCCAGGGCCGCCGCCGATGCGGCGATGATGTTCGTGTCGCTGCCCATCGTCGACCACGTCCGGGCCCCGTCCTGGGAGTCGATGATCACCCGGGTCCGCGCGGCGGTCGCCGACTCGCCGTCGAGGATGCGGACCTTGTAGTCGACGAGATGCACGTCGTCGATGGCGGGGTAGAAGGCGCGCAGCGCCTTGCGCAGGGCTGCATCGAGCGCATTGACCGGACCGTTGCCGTCGGCCGCGGTGTGCAGGGTCTCACCGGCGACCTCGACCTTGACCGTGGCTTCGGCGAGCAGCTCGCGCCCGCCCCTCTGTTCGACGAGACAGGTGTAATCGACGATGCGGAACGGCGCCGCGTAGTCGGCGGCATGGCGTCGGATGAGCAGCTCGAACGACGCCTCGGCGCCCTCGAAGGCGAGACCCTCCGACTCGAGCTGCTTGATGAGCTGCGACAGCTCGCGCGCGTCCACGAGTCCCTCCAGCTCATGGCCGAGCTGGCGGGCGCGGATGGACGTGTTCGCCCGGCCGCCGAGCTCCGACACGACGAGCCGCCCGGCGTTGCCGACCGAACCCGGCTCGACGTGCTGGTACGACCGCTCGACCTTGGCGACCGCCGCGCCGTGGACGCCACCCTTGTGGGCGAACGCCGACCGGCCGACGTACGGCTGGTAATCGTTCGGGGCGATGTTGGCGATCTCGGCCACGCTGCGTGACAGCTCCGTCAGGCCGTCCAGTCGACCGCCGCCCGCGGGAACCAGCTGGTGCTCGGTCTTGAGCGCGAGGTTGGCCAGGATCGACACCATGTTCGCGTTGCCCGCCCGCTCGCCATAGCCGTTGATCGTCCCCTGGACGTGACGGATGCCCGACGCGACCGCGGCCATCGAGTTCGCGACCGCGAGCTCGGCATCGTTGTGGGTGTGGATGCCCCAGGTCACCGACGGGGCGCCGGGGTCGCCTTCGATCGACGCCCGCACGTCGTCCACCATCGTGATCAGGTCGTCGGTCAGCGTGCCGCCGTTCGTGTCACACAGGACCAGCGTCCGCGCCCCCGCCTGACGTGCCGCGCGCAGCGTCGCGAGCGCGTACTCGCGATCGGCGCGGTAGCCGTCGAAGAAATGCTCCGCGTCATATACCGCTTCGCGCCCGCGGTCGACGATGAAGCCGATCGAGTCGGCGATCATGTCGAGGTTCTGCTGCGGCGTGGCGCCGAGGACCTCCGTCACGTGGAGCAGCCAGGACTTGCCGAAGATCGTCACGACCGGCGTCTCCGCGGCGACCAGCTCGCGCAGGTTCGGGTCGTCGGCGGGCGCGTTCGAGCGGTGGCGGGTCGAGCCGAACGCCGCCAGCCTGGCGGTCTCCCAGCGCATGGTCCGGGCGGCGGCGAAGAACTCGATGTCCTTGGGGTTGGAGCCCGGCCAGCCGCCCTCGATGTAGGGCATCCCGTACTCGTCGAGCATGCGCGCGATGCGCAGCTTGTCGGCGAGCGACAGGGTGATGTTCTCGCCCTGCGTGCCGTCACGAAGGGTCGTGTCGTAGAGCGTGACCGGGCGATCGTCGGACGGTCATGCCGGCACTCCCGCCTCGAGAGCCTCGATCACGGCCGTCGCCATCCCGGTCGTGCCGACGACCACCAGCCCGTCGTCGGGGTTCGCCGGGTCGGCCAGGTCGGGCGTCCGCCAACCATCGTCGAGCGCCTGACTCACGGCGTCTTCGATCGCCCCGGAGACATCCGAGCGCGAGAACGACGAGAACATCATCATCGCGGCCGACAGGATCGTGCCGATCGGGTTGGCCCGGTCCTGCCCGGCGATGTCGGGGGCCGACCCATGGATCGGCTCGTAGAGGCCGAAGGTCCCGCCGTGCTCGGTCAAGCGATCGGCCAGCGATGCCGATGGCAACAGCCCGAGGCTCCCGGCCAGGACGGCCGCTTCATCCGAGAGGATGTCGCCGAACAGGTTCTCCGTCACGATCACGTCGAAGTCCGCGGGTCGCTTGATCAGCAGCATCGCGCATGAATCGACGAGCTGGTGGCTGACCTCGACGTCCGGCATGCGTCGGCGCTCCTCGTCGACGACCCGTCGCCAGAGGCGAGACGTGGCCAGCACGTTCGCCTTGTCCACGCTCGTCAAACGGCGTCGGCGGGTCAACGCGAACGCTCCCGCAAGCAGGACGATCCGCCGGATCTCGTCCTCCGAATACGGCATCGTGTCGACCGCGCGTCGCTGGCCCTTCTCCTCGCCGGCTTCCTGGCGCTCCCCGAAGTACACGCCGCCGGTCAGCTCGCGGACGATCAGCAGGTCGACCCCCTCGAGCAGCTCGGGCCGCAGCGGTGACGACCCGACAAGCGCTGGGGTGGACTTTGACCGGCCGCAGGTTGGCGAACAGCCCGAGGCCGCCGCGCAACGCGAACAGCGCCTGCTCCGGTCGGACGGCCGCGGACGGATCGGACCATTTCGGGCCGCCGACCGCTCCGAGCAGGATCGCGTCGGACGACCGGCAGGTCTCGACGTCTTCCGGGCGGATCGCGACGCCATAGGCATCGATGGCCGCGCCGCCGGCGACGATCTCCGTCCAGTCGATGGCGAAGCCGAAGCGACGCCCGGCGGCGTCCAGCACCCGCCGTGCGGCGTCGACCACCTCCGGCCCGACACCATCGCCCGGGATGGCCGCGACCCGATACGTTGCGAGGTTGTCCTCCGTCAAGGCAGGCCCTGCTCGGTCCGCTGGTTCGCGAACGCCACCGCCACGCCGTTGATCTCGGCCCCGTGCAGCTTGTTGGTCGCCACGAGATAGGCGTCCAGTGACGCCTCGATGATGTTCGTGCTTAACCCGTGTCCGGACACGACCAGCGCACCCGGGCCCTCATCCGACGAGCGACGGCAGCGGACCAGTGCCTGGCCCTGCGCGTCCTCGCCGGCGGACACCGCCTTGATCTCGTACTCGGTCAGCGTCGGATGCCAGCCGAGGACCGGCTGGATCGCATCGTCGACGGCCTGGAACAGCGCGTTGACGGGGCCGTTGCCGGTCGCCTCGGCGCTGCGCTCGCGGCCGTCCACGGCCAGGGTGACCGTCCCGGTCGCATTGCCGCCGTGCGACGACGTCACGCTCCAGCCGACGAGCGCAACGCTCGCCGGGACCTCGGACGCACGCTGCTCCACGAGGGCGAGCAGGTCGGCGTCGGTGACCTCCTTCTTCGCATCGGCCAGCTCGATGGCCTGGCGGTAGATCGTGTCCAGCGCCTCGCCCTCGAGGTCGTGGCCGAGCTCGCGGAGCTTGCCCTGCAACCCGCGCCGCCCGGACAGCTTCCCGATCGTCAGCTGGCTGCCCGACAGCCCGACGGACTGCGGGGTCATGATCTCGTACGTCAGCGGGTGCTTGATGACGCCGTCCTGATGGATGCCCGACTCGTGGGCGAAGGCGTTGCCGCCGACGATGGCCTTGTTCGGCTGGACGGCGAACCCGGTCAGATAGCTGACAAGCCGGGACGCCGCGGTGATGTGCTCGGTCTGGATCCCGGATCCGACCGCCTCGAACTGGGTCGGTCGGGTGCGGAGCGCCATCACGACCTCTTCGAGCGACGCGTTGCCGGCGCGCTCGCCGAGGCCGTTGATCGTGACCTCGACCTGGCGGGCGCCGGACTGCACCGCGGCGAGGGTGTTGGCCGTCGCCAGACCCAGGTCGTTGTGGCAATGGATGCTGACGGTCGCCTGGTCCCCGACGAGATCGACGACGCGCTTCGTCAGCGTCGCGAACTCACGCGGGATCGCGTAACCGACGGTGTCCGGGATGTTGACGGTCGATGCGCCGGCCTCGACGACGGCCTCGTAGACCTGCATGAGGAAGTCGGTGTCGGTGCGCGACGCGTCCTCTGCACTGAACTCGATCTCGGCGTCGCGGCCGAGCTGCTCGCGTCCGTAACGGACCCAGCGCACGGCCTCGGCCAGCGCGGTCTCGCGATCGACCCGGAGCTTGTGCTTCAGATGGATGTCGCTTGTGGCGATGAACACATGGAGGTGCGGGCGATGGGCGACCTTGATCGCCTCGATAGCCCGTTGCGGATCGCCGTCACGGCAGCGAGCGAGTGCCGCGACCGCGATGTCCTGCGGCGTCTCCTGGGCGATGCGGCGGACCGCCTCGAAGTCGCCGGGGGACGCAGCAGGAAAGCCGGCCTCGATGACATCGACCTTGAGGCGGGCCAGCTGGCGGGCGACCTCGAGCTTCTCGGCCGCGGTCAGGCCCGCGCCAGGTGCCTGCTCGCCGTCACGCAGGGTGGTGTCGAAGATCCTGACGCTGCCGGCCGGGACGAACGGCCCGGCCGGCCGGGGTACGGCGCTCACGACTTGGTCCCCGCTGTCGCCGGCGCGGGTGCCGCGGCGCCCGTCGCGGCGGCCTGCGCCTGACCGGCCTGGACCGTGACCGGGTCGAGGAACGGCATCTTGGACCGGAGCTCGGCGCCGACCTGCTCGATCTGGTGGTCACGGTCCTGCTGGCGGTAGCGCTGGAACTGCTGGCCGCCCGTCTCGTACTCGTCGATCCAGCGCTGGGCGAACGAGCCCGACTGGATGTCGGTCAGCACGTCCTTCATGGCTGCCTTGGCTCCCTCGGTCACGCGCGGCCCGGAGACGTAGTCGCCGAATTCAGCCGTGTCCGACACCGAGAAGCGCATGAAGTTGAGGCCGCCGCGATACATGAGGTCGACGATCAGCTTGAGCTCATGCATCGTCTCGAAATAGGCGAGCTCGGGCTGGTATCCCGCTTCGACCAGCGTCTCGAACGCCGCCTTGACCAGGGCCGACACACCGCCACACAGCAGCGCCTGCTCGCCGAACAGGTCGGTCTCGGTCTCCTCGGCGAAGGTCGTCTCGAGGACGCCGGCCCGCGTGGAGCCAAGCCCGCGCGCGTAGGCCAGCACCCGGTCGCGGGCCGTCCCCGACGCGTCGCGCTCGACCGCGAAGAGGGCCGGGACCCCGCCGCCCTGCTTGTACACGCTGCGGAGGAGATGGCCCGGGCCCTTCGGCGCGACCATCCCCACGTCGACGACGTCAGGAGGGCTGATCCGCCCGAATCGGATGTTGAAGCCGTGGGCGAACATCAGCAGCTGCCCGGGCCGCAGGTTCGGGGCGATGTCGGCGTCGTAGACGGCCTTCTGGGCCGTATCCGGGACGAGGATCATGATGATGTCGGCCTCGCGGACCGCGTCGCCGACGTCCGCGACGCGCAACCCGGCCTCCTCGGCAAGCGCGCGGCTCTTGGAGCCCGGCGCAAGGCCGACCACGACGTTCGCCCCGCTCTCGCTGAGGTTCTGGGCATGCGCATGCCCCTGGCTGCCGTACCCGATGATCGCGATCGTCTGCCCCGCGAGGGCTTCAGGATTTGCGTCGTCGTCGTAATACATCCGCGCGGTCATCTCTTCACTGCCTCCTCGATCGATCCCGCTCCCCTCGCCATCACGACCGCACCGGTCCGGACGAGTTCCTTGATGCCATAGCTGCGCACGAGCGACACGAACGCGTCGATGTCGCTCTCCGGACCGGTGACCTCGGCGATGACCGAGCCCTCGACGACGTCGACGACGCGGCCGCGCGACAGCTCGACGAGCCGCAGGATCTCGTCGCGGTTCGTATCGGTCGCCCGGATCTTCACGAGCGCGAGCTCATGCGCCACCGTCGGCTCCGACGTGACGTCCTGGACCTTCAGCACATCGATGAGCCGGTACAGCTGCTTGGCCGCCTGCTCGACCGCGACATCGTCGCCGTGAAGCGTGATCGTCATGCGGCTGACGTCCTCGCGGTCGGTATGGCTGACCGCCAGGGAGTCGATGTTGAAGTTGCGTGCGCGCATGAGGCTGGACACGCGGTTGAGGACACCGGGCTTATTGAGGACGACCGCCACGAGCACGTGGCGACGGGTCTCGCCACCGCCGGGCAGGGCGCGTGGCGGTGGGACGGCGTGGGCCGGTTGGGAGGAACCGGCCGGCGCCGCCCCCGCCGGGACCTTGCCGTTCGAACTTGGGTCAGTCACTCGTCCGCCCCGCCCCAGTTCTCGATGAGGTCGGACAGGCCCTTGCCCGCCGGCATCATCGGGAAGACGTTCTGCTCCTCGGCGATCTCGAACCAGATCAGCGCCGGGCCGTCGACGCCTTGCGCGAAGCGGATCGCCTCGTCGACCTCGGCCGGCGTCGATGCCTTCATGGCCGGGATCCCGAACGCCTCGGCGAGCTTCAGGTAGTCCGGGCCGAGCAGGTGCGCCGAGTGGTAGTTGCCGCCGTAGATGATCTCCTGCCACTGCCGGATCATCCCCAGCTTCTTGTTGTCGAACAGGGCGATCTTGACCGGGATGCGGTCCTGGACGAGCGTCATCAGCTCCTGGAACGTCATCTGGAAGCCGCCGTCGCCGGTGATCGCCCAGGTCTCGCGGTCCGGGCGCCCGAGCGCCGCGCCCATGGCCGCCGGGACGCTGAAGCCCATCGTCCCGAGGCCACCCGACGAGACGTGCTGGTTCGGCTCGCGGAAGCCCGTGTAGCGGGCCAGCCACATCTGGTTCTGGCCCACGTCCGCGACGTAGGTCGCCTTGTGATCGCTGAGTTCCCCGATCCGCTGGACGACGTAGTCGGCCGACAGGAGCCCGTCCCGCCACGCGCCCGAGCCGTGCCAGGAGGACGACTCCGATTCATGCCGCCACTCGGCAAGCTGGTCGAGATACTCCTGGCGGTCCGCCATCGGTGTCTCGGGCACCATCCGCGTCAGCGCCTGGAGCACGCGCTTCGCGTCGCCGACGATCGGGACCTCGACCGCCACGTTCTTGCCGATCTCGGCCGGGTCGATATCGGCGTGGACGATGCGGGCGTACGGTGCGTACGTCCGCACGTTGCCAGTCACTCGGTCGTCGAAGCGCATGCCGATCGCCACGAGCAGGTCGGCCGATTGGATCGCCCGGTTGACGTGCTTCCAGCCGTGCATGCCCATGTAGCCGTAGGCCAGCGGATGGGTCTCGTCCATCGCACCGATCCCGAGCAGCGTCCACGCCACGGGGATCGAGGTCTTCTCGGCGAACGTCGCGCAGGTCATCCCACGCCTCGGCGTGGAGGACGCCGTGGCCTGCGAGGATGACCGGCCGTTTGGCGGCGGCGATCTCGGCGACCGCGGTCTTGAGCTGGCGGGCGTGACCCTCGAGGTTCGGGCGGAAACCGGGCAGGCCGGCGATGACATCGTCCTCGGACGGGTGCTCGGCCCGGGTCTCCTGCTGGAGCGCGTCCTTCGTGATGTCGATGTGGACCGGGCCCGGCCGGCCGCTCCGGGCGATGTGGAACGCCTCGGCGACCACGCGCGGCAGCTCATCCGCATCGCGGACCAGGTAGTTGTGCTTCGTCATCGGCAGCGTGATGCCGTTGATGTCGATCTCCTGGAACGCGTCCTTGCCGATCAGCGCCGATGGAACGTTGCCGGTGATCGCGACCATCGGCACGGAGTCGAGGAGGGCGGTCCCGATCCCGGTGACGAGGTTCGTGGCCCCCGGTCCCGACGTGCCCATGCACACGCCGACCCGACCGGTGACCCGCGCATAGCCGTCGGCGGCGTGGGCGCCGCCCTGCTCGTGGCGGACGAGCACGTGGCGGAGCTCCGGGTAATCCCCGAGGACGTCGTAGAGGGGCAGGATGACGCCGCCGGGATAGCTGAAGATGACGTCGACGCCCTGGCGGAGCAGGGCCTCACACAGGACGTCGGCGCCGATCCGCGTGCGCTTGAGGTCGCGCGCCTCGTGGAGCATGGCCTTGCGGGCCTGCTCGACGGCCGCGGCGTGGGCGGTCCCGTCGCCGGGCACGTGGCTGCGACGTGCAGGCGGCGCCGAGCTCGGCGTCTTCGCCGGACTGGGCGGCTTCGCGGGATCGGTCTCGGTCGTCATGGCGGGCCCTCAGAAGGTGGCTGACAAACAGAAGACCCTCGCCTCCCGGCGAGGGTCCCTTCGGTAGTGCGTGGTTCGTGACGCCTAGCGTCCGTCCCTCCGCGTCCCTCCGTTCTCCCGCCGGGAGCCGGTAATGAGGCCAAGAAGGCCATCAAGCCCCAGAAGCGAGCGAAGAAGCGAGAGGAGCGATACGTCGGCGAGCGGACTCGACTCGATCGGCATGTGGACGCGGCGGCCATCCGTCGTGATCACGACGGCGACGGTGCGGCGATCCTGTCGATCGAAACGGCCCAAGCTGGCCTCCAGACGCTGCATCCGCGCGGCCTTGACCGTGCGGTTGGCCGCAGTCTAGCAGGGATGTACGACCCGTCAACGTTCCCCCGATGGTCCTGGGTCTGCCAGATACGTGACGTTCCTGGCCTGTGTCAGACGCCGGCCCCGAAGCCGGACACGGAACGGAACCCGTCGCCGAGCCGCAGGCCCTGGCTGCGGATGAGCTCCTCGAGGTCGACCGTCTCCGTCGACGGCCGCTCGAGGGGCACGCCGAGCAGGTAGCCCTGGCCCGCCCGGATCCCCAGGGAACGGACGAACTCCAGCTGCTCGACGGTCTCGACGCCCTCCGCGATGACGAGCGCGCCCCAGCGGTCGGCGAGGTCCTTGAGCGTCAGCACGACCTCCTGCGACGTGGCCCGGACGACGCCGCCCTGGACGAGCGACAGGTCGATCTTGACGATGTCGAAGCGGAGCTGGGACAGCAGCCGCAGACCGGCATTGCCGGCACCCACATCATCCGCGGCGATCCGCATCCCGGCGGCGCGGCAGGCCTCGACGGCACGGATCAGCCGCTCCATGTCCTCGACCGCCTCACGTTCCGTGAGCTCGAGCACGACCCGTCCGGGGTCGACGCCGTTGCGGTGGAGGAGCTGCACGAGCCCGTGCACGCTGAACTGGTCCGACTCGAGCGAGCGCGGGGACAGGTTCAACGTCAGGCTGCCGGGCAGGGACAGCCGGGCGAACGAGGCGATCGATGTCGTCAGGCAGGCCAGATCGAGCTCGACGGTCCGGCCGAAGGCCTCGGCCGCCGTGAACAGGTCGGTGGCGTCCGTGAAGCCCGACCCGGGCATCGGCCGGCTGAGGGCCTCGAACCCGCGCGGCCGACCCGAGCGCAGGTCGAAGATCGGCTGGAAGACCGTCGTCAACGCGCCGGTCGCGGCGACGCGAGCGACGAGCGCCGCGCGACCGGCGTCGGATCGCTCCATCCCCGGCGAGCCGTGGCGTTCGGGCTCGAAGATCGAGACGCACGTCCGGCCGTGCTTCTTGCCGTACGCCAGTGCGGCATCGGCCTCGCGGTACAGCGTTGCGCGATCCCGCGCTGTTCCCGGGACCGCGGCGATGCCCACCGTGAACGACCAGGGCTGGGCGAGCGCCGTCCCGGGCCGGCGGCCATCGTCGACCCCCCGCTCGAGGACCGTGGCGAGGACCCGGCGCATCGCCAGGTAGGCGCCATCGGCGTCGACGCCGGGCATCAGGACGGCGAACTCGTCGCCCCCGATCCGGAACACCTGGTCGCCCCGTCGCAGGCCCGCGGCGAGCAGGCCGCCGACCCCGACCAGGACGCGGTCCCCACCCGCGTGCCCATCGGCTTCGTTGACCTTGCCGAAATCGTCCAGGTCCAGGATCGCGAGGGCGAGCCGGCTGTTGTGACGGGTCGCACCGACCCACTGGCGCTCGAGCTCCTCCTGGAAGGCCCGGTGGTTGCCGAGACCGGTCAGGGCGTCGCGCAGCGATTCCGCGCGCGCTCGCGTGTACGCGTCCTCGAGGACGACCCGCGCGCGGTCGAGTCGTTCGGCTGGTTCGAGGATCCGTTTCGCCATCCACACCGTGAGCCAGCCGAGGGCGATCGTGATCGCGGCGATGCCGGCCATCGGCAGGAGGATGGATTCGCCGTCGCCGATGGTGAGGGCGTAGATGATCGGCGCAGCCAGCGCGACCGGGATCGTGAACATCGTGACCAGCGCCAGGATCAGGCGCAGCCGAACGACGCGCAGGTCGGTCGACCCGTCGAAGATCGTCTCCTCGGGCTCGCTGGCGTCGTGGGTCGGAGGGCTGGTCTGGATCGTCGGGGCCTCCGGATCGGGACGATGCTCCGGTCGGACATGGACACGCTCGGTCGCCTCGTTATAGCCGCCCGGCACGTGGCGCGTACGGGCACCGTGGTACCGCCCGCCATAGGACCTCCGGTCCCTCTGCTACCCTCTCCCGACCGCACGACCAGCCCACCGGAGACCCGCGCCCCGCAATGACCGCCCCTCGCACGATCATCGACAAGATCTGGGCCGACCACGTCGTGACCCAGGACACCGGCGCCCCGGCTGTGCTCGCCGTCGACCTCCACCTCGTCCACGAGGTGACCTCGCCCCAGGCGTTCACCGGCTTGCGCGAACGGGGTCTGACGGTCCGCCGGCCCGGGCAGACCGTCGCGACCGCCGACCATTCCATCCCGACGACCCCGCGCGACCTGCCGATGCTCGACCTGCAGGCGGCCGCGCAGATCGGCCAGCTCGAGCGCAACTGCGCCGAATTCGGGATCCCGCTCCACGGCATCGGCTCTCCGTCGCAGGGCATCGTCCACGTCATCGGCCCACAGCTCGGCCTGACCCAGCCGGGTATGACGATCGTGTGCGGGGACTCGCACACCTCGACCCACGGTGCATTCGGCGCCCTGGCGTTCGGGATCGGGACGAGCGAGGTCGAGATGGTGCTCGCGACCCAGACGGTCCTCCAGCGCCAGCCGAAGAGTTACGAGGTGCGGGTCGACGGCCGACTCGCCCCGGGCGTCTCGGCGAAGGACATCATCCTTGCCCTGATCGCACGGATCGGGGTCGGCGGGGGGACCGGCCACGTCTTCGAGTACCGCGGCGACGCGATCCGGGCGCTGACGATGGAACAGCGCATGACGATCTGCAACATGAGCATCGAGGGCGGTGCGCGCGCGGGCCTGATCGCCCCTGATGACACGACGTACGAATACGTCCATGGGAGGCCGCACGCGCCGCAGGACGCCGAGTGGGATGCGGCCCTCGAGCGCTGGCGCGACCTGCCGACAGATGACGGGGCGACGTTCGACCGGTCGATCACGATCGACGCGGATCGCCTGGAGCCGATGATCACGTACGGCACGAACCCCGGCATGGGCATCCCGATCACGTCGCGCGTCCCCTCCCCGTCCGACGAGGCGGATCCGGCGCAGCGTCGCGCGCTCGAGCACGCGCTGGCCTACATGGACCTGCAGCCCGGGCAGCCGATCCTCGGCCAGAAGGTCGACGTCGTGTTCGTCGGGTCGTGCACGAACGGGCGCATCAGCGACCTGCGGCTGGCGGCCGCGGCGCTGAAGGATCGGCGCGTGGCCGATGGCGTGCGCCTCATGGTCACGCCCGGGAGCGACGAGGTGAAGCGCGAGGCCGAGCGCGAGGGCCTCGCCGAGGTCTTCAAGGCGGCCGGGGCCGACTGGCGCGAGTCCGGCTGCTCGATGTGCATCGCGATGAACGGCGACCAACTGACGCCCGGCCAGTACGCCGTCAGCACGTCCAACCGCAACTTCGAGGGTCGCCAGGGCAAGGGCGGCCGGACCTTCCTGGCGTCGCCTTTGACCGCTGCCGCATCGGCGATCACCGGCGTCGTCACCGACCCGCGCACGCTGCCCGGCATCGAAACGCTGGCCGCCGTCGGGGGCCGCTGACCGTGGCCGAGCCTTTCCGGGTGTTCACGAGCAAGGTCGTCCCGATCGACGCCGAGAACGTCGACACCGACCAGATCGTCCCGGCCCGCTATCTCAAGGTGACCGACAAGGCCGGCCTCGCGGAGGCCCTCTTCCGCGACTGGCGGTTCGAGGAGGACGGCTCGCTCAAGACGCCCCCGTTCATCCTCGATACGCCGGGCATGGCCGGCCGTCAGATCCTCCTGGTCGGCGACAACTTCGGGTCGGGCTCGTCACGCGAGCACGCGCCCTGGGCGCTGACGGCGTGGGGTGTGCGCGCCATCCTGTCGACCGGCTACGCGGACATCTTCCGGAGCAACAGCCTCAAGAACGGCCTGCTGCCGATCGTCGTGACACCCGCTGTCCACCGCCGGTTGCGCGAGATCGTCGAGCGCGACCCGGACGCCGAGCTGACGATCGACCTCGCGGAAGGAGGCGTGTTGCTGCCGGACGGTTCGACGATCGACTTCGAGGTCGACCCGTTCGCCAAGCGAATGCTGCTGGCCGGCACCGACGAGCTCGGGTACCTCTTGTCCAAGGCGCGGGACATCGACGCCTGGGAGTCGTCGCACCCGCCCCGGATCGAGACCCGCGCGGCGAGCTGACGCGGGGCGCTTGGACGAGTGGCAGTGGCCCAGCCCGCCGCGGCGTCGCGGAACCGGGCAGCGCCCCCTGCCGTCTCCGCGACCATGAACGTCATCCGATCCACCGGTCGCCTCGGCGTCGGTCTCCTTGCCATGGCGGTGCTCGCCGCGTGTGCGAGCGGCGGCGGCGCTGCCTCAGCGACGCCTAGCCAGCCGCCGTCCGATGCGCCCGTCACGGCACCGCCCAGTGACGGCTCGGGCGTGAACCCCGATCCCGGGTATCGGCGCCAAGCCGATCGTGCCGAAGCCGGGACAGGCGATCGACGTCCATCCCGTCGTCGCGGACACCGTCGCGGCCCGTGTCGATGGCAACAAGATCATCGTGACGATGACGTGGACGAGCGGGGTCGAGCCATGCACGATCCTCGACTCGATCGTCGCCACCAAGGGCGACGGCACGTACACGGTCACCTTGAACGAGGGCAGCAGCCCGCAGGAGATCGCGTGCATCGCGATCGCCGAGCAGCACGTGACCGAATTCGAGATCCCCGACGTCGCCGCCGGGACGTGGACGATCACCGACTCGGGCGGGGTCGCCCCGCCGGTTCAGGTGACGGTCGACTGACCCTCCGGCCCGCGCCGGCCACCCCCGACCACCCAGGAATGCCCCGGACCCGACCGGCCCGGGGCATTCTCATGACCCCTGTGCGACGATCGGCCCGTGAACCCGCTCGACCTCGTGGCCATCTTGCTGGTCATCCTCGCCGTCGTGCTCGGGTTCAACTCCGGAGCGCTGCCCCAGGTCGGCGGTTTGCTCGGTGCCGTCGGCGGGGGCGCGCTGCTCGTCCTGGCGTTGCCCGTCCTGGTCGGGCCGCTCGACAGCGTTCCCGTCAACGTGCGCCCGTACGTCGTGCTGGCCGGCCTGCTGATGGCAGTCGGGATCGGCGAATCGGTCGGCTCGGCGATCGGCCGGACCGCCGCGCGGTCCCTGGGGAGCGGGTTCCTCGGGGCAGCCGACCGTCTGGCGGGCAGCATCACCGGCGTGGCCCAGGCACTCCTCATCGTCTGGCTCGCCGGCGGCCTGCTGGCGATCGGCCCGGTGCCACGTCTGACCGAGGCCGCCCAGACGTCGACCGCCATCCGGACACTCAACGCGGTCCTGCCGCCGCCCACGGAGATCGCCAGCGGGCTCGGCAACCTGCTCGACGACTCGGGCTTGCCCGACGTGTTCGTCGGCTTCGAGCCGCTGCCGCGCCCACCGGTCGATCCGCCGAGCGACGCGACCGCGCGTCAGATCGCCCAGCAAGCCGGCGGCAGCACGTTGCGGATCGTGGCAGGCGTCTGCGGCGCGCAGGCATCGGGGAGTGGCGTCGTCGTGGCCAACGGGTACGTCGTCACCAACGCCCATGTCGTCGCCGGGGCGCGGGATGGGGCCGTCACGGTCTCGACGGTCGGCGGCGACAGGGTCGGCGCGCGCGTCGTCCTGTTCGACCCGGCCCTCGATGTTGCACTCCTCCTCGCGCCGGACCTCCGGGCAGAGCCGCTCCGCTTCGCGACCGGCGATCCCCGGCGCGGGACAGTTGGCGCGGCGCTCGGCTACCCGGGTGGCGGCGCCTTCACGATCGTGCCGGCGGCCGTGACCGGTGCGTACCGGGCGACGGGTCGCGATATCTACGGAGAGGCCCGGGTCGATCGCAACATCCTCGAGCTCCGAGCCAAGATCGAGCGCGGCGACAGCGGCGGCCCGTTCGTGCTGCGGGACGGCACGATCGGTGGCCTCGTCTTCGCCGAGGCGCGGACCGATCAGGACGTCGGCTATGCGCTGAGTCCCACCTCAGTGGCGGTCAGGATCGCGCCTGGCCTGGGCCGCACCGGCGCCGTCGACACAGGTCGCTGCCTGCGCTGAGTCAGTTCGTGTGATCCGGCGTGAGCGTCGCGATCCATGCGGCAATGGTCCGCAGGATCTTGCCCTGGACCTTCGGGTGTTCGGCGAGCAGGGTCGTGAACTCCCGGTGACCGACGACGAGGAGGAGAGCTGGTGTCGAGGCGGTGGCAGTCGCCGTGCGCGGGACCTTGCCAAGCATCGCCAGCTCGCCGAAGAAGTCGCCAGGGCCGAGATCCCGGAGGTGGCGACCCCCGCGGCTGATCGCGATCGTGCCATCGAGCACGACGAAGAACTCCTCCGCTGAGGCGCCCTCCTTGGTGAGGACCTTGCCGGCCTTGACGGACACTTCGTCCGCGAGCCGACCGACATCGCGCAACTCCTTGGTGCCGAGTCCGGCGAAGAGCGGCACCTTCGAGAGCATCGTCAGCTTCTCGTCCATCGGTCCTGGGATCCCTCCGTATCGGCCCGTGTATGTCCGTTCCGGAGGATACGCGCTCGGCGTTGCGCTCGAAAGAGCCCTCTGCCAGGTCCCCGGCTCGCTATCCTTCCGGGATGCCGCAACGGCTCGCGGGCCGCCTCGAGCCGGCGGTCGGCGCCCTCAGGACCGCGATGGCGGACACCGCCATCCGTCGGCTCATCGTCGCCTGGTTCGCGGTGAACGCCGGCAAGTCGGCGCTGCTGGTCACCACGCTCGTCATCGCCTATGGGCAGGGCGGCACGGTCGCGGTCGGGGTCCTCGGTGTCGTCCGCTTTCTCACGCCGGCCATCGTGGCGCCGTTCGCCGGGGTCCCCGCGGCGCGTTGGACGGCGCTCGCAGTCCTGCGCGCGACCAACATCGCCCGGACCATCGCGGTCGTGGCTGTG
Source organism: uncultured Chloroflexia bacterium (assembly GCA_963780425.1). Classification (GTDB taxonomy): domain Bacteria; phylum Chloroflexota; class Limnocylindria; order Limnocylindrales; family CSP1-4; genus SPCO01. Next base: position 155,026 of record CAWABZ010000013.1, on the reverse strand, counting down.
GCCGTTGTGGTCGCGACCGACGCGCCGTTCGTCGCCCTCGCTCTGGTGGTCGGACTCGAGGCAGGCCTCAGCGCCTTCACGCGGCCGCTCCACATGGGACTGCTGCCGGCGTGTGCCCGCTCTCCCGAGCAGCTCGTCGCGGCGAACGTCACGTCCAGTGCGGCTGAAGGACTGGGAACGTTCGTCGGACCTGCCGCCGCGAGCCTGCTGCTGGTCTGGACCGGACCCATCGGCGCGATCGTCGCGGTCGGCGGGCTCTATGCCGCCGCGGTGTTGGCGCTCGCCGGTGCCCACATCCAGGTCGTCGGTCGTCGAGACGCGCGAGATGGTCCGGACGTGGTGATGGACGAGATCCTCGCCGGTGTCCGAGCCGTCGGCCGGCTGCGGGGTCCACGGCTCGTGGTCATCGGTTTCACGCTGCAGACGTTCGTCCGGGGCCTGCTCACGGTGCTGACGGTCGTCGCGGCCATCGAGCTTCTCGGGATGGGCGATCCGGGGGTCGGCACCCTCAACGCGGCGATGGGTCTCGGTGGCCTGGTCGGCGCCGGGGTATCGATCGGGCTCGCTGGTCGGGCCCGACTCTTTCCAGCGTTCGTCGTCTCGCTCGCGGGCTGGGGTGCGCCGATCGCATTCATCGGCCTGCTGATGAACCCGACCGCGGCGATCGTGGCCATGCTCGCCGTCGGCGTCAGCAACGCATTCCTCGACGTCGCCGGGTTCACGATCGTGCAGCGGACGACGCCGAATGCGGCCCGCGTCGCCGTGCTCGGGCTGATCGACGGCCTCGCCAACCTCGGCCCGGCAATGGGTGGGATCGTCGCGCCGCTCCTCATCGCGGGTGCGGGCGTGCAAGGGGCGCTCGTGATCACCGGTGCGCTGCTGCCGCTCGCCGCCGTCGCGCTCGGCCTCGCCGCCCGGGGCCTGGACGAGGGTGGACCGGCCGCGGTTCGGCGCGTCGAGTTGCTGCGCGGCCAGCCGCTCTTTGCGCCGCTGTCGCTGGCCACCGTGGAACACCTGGCAGCATCCCTGGCCCCGGTCCGATTCGACACCGGGACATGGCTGATCCGGGAGGGCGACGTCGGCGACGACTACCTCCTCATCGACGACGGAGAGGTCGAGATCAGCCGGGGCGAGCGCGTACTCGGGACGGGCGGCGCCGGGCTCGGCGTCGGTGAGATCGCGCTGATCAACGACGTGCCGCGGACGGCCTCGGTCCGCGCCGTCACTCCGGTGGCGGCATTCCGGATGGATCGGGACGCATTCCTCGAGGCGGTCACGGGTTCCGCACAGAGCGATCTTGCCGCGCGCACCCTCGCCGCGGAGCGGCTGGCATCGGACCGCGCACGCGGCGCCTGAAGCCGTCGCCCTACACTGCAGCGCATGCCCGACCCGTCCGCGCCGGCACCGTCACACCCCTACGACCGGCCGACCGACCCCGCCAAGCGCCATTCGGCAGCCCTGACCGATGGCCCCGACCGGGCCGGCGCCCGGGCGATGCTCAAGGCGATCGGTTTCACCGACGAGGACCTCGCCAAGCCGCTCGTCGGCGTCGCGACGACGTGGATCGAGACGATGCCGTGCAACTACAACCAGCGCCGGCTGGCGGAGTCGGTGAAAGACGGGATCCGGGCGGCCGGCGGCACGCCGATGGAGTTCAACACGGTCTCGGTGAGCGACGGGGTGTCGATGGGCACCGAAGGCATGAAGGCGTCGCTGGTCAGCCGCGAGGTCATCGCCGATTCGATCGAGCTCGTCATGCGCGGCCATCTGCTCGATGGGGTCGTCTGCCTGGTCGGCTGCGACAAGACGATCCCGGGAGCGGCGATGGCCCTCGGGCGCCTCGACGTCCCGGGCACGATCCTCTACAACGGCACGATCTACCCCGGCGTCTATCGCGGGCAACGAAACGCGACGGTCGTCACGGTCTACGAGGCGATCGGCGCATATCGGGCAGGCAAGATCAGCCTCGACGAGCTGTACGAGATCGAGAACGTGTCGTGCCCGGGTCCGGGCGCCTGCGGCGGCCAGTACACCGCCAACACGATGTCGACCGTGATGGAGTTCATCGGCCTCTCACCGGCGGGTCTGAACGGCATCCCGGCCGAGGACCCGGCGAAGGATGACGCGGCGCGCAAGACCGGCGAGCTCGTGATGGACCTCGTCCGACGCGACGTCCGGCCATCGAGGTTCGTCACCCGCGAGTCGCTCGAGAACGGCATCGCCAGCGTGGCCGCGACCGGTGGCTCGACCAACGGCGTGCTGCACCTGCTGGCGATCGCGCACGAGTTCGGGGTCGACCTCGACATCGACGACTTCGGGGCGATCGCCGACCGGACCCCGATCGTCGCGGACATGCACCCGGGCGGCCGCTACCTGGCCGCCGACATGTACGACGCGGGCGGCATCGGCCTGGTCATGCGCGAACTGCTGAAGCGCCCGGGCCTGCTGCAGGGCGACGCGCCCACCGTCGACGGCCGGACCATCGCGCAGATCGCCGCGGACGCCAAGGAGACCGATGGCCAGAAGGTCGTCCTCCCGATCGAGACCCCGCTCAAGCCGACCGGCGGGCTGGCGATCCTGCGCGGCTCGCTGGCGCCGGATGGCTGCGTCGTGAAGCTGGCAGGGCACGAGCGCCGGCTGCACCGCGGGCCGGCACGCGTGTTCGACTCCGAGGCGGCCTGCTTCGAGGCCGTCAAAGACCGCCGCATCGTCCCGGGCGACGTCGTCGTGATCCGGTACGAAGGACCGGTCGGCGGACCAGGGATGCAGGAGATGCTGAGCGTGACCGCCGCGCTGGTCGGCGAGGGCCTCGGCGACGAGGTCGCGCTGATCACCGACGGCCGCTTCTCGGGCGGCACGCACGGGTTGATGATCGGCCACATCGCACCGGAGGCCGCACTCGGCGGACCGATCGCGGTCGTCGAGGAGGGCGACGAGATCGTCATCGACGTCGATCGGAAGGCGCTCGACCTGGAGGTCCCGCTCGACGAGATCACGCGCCGCCTGGCCGCCTGGACACCGCGGCCGCCGAACTACGTCGGCGGCGTGCTGGCGAAGTACGCGGCGCTGGTCGGTTCCGCCTCGTCCGGGGCGGTGACGACGGGCGGCCGGATGACCGCCAACCTCGCGGGGCCGCGCATCGCTCCATGAGCCGTCGGATCCCGATCGGCATCAAGACCTCGCCGCAGGCTGTCGACTGGAGCACCCTCGACGCGACGTGGCAGTCGATCGGCACGCACGACGTCTTCGAGTCGGTCTGGATGAACGACCACCTGATCGATGTCGCGCACGACCGCCACGGCGCGAGCTTCGAATCGATGACGGCGATGGCAACGCTCGCCCATCACGTGCCCGGGCGGTGGCTCGGCACGGCGGTCCTGGCGGCGACCTTCCGACACCCCGCCGTCCTCGCCAAAGCGGCGACGGTCATGGACCACGCCACCGGCGGCCGGTACATCGTCGGCCTGGGAGCCGGCTGGCACGACGGCGAGCACCTTCCGTTCGGCATCCCGATGCCACCGATGCCGGAGCGGTTCGACCGCTTCGAGTCGTCTGTCCACGTCCTCCGCGCACTGTGGTCCGACGCCGCGCGGACCCCGCCCGGTGTGACCCGTCCGGACCGGTTCTTCCCACTCACCGACGCAACGAACGAGCCGCCGACACTGACGCCGGGTGGCCCACGCCTGTGGCTCGGCGGCCAGAGACGCCGCGGGATCGCGCTGGCGGCCGCAGTCGCCGACGGCTGGGTCCAACCGGCCGTGGCGGTCGGCGAGGGACGGCCGACCACCCTCGAGGATTTCAGCGACAGGCGTGCGGCGCTGATCCGCGCCCTCGAGGAGGTCGGCCGCGACCCCGACACCTTCGAGTTCGGCGCCCAGGTCCCGACGGGTGCGACCGATGACGACCGACGGCACGCGTTGGACCAGGCACATGAGGCGGTCGAGCGCGGGGCGACCCACGTGATCCTCGGGCTGCGGCCGAGCCTTGGCCCAGACGGCGTCGACGCCGTCGCCCGCCAGGTCGCCGAGCCGCTGCGGGGGGCGCTGGGGTGAGGCACACCAGGGCTGCGCAGCCGTGCCGCCGTTTCCCGCGCCGATCGGCCCGGAGCGCGCATCATGAGCAGGTGACCGAGACACCCTCGCCGCCGGCGCCGGAACTGCCGCCGGACCCGCTCGCCTATGACTCGCCGCGGGCCGTGCGCGCCCGTGAAAAGGGTCTCCAGGCCCCCTACATCGCCGGCGGCCTGGACCCTGATCCCGCCGCCGGCCGGGCCGAGGAGCGGCGGCTCGGGCGGTTGCTTGTCGTGATGATCGTGGTCATCGTGTCGTCCGGATTCGTGATCGGGACTCTCGTCGCCCTGCTCGGCCCGCTGCGCGGCTCGTGACCACCGGCGCAACGAGCTTCCCGTCCAACGCCGTCGCGGCCGCCGAATGGGAGGCGGCTCACGAGGGCGTGGTCACCACCCTGCGCGAGCTGATCCGGATCCCGACAGTCAACCCGCCTGACCCGATGGCGCCCGACCAGGAGACGCGCGCCGCGCGCTATCTCGAGGGGCGCCTCCGGGCGCTCGGCCTCGAGGCCGAGGTCGTCGAGCCCGCCCCAGGTCGCGGCTCCGTCCACGCCCGCCTGAGGGGTGACGGCACCGGCGGCGAACCGTTCCTCCTGCTATCGCACCTCGACGTCGTCCCGGCACCGCCCGATCGCTGGTCGCACGACCCGTTCGCGGCCGATATCGCCGATGGCTACGTCTACGGCCGCGGCGCGGTCGACATGAAGGGCATGGTCGCCCTCGAGCTCGGCGTCATCGAGCGGCTGGTCGACGAGGCCCGCGCGGCGGGCCGCGACCCCGCCAGGGATCCGATCCCAGGCCTGCGACGAGACGTGCTGTTCACCTGCGCGGCCGACGAGGAAGCGGGCTCGACAGACGGTGCCCGCTGGTTCGCCGCGCATCGCCCTGAATGGTTGCGGGCTGCGGGAGCGGTGAACGAATGCGGCGGCGTGTCGGTGACGGTGGCCGGCCGGAGGCTCTATCCGATCCAGGTCGCCGAGAAGGGCTTCGTCCCGTACCGCATCCACGTCACGGGCAACTGGGGCCACGGCTCGATGCCGCGCGACGACAACGCGGCTGTCCTCGCCGCCGAAATCATCGTACGACTGGCCGTGCCCGGGCCGGTCCGGATGACGCCGGTGATGGTCCGGTTCCTCGAGGCTGCTGCCGCGGTACTCCCCGGCGATGCAGCCGCGACGCTGCGCTCCATCGCGCGCGGTGAGCTCGCCCCCGACGCGACGGACCGCGCGATCGACGGGCTGTGCGACCCGATGTATGCGCGCGCTCTGCGGGCCCTGATCCGCGACACGCTCAGCCCGGACGTCGTCCAGGCCGGCGTCAAGTACAACGTGATCCCGGGCGATGCAGTCATCGAGGTCGACTGCCGCATCCTGCCCGGCACGAGCGAGGCCGATATCCGGGCCGAGGTCGAACGTCGCATCGGCCCGGACCTGCTCGCGGCGTGCCGCATCGAGCGGTTGGCCTGGGGCGACCCGGTCGAGGCGCCGGCCGAGGGCCCCCTGTGGGACACGCTCGTCGCCACGCTGCGCGATCACGATCCCGAGGGCATCCCCCTCCCGGTCATGGCGCCATTCGCCACGGATGCCAAGGCGACATCGCTCGTCGGCACTCCGACCTACGGCTTCTCGCCGTTCCGCCTCGAGCCCGACGAGCGCTTCCTCGAGCGCTTCCACGGCGTCGACGAACGGATCTCCCTCGACGCGCTCCGGTTCGGCCTCCCGGTGCTGTACGACGTCGTGCGCCGCTTCTGCGGCTGACGGAGCCGCTCAGTCGTTCGGCCGCTGCTCCTTCGGGACCATGACGCGGACGCGCTCCGCGCACGATTCGCAGACGTAGACGTGGCCGCGCTGCCATTCCTGTTCCGGGTCGAGCTGGGCGGCATCGTGCGGCTGGTGCTCGGGATCCGGTTCCGGCTCGGGGACCATCGAACCCCACTGCCCGTCTGAATGCTGGTGCTGGACGTAGAACAGCGCGTTGGATAACTGGCCGTATTGGAACATCCGGTGTGACCTCCTGGCCGTAGCCTACCTTCCCGCCGGTCCGGTCATGTCCCAGGTTCACGCCGTGCCCGGATCAACCGGCCTCGGCGGCTGATCGCGTGCGTCGCGAGTGCCGCGACGCCCATCGCGACGATCGATCGTTCCGCGGTCGGGAGGGGCCGGACCGCGGACAGGAATTGCTCGGCGCGCCCGCGGTCGACGACCCGCAGGATGGCGTGACCCCGCGGGGTCAAGCGGAGGACCTTCTGGCGCCGGTCCTCCTCCTCGGCGCGGCGCTCGACCAGGCGCCGCTTGACCAGACCGTCGATGAGGCGGCTCGTCGCCGAGGGCGACCGGTTGATGGACTCGGCCAGCTCCCCGATCGTCAGCGTGCTGCCGTCGGCGAGCACGTACAGCGCAGCGAGCTGCGTGAAACCGAGTCGCAGCTCGCCGAGCTGACTGGCGAAACCGATGACGAGCTCGCGCCACAGCGCACGACCCATCGCCACGCGCTCGCTGATCTGACGGACGTTGGGCAATCGCGTCCCGGCAGCGAGGACCGGTGCCGAGAGGTCGGCTTCGAAGCGTTGGGCGATCGCGCGGCGGGGCGCCGGTCGGGTAGCCATGCATGCAAGCATGCACGTGAATCCGGGTGCCGGGCAAGGCCTGCCCGTACGCTTCCGGCGATGTCCCCGTTTGCCTTCGTCTTTCCGGGCCAGGGCTCGCAATCCGTGAGCATGGGTCGGGACCTCGCCATGTCATCGCCTGCCGCGGGGGCGGTGTGGTCCGCGGCGGACGCCGCTCTCCGCGAGCCTTTGAGCAGGCTTGCCTGGGAAGGCCCAGCCGAGCAGCTCGACCGCACCGAGAACGCGCAGCCCGCCCTCCTCGCCGCGTCGATCGCGATCCTCGAGGCGATGCGCGATCGCTGGGCCGCCGCCGGTCTCGAGCCGCCCGCACCGGCCTTCGCCGCGGGTCATTCGATGGGTCAGTACTCCGCGCTCGTCGCGAGCGGCGTGCTGTCGCTCGCGGATGGCGTTCGTCTCGTCCGCCGTCGCGGTGAGCTCATGCAGGCGTCGGGCCACGGTCGCGACGGCGCGATGGCCGCGATCATCGGTCTCGACGACGCGAGGATCCCCGAGCTGCTGGAGGCGGCCGCGACGCATGGCACGTTCGTCGTCGCGAACCGGAACGCGCCGGGCCAGGTCGTCGTGTCGGGTGAGCGCGCGGCGATCGAGGCTGGTGCCGAGATCGCCCGTGAGCTGGGCGCCAAGCGATCGATCGTGCTGCCCGTCAGCGTCGCGGCTCACTCCCCGCTCATGGCCGAGGCGGCGGACGGCATGCGCAGGACGCTCGAGGGGATCGAGTTCCACGATCCGGCGACCACGCTCCTCGCCAACGCAGACGGCCGCCCGATCACCTCGGCTGCGGATGCGCGGACGGAGCTCGTCGACCACCTCACGGCCGGCGTCGACTGGGTCGGTGCAGTCCAGCGGATGACCGGTGCCGGCGTCACGACCTTCGTCGAGGTCGGCCCGGGCAGGGTCCTGACCGGTCTCATCAAACGCATCGCCCCGGATGCCGAGACCGTCCCCGCGGACGATCCGGCCACACACGACCGACTCCTCGATCTCGCAGCCGTCGCGGCCTGATCGCCCACTCCTGGAGGGATAGCCCAACATGCGTCGACCCGACTACGACCGCCGCGTCGTCGTCACCGGACTCGGGGTGGTCAGCCCCGTCGGCAACGACAAGGACACGGCCTGGTCCAACCTCGTCAACGGCGTCTCCGGCCTCAAACCGATCACCTATTTCGACACGTCCCCGTACGAGGCCAAGGTCGCCGGCGAGGTCCAGGATTTCGACGCCAAGGAATGGATGGACCCGAAGGCAGCGCGCCGCAGCGAATCGAGCATGCATTTCGGCGTCGCGGCGGCCAAGCAGGCCCTCGCCGATTCCGGCTTCGAGCTGACGGACGAGAACCGCGGCGACGTCGGGGTCGTGTTCGGGTCGGGCGCGGGCGGTCAGCAGCTGATGATCGACAACTACGTGTCCCTCCAGGAACGCGGCCCGCGGACCGTCGCGCCGACGTTCATCGCGAACGCCCTCGTCGACAGCTGTTCGGGGATGATCGCGATCGAGACGGGGGCGATCGGTCACAACGTGTGCATGGTGTCCGCCTGCGCGACCGGCACCCACAATGTCGGCGAGGCAGCCGAGACGATCCGTCGCGGCGATTGCGTCGCGGTGATCAGCGGCTCGACCGAGGCGCCCCTGCTCGAGGTCGCGCACGCCGGCTTCTCGAACATGCGCGGGATGGGTCTCCCCCGCCCCGGCGAGGAGCCGCAGACCGTGTCGCGCCCGTTCGACGCCACGCGCGACGGGTTCGTCCTCGGCGAGGGCGCCGGCTCCCTGTTCCTCGAGGACCTCGAGATCGCCAAGGCGCGTGGCGCGAGGATCTATGCCGAGGTCGTGGGGTACGGCTCGGCCGCCGACGGGTGGGACATGGTCCAGCCGATCGACGCTGGGGTCGGCTCTGCACGGGCGATGCAGATGGCGCTGGACCGTCGCGGCGTGCCCGCCGACGAGGTCGACCTCATCAATCCGCACGGCACCTCGACCCCGCTCGGCGACAAGCGCGAGGCGGAGGCGATCTGGACGACGTTCGGCTCGCGCTCCGCGCGCGACGCCAAGGCGATCGCGATCAGCGCGACCAAGTCGATGACCGGGCACATGATGGGCGCGGCGGGGGCATTCGAGGCGTTCGCGACGGTCATGTCGGTCGCGGAGCAGTGCGCGCCGGGCACCCTCAACTACCGCGACTACGACCCGGAGTGCGACCTGTGGGTCCCGGCCGAGACGGTCCCGATGCCGATCCGCCACGCGCTGTCCAACAACATCGGTCTGGGTGGGCACAACGGCGCGGTCATCTTCAAGAGGTATGACGGGGACTGACCGGCAACCGGTCGTCGAGCCCTACAATCCGAGCCGATGCCAGAACGAGATCCCGCGCGCCGTGCGGTCGTGACCGGCCTCGGCGCGATCATGCCGATCGGTAACGACTTCCCGACGTATTGGGCGAATCTCCAGGCGGGCGTGACCGGCACGCGCACGATCCAGAGCTTCGATGCGTCGCAGCACGAGGTTCGGATCGCGGCCGAGGTCCTCGACTTCGATCCGACCAAGGTCATGGACCCCAAGATGGCCCGCCGCATGAGCCGCTTCATCCACCTCGCGATGGGCGCCGGCAAGGAGGCCGTGGCTGACTCCGGCATCGACTTCGCCGCGATGACGCCAGAGCAGCGCGACCGCGTCGGCGTCGTCGTCAACACCGGCGGCGGCGGCATCGAGCAGATCATCGACGGGACCCACATCCACGACCAGAAAGGCCCACGGTTCGTCTCGCCATTTGCCGTGCCGGCGCTGTCCGGGTCGATGGCGGCGGCCCTGCTGTCGATGGAGTGGGGCCTGACCGGGCCCGTCATCACCCAGGTCGCCGCGTGCGCCACGTCCGTGATCGCCTTCCACGACGCGCTCCGTCTGATCCGCGAGGGCGAATGCGACGTGGTCGTGACCGGCGGCACGGAGGCGCCGATCTGGCCGATGGGCGTCGCCGCCCTCGCCAACATGACGGCGCTCTCGAAGCGGAACGACACGCCCGAGACCGCGTCGCGACCGTTCGACCTGACCCGGGATGGGTTCGTCCTGGGCGAAGGGGCGGGCATCGTGATCGTCGAGTCGCTCGCCCACGCACGTGAACGGGGCGCGACGCCGGTCGCCGAGGTGCTCGGCGGCGCCCTGACCGCCGACGCGTTCCATATCAGCGCCCCGGAGCCGACGGGTCGCGGCCAGATGCGGTCGATGACGAATGCCATGCGGAACAGCGGGATCGCACCGGACGAGGTCGACTACATCGTCGCCCATGGCACGGCGACGCCGCTCAACGACGTGACCGAGACGCGCGCGATCAAGGCGGCGTACGGGGGGCACGCCTACAAGGTCGCCATCAGCTCGCCGAAGTCGATGATCGGCCACCTCGTCGGCGCGGCGGGCATCGCCAGCGCGCTGGCTGGCCTGGGCGCCATCCGCGACGGAGTCATCCCACCGACCGCCAACCTGCGCACCCCCGATCCCGAGTGCGACCTGGACTACGTGCCGCTCACGGCGCGCACGGCCAGGGTCGATACGGTCGCCGTGGACGGATTCGGGTTCGGCGGCCAGAACGCGGTTTCGATCTTCCGCCGCGTGGTCGACTGACGGCTCAGCGCAGCGCGCGACCCTCGAACGTCTCGATCGCGTCGATGAACTCCGGGCCCAGTGGCGCGGAGCGATCGGCCTCGTAGTCGTAGCGGACCATCACCGAGTCGCTCGTCGCGACGAGACGTGGACTCCCGCCGGGTCCGCACGCCGTCAGCCGATGTTCGAGCGTGAACGACGAACGACCGATATGAGTGGCCCGCGTCTCGACCGTGACGGTCTCGCTGTGAAAGACCGGCGCCCGGTACGTGATCCGTGCCTCGGCGAGGATCAGACTCTCCGCCCCTTCGTGGCCGGCCGAGACCGGCTCGCCGGTGACATCGGTCCAGTACCGGATGCGGGCCATCTCGCAGTAGGTCAGATAGACCGCGTTGTTCACGTGGCCCATCGCGTCGGTATCGGCGAAACGCACCTCGATGTCGACCGCGTGAGCGAAGTCGCCCGCAAGGTCGCGCGGATCCGCAGGGGTCTCGATGCGTGCGCGGGTCGCCATCTCAGGACTCAGTCTGGCGACTCGACGAGGAGCCTGCCGGCCATCCCGGCGTCGGCGTGGCCTGGCACGGTGCAGACGATCCGGTACGTGCCGGGCTGATCGATCGTGAACCGGATCGTGCGGGTCTGGCCAGGACGTGCGCCGGCATCGACGTTCGCCAGCCCTTCGACCTCCCAGTCATGGAAGATCGGATCGTCGTTGCGGAAGGACAGGACGACCGTCCGTCCCGCCTCCACTCGCAGGTCCGCCGGGGTGAACGCGGTATCGCGAGCCGTAACCGCCAGACGCGTGGCGCCGGCGTCCACCCAGCGGTCGGCGGCCATGACACCACCAGCCAGCCCGACCGCCGCCAGCGCGACCGCCGCGAGGAACCAGGCCTGGCGCAGCCGGCCGAGTAGGCCGGCCCGGCGGATGCGATGGGGCGACTGCGGTCGCGCATCGTACGACCGGAGCCGAAGGGCGTTGGCGACGACCGTGACCGACGAGAGCGCCATCGCACCCGCGGCGAGTGCCGGCGAGATGGCGATCCCGAACGCCGGGATCAGGGCGCCCATGGCCACCGGGATGAGGACGATGTTGTATGCGAAGGCCCAGAAGAGGTTCTGGCGGATCACCGTCATGGTCGCCCGTGAGAGGCCGATGGCAGCCGGGACGCCGCGCGGATCGCCGCCGATGAGTGTCACACCTGCCGCCTCGATCGCGATGTCCGTCCCGGTCCCGATGGCGATCCCCAGATCGGCCCGCGCGAGCGCGGGCGCGTCGTTGATGCCATCACCGACCATCGCGACCGTCCGGCCGCGCCCCTGTAGCCGCTCGACGATCCCCGCCTTGTCGGTCGGGCGTGTCTCGGCGACCACCCGATGCGCCGGGATGCCGACCTGGCCGGCCACCGCCGTCGCGGTGGATCGCGCGTCGCCCGTCACGAGCCAGACCTCGATGCCCGCGGACGTCAGCTCGCGGACGGCCGAGGCAGATTCGGCTTTCACCGGGTCGGCGATGGCGATCAGCCCGGCGAGCCGGCCGTCGATGGCGACCGCCACGTGGGTTCGTCCGTTCGTCGCCAGCGTCTCCATGGTCGTCGCGATCGGCTCGAGGTCGATGCCCTCCGCGGCGAGCCAGGATGGCCGGCCGACTGCGACGGTCCGTCGGCCCGCGGCTGTCTCGACGACGCCACGGACACCGCCGCCGATGGTCGCCTCGAATTCCGCGACCCGGTCGAACCCGAGCTCACGCTCGTTGGCGTACGCGACGATGGCCGCCCCGAGCGGGTGTTCGCTGGCACGCTCGAGGGCACCGGCGAGGTCGATGACGGCCCGTGCCGCGATCCCGGGTGCGACGACGACGTCGGTGACACTCGGGCGACCGAGCGTCAGTGTGCCTGTCTTGTCGAACACGACGGTATCGACGCGATGTGCGGTCTCGAGGGCTTCGCCGCCGCGGATCAGGATGCCGGCCTCAGCTCCGCGGCCGGTCCCGACCATGACCGCGGCCGGTGTGGCCAGACCCATCGCGCACGGACAGGCGATGACGACGACGCCGATGAACGCCGTGAGTGCGAGGGTGGTCCGCGGCTCCGGGCCGAATACGAACCACACGACGAACGTCGCGACGGCGACCAGGAGCACGACCGGGACGAACACCTCGGCGATCCGGTCCGCGAGGTGCTGGATCGGGGGCTTGCTACCCTGCGCACGCCGGACCGCTTCGACGATGCGGGCGAGGGCCGTCTCACGCCCGACTCGGGTCGCGCGCATCACGAACGTGCCGGTCGTGTTGAGGGTCGCCCCAACGACCTCGATGCCGGCGGTCACCTCGACGGGAAGCGCCTCCCCGGTGAGCATGCTGGCATCGACCGCAGATGCTCCTTCGACGACGACGCCGTCGACCGGCACCCGTTCGCCCGGCCGCACGCGGAGCAGGTCACCGACCGCGACACCCTCGAGTGGGACGTCCACCTCACGGCCGCCCTCCACCCGGCGCGCGGTCGCCGGCTGCAGGCCGATCAAGCGGCGGATCGCGCCTGCCGTGCTCGCTTTCGCGCGTCCCTCCAGCCAGCGTCCGAGCAGGACGAGGCCGAGGATGATGGTCGACGCATCGAAGTACGTCTCCGGGTGCAGGCCGGCCTGATGGATCGCCTCCGGGAAGAGGGTCACGCCGACGCTGTACAGCCAGGCGGCCGTCGTCCCGACCGCGATGAGCGTGTCCATGTTGGCCGACCCGTGACGTGCCGCCCGCCACGCCGCTCGATAGAAACGGGATCCTGCCCAGGCCTGGATCAGCGTCGCGGGGACGAGCGCCAGCCAGTTGATCGTCTCCATCGGGATGCGCGTCTGGGGGACGAACATCGCGACCATGATCGCGACCGCCACGCCGATCGACACGAGCGCCTGGCGGAGAAGCGTCCGCGACTCCTCGTCCCGACGGGCATCGGCCTCCGCTGCCTCCGCGGTCAGCGAGATCGCGGGCTCGTCGCGGCTGCCCCCTGCGTCGGCGCGGACCTCGTAACCCGATGCCTCGATGGCGGCCACGAAACGGGCGCGGTCGGCCACGCTCGGGAGGTAGCGGACGGTCGCGAGCTCCGTAGCGAGATTGACGCTCGCCGTCTCGACCCCGTCCGTCGAGCGCAGGAACCGCTCGATCCGATTGACGCATGACGCGCATGTCATGCCAGCGATCGGCAGCTGGATCTCGGCGGTCGTTGGCTCGCTCGTCATACTCCTAGGGAGTATATCAGCCGGCCGATCCCGAGCCGCCGGTGAGGCAGACTAGGACGATGCCCGATCGTGCCGTTACCGCCACGCTCGACGGAGGCGGTGCGCCGTTCCGGGTCGCGGCCACCGAGGTGGGGATCGCCGCCGCGGCGTGGGAGGCGGACGAGGCCGCCTTCACGAGCGACGTACAGGACCGGCTTGGGATCCCGGTCGTCCGGCTATCCGAGGCGGACCCGGACGACCCCGCCGCCGCGGTGCTGCGCGCCGCGATCCCGACGATCGAACGGATGCTCCGCGGGCTCCCGACGGACGGCGACGACGTGGCGATCGACATCGCCGACCGTCCGGCATTCGACCGGCGCGTGCTCGACGCGGTGCGTGGCGTCGGCTGGGGCCGCACGGCGAGCTATGGCGATATCGCCAAGCGGGTGGGAGCGCCGCGAGCGGCGCGCGCGGTCGGCGGTGCCCTCGGGCGTAACCCGATCTCGCTGGTGATCCCGTGCCACCGGATCATCGCGGGCGACGGGACGCTCGGCGGCTACGGCGGAACGGGCTGGGTGGATCGCGACAAGCAACTGTCGCGCAAGGAGGCGCTGCTCCTGCGCGAAGGCGTCACAGTGCCCAGGCGCCACGGCTAGACTCCGGCCCACCGGCGCCTCGTCGCGGCCGGGCCGGGGTCCACAACCGCGAGGGATCGGGTGCCGCCGTGGCGCCCCTGGAGGTCGCATGACGGCAGCGTCCGTACCCGCCCCATCGATGTTCGCCGTCTTCCGCAAGCGCGACTTCTCGCTGCTTTGGCTCGCCCAGCTGATCTCCACCGCTGGCTCGGCGCTGACGGACCTCGCCGCGGCGATCTTCGTGTTCCGTGTGACCGGCTCGGCTCTGGCAGTCGGCCTGACATTGATGGTCACAGCCATCCCGAGCCTCGTCGTGGGCCTGCTGGCCGGGGTCTTCGTCGACCGCCACGATCGCAAACGCATCCTCATCTGGACCTGCCTGATCCAGGCCGTCATCGTCGGGTCCATCGCCCTCGTGCTGAACGTGGAGTCGATCGCGATCGTCGGCCTGTACGCGCTGCTCCTGCTCAACGCCGGCGTCAGACAGTTCTTCGACCCGGCCCATGACAGCTTGATCCCGGAGATGGCGAGCGACGAAGAGCTCGCAGCCGCCAACTCGTTCCTGTCGATCGCCTCATTCGGCTCGACGGCGATCGGGTTCGCGGGCGCCGGCCTTCTTGCCAGCATCGATCTGCGGATCGCCTTCGTCATCGACGCGCTGTCCTTCGTCGTCTGCGCGGTGCTGATCTCGCGGATGGGCCGCTACACGTTGCCGATCCCGGAAGACGAGGCGAGCGTCAGTGTCATCGTCGCGAACCTCAGGTCCGGCCTGGGGACCCTGTTCGGCACGGAAGTGCTGCGCTCGCTGTTCTTCGTCGGCGGCCTGATGTTCTTCTCGTTCGGGCTATGGAACGTCCTCCTGCTGCCGATGTCACTGCGCGAGCTCCACGCGACGGAGTTCGAGTACGGACTGCAGGAGGGCTTGACGTCGGTCGGGTTCGTGCTCGGCTCGTTCTTCATGGCGCGCTTCTCGAGCCGCCTGCCCGAGTCGATCTGGGTGGTCGTTGGGCTGATCGGCATGGGTGTCTGCGGGCTGGCCTATGCCTCAGCGACGTCGATCCCGGTCGCCATCGTCCTCGTCATGATCTCGGGGTTCTTCAACTCCCCGGCGTCGGTCGCCCGTTCGGTGCTGCTCCAGCGGAACACGCCGCGCGACATGCGCGGCAGGGTGTTCTCGGCGTACTACGTGATGCGCGACGTGATCTTCCTGTTCGGGATGGCGGGGGCCGGTCTCGCCGACGTCATCAACGTCCGGGTGATGATCGCGTTCGCCTCGGTCCTGTTGTTCGGGGCGGCGCTCTACGCGTTGTTCGCGCCGGGCCTGGGCATCCGATCGCTGCGAGCCGCGCGAGCGCGCCTCGAGGAGGCGGCGGAGCCGGCGCCCACGGCGATCCCATCGCGACCCGCGACGATCGCCGATTTCGATCGGCTGGTGACCAACCTCACGACGTTCGCCCGGCTCGACCAGGCGCAGCGTGAGGCGTTCATCCGCGACGCGACGGTGCGCACGGTCCCGGCAGCCACGCGGATCGTCGAGCACGGCGACAGCGCGTCGTCCGTGTACTTCATCCTCGACGGCTCGGCCACGGCCGGCATCCCGGCCGACGGCGACTACCGCGGACTCTCGACGATGCACGACGGCGACTTCTTCGGCGAGATCGCCGCGCTGACCGGAAGTCCACGGACCGCCGACGTCGTGGCCGACGCCGAGACGACCCTCCTCGAGGTGCCGGCGGACGCGCTGCGCGCGGTGATGTACGTGCCCGAGATCCGGCGGTTGGTTTTCTCGACCCTCACGTCGCGGCTGACGCGCACCGAGGCCGCCGACCTGCCGCGCCTCGCCGGCCCCGATCAGGAAGCGCTGCGCGACCTGCGCACACCGCGCCCGATCGTGGAGGCCGTCCCGCGCCCGTCCACCGGCGAGTCGGGTTCGTGAAGATGTCTCGCAGGCGACACCTCCCTGGTCGGCTCTGGCCTAGGGGTGCCGCGACACGGGGGCGTATGGTTGGCGCAGCACATGAACCGTCACATCAGGAAGGGATCGGTTCGATGAAGAAGTACAAGCTCCCGAAGGACACGTTGGTCGAACCGGAGAAGCGAGACCCGAGCGAGGGGCTCATCGACGAAGGGGACGTCGAGGGGCACGCGCTGCCGGTCACGGCCCCCCCGAGCCTCGGGCAGCCGGGACCAGGTCACGGCGGCGAGCTCACGCCGACCGATAAGGATGAGGACACGACCAGCTGACTCGACGCGCCCCGTCACCACATCAACCGCCCGGCATCGCCGGGCGGTTTGGATTCAGGCGGGGATCGTGGCCGTCGCGGCGAGGAGCGCCTTGATCTCGAAGGGCGACGCTGTCGGATAACGCGACCGCAATCGGGCGGCCTGACCGGCCAGGTGTGGCGCGGCGAACGAGTTGCCCGTCGCGCGGATCCGACCACCGCCGCGCCACGCGACATCGACGTCGACTCCGTGCGCGCCGAACTCGACCGGGGGTGATGGGTTGTAGAACCAGGTCTCCGGATCGGCGACGTCGTGTGCCGCCACCGACAGGACGGAAGCGAACAGCGACGGGTACGACGGCCCCGGCACGTTGTTCGCAGCGCATACGAGCAGCGAGTTCGCGAAGTACGAGCGGTCGGCGAGCGCGTGGAACGCGCTGAACATCGCCTCGCTGCGCGATGACAGGCTGAGATTCACGACGGCGACTCCCGCCCCGGTCGCCCAGTCGACAGCGGCGGCGAGGGCTCGCCCCTTGCCACGGTTGTCCGCGCCGAGGATGCGGATCGACACGAGGCTCGCTCCTGGGGCGATGCCCGCCACGATGCCGGCGCACGCTGTCCCGTGCCCGACGAGGTCGAAGGCCGCCGGATCGTCGACGACGATCGCCTCGTCCTCTTCGAGGTCGACACGCAGATGCCGGGCGACCCGCCCGCGGACGGCGGGATGATCGCCGTCGACGCCCGAGTCGATGATGGCGACGGTGACGCCCTGCCCATCGGCGTCGCCGAACACGTCCTTGCGATCCAACCGGCCGAACGGTGGATCCGTTCGCGCGAGCCCATCGCGTGCTCCGGCCGCGAACGCCTCGCTCCACGCCGGCAGCGAGATCGTCACGGCAGACCCGATCGGGGTCCGCGCCCGCCGTCGGCGCGGTCTCCGTGGCGGATCAGCGCATCCAGCCAGTCGATCGCGAGGCGTTTCGCGTCCGCATCGACGTCGCCAAGGCGGGCGATCCGGTCGGCGATCGCCCACGTCGGATCGTCGTCGTCGGCGAGCCCGGCTGTGGCGCGGGCGACAAGGGCATCGATCGCCGCAGGGTCCGGCGCCTCGCCCGTCGACTCGGGTGGCTCGCCGAGTAGGTCCGACAGCGCTCGGGTCAGGATGGCGCCGGCGTCCTGGCGCAGACGCCCGTCGCGCACGGCGAGCGTCGCGACACTCCCCATCGCCGTCGCGATGTCGAGGTCCCGCAGCGAGAATGTGCCGCCATCCTTGTCGAGCGCCTCGAGCACGCCGACCGTGCCCGTCTCATCGCTCAGCGGCACGGCCAGCAACGTCGACGGGACGTGACCCGTCGCCTCCGCGACCGAGCGCTCGAACCGTGGATCCGCCGCGACATCAGCGACCGCGAGGGGCTGCCCGGTCGTGAAGACATAGCCGGCGATGCCCACCTCAGGCTCGATGGCCATCCCCACGATGCCGCCGGCGGCCGGGCCCGACGCGGCACGGAACACCAGTCGGTCGGTCGCCGCGTCGTAGAGCGCGATCGAGGCAGCCTGGGCCTCGAGGGCGGTCACGGCAGCCATGGCGACCGCCGTCAGCAGCTCGTCATCGTGTCGTGGGGTGAGGCGGCCGGCTGCCGCGACCCGGCGGCCCACCGCCGCGAGGACCGCCTCGACAGGGTCGCCCTGACCGTTCATCGCCGTGTGGCGAGCGCGAGCCGGCCCGCGTCCGGGATGACCAGCTCGTCCCCGTCGAAGCGGACGAGGCCTTCCGCCACGAGATCCGCCAGCAATCGGTTCACCGATTGGCGCGACCCGCCGATCATCCCGGCCAGCTCGGCCTGCGTGTACGGCCACGACAGACGATGCTCACCGACCAGGGTGTCGGCTTCGGCGGGATCGCGGCCGTCCGCGATCGCCAGGGTCCGCAGGAGATGGCGAGCGAGGCGCCCTGGAAGGTCGAGGAAATGGAGATCCTCGACCTGCGCGGTGAGCCGCCGGATCTCGCCGGCCAGCGTGACCAGAAGGGCTCGGCGCAAGGCAGGCTCGCTGTCGACCAGGGCGTCGAACGCATCACGCCGCAGGACGTGCGTCGCGGTCGGGTCCAGGGCGACCGCTGTCGCAGACCGCGGGGCGCCATCGAGCAGCGACAACTCGCCGAAGAAGCCGCCCGGGCCGATCGTGGTCAGGATTGCCGGCTCGGACCCTTCATCGGACGGGATCGTGATCTTGACGGAACCGTCCGCGACGATGAACAGGGCATCGCCAGGGTCGCCCGCGTGGAAGATCGTCTCGCCCTTCCGGAAGCGCCGAGGCCGAAGAGCCGCGGCGCACATGTCGAGCGACGCCTCGTCCATGTCCGCGAACAGGCGGCAGGCTCGCAGAGCCTCACGCAGGGCGCCTCCCGGAGCGGCCGATCCGACCATGCCAGCCATCGTACGCGGCGCACAGCGTCAACACCGGTTGTGACTGTGGTGCGTCACCGCACCAGATACGAAAAACGTCGCCCGTTTGACACAAGCTCCGAACGGTACGAAGGTACTATCCCGTTATAGGACTTGGAATCGCATCAAAATCAAGCGGGGGCAGTGAGGGGTGATCATGTTTTTGAGCGCGCGTAGAGGTTTGCGACCCATGAGGACGGCGTTCGCCGCGATCCTTTCCGCCCTGGTGGTCACGGCCGCACTGGGTATCACAGTGAGCGCGGCCGACCCGAACCCGTGCGAGCCAAAACCGTGTCTCCTGCGTTTCGCGAATCAGCCGAAGACGACCGAGACCGGGGTCACCATCACGGACGAGTTCAAGAGCTTGGGTGGCGCCATCCGCGTCGAGATCTACGACGCGAAGACGGGCGTGACGGTCAACTCGACCGCTGCGGTCACACTGACCCTGGGCTTCGGGCCATCCGGTGGCTCGCTCGACGGCGGCGAGCCCGTCAACGCGGTGGCCGGCGTCGCCACGTTCCCCGCCCTGTCGATCAATGATGCTGGGCCATACAAGCTGAAGGCCAGTAGTCCCGCGGCATCGAACACGCCACTCTCCGGCCAGTTCATGGTGTCGAACACGGTCGACAAATGCGCTGGTCCCGGCTGCAGCTTCACCGAGCCTCAGGGTCAGAACAGCTACACGACGACCCCGAAGAACGGGGTGGCCGGTGCGACCTGGGCAACCTCACTCAACCTCCCCGGCCTGCGGATCTCATGCGACTTCGGCTCGTTCGACTACCCGGACTCACGTCAACCGAACGCCGTCTGGTATGTCTACGACGATGGCGCCACGGCTTCGGCGAAGACGAACGTGATCGTCATCGACAAGTCGATCGTCCAGGTGACGCCCGAGAACGGGGCCTCGAAGTACCGGGTCTGCTACACGTCACCTGTCCGGTTCCGAGACCGCACCGGCAACCTGGCACAGCCGGATCCAGGAGCATGGAACACAATCGTTCCAGGAACTGTCGGTCCGAGCGAGTACTTCGGAACCACCTGGTACACGGGCCTGCTGCCCGACTGCGCCAACAAGAAGAACCCCGTGTTGCCATGCAGCCTTGGTTTCATGGGCAACACCGCTGGCGACCGGATCGGCACGTTCCTGACGCCGCCGGGCGACCCGGGCTTCCGCTGATCAGCCCTTCGTTGTGAGCGATGCCGGATGTGGTTCGTTCCACGTCCGGCATCACCTTTCTGGGGACTGACGGCGCCGCCGTAGACTTGGCTGATGACAGCGGAGATCCGTCGCTCCGTCACGGTCGTCAACTCCGACCTGAAGGGCTCGACGAGCCTCGGGGAACGGCTCGACCCCGAGTCGCTCCGCGAGCTGCTGACCCGCTACTTCGACGAGATGCGGTTCGTTTTCGAGTCGCACGGCGGCACCATCGAGAAGATCATCGGCGACGCCGTCGTGGCCTCCTTCGGCATCACCACGCCGCGCCCCGACGACGCCGTGCGCGCGGTCGAGGCGGCAGCCGAGAGCGTGGCGGTGCTCAACCGACTCAACGACGAGTTCGAGCGGACGTGGGGCGTGCGGCTGATCGCGCGGACCGGAGTGAGCAGCGGCGACGTCATCGTCGGCGAGGCGACCGCCGGACAGCACGTGCTGACCGGCGACACGATGACGATCGCGACCGCGATGGAGCAGAACGCGCCGCCGCTCGAGGTGCTGATCGCCGAGCCGACCTACGCCCTGGTCCGGGACGTCGTCGACGTCGAGCCCGCCCCTGCTGTCACCCCAAAAGGCATGGACTGGTCGATCGGGGCGTATCGGCTCATCTCTGTGCATCGAGAAGCCGGCGATCACGATGCATCGACCGCGGAAGCGGCGGCCGTCGGACGACGCGGATCACGCGAAAGCCGGAAGACGGTCACGCTCGTCTTCGCCGACCCGCGGCCTATGTCGATCACGGGCCAACCGATATCGCCTGAGGCGCTGCGGGAGGTGATGACAAGCTATTTCGACGCGATGCGCGCCGCGCTCGCTCGGCACGGCGCGACGATCGAGAAGTTCATCGGCGACGCCGTGATGGCCGTCTACGGGCTGCCGATCCGGCACGAGGACGACGCGATCCGCGCCGTGCGCGCCGCGGCCGAGATGCAGGCGGCGGTGCCCGGCCTCAACGAGACGTTCCGCGATCGCTGGGGCATCGAGCTGCACAATCACATCGGGGTCAACACCGGGGAAGTGATCGCCGGTGACGCCTCCACCGGCCAGCGGCTCGTGACCGGCGATGCCGTCAACACGGCAGCGCGGCTGGAACAGGCGGCCGGTCCGGGCGAGATCGTTCTGGGCGAACTGACGTACCGGCTCGCCCGCGACGAGATCCAGGTCGAGGCTATCGCGCCTCTCACGCTCAAGGGCAAGGCCGAACCGGTCAAGGCCTATCGGCTCGTCGGTATCGGGGCCGGACCGACGGCCCGCGAGAGCACGTCCGCACCGTTCGTGGGACGCGAGGCCGAGATGAGCCGCCTGACGTCGGCTCTCCTCGGGGTCACGACACAAGGGCGGCCCGAGCTGCTGACGGTCGTGGGCGATGCCGGCGTCGGCAAGTCGCGTCTCATCAAGGAGTTCGCTGCGACCGCGGGCCGCGAGGCTCGGGTCGTGCGCGGCCGATGCCTCCCGTACGGCGACGGCATCACGTTCTGGCCGCTGGCGGAGATCGTCCGCGATGCCGCGGGGATCGTGACAGACGACGCACTCGAGGAAGCGTTCATGAAGGTCCGCGACCTCGTGGACGGCGAGGGGATCGACCCCGCCGACCGGGCGGCAGTCGCCGAACGCGTCGCGGCGGCGATCGGTCTCGCCCAGACGCAGTTCCCGGTGGCCGAGCTGTTCTGGGGCGCCCGCAAGCTCCTGGAGTCGCTGGCGCGCGAACGGCCCCTGGTCATGATCGTCGATGACATCCACGCGGCCGAGCCGACCCTGCTCGACCTGCTCGACTACCTCGTCGAGCTGGCCGAGGACGCACCGATACTCCTGCTGTGTTCGGCCCGCCACGAGCTCGTTGAGCGCCACGTCGCGTGGTCCGAGGCACACGCCGATCAGCTGATCCTGCTCGCGCCGCTGTCGGACGACGACACCGGTCGCATGATCGACGAGATCCTCGGGCGCGCCGGCCTGGAGTCGGCCGTCATCGAACGGATCGTCGCGGCCGCCGAGGGCAACCCGCTGTTCGTCGAGCAGATGGTGTCGATGCTCGTCGACAATGGCACGCTCCGTCGCGACGGTGCGCGATGGACCGTCACCGGATCGGCCCACGACGTCGTCGTCCCACCGACCATCCACGCCCTCCTCGCTGCGCGTCTCGACGACCTCGCCGAGGACGAGCGTGCCGTCGTCGAACCGGCGTCGGTGGTCGGGCTCGTGTTCGCAGAGGCCGCCGTGCAGCACCTGATCGAGGACGCCCGCCGAGCGACAGTACACCGCGATCTCGGCAGCCTCGCGCGCAAGCAGTTCGTGCGACCCGATCTGCTCGACGAGGAGGAGGCGTATCGCTTCGGTCATCAGCTCATCCGCGACACCGCTTACGGCAGCCTGCTGAAGCGCGAGCGTGTCCAGCTCCACGAGCGGTTCGTCGAATGGGCGGACCAGATGAACCGGCAACGCGGCCGCGAGACGGAGTTCGAAGAGATCCTCGGCTATCACCTGGAGCAGGCGTACCGCTACCGGACGGACCTCGGCCCGCTCGACGAGCATGGCGTGGCGCTCGGGACACGCGCCTCGCAGCGGCTTGCATCCGCCGGGCGGCGAGCCCTCGCCCGTGGCGACTTCCCGGCCGCGGCGAACCTCCTGGAGCGGGCCGCGCGCGTCCTCGCCGAGCACGACCGAGATCGGGCGAAACTCCTGGTCTCGGCCGGTGAAGCGTTCATGGAGATCGGCGAGTTCGGCACAGCCGACGCAGTGCTCGTCCAGGCGACGGCCGAGGCCGACGCACTCGGGGAGCGCCCGGTGTCGATCACGGCCGACCTGGTCCGCCTGCAGCTTCACCTGCGGTCCGAGTCGACGACGTCGATCGACGACGTCATGCAGCAGACCCTCGATGGGATCCGCGACCTCGAGGGCACCGACGACGCGAACGCCCTGGCTCGAGCATGGCGCCTGCTGACGCTGGCGTACGGCGTCTCGGGCCGCTACGGCGAGGCCGGTGATGCGAACGAGAAGGCGATCGACTACGCGCGACGTGCGGGAGATCGGGTCATCGAGGCGCGACTCCATGCGTCGTCCGCGATGGTCGCGTTCTACGGGCCGATGCCGGTCTCCGACGCCATCGCCGTGTGCGAGGGCCTGCTCCGGCTCGGCGACGGCGACCGGCGGGCGCAGGCCACGACCCTGGCGGCGCTCGCCCATCTCCGGGCGATGGTCGGCGATTTCGAGCGCGCCCGCGAGGACTACCGGGTCGGTCGCGCGACGCTGGAGGAGCTCGGGCTGCTATTCGACGCGCACACGATCTCGATCGATTCAGGGCCGGTCGAGCTGCTCGCGGGCGATCCGTCGGCGGCGGAGGTCGAGCTCCGCAAGGACTACCAGGCGCTCGATGCGATGGGCGAGCGCAACTACATCTCGACGATCGCCGGGCTGCTGGCAGAGGCCCTTTATCGGCAGGGCAGGTTCGAGGAAGCAGGGACGTATGCGTCGGTCTGCGAGGACGTCGCAGCCGCCTCCGACGTGTATTCGCAGTACCTGTGGCGGGGGATCCGGGGCAAGCTGCTGGCCCGTGACGGTTCCCACGACGAGGGCATCGAGCTGGCACGCTCCGGCGTGGTCGAGACCCGTGCCTCCGACGATATCGAGGGCCAAGGGAATGCGCTCGTCTTCCTGGCGGAGGCCCAGGCCGCGGCGGGCCGGGTCGAGGATGCGGCCGAGTCCGCGGCAGAGGCGCGCGCGCTGTTCGAGCTGAAGGGCAACGTCGTCTCTGCGGCGCGGATCGACGAGCTGCTGTCGGTCGCGGGCGTCAGCCGGTCAGGTCGGGCGGCGTCCCCGGCCTAGGTGCGTGGGACGGGACGCATCGGATAGACGCCGACGACGATCGGCGCGAGCGGGTCGAACGAGAGCTCATAGCCGATCTCGCCGCCGCGCAGCAGCTCGCCGAGGAGCGATCCCTCGCGGCTCGGCAGGCCGACATACACGTGTCCGCCGTCGAGCTCGACCTGGGTCACGTCGTCATCCGTGCCGTCGATCGCGAAACGGCGCCTGAGCTCGTGCATGGGCACGTACGGGCGGCTCTTGATGAAGCGCCGGAGCTGCGGCGCCGTGCAGCCATTCGGTCGGTCGTTGCGTGGCCCGGTCTCGGCCGCGCCATTCCCGTTGACGTGGATCGCGGGTGTGGGCACGTGGCCGCCCGAGCCGTTCGTCGCAACGGGAGCGGTCGCAGGTGCCGGCGAGACAGGCGGGGGGCCTGGCTGGCTGGCAGACATGGGCTGGGATGTGGCGGGGGCGACCGGTCGTTCGGCGGCAGGCTCGGGCGCGGGCGGACGCGGCGCTGACGTGACCGGATCGGACGGCGCGGTCTCGATCGGTGCGGGGGCGACCGGCCGATTTGCGGTCGCGTCGGGACGTGGTCCGTCGTTGCGGTGTCGGCCGTGGTGCGGTCGGCCGTGGTGGCGTCGGCTCATCGGCTATCCCGATGGCGGCCGGTCTCCCGGCGATCATGCTCGGCGATGGGTCGTCGCCGTCGGATGGTGGGCATCGGATCTCGATCAGTTGGGCGGCGGCCGCTCGGATACGACCGTCGGCCGATGATACCCCAGGGCGCCGCTCGACTCCCGCGGCGTCGCTCGGCTCGGGCGGCTCAGCCCGGGACGACCGCCACTTCGCGGGGTGCCTCGTTGAGCACGATCGGGCCATCCTCGCCGCACACGACGATGTCCTCGATGCGGGCCCCGTATTCACCGGCGTAGTAGATCCCCGGCTCGACGCTGAACGCCATGCCGGCCGCGAGTGGCATGTCGTTGCCGGCGACGAGGTACGGATCCTCGTGTCCGTCGAGGCCGATGCCGTGGCCTGTCCGGTGGAAGAACGCCTCACCGTGGCCGGCCGTGTCGATCACCGAGCGCGCGGCGGTGTCGACGTCCTCGCACGCGACGCCCGGTCGGACGGCCCGCGTCCCGCTGGCCTGCGCCTCGTACAGGACCTCGAACAGATCCCGGAAACGCTCGTCCGGACCCGCCGTCGCGTCTCCGCCGTTGACCCACAGCGTTCGGGTGATGTCCGAACCGTAGCCGCCGAGCGTGCCGCCGATATCGAGGACGATCGGCTCCCCGGGGCCGATGACGCGGTCCGACGCCTCGTGGTGCGGGGAGGCGGAGTTCGGGCCCGAGGCGACGATCGCGAATTGGGCCGTCTCGTGACCCTTCCTCGATGAGTGCGTCACGGACCTCGCGTGCCACGTCGGCCTCGGTGCGGCCAATGAGCCGGCCAGCCGCGATCCGCTCGACGACGCGGTCGGCGGCGTGGGCGGCGGCGGTCAGCAGCGCGATCTCGTCCGCGTCCTTGATCATGCGCAGGTCGCGCAGGACCGTCGACGCCAGTGAGTAGGTCGCCGACCGGCCGACGGCCGCCTGGAGGCGGAGGAGGTGCATCGCCAGCATCGTGTCCGACACGGCCACACGCCCGGCCGCCGGGATGCCGGCGACACCGATCCTGTAGGGATCGTCTGTCTCCTCCCACGTCACGATCCTGACCGGTGTCCGCAGTCCGTCCTCCGCGGCGGGACGTTCGAGCCGCGGGACGACGATGACGGGCTCCGTGCCGGGGCGAAGGATCAGCATCGTCAGCCGCTCGAGCGGCATCGCCTCGTACCCCGTGAGGTACCGCAAGTCGGACCCGACCCCGACGAGCAGCGCGTCCAGCCCGGCTGCCTCCGTGGCCGCGACCGCCCTGGCCAGCCGATCCGTGAAGCGCTCCTCGGGGATGCTCAGGCGGACGGCCGGCATCATGAGTTCGTCCGGGCCACCTGGCCCCGCTCCAGGAATGCCGTGATCGTGGCCGGGCCGTCCTCGAACAGCTTGCGGTAGGCGTAGACACGTTCGGCCCCGCGGGCGATGGCTCGCTTGCGCAGCTCGTGGTCGTCATGCTGTCCGACCGCCACCACCCGGGCTCCGGCCGACCGAGCCCGCTCGATAGCCGCGAGCGGGTCGTACGCGCGTGCCGTCATGTCGATGATCGCGAGGTCCGCGTCGAGCAGGGCCTGGTCGAACTCCGGCGCGGTCTTCGCGGGGATGGGCACGCCACCGGCCGCCTGCACAGCTCGGGCCAGTCGATCCGACCAGATCAGGTCTTGGGCGAGGATCGCGATCCGCGAGGCCACGGGCCGGTCAGTCGATGGTCTGGGCGAGGTGGTGGAAGATGTCGCGGGCGGTCACCACACCCGTGGGGCGGCCGTCCTCGACGATCGGGATGTGGCGGAAACCACCGACCGCCATCTTGTGGATCGCGACCGCGATCGGGTCGTCGTGCCGGAGCACCACCGGATCCGGCGTCATGAAATCGCGCACGTGGAACGACGACAGCCGTTTGCCGGCGGCCTTCACGACCGCATCGCGATCGGTGAAGATCCCGACCAGCCGGTCGCCAGCCATGACCAGGACGCAATCGGTCTCGGCCTCGTACATGCGAGCGATCGCCACGTCGATCGGCGTGTCCGCGGTGACCGAGATGGGCGGGGGCGCGCCGAGCTCGTCCAGGTGCTCCCCCAGGAGCTGACCCTTGAACGCCGGGGCCTGCGTGGGTGTGTCGTGGCCGAAGATGTCGGCCCCGCAGTTGTCGCAGATGTCGGCGCCGGCGAGATTGACGAAGCCGCACACGGGACAGCGCATCCCGTCGTCGCCGCCCTCCTGCCCCGCGACGATGCCGTCGTCGCCGCCGGTGACTACTCGACCGTCCACGTCTCACCGCCGTTGAGGACGTTGGCCAGGTCGCCCTCGCCGGATCGAGCAACGGCCGCGGTCAGCTGGTCCTCGATGAGCCGGTCGTGCGTCGGCCGGCTGGTCGCGCGCAACACGCCGACCGGGACCGGGAAGTCCGGCCAGAACAAGCGCGACAGGACGAGCGCCAGGTAGGGATCGTCGGACGCCTCGTCGTGCACGAGCAGGTCCGCTTCCGTCACGCCATCGTGGCCGATCGTCACGACCTCCGGGTGGAGACCGCGCAGCCGGATGCCCTTGTCGCGGTCCTTGCCGAAGATCATGGGCTTGCCGTGCTCGAGCGTGAGCATGCGATCTTCGCGGACCTCGCGGTCGGTGAAGTCGCGCCACGCGCCGTCGTTGAAGATGTTGCAGTTCTGCAGGACCTCGACGAAGGCGCTGCCCTTGTGGCGGCCGGCACGTTCGAGCGTCTGCTGCAGGTGCTCGGTGTGCGTATCCACGGAACGGGCGACGAACGACGCCTCTGCGGCGAGGGCGAGCGTCAACGGCTGGATCGGGGTGTCGATGGTGCCGGCCGGGGTCGACTTCGTGCGCTTGCCGAACTCAGACGTCGGCGAGGCCTGGCCCTTGGTCAACCCGTAGATCCGGTTGTTGAACATGACCATCTTGAGGTCGACGTTGCGCCGCATCGAGTGGATGACGTGGTTGCCGCCGATCGACAGCGCGTCGCCGTCGCCGGTGATGACCCACACCATCAGGTCCGGGCGCGCCGCCTTGAGCCCGGTTGCGAGCGTCGGGGCACGGCCGTGGATCGTGTGGAACCCGAACGTGTTCATGTAGTACGGCAGCCGTCCCGAGCAGCCGATGCCCGAGATGAAGACGATGTCCTCCTTCTTGTAGCCGAAGTCGGGCATCACCTTCTGGGTCTGGGCAAGGATCGAATAGTCCCCGCAGCCGGGACACCAGCGGACCTCCTGGTCGGACACGAAGTCCTT
This sequence comes from uncultured Chloroflexia bacterium, assembly GCA_963780425.1. GTDB lineage: Bacteria > Chloroflexota > Limnocylindria > Limnocylindrales > CSP1-4 > SPCO01. The sequence goes on along the minus strand of CAWABZ010000013.1, from coordinate 127,334 downwards.
GCGGGTCAGCGCGATGACCTGCGCGTTCTCAGGACTCAGCGCGGGCTGGGCGCCGTTGCCGTCGCCGGTCGTGACATCGCCGTTCGTGCCAGCGCCGTTGGTGCCGGCGCCGTTCGTGCCCACGGTCTCCTCGGTCATGCCGGCAGTCCCATGATCCTCTCCGCCTCTTCCACGATCTCGGCGATCCGGAAGGGCTTGCCACGCACGCGGTCGTAGCCGATGGCGTCGATGAGGTAGCGGGCCCGGACGAGCAGCAGAAGCTGGCCGAGGTTCACTTCCGGGATGAGGACCTTGCCATAGCTCCGCAGGACCGCCTCGGTGTTCGCGGGGAACGGGTTGAGGTGGCGGATGTGCGCGTGCGCCACGGAGCGCCCATCGGCCTGCAGGCGCTCCACCGCCGAGCGGATCGCGCCGTATGTCGAGCCCCAGCCGAGGATGAGCAGATCTCCCTCTGACGGGCCGAACACCTCGAGCGGCGGGATGTCCGACGCGATCCCGGCGACCTTGGCCTGCCGGAGCAACTGCATCCTGTGGTGGTTGTCCGGGTCGTAGCTGACGTTTCCCGTGATGTCCGCCTTCTCGAGTCCGCCGATCCGGTGCTCGAGCCCGGCGGTCCCCGGCACGGCCCACGGGCGGGCGAGCGTGTCCGGGTCGCGGAGGTAGGGCTGGAACGGGCCATCGCCCTTGGCGGCGTTGGGGACCGCGATCGACGGCAGATCGGCGACGGACGGGATGCGCCAGGGCTCGGAGCCGGTGGCGAGGAAGGCGTCGGACAGGTAGACGACCGGTGTCATGTACTTGAGGGCGAGCCGCACTGCCTCGATCGCGTAGTCGAAGCACTCGCCCGGCGTCGCCGGCGCGATCACCGGCAGCGGCGAGTCGGAGTTCCGCCCGAACATCACCTGGAGCAGGTCCGCCTGCTCGTTCTTGGTCGGCATCCCGGTCGAGGGTCCGGCCCGCTGGACATCGATGACGACGAGCGGCAGCTCGACCATCACTGCCAGGCCGAGAGCCTCGCTCTTGAGGGCGATGCCTGGACCCGAGCTTGCCGTCAGCCCGAGCGCACCACCGTAGCTCGCGCCGATCGCGGCGCCGATCGCCGCGATCTCGTCCTCGGCCTGGAACGTCTTGACCCCGAACGATTTGTAGCCCGACAGCTGGTGGAGGATGTCCGAGGCCGGGGTGATCGGATACGAGCCGTAGAACAGCTGGCGGTCGGCCAGTTTCGAGGCGGCCAGGAAACCGAGGGCGGTCGCCTCGTTGCCGGTGATGTTCCGGTACGTGCCCGGCGGCAGCTTCGCGGGCCGGACGCGGTAGTGCGTGTGGAACATCTCGGTCGTCTCGCCGTACGCGTAGCCGGCCTTGAGTGCGCGCTTGTTGGCCTCGGCGATGACCGGCCGGGCGGAGAACTTCGAGTCGATCCAGTGGAGCGTCCCGTCCATGCTCCGCTCATACAGCCAGAACATCAGGCCCAGGGCGAAGAAGTTCTTGGTCAGGTCCTTCTGCTTGCTGGTCATCTCGAGCCCGTCGAGCGACCGTTCGTTGAGCGATGAGATGGGGATCTCGAAGGTCGTGAAGGCCTTCAGGGAGTCGTCGGTCAAGGGGTTCGCGGCATAGGCCGCCTTGTTGAGATTGGCCTGCGTGAACGCATCGCTGTTGACGATCAGAGCGCCGCCCGGAGGCAGGTCGCCGATGTTCGTCTTGAGTGCCGCAGGGTTCATCGCGACGAGGACGTCCGGCTGATCGCCCGGCGTGTGGATGTCAGTCGAGCTGAAGCTGATCTGGAACCCGCTGACGCCCGGCAAGGACCCCGCCGGCGCTCGGATCTCGGCCGGGAAGTCGGGCAGTGTGCTGATGTCGTTGCCGAACACGGCAGCTGTACGCGTGAACTGCGTCCCGGTGAGCTGCATGCCGTCGCCGGAATCGCCAGCGAATCGGATCGTGACCCGTTCGAGCTCCTGGATCGGGAGCTCCGGCTCCCTGGTCGTCGTCATCCGCCTTCGGGCTGCCTCATGCGCTGATGCGGACGCGGTGGGAGGTTGAGCAGCTCCTCCGGGAACGACTCGGCGAGGTACTTGATGATGTCGACCTGGCGGACGACACCGACCAGCCGGCGATCCGCGTCGACGATCGGCACGTTGCGGTATCGCCCGGTCTGCATCAGCTCGATCGCGTCACGGATGGTCTGGTCGAGATCGAGGGTCCGCGGATCGGTCGTCATCAACGTCTCGACCGGCTGCGCCAGATCGACATGGCCGACGACGATCCGCGCGAAGATGTCGCGCTCGGTCAGCACGCCGACCAGCCGCCCCGACGGCTCGCACACGAAGACCGAATCGCCGGTGCCGGTCCGCTGGATGGCGCGCAGGCATTCCGCGAGACTCGTGCCGGGCGGCACGGTCACAGGCTGTCGGCGGCTCAGGACGCGCAGCCGCTCGTCGGTCAGGGTTGGGACGCGACGGGCGACCGCGCCCTCGGTGAGGTCGGTCACGCTCGAAGTGTAGTGCGTCCCTGCGTGAGGCGGGCCCGCGGACATCATCCGTGACGCCGCAGGCTGCTAGCCTCGCCGCCCATGGATCGACGCACCGCGGTAGGCATCGGTTTGGTGGTGGTCTCGGCCATCGGATACGGGTCGGGATCCGTGCTGGCGCAACCGATCTATGAGACCGGCATCGACTGGTTGACGCTCGTCGGTTGGCGCTTCCTCTTCGGTGCTGCGCTCGGGTGGTTGTGGGTGCTTGCCTCGAGCGAGCGACGGGCGGCGGCTCGGCGCATGCCGGGTCGCCAGGTAGCCGTGGCACTCGGGTTGGGAGCTCTGTTCACCGGCAATGCCGGGACGTACTACGCAGGCCTGGAGACGGTCCCGGCCGCGCTCGCCGGTGTGCTCGTCTATACCTACCCGGTCATCGTCGCGGTGCTCTCGCTGCGGTTCGCCACCCGCCTGCCAGGGAGGCGGCCGTGGGTCGCGCTGGGCCTGGCGGTCGTGGGATCGGCGCTGGCACTCGGCGGGATCGACGTCGCCACGGCGCCGCCCGTGTCCGGCCTTGTCCTGGTCTGGGCGTCGGCCCTGATCTACTCGGTGTGGATCATCCTCTCGGCGCGGCTGTCGGGCGAGCGCCGCGATCGGTTGGGGAGCGATGCGCCGCCGGCGACCGAGCCGGCCCGGCGACGCGGCGGTCACGACCGCGTTGATGATGAGCGCGACGGCGGCCGTCTACGGGATCGGCGCGCTGGCGGTCGGGCGTCCGCTGGATCCGCGGACCGTGCCGGGCGAGGCCTGGCCGCTCCTCGTCGCCGTGGGGCTGGTGGCCTCGTTCCTGGCGATCCAGACGTTCTATGCCGGGGCTCGTCGCATCGGCGCGGCCAAGGCGGCATTGGTGGCTACCGTCGAGCCGCCGATCATCGTGGTGCTGGCCTGGCTCGTGCTCGGCCAGACGCTCGCGCCGATCCAGCTTGCCGGGGCCGCGCTGATCGTGATCGCTGTCGTCGTGGCGCAGACCTCGCCACGTCCGCGTGGCGCCCCGGAACCCGCGACCCCGCTCGAGGCGGAGGTCTAAGGGCGCCGCGATCGGGCCCGACCCGCGCCCCGCGGCCTAGAACCAACGACCCGCCGAGTCGGAACTCGGAGTTCCAGTTGCCTCAACGAACGTGGAGGGCTGCTGACCCAGGACAACGCCGATCGTCAAATCTGCGATGCACCTCTGCAGGTTCGTCGGCGTCCGTCGGAACTGCCAGTTCCGTTGAGTCCGAGGTAAGCCGGTGATGAGCGCCCTCTGCTGAAATCGAGGCATGGCCACTGTGCGGCTGACGTTCGGGCGCGCGTGCCTCGACACGCGGATCGCGCTCGATGTCAGCCGCCAAGCGCTTGGGGATCGAGTCGGCGTCACGGCGAGGTACATCGCGCTCATCGAACGAGGCCATGCGAACCCATCGTTGCGTCTTGTCGAGGCGATCGCCGATGCGCTTGGTCTGGACATCGCACTATCGATCAGGCCGCCGATATTCCCGGCCGGACCGCACCTCCAGGACTCGGTCCACGCCAGGTGCTCGGCCTACGTCGACCGCCGACTCCGGGCGCTCGGCTGGGCAACCGCACGCGAGGTCGAGATCGTCCACGGGCGGACACATGGTTGGATCGACCTGCTCGCCTTCGACAGGAGAACGGGGATGCTCATGGTCATCGAGGTCAAGACGAGGCTGGATGATCTCGGCGCCCTGGAGCGCCAGATCACCTGGTACGAGCGAATGGCTCTCCCCACGGCGCGTCGCCTCGGCTGGCAGCCGACCCGCATCGGAGCCTGCGTTCTGGCCCTCGCCAGCGACGAGGTCGAGCGCGTGGTGCGAGCGCACAGGGATCTGCTGTCGATCGCCTTCCCCGTGCGGCCCCCGGCATTGCAGGCGGCGTTTGTCGACCCGAGTGGGTCGATCGCAGGGCGTGGCTTCGCGCTGATCGACCCGTCGAGTCGGCGTCGCGACTGGCTGATTCCGGACATCGGTCGACGGGCGCCGATCGCGCCTGCGCTACGCGAACTACGCCGACGCCGTCCGACCGGCCGCAGCGAGCATCGCTCGGGCGCCGGCCGACACGAACGAGCCCTCCGAGCCGAGCCCGATGAACCTGAAGCCGAGATCGAGCAACGGCGGGAGGCCTGCCGCGTCGTAGATCAGGATGCCTGCCGCCTTGCCGTGGGCCTGACACGCCGCGACGACCGAGCGCAGCGCGTCCTGATAGGCGCTTTCTTCGAAGCGGCCGGGGATGCCCAGACTGTGCGACAGGTCGGCCGGGCCGACGAACAGGACGTCGACCTCCTCGAGGGCCGCGATCGCGTCGGCGTCCGCGATGAGCCCGGCCGATTCGATCTGGACGATGCCGACCACCCGCTCGTTGACCACCCGCGCGACGTCCCCATGGCCGATGGTGCCCATACCGGCACCGCGGGTTCGAAGCGCCACGCCACGCTGGCCGACCGGCGGATACCGCAGGTAGCGCAGCGCCGACCGGACCTCGTCGAGCGACTGGAGCTGCGGGAGCACGATCCCCGCGGCCCCGAGATCCAGCGCCCGGCCGATCCGCAAGCGCTCGGCGGACTGTGGCCGGACGAGCGGAGCCATCGGTGTCGTCCCCGCGGCGTACAGCATGGCCAGGAGGTCTGCCTCGGTCGCCGCCCCGTGCTCCAGGTCGAGCACGGCCCAATCGAAGCCGGCCTGGCCGCACAGCTCGACCGCCAGCGGCGAAGCCAGGTCCGAGAAGACGCCGATCAGCGTCTCGCCGCTGCGGATGCGCGTGCGCAGGTCGGGCATGGCCAGATGATGCCGGGTCCCGACGTCCGGTGTGGACCGGCCGCGCGCGGCCCATCGGCGAGGGCCCGGCCGGAGCGGCGACGGGTCGCCTAGGATCCGAGTCGAGGTTCAGTCCGGGAACGCCTCCGGGCCGCGTTCGCTCAGTTCGCGGGCCTCGCCGGAGGCATCCTCGGGTGGCAGCCAGCTGAACGGGTACTTCCCGTCGTCGAGGTCCATCGCCGCCTGCGTGATCTGGAGCGGGTGGAACGTGTCGACCATCACCGCCAGCTCCTCGGTCGCCTCCTTGCCGATCGACGCCTCGACCGTGCCGGGATGCGGTCCGTGCGGGATCCCCGCCGGATGCAGCGTGAACGACGCGATCTCCACACCTCGGCGACTCATGAAGTTGCCAGCCACGTAGTAGATGACCTCGTCCGAGTTGATGTTCGAGTGGTTGTACGGCGCCGGGATCGCCAGCGGGTGATAGTCGAACTTGCGGGGCACGAAGGAGCAGACCACGAAGTTCCGCGCCTGGAACGTCTGGTGGACCGGCGGCGGCTGGTGGACGCGTCCCGTGATGGGCTGGAAGTCGCCGATGTTGAAGCGGAACGGCCACAGGTAGCCGTCCCAGCCGACCAGGTCGAACGGATGGTGCCGGTAGTGGTAGGCCGTCGCCCGGTCGGCGGATCGGACATGGATGACGAAGTCACCCTCGTCGTCGCGCGGCGCGGCCTCGTCGGGGGCATGCAGGTCGCGCTGGGAGTACGGAGCGTGCTCGAGCAGCTGGCCGTAGTCGTTGCGATACCGCTTGGGCGGCTCGATCTCCGACGGCGCTTCGAGGTAGAGGATGCGTTGGGCGGATCCGGCGTCCGGGTCGAGCCGCCACGTCGTCCCGATCGGCAGCACGAGGTAATCGCCCGGCCCGTAGCGCAGCGGCCCGAAGATCGTGTCGCAGACACCGGTCCCCTCGTGGACGAACAGCATCTCGTCGGCTATGCCGTTGCGGTAGAAAGCGCCCTCCGGCATCGACTGCGCCGGGCGGACGACCCCGAACACGACGTCGTGGTTGAAGTAGAGCGGGATGCGACCGGTGATCACGTCGCCGGACGGTTCGATCCCACCGGTCTTCGTCAGTCGATGCCGATGGAGACCGTCATCGGCCGGCTCGAGCCGGATGCTGCTGCCCGGCTCTATGCGGTGCGTGCGCGTCGGCGGCGTCAGGTGGTAGAGCAGGGATGAGCGCCCTGTAAAGCCCTCGACGCCGAACAGTTCCTCCGCGTAGAGCGAGCCATCCGCCGCTCGATGCTGCGTGTGGCGCTGGCGAGGGACGGTGCCGCGCTGGACGTAGTACATGGAGCGACTGGCCTCCTCGGCTGAGAAGACCAGTCTAGTGGCGGCCGGGCCTATGGAGCGGGCACCGATGTTCGGGACTAAAGGCGACCGAACCGAGCTGCCCGGAAATAAAGGCAGCGGCCCTCCAAACATCGGTCAGTCTCCAGATGGCGAGCGGAGCGCCGCCCCGTACGGTGATGGCATCGCACAGGAACACCATCGAAAAAGCGATGGCAGGACCAGAAAGGAACCCGCGATGCTCGCCGACTTCGAAACCAGGTTCGACCAGCACGACGCGACGATCCGCCGAGCCGAGGCGAACTACCAGCTGATGGCAGCCCTGACGCCCGAGCGCCCCGCCCGAACAGTCGACCAGCCGAAGAAGGGGCCGCTGTCGGCCCTCCTGCGGCGGATCGCCGGGACGGCCGCGACGGCGTGACGATCGTCGGGCCACGGCCTGCGGGCCAGGCCCCGTACCATGGGGCCGTGGCCACGCGGGTCGCGAGCCCTGACTTCATCGGTCGCAAGCGAGAGCTCGGATCTCTCAGCGACGCGCTCGTGCGCGGGCGCGCCGGCGACGCCGTCGTCGTGCTCGTGGGCGGAGATGCCGGCATCGGCAAGACCCGTCTCGTCGCGGAAGCCGCCGGAGTGGCACGCGAGAGCGGATCCCTGGTGCTCGAGGGTGGCTGCGTGTCGCTCGGCAGCGGCGAGGGGCTACCGTTCGCTCCGATCGTCGAGGCGTTGCGCCGTCTGCCCGCGATCATCGCCGCCGGTGAGGCAGGCACGATCCGCGACATCGACGAGCTGCGCCTGCCCGAGACGAATGACCTCGGCCGCCTGCTGCCCGAGCTCGGACCCGCGGCGACCTCGGAGCCCGATGCGTTCGATCGGCCCGGCTGGGTCCAGGGACGGATCTTCGAGGGCCTGCTCGTCCTCCTGCGATCGCTGAGCGAGCGTATCCCGGTGGTCCTCGTCGTCGAGGATCTGCACTGGGCGGACAGCTCGACGCGCGACGTCCTGTCGTTCCTGGCGCGCAACGCGCGGACCGAGCGGTTGGCCGTCATCGGGACGTATCGCACCGATGAGCTGAACCGGCGCCATCCGCTCCGACCCTGGTTGTCGGAGATGGACCGCCTGCAGCGGGTCGTGCGGATCGAGGTCGGCCGGTTCGGGCGGGCCGAGTTGGATGCGCAGATCACGGCCATCCTCGGCCATCGGCCGGGTGCGGACCTGCTCGACGCGATCGAGCGCCGAGCGGAGGGCAATCCGTTCTTCGCCGAGGAACTCCTGGCGTCCGGTGCGGATACGGCCGCCGACCACCTGCCGCCGACCCTGCGCGACGTTCTGATGACTCGCGTGACGTCCCTGTCCGAGGATGCCCAACGGATCCTCGGGGTTGCCGCAGTGGCGGGCAGGGCGGTCGAGGCCGACCTGCTCGCCGATGTCGCCGGTTCCGCCGAGACCGACATCGAGGGTCCCCTCAGGGAGGCCGTCGCGGCGCAGATCCTGACCGTCGACCCACAGGCCACTCGCGGCTCCTACCGGTTCCGACACGCTCTGCTCGCCGAGGCCGTCTACGACGACCTGCTCCCGAGCGAGCGACGTCGCCTCCACGCCGCCTATGCAGCCGCTCTTGATGCGCGCCCGGTGCCGCCCGGCGCGGAGGGCGCCAGTCACCTCGCCACGTTGGCCCACCACGCGACCGCCGCGCATGAGTCCGAGCGGGCGCTCCGAGCCTGGGTCAGGGCAGCCCGGGCGGCTGGGGCGGCGCATGCGTTCGGCGAGGCGGCTCGGGCATACGAACGTGCGATCGACCTCTGGGACGCAGTTCCGGCCGACGATCGACCGACCGACACGGACGCCGCGGCGCTCTATCACGAAGGGGCGCTTGCGGCGATGGTCAGCGGGAGCAATGACCGCGCCGTCGACCTCGCGCGCGCCGCGGTCGAACGGCTCGATCCCGCGGATCAGCTCGAGCGGTGGGCGGACGCCAATGAGCGCCTCGCCCGAGCGATGTGGATCTCGGGCGGGACGGACGAGGGCCTCGAACGGCTGGAGGCGACAGCGGAGGCCCTGGAACGCACGGGCCACTCGCCGGTGCGGGCTAGGGTCTTGGCCGGCATCGCGGGTTCCCACATGCTGCGCGGCGACCACCCGCAGGCGATCGAGGCGGCAAAGGCCGCGATCGAGGAGGCGCGCGCGACCGGCGCACGCCTCTCGGAAGCGCACGCGCTCAACACGCTCGGCACGAGCACGTCCCTGCTCGGCGATTGCGGCGAGGGCCTGCGCATCCTGCGGGATGCCTTCGACCTGACGCGCGAGCTGAACGACGTGGACGACCGTGGCCGCTCCTACGCCAACCTGAGTTCCACGCTGCTCATCTGCGGATCGGGCGAGGAGAGTCTCCGCGTATCGATGGATGGCGTCGCCTGGGCGCGCGGAGTTGGCGCGAGCAACGGGTACGGGCGCTTCCTCGCCGGCAACGCCGTCGATGCCGCGGTCAGGGTCGGCCGCTGGGATGTGGCCGCGGAGCTCGCCGACGACCTCATGGCGAGTGATGTCATCGGGGTGAACCGGCTCGGCATGATCACCGTGCTCGGGGTGTTCTACGCACGTCGTGGTGACACGGGTGAAGCTGAGCGACTGCTCGAGGAGGGACGCGCCACGGTCGCACCGTTGCACGAGGCACAGTTCACCGGGCAGGTGTACGTCGGCCTCGTCGAGCTCGCATTGACGACCGGACGTGCCGATCAGGCGGCGGCATCGGCAGCCGACGGTGTCGACATGATCCGTCGCACGGCCGACCGCTACTACCTCATGGATGTCCTGACGATCGCCGCCCGCGCGGAAGCCGACCGTGCCGAGGTCGCGCGTGCCGCGCGTGACAGCACGACCGCCACGAACGCGGCGGAAGCCGCCCGCCGCTATCTCGAGACGCTCGACAGCTGGCTCACCGAAGCGCCGGGGCCATCGATGTACGGAGGGCAGCTCATTGCCGCGGTCTCGCTGAGCGCCGCCGAGGCCTGGCGTGCCGAGGGCATCGCGAACCCCGACGCCTGGCGCCGAGCCGTGGACGATATCGATCGCGTCGGCATGGCCTGGCCGATGGCGTATGCCCGCTATCGCCTGGGCGAGGCGCTCCTGACGGTACGGACACCACGTCGCGAGGCAGCGGCTGTCCTCGGCGACGCGCACGCCAAGGCGGCCGGGCTGGGCGCGGCTCCGCTGGTGGGCTGGATCGAGGCCCTCGCGCGCCGGTCGCGTATCGCGATCGGTCCGGCGACGACGCTCGAGGAGCCGGAGTCAGCCCACGGTGCCGGCGACGACGACCACGGCCTCACCGCCCGCGAGCGCGAGGTCCTCGCGCTGCTCGTCGAGGGCCATACGAACCGGCGCATCGCTGAGGAGCTGTTCATCAGCGAGAGCACGGCCGGCGTCCACGTCTCGAACATCCTCGGCAAGCTCGGTGTGGCGACGCGAACGGAGGCCGCGACGGTGGCCGCACGGCTCGGCCTGGTCGAGTGAGGCCGGTCAGGTCCCGATAAGCTGACTCCGCCGCTGCATCAGGACCACGTCACGCCAGCGGCCGGTGCCGTCGCGGCCCATGGAGCGCATGACACCGACCGGTTCGAACCCGCAGCCCTCGTGCAGCGCAAGACTCGCTTCGTTCTCGACCATGATCCCGGCGAGAAGGGTCCAGAATCCGGCTGCCTCCGAAGCTGGAATAAGAGCCTCGAGCAGCGTTCGGCCGACGCCGCGACCGCGCTGATCGGCGGCGACGTAGACGCTCTCCCAGGCCACACCGCTATAGACGCGACGAGCCGAATAGGCGGTCAGCGCGACCCAGCCGACGGCCGGGCCCCCGCGAACGGCCCGCGCGACCAGCCGGCAGTCGCGCCGATGCGACCGGTCGAAATGGTCCCAGTCGGGCGCATCGCGTTCGAGCGTCGCGTCGCCCGTGGCGATGCCCTCGGCGTAGATGCGATGGACGGCCGGCCAATCGGCCGGAGCCATCGGGTCGATGCGGACGGCGTGACTGCGAGCCACGATCGAATCATCCCACGCGCCCGGCCTGCCACGCTGCCGGGACAAGCGCTCCACGCGGGATGATGCCCGTCGCCGGCGTCCAGGCGTCCTCATCAACTTCGGGTGATGGCCCCATCCGTGGCGCCTCGTAGAGTGGCGGCGGCGGTTCGGCGACGTGTCCTTTCACAGGGACGCGCCAGGGATCATCTCGGTCCAACCGGTCCCGCCCTCGAGGAGGATGACCCGTGGCCAAGGCAACACGCCCAGCGCCCGCCCTGTCGGGCGCACAGCTTTCGGAGCTGCTCGGGCTGCTCAAGGGCGCTGACACCGTGGAGCTGAAGCTCACGGTCCCCGAAACCGACCACCGCTCCGCGGCGGCCTCGCTCGAACTGGACGTGCTGGACTCACAGATCCGCCAGGTCGTGTTCTTCGACACCCCTGATCTCACGCTGAGCCGGAACGGACTCGTCGTCCGCGCACGACGAGTCCAGGGCAAGGGCGACGACTCGGTCGTCAAGCTGCGTCCGGTGGTTCCCAGCGAGCTCTCCCCGAAGCTTCGCAAGTCGCCGAACTTCGGCGTCGAAGTCGATGCCATGCCGGGTGGGTTCGTGTGCTCGGCGTCACTCAAGGCGCAATGGGGCGCAGGCTCCGTGAAGCCCGTCCTTGCTGGCGACCGGTCGATCCGCAAGGTGTTCTCGCGCGAGCAACGCGACTTCTTCGCAGCGAACGCCCCCAAGGGCCACACCCTGGACGACCTCGTGCCGCTGGGCCCCATCAACGTCCTCAAGTTGAGATTCGTCCCAAAGGCATTTCCGCGAAAGATGGTGGCGGAGCTGTGGTTCTACCCGAACGGGACACGCATCCTCGAACTCTCGACGAAATGCCAGCCCGGGGAAGCGTTCCAGGTCGCGGCCGAGACGCGGGCCTTCCTCTCCGAAAGCGGGGTAGACCTCTCCGGTCAGCAGGAGACCAAGACGCGGACGGCGCTCGAGCATTTCTCCAAGGTGCTTAAAAGCAGCCCTGCATGACCGCCTGACCCGGCGATCAGCGGCGTACACCTGGTGATGGCCGCGTTCATGGCGTCGGATCGCTGACGACGGCGCTCAGCCCGAATCTCAGCGTGCCCCTGGTCGGCTTGTCGCTCACGGCCTGACCCTCGGGCGCCGGGCGCCGCCACGAACGCGCGGTCTCGTGGTGACAATGGACGGCATGCTGCGTCAACCTGCAGACCCGATCGAGCGCGCCACCTGGATGAGCGAACTCGTGTACGGGACGCTGGCGGCGCTGATCGCGATGGCCGGCATCGAAGTGGCCGGTGGCGCGAGCCCAACGGGTGCGGGCGCGATCATCGTCGTGGGTGCGGCGGCGACATGGTTCGCGCACGCCTACTCCGCCCTGCTGGGTCGGCGTGCGGCCCTGGGGCATACGGCGTCGCCCGCGCAGATCATTCAGGCGCTGCGCCACGCCTGGCCGATCGTCCTGGCCGCGATCCCGTCAGTCCTTGCCTTCGGCGGGGCGTCACTCGGCTGGTGGTCATCGGGGATCGCGATGGGCTTCTCGAACGGCGCCGGGATCGCAGTCCTGGCGGGAGTGGGATATCTGGCGGGGCGGGCGGCCGGCGAGGACCTCGCTGGCCTGGTCAGTTCCACCGTGCTGACGGCGTCGATCGGCATCGCGATCGTCGTCGTGGAGCTCCTGGTTCATCGCTGAGCGGGGCCGCGCGACACCGAGCCCCGTGAGGCCGAGCCGAAACGAAACTGCCCGTGGCGCGGCGATCAGGTCGATGCCGATCGCCGCGCCAGGTTCGACGCCCGTCTTCTGGTGTCAGGAAGCGCTGGCGGCGTCGACCTTGCCGAAGGCTGCCCGAACCTCCTGCGAGTTGAGGTACCAGATGATGATCAGCGGCATGATCGCGGCACTGAATCCGACCCCGCTGCCGGGTGCTTCGAGGAACCACAGGAACGCCTCGAAGAGCGCGAACCCGGCGACGATGATCGCGAACTGCCACGCCCACTCCCGGAGCGACCAGAGGCCTGCCGCAGCGGCGAGCCAAGCGACACCCGCGCCGATGGCGAGCCATGCCCAAAGCCCGCTCTGCTCGAAGGCCGGAAGGTCTCCGAGGACCCCGAACCAGTCGAAGCCAAGGAGCCGTAGGCCCAGGTACAGCCAGTAGAAGCCAGCCAGGGCTCCGAAGAAACCGATGACCGAGATGAGGATCGGCGGGTTTCGCATTTGGGATCTCCCTCCAACCGAGACGTATGGACGACTGGGAGCATAGCCCTTGCGTTCGTCGGTGTTACGTCCATTTCGGATTTGACGGGCGGATCCGTGCGCTTCATGCCGGCCGGGCGACGATGGGGGCACTCAACGATCCCAGCCGCTCGATGGTAAGCGTGACCTCGTCGCCCGGCGTGAGGTAACGGCCGAGGGTCTGCTCCCGGATCTCGAGCAGACAACCGCCACCCACGGTGCCGGAACCGAGAAGCTCGCCGGGTCGCAACCGGACGTCGGCCGAGGCACGGGCCGCGAGCTCGGCGAACCCGTGGAAGATGTCGGACCAGCGGCCGCGCGACGTCTCGGCACCGTTCACGGTCGCGGTCATCGTGAGGTCGAAGCCGCGACCCGACCGTGCGTCCTCGAGCTCGTCTGGCGTCACCAGGTACGGTCCGATCGAGCTCGCGAAGTCCTTGCCCTTGGCCGGACCCAGGCGCACCGCGGTCTCGTCCCGTTGCAGGTCGCGGGCCGACCAGTCGTTGAAGATCGTGTAGCCGCCGATCGCCTCCTCGGCGCGCTCGGGGTGCAGATCGCGAGCCGGCGTGTCGATCAACGCTGCGATCTCGAGCTCGTAGTCGAGCTCGTCCGAGCCGGCAGGCGCCCAGATCGGGTCGTCCGGCCCGCGCATCTCGGACACATTCGAGAAATAGAAGATCGCGAGTCGATACCAGTTCTCCGGGATGTCCGCGTCCCGGCGGCCCCAGACGGTCCGGACATGACCTTCGAACCCGTAGCCGTCGCGCAAAGACAGGGGTTGCAGCAGCGGCTTGCCGAATGCGAGTTCGCCCGCATCGAGGACGGCATCGTCGTCCTCGTCGCGGGCCGCGAACCCATCGACCAGGTCGCCGAATGCGGCCACACGGAGGCCGTGCGCGAGGGCCTCGTCGAGGGTCGAGATCGGCCGCCGATGCAGCGCGGAATCGTGCTCGAGCGTCGGTCGAGCCGCGATCGCGCGACGCCGGGCGTGCTCCAGGTCGAGCCAGCGGCCCTCATCCAGGGCAGCCACGACCCGCCATGGAGCGCCGGCGGGCGCGCGGCGCTCGCGGACGTGCGCCAGCCTCACCGGCGCGTCCGGCAGTTCAGAACGGCTTCAGCTCCATCAGCCAGACGAGCACCGCGAGCCCGACGATGCCGACCACCATCGTCAACTCGGGCCGCAGCTTGGCATTCGCGGCGGCGATGGCAGCGTCGGAGCCGGGGGCCAGCGACGCCCCCGACTTGTCCGTGCCGATCCCCAGGGCGGCCCGGAGCTCGCGCATCGGGTTCGGCAGCCAGCGGGGTCATCGTGATGACCACCACGACCAGGACCACGATCGCCGCCCACGGCCACGTGCGCGAGAAATGCCCGCCCATGATCGCGGCCCAGATCCCCAGCAGGATCGCCACGAGGAGGGCGACGCCGGCCGCCACGAGCGAGGTCTGCGAGAGGTCGAGCAGCGTCTTGAGCTCGGCTCGGTCCGACGAGGCCTTGACCCGGAAGCTCGCGAACGCCGAGACCCCATGCGCTCCGAACGCGATGATCACGAAGAACACATGCGCGATCACGATCCAGGGGTACAGGTCCATCGGAAACACCTCCCTCCGACGACGGCGCCGCGTGCTGTGGCAAGCGCCCCGATGGTACGCCGCCGCGGTCGGCTCGGACGGGTCAGCGGCGCGCGATGTCGACGAGGTCCCAGCTCGTGCCGGCAAGTCCCTCCGCCGGTTCGGACGGCGGGGGGCCCCGGCCCTCGGCGATCCCGGGCGAAAACGCCCTCGGTAGGCGGCGGGATTCTGCTGGGAGCATACGAATCCGGGCTTGAGGGCCCCCTAGCGGGTCCCGGCCGCCGCAAACACGCACACCTCGTGCGTGGTCCGGGGCGCAGGTCGTGCCTTGTGCCTCCCCAACCGCCCAAATGTCTGGTGGCAGCAGAAGGTCAGCCCCGATCGAGGCCCTCGCCGGCATTCTCGCGCAGGACCCCTGGCTCGACCACTTCGTCGACGGGGGTCAGGACTACAGGTTCCCGCGCTTCTCCTGCTCGCGCTCGATCGCCTCGAACAGGGCCTTGAAGTTGCCGACGCCGAAGCCGCGTGACCCGTGCCGCTCGATGATCTCGAAGAAGAACGTCGGGCGATCCTGGATGGGCCGCGTGAAGATCTGGAGCAGGTAGCCCTCCTCGTCGCGGTCGGCCTCGATGCCCAGCTCCTCCAGCGTCTCCATCGGCACGCCGACGTCGCCGACGCGGTCGGCCAAGGTCGCGTAGTACTCGTGCGGCAGGCCGAGGAACTCGACCCCGTTCTCACGCAGCCGACGGACCGTCCCGACGATGTCCTCGGTGCGCAGCGCGATGTGCTGGCAGCCGGGCGATCGATACCAGTCGAGGTACTCCTGGATCTGGCTCTTCTTCTTGCCGGTCGCAGGCTCGTTGATCGGGAACTTGATGCGACCGTTGCCGTTGGTCATGACCTTCGACATCAGCGCGCTGTAGTCGGTGTGGATGACCTTGTCGTCGTAGTGGATCAGCTGGGCGAAGCCGAGCACGTCGCGATAGAAGTCGACGAAGGCGTCCATCTGGCCGGTCTCGACGTTGCCGACGCAGTGATCGACCTCGAGCAGGCTGAGGCCCTGGGCCGCACGCGGTGGCGTCTTGACCTTGCGATAGCCGGGCGCGAATGCCCCGTGGTAGTCGCGTCGGTCGACGAACGAATGAAGCGTCTCGCCGTACGTGCGGATCGAGGCCTTGCGGAGGACACCGTCCTCGCCACCGTCGAGCTCCGTCGGGCCAAGAGTGGACGCAGCGCCACGCGACGTCGTCTCGCGCCAGGCCGCTTCCACGTCCGCGACGCGGAAGGCGATGTCGTGGACCCCGTCACCGTGCGCCCGGACGTGCTCGGCGATCTCGCCGTCCGGTGTCAGCGGCGCCGTGAACACGAACCGGATGTCGTTCTGGACCATGACGTAGCTCGCTCGATCACGGACCTTGGTCTCGAGGCCGCTGAACGCGACGGGTGTGAAGCCCCACAGGGCGCGGTAATACGCCGACGCCTGGCGGGCGTTGCCGACCCAGAACTCGACATGATCGATGCCGTCGAGCGGCAGGAAATCGGCCGCCTTGGCGTAGGCGTCCGCATCGACCCGGGCGCCGGCCTGATTGGCCGCGCCACGCGGGAGCGTCTCGGTCATCGCGCGATCTCCGCTGCAGGCGGGTCCGGCCTCGATTCGGCTCGCGCCGCGTCCGAGGCGTTGGTCAGTGCCACCATCGTACGCCGCGCGTGCCACACTGGCCGTCATGACGAGCGACGCCGATCGGATCGCGGCCGCGCGACGCGGCTATGCCGAGCTCGCCCCACGTGTCATGGCCGGGGAGCCCTGGCCGCTGGCCGAGGACTACGGCACGGGGCCCGAAGCGTCGTGGGGCCCGCGCGAGGTGCTGGCGCACGTCGAGGAGATGTTGCCCTTCTGGCTGGGCGAGATGGAGCGCGTCGTCGACGGGACCGGCTCCGACCCCGTGCCATTCGGGCGGACGGCCGACGACAGCCTCCGGCTCGGGGTCATCGATCGGGACCGGTCGCTGCCGCTGCGGGTGCTGTTCACCCGGATCGACGCAGGGCTGGCCGCCTGGGCTGATCGGCTGGCGACCACGACCGCGGCAGAGCGGTCCCGCATCGGCGCGCACCCCCGGCTCGGGGAGATGCCTGCCCCGGAGATCCTCGAGCGGTTCGTGCTCGGCCACGCCGAGGACCACATCGCGCAGCTGACGGACATCCTGGCGACCCGCACCGACTGATCAAGCGCGGTGTTCATCGTCCTCGCCGTCCCGATCGGTCTCGTCCTGGGCTTCCTGATGGGCGGACGACTCGATCGCCTGTCGGAGATCCGGTTCGAATGGGCGTGGCTGGCCGTTGTCGGGCTGGCCGTGCAGGTGCTTCTGTTCTCGACCCCGATCGGCGGCTCGTTCCGAGGCGGGGTCGGCGAGGCCATCTACGTCGCCTCGACCGGGCTCGTGCTCGTCGCGGTCTGGCGCAATCTACGGGTCCCCGGGTTGGCGCTGGTCGCGCTCGGAGCGATCTCAAATCTCGCGGCGATCGTGGCCAACGACGGGGTGATGCCCACGACGCCGGGGGCTCTGGCGGCGGCTGGCCTCGATCCGCTCGACGGGTTCTCCAACAGCGCGGTCCTCGAGGATCCTGCCCTTGCTCCGCTTACGGACATCTTCGCGTTGCCGCCCTGGCTGCCATTCGCGAACGTGTTCAGCATCGGCGATGTGCTGATCGCGCTCGGCATCGTCGTCGTGATCGCCGTCGGCATGACTCGCGGCGAGCCCGCCAGCCACCCCGCCTGACGCTGTCGCGCCGGTGGCGGCGCGCACCGGAGACGCCGCTGGTCATCCGCGCGCCGGTACGGATGGCCTATGGCCGCGCCCGCGGACCCCTCGTACGGTGCATCCGGGGACACCTTCCGTCCCCAGCACTCATCGAAGATCCGCCGCTCCATCAAGAAAGAAGAGGGACCGCGATGAAGAAGATCATCAAGTCGGGGGCCTTCCGGACGCTCATGCTCCTGTCCGCGCTCGCCAGCTCTGGCCTCGTGCTGGAGGCGGCGCGCCGCTGGTAGTGATCTCCGGGATGTAACGCACCGCCGGCGCCCCGCGCCGGCACCGTCACCGCTCGACGGCCGTCCGATCAGGACGGCCGTTTCGATTCCCGGCTGGTCGCAGGCGCCGCGCAGCGGATACAGTCGGCGCGATGCCCTCGCTTCCCGAGATCGGTTCGGGCCTACCCGAGGTCGCGCTCCGGACCGCCATCGTCTATCTCTTCCTGGTCATCGCGATCCGCGTTTCGGGCAAGCGCGAGGTCGGCCAGATGTCGGTCCTGGAGCTCATCGTCATCCTGGTCATCAGCGACGCGGTCCAGAACTCGATGATCGGCGACAACACGTCGATCTGGGGCGGCATCGTCGCCGTCGTGGTCCTGCTCGGGCTCGACTTCGTCCTGCGCGAGATCTCGAGGCGATCGAAGCAGGCGCGCAAGGCCCTCGAAGGCGAGCCTCGCCTGCTGGTCCGCGACGGTCGGCTGCTCAAACGCGCCGTGCAGGAGGAGGGGCTCGAGATCGACGACATCCTGACCGCGATCCGGGCACATGGCCTCGCCCGGATCGAGGACGTCCGGATGGCCGTCCTCGAGACGGACGGTTCGATCAGCGTGATCGGTCGGTCGAACGGGGACGATCCCGAGAAGGCGAAACCCGAGCCGCCTCGTCGGACGGCAACTGAAGCCTGAGGAAGGAAAGGATCCGCTCGAACGCGTCGCGCCGGTTCTCGCGGCGCTCCCAGCCATGGGCCTCGTCGTCGTACCAGTGGACCTCGTGGACCTTGTCCTCGATCTCCAGCGCCTCGACCATCCGCTCCGTCATCAGCGGCACGACCCGCTTGTCCTTCCGGCCATGGAGGAGGAGCAGCGGTGCCTCGATCCGCTCGGCGCGGTACACCGGTGACCCGCGGCGATATGCCTCGGCACGGGTCGGGTCATCGGGTGCCCCCATCATCTTGAGCAGGTCGAGCCGGCCGGGTCGGTCGCCGTGGCGGAAGCTCTCGGCGATCTCCGAGTCCCCGTACAGATCGATACCGGCCGCCCACAGCGACGGCTCCTCGACCAGCGCGCTGAGGACCAGGTAGCCACCGTACGACCCGCCGTAGATCGCGAACCGGCCGTCGGACCAGGGCTGCTCGCCCGCCCAGCGCGTGGCGTCGATGAGGTCGTGGGTGTCGGCGTGGCCCCACTCCCCGTGGTTGGCGTGGCGGAACGTGCGCCCGTACCCAGTCGAGCCGCGGAAGTCCACGTCGAGGAACGCGTAGCCCGCGTCCGCGAGCACGAGCTTGAACGGCTGGAAGCTGCGGTACGACTGCCACGTCGGGCCGCCGTGCGGGTGGACGATCGTCGGGACGCGGCGGCCGCCGCGCTTGCCGGTCGCACCGGCCGGACGCCAGAGCGTCCCTTCCAGTCTGAGCCCGTCGCGGGCCGTGATCACCACGCGTTCGCCCGCGGGCACGCGGCTCGTGGCCATCGCGGACGCGAGGACGGCCGGCCGCGAGTCGGTGACCTGGCGCGGTCGCGCTCCGTCGGGCGCCACACCCGGGACCGGCAGCAGCCACAGGTCCTGCGGTCGCGTCTCGCTCTCGCCGATCGCCGCGACCCACGCCCCGTCAGGCAGCCAGCCGATCGCACGCCACACGCCGTCCCAGGGCGAGACCTTGGTGGCGGTCGTCGCCGCGGCGACCGTGCGCGGCGCCTTCGGGGGCCGGCCTCGGCCACGCTTCGGCGGAGAGCCGACGCCCAGGCTGCGGACGACGAGATCGATGAGGCCGTCGTGGACTTCGATGTGGACCACGCGCTCGCCATCGGGTGAGGGCAGTGGCGCGTAGCCGTACCCGCCCGACGGCTCCCCGTGCTCGCGCTTCCCATCGGTCAGGACGATCCGATCCCGACCGTCGGCGGTGCGCCGGATGACCTGGAACCAGCCGTCCGCGTCGCTGACGTAGACGAGGGATCCGTCGGGCAGCCACTGCGCGCCGGTGTCGTGGCTGCGCGCACCCGCCACGATCTCGCTCGCCCGACTCGCGACATCGACGATCGCGACCTGCCACGTCGTGAGGTCGTCGGGCGCCTGCTGCCCGGTGACCGCGATACGCGCACCATCGGGTGACCACGCCAGCGCGTCCACGTCGAAACCCGGCTGCGTCAACGGTGTCGCCTGCGGCGGCCGTGGGTCGCGCTGCGGTCGACCGCGGCGCGGGACCGGCGCGTCGACGAGCCAGACCTGGCTCCAGCCGCGCCGCCGGGAGAGGAACGCGAGGCGTCGACCATCCGGTGACCAGCGCGGATCGCGACCGCCACCGGGCTTCGCGACGACACGGGTCAGGCGCGAGCCATCCGCTTCGACGATCCAGATCTCGTCGTCGCGCACGAAAGCAAGGCGCCGCCCGTCGGGCGACCAGTGCGGGTCGCTCACCGCCTTTTCCGAGGCCGTGATCTGGGTCGCAGGCGCGCCCGTGCCACGGAGTGACAGCGTGAAGACCTGTCGGGCGCCTGCGGCCTCCGCCGTGAACGCGACCACCCGGTCGCGCGGGTGGATCCGGAACTCCCGGGGCGAGTCGACCGCGACGATCGCCTCGATCGTCAGCCCGGATCCGCCCGTGGCCGGCGCGCCCTCCTCCCCGGCCATCAGGCTCCGGGCCAGCCGCTCATGACGCACCACCGTCCGACCATCGCGAGGTGCTTGCGCACGTGGCCGTGCTGGCAGTCGTACGCCCAGCTCCAGCCGTCGGGCGAGCGCAGCTCCTCGACGGTCATCGACGCGACGGCGTCGAGCAGACGCGCCCGGCCCGCGTCGTAGCGAGCGAGCGTCACAGCAGGCGACTCGGTCCGGGCCGCGTCGACGTGGCGCTCGTTCCAGGCATCGATCCCCTCCTCCGGATCGGACAGCCAGATGCCCTTGTCCCGGTACACGGCGATCGCCCGGGCGCCTTCGTCCATCCAGTCGGCGAGGTGGCCGACGTGGTCCCGCAACGTCCAGCCGGGCGTGATCTCGCCCTCGTCCCATCGCTCGAGCGGGACGCGCCGGATCAGCGCGTCGAAGCTCTCGTCGAGCGCCGTCGCGTCCGCCACGAAGCCGGCGTAGTCCGCGGCACGCGGATCGGCGATGAACGGATCGCCGTCGGTCTGCCGATCGCGCAGCCGGTCGGTCCACGGCTCGATGACGGCGAGGTGGTCCAGGTAGTGGCCGTGGAGCGTGAAGTACACCCAGCCCCACGCGTCATCGCTGCGGAGCGTGTCGAGCGGGAGACGCGCAGCGGCCTCGAGCAGGCGGGGGCGTGCCGCCCCCAGGCGACCGACGATCGTCGCGGCCGGCATCGTCGTCCAGGGCGCGCGACGGCGTTCGTTGTAGCGGTCGAAGTCGCCGCCGTCGTAGTCATCGTCCGATGGCCAGCGTCCGGTCTGGATCGCGGTCCCGACGTAGTCGATGGCGAGCTCCTGCCAGTCCGCGACGTGGCCGACATGCTCGGCCAGCGACCAGTCCGGTCCACCCGCGTCCGACGGCGCGGCACCCGGCAGGTGCCAGGCCGCCTCGTCGAGGCCGGCCCACGAACTGACGAGGCGGTCCCAGATCGCGGCTTCGTCGACCCAGGGGTGGCGGGACTGCGACCGGAGGTCGAGACCGCGCACATCGCCAAGCGGTGCCCGCCTGAGGTCGACGATGGGGATCGCCGCGTCGGCGGCCGGGCTCGGCGCCATCAAGGCGTCGGCCGGCCCTTGCCGTCGGATGTCTCGAGCTGGGCTTCGAGCTGGTCGCCGAGCTCGACCGTCCGTCGGAACGCCGCCCAGACCGCCTCGGACAGCACGGTGCGCAGCCGGCCGCTCTCCAGCTCGTGGAGCGCCGCGGCCGATGTCCCGCCCGGGGACGTCACCATGTTCCGGAGCTCGGCCGGGTGCATCCCGGACTGGCGGGCGAACAGAGTCGAGCCCTCGAGCGTCTCGATGACGAGGTCGTGCGCGATGTGGCGGGGGAAGCCGAGATGGACGGCCGCGTCGATGAGCGCCTCCATCACGAGGAACACATATGTCGGGCCGGTGCCGCTCACGGCGGTCGCCATAGCAACCATCTTCTCGTCGTCGACCTCGAGCTGGAGGCCGAGCGCACCGAGGAGGGTGGCGGCCTGTGCCCGCTGCTCGTCGGTGGTCTCGGGAGTGGCATACCAGACCGTCACGCCCTTGCCGAGGCGAGCCGGCGTGTTCGGCATGCTGCGCACCACCTGGTCGTGGCCGAGGATGCCGGTGAGAGCCGCGGTCGTGGCCCCCGCCAGCACGCTCAGAACGAGCTGGCCGCGGCGGAGGTGCGGCCGGATATCGTGGCCGACCTTGTCGAGCATCTGGGGCTTGATGCCGAGCAGGATCACGTCCGCCTCGCGGACGGCATCCGCGTTCGCGGCGACGGTCCGGATGCCGTACTCGCGCTCGAGCGCCTCGCGCCGCTCGGGGCGCGGGTGGCTGGCGACCACCTTGTCCGGGGTGACCAGGCCGTCGCGCAGCAGGCCGGCGATCATCGCCTCGGCCATCACGCCCGAGCCGACTGTCGCGATCGTGACATTCGCGAGGGGGGACATCGGCCGGAGTATAGCGACGGGGTCCGGAGCGCCCGGGCGTCCGGCCCGTCAGGCAGCCCGAGCCGAGCCGAGCAGGAAGAAGCGGCCGGTCGTCGTGATCTCGATCCCGTCGAAGCCGGCCGTCGCGAGCGCGTCGGCGAGCTGATCTTGTCGCGTGGAAGACCTTGACGATCGTGAACTCGCGACCGTCGTCGAGGCGACGCACGGCGCGCTCATGCGCCGGTTCGGGATGGTCGGCCGCGCCCGATGCCGGGTCCGGCAGCGAATCGATGAACGCGAGCTGCGCGCCCGGCTTGAGCCAGCGCCGTCCCAGCGCCAGGAAGTCGGTGAGCCGCTCGGGCGGAACGTGGCTGAGCCAGAAGCCCATGAACAGGCCGTCGATCGGCCGATCCGGCTCTGCCCACGCGTCGCGGACATGGAGGTGGGCGCGCAGGCCATGTGCGACCAGCCGCTCGCGCGCGCGATCGAGCGCGGTCGGGGATGCGTCGTACAGCGACAGCTCGCCGCGCGATGCCAGGAGCGGAGACCACCAACCCGTCCCCGCAGCAAGGTCGACGATCTCGCCGGTCCACGGCAGGGCATCGAGCCAGCGACCGGCCGCGTCCAGCTCGGCGTTCCAGGCCGCGTCGTGGATCGCACCTCGTGCGTAACGGCCTCGACGGAGGTACCAGTCGTCGTATTCCGGGGCGCGCGCTTCGTAGTAGTCCACCATGTCCTGGTCGAGGTTCGTGGCGGCAGGTGCCACGGATGCCGGAGACGGTGGCGCCGAAGCAGCCACCGGCGCCTCCGCGACTGCAGCCACGGCACCGGGCGCGGGTGGGTCTGTCCGCGCCGCCGCCGAGCGCTCGCTCAGCGCCTGGCGCAACCGGAACCGGAGGAACTGGTTGTCGCCGGCCTTGCCGACGCAGGCGGGGCACAGCTGCGCCCAGCCCTCGAGGTCGTCGGTCGAGCGCGTCTCATGTGCGGTGCCACACCACAGGCACGAGAAGGTCGCCCGGAAAGGCACCTAGTGCACCTCGACAGGCGACCAGCCGCCGGGCGGCGCGATGTTGACGAATGCCGCAGGATCCATGATCTCGGCCAGCATCTCGATGCCGTCGATGACGCGCGGACCCGGCCGCGAGAAGTACGCCGAGCCATCGAGCGCGAAGACGGCGCCGCGCCGAGCCGCCGTCAGCTCCGCGACCCAGGGCGGGACCGGCGTCCCGGTCCACTCGTGGATCGTCTCGGCGAGGTGGAACCCGCACGGCATGAGGAACAGCATCTCGGGGTCGACCTCGGCGACGGCGTCCCACGTCGTCTGGTGCGCCGTGTCGCCGTCGGAGCCGAGCAAGTCCCAGCCGCCCGCTCGGCGGATCTGCTCGGGCACCCAGTGACCGACCGCGAACGGCGGATCGAGCCACTCGAGTCCGACCACCCGCGGCGACTGCCGGCCTTCCTCGCGTCGCGTCGCGACCCGTTGCTCGACCGCGCCGAGGCGCGCACGCAACCCTTCGACGAGGTCGATCGCCGCGTCCTCGACCTCCGCCATCGCGCCAACGGTCGTGATCGTGTGCAGGATCCCCTCGATCGATGTCGGCTCGAGCGACACGACCGTGATGTCGGCGTCGATCCGGCGGGCGACCTCGTTGACCTCGCGATAGCTGACCGCGCACACGTGGCACAGCTCCTGGGTCAGGATCAGGTCGGGTTCGACCGCCGCGAGCGCCTCCTCATCGAGCTCGTACAGCGAAGATCCGCCGTGCATCGAGGCGGTGACGCGGGCGTGGATGTCGCGCGAGCCGATGGCGCTGAGGTCGTGGACGCTGCGCGTGACGACGGGCTTGCCGACGACGCCCGGTGGCCAGTCGCACTCATGTGTGACGGCGACGAGCTCGTCCTCGAGCCCGATCGCGCAGACGATCTCGGTAGCCGACGGAAGAAGGGACGCGATGCGCATTCCGTCAGCGGCGAGTCACGCGCGTCGAGGCCTGCCGCCGCGGGCCTCAGCCCGGGGTTTAGCCGCGTCCACGGCGGCGCGGGCGGCGGCCTTGTCCGTGTACCAGGTGGCGTCGATGACGGTGTAGTCGGCCCACTCGGGCGGCAGCGATTCCTCGGGGAAGATCGCGTTCACGGGGCACTCGGGCTCGCACGCGCCGCAGTCGATGCATTCGTTCGGATCGATGAACAGCTTCCGATCCGTGCCTTCCTCGTAGTGGATGCAATCGACCGGACAGACCGACACGCACGAGATGTCGAGCACGTCGATGCACGGCTCGGCGATCACGTAGGTCATCCGGTTCCTCCTGTGGGCTGTGCAAGGTCGGTGGCGGCCGCTCCGGGCGGGGCAAGAGCGTACCACCGTGCGTGAATCGGGAGAGGCGGACTCACGGGGCCGGCGTGGGGCCGACGAACCGCACCGGGATGTGCATGCCCTTCTCCCAATGGCCGGGGATGTGGCAGCCGACGACGAGCGGCTCCGACGCCAGCGGGACGGTCCAGGTCACGTCGAGACGCTGGCCGGACGCGACCACGACCCGCAGGCCGGCATGCTCAGGCGCCACGCTGACGGCCGGCGTCGGGCCGGGTGGCGCATCGGCGGCCGCGGCCTCGGCGACCTCCCATGCGTCCTGCACCGTCGCGTCGCCGATGATCGCCTCGTGGACGTCAAGGCCACCGTTGATCACATGCAGGTTCACGGTCTCGCCAGGCACGACATCGAGGACCGACGGGTTGAACACGTAGTCGCGGGCGATGAGGTTCAGGTCTCGCGGCGCGGCGCCAGTGCCGGGCACGATCGGCGGGGTCCCCGCCGGGGCTCCCGACGCGCAGGCTGTCGCGGTCACGAAGGTCGTCATGAGCACCCAAAGTCGTCGGATCGGCACGGCGCGAGTCTATGACCGGCTGGGCGTGTGTCGCGCCTCGCGCCCACCCTTGACACGCGCCAAGGCCGCGCCGCATCGTTCGCGCACCGTCACGCCAGGCTGAAACGCGCGTGCGGGAGTGAGGGCGTTTGGCCATCCCGACCGAGACCCGTGACCCGGCGAACGCGGACGCGGGTCGAGCCATGCCCGATGCCGCGTCGAGCTGCACCCGCGGTCCACCTGGATGGGGTCGAGAAACGCTATGGCGACGTCGTGGCTGTGGCAGGCATCGACCTCGACGTGCGCGATGGCGAGTTCTTCTCGTTGCTGGGACCATCCGGCTCGGGCAAGACGACGACCCTGCGGATGATCGCCGGCTTCGAGCAACCCACAGTCGGGCGTATCGAGCTCCACGGTCGCGACGTCACCGGCGTGCCGCCGTTCGATCGCGACGTCAATACGGTCTTCCAGGACTACGCGCTGTTCCCGCACCTGTCGGTGGGTGACAACGTCGCGTATGGCCTCATGGTCCGGAAGGTACCCCGCAACGAGCGCACCGCCCGCGTCACCGACGCGCTGCGGATGGTCCGGCTCGAAGGCTACGAGGGGCGCAAGCCCGCCCAGCTGTCGGGCGGCCAGCGACAGCGGGTCGCGCTCGCGCGTGCGCTGGTCAATCGACCGCGGGTGCTCCTGCTCGACGAGCCGCTCGGCGCGCTCGATCTCAAGCTTCGCGAGGAGATGCAGATCGAGCTCAAAGCGATCCAGCAGCAGGTCGGCATCACGTTCATCTACGTGACGCACGACCAGGAAGAGGCGCTCACGATGAGCGACCGGCTGGCGGTGTTCAACGCCGGCAGGATCGAGCAGCTGGGCTCCCCAGCCGATGTCTACGAGCGGCCCGCCACCAGGTTCGTGGCGGGGTTCGTCGGGACATCGAACCTGCTGACCGCCGAAGTCGCTCGAACGATCCTCGGCCGCACCGGGACATTCACCATCCGGCCCGAGAAGATCCGGCTCGCCGCGGCCGACGCCGCTCCCGGGCCGGACGAGGCATCGGCGCTGGGCCGCATCGCCAGCGTCGTGTATCTCGGCCCCGATACCAGGTACATCGTCGAGCTGGAGGCCGGGGCCCGGCTGGTCGTCACCGAGCAGAACCTGACGACCACATCGACCGAGGTGCTCGAGCAGCAAGGCAAGGCTGTCCGCCTGATATGGAAGCGACAGCACGAGCTTCCCATCGCGGATGGGGCCGATTGACCGAGCCGTCGGATCGGCACGAGGAGGAGGACGAGCATGCGCGCACGGAAGATCTCGGTCGGGCTGGCGACGCTGGCCCTGATCGCAGCAGCATGTAGCGGCGGCGGAGCGACGGGCGCCCCCTCGGCCGCGACGTCAGCGGAGCCGAGTGCGGCGGCGAGCGGGGTCCCCAGCGAGTCCGCCAGTGCCGGACCGGTCCTGCCGACCGAGGTCGGCGCGGGTGAAGGCCGCCTCGACCTTGCCGTGTGGCCGTACTACGTGGTCGGCGGCACCGGCGGGGAGCAGGGCCTGGGTGCCGACTGGGTCACGCCGTTCGAGGAGCAGACGGGCTGCAAGGTCTATGCGAAGGTCTACGGTGGGTCGTCCGACGGGGTCGCCCTCATGCAGACCGGCGAGTATGACGGCGGCGCCTTCTCGGGCGACGCCACGCTGCGCCTGGTCGCCGGCGGTGACGTGGCGGCCGTGAACACCGACCTCATCCCCAGTTATGCGGGTGTGTTCGACGGTCTCAAGGGCCAGAAGCACAACACGGTCGATGGGGTCGCCTACGGAGTGCCCCACGGTCGTGGAGCCAATCTGCTCATGTGGCGGACCGACGTCGTGCAGCCGGACCCGGATAGCTGGAGCGTCGTCTGGGAGGGCGGCAGCAAGTACGCCGGCAAGATCTCCGCCTACGACTACGAGATCTATATCGCTGATGCTGCCGTCTACCTGATGGCCACCAAGCCCGAACTGGGGATCACCGACCCCTATTCGCTCGACGCGACGCAGTTCCAGGCCGCGGTCGACCTGCTCAAGGAGCAGCGGAAGAACATCACGACGTACTGGAGCGCGGTCCAGGCACAGGTCGATGCGTTCACCAACGGCGACATGGTCGCCGCGACCACGTGGCAGCTGCAATCAAATCTGCTGACGGCGGCCAAGGTGCCGGTGAAGTCGACCAAGCCGAAGGAAGGGAGCACGGGCTGGTCGGACACCTGGATGATCTCATCGACAGCCAAGCACCCCAACTGCATGTACATGTGGATGGACTACATCATCTCGCCCGTCGCGAACGCAACGGCGACCGTGTTCTTCGGCGAGGCTCCGGTCAGCGAGGCGGGCTGCGCTGAAGCCGAGAAGCAGAGCGCGGGCCACTGCGACACCTTCCACGCGACCGACGAATCGTACTGGGAGGATGTCTACTACTGGAACACGCCGTCCAAGGAGTGCATCGACGGCAGGGGCCCCATCTGCACGGACTTCGCGCAGTGGACCCAGGCCTGGACCGAGATCAAGGGCTAGGCGACGCCGGCTTGGGGATCGCGGCATTCGGTCGTTGGTCCCCAAGCCGATCGGACGCAGACTCGACCACGCGCACGATCGTGATCGCACGCTAGATGCGCGGATTCTGGCGCACGCTGTATCGCTATCCGCGTGTCCAGCTGGGCGCGCTCCTCGGCGCGCCCCTCGGGTGGCTCGTCGTCGCCTACCTCGGGTCGCTGGCGCTGCTCTTCATCTCGGCCTTCTGGACCATCGAGCCGTTCAGCGGCAAGGTCGTCACCGAGCCGTCCTTGGACAACTTCGGGACCCTGCTGAATGAACCCGTCTACCGGACGATCACGGTGCGAACGGTGGTCACTGCCGCGCTGGTCACCCTGACGGACATCCTCCTCGCCTTCCCGATCGCCTACTACATGGCCAGGGTGGCTTCACCCCGGACCCGGGGGATCCTGATCGTCTCGATCCTTCTCCCGCTCTGGTCCGGCTATCTCGTCAAGGCCTATGCCTGGCGGATCATCCTGAGCGAGGGTGGGATCCTCAACTGGATCCTCGATCCGGTGGGCCTCAAGGGTCCCGGCTATGGCGACGTTGCCGTCTGGCTCGTCTTCTCGTACCTCTGGCTGCCATACATGATCCTGCCGATCTACGCCGGGCTCGAGCGCATCCCGAGCTCGCTGCTCGAGGCGTCCGCCGATCTGGGGGCCCGAAGTGGACACACGTTCCGGAAGGTCATCCTGCCGCTCGCTCTGCCGGCGGTCGTGGCGGGCTCGATCTTCACGTTCTCGCTCACCCTCGGCGACTACATCGTGCCGTCACTCATGTCGAGCAGCCAGTTCATCGGGAACGTCGTCTACAGCAACATCTCGGTCAACCAACCACTGGCCGCGGCGTACGCCCTCGTCCCGGTCGCGATCATGATCATCTACCTCGCCGTCGCCCGGCGCCTTGGCGCGTTCGAGGCACTCTGAGGTGAACTCCCTCGGCTCGCGGATCGCGCTCCGGATCGCCACGGCGATGACGCTCGCCTTCATCTACATCCCGATCGGCGTGATCGTCCTCTACTCGTTCAATGCTGGGCTGGTGCCGAGATGGCCTCCGGACGGTCTGACCATCGACTGGTACGTGAAGGCACTCGACGACCAAGGGGTTCGATCGTCGTTGTTGACGTCCCTGCAGGCGGCAGTCGGCGCGACGATCGTCGCGCTCGTGCTCGGTTCATTGCTGTCCTTCGCCGTCCATCGATTTCGCTTCTTCGGTCGGGACACGATCTCATTCGTCGTCATCCTCCCGATCGCCCTTCCGGGCATCGTCACCGGCATCGCCCTCAACACCGCCTTCCGGACGATCGGCTTCGATCTCGGACTCACGACGATCATCATCGGCCACGCCACCTTCTGCATCGTGGTCGTCTACAACAACGTGATCGCGCGGCTACGCCGCACCGCGCGATCGACCGAGGAGGCGTCGATGGACCTCGGCGGAGACACGGGACAGACGTTCCGTCACGTGACGCTTCCAGCGATCGGGACCTCGCTCGTGGCCGGGTCCCTCCTTGCATTCGCCCTGTCGTTCGACGAGATCATCGTGACCACGTTCACGTCAGGGGCGGGCACCCAGACACTGCCGATCTGGATCTTCAGTAACTACCAACGAACGGGACAGGTGCCGTTGGTGAACGTCGCGGCCGTGATCGTCCTCGCCCTCTCGGTCATCCCGGTCTACCTCGCCCAGTTGGTGAGTGCCAGGGCGGGTGGCGTCGCCGGCGGCCGGACCTGACCGGCGTCACCAGCGACGCGCGAGGTCACCGACGAGGGCGGCCACGACGGGTAGAAGGGCGACGAGGGACTGACGGATGCGCTGCGACATGACGCTCGACCTCCGCCGGGTCCCGGACCGGCAATCTCGACGGCCGACCCCACCAGAGGAGTGCCCGGTCGATCCCGCCGCCGCGAGTATCGCGATCGCCGCTTAGCTGCGACTTATCTGCCGGATGCTCAGGGTGCGGTGATCGGCTCGATATCGGTCGCCACGAATGTCGTCTCGCAGATCGCGACGGCCTCCTCGACGGTCGGGGTCGATCCCGCGGGACCGGAAGCGCTGCACGTCGCCGCCGCCGCGTCGGCGAAATGGCCCGTGACGCGCACCCAGCCGCCGACGAAGGCTGCGGTCGGGTCTCCCTGTCCTGGCTCGACCGCGATGGAGAAGAACGGGCCAGCCCCGAAGGCCGGTGGCGACAGGACCTCCTCGCTTGGCTGCACGTGGAACGACGGGTAGGTCAGCCACTCGGGGCCAAGACTGAAAGTCATCACTCCGCCCTTGCCTTCCGGGGATGCCACGAAGCCAGCGAACTGGATCTCCGTATCGGCGAAGCAGGCACGCGCCCGCTCGTGATAGACCGTCGCGCCCTCATCAAATCTCACGGCGAGCGGCCCGCGCTCCGCGTCCAGCTGGATCAGCGCATCGAGCGTGATCGGAGGCGTCGGACAAGCCGCCCCGACCGAAGATGCGGATGCACCAGCAGTCGAGGGTGCCGGGACCGTCGAGGTCGCAGGCAATGACGTGCACGCTGCGCTGGTTGCGAGCACGAGCCCCAGGAGGATCGTGGGTCTCGGACCCTTCACCGTGTGTCGCATGCCGAGGAGACGCGCCCCCGTCTAGTCTGTTGCGCGCTCGGCCCTCACATCGAGGGCGTGTATTCCGGATCCAGGTACTTCTCGGGGTCGTCACGGAAGTCGAGCAGGCAGCCCTTGCCGCAGAACCAGTATGTCTTCCCCTCATGGTCAAAGGACAGCAGGGAGGTGGTCATGTCGACCTCCATCCCGCACACGGGATCGATCTCGATGTCCATCGGCACTCCTCTCCGGTACTCCCCAGGAGTATACGGTCGTTACGGGCTCCCGTGTCCGGGCGGTACAGTCGCTCGATGGCGACCATCGATCCCGCCCAGATGCGCTCCGCGCTCGAGGCCGAGCGCAAGCGCCTGCTCGCCGAGCTCGGCGAGGCGATCCAAGCACCCGGCCAGATGACGTATGGGTCGCAGGCCGCCGCCGCCAGCCAGGTCTTCGAACAGCAGCGCGACCTGGCCCTGCGCGACCGCGCGGTGCAGCAGCTCGAGCTCGTCGATTCCGCGCTCGCGCGGCTGGCCGACGGGTCATTCGGGACATGCGTGCGCTGCGGCGAGCCGATCGCTCCGGAGCGCCTCGAGGCGCTGCCGTGGGCCGCGCATTGCATCGGCTGCCAGAGCGCCGTCGACAAGGCGAGGCGGTGATCAGCCAGGACCTCGTCGGTCCGCCGGCGATCGAGGCGGCGGCGGCGCTCCTCGATGGCGTCGTGCTCCGGACGCCCCTGGTCCCGTACGGATCGCCCGACGAGCGCGTGTTTCTCAAGGCGGAGAGCCTCCAGGCGATCGGGGCGTTCAAGATCCGCGGCGCGTATGTCGCGATCGCCGCGCTCTCGCCGGAGGATCGCAGCCGGGGCGTCATCACCTACTCGTCGGGTAACCATGCCCAGGGCGTCGCCCGAGCAGCCCGTCTGCTGGGCACGACCGCAGTGATCGTCATGCCGGACGACGCGCCGATGATCAAGCGCGATCGCGTGGCCGCCGATGGCGCAGAGATCGTGATCGTCGGTCCCGCGTCGGACGAGCGCCAGGCACGCGCGGAGTCGATCGCGGCGGAGCGCGGTCTGGCGATCATCCCGCCGTTCGATGACGACCGGATCATCGCCGGCCAGGGCACGATCGGCCTCGAGATCGTCCAGGACCTGCCGACGACGGGTCTCGTGCTGGTGCCGGTCGGCGGCGGCGGGTTGGCGAGCGGTGTCGCGACCGCGATCAAGAGCCTGCGCCCGGACGTTCGGGTGGTCGGCGTCGAGCCCGAGCTCGCGGCTGATGCGCGCGATTCGCTGGCAACCGGATCGATCGTCCGTTGGTCGGCCGCTGACGTTGCGCGGACGATCGCCGACGGCACGCGGACCCAGGCACTTGGCGCCCTGACCTTTGCCCACCTGCGCGCGTACCTCGACGGGATCGTCACGGTCAGTGAGGCGGAGATCGCGGCCGGCGTCCGGCTCGCGGCGGAACGGTCGCGGCTGGTCGTGGAGCCGTCGGGCGCGCTGGCGATCGCGGCGCTCACGTTCCATCGCGCGGAGTTGGGCGGCGACGGCGGTGGTGACATCGTGGCCGTCGTGAGCGGTGGCAACGTCGACCCGGTCGCCTACCGCGCTTACCTCGAGGCGCCCCTCCCGGGCTGAGCGTCGAGAGCGCGCTCGTCGCTCGGGGCGTCCTCGCGTTCGCGCGCGAGGCGGTCGGCCAGACGGTCCTCGCGGATCCGGATCTCGGCCAGCTCCGCCGCCGCCCGACGGTCCTCGCGCGCCGCGTCCCGTCCCTCGGCCCGCGACCAGCCGACAAGGATCGCCATCGTCGCGGTCAGGAACAGAAGGTCGCCGGCGACCCACATGAACGCTCCGGCCATCTGCTGGTCGGCCAGCGGCGTCGGTCCCCAGGCACGCTGGACCGTCGCGTAGTGGGGATACAGGACGGTCTGCGCGTTCACGATGACGACCGCAAGGAGCGTGTTCTGCGTCATCTGCAGGAACACGTACAGGGCACGGACCGGATGCGGCATCCGCCACGGTGCGGGGTCGAGCGCGACGGCCGGCCACCAGAACAGCAATGCGGCGGCGAAAAAGATGACGTGCTCGAGGTCATGGATGAGCGGATCCTCGAGCGCCGCATCGAACAGCGGCGAGAAGTGGCTCACCCACATGACCGCGGCGAAGATCAGCCAGGCCACGACCGGGAACGCCAGGACGCGCGTGATCCGCGCGTGGAGCAGCGGCAGGATGCACGCGCCGGCGGGTGCCCGGCGAGGCGACCCGGAGCAGCACGGTGATCGGCGCGGAGAGCGCGATGAGTGGCGCCGCGACAAGGGTCAGCAGGACGTGCTGGACCATGTGGACCGAGAACAGGCTCGTGTCGTAGCGGTCGATCCCGGACAGCAGCGCGAATGCCAGGGCGGCCATGCCCCCCACGAAGGCGACGGTCCGACGTCGCGGCACAGGATTGGCGGGGTGTGCCGCGTTCACCCGGCCGACAGCCCAACGCCACCAGATCAAGGCGCGCGAGGATCGCGATCGTCGGCAACGGCTCGAACGTCCAGCCGAAGAGGAGTGTGGAGGCGTCGGGTGGTTCGGCAGGCGTCGGGCCGTGCGCCCCCGCAGGCGTCGCGATGAGCGCGGTCGCCACGAATGGCGCTCAGGACCGCCAGCGACGTGGATCGGTGGCTGGGGTGGCGCGCAGGGACCGCTCGGTGGTGCATCGACGGCATGGTCCCACGACCCAGCGCGGTCGGGCGCACGAGACGCCGACCCTCCGCGGTATCATGGCCGCCGTCCGGCCCGGGCGGGTTAGGACGTGCCCGTCTGCCCCTGCACCGAGGAGCTGCATGGCGAGTTCCCCCAGGACCGGCCGCTCATCCACCGCGATCGCCGCCCTCCTGGTGGGAGCGCTGCTGATCGTCGGCGTCGTCGCGGTCGTCATCAGCCAGGGATTCGACCCGCTGAAGACCAGTCAGGGGATCCTCTCGAGCTTCTTCCCGCCGCGCGCGATCACCGATCGCGGAGAGAGCATCCGCAACCTGTACGACATCATCTTTGCGATCGCCGCGGTCATCTTCTTCGTGGTCGAGGGCCTGATCGTCTGGACGGTGATCCGCTACCGGCGCAAGCCGGGCGACAACGAGCTGCCGGCCCAGACGCACGGCAACGCGATCGCCGAGGTGGTGTGGACTGTCGTCCCGACCCTCATCGTCGCCTTCATGTTCGTCATCTCCTGGCAGACGCTGAATACGGTCGAGGCGGTCTCCCCGCAGCCGCAGATGAAGGTGCGCGCGTTCGCGGCACAGTTCCTTTGGACGTTCGATTACCTGCCGGCCGACTATCAGGCTGGCCAGGAGACCACGCCGCTCTACACGGTCACGACGCCCGAGGGACCCGACGGCGGATTGGTGCTGCCGACCGGACGGACCATCCACCTCTATCTCCAAAGCCCCGACGTCATCCACGCGTTCTACGTCCCGCAATTCCTGTTCAAGCGGGACGTCGTGCCAGGCCGGGTGAACAGCTTCGAGTTCACGCTCAAGGAGTCGGATGCCGGCGGGACGTTCCACGGTCAATGCGCCGAGTTGTGCGGCGTCAGCCACAACGCGATGCACTTCGACGTCCACGCGATGACCGGCGCCGACTTCGACACCTGGTTGGAGGGCAAGATCGCCGAAGCGAACGCCAGCCCGCCACCGCCCCCATCGGGACAGCCGGCCGGGCCGGCCCTCCAGATCGCCGCCCAGAACGTCCAGTTCGACACGGCGGCCCTCAGCGCGCCGGCCGACACGCCGTTCAAGATCGACTTCGACAATCGCGATGCCTCGATCCCTCATAACGTCGCGATCCACGAGGGCTCGCCGGCGGGGCCCGAGGTCTTCAAGGGCGAAGTCTTCCCGGGACCAGCCAAGAAGACGTATGACGTGCCTGCCCTAAAGGCCGGCACGTATGGCTTCATCTGTTCGGTCCATCCCACGATGGCCGGCACCCTCACGGTCGAGTAGGAGCACGCCGTGGCGACAACCGCGCTACACCCGGCCGCCCGCGCCTACCGCAGCACCCTGTACGACTGGGTGACGACGACCGATCACAAGAAGATCGGGATCATGTACCTGATCAACTCGTTCCTGTTCTTCTTCATCGGCGGCCTGCTGGCGCTGGGCGTGCGCTCGGAGCTGGCCCAGCCGGGGCTGCAGTTCGTGGCGGACCAGACCTACAACGAGCTGTTCACGATGCACGCCACGTTCATGATCTTCCTGTTCATCATCCCGATCCTGGCGGGCTTCGGGAACTACATCGTCCCGCTCCAGATCGGCGCCCCGGACGTCGCGTTCCCGCGCATCAATGCGCTCTCGCTGTGGATGCTGCCGCTCGCGGGCATCCTGCTCATCCTGAGCTTCTTCACCGGCGGATCGGCAGCGGCCGGGTGGACGAGCTACGCCCCCTTGACCGAGGATCGCCCGCTGTCATCGGTCGGGCCGGGGCAGGACCTGTGGATCGTGGCGATCGTGCTGATCGGCACGAGCTCGATCCTCGGGGCGGTCAACTTCCTCGTGACGATCTTCAAGATGCGGGCGCCGGGCATGACGCTGTTCCGCATGCCGATCATGGTCTGGACGGTGCTGACCACGTCGGTCCTGGGTCTGCTCGCCACGCCGGTCATCACCAGCGCCCTGATCATGCTGTTCATCGACAGGAACTACGGCGGCAGCTTCTTCGATCCACGCAACGGCGGTGACGCGATCCTCTACCAGAACATCTTCTGGTTCTACTCGCACCCGGCTGTGTACATCATGGTCCTGCCGGCGATGGGCATGATCAGCGAGATCCTGCCGGTGTTCAGCCGCAAACCGCTGTTCGGGTACAAGGCGTTCGTTTTCGCGACGGCCGGCATCGGTGCGCTCGGGTTCTCCGTGTGGGCGCACCACATGTTCACGACAGGCGCGGTCTACCTGCCGTTCTTCAGCCTGATGACGTTCCTCATCGCGGTCCCGACCGGCGTGAAGATGTTCAACTGGATCTTCACCATGTGGCGCGGCCAGCTCAGCCTGTCGACGCCGCTGCTCTTCGCACTCGGCTTCCTGAGCATGTTCCTGATCGGCGGCATCAACGGCGCGTTCAGCGCCGCCGTCCCGGTCGACTTCGCCCTCCACGACACGTACTGGGTCGTCGCCCACCTGCATTACGTCCTGTTCGGCGGGTCGGTGTTCGGGGTGATGGCCGGCCTCTACTACTGGTTCCCGAAGATGACCGGGCGGATGCTCAATGAAGGGCTGGGCAAGGTCCAGTTCGTGCTGATGTTCATCGGTTTCAACCTGACGTTCTTCCCGATGCACCAGCTCGGCCTGGCCGGCATGCCGCGGCGGATCGCCGACTACGCGTCGGGCGCAGGCTGGAACGACCTCAACATCGCGGCGACCATCGGCGGGTTCCTCATCGCGACGAGCATGGTCCCGCTGCTCTGGAATGTGTTCGTCTCGCTGCGCAGCGGGAAGCCCGCCGGCGACGACCCGTGGGAGGGCAACACCCTCGAGTGGGCAACGAGCTCGCCGCCGCCGCCGTATAACTTCGACCGCCTGCCCGAGATCCGGTCCGAGCGGCCGGTGTTCGACGTCCGCCACGGATCGACGCACCGGACGATCGCGCCGCTGCCCCAGTCGGCGAGCGAGAGCTGACGCCATGGCCATCGACGATCACGCCCTGACGACCACCGAGCACAGCCCGGTCGCCGGGCTGGCGCACGACGCACGTGGCGGGATCAGCAACGTCGTCCTCGGGATGCTGCTGTTCATCACCTCCGAGGTGATGTTCTTCGCCGGTCTCTTCGCGGCCTACTTCAACGTCCGCGCGAACGCCCCTGCCTGGCCGCCGGTCAACGTCGAGACGGGTGAGGCATTCCACCTCGAGATCCTGCCACTGGTCGGCCCGGCCACGGTCCTGCTGATCCTGTCGTCGTTCACGTGCCAGTTCGCCGTGTGGGGCATCCGCCGCGGCGACCGGACGGCGTTCATCCGCAACATCGCGGTCACGTTCCTCATCGGCGTCGTGTTCCTGCTCCTGCAGGCGACCGACTACGTCGCCCTCGGCAATGAGGGCATCACGCTGTCGTCGGGCACGTTCGGCACGACCTACTTCACGCTCACGGGGTTCCACGGGGCGCACGTGTTCGGTGGCGCGATCATGCTCGCGGTCGTCCTGTATCGCGGCTTGGCCGGGCAGTTCTCGGCGCGCCACCACGATGCCGTCGAGGCCGTGTCGTTGTACTGGCACTTCGTCGACGTCGTCTGGATCCTGCTGTTCTCGCTGCTGTACCTGCTGCCGGGCAAGGCGTAAGCGTCATGCATCCGCTTCGCCATCCGCGCAACGCGATCGTCGTGGGTCTCGTGTTCTCGGCGACCGGCGCCGTGTACTGGGCCGTCCAGTCGATCGCCGGCTGGCATGTCGACTACGCCGGCGTCACGATGCTGATCCTGCTCGGCGTGGCAGTGAGCATCCTGGCGTACGTGCTGATCGCCGGTTCCCCGAACGACTGACCTGGATCCCATGTTCGAGGACTTTTGGAACGGGATCCTGGAGCTGACGGCGAAGTTCGTCATCCCGGACTGGGGCTCGGTCGTCGCGGCGCTGCCGGTCCTCATCTTCGCAGCATCGGTCCTCGTCATCGTCGCCACGCTGTGGAAGCTCCTCCGGGCGCCGAAACCTCGCCGCGGCAAGCAAAGGATCGAGCCCATCCCGCCGCCCGGCGTTCACATGCCGGGCCCCTCGTGGGCCCCGGTCTTCGCCGCGATCGGCGCGTTCATGTTGTTCCTCGGTCTCGTCTTCGGGGGAGCGGTGCTCGTCCTCGGAGCGATCGGTTTCGCGCTGACGCTGCTCTACTGGCTGGCCGAGTCTCTCCGGCTGTACGACCGCGACCTGGGCGCGACAGCTCCCCCGTTGCCGGCAGTCGTCCACGACGGGCCGCCGGCGGGTGTGCACATGCCGGGCCCGTCGTTCCTGCCGTTCCTGGCCGCGATCGGGATGGCGATGCTCCTGCTGGGCCTCGTCTTCGGAGAGTGGCTCCTGGCAGTCGGCGTCATCGCATTCATCCTGTCGCTGCTCGGCTGGATGTCGGCGGCCCGCCAGGAGTTCGTCAAGACCGAAGAGGCCGACACGACCGGCCACCTCGAGACGATGCCGGATCCGCCGACCCCGAAGTGGCTGCTGACCTCACTCGGACTGCTGCTCGTTGCCGGCTTCGTGATCCAGGTCGGCTGGAT
The DNA here is from genome assembly GCA_963780425.1 of uncultured Chloroflexia bacterium. Lineage (GTDB taxonomy): Bacteria > Chloroflexota > Limnocylindria > Limnocylindrales > CSP1-4 > SPCO01. The sequence continues at coordinate 90,065 of CAWABZ010000013.1, read as the reverse complement.
CCCGCCGCGCGCCAGCGGTGGTGAGGCGGCGGGGCCGTCGGGGGCCCCGGTCGAACCGGGCGGGCCGGGGGAGCCCGGGGCCTCGCCGGGGGCCAGCGGAGGTCCACCCGGCGAGCCGGTCATCCACGCGAAAGACGTCGCCTTCGTCGAAAGCACCATCACTGCGCCGGCCGACGTCCCGTTCAAGCTCGAGTTCGTCAACGACGATCCCGGCATCCTGCACAACGTCGAGATCAAGGATGGCGGCGGTACGAGCGTGTTCAAGGGCGAGATCTTTGCCGGCGTCGCGACCAAGGTCTACGACGTCCCGGCGCTCGGCGCGGGGACGTACGGTTACGTCTGCTCGGTCCACCCGAACATGACCGGGTCCGCAACGATCCAGTAGGGTCGTCGCCGAAGGGACTTCGTCACGCCGCGTCGACCGATCCTCGTCGCCCTGGCCATCGCCACGCTGACAGCGGTCGGGGTCTGGTGGTTCGTCAACACCGACTACGCCGAACCGCGGGCCGAGATCGGCGTCATGGCGCCGCCGATCGTGGGGACGACCCTCGATGGCACGGCATTCGACCTCGCGAGCTATCGAGGTCGACCGGTGATCGTCAACTTCTGGGGTCCGTCATGCATCCCCTGTCGGGACGAGTTCCCGCAGTTCCTCCACGAGCTCGACGAGCACGCGGCCGATGGCCTGGCGATCGTCGGCGTCCTGACCGACGACCCACCGGAGCCCGCCCGCCGATTCGTGGCTGAGTACGGTGCGTCGTGGCCGACCGTCATCGACCCGGGCGAGTCGATCAAGCGCGCGTATCGCGTCGTGGCCCGTCCGCATACGTGGTTCGTCGATCGAGCGGGCGTCCTCCGGTCGCTGCAGATCGGCGGCCCGATGACCGACGTCGAGTTCGAGCGCCACTACGCACGCATACGGTGAGGGCGGCGCGGCATGGCTGAGCCGGCCGTCGCGATCGATGGGCTGACCAAGCGCTACGGCGACCGGACGGTCGTCGACGACGTATCGCTGGAGGTTCGGCCGAGCGAGATCGTCGTGTTGCTGGGGCCGAACGGGGCCGGCAAGACCACGACCGTCGAGATCGCCGAGGGGTATCGGCGCGCGGATGGGGGCACCGTCCGCGTCCTCGGCGTCGACCCGTGGGGCGCGGGGCGGGCCCACCGGGCGCGCGTCGGTCTGATGCTCCAGGGCGGCGGTATCGATCCGCGGGCGCGCCCCGCCGAAACCCTGCGTCAGTACGCAGCGTTCCACCGGGATCCATCGGATCCGGATGCGCTTCTCGATGAGCTCGGCCTGCGGGACGTGGCGACCACCCCGTTCCGCCGCCTGTCGGGTGGGGAGCGCCAGCGACTCGGGTTCGCCCTCGCGCTCGTCGGCCGGCCCGATGTGCTGGTCCTCGATGAACCGACCGCGGGGATGGATCCCCAGGTGCGCGCCGTCGTCCGGGCACGGATCGAGGCGGAACGCGCGCGCGGGACGGCGGTCCTCGTCGACGACCCACGAGCTCGGGGACGCCGAGCGCCTCGCCGACCGGATCGCGATCCTCGTCGGAGGGCGGATCGTGGCGGCCGGAAGCGCGCTGGAGCTGGCCGCGCGCCTGCCCGCGCGACTGCGGTTCGGCCTGGCGGCCCCACTCGACCACGGCTCACTCCGAGCGCTGGGCGTGGCTCTCGGCGCGACGGTCCACGCGATCGACGGGGCGAGCCGCTACATCGTCGAGGACCTCCCACCGAGCCCCGCCCTGATCGCCGCGCTTGCGTCGTGGTGCGCGTCGGAGGGTCGCCTGATCACCGACGCGCGGGCGACCGGCGGGACGCTCGAGGACACGTACCTCGCGCTCGTTGGCACGGCCACGGCGGGAGATGGTCGAGACGAAGCGGCGGCATGAGTCAACCCGCGAGGTTCGGCCAAGCCGTCCGCGCCCAGGCGACGATGGAAGCGCGGCTGACCGCACGCCGCGGCGAGAACCTGCTGGCGATGATCGGGCTCCCGGCGGCGGCCCTGGTCTTCTTCGGACTGGTCGCGACCCCGGCTCGGCGGGATGCGACGGACCTTCTACCGGCGGTGCTCGCACTCGCGATCGTCGCGAGTGGGCTGGTGAACCTCGGGGTCGCGACCGCGTATGAGCGCGGGTACGGCGTGCTCAAGCGGCTGGGCGGATCGCCGCTCGGTCGCGCGGGTCTCCTGGTCGCGAAGCTGGCCGTGGTCGCCTCCATCGCCGCTGCGCAGGTCGTGGCGCTCGTCGCCCTCGCGTGGGTCGTGCTCGGCTGGCGGCCCGGTCCGGACGGCTCTGTCATCGGCCTGGTCGTGGCGGTCGGCATGACGACGCTGGTCGGCGCCACGGCTTTCGCGGGTCTCGGCCTGCTGATCGCCGGCACGGTCCGGCCCGAGGCCGCGCTCGTGCTCGCGAACGCGTTGTTCCTCGTCGCCCTCATGGTCGGCGGCGTGCTGGTCCCGATCGAGGACCTGCCGGGGCCGCTGGCGTCGATCGCCGGTCTGCTGCCGGTCGGTGCTCTCGCCGAAGCGTTCCGCGCATCACTCGGGTCTGGTGGGAGCCTCGCGATCAACCTCGGGATCGTCGCCGCGTGGGGCGTGGCGGCCCTGGTCGGCGCCGCACGCACCTTCCGCTGGGAGTGATCCTGCTTATCACCGGCGTCGATCGGGTCGTCGAACGACTGAACCTTTCCCTGGACGCGGACGCCATACCCTAGCGAGCACGACCGCCAAGGCCGTGCCGCATCAGAGGCGACCGTGGACCAGCGAGGACTCGTCGAACGAGCGAGGCGGGGCGAGCATGACGCCTTCACCTCGCTCATCGACGTCCACCTCGCGCGGCTGGACGCGGCCGCCCGCCTGATCCTCCGGGACTCGGAGCTCGCGCGCGACGCGGTCCAGGAGACACTCATCCGAGCGTGGCGCGACCTGCCGGGTCTCCGCGATCCCGACCGTTTCGACGCCTGGCTCCATCGCCTGCTCGTCAATGCCTGTCTCGATCTCGTCCGGCGTCGCAAGCGTCGGGTCATCGAGGTCGAGCTCACGCCGATCGACGCGCCGATGGCAGACGACGTCGCAGGCGCCGCTCGCCGACCGTGAGCTGCTCGACAAGGCCCTCGCGGGTCTCGCACCCGGGCACCGCGCGGTCGTCGCATTGCACTACCTCCTGGGGATGCCGTTACCAGAAGTGGCGGCATCCCTGGGCATCCCGCACGGGACGGCCAAGTCACGCCTGCACTACGCGCTCGCCGCGATGCGGACGACCGTGACCGCCGAGCCCGAACCCGTCCCGGTCGCCGTCGCAGGAGGACAGCTGGCATGACCTCGCCGCGACGCTTCGAGCATGACCTGCCGGCGCTCCTCGCCGACCTGTACCTGCAGGGGACGCCCGACTATCGAGATGACCTCGTCCAGCAGATCGCCCGCGTGCGGCAGCGACCCGCCTGGACGTTCCCTGAAAGGTGGCTTCCGATGGACCTCGCGACCAAGGCGTTGCCTGGCGCACCGCGCGTCCCATGGCGGATCGTCGGTGTGCTTCGCGCTCCTGGCAGCCCTGCTCGCGGCGATGCTCGCGTTCTACGCGGGCTCGCAGCGGCGGTTCCGGCGGTCCCGTTCGGTCCGGCAGCGAACGGGTCGATCGCCTTTGGCCAGGACGGCGACATCTACACCGCAGATCCCAGTGACCGGCAAGGCGACCGGGATCGTGGCCGGCCCGGAGGTCGACGGTCAACCCGTCTACTCGCTGGACGGCACTCGAGTCGCCTTCGAACGCAAGGTCGAGGGCGATGGCGGCGTCCGGCCCGGGTTCCTGTTCGTCGTCCAGGGACGACGGACGTGGGCTCGTCCAGGTCACGCCCGAGCCGCTCAGCGGTCTCGCCGCCTGGAGCTTCTCGCCCGACGGCCGCTCGATCGTCGCGTTGGCCACTCGCCAACAGGACCCACGATCATGGTCGTGGCGAGCGACGGCAGCGGCCCACCGGTGTTCTTCGATGTCGGGGCAACGTTGAATGACGAACCACCGCGATACCGCCCGGACGGCTCCGAGATCATGTTCCAGGGGATCGAACCCGGAGCCGACGACTCGTGGCCTGTACGCATTCGACCCCGCGACCGGTGATGTCCGGACGATCATCGCCCCGTCGGCCACGGCAGACGTCTCCGTCGCGGCGTGGTCCCCCGACGGGACGCGGATCGCGTATGCCGTCTTCGATCCCAACGACGACGAGGATATCGTTGCGGACCCACGTCATGTCAGCCGACGGGACCGGCGACGTCCTGGTCGACGCTCATCCGGACAGCTTCGCGGACGGAGGTGGCGGCGGCTGGTCGAATGACGGAACCCGATTGATCGTCAATCGGTGGTACGTCGGCGCAGACGGCGACATCATCCGGTCCGCCATCGTCCCGGCCGATGGCAGTAGCGTCGGCATCGACATCGAATGCGCTTCGTTCGCTTCGCCAGACGCTTGCAATGCCGACTGGATCTGGTCACCCGACGACTCGGTCCTCCTCGGTACCACGTCGGACGCAAGCGGCCGGCCCTTACCGCAGTTCCTGGCCGACCCACTGACCGGCAAGGTCCGGCCGGCTCCCTGGACGGCGACTGGCACTCCCACCTGGCAGCGCCGAGCCCCGTGACTCACTGACCCATCGATACACGGGAACGAATTCCGGCATCGATGACGCCCTAGGATGTCGAGCACGGCCACCTCGGTCGTGCCGACACCCTGAGGCGACCGTGGACCAGCGAGGTCTCGTCGAGCGAGCGCAGCGAGGCGATCATGACGCCTTCGCGATGCTGGCCGGCGCGGCCGTCGCGCGCCTGGACGCGGCCGCACGCCTGATCCTCCGGGATACCGACCTTGCGCGGGACGCTGTCCAGGAGGCTCTCGTCCGGAGCTGGCGCGACCTCCCCACGTTGCGCGACGTGGACCGGTTCGACGCCTGGCTCCATCGACTGCTCGTCAATGCCTGCCTCGACCTGATCCGGCGCCGCAAGCGCCGTGCGATCGAGGTGGAGCTGACTCCGCTCCACGTCCCGTCGACCGCCGATTTCAGCGGTGGCGTCGTGGATCGCGACCTGCTCGATCGCGCGCTCCGGACCCTCGAGCCCGGCTGGCGTGCGGTCGTCGTCCTGCACTACTTCCTCGGCATGCCACTGCCGGACGTCGCGTCCTGCATGGGCATCCCGCTGGGCACCGCGAAATCCCGGCTGCACCGCGCGCTCGGCGTGCTCCGCACGACCGTTGCGAACGATGACGCCGTGGATCCGATCGCCGTGCCGGAAGGGCGGTTCGCATGATGCCGATCGATACCTTCGAACGTCAGTTGCCCGTCGCCCTGACCGACCTGGCTGACCCGCGAACGCCCGATTACCTCACAGACATCCTCGGGCGGACCGCCGGCACGCGTCAGCGACCCGCCTGGGCATCCATCGAAAGGTGGCTCCCCATGGAACTTGTGACTGCGCGGACCCCGACGACTCGGTTGCCATGGCGCCGGCTCGCTGTCTTCGCGCTGCTCGTCGTCCTGCTTGCGGCGATGGTCGCCGCGTACGTCGGCTCACGACCGCGTCTGCCCGCGCCATACGGGCGGGCGGCCAACGGGTTGATCGCGTACGACGCCGAGGGCGACATCTACTCGATGGATCCAGTGACCGGCCAGACGGCGGCCCTGGTCACGGGGTCCACATTCGATGCGCGTCCGATCTTCTCCAGGGATGGAACGCGCTTTGCGTTCGCCCGCACGGGCGAGGGTCGCAACGCCCTGCTGTTCGTTGCGAATGCCGACGGCACGAACATGATCCAGGTCACGCCAGAGCTGCTCGATGAATTCGGCCCGTACCACGACGCGTGGAGCTTCTCGCCAGACGGGCGCTCGATCCTGGCGACGGCTTTGGTCGACAACACCTTTTCCATGCTCCTCATCCCGACTGATGGCTCGGGGGCCATACGAACGATCGACGTCGGGATGAGTGTCGAGGCGCCGTCGTTCCGCCCGCCAAACGGATCTGAGATCCTCTTCACCGGCCATCGAGCCGACGACGGGGTGACAGGCCTGTTTGCAGTCGACATCGCGACGTCCGTCGTTCGAACGATCGTCGAGCCGACGACTGGTAGCGATCGGGGGCGGATCGTGGTCGCCGGATGGCTCTCGCATCCTGTATGTATCGATGGATGCCGAGGACGTCTGGCGAACCCACGTCATCTCGGCGGACGGCACGGGCGACGTTCGCTGTGGACCACCACCCGGATGCGGTCTCCGACGGCGACGCGGTCTGGTCGAACGATGGGACACGCCTGATCATCACGAGGATCTTCTCGCCAGACGGCTCGGACCATCGTGCCGCGGTGATCCCGGTCGACGGGGTCGGTCCCGACGTCGAGATCCAGTGTCCGAGCGGGCCAAGCGATTCCCTCGGCGACCTGTGCGCCCGCTGGGTCTGGGCGCCCGACGATGGGTCGATATTCGGCGTGTACTTCGACGCAGAAGGGTCGGGCCGCCAACCGCCTGACCGTCGATCCGCTCACCGGCGCGACTGCCGTCGCGCCATGGCCTGGGGATAATGGCCAACCGGCGTGGCAACGACTGGCGCCCTGATCCGTCCGGATGGCAGGCAGAAAGGTTGAACCCCGGGTTGGTCGGGACCCGGGGTTCAGGAAGAAAGCTTGGTTGCGGGGAAGGGATTCGAACCCTTGACCTTCGGGTTATGAGCCCGACGAGCTGCCGCTGCTCCACCCCGCGACCGCGAATGATAGGGGCGGGCCCGGAATCGGTCAAATGCGCTCGGCGCGCCTCAGCCCGCGGTGGCCGGTGCCTGGGACGGCTGGGCGACCCGTCCGTGGAGCGCCGGCCCGCCCACGACGACCGCGATGAGCAGCGTCACCAGCATCACCCCACTGAACGCATAGAACGGGAACAGGATGTTCCGCTCCGCGAGCAGGCCCGCCGTCACCGACGCCACGATGAACCCGAGCGTGCCGGCCGCGCCGAACAGTCCCTGTGCCGTCGACGAACGGCCGGGCGGCGAGCTCGCCGCGACGACCGCGTACAGCGCGGGGTTCAGGAATGCGAACCCGGTCGCCTCGATCAGGATCAACGGCACGGCAAAGGATGGGTCCCGCATGAACGTGTACAGGATGCCGGTCACCGCCGGCAGGACCATCCCGAGGACGATGAACGCAAAAGAGCCGCGCCGGTCGACCAGGCGCCCCGCGAACGGCGAGAGGACCAGCACCGGCAGGCCGAACATCGCGAATGTCAGGCCGATGAGCGCCAGATCCGCGCCGAGTCCCTGGAGGAAGAGGCTCCAGATCACCTCGTACGTGCCGCCGCCGTAGTAGCCGCCGACGTTCAGGATGATCGCGGCGATCAGGCCGCGGTTCAGGAGCCGCATCGCACGGCCATCGGAGGGGCTCCGGTCCGCGGTTGACGTGGCGTCGGCCGCCAATGCCGCGGCGGCCCGGCCCTCGACGTAGGGTGAGTCGGGCGGCAGCGTGGTCCGGTCGGACCAGGGCGATGCGCCGGCCTTGTGGGCTGGACCCTCCTCGCGGACACGGAGCGCGATCGCCACCGCCGCGACGATCGCGGCGACGGCGCTGAACACGAACACGAAGCCGATGCCGCCGAACTGCCCCGCCCCGAATGCGCCGATCGACGGGCCGATCAGCAGCCCGCCCATCTGGGCGGCGCCGTACAGGCCGAACGCCTCGCCACGACGCTCGGGCGGCGTGGCATCGGTCAGGAAACCGCGCGCGGCGGGGTCGTACATCGCCGACCCCAAACCGGCGCCGGCGCGGAGCACGAGGAACGCGACCGGGCCGGTCCAGACCAACGGCAACGCGCCGAACACGCCTGTCGCGACCAGCCCGATGACCATCAGGGGAACCCGGGCTGTGCGATCGGCCAGCCACCCGAAGATCGGCTCGCTGACCAGTCGGGCAGCCGGCCACGCCGCGATCACCAGCCCGAGCGTCGCCAGATCGAGGCCCTGCTCGTGGAAGTAGATCGGCAGGACGGGCAGCAGGCTACCGAAGCCCAGCCAGACGATGAACTCGGCGACGAGCAGCGGGAGGATGGGGCCCCAGCGGTCGAGCCAGGCCCGGAGTCGGTCATACATCGAGCGGCGAGCGTACCGGCCGCATGGTGGTCCGTGCCGGCGTGTTGCTCGGGATGCATTGCCGGCCGCCACGCGATAACGGGCCGATGATGTCGACCGCCTATACTTGCCGTTCTCCATCCTGATCCAGAGGTGCGCCGCCGCATGGACGAAATCACCGCCGAAGGGCTCGTCAAGATCTACAAGACAAGGAAGCACGAGGTCCGCGCACTGGACGGCGTCGACCTCACGGTCGCCCGGGGCACCATCCTCGGGCTGCTCGGACCGAACGGTGCCGGCAAGACGACGACCGTGCGCATCCTGGCGACGCTGCTCCGACCCGACGCGGGTCATGCCACGATCGCGGGGCTCGACGTGATCCGCGACGCACAGCAGATCCGGACCCTGATCGGGCTGTCCGGCCAGTACGCGGCCGTCGACGAGAACCTCACGGGGCGCGAGAACCTGTGGATGTTCGGCCGGCTCTACCAGCTCTCGAGCGACACCGCGCGGGCACGCGCCGGCGAGCTGCTCGACCAGTTCGAGCTGGCCGATGCCGCTGACCGCGTCGTCAAGACGTACTCGGGCGGCATGCGCCGCAGGCTCGACCTCGCGAGCGCGCTGATCGGCCGTCCCAAGCTGCTCTTCCTGGACGAGCCGACGACCGGTCTCGACCCGAGAAGCCGGCTCGGGATGTGGGAGGTCATCCGGTCGCTCGTCCGCGAGGGCGTGACGCTCCTCCTGACGACCCAGTACCTCGAGGAGGCAGACGAGCTGGCCGACACCATCGCCGTCGTCGACCACGGCAAGATCATCGCGCGCGGCACGTCCGACGATCTGAAGGCCCAGGTCGGCGGTGAGCGCATCGAGGTCGTCGTCCACGATCGCACGCGGGTCGACGACGCCCGTCGCATCCTCGACGGGATCGGGCTCGGCGGGTCGACCATCGACGAACACACACGGCGGGTCACCGTTCCCTCGGACGGTGGGGCGAAGCGCCTCGCGACCGTCATCCGCGACTTCGACGAGGTCGGCATCGCGATCGATGACATCGGACTTCGCCGCCCGACCCTGGACGATGTGTTCCTGAGCCTGACCGGCCACGCCGCAGTCGAGGAGCCCGCGGAGGCCGCCGCATGAGCGCCACCGCGACGACCAGCCGACCCGCTCCTGCCGCAGGGACCCTCTCCTCGGCTGCCCGGGACGGGCTGGTCATCATGTGGCGCAACCTGAAGCGGATCCCGCGGATCCCGGAGCTCGCGATCTTCGCGGTGCTCCAGTCGATCATGTTCGTGGTGCTGTTCGCCTACGTCTTCGGCGGCGCGATCCCGCTGCCTGGCTATCCGCCCGATCCGAAGTACTACCGCGAGTACCTGATGCCGGGGATCTTCGCCCAGACCATCGTCTTCGCCGCCGGAACGACGGCGATCGGCATGGCGGACGACATCGGCAAGGGGATCATCGATCGGTTCCGCTCGCTGCCGATGGCTCGCTCTGCCGTGCTGTCTGGACGATCACTCGCCGACGTCATCTACAACGGTGGGATCCTCATCGTGCTGATGGTCTCGGGCCTCGCCGTCGGCTGGACCGTCCATACCGGCCTCGGCGCGCTCCTCGCCGGGATCGGACTGCTCCTGTTGTTCGCCTTCGCGATGGCCTGGCTGGGGATCTTCCTCGGTCTCAGCGTGCCGACCGTCGAGGTCGCCCAGCAGGCCATCTTCACCGTGCTGTTCCCGATCACCTTCATCTCGAACGTCTTCGTGCCGCCCGGAACGCTGCCCTCGTGGCTCCAGTTCGTCGCCGAATGGAACCCGACGAGCACGCTCACCAGTTCCCTTCGCCAGCTGTGGGGCAATCCGAACCCCTACACGACCGACAGTTTCCCATCGCAAAACCCGGTCCTGGTCACGCTGATCTGGGTGGTCGTCTTCATCGTGGTCTTCGCGCCGCTGGGGATCCGCCGCTACCGATCGATGAGCCGCTGACCGGATGATCGCCCCGCCTTGGCTCCTCGCGTTGGCGCTGGGGCTCGCGCTGCTCGTGCTCATCCCGGCGCGCCGATTGCGCGCCGCCGGTCTGTCACGGGGCTCGGTCGGGCTGTATGTCCTCGTCATCTGGTGCCTGGCGATGTTCGTGGCCGTCCGACCCAGGCGCGACCCGGATCGTGATCCCGCTGTTGCTGCTGGCGTATCTCGCGCCGTTCATCGCCGGGCCGGACGTGCTCGGTCGAGTCTTGCGGCGCCGGCCGCCGCCACCGCCGATCAAGAACGTCACGCCACCGGACCCACCCTCGCCGCCGCCAGGGCGGGGCTGACGCGGCAACTCCTTCGCCAACTGGAACATCGATGGCGTTCCAGATGGCGGCTAGCCCGGGCCGAGGGCGCCGTGGTCAGCGGCTGAGGGTGCCATCGTTCGCCGATCGGAACATGGGGATGTTCCAGCCGCGGGATCGGCCGCGGTATAGGGCCGCCAGAGCGCGGCTGAGGTGCGATCGGCTCGTCAGGGCTTCCGGCTGACCGCCGCGTAGATCGATCCGAGGAACCGGCTCGGCACGCGGCCGATCTCGACCGTGTCGCCCAGGCCTGCCTCCGAGGCGAGCTCGCGCCATCGTCCGATCGAGAACGGGTGGGGCACCCAGGGGTTACCACGGTCGGCGTCGTACTCCACGACGATGAACGGCGCGCCAGGGCGGAGGTGACCGGCGAGTGCGGCGACCACGGACACCTGTCGATCCCTGCTCACGAAGTGGAGGCTGTTCGCGGCGAGCAGGCCGTCGAGCGGGGCAGGTCGAGCGGCTCCTGCAGGTCCCCGACGAGCGTCGTCAGCGTGGTGGCCGGAAAGCGCGCGGCGACCTCCCGGGCGTTCTCGGCCAGCGCCGCTCCATCCCGGTCGACCGCGATGATGCGCCCGTCGTCGCCCAGCAGGTCGGCGAGCGCGAGCGTGAAGGCGCCCGTGCCGGCGCCGATGTCCGCCCAGACGGGCCCCGCGCCAGCGACCCCTTCCTGGATCAGGGCGACGTGATCCCGATGATCCATCGCGCTACCCGGTGTTCTGGAGCCCGGCCGCGACGCCGTTCACGGAGAGTTGCACCAGCCGCAGGTGCATGGCGCGGGCGGGATCGTCCGGCGGCAGGGCACGCAGGCGTCGGAGCAGGCGCACCTGGACCTCCGAGAGAGCGTCGACATAGGGGTTCCGAAGACCGATCGACCGCTGCAGGACCGGCGCTCCGTCCAGGAGCCGGTCACGTCCCGTGACGCGCAGCAGCAAAGTCACGGTCCGGTGGTACTCGGCCTCGATCGCCGTCCAGCGGCGATCCGCGTCGTCACCCTGGGCGAGCGACGCATAGCGTCGGCCGATACCCATATCCGCCTTGGCCAGGATCATCTCCGCGTTGTCGATGACGGACGCCAGGAACGGCCATGAGCGGTACAGCCGTGCGATCTCGCGGATGCCCGCCTCGCCGTGTGCTGCGCCGTACGCGTCGAGCGCCGACCCGAGGCCGTACCAGCCGGGCAGGTTGATCCGCGACTGCGACCAGGCGAAGGTCCACGGGATGGCACGCAGCGCATCGATGGGTGGCGCCTCGTCGGGCGCGGCGCCCGCCCGACCGCGGGCGGCGGGGCGGGATCCCAGGCGAAGGTCGGACAGCTCGGCGATCGGCGTGATCGACCGGAAGAAGGCGGCGAACCCGGGATCCTCGTGGACCAGCGCGCGGTACGCGGACCGAGCGGTCTCGGACAGCTCGTTCAGGAGCGGGCCGCCGGCCTTTGCCGCCGCCGCGGCGGCGGAGTCGTGCTCAGGCGTCGAGGCGATGAGCACGGCGCCCGTCAGTTGCTCGAGGTGGCGGCGGGCGATCGCGGGATCGCCGTAGTTGGCGGCGATCACCTCCCCTTGCTCGGTGAGCTTCAGCCGCCCATCGACCGACCCCGGCGCGCCCCCGACGATGGCGCGGTTGGCCGGTCCGCCGCCGCGACCGATCGCGCCACCTCGACCGTGGAACAACGTCAACTCGACGCCGTGCGCGCGGGCCGCCTCCACCAGCGCGGCCTGTGCCTGGTGGAGCATCCAGGCCGCCGCGAGGAACCCCGACTCCTTGTTCGAGTCGGAGTAGCCGAGCATCACTTCCTGTCGGTCACCGCGGGATGCGACGTGGCGGCGGTACACCGCGTCGCGGAGCAACGCATCGAGGATCTCGCCGGCGTCGGTCAGCGCCTCCGACGACTCGAACAGGGGGACGACGTCGATCGCGGGCTCGCCGCCCGCGCGGGCCGCCAGATCGAGCACGTTCAGGACGTCCCGTGGCGTGGCCGTGAAGGACACCACGACCCGCCGGCACGCCTCCCCACCGAAGCGCGCCTGCACCTCGGAGATGGATCGGAACGTCGCCAGCACCTCCCCGACGGTCACGCCGGGCGCGGCCTCGGTGGCCTCCTCGGCCGAGCGCGCCAGCGCGTCGAGCGCCGCCTGATGGACCGCGCTGTGCTGCCGGATCTCGAGCGACGCCAGGTGGAACCCGAACGTCGCCACCTGCCAGCGCAGCTCGGCGACCTCGCCCCAGGCGATCCGCTCAAGACCGTCATCGACGAGCGACTCCTGGATCTCGTGCAGCTCGGCGTCGAAGCTGTCGGCATCCTCGTAGTGCCCGGTGCGGGCGCCGGCCTCCCCGGTCAGAATCGCCCGCGTGCGTCGCAATCGTTCGGCGATGAACCCGAACCGCTGCCGGTACGGTTCGTCCGGGAAACGTCGACGGAGTTGGCGGTCGGTCTCGGGGAGGTCCTCGGCATCGCGGGCGAGGCGTGTGGCGAGCGCCCGAGAGACCCGTTCGTGCGGGGTCGTCGCAGACACGGTCTGCATCAGCCGCATCGCGACCGCCTCGTAGCCGTGCAAGACGTGATCGGACTGGATCCGGAGCGTTCGCAGCGTCATGTCCGAGGTGACAGCCGGGTTGCCGTCGCGATCGCCACCGATCCACGATCCGAACCGCAGGAACGCCGGCGCGCGCGGCGGGCGCGTCCCGGTCTCGGCGTCGAGGACCGCGTCGACCGTCCGGTACAGCCGCGGTGCGAGCGTGAAGAGCGTCGCATCGAACATCGCCATCGCCGTCCGGACCTCGTCCAGCGGCTCGGGCGTCACCGCGCGAAGGTCCGACGTGCGCCACAGCAGCGTGATCTCCTCACGCAGCCGACGGCGGATCTCGCGATCGTCGGAGGGGGTCAGCCTGGTGTCGTCGAGCCGCTCGAGCAGCACCGCACAGCGCCGCAGGGCGACGAGCGTCGTGCGTCGGCGGGCTTCGGTCGGGTGCGCGGTGAGGACCGGCATGATCCGCAGTCGAGCGAGGATGGCGTCGAGGTCCGCATCGCTCCGGCCGGCTCGTCGCAGCCGCGCGACGGCTTCCGCAACAGAATCGTCGAGGAGCCCGTCGCGTGCGGCGCGCTCGCGCCTTCGCAGCGTCCGGACGCGTGCCCGCGCTTCCGCCAGGTTGACCAGCTGGAAGTACAGGGAGAACGCCGTGATGACGGCCTCGGCATCCTCCAGCTCGAGCGCATCGAGCTCGGCCTCGAGCCGCTCGCGGACCGCCGGCTGCTCGTCCTGCCGGAAGGCGATGGCCGCCAGCCGCAGCCGCTCGACGAGGTCATAGATCCCCTCGCCCGGCCTGTTCGGTGATCACCTGCCCGAGCAGGGCACCCAGCAGGCGGACCTCGAGGGCGAGAGGATCGCGCGCTCGGGCCGACCCGATGCCGGCCGGCTCGGCGGCGCGGGCGGATCGCGACGCCCGCGGAGCTCGCGATGTCGAGGTCATGCCGCCCTGCCCGCCTCCCGGTACCGCAACCGAGCCACGACCGGACCGCAACCATCCAGCGGTGCGACCGTTCCTACCCTTGTATCGTGATGAGCGTGGCCCAGCGACGAGCGACCGTACATGACGGACCAGGGCGGGGACGAACCGTGGCCCCGGCCAAGGTCGGCGCCGACGTCACCGATGGCGCCCAGCTCGACCAGCTGCGCTTCATCCACGACGTCGCTCGCCTCGCGACGACCGCGCGCACGTGGGACGAGCTGCTGGAGACCGTCGTCGACGGGACACGGGACGCCCTCCATGCCGATGTCTCCTCGCTCTATCTCCTCGACCGCGATGGAGCGTACCTGACCCTCGCCGCCACCAACGGCCTCGACCGGTTCCAGATCGGCCGCGCCCGCGTCCCATTCGGCGAAGGCGTGACCGGGTCGGTGGCCGCAAGCCAGCAGCCGCTGGTCATCCCGGACGTCAAGGCCGACCCCCGGTTCCTGTGGGTCCGCGGTATCGACCAGCGCCGGTTCGTGAGCTCGATGCTGAGCGTGCCGCTGACGTGGCACGATCAGACGATCGGCGTCCTCAACGTCCAGACCGAGCACCCGCGGGTCTTCAGCGCCTCGGACGTGGCCCAGCTCAGCGCAGTCGCCGACCTGCTTGCAGGGATCGTCGAGAAGGGCCGCCAGCAGTCGGAGGCCGAGGCCCGCGTCGAGTCGCTCAAGGCGATCGATGAGGCGCGCAGCGAGCTGATCGCGCTCGTGACCCATGAGCTGCGGACGCCGCTGGCGGTCGTGCGTGCCTACACCGACCTCCTGGCGGACGAACCGAAACTCGACGGGCGCGAGTCGCGCGACGTGGAGCGCCGGCAGACGCGCGCCGCCTGGCACGACGCGACGCTCGAGCAGATCGAGCGACTCGACCGGCTGGTCGATTCCATCCTTGCCTCGGTCCGGGTCGTGCCCGAGGATGCGGCCGCCGTCGAGCCGGTCGATGTCGAGACGCTGGTCGGCGAGGTGCTCCAGTCGCTCAAACCGTTGCTCGGCCGACATCACGTCGTCACCGCCGGGACGCCGCGGCTCCACGGCCTGGCCGATCCGTCCCGCCTCCGTCAGATCGTCGAGCACCTCGTCGAGAACGCGGTGAAGTACGCCCCCTCCGACACGACCATCCGGATCGACTGGAACCTCGTCGAGGGGATCGTCCACCTCGGCGTCACCGACGAGGGCCCGGGCATCCCGGACGAGTGGCGGGAACGGATCTTCGAGCCGTACGCGCGGCGCGACACGCATACGGCCCGCGGCTCGGGCATCGGCCTGTATGCCGCCAAGCGCCTCGGCGAATTGATGGGAGCGCACTTGTGGTGCGAGCCGGCCCGACCGCACGGCGCGCGTTTCGTCGTGGCCGTCCCGGCAGCGGTGGCGATCTGAGCGATGCCGACCGTGAGCAGCCGACCGCTTCGCATCCTCGTCGTGGACGACGACCCGGCCATGGTCGGGGCGATCACCGCGCTCGTGGGCACCGAAGGCCACCAGGTCATCACCGCGTACGACGGCCTGACCGCCGTCAAGCGGTTCCGCGAGGAGCACCCGGACCTGGTGTTGCTCGACCTCGCGATGCCGGGTCCGGACGGGTTCTCCGTCGCCGGGCAGATGCGCGCGGTCGGGCAGGCGCCGATCCTCGTCGTGTCCGGTGAGAGCGGCGAGGCCGCCAAGGTCCGCGCGCTGGGGATCGGGGCGGACGACTATCTGACGAAGCCGTTCGGCAAGGCCGAGCTGCTGGCACGGATCGCGGCGATCATGCGCCGGGTCGACCGGTCCTCGGCCGGAACCGGTGGGCCGGCGGGGCCGCTGGAGGCGGGCGATCTGGTTCTTGAGCCCGGGAGGCACGAGGCGCGGGTCGGCGACGAGCCACTGTCGCTCACGCCGACCGAGTTCCGCCTGCTCGAGGCGCTCGTCCGGGCACAGGGCGACATCGTCCCGCACCTGCAGCTGGCCCGTGCCGGCTGGCCGGCCGAGACCGACCCCGACCTTTTGTGGCTGAAGCCGCATCTCGCACGGTTGCGGGCGAAGGTCGACGCCGCGCACGGCCCGCACGTCGTGGCGGTCCGGGGCGTGGGCTATCGGATCGTCGTTGATGAGGCGCCCGGCGCCGAGTAGATGCCCGGATGCGGGCGGCTCTAGACGGCGATCGACACCGGGCGACCGGTCGCGTCGTGCGCGGAGTCGGCGCAGGCGACCCGACAGCCGCGGGCATCGCGACCACCGAGCGGGTTGAAATGGAACCACGCCTCGCCGGTCTGGGACAGACGACAGCCGCACGACGCGCAGGTGACCGGCGCGCCCGCGCCGTCGCGCACCGCGAGCGGGCGGTGGATGTCCGATCCGGACCGGTGGAGCATCGCGATCACCTCGTCGCTCGTCGTGGCGGCGGAGCCGCCCACGGTCGTTCCAGGGAGACGCTTCCCCATCATGGAGCGGAGCGTAGGGCTCAGGAGACCGCGACTTCGGCACCGAGTCGGGACCGGCTCGGTTGCGGGTCGGTATCGCACGGGCTGGCCCCATCGGAATCCGGATCGCTGGGTCTATCGGTCCGGCGTCGTGTGGGGCACCATCGCACCCATGTCCGACGCCGCGATCGACCCTGTCCAGAGCCCCGAGGCGTATCGGCGCCAGCTCCTCGATCTCCTCGGTGACGACGATCCGGCGGCCGTCCAGGCGGCGACTGTCGCCCGACTCCGCGAGCTCGTCCGCGATGCGGGCGACCAGCTCCGCATCCGACCCGAGCCGACGGAGTGGTCGGTCGTCGAGTGCATCGGACACCTGGTCGACTCCGAGCTGACGACCGCCGCGCGCGTGCGCTGGATCCTGTCGGAGGATCGGCCCGACATCGTCGGCTACGACCAGGACCTGTGGGTCGATGGGCTCCGGCACCGCGACGACGATCCGGACGACCTGATCTCGCTGTTCGATGCACTGCGCACTGCGAACCTGCGGCTGTGGAAGGCCCGCCCGCCGGCCGATCGGGAGCGCGTCGGCATCCATCGGGAGCGCGGTCCGGAGAGCTACGGCCTGATCGTCCGGCTCGCTGCCGGGCATGACCGATTTCACATCGGACAGGCCGAGCGAGCGCTGGCCGCGGTCCGGCGCTAGGCGGCGGTCGACCCGGCGTACCGTTTTGCAAGCCGGCGCAGATGCTCCACGAGCTCGGGTGGCTCGGTGACGGAGAATTCGGCATCGAGCATGCCCAGGTAGACCGCCATCTGCTCGACGCTGTTGGCGCCCGCCTCAAGGACACACGTCCGGTCGTCGAGCGCCTCGACCGTGCCCACCGATCGGCCGATCCGCTCGGCAACGGTGTCGGCCGGGGCGTGGACGACGATCCGGGCGCGGAATTTCCACGCCGACGCCACGCCGCGCGCGACGTACCCGGCGACGTCCTCGTCCGGCAGCGGGCGCGGTTCGAACCGCGCGCCGAGCGGCAACCTGGGTGCGAGCCGGTCGACCCGGAAGGTCCGCCAGTCCACCCGGTCGATGTCCCACGCCAGCAGGTACCAGCGCCGGCCCCAATTCACGAGGTGGTACGGCTCGGCCTCGCGGCGGGTCGCGACACCTTCGCGATCCTTGTACGAGAAGCGCAGCCGCTCGTGGTCGCGACACGCCCCGGCGAGCAGCGTCAGGACACCTGGGTCGACGGTCGGCTCGCGCTCGTCACGCGGCACGAGCACCGTGAAGGCCTGCAGCGCATTGACCCGCCGCCGAAGCCGGTGCGGCAGGACCTGCTCGAGCTTCGACAGGGCCCGGAGCGAGGTTTCCTCGATCCCACCGATCGCGCCGCCTGCAGCCGTCTGCAACCCGACCGCGACCGCGATCGCCTCCTCGTCGTCGAGCAGGAGCGGCGGCAGGTTCGCTCCGGCCTCGAGCCGGTATCCACCGATCGCGCCGCGCGTGGCGTGCACCGGATAGCCGAGCACCCGCAGACGGTCGATGTCGTTGCGCACCGTCCGGGTGGTCACCTCGAGCCGTTCGGCGAGCTCGGTGCCGGTCCAGTCGCGCGGCGTCTGGAGCAGCGAGAGCAGGCGCAGCAATCGAGCCGATGGATCCATGGCTGACGAAACGTTAACACGCAATTAGGAACGAATCCTTCCTAATCGGCTGCTACCTTCGGAGAGATGGAAACGGACCACTGGAGGCCCTTGTGACGACACCTGCCCAAGCACAACAGACGTTCGTCGATCGCCCACCGATCGAGCTCCCGCACCGCGTGCGGATGCGCATCCTGGGCGCGGTGATGATCGGCGTCTTCCTCGCCGCACTCGATCAGACCGTGGTCGGGACGGCGCTGCCGCGCATCATCACCGACCTCGGCGGCAACGATCTCTACACCTGGGCGTTCACCGCCTACCTGCTGACCTCGACGATCAGCGGCCCGCTGTACGGCAAGCTGTCCGACCTGTTCGGGCGCCGGCCGATCTTCCTGTTCGGCATCGGCATCTTCATGGTCGGCTCGCTTCTCGCCGGCCTGTCGCAGGAGATGTGGCAGCTCATCGGCGCCCGCGGGATCCAGGGTCTCGGTGCCGGTGCGCTCTTCCCGATCGCGCTCGCGGTCATCGGCGACCTGTTCGCACCGTCCGAGCGAGGAAAGTACCAGGGCTTGTTCGGCGCGGTATTCGGTCTGTCGGTGCTCATCGGGCCGGCGATCGGCGGTCTGATCACCGATTCGATCGGATGGCCGTTCGTGTTCTTCTTCAATCTACCGATCGGGGCGATCGTCTTCGCGGTCGTCTGGCGCAACCTGCCGTCCTACCACCTCGGCGAAGGCCGACCTTCCATCGATTACGCCGGTGCAGCGCTGTTCACCGCAGCCCTCGTGCCGATCCTGGTCGGGCTGACGAACAAGCAGTCGGCCGACTGGACCGATCCGTCCGTCGGCGGCCTGATCGCGCTCGGCGCGGTCATCGGTCTCGTGTTCATCTTCGTCGAGTCACGGGTGCGCGAGCCGATCGTGCCGCTCAGCCTGTTCCGCAACCGCTCGTTCACGATCTCGGTCAGCGCGTTCTTCCTCGCGGCATTCGGGTTCTTCGCGACGGTCGTCTTCTTGCCGCGCTGGTTCCAGGTCGTCAACGGCTCGTCCGCGACGGAGTCGGGCTATCAGATCCTGCCGCTGCTCGGCGGCCTGATCCTGAGCGCCACAGCCGCCGGCCAGATCGTCGCGCGAACAGGTCGCTACAAGCTGCTGCTCACCGGCGCGCTGGTGACGATGGCGGTCGGGCTCTTCCTCCTGAGCAACCTGCGAGCCGACACGCCGATCCCGCTGCTGTGGCTGTGGATGTTCGTCGCGGGGCTCGGCGTCGGCCCGACGTTCGCGGTGTTCACGCTCATCGTCCAGAACAGCGTGCCGATCGAGCGGCTCGGGACCGCGACCAGCAACTTGACGTTCTTCCAACAGGTCGGCGGGACCGTCGGCCTGGCGATCACCGGGACGATCTTCAGCACCTCCCTCGTCGAGGAGGCGCCGCGGCAGCTCGCCGCGGCGGACGTCCCGCCCGAGCTGGCAAGTGCGCTTGCCGGTGGCGGGGTCCGACCCGATGCGGTTGCGGGGGTCGGCGACCTTGGGGCGGCGATCCTGGCGCAAGTGCCGGCGGCGTTCCGCGCCCAGGTCGAGCCGTTCATACCGGCGATCGTCGATGCGATCCACCAGGCGTTCTCGATCGCGACGGCGAACACGTTCGTCATCGGGATCGGGGCGTCGCTCCTGGCGGCGGCTTTGGTCGCGATGCTGAAGGAGGTCCCGATGCGGGCCGAGGCGCCGGCACCCGGGTCCGCCCCGGTCGCGACCTCTCGTGCCGTCGGGGAGCCGGGCGCGTAACCGGGACCCGGCACGCAACGGGAGCACGGCACGCAATGGGAGCCCGGCACGCAAAGGGCCCGGGCCCGGCGCGTAATCGGGGCCCGGCACGTAACCGGACCCTGGTGCGCAACCGGGCCTGGTGCGCAACCGCTTGCCATTCGGGTGGGAGCCCGGTGGTCCGCTGGGGCGGGCTGCCGGGCTTCCCTGTGTCTGGGCGGGGCCAGCCATGGCGTTTCGGGGCTGTGGAACATCCCGATGTTACGAACTCAACGGGAGCACGCGGCGATGTGCCGCGCATCGGACCTCACGCGCTGTTCGGACCGTCCTGGAAGTTCCGATCCGCACCGGAAGTGGCTGTGCTCGAGCGCTCAGGTGCGCGACGGAATATGGGGATGTTCCAAGAGCGATGGATCGGCGTTCATCGCAGGCCCCGTTTGCCATTGGAACATGACGAGGTTCCAATCAGGGGCTGGGCGAAGGAGCGGTTGCAGGAAGCGGGGGCTCATTCGCCGTTTGGAACATCCACAAGGTTCCAAGCGGCGGCTAGCGGGGAGCTGAGGGCGCCGTAGCCGCGGATGCGGGTTCCCTCGTTCGCCGATTGGAACATCGGGATGTTCCAGCCAGGAGTGGGGGGCCTGGGAGCGTGGCCGGGGCCGGGCAACCACCGTGGGCCGGGCAAGCACCGTGGGCCGGGCAAGCACCGTGGCCCGGGCCAGCACCGTGGGCCGGGCGGGACCGGCCACCTAGCCAGGCAGCGGGATCGCGACCTCCGCGACAGTCTGGGGCGCGGCATCGGCCGCGACCGAGCTGACCGGCACGACCGGCTCGACGAGCCACGTCTCCCCCGCCAGCCGCTCCGACAGAGCGAGCCGCCTCGCCAGCACCGAACCCGCGGCCGCGTGATCCTGGAGCAGCGCGAACAGCTCGTCGAAGCGCTCGCGACCATCAACACGATCGCGCAGGACCTCAGACAGACGGACGGCCGCGACGCTGTCCGCGTGAAGCGCGGCGACATGGCGGCCACTCGGGTCGAACAGGTACGCCCGCCCGCCGGTCATGCCGGCCCCGAAGTTCGCCCCGACCGGGCCTAACACGACGACGACGCCGCCGGTCATGTACTCGCAGCCATGCGCGCCGATGCCCTCGACCACTGCCGACGCGCCGCTGTTGCGGACCGCGAAGCGCATGCCAGCCCGACCGACGAGATGCAGCCGACCAGCGGTCGCCCCATACAGCACGGTGTTGCCGGCGATCGCCTCACCGGCAGCCGCGACAGGCAGATCGGGTTCGGGGCGGACGACGAGCCGGCCACCCGACAGACCCTTCCCGACGTAGTCGTTGGCCTGACCGACCAGCGTGAGGTCGATCGAAGGGGACGCGAACGCCCCGAACGACTGGCCCGCTGCTCCCCGGAGCTCGAGGCGCACAGGTCCGCGCAGCTCGCCCCTCTCGATCGAACCGGTGAGCCCGGCACCGAACGACCGATCGGCCGTCGATAGCCGCAAGCCGGAAGCCGTCACCGGCCCCTGGTCCCGGAACGCGGCGGCGACGCGAACCTCCAGGGGCGATGCCGGCGCATGGCGGACCGTCCGCCCAGGCAGTCCCGGGTCGGCCCGCCGTGCCGCATCCGCCGTCCACGAGGCCGCCCCGACGACCGCGCCGAGCTCCCAGGACGACCGAGGGACCGGCCGCAACCCGCGCCGGCTCTCTCCCACGATCTCGCCCACGGACCTGGCACCGACAGTCGCCAGCTCGCGCCGCAGGTCCTCGGCGATCGCGAGGAAGAACGTCTCGACCATCTCGGGCGTGCCCCGGAACTTGGCGCGCAGGTCCTCGCGCTGCGTGGCGATGCCGGTCGGACAGGTATCGAGGTGGCATTGGCGTGCCATGTCGCAGCCGATCGCCACCAACGCCGACGTCCCGAACGCGAACTCCTCGGCCCCGAGCAGCGCCGCGACCAGCAGATCCCGCCCGGTCTGCAGCCCGCCATCGGTGCGCAGCGCGACCCGGTCGCGCAGATCGTTGCGCAGCAGGACCTGGTGGACCTCGGCCAGCCCGAACTCCCACGGCGCCCCGACATGCTTGATCGACGACAGCGGCGACGCTCCCGTCCCGCCTGCGTGTCCCGACAGGTGGATGTACGACGCGCCGGCCTTCGCCACGCCTGCCGCGATCGTCCCGACGCCGCGCGAGGCGACGAGCTTCACGCCGATCCGTGCGGCAGGGTTGATCGCACGCAGGTCGGCGATGAGCTGCGCGAGATCCTCGATCGAGTAGATGTCGTGGTGTGGCGGCGGGCTGATGTAGCTCTGGCCGGCCTGCCCGCGCCGGAGCGCCGCGATGTAGGCGGTCGCCTTCCGGCCGGGGAGCTGGCCACCCTCGCCGGGCTTCGAGCCCTGGGCGATCTTGATCTCCAGCTGGTCGGCGCGTGCGAGATACGTCGCGGTCACGCCGAACCGCGCCGATGCGACCTGCTTGATCCGCGCATCGCGACGGCGTCCATCGGCGCCTGCCATGTACCACGCGGGATCCTCGCCGCCCTCGCCGGTGTTCGCGGCTCCGCCGGCCCTCTGGATCCCGATCGTCAGCGCCTGGTGCGCCTCGGGCGACAGCGCCCCGACGCTCATGGCCGAAACCACGAACCGGCGCGCGATCGAACGCGCATCCTCCACCGACGCGAGATCGACCGGCTTGCCCAGCCGGCGCACGCGAAGCTCATCGCGCGGCGTCGACGACGCCGTCGCCGGCCGTTCCAGCACAGACCGGTACCGCGCCAGCGACTCGTCGACCGTCGGCGCCGGCCCCTCCCCGATCGGTGTCGCGCCCGACAGGACCTGCATCTCGCTCGCGATCCGCGGCGCGAACAGATGCGCCTCGCCATCGCCGCGGAACCGGGCGAAGCCCGGGTCGGGGAGCCGTGCCTCGCGACCAGGGACTGGGTCAGGCAGGTCCAGCGCCGCCCCGCGCCGCCGAACCATTCGCTCACCGAGATCAGACAGCGTAATCCGGCCGGGCCACGCCGCGGCGGCCGGGAAGCACCGGGCGAGGACATCTGGCGCGAGGTCGATGGTGTCGATGAGCGAACCACCGATGTAGCTCGCGACCGCGCTGATCCCCATCCGGGCGAGCGTCTTGCGAAGACCCGTCGCGAACGCATCGACCATGTTCTCGACGGCCTCGGCGGGTGTGACCGTCTCGGCGCCGCGTGATCCCGCCAGCTCCGACGCCAGCTCGAGCGCGAGCCGCGGGTGGACGGCCGTCGCCCCGACCGCCAGCGTCATCGCCATCGCGTGGACGTCGAGGACATCGGCCGCATCGAGGACGAGATCGGTCCTGCCGCGGAGTCCCGCGTCGGTGAGGGCGGTGTGGACGGCACCCGCCGCCAGGATCGACGGAACAGGCAGACGATCCGCCGAGAACGCCGCGTCGCTCACGACGAGGACCTCGACACCGGCCTCGCTACCGGCGACCGCGTCGCGCGCCAGTCGTTCGAGTGCGTCAGC
Source organism: uncultured Chloroflexia bacterium (assembly GCA_963780425.1). GTDB lineage: Bacteria > Chloroflexota > Limnocylindria > Limnocylindrales > CSP1-4 > SPCO01. The sequence goes on along the minus strand of CAWABZ010000013.1, from coordinate 66,828 downwards.
GAGCCCGCCAGCGCCGTCCGCGACCGGCCATGTCGCATCGAGAACGCGGTGGCGTCGACCGCCGCCCGTGAGAGCCTCGATCAGCCCGCCGAGATCCGCGACGATCGGACGTTCCAGCCGGAGCGTGCGTGGACCACGCGGCGGGCCGCCGAGAAGCGCCGGCCGGCGACCCAGCTCGACCCGGAGATCCATGACGACTCGCTCGCGCTCGGGGTCGATCGCCGGGTTCGTCACCTGCGCGAACGCCTGCCGCAGGTGGTCGGCGACCGGCCGGTCGAGGCGACCACGACCCGGCGTGGGCGTGTCGTCGCCCATGCTCCAGAGCGGCTCGTGCGCCTCGAGGGCCATCGTCTTGATGTCGAGCCGCGCCTTCTCGGCGTCGAGGCCGGCGAGGTAGCGGAGTCGATGATCCAGCGCCGGCCGTGCCTCGATCGCCGCGGCCGCCGCCTCGGCCGTGTCCTCGTGGAGCGGCCGCGGGGCATCGTGGATGGGGAGGTTGCGGAGGACGCGCGCCTTCGCATCCGTGTCCTCGAGGATCGCGCGACGGCCCGGCTCGACGAGCAGCATCTCGCCCGGCCCGAGCCGACCGCGACGAACGGTCTCCGAGGCGGAGAACGGCACGGCGCCCAATTCCGATGCGACCGCCACCATCCGTTCCGTCGTGACCGCGAAGGCCGCCGGGCGTAGCCCGTTCCGGTCGACGAGCGCGCCGACGCGCTGCCCATCGGCGAACACGATGGCGGCCGGGCCGTCCCACGGCGCGAGCATGCCGGCGGTCCGGCGACGCAGTGTCGCTACGTGCGGGTGGGGTGCCCGGCGCAGACCCACGGCCTCGGGGATCGCCGCCAGCAGCGCCGGGGCGAGATCCCAGCCGGTCGTCGTCAGCAACTCGAGGCCCTCGTCGAGCGACAGGGAGTCCGAGCCGTCCGGCGACAGCAGTGATCCTGCGTCGAGCAGATCGACCGCGATCGGTCGCGACCCGCGGTCGCGCGTCCGCCCGCGGACCTGCTCGCGGTTGCCGCGGACCGTGTTGATCTCGCCGTTGTGGGCGATCGACCGGAACGGCTGAGCGAGCCGCCAGACGGGCGTGGTGTTCGTTGCGTACCGCTGGTGGAAGACCGTGTACGCGACTTCGACGGGCGCCCGCAGGTCCGGGTACAGCTCGGCGAGCCGCGTGCCGGCGACCAGGCCCTTGTAGACGACGGTCCGGCACGACGCCGATGGCACCGACAACCCGCCGACGGCACCGCCGGTAGCGCGCGCCGCCGTCTCCAGGCGCCGCCGCGCGACGACCAGCCGACGTTCGAACAACGCGTCCGACGCGCCGACAGGCCGGGCGACGATCGCCTGGACTACGACCGGACGCGACGATGCGGCAGCCGCCCCGAGCGCCCCCGGCTCGAACGGCACGGACCGCCAGCGAACGAGCGGCAGGCCGGCATCCGCGAACACCCGCTCGACGAGCGCCCGTGCCGCTCGGGCCGCGACCCGCCCTCGCGGCAGGAACAGCGTGACGACGCCCGGCCGATCGGCCGCGCGTGCCCCCGCGATCAGCGACAGCAGCGACGCCGACAGCGGCAGCGCGACCCCGGCGCCATCGCTCGACTCGCCGTCGGCGGCGAATGCGCCACGGTGGGCCAGCGCCGCGAGGCCTGCGAGCGCGAGCGGCAGCACCCGCGCCTGCGACCCTCCGCCGGCGTCCGCCACGAACCCGACCCCGCACGCGTCGTGCTCGAACCGCTGGTCGTACAGCGGCGCTCGGTGGTCGCGCTCGTCGTGTCGGTCGATGGCGTCCATCTCGCGCTGGCGGCTCCGAAGGATGTGGAGCGGCCGCCGCCCGGCTGGGACGGTGGCCGCGTGGACGGGGTGCATCGGATCGAGCGATGGAGCGTCGGCCGGTCGAGACCCGGGAGGAGCCGTTCCCGACCGGCCGTTCGCCCCTCTCTGGGTCAGGTCTGGTAGGCCACCTCGCCGTGCGTCGCGAGGTCGATGCCCATCTCCTCATCCTTGGCCGACACCCGGATCCCGAGGATCAGGTCGACGACCTTGATGATCAGGAGCGTCGAGACGGCGGCGTAGGCCACGGTCGCCCCGACTGCGATGAGCTGGTTGACGAGCTGCTGGGCGTTGCCCTCGAGCAGGCCGGTGTAGGCCTCCTGGATGGCGGCCGTGGCGAAGACACCGGTCGCAACCGCGCCGAACATGCCGCCCACGCCGTGGACCGCGAACACGTCGAGCGCGTCATCGATCTTCAGGCGCGAGCGCAGCAGCGTGGCGCTGTAGCACAGGCCACCGACCACGAGGCCGATGACCAACGCCCCGCCGACGCCGACGAACCCGGATGCCGGGGTGATGGCGACCAGGCCGGCCACGGCGCCGCAGGCGGCACCGATGACGCTGACCTTGCCCTTGTGGAGGTAGCTCGCGAGGACCCAGGTGATGGTCGCGGCCGCGGCGGCGGTGTTGGTGACGATGAACGCGCTCGCTGCGAGACCGTTCGCGGCGACCGCCGAACCGGCGTTGAAGCCGAACCAGCCGAACCACAGGAGCCCCGCGCCGAGGACCGTCATCGGGACGTCGTGCGGCTCCATCGGCTCACCGTTGGCGACGCGCCGGCCGATCAGCAAGGCCACGACCAACGCCGAGACGCCGGAACTGATGTGGACCACGGTCCCGCCCGCGAAGTCGAGCGCGCCGAGCTTGTACAGCCAGCCGTCGGCCGACCACACCCAGTGGGCCAGTGGCGAGTACACCAGGATCGACCAGAGGATCGTGAACAGCACGAAAGCGCCGAACCGCTTGCGCTCGGCGAAGGCGCCGGTGATGAGGGCGGGCGTGATCGCGGCGAACATCAGCTGGAAGGCCGCGAACAACACGAACGGCACGGTCGTCGCATATGTCGCTGACGGTTCGAGGCCGACGCCGTTGAACAACGCGAAGTCGAGACCGCCGATCCAGCCGGAGCCGATGATCGGCAGTGTCACGTCCGGTCCGAACGCCAGCGAGAAGCCGACGATGACCCACACGACGCTGACCAGCGCCAGGCCGAAGAAGCTGTGCATGATCGTCGACAGGACGTTCTTGCGCCGCACCAGGCCGCCGTAGAACAGCGCCAGCCCCGGCAACATGATCATCACGAGGGCTGTCGACATCAACAGCCAAGCGGTATCGCCAGTGTCCATCGTTCCTCCCGGCATGGTCGGGACACCCGATCCGAACGGGTGTGGAACGAACGCTACGGGGCGGTCAGTCCGCGGTCGGTCCCCGCGGCGGGAACGAGAACGTCGCGGTTCGGGACCATGGCGCGGCCGTGAACGGTCGAACGTTGCGCTTCGGGGCTCGCGCACGAGCGGCACCATCTCCCGGAGGGTGGGCCATCGTCTCTCGTTTCCCGCGGATGCGGACCGACCCGACACCGCCCTGGATGTCGAGATCGACGCGGTTCTCGGCGGTCGCATAGTCGGTCGACTGGTAGCCGTCGCCCATCCGCGGGAAGCGCGACTCGTCGACCTCGATGCTGCCCAGACCCATCCTCGTTCCGATGCGCGCGGCGACGCCGGTCGGGACGAGGAATGTCAGGCTCGCGGCGCCGGCCTCTGCCCGCACGTCGGTGGCACCGGCCGCGCTTGGCAGGATCACGGTCGTCTCGCTGGCACCGGTCTTGAGCTCGAGACTGCGCAGCTTCATCTCGCGGAGATCGAGCCGGGTGCGGCTGGCGCCGCCCTGGAGATGCAAGTCGAGCGGCACCTCGCCGGTCAGGCCGACATTCCACGTCGACTCCTGGTTCAGCCAGGGCATGCCCCACGAGGTGTCCTGCTCGAGCTCGACGCTGCCGGGGAACAGCTCGCGGTGGACGACTCCACCGCGGAAGTCGCCGTCCACGAGAGCGCCGAGCCCGGCGATCCCGGTCGTCAATGTGCCGGCGCCGAACTTGATCCGGACCGACGCCTGCGCCGCGGCCCGAAGTGGCACGACCAGATGCTCTTGCGGCTTCGAGCCACCCGGGACGACGGCGCCGATCAGGAACCAGACGCCCAGCGCGACCAGTAGCCACGGCCACCCTTGTTCGATGAGCTCGCCTGGTCCCGTGCCGAGCTGGCCGGTCGTGCTCAGGAGCAGGAGCACACCAACCACGATCCACACGATCGGCCAGGTGAACGACCAGAGGAGGGGCGCACCGGGTCGCCGGTCGAGGATGGTCGAGACGAGCGATGCGACGCCGACGAGGATCACGAACAGCGGCCAGACCTCGGTCCACGACAGGTCCATCGCCTGCCGCGCCAGGAAGACGACGCCAAGACCGATCAGCCACGTCCCGGCGATCAGCGGTCCGCGCCGGCGATTGCTCATTCGGATCCGCCGGAGCGCGGCCAGCGGCCCATCGCCGACAGGACGAGGAGCAGCCCGAGGAGCACGAGGATGAGCGGCCAGAACCAGTCGAAGTCGATCTGGGGCAAGAACTCGCGGACGAGAAAGAACACGCCGAGCAGGATCAGGAAGCCGCCGAACAGGAGGCCCGGTGACATCCCGCCGCGCGCGACGCGGGCGGCGCGACGAGCGGCCCGCGCCTCGGCGCGCGCGTCACGCGCGGCCTGCGATGCCTGAGCTGTGTCGCCGGTCTCGGCGAACGGCATCGCGCTTCCCGCGGTCTCGCCCGTCAACGTCGCCCTGGTCGGCGTGGCCGCGTGGGGGGCGGCGGCGGTCGTGGGCACGAACGTGTCGTCCTCCTCGGGCACCACGATCGCCATCACGATGTACACGAGCAGCGCGATGCCGCCGGTGAAGATGACCAGCAGGGCCCAGATGATGCGCACGAGCGACGGGTCCGCGCCCCACATCTCGGCGAGGCCGCCGGCCACGCCGGCCAGCATCCGGTCCTGACGCGAGCGATACAGTCGATCGCCCATCAGCAGCCTCCTTCGGGGTCGAGCGAGAAGTTCGCGGCGTTGCCCTCGACCGACAGGTCGATGACGGGTGCACCGACGGCTCCCTCGCGCGTCCAGACGTCGCCGCTCTGGGCCAGCCCGCGATCGTCGAGGTTGTGCGCGAACGTCAGTTGCTCCTCGACGCGAAATCTCAGCGTCGCGTCGGCGGGCACGCACAGCTCGAGCGCTCCGGCGTTCGCCGAGAGCGATCCGGTCGTGTCGCTGTCGACCAGCAGTCGGGCGCGGCCGGCATTGGTCGAGATGTCGAGCTGCTCGATGCGCGCGCCGGTGGCGTCGACGCGACCGTCACCCGCGTTGAGGTCGAGCTTGAACTCGGTCAGCTCGGCGCCGGCGAGCCGGACCGTGCTACTGCCCGCGTTCGCGGAGACCTCGATCGACTGCGTGTGGTCGCCGGGGAGCGTCACGGTCCACGCCTGGCGCCGGAGGCCGAACCCACTGGGTGAGCGCAGGCCGATCTCCTGGTCGCTCAGCTCGAGTGTCGGCGGCTGGCCCTGGTAGTCCGCCTGGATGCGCCACGCGTCGCCGGGCGCGACGGACAGGTCGATCGAGCCGCAATCGAGGTCGAACGTGGCGCTGATCGGCTGGGAGAAGGTGCCGTCGTCCTCGAACCGTTGGCTCGTCCCCGAGCCGAGGGCCCCGCAGCCACCGACGTTGCCGATCCACGTCGTGCCGGACGCGAGGATCCCGCCGGCCGCGATCCCGAGCGCGACCGCGGCGAGCACCGTGGCGAGGATGCCTGCCCGGCTGCGGCCGAAGATCAACGCGACGCCGAACGCGACCAGCAGTAGCGGCCACAGGCGCCAGGCCTCGGAAAACGCGTTCGGGTCGAGCGCGCCGGCGCGGACGAGCAGCGGCAGCCCGCCGAGGAGGATGAAGAAGAGGCCCCAGAACAGGAGGCCGGACCGGATACGCATGGGGGCGGTCCCTTGGAGCGAGATGCGGACCGCAATGATGCGTCCACGCACCGTCGAACCGTCAAGGGCCGGCTTTCCCTATCGCGGGCTCGTTGCCATGCGGGCGGACGCGCTGGCGAGCCGGGTGGGATTCGAACCCACGACCCAGGGATTAAAAGTCCCCTGCTCTGACCACTGAGCTACCGGCCCGTCACCGACCGTATCACGTTCAGAACGAGCCTTCGATGGTCAGCGAGGGATCTCGCCGAGCGTGACCTCCAGGGTCGACTCCTGGCCGTCGCGGACGATCCGGATCGGCACCGTCTCGCCCGGCTTGTGCTGGCGCAACGCCCCGAGCATGTCCTCGACTGTGCGGACCGTCGCGTCGCCCAGACCCACGATGACATCGCCCGGTCGGACGCCGGCGTCTCCCGCTGGACCGCCCTCGGCGACCTCGGCGACGAGGGCCCCCTCGGCCACGGGGATGTTGAACTGCTCCACCAGGTCGGGCGTGAGCGGCACGGCATGGACGCCTAGGTAGGCGTGCTCGGCTGTCCCGTCCTCCAGCAGTTGGCCGACAACGTCCGTCACGGTCGGGGCCGGGATCGCAAAGCCGATGGAGACCGAGCCAGCCGACGGCGGGATGTACGCGACGTTGACGCCGATGACCTGCATGTCTGCGTCGACCAGGGCGCCACCGGAGTTCCCGGGCGAGATGGCCGCGTCGGTCTGGATCAGGTCAACGAGGGCCGGCGCGCCCTGCGCCGCTCCAGGGATCGCGCGATGAGTGCCGGAGATGATGCCGGCAGTCGCGCTGTTTTCGAACCCGAGCGGATTGCCCATCGCGATCGCAAGGGTGCCGGGCGGGGGGATCGCTGTCGCAAAGGTGGCAGCCGGCAGGTTCCGACGCTCCGCCTGGACGATGGCAAGGTCGCTGAGCGGGTCCGTTGCGAGCACGGCTCCGGCGGAGCGCTCGCCATCGGCGAACACCACGACGACCTGCTGCGCGCCCTCGACCACATGATTGTTGGTGACGATGACGCCGTCGGCGTTCCAGACGACCCCGCTCCCTTCGCCACCCTGGCGGAGGATCGAGACGACCGACGGCCCGACCTGCGAGACGATCTCAGGGATTCGATCCCAATCGCTGACCGGCGCGGCCCCGACGCTGGCAGATGGCTGCGCAGCGGCCGATGCCGTCGCGCCTGCGGAAGGCCCTCCAGTCGAGGACGGGTTGGCGTCGGAGCCGCAGGCGCCGACCAGCAGCGCCGTCGAAAGCGCCAAAGCGACCATGTTGCGTGGGCAAGGAACGTCGATCGTCTGGCTCCCCCGTGCAGGTTCGATCGCGAACAGGCAGGCTCTTCGGCCGGCCTCGCGCGGTCAGAGGAACCATGCTGTGCTCGCCATAACCCCGTGTCAGTAGCTGCGGATGCACCCGTGTCCGCGAACGGCTCCACCGCGGCAAGCCCGTTCCAGACCTAGCGCATACGATCGAGGATCAGGTCCAGCCAACCGTCGAACGTAACGCCGAGAGCGCCTTTCCGATGACGACCTCGAGCGGGGCGGTCACGTCGATGACGATGCCGCGCTCGTCCGGCTCGAGCGGCTCGAGGGTCGCGAGTTGTGATTCCAGCAGGCTGACCGGCATGAAATGGCCCATCCGTTCTGCCATCCGCGCTCGAAGGGTCTCCGCGTCGGCATCGAGCTGGATGACGAACGACTCGTCGGCCGGAACCGCCGACTTGGAGGATGTCCCGGTACGCGCGTCTGAGCGCCGAGCAGGCGAGCACCGTGCCGACGCCGGCCACGTGACGCGCTCCGACCAGGCCGGCGAGCGTCTCCAGCCACGGCCGCCGGTCCTCGTCGGTCAGCGGGATCCCGGCCGCCATCTTCTCGATGTTCGGCTGGGGATGGTAGGCATCGCCTTCGATCACCTCCAGGTCGAGTGCCTCACCGAGCGCCGACGCGACCGACGATTTGCCGCTCCCCGCGACCCCCATGACGATCGACGTGCCGGCACATTCCGCGTGGGTGTCACGGATCGGCCGGCGGACGGAGGGCTGTTCCGGTCAGGAACGCATTACGGATGAACGAGCGTGGTCGATGGCCAGATCTGACAGGTTCTGTCGGGATCGCGGCGTGGCCATGCACGTTCATGGCGATGGCGTTACTGGCAGGAACCGGGCTGCGCGGGCCAGGGAGGAGGAACTGACAGTTCCCGATCCCGGCACGAGTCCGCAGGCTGATGGCCAGTTCTGACGATTCGTGTCGGAAACGGAGATCGTTCGCGCTCGTTCATCGCGACAGCTGGAACTGGCAGTTCAGAGCGGGTCCACGGCCCCTCACGCCGGCGGCGGCACCTCGGTCGGGAGTTGCTCGCCACGCACGCCGGCGACCAGGTTCGCCGCGGCCATCGCCGCCATCTTGCCGCGGGTGGCCCGCGACGCCGAGGCGATGTGCGGCACGATCAGGCAGTTGTCGAGCGCCACGAGCGGGTCGTCCATCGGGATCGGCTCCGGGTCGGTGACATCGAGACCGGCCGCCCAGATCACTCCGTCGCGCAACGCCGCCGCCAGGGCCGCCTGGTCCACGACGGGCCCCCGCGACGTGTTCACGAGCACCGCTGTCGGCTTCATCATCGCGAGCGTCTCGGCATTGATCATCTGCCGGGTCACCGGGGAGAGGTTCACGTGGAGCGACACGAAATCGCTCCGCGGCAGGAGCTCCTCCAGCGGCAGATACGTCGCCCCAAGCGGATCCGTGACGGACGGTGGCAGCGGCTGGAGGTCGTGGTACAGGATCTCCATCCCGAAACCCTGGGCCCGTCGCGCCACCGCCTGGCCGATCCGCCCGAACCCGACGATGCCGATCGTCGCGCCGTGCACATCGGGGCCGAGCAGGAGCAGCGGCCCCCACGTCTTCCACGAGCCTGCGCGCACGTATCGATCGGCCTCCGGCAGCCGCCGAGCCGCCGCCATCAGCAGTGCCCAGGCGAGGTCCGCGGTCGTCTCCGTCAGCACGCCGGGCGTGTTGCCGACGGGGATGCCGCGCCGCGCGCACGCGGCGACATCGATGTTGTCGAAGCCGACCGCGTAGTTGCTCACGACCTTGAGCTGCGGGCCCGCAGCCTCGAGGAACTCGTCGTCGACCTTGTCGGTGAGCAGGGTCAGGACGCCATCGACCCCCGCGACCCGTCGCAGCAGCTCGTCCCGTGGCGGCGGCAGCTCGTCCTCCCAGAGGTCCATGTCGCACGCCGCGCGCACGGCATCGAGTCCCTCCTCGGGGATCTTTCGCCCGACGAAGACCCTCGGCCGGTCAGCCACGGCCGAGGCCGGCCACGAACCGGCCCATCCGAGCCAGCGCCTCGTTCAGGTTCTCGCGCGAGTTCGCGTACGAGATCCGGATGTGGTCGGTGCCCACGCCGCCGAACGCTGTCCCGGCCAGCACGCACACGTCGGCCTCGACGAGCAGCCGCTCCGCGAAGTCGGCACCCGTCAGTCCGGTCCCCGAGATGTCAGGGAACGCGTAGAAGGCCCCGAGCGGCGTCGCGCAGCGGATCCCCTCGATCTCGTTGAGCCCTTCGACGATGAGGTCACGGCGCGCCTTGAACTCGACGACCATCGCCTCGACGTCGTCCTGCGGCCCGACGAGTGCCTGGACGGCGCCGACCTGCGCGAAGGTCGGTGCGCACGAGATCGTGTTGATGACGAGCTCGGCGTACGTCGGGATGAGCGATTCGGGCACGACCGCGTAGCCGAGCCGCCAACCGGTCATCGCGAAGGTCTTGGAGAACCCGTCGAGCACGATCGTGCGATCGGCCATGCCCGGCAGCGAGGCGATCGAGACGTGCTCCTCGCCGTCATACAGGATCCGGCCGTAGATCTCGTCGGTCATGACCCACAGGTCGTGCTCCTGGGCGAGCTGGGCGATCCGCTCGAGGTCGGAGCGGGTCAGGACACCGCCCGTCGGGTTTGCCGGCGAGTTGATGATCAGCAGCTTCGTCCGCGGCGTTATGAGCGAGGCGAGCTCCTCGACGTCCAGCCGGAACTCGTTCTCCATCCGGATCGGGATGGGCACCGGCGTCGCGCCGACGAAGCGGGTCAGCAATTCGTAGATCGGGTATCCCGGATCGGGCACGATCACCTCGTCGCCCGGATCGACCAGTCCGAGGATCGCGTACAGCATCACGCCCTTGCCGCCGACCGTGACGAACACCTGCGACGGGTCGGCTGGGAAACCCTTGCGCGCGGTCACGTCGTCCGCGATCGCCCGCCGCAGTTCCGGGATGCCGGGGAACGGTGCGTAGTGCGTCGCGCCGTCATCGAGCGCCCGTTTGGCCGCCTCGCGGACGTGCGCCGGCGTATCGAAATCGGGCTCGCCGATCTGCAGGTGGATCATCGGGCGCCCTTCGGCCTCGAGGGCGCGGGCACGAGCGCTGACGGCGAACGCGCCTTCTGTACCGATCGTGCTCATCCGGGCGGCGACGCTGCGGACTGACGAGACGGACATCGGGTGGACCTCCCGGGTTATGGCAGCAGTGAGCGGAGCGCGAAGGCGACGTTGGCGGGTCGTTCAGCCAGCCGGCGCATGTACCACGGGTACCAGGCCTCACCGTAGGCGATGAGCGTCTGGACGCGATAACCGGCCTTGGCGAGTCGATATTGCTCCCGCGCGCGGATCCCGTACAGCATCTCGACCTCGAACCCATCCTTCGGGACACCGGCCGGGTCGACCTGCTCGGCGATCTGCTCGATGAGCGCCACGTCATGGGTCCCGAGGCCGAGGCGGATCGGGTGGCCGCGCCCGGTCTTGAGGAAGTCGACCGCGAGGGCGAGATAGCTGGCGTCGACCTGGCGCTTGTCGCGATAGGCGATCGACTCCGGCTCGTCGTACGCGCCCTTGACGAGGCGGATCGCCGGGTGGAGCGGGCGCAGTCGCTCGACGTCGGAGGGCGTGCGCTTGAGGTAGGCCTGGAGGCAGATCCCGGTCCTGGGCTGGACGGCACGCAGCCGCTCGTAGAGCGAGATCGTCGCCTCGACGTAGTCGCTGCCTTCCATGTCGATCCAGAGGTACGAGCCGATCGCCGCGGCCTTCTCGGCCAGGCGCGTGAGGTGGGCGAGCGTCCGGTCCGGATCGTGATCGAGGCCGAGCTGCGTCGGCTTGACCGACACCTCCCCGCGATACCCGCGGCCGGCGATGGCGTCGAAGACAGCGATGTAGTGGTCCGCGACCGCGTCGGCCTCGTCCAGGCTGGCGAGGTTTTCGCCGAGTCGCGTGTACATCGTCCCGATGCCGGCTGCCTCGAGCGGCGCGGCGGCGTCGAGTGCCGAGTCGAGGGTCTCGCCCGGCATGAACTTGCGGACGGCCCTCTTCATGAATCGGAACTGCGGGAGCCGGGTCTTCAGCCAGCTATTGCGGGCCGCCCACAGGAACACGCGGCGCATCAGGGCAGGGCCTTCACCATGCCGCCATCGACCGGGACGATGGCGCCGGTCACGTACGACGCCGCCGGCGAAAGCATGAAGGCGCCGAAACGGCCGATCTCCGCCGGATCGCCGTAGCGCCCGAGCGGGATCCGGTCGATCACACTCTGCCGGACCGCCTCCTGGGTCGACCCGGTGCGGGCCGCGGTGACCACCTCCACCTCGATGGCCCGGGCAGTCTGGATGCGTCCGGGTGTGAGGCCGTTGATCCGCACCGGGGCGATCTCGGCGGTCAGCGCCTTGATCAACCCGGCGAGCCCCGGGCGGATGGTGTTGGATGCCACCAGGCCGGGGATCGGCTCGCGCGCGGACGACGACAGGATCACGAGGATCGACGGTCGCTCGCTTGCGCGGAGATGTGGCAGCGCGGCGCGGATGAGGCGGACGGCGCTGAGGAGAGTGCCATCGATCGCGCGCTGCCAGCCGTCCTCGTCCAGCTCCTCGAACGTGCCAGGTGGCGGGCCGCCGGAGTTCACGAGCAGCAGGTCGAGCCCGCCGAAGGCGGCCACAGCCTGGTCGACGCAGGCCGCCGGGCCGGCGGGCGTCCCGAGATCGACGCCGGCGGCGATCGCGCCCGGGATCGTCGAGCTGGCCGCATCGAGCTTCTCGGATGGGCGAGCGGCAAGCGCCACCTGCGCCCCCTCGGCACCGAGCGCGGTGGCGATGGCGAGGCCGATCCCGCTCGATCCTCCGGTGATCAGGGCGCGCGCGCCGTCCAGACCGAGATCCATCCGAGTCGGTTCCTCCTCCAGCGCCGCCGTCCGACCGGCCTGCGCTGACCGCTCGATGGTACGCGAAGGCAACACCTTCACGGAGCATCAGGAGGCCATCCCTCGCGGGTGGGGCTAGAATCGCCGCCGATGACCAAGTTCTTCGATATCGACGCCGCCAACGAGGCCCTGATCGAGGTCGGGCCGTTGCTCGCGACGCTCGCCGACCAGCGCGCCGAGCTGATCCGGCTGCGCGACCGGACGCTCGCCGCGCACACGGCTGCGTCGACCGGCGGACCCGCCGAGCTCGACGAGGACGAGGCGCAGCGGATCCGGCTCCGGATGCAGGGCATCGTCGACCAGATGACCGCGGCGGTGGCGCGCATCGACGGCCAGGGGATCACGCTGCGCGACATCGAGCGTGGCCTGATCGACTTCCCAGCCCTCGCGGGCGGCCGCCAGGTCTGGCTGTGCTGGGAGCTCGGCGAGGACGACGTGGCGTTCTGGCACGAGCTGGACACCGGGTTCGGGTCGCGACGACCGCTCATCGAGCTCGTATGACCGAACGCCAGGTCGTGGTCGGGACCGATGGCCGCGCCAAGGCGTATCGACCCCTGCCGGCTGACACGCGCATCGCCGCGGTGCGCGCCGGTCTCGAGGCCTACGCGGCGGGCGACTATTTCGAGGCGCACGAGCTGATGGAGCCTGCCTGGATGGGCACGGCCGACCTGGCCGAGCGGTCCCTGATCCAGGGGCTGATCAAGGTGGCCGCCGCGGACGTCCACGCGGTCCGGGGCAACCCGGCCGGCGTGCGACGGAACCTCGAGGGCGCACGCGATCGGCTGCGATCCGGCGCGACCGGCTCGATCACCGGCGTCGAACTGGACGTCGTCGGGCTCCTCGCCGCGATCGACGAGCGACTCGCCCGCTCGACCGGCCTCGAGACGCCCATCTCGATCGACTGGAGGACACGATGAACGCTGGCCCGCCGATTCCGGCGATCGATGTCGCGGAAGCAGAGCGGCGCCTCCGCGAGGACCCCGATCGACCGTTGCTCGTCGACGTCCGCGAGGAGAACGAGTTCGTCGACGTCCGTGCGCCAGGAGCGGTGTTGCTGCCGATGTCGATGTTCGCGGCACGGGCCGGGGAGCTGCCCCAGGACCGGCCGCTGATGATGGTGTGCCATCTCGGCGGCCGATCCTCGGCCGCCGCCGGGTTCCTGATCCGGTCCGGCCGGTCCGACGTGGTCAACGTGACCGGCGGGATGGACGCGTGGGAACGGGGCGGCCTGCCTGTCCGCCGCGGCACGCCCGATCCCGGCGAGGGCGACCTCCCCGGCTAGATCGGTTCGGTCCGCGTGTCCTGCGCGTGATGTCCATATCCGCGCCGCCGCGGACCTTCACCCGCTGATGCACATGGGCCGCATCAGCGCCGAGGTGAGAGTCGCCGGCAGAGGGCCTGCCTGGGCCGAGGTGCGGTCTCGCGGATGACGCGACCCTCCTGACGCCACCGATTCGCAGCCCGGGATGCGGCCCGTGGGCATCAACGAGGGACACGGCGGTCGGCGGCGGAAACTGGGCATCAGCGGCGGGAGCCCCAGCGCCGGACGACTGACCTCTATCGGCCCCGGCGGACCACCCGGGAGATCAACGCGCGCGCCTGTGGCTTATGGGCGTACGCCCACCCGATGAGGATCAGGAGCACGAAGGTCACCGTGCCGGCGCCGGCCGCGTTGGCGTAGCCGAGCTGCTGGCCGATCTCACCGTCGATCTTCAGGCCCGGGACGGTCGCGCCGAACGGGCCGAGCTGGAAGAACGGGGCCTGGGGCGACGTATTCGCGCGGAGGCTGGACGTCACGACGCCGGCGGCCGTCTCACCGCCGGTGATGATCACGTTCGGGCCAGTCACGAAGGAGCTGCCCCCGGTCATCCCGACAGGCAGGTCGCTGACCGGCAGATGCTTCCACTCGGTGATCGTCCCGCTGTTCTCCGGGATCGCCCAATAGAGCTCGGTCTTGGGGCCTTCGTTATCTGCGCCACCGACCAGGTACAGCGTCCCGTTGGCGGTCCAGCCTGCGGGATCGTCGCGAGCCGCCGGCAGGTTCCAGGCGTTGTCGATGTCCCATTTGACGACCTTGCCCTCGTCCGCGTTCACCGGGAACCCTTCCGGAGCCTCGAGGCCGACCGTGCCTCGCTGGACCGCCCCGACCGGGCCGGCCTCGTCATGGCCGCCGTACAGCAGGACGAAATCGCCGACGATCGCGGCGATGGCATCCGCCTGCGGCCTCGCCAGCGCGGCTTCGGTCTCCCATTCGCCGAGGACGCCCTTGGCGTCGAGCAGGCTCTTGTATGTCGTGGTGACGGGGCCGTCCGGGCCTTCGCCGCCGATGAGCAGCAACCCGTCGGGCGCGGCCACGCCGGCCGCCCCGCCGCGCCCCTCGGGCAGGGCCAGGCCTTCGACCGGCGTCCAATCCGCCAGCACGCTGGTCTGCGGGTCGGGCGTCATCGAGAACACCGTTGTCGTCGGGGCACCCTCGGCGTCGAAGCCCCCGATCACATAGACCGTGCCGGACACGGCGACCACGCTTGCATCGGTCCGCGGCTCGGGCAGCGGCGGGCCTTCCTGCCACGCGTCGAAGTTGCCGATGCCTGACAGCTCCGCCACGAACACGGTCGACTGTGCGGTCGTGCCGTCTGAGCCGCCGATGTAGAGGATCTTCGTGCCGAGCTGGATCGCGCTGCCATCGGTCCGGGCAGCCGGAAGTGCAAGATCGGCCGGCGACTCGTGCCACGGCACGATGGCGCCACGCGGCGCCGGGCACGGGAGCGTCTCGTTCTCGGACGAACAGAAGTTGATGGGCGACCACACGAGCAGGCCGAGGTCGACCGTGCGGTTGACTGTCAGGTAGTACGCCCGATCCGGGATGTAGCCCAGCAACAGGATGATGATCACCAACCAGACGAAGGCCTTGATGCTGGCCCACGTCCAGCTGTCGGCGTCGAGCAGGCCGAAGAGTGCCCGCCTCTTCGGCACGATCGTCCCGGGCCCGAGGGCAGGACGCGTGGTCCCGGTGGCGCTCATTCGGCCGTGAGGGTGCCGGTCATGTTCGGGTGGACCGAGCAGACGAACGGATAGTCACCCGCGGCGAGGGCCGGGACGTTGTAGTCCGCCTCGGCGACGCCCGTGATGATGTCGCCCCGAACGACGACCTGACCGCTGGAGTCGTTGAGCTGGACGTTGTGCGCCACGCCGTTCTCGTCGTTGGCGAAATGGATGACGAAGGCCTCGTCAGCGGGCGCGGTCGCGGTGCTCTGGTCGAAGGCACTGCTCGAGCTCGTCGAGATCTCGACGACCGTGGCGTTCGGATCCGGCGTGGCGGCGGGCGACGTGCCAGGCGACGCGCTCGCGCCGCCGGTGAGCGCATCGAGGTAGCAATCCGGGTAGGGCGTCGCCTCGGGAGCGGGCTTGTAGTTCGGGTCGCGCCAGCCCGTGAAAGTGATGACCTGACCAGTGATCGGGTCCTTCTTCGGATCGAGCAGATGCTCGTCCCGGACGATGTAGGTCTGGTCGTTGGTCGCGAGCAGGAACGCGATGAGCTCCTCGATCTGGCGATAGTTGAGCGGCCCGGCCGGATTGCCCGTGTCCGACCAGATCGGCATCTTGGAGAGCGGGTTACCGCAGACATAGCGGCCACCGACGGTCAGCACATTCCGGATGTACGCCTCGTTGAGGTGGCTGAACAGCTTCTCCTGGCTGTTGAGGGTCGGGCCCTCCCCGCCCTCGCCGTCCACGCCGTGACAGCGCGCGCAATTCGCCTCGTAGATGAGATAGCCGCGCTCGACCCTGGCCACCTGCTGGGCATCGATCTCCATGGCCTGACGCGCCGTCGTGAGCCCGCCCGGGGTGCCCAGCTCGTAGAACCAGTACAGCGAGATGAACAGGATGATGACGATCAGCGCGAGGAAGCCGACCCAGCGTGCGTTGGCCGACTGGCGAACGACCTGGGCAGCCCGTTCCGGCGTGAACTCGATCCTGCGGATCGACGGTGGCGAGGTGAATCGGTCGACCGGTGCCACCTCGTCCGGCGGGCGAACGGCGGGCAGGCGCTGCTCGGGCTCGCGTCCCTCGGGCTCGCGTCCCTCGGGCTCGCGTCCGGGCGTATCGGTCATCGGTCCCCTCGAGCGGTCGGGTCGATCACAGGCATGCCGCTCAGATGCACCCGGTCGGGGTGCGCGGCGGGATGATGCCCGGCTGCCCGAGCGCGACGGGGAGTGGCCCCAGGGTGATCTTGCCGGTATCGATCGAGAGGACGCCGCCGCCAGAGACCGAGATCGAGAACCGGTCCATCCCGCGCGGCGCCGGGCCGTACTGCGCACCGTCGGCCTTGATCCCGAGCCGGTCGTAGCGCGACCCGTGACAGGGGCACTCCAACCAGAAGTTCTTCAGGCACGGGTTGGGCTTGCAGCCCAGGTGCGGGCAGCGCTGGTAGAGGGCCCGCACATTGAGCGCCGACCCCTCGCCGCTCGTGTCCTCGCCGGCGACGAACCGTTGCTGGGCTGGGTCCTTGAGGATCACGAACGCCCTGGCCTCGGGGAAGTAGGCCGGGAAACCCTCCGCGATCGGCAGCGTGCTGTTGAGCGTCTTGACTTCGTCGAGCGTCCCGATCCGCAGGACGCCGCCGAAGCCCTTGCGGAGGCTGGGCCAGGCGAACGCCAGGGTGCCGGCGAGCGCCTCGAGGGTGCCGAGCGCGATCCCCGCCCCGAGCGCGACGCGCATCAGCCGGCGTCGGGACATGCCCTGCACCTGTTCCTTGCGCAGCGACTTGATGGCCTCGGATGTCAGGGCGGCGGGCTGGGCGGCGGGTTCGACCTGGTAATTGCTCATGGCGGACCTACAGCGAGAAGTACATGCCAGGGGCGGTCACGAACGGGATGACGAACGTGTAGCCCGGGCCACGGAAGAAGATCCCGACGAACGTCAGGACCAGGCCGAGGATGCAGAACAGCGTGAACAGGACCACCGCGGTCTTTCGCTGGGACGGCCGCGTCACCAGGATGTCGCCGCGATCGACATACGGGATGAGTGCCGCCCCGACGAGCACGAAGGTCGGCGCGAGGACGCCCGCCACGACCGGATGCAGGTAAGCCAGAAGCTCCTGGAGTCCGAGGAAATACCACGGCGCCTTGGCGACGGCTGGAGTGACATTGCCGTTCGCCAGCTCCTCCAGGGGCGCGTTGATGAACAGCCCCATGAGCAGCAGGAAGATCGACATCACGCCGGCTGCCAGGAACTCGATCGACAGCAGATGCGGCCAGGTCATGACCGTGTCGTCCGGTTCCTTCTGGACGCGGACGACGGCGTCCTGCTTGACCAGAGCGAGCAGCCGATAGGGCCGCGCCGACATCGGCACGCGCTGCTTGTCGATCTCGGTCCGCCGCGCCGGGTCGACCGGGAGGACCTCGCGCCGCGTGGTCGGATCCTTGGTATCCGTCATCCCGAACCTGCCTCGCAATCTCCGGACCGCTAGGACGGCCGAGGCGAAGGCGCCGCCGAGCAGCGCGA
The DNA here is from genome assembly GCA_963780425.1 of uncultured Chloroflexia bacterium. GTDB lineage: Bacteria > Chloroflexota > Limnocylindria > Limnocylindrales > CSP1-4 > SPCO01. The sequence continues at coordinate 49,234 of CAWABZ010000013.1, read as the reverse complement.
GCGAGCGCACCTCGAGGTGCGTGAGCGAGTGCGCGGAGGCGGCAACGCACGCGATCGGTCGCTCATAGCGGACCGGAGATCCCGCCGTCTTTGCGGATGCGCCAGAAGTGGACTGTCAAGAAGATGGCCGCGATGAGCGGCAAGAACACGACATGTCCCACATAGAACCGTATCAATGTGTTCTGGCCGACCTCGACGCCGCCGAGGAGGATCCGATTGACCGGCGTGTTGAAGATCGGGACGTAGCCACCCATGTTCGTGCCGATCGTGATGGCCCAGAAGGCGATCTGGTCCCACGGCAGCAGGTAGCCGGTGAAGCTCAGCATGATCGTGAGGAACAGCAGGACGACCCCGACGACCCAGTTGAACTCGCGCGGCGGCTTGTAGGCCCCGTGGTAGAAGACCCGCATCATGTGCAGGAACACGAAGAACACCATGAGGTGGGCGCCCCACCGATGGACGTTCCGGGTCAGCAGCCCGAACGTGACTTCGCTCTGGATCTCGAGGATGTTGGTGTACGCCAGGGTCGCCGACGGCACGTAGAAGAACATCAGGTACACGCCGGTCACGGTCAGGACGAGGAACAGGAAGAACGACAGTCCGCCGAGGCAGAACGTGTAGGCGAACTTGACCGCGTGCTGGCGGACGCGGACCGGGTGGATGTGCAGGAACACGTTGTTCATGACCGCGTACGCGCGCGAACGCTCGTCCCGCGGGTAGGGCTGCCGGAAGAGGGACCGCCAGACCGGGCTGCGCCGGATCGTCTGGTCGACCCGCTCCAGGAAACTCACCGGGCTCCTCCTGCGACGCCGGGGGTGCCGGCCAGCTGCGCATCCCGGTACGACTCCTTGTAGAGCCGTCCGTCAGTCGAGATCTCCTGCAACTCGAACCGCTCCATCGTAATGGCGTCGAACGGGCACCGCTTGACGCACAACGCGCAGCGGATACAGCGTTCCTCGTCGAGGATCATCGCGCCGCCGTTGTCCCAGCCGTAGGCCTCCTCGAGCTCCGGCAGGAGGCCCTCGGACTTGAGCGTGTTGATGTCGGTCATGTGGATGACGCCCTCGGGGCAGACATCCGCGCAGGCGCCGCACAGGACGCAGCGGAACGGGTCGAACCAGATGTTGTAGTTGCACATGAGGCAGCGGGTCGACTCGGCGACGGCGCCGTTCGCGTCGTACCCGAGCTCGACCGGCGTGTTGAAGTTGACGATCGGATCGGTCGAGGGCATCCGCGCCTGGAGCGGGACCATCGGGATGTGCTGGCGAGGCAGGACGTCGTAGAACTCGGGCATGTCGTGGCGCCACGAGCTCGTGACCTTCACGTTCGCATCGACCGTCACGTCGGTCCGGCCGGCAAGGTACCGGTCGAGCGCGTAGGCGGCCTTCTTGCCGTGCCCGGCCGCCTCGATCAGCGTCGTCGGGCCAGTCACGAAGTCGCCGCAGGCGAACACGCCGCGGACGTTGGTGGCGTACGTCGCGGGGTCGACCTTCACCCGGCCGCGGTTGATCTCGAAGCTCGCCTCGACCGGCAGGAACGTCAGGTCCGCCGCCTGCGACACGGCCGGGATGACGGTCTGGGCCGGGACGATGAACTCCGATCCCTCGATCGGAACGGGGGAACGTCGACCGGATGCGTCCGGCTCACCGAGGCGGTTGCGGATGAACTTGACGCCGGTGACCTTGCCGTCCTCGCCGAGCACCTCGATCGGGCTGGCCAGGAACTCCATCCGGACCCCCTCGCGTTCGGTCTCGCCGAGCTCCTCCTCGTCGACGACGAGCTCGGAGCGGGTCCGCCGGTAGGCGATCGTGACGTTCTCGGCGCCGTGGCGCAGGCTGGTCCGCGAGCAGTCCATCGCGGTATAGCCGCCGCCGATGACGACGACGTCATTGCCCACCTCGAGCTGCTGACCGAGATTGGCGCGCTTCATGAAATCGACGCCGTAGTCGACGCCCTCGAGGTCGGCGCCCGGCACGTCCAAGGCGACGGCGTCCATCGCCCCGGCCGTGATCGCGATCGCGTCGAAATCGCGCTGGAGCTGATCGAACGTGATGTCCTTGCCGATCGTCGTGTCGTAGACGAACGCGACCCCGAGGCGTTCGATCAGCCGGACGTCCATCTCGATCGCCTCGCGCGGGAGGCGGAACGCCGGGACGCCGATGAGCATCGTGCCGCCGCCGTACGGGAGGCTGTCGAACACCGTGCACTGATAGCCCTTCATCGCCAGCTCCCGGGCGACGGCCAGGCCGGCCGGGCCGGCGCCGACGATGGCGACCCGCTCGACCCGCGGCGCGATGTCGGGCATGACGTCCGGGATGCCGGACGCCTCGTGCCACTCGACGAGGAACCGCTTCATCGCCCGGATCGCGAGCGGGCGATCGATATCGCCACGCCGGCACGCCCGCTCGCACGGTGCGGAGCAGACGTACGAGCACATCGCTGCGACCGGGTTCGGTTCGCGGGACAGGATGTAACCCTCTTCGAACCGGCCTTCGGCGGCGAGGTTGAGATAGCCCCGGCAGTTCGTCCCGACAGGGCAGGCTTCCTGGCATTCGATGTTGCACTGCAACCAGGAGGCGTCGACAGGCTGGACGAGGAATTCCTGGGCTGGATCGATGGCCAAGCGGGCGTGCCTTTCCGTGGAGTGGTCGGGCTCGGGGCGCAACGTGATGATCGGCTGTTCGCCGACCACCCGAATCTACCATTCGCCTCGTGAGCGCTGCAAAGCGCGACCGGGCGCGGTGAGCGGGCTCCCCGCCGGCGAGACGCGTTCACGCGCACGCGTCACAGGTTGACGCTGACCCGTGTTCGCAGCTACGCTGGCCATCCGGGGGGAAGCCGCCCGTGCTCGGTGAGGAGCGCGATCGGATGGAGTTGCGGACAGCGTGACCGGGAGCGAGTTCGTCTTCCTGGCCTTCGGCGTGATCCTGGGGATCGCCGTGGGTGCCGCACTCATCGAGTTCATCCGGGCACGGCGACCTGCGCGTGCGGTGCGCGTGACCGTGGCTCCGGACGCCGTTCCCCGTCGTCGCGCCGCGACCCTCGCCAACGACGCCTTCACCGACTCACCGGTCGCGCTGGATCCGGCCCACGGGGGGCCGGCCGACCGCCAGGACCTGCTGTCGAGCAACGGCGTATCCGCGCCGTCACCTCGAACACCTGTTCTCGCGCCACGGCCTGGGACGGTGGCCGAGCCGGCCTTCCGGCTGACCGGGCCGACACCGCCGACGGTCGGCCCTCTCGTGCCGGGCTCCCCCGATCGGGCCGTGGCACAGGGGATGCCGGTCTCGACCGGCATCGACCCGATGCTGACCGCCCTTCGGGCGAGCGCCGCGGCGAGCGCCGCGGCGGCCATGCAGGGTGCCGCCGCGCCGGTCGCCACCGCCGTCATGACGGAGTCGGAGGAGCCGGCCGAGGTCGCTGCGAAGGCCAACCCGGCGTCGACGACGAAGGGCCGAGCGACGAAGGGTGCGAGCCAGGCTGCGCCCGAAGCCGCGTCACCGACCGAGGCTCCGAGCGGACCGTGCGGCGAGGCACGCCGCATCGCCGATGAGCGCTGCGAGCTCGCCACCCGGGCCCGAGGTCAGGCGGCAACGGCGGAGGAGACCCACCGGGCAGCGCAGCGGGCCTACGACGACCATGAGACCGCGATGGCGGAGGCCGCCGCGGCAGCCGACGCCCGGGCGATCCGCGAGGCCAAGGACCAGGCCCAGTCACGATTCCGCGCAGGGCGGGCCGCGGCGCGCACGGCGGAGGATATCGAGAACGCGGCGCGCGACTGGCTCCACGAGATCAATCGGATCAACGCCCAGACCGGCGACGCGACCACGATCCTCCAGCGCGCGCGCGCTGCCGCCCCCGAGATGGTGGTCCGCCTGGAGCGGACGGCCGTCGAAGCCGATGGCGCGCGGATCGCGGCCGAGGCCGCCGAGGCGGCGTGCGTGGCGGCTCGCCAGGCCGTGGCGGATTGCCAGGAACGCGCTGCAGGCGGCAGCCCGAGTCCGCCACCGACCGCCACGGGCGACGATCGCGACCGGGACGACTCGACGTCCGACACGCTGGTGGCCGCGCTGCGAGCCGGGGCGTCACCCCGGATCGTGCGGCTGCTCCGCGGCGATCGGGCGGCGATGCACGAGGTCGTCGATGCGCTCGGTGGCGACGACGCCGATGAGCGGCGCCGATGGCAGGTCGCGATGGCCGATCTGACCGACGCGATCGTGGCCGATGCGATCGCCGCGTCCGCGCTCGACTTCCCGACCGACCATCCGTTCTGGGGTCCGTTCAACCGGTCGCAGGGGCGCGACATCGCGTCAGCGCTGTCGTCCCTCGGTTATCGAATTCGATGGGCTCGGCGGCTGGGTCGACGATCGTTACCCGTCCCAGCGCGACCTGTCGCTCGCGCTCGGCTATGCCGGGCTCGACCCGATGCGCATGCGCCACTGGCCGAACGACGCCGAGATGGCGACGCTGTTCCAGGAGGTCGAGGTGGCCGCCGCGGAGCACCTTGCCAACACGGCCGGCGACCTCACGTCTGGGCGAGCTTGTCGCGATGCTCGGGCGGCGGGCCGACGGCCTTGCGGACATCTGGAACGAATGGGGCCGGATCCGGCCGGTCCTGCTCGACGAGCGCTGACGACCTCTAGCCCTTCGACTCGTCCTCGTCGTCGTCGATGACGATGACGCGCAGGGCCTCCGCCGCTCCGGCACCGATCGACTCGCCCTCCTCGGCCGCCCAGCTCCGGATCCGCGTGGCGAGGGCGTCCATGTCGCGGATCTGGCTGCGATGCTCGGCCAGCGCGGCGATCTTGCGGTCGAGCGTCCCGGTGATGTCGACCCACGCATCGGGCCGCTCCGACCAGAAGAGGTACAGGCGCCGGACTGCGTGGGCCGCCAGGCCGTCGCGAGCCAGGGCGGGGAATGCCATCGGGTTGCGCGCGGCCGGATAGACGGCATCGACTGCGGCGAAACCCGCCGCGCGATGGTCGGTGTGGTTTACCCCGCCGCCACGATGGAACACGGCCTCCGGGTCGGTGGCGAAGACCGCGTCCGGACGGAACGTCCGGATCTCGCGAACCAGCAGCTCACGCAGAGGGAGGTCGTTCGCGAGGGCGCCGTCGGGCTGGTGGAGGAAGCTCACGCCGGCGTAGCCGACCACGGCCGCCGCGGCGCGCTGCTCGGTCTCGCGGAGTGCCGCCAGCTCGAGCGGGTCGGCGTTCGGATCCTCGCCACCCTGGTCGCCCGACGTGCAGCACACCAGCCAGCCGACTGATCCCGCATCGATCCAGCGGGCGGCGGTGCCGGCCGGACCGAAGTCGGCGTCGTCCGGGTGACCGGCGATGACCATGAACCGGGCGGGCCGCCAGTCGTGGTCCCGAGGCGGCTCGGGCGGGCCCGTCATGGGGCGCGCCGGAGGCGGGCTCCGACACGCGGCCGCCATGCAGGAATGTCCTTGCGGGCCGTGTGGGGGGCGCGTACGCTTGAGGCCGAGACTTCGCTCGTCTCCCCCCACGGGCGAAGTCTCCTTCCATTTCCGGGAGGACCCGTCACCGGCCGGTCAGCGGGCGACGGCCTGGAGCTCGTCCAGGGCGGCCAGGACGTCGCCGGCGTGACCCTCCGGCTTGACCTTCGGCCAGACCTTGGCGATGCGTCCGGCGGGGTCGACCAGGAACGTCGTCCGAGCCGTTCCCATGTACGTCCGTCCGTAGTTCTGCTTCTCGACCCACGAGCCGTATGCCTCCGCGACCTCGTGGTCCTCGTCGGCCAGGAGCGTGAACGGCAGCCCGAACTTCTCGCGGAAATGGCGCTTGCTGGCGGCGCCCTGGGGGCTGATGCCCCAGACGTCCGCGCCGCGCTCGGTGATGGTCTGGTTGGCGTCGCGGAACTCGCAGGCCTCGACGGTGCAGCCCGGCGTGTCGTCCTTCGGATAGAAGTACAGGATGGTCCAGCGGCCGCGTTGATCGGCGAGGTCGTGGACCGTGCCCGTCTCGTCGGGCAGGGCGATCGGGGGCGCCTGATCGCCGACGGTCGGCATGCTCATCGTCAGAGCGTAGCAGGGGTCTCCACGATGAGGAGGCTGCCGGCCCGGAGAGTGACCGTCGCGGTCTCGGCGGTCCGCAGGTTGGACAGCCCGCGGCTCCGGCCGACGAGCAGAGCCTCGTCGTTAAGCGGGTACTGGAGGCCGGTGGTGGTCACGCCGGTCGCGTCGGCCCCGACCGGCAGCAACGACACGAGGTCGTCGATCCGGCCGCTGAGGTCCACCGCTGCTGGCGAGCCGTCCAGCGCGGGCGCCGACAGCAGCCGGACGCGTGCATCGGCGCCGACCAGACGGACGTCGACGCCGCGGAGCTCCGGCATCGCGAGGAGCGCCAGGTTCGCGAGCGCGTGGTCGAGCCGCGGGCCGCCGAGCGCGCCGATGATCGTGATCGCGGACGGCCGCTTGGTCAGCGCCGCGGCGACGGCGAGCTCGGTGTCGGATTCGTCCTTGTCGACTGGCGCCCGCTCGACCGGGATCCCCGCAGCCTCGAGGGCGGCGATACCGTCCTCGCCGAGCGAGTCGCCATCGCCGACCCACAGATCGATACGGAGCCCGAGACCTCCGGCATGCCGCGCGCCGCCGTCCGCGGCGACCACGTACGGGTCGGCCGCCAGCCAGCCGGGCCAGGCCAGGTCGATCGCGGTACGCGAGCCCACGTCGCCGTCGGCGAGGACGATGGCCTGGGTGGTCGACATCATGCTGCGGATGCTAGCGGCCCCGCTCGGACCCGATGCTAGACTCCGGCCGTGCCCGCCCCCATCGACCACCCTGCCGTCCAACGCGTCATCGCCGCTGCAGAGCGGAAGGGGATCGACCTCGACATCGTCACGTTCGACGAGTCGACCCACACCGCGGAGGAGGCGGCGCTGGCGGTCGGCGGCGAGCTCGGTCAGATCGTCAAGTCGCTCGTGTTCGTCGCCCCGTCCGACGAAGGGCCCGAACCGATCATCTGTCTCGTGTCGGGTCAGAACAGGGTCGACGTCGCGCGGTTGGCAGCGGTCGCCGGCGAGCCGGACATCCGGCGGGCGACGGCTCGCGAGGCGCACGAGCTGGTCGGCTTCGTCATCGGCGGCATCCCGCCGATCGGTTTCGATCGGCCGGTCCGCGTGATCATGGACCCGGACCTCGGGCGGTACACGACCGTGTGGGCAGCAGCCGGTCTGCCGACCGCGGTCTTCGAGGTGCCTCCCGCGACCTTGCGCACGCTGGCCAACGCGACGGTCGCGCCGATCAGCGAGGAGCGTCGGGCCGCCGATGTCGAGGCGGACGAGCAGGGATCCGGTCGCCTCGCCTCGACGGGGGCGTGACGGCACAGGCCGGGTCGATCCGCGTGGCTCACGAACCGCGCAACGCGACGATCGCCTACCCGGGCGGTCTGCGCGCGCGCTGGCGCTGGGGAGGCAGCGGCCAGTCGGCCGACGTCTTCGCGCTCAGCGAGGCCGGTGGAGCGCTCATCGACCTGGGCCCCAACGTCAGCGCGGAGCCCGATGCCCTGTGCCGCGCCGAGCTCCGGCTCGATGGCCCGCGCGGGTCGTGGACGGCCCGGTTCGCCTCGACGATCTACGACGAGCCGCGGGCGAGCTACTGGGACACGGCGAGCCTGCTCGTCGTCGCCTACGGGTTCCATACGTTCGGGCTGGACGCCGCGAGCGGCACGCTCCGCTGGGAGCATCGCTCGGCATCACCGATCATCGCGCTGCTCGGGTCGCCGCGGCTCGGCCACATCCTCGTCCAGGCCGAGATCGAGACGTTCGCGCTCGAGGCGGACGGGACGGTCGGGTGGCGGGTCGCCCACTCGGACGTCGTCACCGCCGCCGAGCTCGTCGGTGGTCGGCTGGTCCTGACCGGGTTCGACGGACAGCTCAACGCCTTGGATCCTGCCACCGGCCGGTCGGCGGGCTGACCGCGATGTGGACAGACGGTGGATAACCCGACTCATCTCGCCCACATTCGTGGATGACCGCCGTTGACCGTGTCGAGGCGTGCACCCGTAGCGTAGAGGTCAGCCCGGAGGGGCCGAACGATACTAACGGCGGCGATCGCATCAACGCCCACGTGTCGTGGAGGTTCCTTCGGGCCCTTCCATGTCCGGGTCACGTCACGGACGAGCGGGTATAGTCGCCGCCGTGACCCCCCTGATCCCGATCGTCGTCGGCTTCGTCGCGCTCGGCATCGGCGTCGCGATCCTGCGGACACTCGGGGCGAATTACCGGGTCGGACGGCTCCTCGCGGTGACACCTGTCGTGCCGGTAGCGCAGGCCCGCGAGCTGGCCTCCGGGCCGCCGCGGTTCGTCGCGGTCCGCGGCCGGATCGATTCCGAGCAGGACTTCGAGGACGACGCGCACCGCCCCCTCGTGTTGCGTCGGGTCCGCATCCAGCTCGGCGACGGTCGCGGCTGGACGACGATCGACGAGCAGCGACAGTCCGTGGACTTCGAGGTGCGCGAGGGTCTTGACGGGATCGCCGTCGACCACGACGCGATCGCGGACGGGCTCATCGTCATCCCGCGCCAGTCCGTCGGGACGGCGGCCGACGCGCCCGACCGCGTCCCGCCCGGCACAGCACCGGATGTCCCGATGCGCTTGCGGGTCGAGCAGTTGTCGTCGGTCGAGCACGCCACGGTGGCCGGGGTGCCCGCCATCGACCCGTCGAGCGGCACAGCCCGTATGACTGCCGGTCTCGGACGCCCGCTCATCGTCACGACCCTCGAACGCGATGAGGCGATGCGTGTGCTCGCGGCCGATGCGCCGCGGCGGCCGCTGATCGCCGTCATCGCGCTGGCGATCGGGCTGATCGCGATCACCGTCGGCCTGGCGTGGGCGGTGGCCGGCGCGCTCACGCAACCGGCCCTGGCCGCGACCCCGTCCCCGTCGGCCGTCCTCGGCGGCGATCCGCGCAGCAGCGGCGAGGGCCCTGGGCTGGTCGGCGATCCCCTGACTGCCATCGTGCTCGTGCTCGTGATCGGCATCGGCGCCGCGATCGCGACGGCGTTGTACGTCCGCCTGACGGGAGGTCGCCGAGCCTGATCGCAGGGGTCCCGGGCGAACATCCGACCGCCGGGACCTTCGGACTATTGGCAAGAACTGTGATATTGGTAGCCTCGGCCACGTGCACTTCACAGTTCCTCCATCGAGGCGATGAGCGCCCACCTGCCCCCGCGCCCGATCGACGCGACACTCTCCGTCACCAAGGCCGCGCGGCTCCTCGGCGTGCATCCGAACACGGTCCGCGCCTGGAGCGACGCGGGTCGTCTGCGGTTCTACCGCATCAACCCGCGGGGCGATCGGCGCTACCGGCTCGGTGACCTCCAGCGGTTCCTCGCGATCGCCGAGCAGGGCGCAGCGGACTCGGCCCGGCATGGTGTTGGAGCGGCCCGCCGCCAGCACGACGGTCATCGCCAGCCGCCCACCCGGGTCGATCTGGCGCCGCTCCTCGACACGACCGACGCGGAGCGCCACCGCAGGGACCTGGCGCTCCTCGACGCGATCGCTCGTGAGCCGTTCGGCCAGACGACGCTCGAGGAAGACCTGGACAGGGTCGCGGACCACGTCCGTGACGCCGGCGACCGGGCGATGGTCGTGATCTGGGAGCGCCACGACGATCGACTGATGCCGGCCGCGGTGGCGGTACCGCCCGGCGTCGCCCCTCCGCGTCTGCTCGATGTCCCGAGGTCGTTCGGCGTCCTTGGACGGGCCCTCGACGCCGCGACGCGGCGAGGTGCCCGCGCGATCGACGATGCCCCTGGCGTGCTCGCCATGGAGGCCGACGAGGGCGAGCGGGTCACCGCGACCGTGCTGCCCGGCGATCGCGAGGAGCTCGCCGCCGCGATCCCCGGACGCGACGGGCCGTGGGGCGTGCTGCTGGTCGTCGCCGCGCCAGGGGACGGCTTCGAGCCTCTCGATCACGATCTCGCGACGGTCCTCGCCGACGCGATCGGCGCCATCGTCGGCGTCGTGCGCCGGGAGGAGGAGGTGGCCCACCTGCTCCATCGGGCGGAGGCGCTGCGTCGGGTGGCCGGCGACATCGGCAGCGGGGTCGATCTCGACCGTATCCTCGCCGGCCTCGTCGACCACGCGATGGTGCTGTTCGAGGGCGACCGGGGCGCGGTGTTCCTGCGCCAGCCCGACGGCAAGGTCGCGGCCGAGGTCAGCCGCGGCCTGTCAGCGGCGTACACCGCCGCGGTCCGCGACTTCCCGGAGCGGTGTCTGCCGAACTATGCGATCGCAGCCCGCCGACCGCTCTTCTCGACCAATTACCGTGATGACCCGCGGGGCGCCGATGTCCGTGCGGCGGTCGTCCAGGAGGGTTTCGACACGATGTGCACGGCGCCGTTGCTCGACGGCGATCACGTGCTCGGCCTTCTCAACGTCTACCACGACGAACCGCATGAGTGGAGCGCGGACGAGCTCGAGACGATCACGGCCCTCGGGACGCAGGCCAGCGTGGCCATCCGCACCGCCCAGAACTTCGAGCAGATGGCGACCTGGACGGCCCAGCTGCAGTCGATCCAACAGCTCGGGGCGCGACTCAATCATCTCTCGAACGTCCGCGACATCGGCCTGGCGATCGGCACCGAGCTGCGTCAGCTGATCGACTATCACAACGTCCGCGTCTACCGGCGGATGGGCGACGAGCTGGTCCCTGTCGCACTCCGCGGGCAGGTCGGTGAGTACGTCGACGAGACGCCCGACCAGCTGAAGGTCGCGATGGGCGAAGGCATCACCGGGTGGGTCGCCGAGCACCGCATCGCCCAGTACCTTCCCGACGCGAGCAGGGACCCGCGCGCCAGCACCATCCCCGGCACCGAGGACGACCTCGAGGAATCGATGCTGCTCGCGCCGATGCTGTTCGAGGACGACGTCCTCGGCGTGCTCGTCCTCTCGAAGCTCGGGCTCCACCAGTTCAGCGACGACGACCTGCGCCTGCTCGTGATCTACGCGAGCTTCGCGGCGCAGGCGATGGCCAACGCGGATGCCACGGGACGGCTGCGGGAGCAGTCCGCGGCGCTCGAGCAGCAGCTCCGCAGCCAGCGGGCGCTCCTCCAGATCACCGAGTCGATCCTGACGACGCTCGACGGCCGCGCCGTGCTCGAGGGCATCACCGAACGGCTGGGCGGGCTCATCGCCTGCGACAACGTCGCGATCGAGGTGCTCGATCCGGCCACCGGCCTCCTGACGCCGTTGACAGCGCGTGGCGTCCACGCGGCCGCGTACATGGAGCCGTGGGAACCGGGTGAGACCGGCGTCGCGACGTGGGTGGTCGAGCACAACGAACCCGTCTATATCGAGGACGAGCGCCACGACCCGCGGGTCAACCATTTCCGCGTGCCGGACGGGATCGACGATACGTCCGCGGATGGCAGCCTCATCGTGGTGCCGCTGCGCGGCCGGTCCGGCGCGACCGGGGTCCTGACGATGGAGCGCCTCGGCGTCGGGAACACGTTCGCGCCCGAGGAGTTCGACCTCGTGAAGCTGTTCGCGGCACAGGTGTCGATCGCCCTGCAGAACGCCGAGGTGTATCGCGCCGTCGAGATCCGCGCCCAGACGGATGGCCTGACCGGCCTTCTCAACCACACCACGTTCGAGGACCACTTGGGTCGCGCGGTCCGCGACGGCGCGCCCTTCGGGCTCATCATGCTCGACCTCGACGACTTCCGGCAGGTCAACAACCGGATGGGCCACCTGGCCGGGGACGAGGAGCTGCGACGCATCGCCAAGGCCTTGACGCGATCGGGCCGTGACTCCGACCTTGTGTTCCGCTACGGCGGCGACGAGTTCGCGTTCCTGCTGCCGCACACCGACGCGACCGGCGCGCGACAGGTCGCCGAACGGGCGGGCGCAGCCGTGCGCGGTCTGGGCGGTCCGGTCACCGCCTCCATCGGGGTCGCGACGTTCCCGACCGACGGGGCGTCCGCGGCCGACGTCCTGCTCGCTGCGGACCGGGCGTGCTTCGTCGCCAAGCGCGGTGGCCGCGATCGCGTGGCGACCGCCGCCGAGGGCCTCGCCCTCGCCGCCGAGTTCCGGCCCCAGGCGCCGACGCCGGTCGACTCCGAGGTGGAAGCGGCCAGCTAGCGTCGTCCCGCGACGCCGCGCGACACCGCTGGCGGCGATCGGCCGGACGAGCCACGATGTCCCCGATGCGCGACCTCCGACGCCTGGGCGCCGCCACGCTCATCGCCGGGTCGGTCGCGGTGTTCGCGGTCGGCTGCATCCCGCCGAGCGGGCGCGTGGGGTCGCCGACCGGCGCGTCGGACGCCTCGGCGTCGGCCGCCACGCCTCTGCCCTCCCCCTCCGGTCCCGTCTGCCCGGCCGTCGTTCGTCCGTCCGACGCCGACGCCGCTGCCGACGTTCCTCGTCTACACGGTGAGGCCGGGCGACACGCTGACCTCGATCGCCCGGCTGTTTCGCACGACCGCGCGCAGCATCGCCTTCTGGAACCGCGCGAACCATCCGTCGCTCGACCCGGACTCCTCGACCTACGCGCCGGATCGCATCCAGGCGGGCTGGAACCTGTACCTGGTCCCCGATGTCGAGCTCGATCCCGAGGACCTGCCGGAGGAGCCCTCTCCCGCCCCGTCCTGAGGGGTCAGAGCCGCCCGGCGTCGATGATGCGCTGCAGGAACTGGCGCGTCCTGGGCTCGCGCGGGTCGCTGAACACCTGGTCCGGCGGACCGGACTCGCAGATCACGCCCTGGTCGAGGAAGCAAACGCGATCGGCGATCTCGCGCGCGAAACCCATCTCGTGGGTCGCGATCAACATCGTCATGCCGCCGGCGGCGAGCTCGCGGATCACGCCCAGCACCTCGGCGACGAGCTCGGGATCGAGCGCGCTCGTCACCTCGTCGAGCAGCAGCAGGTCGGGCTGCATCGCGAGCGCGCGGATGATCGCGACGCGCTGCTGCTGGCCGCCGGACAGCCGGTCCGGATAGTCGAGCCGCTTGTCGGCCAGCCCGAACCGGTCGAGCAGCCTGGTCGCGGCCGCCTCGGCCTCGGCGCGCGGCGTCCGCAGCACCTTCCGCGGGGCGAGCGCGATGTTGTCGAGCACCGACATGTGCGGGAACAGGTTGTAGGCCTGGAACACGATGCCGATGCGCCGCCGGATCCGGTCGACGTCGACGTCGAGCGCGGTGATCTCCTCGCCCTCGATGACGATCCGCCCGGCGTCGATCGGCTCGATCAGGTTGATGCAGCGCAGCAGCGTCGATTTCCCGGAGCCCGACGCGCCGATGAGGCACACGACCTCGTGCTCCGCGACATCCAGGTCGATGCCGCGCAGGACGAGGAGCGACCCGAACGACTTCTCGAGGCCCTCGATCTGGAGGGCCGGGATGGGCGCGGGCGACGAGGTCATCGTCGGCCTCCGACGGCCTGCCGCCGATCGCGCGCGATCAGGACGTCCGTCAGCCGGGCGAGCGGGATCGTCACGACGACGAACACGAGCGCGACCGCCATGTACGGCGTGAAGTTGAACGCCGCTGCCTGCTTGATCTGCGCGGTCCGGAAGATCTCGACCACCCCGATGGACGACACGAGCACCGTGTCCTTCTGGAGCCCGATGAAGTCGTTCAGCAGCGGCGGCACGACGCGCCGCACGGCCTGCGGCACCACGACGTGGCGGAGGCTCTGCCAGCGACTCAGGCCCAGGGAGCGCGCCGCGGCGTCCTGGCTCGGGTGGACCGACTCGATGCCGGCCCGGTAGACCTCGGAGACATACGCCGAGTAGACCAGCGTCAGTGCCAGGATCCCGTACAGGATCGGGGGCGTCTTGGGGTCGACGAGACCCAGGCCCGGGATCCCGAACCCGAGGACGAAGATCACGAGCAGCCCCGGGAGGGCGCGGAAGATGTCCGCGTACAACGTCGCGATGAGGCGGACCGGGAAGAACACCGGCCCGGGCAGGCTGCGCAGGATCGCGATGACGAGGCCGAAGATCAGGACCAGGATCTCCGCCGCGACGAACAGCTGGATGTTGACGAAGAAGGCCGCCACGATGCCGGGCAACGCCGCGGCGAAGACCTGGGCATCGAGGAACGAGCGCTGGACGGCCGGCCAGCCCGGGGCATTGACGACGATCCAGGCCAGCACGCCGAAGACGACGACGGTGCTGGCAAGCGCGAGGAGCGATGCACGCAACGCCCGCCGTCGATCTCGGCGACGGCGGGCGTCGGTGACGTTCATGCGCGGGCGACCCCGCGTGGCCTACGGGCCGAAGACCGGGACGGCGTCCTGGAAGGGCAGGAACTGGCTGGCCAGCGCTTCGAATGTGCCCTCGTTGATCAGCGTGTCGATGGCAGCCTCGACACATGGCGTGAGCGGGCTGTCCTTGGCGAGCACGGCGCTGAAGTGCTCGGGTACGCCGCCCTTGAACTGCCCGACGATCGTCGAGTTCTCGAGCTGGACGTTCGTGATGTAGTCGGCCGTCGGCAGGTCGACGACGACCCCGTCGATCGTTCCCTGGCCGAGGGCCTGGATGGCCGCGTCGTTCGTGTCGTAGACCTGTGCGGCCTTGGTCGGCTGGATGAGCGTGTTGATCGCATCGAGGCTGGTCGTGCCGACCTGTGCGCCGAACGTGTAGTCCTTGAGTGACGAGGTCGAGTTCACCGAGGCGATCGGCGTGCCCTTCAGCGCGACGAGCGACTGGTTGCCGAAGTAGTAGCCCCTCGTCAGGTCGACCGTCTGGCGGCGCTCGGGCGTATCGGTCACCTGGTTGAGGTCGATGTCGAAGGTCTTGGGTCCCGGCGCGAACGCGTTCGCGAACGGGACCACGACCCAGGTGACCTCCTCACGGCTGAAGCCGAGCTGATCGGCGATGGCGTAGCCGACCGCGCTCTCGAAGCCGGTCGCGTTGGTCGGGTCGCCGAGCTCCCACGGAGCGGTCTTGCTCCCGTCGGTGTTCTCGAGGTAGTACGGCGGGTACGCCGGATTGTCGGTGCCGATCGTGAACGTTCCGGCGGTCACCAGCGTGAGGCTGTCCTTGGTGCACGCATCGGGCGATGCCACGGCCTCGCTTGGGGCGACCGACGCCTCGACCGACGGGGCGACCGAGGGGGTCGCACTGATAGGGGCCGCACCAGGGCTCGTGCAGGCTGCGATCAGCATCGCGAGCATGCCGGCGATGGCGACGCCTGTGGTCTTGCGCATGGGATGCCTCTCCGAAAGGGAACGGGGACGCGCGAGAGTGTACCCGGCGATGTCATAGGTGTCAGGTAGGAGTTCGCCGCAGCGATCCGCCGTTGCGCCGCCCGAAACGCGCCGAAGCGGCGCCGGGAGGAGGTTCGGCGCCGCTTCGGCGTTGGTCGATCGCTCGGGCGGGAGGAGGGTCACACCCTCGCGATCGGGTGATATGCGGAGATCAGTGCGGTCGGGCGGTGCCTCCGTCGGACGGTCCGAACCGTCCGTTCTGGACCATCGCCTTGAGGAACAGCAGTTGGTTGACCTGGCGGATCGACCATCGCCCATCGGCGACGGGGATCCCGCACAGGAATGCGGTCAGCGTGGCCGCTTCGTCAGGCGCGAGGCCCCTGCTCACCAGGAGCCGGTAGGTCGAACGCGTCTCCGGCTGGACCGTCTCGTCCCTGACCGGTGATGGCGCCGGGGAGGGTGTCGGCTTCACTGCCGCGGACCCAGATCCGACCGTGGACCCGGCCCCGAGCAAGCGCACCGACGAAGCGTGGCGAGGCGATCGCCCGCGTCCCCGTGAACCTCGCTGCGCCGGCCCGTCCATGTGTCACTGGCCCCTCGGATCCCCTCGATATCCGCTTCCGGATGGTCCGGTGCGGTAGGGGCATGCTGGTCCCGGCTGGCACCGGTCGCGATGACCCATCGGTCCTACGCCGACCGGTACTTCGGGTAGCGGCCTCCCCGACGGCCCGTCCGGCCGCGCGCGGGCCCTAGACTCGGTGCCATGCGGGTTCGACGCCTCGGTCTGCGGCTCATCGGGTTGGCCCTCGTCGGCGCCTGGGGACTCGCCGCTGCGCTGGTGCTGCTGGCGTATCGCCCCGGCGGCCCGCTCGACGTGATCGTCGGCATCACGATGCTCCTGCCGCTGGGCATCGCGGCCCTCGGGGTCCGCTGGCCGCCTCTCGCGCGCCGGGAGGTGGCCCACGCGCTCATCGTGGCGCTCGGGCTCGCGACGCTGCTCGTGCTGCTGCCCTCCATCGGCGGCGTGCTCAACCAGCTGCAGGCGTATGGCTCGCAGACCCTGATGCCGTCGCCCGAAGCTGCGTACCCGTGGCTGCTGGCACTCATCGGGACCAGCCTGTTCACAGGCTTCGGCCAGGCGCGCCGGGTGATGGGCGGCATGGGGCGCCGTCGCCAGCGGCTGCGCCTCGGTCTGGCCATCGCTACCGCCCTGACGCTCGTCGCCGGCACGGCGTTCGGTGGCGCCGCGATCGCCAACGAGCTGAGCCTGCGCGACACCGACCGGCCAAGCATCGGCTCGCGCTTCGGACCGACCGACCTCGGCCCCGGCGTCGAGCCGCCATCCTGCGACGGCCCGGTGGTGGCGGGCTCGACCGCGCGCCTTGCCGCACGGTTCGTCGGCTCGATCGACGGGCGGCAGAGCGGGACGGTCGATCTCGTCGGTCACCGGTCGGGCGCCGACTTCCGCTGGCTCGCGTACGTCGCGACCAACCGTGAGCTGGGCCAGTACGGCCAGGCCAGGCGCGGCGATGCCGGGTGGCTACGCACGCCCGACGCCGGCTGGGTGCCCACCTTGCTGACGGTCGTCCAGGACTCGACGCTCGATCTGCGGACGGTCGGTGTGGCGCTCACCGACGGCGCCCGAGCCACCGCCGAGGACTACGGCATCGAGGTCATCGAGCGCGCGCCGGCACGGCGCTGCCGCGTGACCGTCGACGGGTCGATCTTCCGGGCGACTTTGCCCCCTGTCGCGTGGCTCGTCGGCGACCAAGAGCTCGAGCGCTGGCGCGGCCAGCTCGATTACTGGATCTTCCTCGACGGCGCGCTCGGCCAGGTCGCGGGGTCGATCAACGGCGAAGCGAGCGGGATCGAGGAGGAAGCCATCCAGGGCAAGATCGAAGTGCTGCTGACCGCGACCGAGCGCGGCCGCGACGTCGTGATCGCGCCGCCGGCGCCATGACGTTCGAGGCGGACGAGCGGCCGTTCGGCAAGCGCGACCGCCTCGCCCGGATGCTGCGCGTCGTCGCGGTGCTGCGCGGTCACCCCGAGGGGATCCGACCCGCCGAGATCGCCCGCCGCACCGGGGTCGCGACGCGGACCGTCTACCGCGACCTGCGCGCGCTCGAGACCGAGGTGGGCGTCGCGGTCTGGTCGGAGGACGGGCTGTGGGGTGTCGTCGGCGAGGAGTTCCTGCCGCCGCTCAAGCTGACCCTCGACGAGGCGATGGCCGTCGTGCTGTCGGCTCGCCTGATGGTCCGCTACGCGGACAAGTACGACCCGGACCTCGCCGCGGCATTCGAGAAGCTCGAGGAGGTGCTGCCGCGGCCGCTCGCGGAGCACGTCGAACGGACTCTCGACGTCCTCGCCCAGCATCCGCGCGACGCGGCGTTCAGCGAACACGTCCATCGATTGACCCGGGCCTGGGCGGAACGGCGGGTGGTGACGCTCGAGTACGAACCGGCGCGCTACGGCCCCGATGCCGCCGCCCGGCGTGCGGTCGTCCGTCCCTATCTCATCGAGCCATCGCTCCAGACCCACGCGCTCTACCTGATCGGCTGGGACGAGACCCGCGATGCGCTGCGGACGTTCAAGATCGAGCGGATCCGCGACGTGGCGCTGACCCCGCGGACATTCGACATGCCGGAGGGCGACGGCGTCGAGGGCGCGCTCCGCCGGGCCTGGGACATCATCGCGGATCAGCCGCCGACGGAGATCGTCCTGCGCTTCGCACCTTCCGTCGCGACGCGTGTCCAGGAGGCGACGTGGCATCCGACCCAGCGGGTCGAAGTCGCGGCTGACGGCTCGCTGACCTGGCGGGCGACGGTCGCCGGGACCATCGAGATCCGGCTGTGGATCCTGTCGTGGGGCGACGATGTGGAGGTGCTGGAGCCCGACGCAGCTGCGATTTGACGTTGCCTCGACGCACCGTCGTGCCGGGGAGCGATACGGCTCGGAGGACAAGCCCTAGACGACTGGGGTAGGGTAATCCGATCACGAACCAACGTGCCCCCCACACGTAAAGGACGTGCTCATGCACCACTCGCCCGCCCGGCGGCGGCTGGCTATCGCCATGCGTGCCGCCCTGATCGCCACGTTCGCGATCACCGTCTTCGCTCCGTCAGCGAGCGCGACATCCGCATCGACCGCGGAGTCCAGCATCATCGGCTGGATCAACAGTGCCCGATCGGCGCGCGGCCTCGTCCCGCTCAGATACGACGGCGATCTCGCCGCGATCTCGGGTCTCCGCGCCAGCCGGATGGCGTCAGCCAACGTGATGAGCCACACGATCGGCGGCAACCTCAGTTCACAGCTGAACGCGTATGGCGTCGCCTGGTACCGCTACGGCGAGAACATCGGCTGGTCCACCGCGACGTGGCCGTCGACCTCCGGCCGAGCGATCTTCAACGCCTGGATGAACAGCCCCTCGCATCGGGCGCTGATCCTGAGCGACCGTTTCAACTATGTCGGCGTCGGACTCGCCTATCGGTCGTCGAGTCACAAGACCTTCGGGTCGGCGGTGTTCGCCGAGACATCCGACCACACACGAGCAGTCGGACGGGTGACGGGCGCCTCGCGGTCCGGCGACGACGTGCGCTGGTCGTGGAGCGGCTACGACCCGCGGCTCCAGACCCACACGGCCGGGCTGGCTCATTTCGACGTCCAATATCGGATCAACTACGGGACGTGGGTGCTCCTCCGGAATAACACCACGCAGACGTCCCTCAGCCTCGCCAACAGATCCCACGGCCGGTCCTACTCGATCCGCGTGCGGGCCACCGACCGACGTGGCAATGTGGGTGCATGGAGCAGCGAGTCGCGTATCTGGGTCCCCTGACGACCCAGCCATGAGGCGGCACCCGTTCGCCGCCGTCAACCTCATCAGCGACCCGATCCACGGGTATATCGAACTCACGAAGCGGCTCTCGCCGTCGGAGTCGGCGGCCGCTGGACTACCGGACGAAGATGTCGCCGAGGAGGACCTCCTCGACACGGCGTGGCTCCAGCGGCTCCGCCGCATCAGTCAGCTCCAGAGTGCTCGGTGGGTCTTCCCGACCGCCGAGCACTCTCGATTCACCCACGGCCTCGGCGTCATGCACGAGGCCGGGCTGTGGGCCCGGTCGCTGTATCCGAGCCTGCGCACAGCTTTGATCGCGGAACGCGCGGACGACATCCCGTCCGAGGGCCTGGTCACCGAGACGATGCGGATGGCCGGGCTGCTCCACGACGTCGGACACGGCCCGTTCGCCCACTTCTTCGACGATCACGTGTTGTCGGCGTTCGAGGCTCCGGCAGATCCGCGACGGCCGGACGCAAAGCGCCTGACGCACGAGGACCTCAGCGGCCGGATCATCGGTGAGCTCGGTACATTGCTGCGCGGTCTGCGCCGGGCGCCAGGTGCCGTCGCAGAGCGGGACGCGCTGCGCGACGACGAGTCCATCGACCCAGCGTGGGTCGCGTTCCTCATCGCGAAACCGGCCCTCAGCGATCCCGCGATGCCGCGCTGGGTCCGCTGGCTCGCGCCACTCCTGTCGGGGGTCTTCACGGTCGACAACCTCGACTACGTGCGACGCGACGCGTACCTCACCGGGGTGACCGCGGGGCCGGTCGACGTCGAGCGGCTGCGCCGGTACACGTTCATCGGCAGCGACGGCCTCACGCTGTTCGAGCCGGGGCTGGGCGCCCTCGAGATGTTCCTGAGCGCGCGGCGGTTCATGTACCAGCAGGTGTATTTCCATCGGACGGTCCGCGCCATCGACCTCGACCTCGCCGAGGTGTTCGGGTCGTCGATCCGGGCGATCTTCGGCGACGGCTCACCGGCCGATCGGCTGGCCGCCTACGCCGACCTCGACGAGTACGCGCTGCTCCACCAGGCGGCCCGCTGGGCACGTGGCCTCGACGTGGTGGCGGACGGCGGACGCGCGCCCGAGCCGGGCGACGGCCGCGTGTCGCCGGAGCTCGCCGCCGCGTGGCGGGCGATCCTGCTCCGCCAGCCGACGTGGCGGTCCGAGGCGGAGGTACGCGCCGAGTACGAGGCAGGCGATCCGCCCCGTGCCGTCATCGAGTCGCTCGGCGAGGCGGAACCCGGCCGGGTGGCGATCGACCTCGCGGTCATCGACGCGCGCCCGGCCGACGCGACCGCCACCGATCGCCTCCTCGCGCTCGAGGGCCGGGATGGCACCGCGATGTCGCTGTCGAGGTCGCTCGGGTCGATCCCCGCCTACTGGCTGGTCGGCCGGCGCTACCGCCGCCGCTGAGGGAGTCACGGGAGATCCGGGGCGGTATGCGACTCTGGTAGGCGCCATGACTGACACCTCGCGACCACCGATGGACGCTCCGGCATCCGCCTACGACCGGCACTGGATCGCCACGCACCTCGCCGAGGAGCGCCAGGAAAGCTCCCTCCTCGGTGAGATCCGCGAGGTCGTGTTCGGCCTTCAGGACGGCCTGGTCTCGACCCTGGCCGTCGTGGCCACCGTGGCCGGCGCGTCGGGGCAGACCTTCCCCGTCATCGTCGCCGGTATCGCCAGCGGCCTGGCCGGCGTGTTCTCGATGGCCGCCGGCGAGTACATCGGCAGCAAGAGCCAGCGCGAGATCTTCGACGCCCAGATCCACGAGGAGCGCCACGAGGTCGAGGAGCGGCCCGGCGAGGCCGAGGCCGAAGTCGCGTTCATGCTGACCGAGGAAGGGCTCAGCGAGGAGGAGGCGGCGCGGATCGCGGCACAGATGGCGCGCCATCCCGAGGTGCTCCTGCGGACGATGGTGACCCGCGAGCTCGGCATCCAGGTCGACGAGCACGGCGGCAGCGTCTTCCGCGGGGCCCTGTTCATGGGAGCGGCGTTCGGCCTGGGCGCGCTCGTCCCGGTCCTGCCCTTCCTGTTCATGCCGATCGGCATGGCGATCCCGACCGCGGTCGTCGCCACCGGGCTCGTGCTGTTCGGCATCGGCGTCGTGAAGAGTCGCTGGACCCATCGCTCCGCGCTGTCGTCGGGTCTCGAGGTCCTGATGCTGGCAGCCGTGGCGGGCATCGCGGGGTACCTCTTCGGGACCGTCCTGCCGCAGCTGCTGGGCGTGGCCGGGATCGCTGCCTAGCGGACCTTCACGCCGCCGATAGCGGCCTGCTGGATCGCCGCCAGGACGCGGTCCGGCGTGGCCGGCACCACATCGATCCGGACGCCGATCGCGTCGCGGATCGCCCCGAGGATCGCCGGCGCGGTCGGGATCAACGCGGGCTCGCCGACGCCCTTCGCGCCATACGGCCCGGCCGGTTCGGCGTCCTCGATGATGTGGCACTCGATCGGCGGCACGTCGCCGATGGTCGGGATCAGGTAGTCGTGGAGGTTGTCGGTCCGGCCGGCGTGGTACTCCTCCATGAGCGCGAAGCCGAGACCCTGCGCGATCCCACCGTGGATCTGTCCCTCGACGAGCATCGGGTTGATCGCTCGCCCGACGTCGTGCGCTGCCACGATCCGGCGGACGACCGTCGTCCCGAGCTCGATGTCGACGTCGACGACCGCGATCTGGGCGCCGAACCCGTACGTCTCGTACGGGATGCCCTGTCCGTCGGCATCCAGAGGCGTCGTCCGCGGGTCGTACGTGCCGGTCCCCACGAGGATGCACCCCTCGGCGTCGACCGGCAGTGCGGAGAGGTCCGGCCCGGCCATCTCGATCGTGCGAAGCAGGTCAGCGGCGGCGAGCTTCGTCGCGTTGCCCGACACGAACGTCTGGCGGGATGCTGACGTCTTGCCTGCGTCGGCGGTCAGATCGGTGTCGCCGGCGACGAGATCGACCGCGGTCACCGGCGTCTCGAGCGCATCGGCGGCGATCTGGGTGAGGATCGTATTCGAGCCCTGCCCGATGTCCTGGGCGCCGCTGAACAGGACGTACGAGCCGTCGGGCCGCAGGCCGATCCGGATGGTGGACGGATTTGTGCAGCGACGTGTTGCCGATGCCGTACCACATCGCCCCGATGCCGATGCCCCGACGGATCGGGCTGCCGTCGGCGGCGGCGACCTGATTGTGGTGCCGCACGTCCTCCGTCCCCGCGACCCAGGCCGGGCGCAGTGCCTCGAGGCAGGGCACCAACCCTGCGCTCGCGGCGAGCACCTGGCCGGTCGCCGTCGTCGATCCGGCGCGCAGCGCGTTGCGGAGCCGGATCTCGAGGCGATCGATGCCGAGCTCCGCCGCGACGTCGTCGACGAGCGCCTCGCCCGCGATCGCGGCCTGGGGCACGCCGAAACCACGGAACGCGCCGGAGATCGGGCCGTTCGTGTAGATCGCCCGGGTCGTCGCCCGAACGGCCGGCACCTCGTACGGCCCCGAGGCATGCACCGGGACGCGGTTGGCGACCGTCGGGCCCCACGAGGCGTACGCGCCCGTATCGAAATCGCCGTGGAACGCGAGGGCCGTGAACCGGCCATCGGCGTCAGCACCGAGCGACGCGGTCATGCGCGCCGGGTGCCGCTTGGTCGTCGAGCGCATCGACTCCGGGCGGGTGTAGACGCAGCGGACCGCGCGGTCGAGAAGCCACGCCGCCACCGCGATCAACGGCTGGAGCGACAGGTCGAGCTTCCCGCCGAAGCCTCCGCCGCAGGCGGTCGGGACGACCCGCACGCGGTCCGGCGCGAGCCCGAGGATCAGCGCGATCTCGTCGCGGTCCATGTATGGCGTCTGGGTCGACGCGACGACCTCGATCCGGTCGCCGTCGCGTCGCGCGAAACCGGCCTCCGGTTCGATATAGGCATGCTCGAGGTGACTCGTCTGGAACGTCCCGGTCGCCACGATCGTCGAGGCGGCCAGCCCCGTCGCCACGTCTCCTCGCGCGACCCGGCCGTTCGTCAGGACGTTGCCGGGAAACGCGTCGTGGAACTGGGTCGTGCCGGGCGCCGCCGCGACCGCGGGGTCAAGGATCGGCTCGAGCGGTTGCCACTCGATCGGGAGGTCGCCGTCGTCGATGCGCGCGATCGTCTCGGCGTCGCCGACCAGGGCCGCGACTGCCTCGCCGCGGAACCGGACGTACCCGTCGGCGAGGACGGGCTGGTCCTTGCCGGTGGCATAGATCCCATAGAGGTTCTGGCCGGGCACGTCGGCGGCCACGAGCACCCGCACGAGCCCCGGGTTGGCGGCATGAAGCGGCGCGAGGTCGCCGATCGAGAAACGTGCGTGGGCATGCGGCGACCGGACGGCCCGCAGATGGAGCACGTCGACGGGCGCGCGATCCGCGCCGAAGGACGTCGTGCCGATGACCTGGTCGATCCCGTCGACGCGGGCGATCCGCGCCCCGACGGCGGCGCCCGACGGCGGCGGCGGGGCGTCCTCGATTCGCGCCGGCGTCGACCGCGGCCTCGACGATCTTGCGATAGCCGGTGCAGCGGCACAGGACGCCACCGAGCGCATCCATGACCTCGGTCTCGGAGGGGTGCGGCCGCGTCGCGAGGAGGGCATCGGCGGCCATCAGCATGCCCGGCGTGCAGATCCCGCATTGCGCGGCGCCGCTCCGCAGGAACGCGGCCTGGATCGGCCGCAAGGAGTCACCGGAGGCGAGGCCCTCGACGGTGTCGACCGCGCGCCCGTCCAGCTGACCGAGCGGGACGAGACAGGCGCACACCGGGTCGCCGTCCAGGCGAACCGTGCAGGCGCCACAGTCGCCGGCATCGCAGCCGACCTTCGTGCCGGTCAGACCCAGGTCGTCGCGGAGGACCTCGCTGAGGCGCCGCATCGGGTCGCCATCGACCGCGACATCACGGCCATTGACCCTGAAGGTCGTCGGTCGGGCCGCCACGTCGGTCATGCGAGCACCTGCGCGACCGCGCGCCGCACCAGCGTCAGGGCGGCGTCGCGTCGATAGGGCGCGCTCGCGCGCACGTCGTCGATCGGGCTGAGGCCGGCCAGGTCGGCCGCGGTGATCTCGTGAGCGAGCGCCGCCGCCGGCGCCTGTCCCACCAGTCGCGCCTCGGCCGCACCGACCCGCTGCGGCACCTCGGAACAGGCGCCCACCACGATCCGTGCTGTCGAGATCGCACCGTCGTCGCCTAGCTCCACCACGACCGCCACCATCGCGATCGAGATCACGAGATACGCGCGCGACCCGAGCTTGAGGAACGCCGACCGGGCCGAAGAGCCAGGGCGAGGCACGAGGACTGCCGTGACCAGTTCGTCCGGCCGCCGGATCGTCCGGCGATTGCCGACGACGAACTCGCCGACCGGCACCTCGCGCCGGCCCGCGGCCGAGACCAGCTCGACCCGCGCGTCGAGTGCCATGAGGTTCGGCAGCCCGTCGGCCGCCGGCGACGCGTTGCACAGGTTCCCGGCCACCGTGCCACGGTGCTGGATCTGGACACCACCCACGGCACGCGCCGCTGCCTTCAGTCCATCGAATGCCGGCGGCAAGTCGGCGCGGATGACGTCGGTCCAGGTCGCCAGAGCGCGGGATCCGGATCACGTCGTCGGTCACGACGATGGCCCGCATCGCGGGCAGTGCCGTCACGTCCAGGATGTCGTCGCCGACCCACCGTCCGACCCGCGCCGGATAGATGTCGGTGCCACCGGCGAGCATCGTCCGCGGACGCTCGGCCAGCGCCGCGAGCGCCTCGTCGAGGCTGGTCGGTCGCAGGTAGCTGGCCATCGGACCCGTCAGTCGCGGACGAGCGGCAGCACGTCTGAGGCGATGCGCTCGAGGGCGTCCGGGCTCCAGTCGAGCGGGTTGAGGATGACGTGCTCGACGCCACCGAGAGCCTCGATCTTCCCGCGGATGCGCTCGGCCAGGGCGTCGGCCTCGCCCAGGAGATAGAACTCCTGCCAGTAGTCGAGATCCATGCCGGAGAAGGTGCGGAACTTGGCCGTGGCGCTGTCCGGCGACTGGCCCGGCTCGAGGACGTGGATGAAGTTCGAGTAGACCTTGGTCATCTCGTCGGGGTCCCGCCCGAACCCCGCCATCTCCTCCTGGATGATCGCCCAGTCGCCTGCCACCATCTCCGCGGTCGCCGACGAATGCGGCACCCAGGTCGAGGCGTACTTCGCGATCCGCCGCAGGACGGGGCGGATCGTGTCGACCTGTCTGGCCGTAGATCTTCTCCGACGGTTGCGTGCCACCCCCGATCCAGATCGGTGGGTGCGGCCGCTGGACCGGCTTGGGCTCGATCGTCAGGTCCTCGAACCGATAGAACTGCCCCTCGTACGTGACGTTGTCGCCGGCCCACAGGGCGGTGATCGCCTCGAGCATCTCGTTCATCCGGCGGCCGCGTTCACGGAACGGGATGCGCAGCGCGGCGAACTCGCCTTCGTGCCAGCCGACGCCGACGCCGAGGATCGAGCGGCCGCCGGACAGCACGTCGAGCGTCGCCCATTCCTTGGCGAACGCGACGGGATCGCGGAACGGGAGCACCAGCACCAGGGTCCCGAGGCGCATCGTCCGGGTCACGCCGGCCAGTGCGGACAACAGCGAGATCGGTTCGAGCCAGGTCGTCCGATAGGCCGGCGGGGCGACGAGCAGGTGGTCGATCAGGACCGCGCTTTCGAAGCCGAGGTCCTCGGCCCGTCGGAGATACGCCCCCATGTCCACGAGGCTCGCCGTGTCCTCCCCGAGCGCGAAGCTCGGCAGCCGGAGGCCGAACCGCATCAGTGCCCGCCCGCGCCGACAGCGGGTCCGGAGACGACCTCGGCCATGCGCCCTGCCGGCGCCGTGTTGCGACTCCGCCCGATCAGCGGCACGCCGTCGACGATCACCATCGAGACGCCGGGGATGTCCCCGGTCGCGAGCGCCTCGAGGGCCGTCGTGCCGACACCGCCGACGGGCGCGTCCACGATGCACAGGTCGGCCGCCCGACCTGGGGCGATGACACCGGTATCCAGACCGTGGACGCGCGCGGTATTGCCGGTCGCAAGGGCGACGACGGTCTCCGGCGGGACGCCACCCATGGACGCGAGATGGGCCATGAGCCGGAGGATGCCAAGCGGCACGACGCCTGTCCCCGACGGGGCATCGTTGCCGAGGATGACGCGGGCCGAGGGCACCGGCTTCCGAGGCCTTGCGCAACGCCACCAGCGCGGTCCGGCCGTTCCCGCAGTGCACGAGCTCGAGCGCGATCCCGGTGTCCGCGGCGACCAGGCGGTCGATGTCCGCCTCCGGCAGCGACGTCGTGCCGCCGTTGATGTGGCCGGCGATGTGGGGGTTCGCCTCGAGAACAGCGTCGGCGCCGATCGCCCCGGACCCGGGCAGCGACGGGCCGCCGGTGTGGTAGGTCGACACCATCCCATGGGCGCGACCCCACGCGACCATCGGGGCCGCGTCGGAGCCGGTCTTGACCGACCCGAGCCCGATCTCGCCGATGAGCCGCACGCCGCCGGCGGCCATCTCGGCGAAGTCGGCCTCGACCAGGCCCTGCTCAAGGATCGGAGCGCCCGCTCGCACCTTGACGCCGCCGGGGCGGAACGTCGCATACGTGCGGGCGATCGCGATGGCCAGTGCCTTGAGCCCGACGATGTCCTTCGGACGGCCCGGCACGTGCGGCTCACCGGCCGAGATCATCGTCGTGACCCCGCCGTGGAGGGACGACTCGATGAAGTCGACGGTCCGCTGGCGGGGCGTGAAGTCGCCCACGACCGGGTGGGCGTGCGAGTCGATGAGGCCGGGGATGACGGTCGTCCCTTTCGCGTCGATGACGACATCGGCGTCGTCGCGATCACCCACGCCGTAGCCGACGGCATCGATCCGGCCGTCGACGATCGAGATCGAGTCGCCATCGATGAGCGGCGCGTCGATGTCGCCCGAGACGATCCGGCCGATGCCGGTGATCAGCGTCTGCACAGCGGGCGCCTCAGCGCAGGCCGTCCTCGCCGACGGCGTCTGCAGCGGCAAGACCGCCGATCCGCGCATGCGGCCGGCCCGCGTTCGTCACGGCCAGGGCCAGCAACAGCTCGTCGGCGCCGGGCGCATCGGGGACCGAGATCGTGACCGCGTCGAAATGCGAGCGGATCAGCATCGCCTTGATGTGGTGCACCGGGATGTCGAGCGTGGCGCCCATCGCGGCCCGCTTCTTGACCGACGGGAGGATCGACACGCCGCTCGTGCGCGTGCGTGTCGGCTGCCCGAACTTCGGATGGAGGACGGCCGCCACGTGCTCGAGCTCCCCGTGCTCGCCGACGATGCCGCCCTTGCCGTACGCCTCGACCGGCTCGCCGAGGGCCTCCTGGCAGCGCCGCGTCAGCTCATCACCGAGGAACTCCCCGAAGTCGATGAGCTCGGCAAGGTCGTCGGACCAGGAGCCCGCGTAGGGGTTGGAGCAGACGACCGCCACGGCGACCCGGCGGAGCGGACGTTCGAGCTCACGCTCGCCGTCAGACACGACCTCCTCGCGGAACGTCGCCCACTTGCGGATGTGGATCGTCACGGTGTCTCCTCCGACCGTTCTCGCCTCGTGACCGAAGTATGCCGTGGGACGGTTGCCGGGGCGGCGGGCGTGGTGTACACAGACGGCTGGAGGAGATCGTCGCGATGGCACGCTTGCAAGCGAAGAGCTTCGAGACACCGGACGAGGTCCGCTCGATCCCACATGGCAACGTCAGGATCCTGGATCTTGGCGACATCGTCGTGGGACGGCAGGTCTGGGAGCCCGGTTGGCGCTGGTCCAAGGACGTGAAGCCGATAGCCATGACCGAGCTGTGCGAATACCACCACATCGGCGTGACGATCTCAGGAACCGTCCACGTCCAGATGCGCGACGGCGCCGAGCTCGACATCACGCCAGACACCGCGTATGAGATCCCGCCCGGTCACGATGCGTGGGTCGTCGGTGACGAGCCGTACGTCACGTTCGACTTCGCGGGCATGCGAGGGTTCCTCGTGCCACCGGACGTCACGGGCGAGCGGATCCTCGCGACGATCCTGTTCACCGATGTCGTCGACTCGACCGCGTCAGCGGAACGCATGGGCGACCATCGATGGCGCAAGGTGATCGCCGACCACGATGACCGGGTGCGCTATCACCTCGCGTCGTTCCGCGGCCGCGAGGTCAAGGAAACCGGCGACGGGTTCCTGGCCATCTTCGACGGCACGGCGCGTGCCGTCCGCTGCGCTGCTGTCATCCGCGACTCGGTCCGGGAACTCGGCATCCAGGTCCGAGCGGGTATCCACACGGGTGAGATCGAGATCGTGCCGAACGACGTTCGTGGCGTGGCGGTGCACACCGCGGCCCGGATCCTGTCCCTCGGCGATCCGGGCGACATCCTGGTGTCCGGGACGACCTACGAGCTGCTCGCCGGCTCCGGGCTCTTGTTCAAGGATGGCGGGAGCCACGAGCTCAAGGGACTGACCGGCGTGCGATCCGTGTACGTCCTCGAGGATCCTTTGGCGACTGTCGCGAACGGCTGACGTCTCCTGGGCGTCCGTCAACGCATCACGCCAGTCGCACCAGGCGCGGACGATCGACTCGAGTTCCGGACGGGCGGCTTCTGCCTCGTCGAGATCAGCGACCTTCATGACGCGCGACGTGTCACCGCTCCCCTCGAGGCGCGGGTACGTGCCCGGGATCTTCGCACCGAGGTGGAACATGAGGCTCGCGTGCTGTCGGCTCTTCGGGTAGAAGCTTGCGATGTTGCCCTTGTACGTGAACGTCGGCGCCTGCCACTTGATGCACTCATCGACACGCGGGTCGGCGTCGAGCACGATCTCCCGGACCCGGTGGACGACGTCCTTCATCGGGTTGTCGTACCGCTCGAACCAGGCGTCCACCTCGGGCTGTCTCGGCATCGCCGTCGCGCCTCTCGGTCTACGACGGGTCGGCGAGGAGCACGTACAGCTTGTCCGGCGCGAGGCAGACGAAGTAGCCGGCGAGACGCGGGTAGGCCGCGGGCGGTACCAGGAGCACCTCGCCATGGCTCACGACCACTTTCCCGGCGGGGTCGCGGATGACTCGCTCCGCATCGCTGCCGGGCTGGAACCCGACCGACCAATACGTCGTGAGCGTCACGCCGGTGTCGGTGACTGCTGCGACTTGCTCCGCTGCCGCCGGGTCGATCCGGAACGTCACGCTCGTGTAGTCGATGCCGATCGTGTCACAGCCGAGGTTGGCCGGTGCTTCGTGCAGCACGATCGCCGTCCCGGAGGCCGAGGGGCTGGCGGAAGGCTCCGCCGTCTGACTGGGAGAGGTGCCGGGAGAGGTGCCGGTACAAGCGGCGAGGGACAAGCAGAGGAACAACCAGGCGACGCGCGGACGGATCATCGGACATGTGCCTCATCTGAGCTGACGGGCAGGCGGCTGCGAAATGCCCGGTCCGGCCTGCCGAGGGACAGCCTAGTGGACGCCTGCCGCGCGTGATCGGTTGCACAGCCCAAGCCCGCAGCGCCGCCTATGCGCACAGCCCAGCGAGGACTGGTTGGGGCCGAGGATTCCATCGACGTGAAGCGGGACGTCGGATACCTGACACCGTTTTGAGGCAGCTAAGCGGCTGCGGTCCTTGCGAGGGTCTGGGTGTCGGGCGCAGACTCCTCGCCCATGATGCCTGTCGAGCCCGGATTGCCACGCTTTACGGGCTGGCTCCGACCCGTGGTCGACGCAGTAGCCGGCACGAGTGCGGGCGTCCATCGCAAGCTACTCTTCGGATTCCTCGCCGGCGCCCTGCTTCTCGTGGGGATGGCGATCCTCAGTCTCGTCGTGATCGGGCGGATGAACGAACGCGTCGGCGAGCTCAACCACCTTCAGGAGAAGGCCAGCCGAGCGCAGCAGATGCTCTACGCGGTCACGGCGCAAAGCCACTTCCGGGCCATGGCACTCCTGACGGAAGAGGACAAGTACAACACGCAGATCGCCGAAGCGAAGAAGACATTCATCGACCTGCTCGACCAGATGGAGCAGGCTGACCCGGCCGAGGCGGACTTCTTCCGCGATGTGAGAGCCACGAACGACGGCTTCTCGGCCTCGAGCGCCAGGGCATTGGCGCTGTACGAGGCCGGTGACATCCCCGCTGCCACGCGCCTCCACCTCGAGGAGGAGCACCCGGCATCCCATGTGCTCGAGGCCGCGATGCGGAACCTGATCACCGAGGCCGAGCAGCAGATGGTCCAGGCGCGAGCCGCATTCGAGTCCGACCGGATCCTGCTCACGTCCACCGTGATCGCCTTCTCGGGCACCAGTGTCGTTGTGGCACTGATGCTCGGATTCGTCTTCTCGTGGCCGATCATCCTCCCCGTCCGAAAGATGCAACGCGCACTTGCGGGAATCACCAGGGGAGACTTCACGCAACGCGTGCAGGTGCCGAACCGCGATGAATTCGGGAGCCTCGCGCACGACCTGAACGAGACCAGCGAGCGGCTGGCGCAGCTATTCGAGGATCAGCGTGCGCTGGGCCGCCGACTCGAGCTGACGAACGTTTCGCTCGAGCGCGCGAGCGAAGCGAAGTCGCGCTTCCTCGCGAGCGTGAGCCACGAGCTACGGACACCCATGAACGCGATCCTCGGTTTTACCGACGCGCTCCTCGCGGGCGTGGACGGTCCGCTCAACACGGAGCAGAAGGCGTCGCTGGGCTGGGTCCAGAGGGGCGGGCGGGACCTGCTCGGACTGATCAACGAGATCCTCGACCTGTCGAAGATCGAGGCCGGCAAGCTCACGATCGACGCGCAACCTTTCGACCCGCGGGAGCTCGTCGAGTCGGTCGTGGCGCAGCACCGGTCGTTGGCCGCACAGAAGGGGATCCGCTTCGCATGGGTTGATGCCGGCGCACCGACGGAGGTGGTCCTCGACCGACAGCGGGTCCGCCAGATCCTCGTCAACCTGTTTGGGAACGCACTCAAGTTCACCGGCGAGGGCGAGGTGCACGTCGAGACGAGCGGCGCCGCAGACTCGAGATTCACGGTATCGGTGCGCGACACCGGCCGCGGCATCGATCCAGATCAGCATGAGGCCATCTTCGAGGAGTTCCGTCAGGCCGAGGGAAGTGAGGGTGGCACCGGTCTGGGTCTCGCGATCAGCCGCCGTCTGGCGCGGGGGATGGGAGGCGACATCACGCTCGAGAGCGAACCCGGACATGGAAGCGTGTTCTTCCTGAGGCTGCCGCTCGACTGTCGCGTGATAGTGGCCACCGCGACGAAGGCCGAGCGGGGTGAGGTCCGCCACGGGGAGCGCGTGGGGGAGCGCGTGCTGCTCAGCATCGATGACGATCCCGCGGTAGCACCGCTGCTCGAGAAGATGCTCGCGGGCGAGGGGTACCGCGTCGTCGGCTCGACCGACCCGAGCCGGGCGGTGAGCGACGCGCGCGGCCTGTTACCAGCGGCGATCCTGCTCGACATCCTGATGCCCGGACGTGACGGCCGCGATATCCTCCGCGATCTCAAAACCGACCCAGAGACCAGGGGGATACCAGTGATCATCGTCACAGTCGTTGACGCGGCCGACGTGCCTGATCTCGCGGATGGTCACGTCGGCAAGCCTGTGGCGAAGGATAGTCTTCTTCGTGCGCTGGAGGAGGGCGGCGCCATGCCCCTGGTCCGGCAGTAATGGCGACGATCCTCCTGGTCGAGGACACGCCTGCGAATCTGGCCTTGGCCACGAAGCTGCTCCGCGCCGCCGGCCACGTGGTCCTGAGCGCCGAGACTGCGGCGACCGGTATCGCACTCGCGCGTGAGGCAGTTCCCGATCTCGTGCTGATGGATCTCGGGCTTCCCGACATGGACGGGTGGCATGCGATCAACGAGCTCCGCGCCGACCCAGGCGCCGCCAAGTTGCGCGTCGTCGCGTTCACGGCGCACGCGATGGTCGGCGATCGCGAGCGCGCGCTGGCCAACGGGTTCGACGGCTACCTGAGCAAACCGATCGACTTCGCGACATTCGCGGACAGCGTCGCGGGCTTTCTGCCATGAGGCGCGACCGGCCCCTCATCCTCGCCGTTGACGACGAGCCTGCCAACCTCGCGCTTCTGCGCAAGCTCCTGACGCGCCAGGGCTACGACGTGGCCGAGGCGCCTGATGGCCCGTCGGCCATCAGAGCCGTCGCGGAGCAGCAACCCGATCTGGTTTGCCTGGACGTGATGATGCCGGGGCTCGACGGCATCGAGGTCTGCCAGCGGCTCCGGCGCCAGCCCGAGTACGCGGGTTTGCCCATCCTGCTGCTCACCGCACTCGACCGGAGCGAAGACAAGGCGCGCGGGCTGGAGGCGGGCGCGAACGATTTCCTGTCGAAACCGTTCGACGAGATCGAGCTGTCGGCGCGGCTGCGCTCACTCCTCCGGACGAAGGCGCTCCAGGACCGGCTCGGGGATCTGCTCGGGCGTTATGTGAGCGAGAGCGTCGCGGCCGAGGCGCTCCGCGATCCATTCGCCGTCTCGCTCGGCGGCGATCGGCGCCAGGTCTCGACGCTGTTTGCGGACATCCGGGGTTACACGACGCTGGCCGGCGAGCATGCGCCAGAGGAAACGCTGGCGCTCCTGAACCGATACCTGACTGCCGTCACCGATGCCGTCGATAGCCATGGGGGCACCGTGGCCGATCTCCTCGGCGACGGGGTCTTCGCCTTCTTCGGCGCCCCAGTGACGCACTCCGATGACGCCGAGCGCGCGGTGCGTGCCGCGCTCGACGTGCAGACAGCGGTGATGCGCCTCGAGATCCCGACGATGCCGGGGGTGCATTTGCAGACGGGGATCGGGATCACCAGCGGCGAGGTCATCGCCGGCAACGTCGGCTCGGAGCGCCGCATGCATTACGCGGTCGTCGG
Organism: uncultured Chloroflexia bacterium; assembly: GCA_963780425.1. Taxonomy (GTDB): domain Bacteria; phylum Chloroflexota; class Limnocylindria; order Limnocylindrales; family CSP1-4; genus SPCO01. Next base: position 16,361 of record CAWABZ010000013.1, on the reverse strand, counting down.
GGACTCAGTGAACGTCGCCGCGCGTTTGGAGGCCGCCGCCGGCCCCGGCCAGATCCTCATCGACGAGGCCACGCATGAGGCGGTGCGCGACGTCGTCGTGGCGCAGGACCTAGGCAGCCTGCGGCTCGCCGGTAAGGGTGACTGGGTTCGCGCGTTTAACGTGCTGGCGCTGGAGCGCACCACAGCCTAGACACACGGCACGTCAGCGCATATCCGGGACTGCGATCGGGGCCGGTGTCGACGTGTTCGAGCCCGAGCGGCTCCCGCCGGATCATCCCGCGACAGTTATTTCGCTGTCCGGGCGCTGTGCAGCGATCAGTGGCTCTGACGCCATCTGATTCGGTCGCGCTTCGAATCTGTATGCTGGAGCACGAAACCGGCCGCCCGTGGCGCAGTGGATAGCGCGACTGACTTCGGATCAGTAGGTCGGGGGTTCGAATCCCTCCGGGCGGGCCACTATCCTGAACACGAAAAGGCCCTCCGGGCGTTCCGGAGGGCCTTTCGATTCGAGGCCGTACCCCCGGCCGTACCCCACTCAGCCGGATGCAGCCTCCGGCCGCGGCGCGAGAATCGCATCCATCCATGCGGCGGACCGCTCCAGCATCGAGGGCGTCAGGTGCGCGTACACGTCGGCCGTCGTGGCGATCTGCGAGTGACCGAGGATGCGCGACACGACGCCGAGTTCCTCCCCGTCCTCGAGTAGCAGCGTCGCGCACGCGTGGCGCAGATCGTGGAACCGCTGGCGCGGTAGGCCGGCGCTCGCGAGGATTCGTTGAAAGGCCTTGGTGACATTCCGCGAGTCCATGGCGTACCCGTCGACGTCGCGAACACGAAGTCCCCATCGATCCATCGACGGCCCGCGGCCAGCCGTTCCTCCAGCTGTCGCCGTCGATGCTCACGGAGCGCGAGTACGGAGTCTGCTCCGAGGCGCAGCGTCCGGCGCGCGCGATCCGTCTTCGGCGCCGCGAACTCGCGCGTCCCGAGGCGAAGGGTGTGACGGACGGTCAGGCGGCAAGCATCGAGGTCGACCTCCTGCCAGCGAAGGGCGAGCAACTCACCTTGCCGCATCCCGGTGGCGATCGCGAGGACGTACAGGCCCGCGAACGCCACGAACAAAAGGAGTAGTCGCAGCACGCGGTCATGACCACGCGATGATGGCGCAGAAGAAAAGCGACGTGGTTACTGCGTCGTTCACCTGGAGACTTCGCCACGATCGCTATCGAGGAGCTCTTGCGGCGGCGCGGTAGGTGGCCTATGCCTCCACGTCGAAGCTTTCGGGCGGCACGTCGAGGCATTCCGCGATCGCCGCCGGCGCCTCGCCCAGCGCCTCACGACGCCCTGTCGCCGTCACGGTCACCCACGGCAGGGCGTCGACGTACCAGCCGCCGTCCTGGGCGTTCGTGATCCGATACCCGGGCCGATCTCCGCGCGCGATCATGCGCCGGCCTGCCTGGAGGGGATGCCGCCTGTTAAGTCGCCTCCGAGGCGCGTCTTGCATGCCGATACGGTAGCCGCCATATTCCGACAGCTCGGCCGTCTCGGCTACGGTGGCGTTACCCTGGCTCCGGTCCCGGACCCCCGATCCCGGCACTCCCCCCGCCGGTCAGCTCGTCCGGGCCGATTGGGGCTACTCGGCCTCGCGTCGCCGGCCGTCCGGTCCGCGCGGCACGGTCGCGTCGTACCTCCGCCAAGCCCCGGCTTGAGGCAACCCCGGCCTCGCCGGGGGCGCCGTCGATTACACGCCGCTGAGATGTCGGCGCCCGGCGGCGTACTGACCATGGGTCACCAACGCCGCTAGCGTCCGTCCGGGTCGACGACCGTGAATGCCCTACAACGGCCGTCGACCCGAGGCTCGGCTACTTGTCTGGGGGCAGTAGCTGAGCCTCCTCTCGTGCGTCGACTTCGCATATCGCTGCAACGTCCTCTGACGCCCGTAGGCAGCGTCCGTCGCGTGGCGATGGCTACCGTGAACATCGGCGATCCTCCACGCGCTTAAAGGGCGCGCTGGAGATGTCGACCAAGGAGTCGCTCCGCGACCCGAACGTCGGGCGCCTTCTGGTCTTGAGTCCTCACGCGATAAAGGCCAGGGGGCGCTCAGCCTCGTCCTGTGAAGAGCTGGATGTCGCCGACCGCTTACGCAAGCGGTCACGAATGGCTCACCATCCACGGTGGGTCAGTTGGTGGCAGTGTCGCTTGGTCTCATAGAACTGGAGGACTAGGGTGGGCATCATCTCATGGCTCGTTGTGGGCGCCATCGCCGGATGGCTCGCGGGACTTCTCGTCAAGGGCGACGAACGGTTCGGAGTGATCGGGCACATCGTGCTCGGGGTCGTCGGGGCCCTCGTCGGCGGCTTCGTCGCCGGACTGCTGACAGGCGGCAACGACTACGTCACGGGCATCAACATCACGACGATCGTGGTGGCGACCATCGGCGCGGTCATCGCAGTGGTCGGATTCAACGCCATCACCGGGCGCAGCCGAACCGGGAGCGGTCCGGTCTGAGACTCCTGGGTAAGCCGCATCGTCAGGTGAGTGGGCCGCGACATTGTCCGGCCGGATAAACCAGGGAGTCTCCCCCGTCACGGCATTACCCTGCCGCGGCGGGGGCATAGCTCCGATGCCGCGAGCCGGCGCAGCCGACGACTAGCGGACGGATCGGCGCCCGTCTAGACGCCGGGCGCCCTTTCCTTGCTGCCGTACTCAGCGAGGCGTCAGTGGGACTTCGCCGCCGGTGTCGCCGGTCCTTCCTGCTCGCGCTCCTTGGCCGCGCTCTCCCGCTCACGCCCTCGTTTGGCGCGCTCCGCCTCGCGCTCCTCACGGTCCTGTTCCGCCTGCGCCTTCTTGGCCTCCGCTTCCTCCTCGCGTTGGCGTTCGGTCTCATCGACCTTGGAGCGGAGATCCTCGACGGCCGGTGCGCTGATGCCCGGCCCCGACGCGACCTCGAGTGTGGCCTCGCCTGGCCTCTCGGCTCGCATCTCGTCCCGTTGGAAGGCGACCTCGCCCTTGTAAACCGACCCGAGCAGGCTATCGAGCGCGCCCGCGTCGTGGGCGCGCTGGACCGCGGCGTGGGTGATCAGATCGCCGAGGTCGAGGATCACGCGATCCTCGAGGTCCAGGAACACCTTCGTGACCGGGCGGCCGACGGCGTCCTCGATCTGGTCCAGACGGCGCTTGGTCTGCTCGTGGTCGACTCGCTGGCCGGCCGCGTCGGTCATCTCGCCGACCTTGCGCGTGAACTTGTCCCACATGCCCGCCGCGCTGTCGCCGGCCGCGCCGAGCGCATCCTTCGCACTGGCCGCGGCCAGGCCCGCCTCGCCCAGGCCGACGGCGGCGGTCAGATCCGCCAATTTATCGGCCGCGCGAGCACGTTCGATGTCGTCGCTCGTGACGCGGCGCCCGGCCGGGACCACGACCGCGCCGTTGTCGTCCTCGACGTCCCGCCCGGTGCGCTTCCCGATGAGGGCGTCCTCGGGCTTGGCCTCCGCGGTGGCGGCCTTGGCGCCGTCCGTGGCCTCGCCCACCGCGCTCTTGGCCTTGTCGCCGGCATCGGCGAGCGCACCGCTGATACCACCCCGCTGCTGCTCGAGCAGGTCCGCCGTCTCGGGATGGACGTAGGCGACATCGGGACCGACCCGCACGAGCTCCTCGACGGGAACGTAGCGCGTCCCCTGGGCCGCGTCCGCGAAGGCGCCGCCGGACAGCTCGAAGCCGAGGATCCGCCCGGTCGGCTCGTCGAAGTAGACGTCGTTGATCTTGCCCTGGTCGTCGCCTGTCTCGGTGAACACGCGTGTCCCGAGCAGCGACTGGTCGCGCGCGACGATGGACCCGATCTCGGGCACCTCGTTCGCCGCGATCACGCTCTCGCGTCGGGCGACGACCACCGCGTCGCGACCGAAGCTGACTGACTTCCTCGATGGGGACGACGTGCGAGCTCGCAAGGAACCCGCCTTCATCGGCAAGCAGTCCGACGACGTTGTCGTTGCCGGCGCCGAGGATGACGTCCTTGACCTCGTGCAGACGCGCCCCGTCCGCCAGGCTCAGGATCGGCTTGCCGATCACGCTCTTGCCCTTGCGCATGACGGCCTCCTACAGGATCGGGGTGAAGAAGTAGAGGAAGGCCACCACCGAAACGATGGCCAGCACTACCAGGACAGACTGCGGTCAGCGTCCACGGTTCGACGTCCCTTGAAGCCTCATGCCGACGAGTCCTTTCTCTATGCGCGATCTGAGCATCCGGGCCGACCCGCTCGCGAGGCAGGAAGATTGTAGGCCCCCTCCACGTGCCACCAAGTGGTCCGGGATAGCCCGGAGCGTTGCTGTCCTGGTAGTGCTGGCCATCGTTTTGGTGGTGGCCTTCCTCTGCTCTCTAACCAGAACTCGAGGCAGCAGACGAGGACCGTTCATTAGACGCGCGTTCGCCTTTCCCTGGTCTGTCTGCGGTTTCTCACGCGCCGACCCTCCGAGCCTGGTTCGCGGCGCGAACCAACCCGAACAACGGCGATCCGTCACGCAAGCGGCCTGGTGGGGCTGATCTGGAGCCAGGCGGCCCAGGGGTGGTTCGCCCTGCATCTGGGCAGCGGCTATCTCGACGTACGATGGCTGATAGCGGCGAGCTTGCTCGCAAACGCCGCGAGAAACCCCACGATCGCCCCATGAGTTTACCGTCGTTTGTGAGGTGGCATGCGGCCCGACAGCGACCGCCCGCAGGGTTTCGCGATCGACTTCGGCCTCGTACGACGTTCATTGCCGTGAACGGTCCTTCTCCTTAGTCGGCACGAACAGCCCGTAGGGCATGCGCTCCTGGAAATAGCGGATCATCTGCGACCTCGCTTCGATCAGTCAGGATGAACCTCATCCGACGCCAATCGCCAGCCTTGGCTGGGCTGCGGAAGGAACCCAGCGATCCGCGAGGTGCCGGGGGAAGACCGCGAGGAGCAAGAGGCACCAAAGCGCCGTCGATGCGGGCCGGCTTGGTTGGGCGTTGAGCATAGGTGGGTGAGCTGGCGACGGCCGGCTGTTGGGCCCTGCGCTCGCCGCTCACATAGTGAGCGCCTCGGCGGACCGCAACTCGCCACCAGCGCCACCAGGACGACACTGATGACCGACCAAAATCGGTCGCAAGCAGCCGCCTGAGCTTCTTTGACCACATCGCGCAGAGTGCGAGCGGCAGCAGGATCAGCGGCCAGGCTGGCGGCTGATCCTGTCTTCCTCCGGGCCCAGGCTGCGGGACCGAGACGGCCGTCGGCAGCTCCGGCCAGCAGCAGGTGAAAGCGAGCAACTGATCGGCGGCGGCCGCGCGCCACTCCTCCGGCATCAGCTTGATGGTGTCGGGCTCCCGTGACGCAGCGGCGGGGTCGAGTGTCGGCTCGAGAGGGCTTGCCTCGACTTCAGCCTGTTCCACCACGCCGAGTCTTTGAGGTGCTGGCGCGGGAGGTCTTGCTTCGTCGTCAGGCTGTTCCAACACGCCGGAACTCTCGGGTTGCAGAGGGCACTTCAGTCCAGCGGAGCTCGTCCTTCGGTTTGCCGCGCTCGCCGGGATACCAGCACTCGCGGCCATCTATGATCCTGTAGGCCCAGTGGCGCCCATCGCCGCGCACGCGCTGCGGTTCGCAGTCCATCAGCTCGCCGCCGCGTGCGTGGTCGACGGGATTTGCCGCGACCAACACCGCCGCGGTCGAGATCATCCAGATCTGGACGACCGCGTGCCGGAGGTTGCGTTGGAGCCTCGCCTTCCCGTCTTTCCTCATTCGCTTCCCCCCAATAAAGCGCGGGCCCGCGCTTCGTTCTCAGCAAAAAAAGGGCACAAAAAAGGAAGCCGCGGGGACTCCCTGAAGACACGGTGCGGACACGAGGGCAGGGAAAACCTCATGGATGGGCGAGTCACGGTATTGTTGTAGTCCTTAGCTTCTCGGCGCGAGTTGAACCGCGCCGGCGGGATGTCCCGGTCAGTCGCCCTTTTGTGCGGCGAAGAGTCTCAGAGTAGGCATGGTCGGCTACTAACTCGCCTTCTTCGCACGAGCATTCGAACGACCGGCCTTCTTCGCGGGCCGGGCTGGGCGCTCAAACCCTGCGGCAAGCAGATGTTGGCCTCGATCCAGGCCGCGAGGCCGGTTGCCTTATGTTTTCGTGCCATTGCGGCTGCTCTTTTAACGTCAGCACTGCTGCTTCAAGTACGCTGGGATACTCTTAGCTTTGTGGTGCAGATTCTCGCACAGTCCCGACTGTCCAAAGCCTAAAGCACCCAGAAGCCAGCGTCCTTCGGGACCAGTGCCAAGGCTAGGCGAGCGACTTACGGCGAAGCGAGCATCGGCCCTGCTGCTGCGGACGCGTAGCAATGCAAATCAAGCATGGGAGGAAGGCTTGGAGGCCGCCGAGGACACTCGGCGGCCATTGCGTTTGTGGGAGGCGTAGCACTGTCTAGCCATGGTTCGCGTCTCAAAAGGCCGCAACTGTTTTGAGTGCAACTTCGAGAGGCGGCGGCGCCGTTAGCAAAACCCTGCGTCCATCAAACCAGGAGCTTGGAAATTTCGAGCGTCCGACGCCGCACTTCTTCGTCAACCTCAATTTGTGAAACTCGCGGCTTGGGTCTTTTTCGTGAACTCAAAACGCGAACAGCCGTGCCGCCCTCCCTTCTTGCCTTCTCCAAATCTAGTTCAAGAAAGGCGTCCACGCTCAAAGGGTGCGCCAACATGGCGGAACACCCAGCCAAACGGTCACGCGCCAGACTAACGTGTCGGCGAACTCGGCTGGCCGCTGTTGGATGATGGTCGACCATCCAACAAGCTGAGTAGAGCGAGCACCTATGGCATTCCAGCGGTAAGCGAGCGCCGCTTTCTAGAGTGGATCCGGAAGGCCATTCCAGACAGCTTGCATAGGACCTATTCGGCCAGCCAGATCGCCGCATTGAGCAAGCTCTCCAGCGGCACCGTCGATGAACTTGTGCGGTTCGGATTGCTCGACCCCCGAGGCGGTCTGTTCGGATTTCGTAAGGCCGGATCACACCGCCGACGAGCAGGTTGAGGCAGTAGCCGAACTTACTCAATCCGCGTTGGATACCTTGATTTTAGAGTGGCCTACTTTGACTTGGTGAAATAGACGCGCCGTTCAATCAGCGGCACCTCAATCGTACAACAGGCCGCCAGCCTCGCAATCATCTGGCGACCCTTGGTAGAAAATTCGTCTAATTCCTCTCCGGTGGTCCGCTCATACTCTTCCGCCGTAATGTATCCGCTCCGGTCAGACCGCAGATAAGACAGAGCGGTCCCAAGTTGGTCAAGACTGTTTGCAGCAAGATGAGCTGCGTCTCCAATACCCATAGCACCCTCGCATTAGATCACCTCAGTTGGCGGCCTCGTCCCCCTTTTTTTATCACCGGCTGACAACTCTAGCCTTCTGTGCCCACGGCAGCATGTCCGGCCATGCAATCGAGACGACCAGAACGCCGACGATCAGAGCGACGGCGACCGCGAGCGAGGCGCGAAGATGTAAGGATCGCGAGGGCCCGCTTATTCGTTGTTGGCCCTCGTCATCATCCTCGTCGTTGGGGTCTCGCGGCGGCATCGTGTTGCCCATGATGGTGAAGAGGCTCCATCGACCACCCACCTGTTCTCGGTGAGGCGGGTCATGTCGGGGTCCTGTTGGGTGTCCGACATTCGCGGACGGATGTTAGCGCGCGAGCCGGGGGCGGCAAAGCGATGCTTGCCGCCCTACTGCACCTCCCCAAGCTTTGCCCACGCCAGCCATTGCCGCCAGCTCGCCTGAACTCGGCTTTTGCTATTTCAGCTATCGGAGTAGCTGACGCCAAGGGCGTATTCGACCCCTTCCAGCTCCCCTTCTAGGAGCCGGGTCGAGGCAGAAGGCGTGGGTTCGGCCGCTGAGGCCGCGCTCGAGAGGTGCGGCCCGGTTATCGTTGCGTGATCGGCAACGGCGAAACGATCATGCAGATCGTGCCCGGTGCTGATCAGCTTGTAGTGGAGGCAAAGGTCGCGCCCAACGACATCGCTCAGGTCGCCCCAGGGGCGAAGGTGATCGTGCGGATCATGGCGGGCAATCAGCGAACCCAGCCGGAGATCACGGGCGTGCTTAACCGTGTCTCCGCCGATCTTGCGCGCGAGCCGCAGCAGCAGAACTCCGCTCAGCCGCCCCGGCCTATTACACCATTCGCATGCCCTCCCACCATCAGAGGTGGCCCCGAACACGACGAGCGTGCGCTGTTGTAAATCTTGCCGACCGACACCAAGGGAATGCCGCCTCGTCCACGTCCACGGGATCACGACCGAGGAGTCCCAGTCCCCGCGCCTGTAGTTGCCGTTCGCTTGCCCCGGATAGACGGACGCTGACAGAGCGTTCCCGCCCTGGTATTAGCGCGGCATCGCGAACGTAAACCACCGTCGCTCAAGTCCGTTTGTTACGATGCGGGCATCCGCACCGAGCGCACGCTGCATGGCACGCTCGGACACGATACGTTCATGGCCTTGTGGGGGCGCGGCCAAGCATGGACTGGGATGACTATTTTCGGCAACAAGCGGCTATGTATCGGCAACTTGCCGAAAAGACTGAAGATGCCTTTATTAAGCAGGAGCTCCTCGATTTGGCAGCGGTCTGCGAGGAGGTCGCCAATAACATCGAGGATCGTCGGACAAGCGGGTAACGAGGTCTGAGGCGCCGCTTAGACTGAACAGTGGAAGCGCGGCCCCCCTCCGGCTGGGTTGGACGCGCGAAGCTACCGGGCGGGCTTTCGTTTCGACAAATAGCTGCTTTGGCGCCTCTTCGAAGTACCGGAGCAGGGCTGGGCAGAGCCAGCCTTCCATGCCTAACTGCGCCGCATGGTACCAGTTGCCGCCGCCTTCTTCACGCTGCCAATCAAGCCGATGTTGGTATCCTGGGAAGGCAGTGCTGGAGAAGACCAACGTAAAACCACGCTCAGCATCAGGAATGTCAGCAACCACCCGGTCGATAATGGTATCGGCGCCAGCGACGAACGGCTCCTGAACTAATCCCACCCGCGGGTCATCGAACACCCACATGCCCTGATGCTTATAGGGGGCAATGACGTTGATTGCGTTCATTCGAAGCACGTCAGCACTCATCGGACGGCGGAATTCTCTTTAGCGGCTCAGTCGATGAGCCGGTCGATTGGAGTGCTGCGCGGCAGGGGTTCTCGCGGCCGCGGCAGCGCCGTGCCGCCGGGTGCGACCTTCGGCTCGGCCTCCGGCGCCGGGTCTGGGGACAATAGCGCGGAAGTGGAAGGCGCGTCCCAGCGGATTTCCGCGTAATGCCATGTGCACGATAGCCTTGGCGACATAGTCAACCGGCGCCACATCGACATGCGTGTCGAAACACCAAATTCACGTCGTCAATTCCGGTCACATCACACGCCATCCCGCCTTACGATAGAATTGTTCGGCCCGTGTCCCTGGCGATCTTTGCCACGTGGCGACCGACGTATCCCCAGCCCGACGATGCCCAGCGTCTTTCCACGCAGAACGCGGGTCATTGACGGTCGGCCATCCGCCTCCTTTAGCGTCTATGGCACGGTGCGGCCGCGCGCTTTGGCGGTCGTCAGGTTGACGACAAAGTCGAACTTGGAAGCCAGAGGCCGCCTTGGCTCATTCCACCAGAGCGACCACGCGTACCGGACTTGCGTCCCCACCTTTGATGGCGAGTGGCACGGCCACCACGGTGAAGCGGTTGTTGCCGATCTGCGACAGGTTGGTCACGAACTGGATCAGCGGCAGGTTCTTCTGCATCAGCGCCAGGTGATTGGCGATCCACACCTCGCCCGGATCGAGCTTCACGCCGCGCCAGAGCGGCTTCTCCGGGAACACGTCGATCGCCAGCCCCGCCACGCCCTTGTTCGCCACGTATTCGGCGACACCCCGCTCGAGATAGGGCATCTGCTCCCAGAAGCCCGGCTTGCCCCACATCTTGTCGGTCCAACCGGTGTTGATCATGACGATGGTGTTGGGACGGATCTCGACGCCGCTTTCGGCGACGTCCTTCACCGTCACGACGGAGTTCGGCCCCTTGCCGGGCAGGTTGATCAGCACGCCGTCCTTGACGAACTGCGAGACGGGCATCTGATCGACCGATATTCCCTTCTCGACCATGTGGCGCGGCGCGTCGATATGGGTGCCGTTGTGCACCAGGATGGAGAGCACCGAGATCATCGACCGGCCGTTGACCTGGTGATCGCTGCTCAGCGTCATGCCTTCGGCGCGCAGCGCTTCCCTTTGCGCCTCGGTGATGGACGAGACCACATTCACCCGAGATGGATTGTCGAGATAGGGCTTGAGCCCCGGTATGGGAGCCATGTTGCTTTCGATCGGCAACGTCAGGTCCACTACCCGGCTGAATTTCACTTGAACGGGTGCCTGGGCCAAAGCAACCGATGCCGTTCCCAACGCGAGAGACAGCAAGGCAAGCATTCGCGCCTTCATCATGATTGTCCTCCCCACAGTGCTGGCGACGTGCGCCCGTTCCATCGAAGCTCTCCGCATCGATCGCCGACCGGCCCAATTCTAAGCTACGAGGTGGACCTTGTCCGGGGGTCAATCGCAGCGAGCCTGAGCATATCTCGTCCGCTTTACCCCGACAGCGGCCGTTGAGCAGACATCCTGGATCAGCAGATTCGTGCCACCTTCGGACTCATGCAACTGCAAAACGACGTGCACGGGTTGCAATGATTTTGCTCTGGCAAGTCTTATGGGCAGATCTGAATTGTTCGAATAAGGTGGATATTTGCCAGCAGCGGCGGCAGCCGCTCGTCATTTCTGTGATGTGAGCTGAGGCTACGTGGACCGGGCTGAGGCTGGAATAGTTCGAGCGGCGCCTGAATCCGCTGACGGTGGAGCTGATGTAGCGAGCCGCTACTCGATCCCCGCGGCGCCAGCGAGCCGGACGAGCTTGCCCCAGTCCTCGACCTCCTTCGCGACGAACTTCGCGAGTTCGTCCGGCGAAGTCGGTGTGCCCGGGATGAGGCCCATCTCGTTGACCAACTTCTCCTGGCCCTCGGGACTCGCGATGTAACGCACGATCTCGCTGTGCAGCCGGTCGATGGTCGGGCGCGGCGTGCCCGCGGGCGCCATCAGCATCTGCCAGGGCGCCGTATCGAAGCCCTGCACCGTATCGCCGATCGGCGGAACGTTCGGCAGCGAAACGATGCGCTTGGCCGTCGTCACGCCGATCGCGTGCACCTTGCCGGCGGCGATCTGCGGCAGGGCGGGCGGCGGATCGCTGAACAGTAGCGGAATGTGACCGGCGATCACATCGTTAAGTGCGGGCGCCGTTCCGCGGTAAAGCACGTGCGTCATCTGCACGCCGGTCAGGCTCTTGAACATCTCGCCGTAGAGATGGTGCGAGGCGCCAACGCCGCCCGATCCGAAGCTGAGCTTGCCCGGGTTCTCCTTGGCATATTTGATGAGGTCGGCGACCGAATTGATTGGCAAGGCGGGATTGACCACGAGGATGAACGGCAGGTGCGCCACCAACGCGATCGGCTGGAAGTCCTTCACCGGGTCGTAGGTGATCTTCTTATAGAGCGTCGGATTGACCGCCATGGCGGAGCTCGTCGCCATCAGCAGCGTGTGGCCATCGGGCGCAGCCTTCGCGACGGCATTCACCCCCACTTGCTGGCCCGAGCCGGGCCGGTTCTCGACCACAAACGGCTTGCCGATCCGCTGCTCCCAAACCTGCGCCGCAATGCGCGCGAGCAGGTCGGTCGAGCCTGCCGGCGTGAATGGGACCACCACTGTGACGGTCTTGGACGGCCAATCCTGTGCCGACGCGGGAATGATTGGCGACAAAACAAGGAAGGGCCACAGCAGCCACCGAGGAGTCATGGGCAGACCTCCGGTTGATCTGGCTTCCGCCGGTCAAGGTACGCGGTCATGTGAACCGCATCTAAGGCCGAACACATGGCTGCACCGACCAATGCTGCAAACGTGAAGAAAGCCCTTGCCAACGAGCCGATGCGGCGGCATGTCCGCAGCCGACGGAAGGAGACATAAGGGCGCTAGCCGAGAGATACCACCAACCCCACCCCCGGGCGCTTCTAATCCTCGCGGGCCTTATTGCGCCCTCGCGTGAGCGTGCGCGGTTCAGTTCGGAGATACTTGCGCGCGCGGTCCATCAGCCGCTTCTTGACCTCACGCTCGGTGAGGTCGGCAACCCTGGCGGCTCCCCCGAGGCAACGCGCCGTCAGGTCAACAAGGCGTTTCTCCAGGACATGAGCAAGGCCTGGGACAAGCATGGGATGAAGAGCTTTGCAAGCCGCACTCAGGCCCAGCTACAGCAGATGTTGAAGGATCAACGTCCCAAGCGTGACCTCGAGATGATCGAGCTCGGTATCGTATTTGTGCTGTCCGTCGTAATGCTCATAGCGGTCGTGGTCACAATGTGGATCGTCGGCATTAAGGTTTAGGAGGACGCCGCAGACCGCAAACTCGCGCTTCATCAGCGATCATCGCGCCCCTAAGAAGGCCGGCCGGTCTAGCGCGCGGGCAAAGAAAGCTGTGCTGTACTCAATGTGACTTTTTTCGCGAAGAGCAGAACATTGCAGCAACGCAACCGAGCTTGCGGACCGGTTCTGTGCCGACGTCACGGCGCTCACATAATCGCATACGACATTGGGCACATCTCTTCGGCACTACGGCCAAGCGTGTCCCAATCTTGCCAGTTGGCCCAGGTCCGCTCGCCGAGGCGCTGCGCGGCGGCGAGCAACTGTGCATCATTAATGCCATCGATGACGCGGTCGTGCATGCACATCCGGCCGTTGACGATCACGGTCTTCACATCGTCGCCGATGCCGCATTCGACCAAGCTGTGAACGGGGTCGCGCACGGGCCCATGACGAATGCTACGCTGATCAATGAGGATGATGTCGGCCTTGGCGCCCGGCGAAAGGCGGCCGAGATCGCCGCGACCCAGCGACCGCGCACCCGCGAGTGTCGCGGCATCGAATACCTCGCCGGCGCTCGCGGCACTTAGGTTGTGCTCGAGTACCTTGGCGAAATAGGACGCGGTCCGCATCTGCATGATCATATCGCGCGGATAGGTGTCACTGCCGAGCGCGACGTTGACGCCAGCTTTGCGGTACTTGCTCCAGGTGTCCAGGAATCGCGCGCGACGCACCAGATTGCAGGCGCAGTGCGAAATCGTCGAACCGTGCGCCCCCATCAACTCGATGTCGTGACCGCCGCTGTAGGCCAGCCGGCGATGCTCGGCGACGAAGTTGCCGTGGCCAATATTGAGTGTCGCGCCAAGGTCAAGCAGTCCGACATGGTCCAGGAGTTGGATCGAGGTCTTCTGATGCTCGCGCAAGATGTCGTAGAACTCGTGCACGCTATAGGCGGCATGGATGCAGACCGGAAACTTGTTCGCCAGCGCAATGTTCGCCGTCTTCTGCAATTGGGCGACCGAGCATGTTTCCACGCGCTTGGGCGCCAGAATCGCCCGCACGCGTCCGCCGCACGAGCCATCGATGCGCTCCGAGAATGCGACGGAAGCAGCAAACACCTTCGCGCCCTGCGCTTCGTCGATCACTCGGGTCAGGCGTCCGCCTTGCCCGCCAACCCAGCCACCGAGATCATATCCGGCGCCGAGATAGGCCCGGATGCCAATGCGATCGACCGCTTTGGTCAGCGCCTCCTGCATGTGCACCGGTGCACCCATCTCGACAAAGGTCGTGACGCCGTTGCGGATCAGCTCGACCGTTGTGAACAGCGCCCACGGATCGTCAGCGTAGAGCTTCCTCTCTTCCTCGGAGAAGAAGCGCGCATCACCGCCAACCATGGTGCCTTCGCGTGCGACATCGAACTCAAGGAAGGGCTGCCCGAAATAATCCGGCCGGCCGACGTCCGTAATCATGCGCTTCTGCGCCTGATAGCCGGCGTGCACATGGGTGTCGATGAAGCCCGGCGCGACGAGCATGCCTGTGCCGTCGATCTCGTCGGTGACCTCGCCGGAGAAATCGCGGCCGACGAAGACGATCGTGTCACCCTCATAGACGACTTCGCCGTCCCGTATGAGGGTGTGGTGGCCGTTATCGTGGCCGATGACCCAACCACCTTTGACGCGGGTTCTCATCCCAAACGTCAGTTCACTTTGATGCCGGCCGACTTGACGAGTTCCTTGTTGATGCGGACTTCGTCGGCCAAGAGCTTGTCGAACTCCGCCGACGTCATCGGCATCGGATCGGCGCCGAGAGTCCTGATCTTTGCCTTCACGTCAGGAAGTTGAAGCGCATTCTCGGTTTCCCGATACAGTATCTCGATAATGGGGCGAGGTGTACCCTTCGGCACCATCACGCCGGCCCAGAAACTGTAGTCGGAGTTGGGATAGCCGGCCTCTGTCGTAGTCGGCACATTCGGCAATGCCGTCGCGCGCGCCATGCTGCTGACCGCGAGCGCCTTGAGCCTGCCGTCCTCCAGCAGCGCCATTGCGGGAAGAAGCGCGCTGAAGGAAAAATCGATTCGTCCGGCCAGCACTTCGGAGAGCGCTTCGGGCGAACCCTTGAACGGTACGTGCAACGCCTGGAAGCCCGCGCTGAGCATGAAGCGCTCGGCATTGAGGTGGGTGGCATTGCCGACGCCGCCCGAACCATAGGTCAGCGACTTGGCCTTGGCCGCCGCAACGAATTCGCCGATATCCTTGTAGCCTTTGTTTGCGGAGACGAACAGCACGGTCGGCAGGCTTGCCAGCGGGATGACGCCGTGAAAGTCGCCGACGGCATCATAGGAGAGGTTGCCAAACAACGCTGGCGCGACCGTGTGCGACGACGAATTGACCAAGATGGTGTAGCCATCCGGAGCGGCCTTTGCGACCGCCGCGGAACCGATTGTTCCTCCGGCACCAAGCCGGTTTTCAATCACGAACGCCTGGCCGAGCTTGAGCTGTCACCTTATCAAATACGGTGCGGGCGAGCACATCGACGGCACCCCCGGCCGGGAATGGCACGATGAGCCGCACCGCTCTGTTGGGCCAATTCTGCGAAAATGCGCTGCCGTGAGACAGCACTAGCACTGTAAGAGTGGCGCTCAATAACCGAATTGACATCGGAGTGTGTCCTACGTGCCGGCGCGATGGGGGGATTCAGGCGATCCGGGGCTGCATGAAATCGTAGCGATATTTTTGTTTCCTTGGAAGCGCACATGCAGGAGATGGGGAGGCAGGAATACTCGACCGGCGGTAGCCTGCGAGCGACCAGCGGATGCCTTGTCGACCAGGCCAATGAGGTTCACACTGCGGTCATGTCGAAGCGCGTCCCGACCCGCAAGGAGTTCGAGGAGATGGCCGCGCGAGGTCGGCTGCACAAGGACGTACAATACTGTCATCCCGAGCGATTCCGATCTCGAGGACGCACAATCACCGATCGAGCTCGGTCGCCTCTACGGCTACACCGAAGACGACATTGCGCACTTTTACAACGTCCGTCGGCACGGGCACGACGTCGCATATACTGAGTACGTACGGGATATTCGAGCAAGCCAAGGTTCCACCCGCCAAGGCATCCCCTTCCGGGATGTCCCTGAGACGGCAGTTTTCCGTTAGTTTCCGAGCTCGAGATCGTCAGAGAAGTATCGGCTGCCGCTGAGGAGGCGAAAAATCCATCGATCGGGCAGCCGGTCGCGCCCGCTTGAAGCAATTCAGCACAGATACTTGCAGACGAAATTCTTGATCGTGCTGATCGGATTTTCGGAGCTTCCGACACTCTCGTGGCGCTCCGAAGTTTTCCGTTCCGCCGCGACCCTGGGCTCTTTCTTTTTCGGCGGCATTTCCGCGA
Source organism: uncultured Chloroflexia bacterium (assembly GCA_963780425.1). GTDB lineage: Bacteria > Chloroflexota > Limnocylindria > Limnocylindrales > CSP1-4 > SPCO01. The sequence goes on along the minus strand of CAWABZ010000013.1, from coordinate 580 downwards.
TCACCATGGCCCAGTAGGTCTTGTAGCGGGTCTGATCGTTGCGGGCGACGGCGACCCCGACGATGTCGGCTTTGGATTGTAGCAGGTTCGCATTGTGGCCCGGCGAAGTCTTCCACATTCGGAACGTCTCCGCCCAGGTACCGGTGCCGGCCGCTATGTTCTCGGCCGCCATGCCCGTACGCGCGCCGGACATCCGGGAGGTGAACGACCCGGCCACACTGTGATCCATGATGCCGGAGGCGGCCATCGCTTTTGCCTGCCGTTCGGCGATCGCGGTGAGCTGCGGGTTGGTCTTGACGCTCGACAGGCCGTGTGCGCGCCGGTACCGCGAGATCATCTCCGCCATGTCTTCTGCGTGCGCCAGCGTGGACGTCATGGCTATGACGACGCCGAGCAAGACCGCCTTCATTGCCCCGTTTCCCCAATTCCCCTGCAATGAGGCAGGATTCATTGGCGCCAGATAAGGCGGATATTGGGCATCGCATGATCGGTCTCCGCCGCTGTCCGAAATCGGTTAAAATTGACGAAACTCGGCGCAAGTCCGCTGTCGCGGGCCGTCCGGCGCCTTGATCCGCCCTAC
>CAWABZ010000012.1:0-596091 GCA_963780425.1 uncultured Chloroflexia bacterium | reverse complement strand
AGCACGTCACGCGCAGCGTGGACACCATCATCACGACCGCGATCATGCCGGTCGCGATCATGCTGCTGTTGGTCTACGTGTTCGGCGGCGCGATCAACTCCGGGTCGGATTTGTATGTGAACCTACATGCTCCCCGGCATCCTGCTCATCACGGTTGCTTCGGGGGTTTCCTACACCGCACTCCGGCTCTTTCTGGACATGCAGAGCGGCATCTTCGAGCGCTTCCAGTCCCTGCCGATCGCACGGTCGGGCGTGCTGTGGGCACACGTGCTGACCTCGCTGGTCGCCATCCACGTCTCGCTCGTGCTCGTCGTGCTCGTCGCCGTCCTCATGGGCTTCCGCTCGGAGGGGGGCGTGTCCGCATGGCTCGCGGTCGCCGGCATCCTGTTCCTGTTCACCCTGGCGTTGACTTGGATCGCTGTGATCGCCGGTCTCTCCGCGAAGTCGGGGGAAGGCGCGGGCGCGTTCGCCTACCTGCTCATCTTCCTGCCGTTCATCAGCTCGGCGTTCGTGCCCACCGATACCATGCCCGGCCCGGTGCGCGCCTTCGCCGAGAACCAGCCGGTAACGTCGATCGTCAATGCGATCCGCGACCTGTTCGCCCAGCAGCCGGTCGGCACCGACATCTGGATCGCGCTTGCCTGGTGCGTCGGCATCCTCATCCTCGCGTACGTCTTCGCGATGGTCACCTACCGGCGCAAGATTGCCCAGTAGGCGCTGAGCTATGTCGGCGCGGCACGAGTATAGGTGCTGCTCGAAGACCGGCTTCGGTTGAGACTGCAAGTCTAAGATAGGCTTCTTGGTCGGCCTCCTGGTTCGACAGAGCAGCCGCGGCGAAAGCCGGCAGTTCGTCGGCCGAGATCAATCGGATACCCATCAGGGGACGACGACCGACGTCGGCAGCGGCTCGGCTTAGCGAGCGCCGCCGCCAGGGCACAGCCACCACCGTGGAGCTCTAGCCACGATTGTGGATGGAACGGATAGCGAGACCGTCCGGCTGGAGTCTGCGGCGGTTCGGCCTCATTTGGGCCGCAGCAGCCCGCGGTCGTACGCGGTCGCAACCGCGGCCGCGCGGTCATTCACGCCGAGCTTCTCGTAGATGTGGAGCAGGTGCGTCTTGACAGTGGCCTCGGAGATGAACAGGCGAGCCGCGGTGCCGCGGTTCGTCTCGCCCTGAGCGATGAGCGCGAGGACCTCGAGCTCGCGATCGCTCAGCGCATCCTGGGCGGGCGTTCGGAGCTGGGTCACGAGCCGAGCCGCCACCGACGGCGCGAGGACGGATTTGCCCCGGTTCGCGGCGCGCACGGCACGGAACAGCTCGCCCCGAGGAGAGTCCTTCAGCAGGTAGCCAGTCGCCCCGGCCTTGAGCGCAGGCCCGACGTCGGCATCGGTCTCGTATGTCGTCAGGACCAGGACCCGCGGGGCGTTGGCACGCTCGGACAGTTGGCTGATCGCCGTCGCGCCGTCGACCTCGGGCATCCGGAGATCCATGAGGATGACGTCGGGCCGGAGGGTCTCGGCGATGCGACGCTTCGCCCCCGTCGGCCGCCTCGCCGACCACCTCGAAGTCCGGGTCGCCGGCGAACATGCCCCGCAGGCCGTCGCGGACCACCGGGTGGTCGTCCACGATCAGGAGGCGGATCGGGCTCACGTTCCGGCGTCCACGGGCGGCGGACCGATCGCCGGCACCCTCGCCGAGATCGCCGTGCCGCCGCCGGGCTCCGACTCGATCGCAAGCGTGCCGGCCACCCGGCCGACGCGTTGGCGCATCGCCGTCAGGCCAAAGCCGGACGCGCGGTCGCCGGTCCCGTTCGAGGCGTCGAACCCGATCCCGTCGTCACGGACATCGAGTGTCACCACGTCGCCCATGTACGACAGCGTCACGCCCACCCGCGAGCGGCCGCGTGCTTTTCGATGTTGGCGAGGGCCTCCTGTCGGTCCGCAGTAGGGCATCCTCGATCTCCGGGTGAAGGCGAGAGTCTCACCCGTCACAACGAACTCCACGGGGATCTCACTCATCTCCGACCACCGCTCGGCGACCGCCGCCAGCCCCTCTTCGAGGGTCGCTCCTTCAAGGACCTCGGGGCGGGATGCCTCCACTGATCGCCTCGCCTCGGCCAGGCTCTCCCTCGCGAGTCGCATCGCATTCCCGATGTGTCGCTCCCGTTCATCGGGGCGATCGACAGCCTGCTCAGCGGCCTCCAGCTGGGTGACGATCCCCGTCAGGCCGTGGGCGATGGTGTCGTGGATCTCACGGGCCATGCGTCCCCGCTCGTCGAGGACGCCCGCCTCTCGTGCCTGCGCAACCAACTGCCGCTGCAGCCCGACGTTCTCCCCCATGGCGGCTTCGAGTTTCGCCACCGCCTGCCGACGCTCCTCACTAAGCTCCGACAGCCGCTCTCCGAACACCGTCCCGAAGCCGATCGCGATGGTCTGGATCACGATGATCGCGCCGTACAGGAACCACAGATCGGTCGTCGGCCATGGGAAGCCGGTGATGAGCGTATTGATCAGGATCGACGTCGCTGCGACGCCGGCAACGGCGACCGGCCATGGCCGGAGCACCGACGCGTGGAAGAACCCAGTGATCGCGAAGATGAAGAACAATGGGTGGCGGAGCATCAGCACCGACACGAGCGCCAGCAGACCGATGAAGTAGATCGCCATCCGCGCCCGCCACTGGCGCCGCGGCTGCGGAGCCCGCGTGAACATCACATAGACCCAGAACCCGGCGACCGCCGCAAGGGCGACGGTGCCGAGCCGCTCGCCCGGCTCCTGATCCGGACGGAGGAGGGCAATGAGGGTCGAGGCGGCCAGCGTCACATAAGGGACCCAGACGAGGGAGGCCTCGCTCCAGCGCTCCCAGGTCCTGTCCGCCGACTTCCCGCTTGAAGTCGGTTCACGTCAACCGGCTCACTCCCATCGGAACACTCTCACGGCTGCGGCGCCTGCGACCAACGTGATCAGGCCCATGATCGCCAAGGGTCCGATGGCCGGGACGGCGGTGCCAAGCCACGCGTCGAGGAGCGTCTGCACCCCAGGCGGAGTGTACTCACCGATCCGCTGCAGCACGTCGGGCAGGAACATCCGCGGCACGTACACGCCGCCGAGGAACATGACCAGGATGAACAAGGGCACGATCATGGCCGCGGCCGTGCCGGTGGTCGGCGCGATGGCGCCGATCAACAGCCCCAGTGCGAGCAACGACGACATACCGAGCACGAACGTCGCTACGAAAGCGATCGGGTCCTGGGGGATCGGGACCTGGAAGGCCGCAGCGCCGACCACGATGAGCAGCACCAGCGCGACGCCGCGACCACGGCGTTGATCAGCATCTGGGCGACCAGCAGGGCCATCGGCGCGGCCGGCGTCGTCGATAGCCGCCGAAGCACGCCGCGCTCGCGGTACCTCACCAAGCGCGCGGGCATGGTGTTTGGGCCGAGTGTCGCGAGGGTCATGACGACCATGGAGGGGACGAACAGGTCGATGAAGCGGCGTCCTCCAAGGGCCGGATCCGGCGTGTGCGGCCCGAAGAGGAGGCCCGACAGCGACGAGGATGACCGTGGGGAGCAGCACGGCCACGATCCATGTGCCGGGCTCCCGGTAGAACAGCTTTGCCTCGACTGTGATGACCTTTGCCAGGCCAGTGCCTTCATGCCTTTGCTCCTGTGGACTCGATGCCAGATCCGCGGCCGGTCAGCGCGATGAACGCGTCGTCGAGGTCGGCCTGCTCGATTCGAAGCTCGTTCGCGACGATCTGATGGCGCGCGAGGGCCGCCGTCACGGCGGCGATGACGTTGCCCGTGCCCGTCACGACCAAGTTGGGACCGCTGCGGCTTACGCTGCGTACCTCCGGAAGGTCGGACAGGATGCGTCTCGTCGAACGGGACGGAGCGGGCGGAACCGGAGTCGCTGGTCAGCGTCCACGAGCCGTACGATGCCGGCCGGCGTGTCGAGGGCCACGACCTTGCCCGTATCGATCACGGCGATCCGGTCGGCCAGCCGCTCGGCTTCCTCCATGAAGTGCGTCACCAGGACGACGGTGACCCCGCGATCGCGGACTCCCTCGATCAGCTCCCAGGTTCGCGACGCGCCTGCGGGTCCAGCCCCGTCGTCAGTTCGTCGAGAATGGCGATGCTGGGCTGGCCGACGAGGGCCAGGGCGATCGACAGCCGCTGCTTCTGCCCGCCTGAAAGCTGCTTGAAGCGCGTGTTGCGCTTCTCGGTCAGGCCGAGATCCTCGAGGAGTTGCTCCCAGTCCGCCGGCTCGTCGTAGAACGAGGCGTACAGATCCAGCGCCTCCCATACCTTGATCTGATCGGGAAGCTGACTCTCCTGAAGCTGGACGCCGACCTGTTGACGGAGCGCGTCCCGGTCGCGCCGGGAATCGAGACCGAGGACGGTGATCGTGCCCATGTCCGGTACCCGTACGCCCGCGATGGACTCGACGGTCGTGGTCTTGCCGGCGCCGTTCGGGCCGAGGATGGCAAAGATCTCGCCCTCCTCCACGGAGAGCGAGATGCCGTCCACGGCCGGGCGGCCGCCGTACCGCTTGACGATGTTGTTGACTTCGATGACGTTCATGGATCAAGGGTCTGCCAGCCGTTGCTCTCGTCGCATCGGAAGCGAGGCTATTTCTGCCGCGACGTTCGGTGGACTCACCCGTCAGCCGATCGGTTGACGTCTCGTAGTGAACCCAAGGACGAGCACGAGGGCCACGGCTAGGTGCAGGGAGATGAGAGATATCGCCGAGACACCGTCGGCGAGCCAGCTCGGCCCGATCATCGAGACGGCAAGCGCTGTGCTCCCGACATAGGGCCACATGCCAGCGAGACGACGACGAGCGAGCCAGTCGTACACCCCCCACGCCCCGAATCCGCCGACCAATGTGACCACGGCAACGTCGACGGCTCCTACCGAATGGGGGCGGAACCCTTGCCCACCGTGGGTTCCACGCCCAGGATCCGAATTAAGGACCAGGTCGCGATAGCGACGATCACGGCAACAAGGATCACGCCCAGAATTCCTGCGTGCAACTTCGTTGAACACAACCTTCTCCTGGTGGTCTGGCGCGCAGGTATGTTATCGCGCCATCGATCCACCAAGGCTCCGACGGGGTCGCCTTTCGCGCATCGGCCGGGAGGCAATGTCTCGCGCCTTGTTCGGTGGACTAGCGCATCAGCCGATTGATGGATGCCTGTAAGTGCCCTAAGCCAAGGCCCCCACCTCGGTCCTTCGATCGGCATCCAGATACGTACGGGCCATCGATCCAATCGAGCCGTTTTGGAGAAGCACCCGGCCGAGCGGCTCCACTCGCTGGGAGGCCACGTTGCTCGGATGGATCGCTACGAGGCGGTCGAGCCGGCCTCTGCTCCTCCACCGGCATTCGGATGCTTCTGGCATCCGCGCGCTCAACTCCTGTCGGGCGCGCCAGTACAGATGTTCTATTTGGCGCTGCTCGTCGTGGCCCGTCCCCCTGTGATCCTCACGGCCCGCCACGAAGCCAACGCGTCAGCCCTCGACGTCGCTGATCGCGCCCTGGCGCTCGATCGTCGCCAGCCAGGCGAGTGCATAGCCGGGCGGGAGCCTGATCTCGTAGCGCTCCGGCACGATCGACCGGACGACCCAGCCGTCGGCGAACGCGTCCCTGATCTCGGCCTGCGTCACCCGTCGCGGCCCTCCGCCCCACGGCTCGAGCTCGCTGAAGCAGAGCAGGAAGAGCATCGAGCCTCGGCGCGTCACGCTCCCGAGGCTGGGCACGTACTCCAGTCGAGCCTCGTCGCTGAAGGTGTGGAACAGCGCCGAGTCGAGGATCGTGTCGAAGGACCGACCGAGCTCATCCAGTCGGAGCGCGTCGGCCAGCTCGAACTCGACCTCGAGCGACCGCTCGGCGGCCTTCGCGCGTGCCATCTCCACGGCTGCCGCTGACCAGTCGACGCCGAGGACGTGCAGTCCACGCGAGGCCAGCAGCATGGTGTTCTCGCCGCTCCCGCAGCCGACGTCGAGGACGCCGCCGTGGAACGCACCCGCGTCGAGCAGGCGCTGAACGGCCGGTTGTGGCCGGTCGATCTCCCACGGCGGGCGATCGGCTCGATACCAATCGTCCCAGCTTCTCGCGGCGTCGCTCGAGTCTCCCTCAGACATCGACAAGGCCAGGCGCGCCGGAGAGGACGTCGGCGAGGGCTTCGCTGAGCCTGCGCATGGACGAGCCGTCCGGGTCGTGGTCGGGGTTGACCTCGCAGATCGTGAGCGTGGTCCAGTTCGGCGCGGCGACGAGCTCGCGAAGTGCGGCCACGAGCTGCTCGAACTGGAGTCCTCGGTACCGACGTGTCTCCTCGGCGATCGGGAAGTCGAGGAAGTCGAGGACGTCTGCGTCGACGTGGACGAGGAGGCGCTCGAAGCGTCGCGCCCAGCCGTCGACGACGCCGCGCGCAGAGCCCGCCGGGTCCGACTGTACCTGCGCCAGCCGGACCTCCTGGATGCCGAGCTCGTCGATCGTCCGTCGCTCGAAGTCGGTCGAGCTGCCGTTCGCGAACAGGACAACCTGATCCGGGCGGAGCATCGGCATCCGTGGGCCGACCCCGGCGAGACCGGGAACGGTTTCCGGGATGCCGAGCAGGTGGGCGACGCCCATCCAGTCGAGCGCGCCGTCCTCGACGCTCTGGGGCGTGTTCAGGTCGGTGTCGTAGTCGATGTAAACGAGGCCGACATCCGGCGTTCCACGGGAGGCACCGGCGACGGTGCCGAGCTCGACGGTGCAGTCGCCGCCGAGGACGAGCAGCGCCGAGCCGTCCGACAGGCTCGCGGCCACTTGGTCGGCGACCGCGCTGGCCACGCCGGCCGCGGCGTCGGCATTCATGGCCCGCATGTGCTCCCGGTCGATCCGCCAGCGGAAGCCGGGCACGTCGCCTCGGTCGGTGACCGCTATGCCGCGCTCCTGGAGGAGAGCGGGCAGTCCAGCGGCTCGATAGGCCTGTGGCGCCCGCTCCTGTCCGGGTGCGTAGGCGCCGGCGCTGCTTGGCGCGCCGACGATCTCAAGCCGGCGCGGCATGCCGTCCCCTACCGAGGACCGACTTCGCTAGCAGCTCCACCAGCCTGGCCGCGGACGATCGATCGGGGTCGAGCGAGGGGTCGTAGAGCGCGAGGGCGATGCCGAGCGCCTTCGGGTGGTCGACCAAGGGCGCGAGCAGCGCGGCCAGCTCGTCGATGTCGGGACCGCCCGGCTCGGGCGACCCGACCGCGGGCATGACCTCGGGGTTGAGCACGTCGGCGTCGACGTGGATCCAGAACCCGCTCACGTCGCTCGCGGCGACACGGTCGAGGACGGTCGATGCCGTCTCGGCGAGCGCGGTCGGACGGACGGCGGTCCCGTCGGGCGCGATCGTTGCCCAGGGCAGGTCGCGAATGCCCGAGACCGCGAGCGCCTCGTGGCCGTACCACTGGCCCTGGTCTCGCCGCCCGATCAGCGCGACGTCCTCACCGCGCACGAGCGGCACCGGACCGGCCAGCTTCGCGAGTTGCGTGTCACCGCGGCCCACGGCGAGGGCGAGGCCCATGCTCGCGACCGACCCGGTCATCGATTCCTCAGGGCTCGCGAAATCGGCGTGCCCGTCGACATAGACGAGCCCGATCCGGCTCCGGTCGGAGCCCGTGCCGCGACGGGCACGATCTGCGCCCAGGAGGCAGCCGAGCACGATGCTGCAATCGCCGCCGATGACGACGAGAAACCGGTCGTCGTCGATCCCGGCCGCGATGCGATCAGCGAGCGACCGGCTGTAGCTGGCCACGCCCGCCTCGTTCCGGGCCTTGCCGGGCGGACGCTCGAAGTCCGCGTAGGGCGGCGGCAGCACGTCGCCGAGGTCCGTCGCGTCCAGCCGCTCGACCAGGCCCAGGTCCCGGAGCGTCTCGGGCGCGCGATTCACCTCCTGCGGCGCACCGGTCTCATCGTGCGGCCGGAGGCCGATGCTCGATGGCGCTCCCAGGACTGCGACGTGGCGCATCGGGCAAGCCTACCCGTGGCGCGGCAGGTCGTGTGGCTTACGCTCTGGATCCGATCAATCGCCGTCCCGAACGTTGATCCAGCAGCTCGCGATAGGCCGCGAGGCATCGATCCGCGCACCGATCCCAGGTCAGCTCCGAGACCACCGCTTGGTGGGCGTTCGATCCGAGCCGCGCGGCAGAGGCCGGGTCTGCAAGGACCTTGGTAAGCCGCTCGCGCAGTGCCAAGACGTCGCCCGGCGGGACGAGGTACCCGGTGACTCCGTCCTCCACGATCTCCGGTAGGCCGCCGAGGCGACTCGCGATCACGGGCGTCCCACTGGCCATCGCCTCCAGCGCTACGAGGCCTAGAAGCTCGGAGACGACGATCCGTCGTCCGTAGCACGTCCGCTCGACGGAGGGGATGACGAGGACCGCGGCTGTGCGGTATTGCCGCGCGAGCTCCTCGTCGTTCACGGCGCCGAGGAACTGGACCCGCCGCTCGGTCGCGAGCGAGCGTAGGAGCGAGGGATAGTCGCGCTCAGGTGGTCGAGGATCGTGGCCCCCGCTGCCGATGATCGTGAGCCGGGCGTCGGGAGGCAGGGCCCGAATGAGGACGTCAATGCCCTTGTGGGGCGTCAACCGCCCGACGAACAGGATCCCGGCACGGCGTTCTCCAGGATGCGGGCGGTATCGGAGGGGATCGGCTCCCCCGTACACGATCCGGGTCCGTTCCGGCGGAGATCGGAGCTGACCGGCGGAGTACCGCGATACCGCGAGGATGCGGTCGAAAAGACGACGGTCGATACGACCCCACTCTCGTTCGCCGAAGCCGTGGTCGGTGGCGACCGTGGCGATACCCCGTGCCCGCGCGGTCAGCGCCGCGAGCACACTCGTCGACGCATGGATGTGATGGGCGTGAACGATGTCGGCGCGCCCGATGGCCCTTGGTAGCCCCGGCGCGATTGCGCGCGCCGGATGGCCGCCGAGATAGCCGAGCGGTCGGACGACGCGGATCGTCAGGGCACCATCGAGGTGGGTACCGGCTTCCGCTCCGAACGTCACGAGCTCACACGAGACATGCTGTGCGAGCGCGCGCGCCAGTTCGAGTGGGTACCGCTCGCCGCCGCCGAACAGTCCCTGCCTTCCAAATGCAGTGGGAGCGACATGAATGACACGCACCCGGGTGACTCTCCTAACGGTCGGCGATCCGGGTCGCGTGACGGGGGGCTACCTGTTCCACCGACGCCTCGCGGAGCGCGCTCCGGACTACGGCGCCGAGTTGCGGTTCGTCTCGATCCCCGACCTGCCGCTGCCCTGGGCGACGGCGGCCGGACCCGCGTGGCTGTTCGCGCGCGCGACCCGGAGTGCTGACGTGCTCGTGCTTGACAGCATCGCAGCGAGCGCTGCCGCGCCCTGGCTCGGCCGGGTCCGGGCGCCCGTCGTCGGCATGCTGCATCAGCCGCCCGGCGGGATCGACGGGCCTCATATCCAGCGTCGGTTCCGAGCCCCCTTCGACCGGCGCGCGTACCGCGCCTGCAGGGTCCTCATGGTGGCCAGCGACTGGCTCGCGACGGAGCTTGTGGCCGCGGGTGTGTCGGAAGATCGACTCCAGGTCGTCCCGCCCGGCAAGGATCTTGACGTGGCAGCCGGCCGTCCGATCGGCGAGGACGACGTCGGTTGGATCGATCGAGCCAGCCTCCGACGAGACCGCCTCATGGCCGCCGTCTGCGTAGCGAACTGGCTGCCACGGAAGGGGATCGTCGAGCTCCTGGAGGCCGTCGCGGGCCTGCCCGACGACGTCGTCACGCTCCACCTCGTCGGCGACACGGCCACGCGCGGCGGGTACGCAGGTCGCGTGCACGCGCGCATCGAGCACGCTGACCTCCGTGACCGGGTCGCGGTGCACGGCCTCATCCGCCCCGCGGCGGTGCACCGGATGTACCAGACCGTCGACGCCTTCGTGCTGCCAAGCTTCGAGGAGCCGTACGGGACCGTCTGGGGAGAAGCGATGGCGGCGGGGCTCCCGGTGGTCGGCTGGCAGGCCGGGAACCTGCCGTTCCTGGCCGAACACGGCCGCGACGGCGTGCTCGTGCCGGTCGGCGACGTCCTGGCGCTCGGTCGTGCGATCGAGTCGCTGGCCCGCGACCCAGCGCTTCGCGAGCGGCTGGGACGTGCAGCCCAAGCCCGCGCGGCGACGCGTCCGACGTGGGACGAGACGGCGGGACGCTTCTTCGCGATCATCCACGAGGTGTTGTCAGGAGTCCCGTAGAGGTCGAGGAGAACCGCGCACGTCACGAGCCGGCCCTGATCGGCCGATCGACGGCTGCCCAGGCGTCAGCCGACTCGTAGACCGTGACGCGGAGACCGGCGAGCGCCGACGGGCCGAGCCAGGCGGTCCCGGACATGGGTCCAGATGTGCTCGGCGACCGTCTCAACCGTGGTGTTCCGGCCCGCGAACGCCGCCAGGCTTGCGAGATCAACGGAGTCGAGCTCCGCGAGGCACTCCGACAGCGCCGCCCCGAGGAGGTCGAGGTCGACGAGCATCGCGTTCTCGTCGAGGCGCTCGCCCCGCGCGATCACCTCGGCGCGGTAGTCGTGACTGTGCTCGTGGCTCGCGGCAGGATCCTCGGCCTCGAGCTGATGCAGCGCGTGGAACGTCCGCGCAACGCCGACCTCAAACATAGTCCAGCACTACCTGCAGGCACTCTCCAGGGCTGCCATCGAGCAGCTCGTACGCCGCTGCCGCCTGGTCCAGCGGGAACCGGTGTGTGATCAGCTCGTTCAACGGCAGCTCTTTGAGCAGCCCCGACACCAGGGCCGTCCGTCGCGCGCGATCCCAGCGTGGCGCGAGGGTCGGATCGATCGTCGACACCTGCGAGCTGACCACCCTCAGACGCCGGCGATGAAAACGACCACCCAGGCCCAGGCTGACGTCGCGAGTCCCGTACCACGACGCGACGACGACGGTCCCGGCGAACGCCGCCGCGTCGATGCAGGCCTGGAGAGCGGCCGGGCTCCCGCTGACCTCGACGGCGACGTCCACGCCGCGCTGGTCGGTCAGTTCGAGGACCGCGTCGACGAGGTCGACGTCCACGCCGAGGGCGCGGTCCGCGCCCGCGGCGGCGGATGCGGCCCGACGTCGCTCGTGCAAATCCGCTGTCACGATCGGCGTCGCCCCGACCCTCCGAAGGAGCATCGTGATCAGCAGGCCGACGACGCCCTGGCCGGCCACGAGGACCGCTTCGCCCAGCCGCGGGTGGGCGTCGAGCACCACAGTGACCGCCGTCTCGAGGTTCGCGGCGAACACCCCGACGTCGGCTGGGAGGCCTTCGGGCAGCCGGATCGGGAAGTCGGCCGGCACGACGTACTCGGTCTGATGCGGGTGGTGCACAAAGACGAGGTCCTCCACCGCCAGCTGGGTGACGCGCGAGCCGACCTCGATCACGCGGCCGACGCTCGCGTAGGCGAACTTGATCGGGAAGCGGAAGTCGCCGCGGACGGTCGGGAGATCGGGCTGGAGCTCGCGTGGGGCGCCGCCGCGATAAACAAGGAGCTCGCTCCCGGCACTCACCCCGGAGACCAGCGAGCGGACCCGGACGTCGTCGGGTCCGATGGGCGCGGCAGGTTCCTGCCGGATCTCCACTCGCCCCGGCCCGCCGAACCAGACGGCGTCAGGCATCACCCTCGCTCCGGGGCTCCAGCTCGCCGTCGAAGATGACATCCGGTCCCAGCTGCGAGAACGACGCGCGGCGGAATGACAGCGCGTCGCGCAACCGGAGGATGTCGAGGTCACCGACGGCCTCGATCCCCGCGCCGAGGACCAGCGGCGCGATCGACACGACCAGCCGACTCACTCGGCGTTCGCGGATCATCGCCGTGATCACGCTGGCTCCGCCTTCCACGAGCAGGGTGGCCATGCCTCTCGCCCCCAACTCGTCAAGGAGCGACCCGAGATCGACCCGACCTTCAATGGTGGAGGGGAGGACGAGGACCTCGACGGCGCGTCGGGCGAACTCCCGGCGCCGGTCAAGGGGCGCCAGGTCCGTCGTCGCCAGGATCGTCGGCGCGGCCCCGTCAGTCACGATGTTGGCGCGTGGCGACAGGCGGAGCTTGCTGTCGAGGACGACGCGGACCGGCGAGGGACCCTCGACGAGCCGGGCGGTAAGCCGCGGATCGTCGGCCGCCACGGTGCCCGCGCCGACGAGCACGGCGGCGTGCGACGCGCGCAACGCGTGCGCCAGCACCAGGGACTCCTGCCCGCTGATCCACTGCGAATCGCCGGTCCGGGTGGCAAGACGTCCGTCGATCGTCTGGGCGTAATGCACAGTTACCGATGGCCGAGCGGCCTTGCGGGGCTGGACGTGTCCGAGGCGGGCAGCTTTCGTCTCGAGATATGGCCCGTTGACCGGGTTCGGGAGCGCCGGGAGCGGGACGCGCTCGGAGACGCGAATACCGTGGGCTTCCAGCGCCGCGATCTTGCTTGGGTTGTTCGTCATGAGCCGCACCTGCTCCAGCCCCAGGTCGGCGAGGATGGCGGCGGCGGAACCGTACTCGCGGGCGTCGACCGGCAGGCCGAGGGCGGCGTTCGCGGCGACGGTGTCGAGCCCACCATCCTGGAGTGCGTACGCTCGCAGCTTGTTCGCCAGACCGATCCCCCGACCCTCCTGCTTGAGATAGATGAGCACTCCCGCGCCCTCGGCGACGATGGCAGTCAGCGCGCGGCCGAGCTGCTCGCCGCAGTCGCATCGAAGTGAGCCCAGCACGTCGCCCGTCCAGCACTCGGAGTGGAGCCTGACGAGCGGTGCGTCGCGCGAGGCAACGTCGCCGTGAACGAGGGCGATCGGCTCGGTGCCGCTGCGCGAATCCCAGAAGGCGACGGCATCAAACGTCCCGATGCGGGTAGGAAGACGCGCGTTGCTGAGTCGGCTGACGCGACCCTTCGTGGTGGGCTTGATCTCGCTGGGCATGCGGGTCTGCGACCAGAGCTTGGGTGTCGCCGGCCCTGTCTGCTCGGGGCAGATCGAGCGGGTGTCGACGGCGCGGAAAGGACCCTTACACCAAGGGCTTGGATCGGGTCAGATTACGTCGCAATGACGAACGGCGTCAGGTGCCGGGCTCGATGCGTGGCTCGAGAATGACGACAGCGGTTTCACGCGATCGGCGCGCCGCCCAGCTCTCGAGCTCCTCGGGTCCGTCGTACTCGGCCCAGCGAGCCCACAGGCGGGGCCGCTCCTCGGGTGTCGCGGCGCGTCCGCGGACTGCGCGTGGCCCATCGGCCAGCTCGACCGTCGTGTCCGGGTCCGTCTGGAGGTTGAGCCACCATGCCGGCTCCGGTTCGCCCCAGCCGTTCATGGCCATGGTGATCAGGTTCGGGCCGTCCTCGAAGTAGCCGAGGATGGCATGTCGTTCCCTGCCCGAGCGGCGCCCGATGGTCTTGAGGCGCATCATCCCCCACTGCTTGGGCGTCTGGCGGCGCAGCCCCAGCCGGCCGCGCGTGAGGGAGTACATGGCACGGTGGATCGTCCACGCGATGCGGATGAACCAGCGCGGCGGGAGAGGCGCCCGGCGTTCGGGCTTGGCGGTTGTCGGGGTGGTCATGAGGTGGCTCCTTCCGGTTGCTGGTACTGAAAGACATCGTCGAGCGACACGTTGAGCGCGTGGGCGATCTGGAACGCCATCTCCAGGGACGGCGAGTAGCGGCCTTGCTCGATGGCGATGATCGTCTGGCGCGTGACTCCGATTCGTTCGGCCAGCTCGGCCTGGGTCATCTCGCCCGTCTCGAAGCGGAGACGCCGGATCTGATTGATGACCCTCGTGGGCTTGCCCATCGGCCTAGAGGCCTCGCCGATAGGCGACGAGCTTCATCACCGCGCCGACGAGAGCCGAGACGACGAATGCGAGGTACATCGCGTTGGCGATCCAGAAGTAGTCGAATTCGGCCAGGGTGAGGACGAACGGCACGACCATGCCGATGCCGAGGACGGTGCCGGCGAAGTATTCGCCGAAGCGCCCGATGTCGCGGTCTCGCTCGTCCGGTTCGTGGCTGTCGCTCGGCTCCGCGACGTGCGCCGCGATCTCCACCCCGATGCGACCCACGATCGAGAGCGCAATGCCGATGCCGATCGCCCACAGCATCGTCGGGATGTAGTCGACGTCAGTTATCGGCGTCTGAGTTGCTTGCCGCAGAATGATGGCGACGTAGGCGCCGTACGTCGGCACGATGGCGATCAGGTAGACCCATTGGCCCCGCTCCTCGGTGGACATGTACGCGCTCCGATGTAAAGACTGCTTGACATCGCGAACGTACATCGAACCTGACATGATGTCAAGACTGTTTTACATCCAGTGCCCTGACCGGCGGTCATCGTCCTCCTTGGGTTCTCCGCGCCGAGCAGATCGACCACGCCCTCCGCCACGAAGGTTGCGGCCGCCGGGAGCGAGCCGTGTCAGCAGTCGAACGCGAACCAGCACAACTCGTTGCGCAGCCGCTGGTCGTCGAGCACGAGTTCGCGGATCTCGTCGGGGAGTTGGGCACGCTGCCACTGGCACTCCAAGCGGCCGGCCGCCTCGCCCTCGTCTTCAGGCGCTGCCGCCCGCGCCGCCCTGATCGCGTAGGCCGCGGCTCCGAGCTCGTGGGCCGCCACATGGCCCACGGCTGCGGCCTGGCCGGCCGCGTACGCGGCATGCCGTGCTGCCCCACTCAGGTCTCTGGCCGCGGCGTTGGCATGGCCGGCCGCCGTGCGGGCCTCTGCCCACGTGATCTCACCACGCGCCCAGGCACGCCCGAGGTCGATCGCCCGACGTGGACGGTCGTCCTTCGGCCGTACCTCCTCGAAGTGGTGCAGCGCGTGCTCCGCGCAGTCAGCCGCCCACACCGCGAGGAGACGATGATCGTCGTCTTGGAGGGTCCCGCCGCGACGCACGGTGATGAACCGCGGATCTCGGATCTTGGGGAGGATCACCAGTTTGCCCATCTCGCTCTTGTGTCCGCCAAGGGTGGCAGGATCGGCCTCCGCGAACCTGCCTCCCTATCGTCGATCGGAGCGGCTGACGACCCTCAGGCGGTCGCCGCCTGACGCTCCAACCAGCGGCCCAGCTCGTCGAGCATGCCGCCGGTGCCGTTCTTCCGGAGCTCCGGGTCGTCGACGCCGTCGAGGAAGGCGCCGTGCTCGGTGTAGGTCATCTGGGTTCCGGAACCGTCGCTCGTCGCGCGGAACTCGACGGTCGCGAGGGACACCGACACGAGCGAGCCTCCGAATGACAGGTCGTACGTGAACACGATCCGCTCGTCAGGGAGGATGTCGTGATAGCGGGCCTGAGTACCCGCCGGGCTCGCTCCTGTCCGTCTCGTGCCCGCCGACGCGGAAATCCATGTCGAGATCGATCGGGGCGTCGTCGGTGCCGCCGCCGAACCAGCGCGACTTCAGGCCGGGGTCGGCCCAGGCGGCGAAGACGCGCGCAGGCGGCGCGTCATACGTGCGCTCGATCGTGAAGGTCGAGTGGACGACGGATCGTTCGGGCATCGGGAGCTCCTTTTCAGGGTCAGTCGGACTGCTCGGCGAGGACGGCGTCGAGTCGATCGAAGCGTCGCTCCCAGGTCGTCCGCCGTTCCTGGATCCAGCGGCCGGCGACCGACAGCGCGCGGCTGTCGATCTGGCACGTCCGGACACGGCCGACCTTCTCGGATCGCACGAGCCCGCTCGCCTCAAGGACCGCGACGTGCTGGAGCACGGCCGGCAGCGACATCGCGAACGGCTGCGCCAGCTGGCTCACCGACGCCGGCCCGCGGCCGAGCCGCTCGACGATCGCGCGCCGAGTCGGGTCGGAGAGGGCCTGGAAGACGAGATCCAGCTGCGGCTGAGAGTTAAGCACTTGCTTTAGTATTGCGGCCATGGGCGACGGCGTCAACCGTCTTGGCGATCCCAAGCAACCTTGAGCCGTTCGGTGTAATCCAGCAGTTTTCGAGAAGCGGCCGCCAGGTTCCGTTCCTACCATCGGGCTTGTCCATCAGCTCACGAGAAGGGAGAAACCACATGAACTCGCACGTCAGCGCGATCCTGCTTGGCGTCAACGACATGGAACGGTCCAAGCGTTCTACGTGGACGGGCTGGGCTGGAAGGTCCAGGACGACTACAAGATCTCGGTCTTCTTCGTGCCCCACGGCGGCTCGCTCGTCGGCTTCTACGGCCGCGAGGGCCTGGCCGACATGGTTGGGGCCAGCCGCGAGGGCGGCGGTTTCAGTGGCATCGTCCTCAATTACGTCGTCCGCAGCGAGGCACGCGTCGACGCGGTCATGGAGGAGGCCGAGAAGGCCGGCGCACAGATCCTCAAGCCCGCGGCAACGCTGCAGTGGGGCGGGTACGGCGGAACCTTCGCGGACCCGGACGGCTACGTCTGGAGCATCGGCTACAGCGCGCAGGGGAAGGATCAGCCCTACGCCGAGTAGCGAGCGCCAATGCCTCCCTTAGGTGCGCTGGGCGATCTGGATGAGGTTGCCACAGGTGTCGTCGAAGACGGCCGTCGCTACCGGGCCCGCGTCCATGGGCTCCTGGGTGAACGTGACACCGAGGTTCCGCATGCGTTCGAACTCGGCTCGGACGTCGTCGACGGCAAAGGACGTATACGGCATGCCGTCTTCGACCAGGGCCGCCTTGAATGGCTTGGCGGCGGGATGCTGGTCCGGTTCGAGCAGCAGCTCGGTCCCATCCCGGTCCTGCGGCGAGACGACGGTGAGCCATCGAGCATCGCCCACCGGGACGTCATCCTTCTTCTCGAACCCGAGCACGTCCGTGTAGAAACGTAGCGCCTTCTCCTGGTCATCGACAAGGACGCTGGTAACGACGATCTTCATCGGGACCTCCGTTCATTCGGCTGTTGGCCAGCGAGTCGCGATCTGGCGCAGGGGCGAGGTGTCGAGGTCGTGGAACTTGTACCGGCCGGCACGGCGCGTCCGGATCAGGCCGGCGTCTTCCAGCACGGCGAGATGCTGTGAGATCGCCTGCCGGCTGGACCCAAGGGCATGCTTCGAGATCAGCCGAACACAGAGCTCGAACAGGGTCTGTCCATTGCGTTCGGTCAGCTCATCGAGGATGGCCCGACGTGTCGGGTCCGCCAGGGCCTTGAACACGTCTCCCACGGCGAAGATGATAGGCAAGCACTCACTTGCATGTCAACTCGACGAAACCCGAAGGAGTCGCTTTCGGACAGACTCTTTCACTCGGTCGCGTATGCGACGGTGGCGATCACATCGGGCCCCAGCGCGGCCAAGCCGATCCAGTTGACGATCACCACCACGCCGAACGCCACTGCTGCCGTTGGATGGCCGGTCTCGGCCACGGCGCCCGGCAGCGAGCACGAGGAGAGCCGTGCCGATGACGTCCCGCTGCGCCTGGCTCAGTGGATTGGCCTCGTGCGGGGCGACGAGCAGGGCCAAGACCACGACCAGCGCCAGTGAGGTGCCGATCCCCAGCGCGATCCGCCCGAAGCGGAGTCCGCTGTTGTTGAAACCCCAGTACCCGACCGCGCCCACGGCGATGACCTCGACGGTGAACCGAAGGGCGAGATTCGTGGCTCCCATTTCGATCGACTCCTGGCGCTGGGCGATGGTTCGGTCCAGAGGAAGGGCTTTGGGGCTTGCCGCGCTCCCGGATCGGGGCTCGGCGGCGATGGCCCAACGGTGCCGTCTTGCAGCCGTGGCGTCTGCCCGGCGAGCGGGCATCGTGGCTGCGCGCTCACCGGAGTCGACGAGTACCGGCTACCGGGTGGTCGCCCGGGTCGACGGGCGCGGGCGCCCGGGTCGCGCCCCTGGCGATTCGTCCGTACGATGGTCCCGCTCCTCGAGCACCGAAGCTCCCGCAGGCGACGCTCAGCCGTGCGGGACCGAACGCGGGTGACGTGATGGCGCGCTCTCCGGCCGGTCGTCAGCCGGTCCAGCGGGAGACCGTGGGGATCGATCTGCGCGGCCTGACCGGGCGCATCGCGGCGGCCGGATTGATCCTGCTGCTTCTCATCGGCGGGAGCTTTGCCGGCCTCTTCGTGGCCATCGAGGAGCTCCGCTCGGCCGACGCGCAGGTCACCCGCTCGTCGGCGGATCTCCGCGCCGCAAACCACATCGAGCGACTGTTGGTCGACATGGAGACGGGCCTCCGCGGCTTCGTGATCACCCGCGAGGAACGCTTTCTCGAGCCGTGGAATCGGGCCGGCAAGCCTTCCCTCGCGAGGTCGACGCCCTTGCCCAGAGCGCGGATGTGCTGACCCAGGAAACGCGGATGCGCGACGTCGGGGCGGCGGGGGCGGCCTACGTCGAGGAGTACGGCCTGCCGTTGATCGATGCCGTCCGGAGCGGCGACCCGAAGGCCTCGAGCATCGAGACGACGGAAGCCGGGAAACGGCGGGTCGACGAGCTCCGCACGCTCCTCACGGCGTTCATCGACGCCGAGCGTGAGACATACACCGCCCGACAGGAGACCGCGGTCGATCTCGCCGGAGCGTCAACGAACATCGCCACGATCGCCCTTGCCGCGTCGGTGATCTTGATCGTTGTCTTCATCGCATACCTGGCCCGGACGATCGTTCGGACCGGTGACCAACGCTGCCCGTATGGCCGGCTATCTCGCGGCAGGCGATCTCACCGTCCGGATGCCGGAGACCGGAGCAGCAGAGATCGGGACGCTCGAGCGGTCGTTCAACAGCCTGGCGACCTCGCTCGGTGATAGCCAGACCGCCCAGCGCCGGCTGCTCGACCAGCAGTCCGCCCTGCGACGTGTCGCCACCCTCGTCGCCGAGGGGCGTCCATCGGAAGACGTCTTTAGCGCCGTCGTGCGCGAGATGACCGAGCATCTTCCAGCTGAGCATGCGGTGCTCGGACGATTCGATGCGGACGAAACCGTCAGCTTCCATACCGGTTGGGAGCGAGGGCAGGGTCCCGCCGACCCGGGTCCCGGTCCGCTGGCGCTGACCGGCGACGACCTCGCGTCCCGTGTGTGGAGGACCCGGACCACTGCGCGGATGGACTCGTTCGACCTCGCCACCGGACCGATCGCGGAGGAGGCTCGGGCGCTTGGGCTCCGGTCGGCGGTCGCCGCTCCGGTCGTGGTCGGTGGAGCTCTCTGGGGGGTGATGTTCGCCGCGTCGCGCGACGACGTGCTTCCCGCCGACGCCGAGTCCTGGCTCGCCGCCTTCACCGAGCTCGTCGGGACGGCGATCGCGAACGCCGACGCCCGAAGCGAGCTGGCCGCCTCGCGGGCCCGGGTCGTCACCGCCTCCGACGAGGCGCGGCGGCGGATCGAGCGAAACCTGCACGACGGGGCCCAGCAGCGCCTTGTCAGCCTGGGGCTTCGGCTCCGGACCCTTGAGTCGCTCGTCGCGTCCGAGAGTGAGGAGATCCGAGCCGAGATCCGCCGGGTCACCGGCGAACTCACGGGGGTCATCGACGAGCTGCGCGAGATCTCCGCGGGATCTATCCAGCGTCGCTGTCCCGTGGGGGTCTCGCGTCCGCGGTGCGCACGCTCGCGCGGCGGTCGCCGCTCCCCATCCAGCTCGATCATCCGGACGAGACGCCAGCCTGACGGAGCCCGTCCAGGCCGCCGGCTACTACGTCGTCGCGGAGGCAGTCACCAACGCCGCCAAGCACGCGTCGGCGAGCGCCGTCGCACGTCACGCTTGAGGATCGGGACGGCATGCTGCGGGTATCGGTCCGTGACGACGGCGTCGGTGGGGCGGATCCGGCCCGTGGCTCAGGCCTGACAGGGCTTCGTGACCGCGTGGAGGCGCTCGGCGGGCGGCTCGAGATCACGAGCGCGCCGGGCGACGGGACGCTCCTGGTCGCCGAGATCCCGACCCGCGAGGCATCGCACTAGAAACGGATCGACGGCCGGCCCCCCCAGAGGCCGGCCGTCGAGAGCTGGGCTGGGGAGGAGGATTCAGCCCAGCGAGGAGAGAAGCTGTCGAGCGCGGTCGGCGTAGGCGTCGTCGACCGTGACGTCGTAGCGAGCCGCGACGATGCGCGCTGGCCGACGCGAAGTCGCGCTGGCCGCGGGTGGCCCACTGGGCGACGAAACCGAAGATCGCGCCCCAGATCGCACCGATGGCGAGGCCCGCGATGATGAGGCTCAGCCACGCCGGGCCCGGTGGTGAACAGGCCGACGAACAGCCCGATGAACAGGCCGAACCAGGCGCCCGCCACGCCCCCATCGCCGCCGCGCGAGTCTTGGTCATGCGGCCGGTGACCTGTCTCGACGAGGCTCAGGTCGCGGCCGATGATCGCCGTGTGCTCGACGGGGAACGACGAGTCGGACAGGTGGTCGACGGCGAACTGCGCCCTGCTGTAGGTCGTGTAGCTGGCGACGACCTGGCGACCAGCCAGTGCCTACCGAATCCGCAACACCGGGGCTCATCCCCTGCTGCGATGCTCATGGGAACTACCTCCTGGCGGGTTCGGTATCCGATTCTCGTGGAGCGAGCATGCGCGCGCGTGACCGCCGCGTTCATCGACGGCCAGCGCCAATTCGACGTCCCTGCCACCGTGACACTGACGAATTCCGGCTGGCTGCAATGCCGTCCGGACGCGTACATGTGACCCTTGGCGGCTGTGACGTTGCGTTGCCTGATCATCGACGACAATCCCGAATTCCTCGACGCCGCCCGCGCGCTCCTCCAGCACGAGGGGATCGACGTCGCGGGTGTCGCTTCGAACGGCGAGGAAGCGCTCCGGCTCGCCACCGAGCTCCGGCCGGACGTGACGCTCATCGACATCGACCTCGGCGTCGAGGACGGCATCGCTATCGCGCAACGGCTCGCCGACAGCGACGGGCGCCCGGCCGGCAAGCTGATCCTGATCTCCACCCATTTCGAGGACGAGTTCGCGGACCTCATCCAGGCCAGCCCCGCGATCGGTTTCGTGCCGAAGTCGGACCTGTCGGCGGAGGCGATCTACGCGCTGACCGGCGCTGACCCGGAGCGAGTGGCCTGAGGGCGACCGGACAAGTCGACACTCGGCGTAGGCTGGAGGAAAGCGGCCCTGCCGGACGCCCGTGGGAGGAATGCATGACCGGACCGCTCGCAGCCGGCGACGCAACCGTCTCGACTTCTCGCGCCCGCATCGTCATCGCCGACGACGATGTCCTGCTCCGCGAGGGCCTGGCGAGCCTGCTCGAGCGGTCGGGCCTCGAAGTCGTCGGCCAGGCCGGCGATGCCGACGCGCCTGCTCGACCCTGGTCCGCGAGCACCGTCCCGATCTCGTCATCGTCGACATCCGGATGCCGCCGACGCACACCACGGAGGGCCTCGAGGCCGCGCGACGGATCCGCGAGGAGTCGCCCGAGATAGCGCATCGTGCGTCCTGTCGGCGCACGTCGAGCTCGAGGAAGCGACCGAGCTGCTGGCGAGCGGCCAGCGGACCGGCTACCTGTTGAAGAGTCGGGTCACCGACGTCGATGAGTTCGTGGACACGCTGGAGCGGATCCTCAAGGGCGCCGCGATCGTGGACCCGGCGCTGGTCAAGGAGCTCTTCGCGGCGAGGCGCGTCCATGACCCGCTCGACGATCTCATCGCCACGCGAGCGCGAGGTCCTCGCGCTCATGGCCGAGGGCCGCTCGAACGCTGGCATCGGCCGCCAGCTGTGGGTGACCGAGGGTACAGTCGAGAAGCACGTCCGCAGCATCCTGATGAAGCTCGACGTGTCGGAGACCACGGACGACCACCGTCGCGTGCTCGCGGTGCTGTCGTTCCTCGACGGGCGTTGATCCTCGCTCGGGCGAAACGCTACCGGCTGGCCGGTAACGGGATAGCCCGGCTGGCACGACCACCGAACTAGGGCACGTCGGGGCGACGTGGCGCCGTCTCGAGAGGAACATGGGGAATGCGCGGCGCGCCGGACCCGGCGCGAGACCGCGAGATCGACCCGGGAGGAGTCACGATGACCGCTACGACGTTGTCCCCGCAGCCCCATCTCGACCAGCGCGGCCGCGAGATCCAGGAGTTCGGCAAGATGCGCCTGCTCCCGATCGCCCTGTCGGCCGAGGCGCGAACCGACAGTGCGCAGGCGCTCAACCGGATCCTCGCCGACACGATGATCCTCTACGCGCTCTACAAGAAGCATCACTGGCTCGTGGCCGGGCCGACCTTCTACCAGCTCCATCTGCTGTTCGACAAGCATGCCGGCGAGCAGCTCGAGCTCACCGACCTCGTGGCCGAGCGGGTCCAGAGCCTGGGTGGCATCGCGGTCGGCGATCCGCGCCACGCGGCCGAGCTGACCCGGATCGAGCGGCCGCCGAACGGCGCGGAGGAAGTGCCGGTCATGATCTCCCGCCTGCTCGAGGCGCACGAGACGATCATCACGGCCGTCCGCGAGGCGATCGAGCGCACGGAGCAGCAACGGCGACTGGGGCAGCAACGACCTGCTCATGAGCGACGTCCTGCGTCGCCACGAGCTCCAGGTCTGGTTCCTGTCCGAACACCTCGTCGAGGTGCCCCTCGTCGACGCGTAGGTGGCATGTGCCGTCCGGAGCGACACCCCGGCCGGCAGCGGTCGTCGAGAGCTAGAGCAATGATCGGGATGCGAACCGCCGCTGCGGCCGCGCCAGAGCCGCTTACCCCTGTCCGCTCAGGGACGCGCCGTGTCGTGCTGGTGTCACTGGGGCTCCAGATCCCGCAGACCGCCGCCCTGGCCGTCGCGGCCATCCTCACCGGCTCGGCTGCACTCGTCGCACAGACGTTCGCGGCGACTGCCGACCTCGCAGTCCAGGCGTTCCTAGTCATCGGCGTCCGCGCCAGCTCGCGCGAAGCCGACGAGACCCATCCTGTCGGCTACGGTCGCGAGCGCTACTTCTGGGCGCTGTACGCAGCGCTGGCGATCTTCGTGAGCGGGTTCACCGTGGCCGTGGCCGAAGCGCTGCGTGATGTCCTGAATCCGACGCCGGTCGCCTCGTTCGGGATCGGTTACCTGGTCCTCGGCGCAAGCCTCGTCCTCGATGGCCTGTCATTCGCGGCCGCGATGCGCGAGACGCAGCGGCAGGCCAGGGCACACGGTCGCTCGATCGCCGAGCAACTCCGCGGCACGACGGAGCCGGCGACGCCGACCGAACTGATCGGCAACGGGATCGCCTTCGCTGGCGCAGCCGTCGCCATCGTCGCGCTGGCATTGGCCCAAGTGACGGGGAGCACATGGCCCGATACGATCGCGAGCCTTCTGATCGGCATCGCACTCATGGTCGCTGCGATCGCGTTGACCCAGCTGAACCGCTCACTCCTGACGGGCCGCGGCATCCGTCCGGAGCTGCTCGGGCAGATGCGACGTGTGATCGCGGCGCAGCCGGGCGTCGTCGACGTCCCCGATCTGTTCGCGGTGGTCGTCGGGCCGTCGACCCTCGTCGTCGATGGCGACGTCACGTTCAAGGACCAGCTCACCGTACCCGATGTCGAAGCCGTCCTCGATCGTGCCGCGATCGAGCTGAGGACGCAGTGGCCCGACGTCCGATACGTGTACCTGACGCCGGTCGCGGAGCGCCGCCCGCGCGGCGCTGAACGACGGTTGATCCCGCGGACGCCGCGCTAGCCCGCGGAGATCGGACCGGGTCGGTCTGTCAGCGGGTCGGGGCGGGCGCCCAAGCGTAGATGTCGTACGCCGCCGGCTTGTGGGTCACCTGCCAGACGAACCGGCCCTCGAGGTCGATGATCCAGAGGTCGTTCGACTCGCGCTCGCCGCGTCGGACGAGCAGATGCGAGCCGTCGGGCGACCAAGCCGGCATGGTGATGTCTTCTGACAGATCCTTCGGCGTGACCGCGGTTGCGCCCGTTCCGTCCGGCTTGATCAGCGAGATGAGCGCAGCGTCGTCGCCTGAGGTCGAGTAACCGATCCACTCCCCGTTCGGCGACCAGGAGGCGCCCCATCTGTCACCGAAGTCAGTGACCTGAACAGGCTCGCCATCGACGCCATCGACGATGAACAGCGCGTTGCCGTCCGCGCCGTGTCCGACTCGCCATGCGCTGAACGCGAACCGGCGACCGTCGGCCGAAAGTCCGGTTCCGGTGGACTCCGTCTTCGTGCCTTCCGGATTGAGTTGGCGCATGCCGGTCCCGTCGGCCGCGATGACGTAGACGTTGCCGGCATGGTGAAAGTCGTTGTCCGTGTTCTCCCCGAGGTCGCCGTGGAAGTAGATGTGCGAGCCGTTCGCGGACATGCCGATCGGATCGATGCCCAGCACGCCGTCGGGCACCGGCGTCACGTGGTGGAGGTCAGTCAGATCCGTGTTCGCCGTCCAAACTCCCGCACGCGTCGGGTCTGTGTCGTCCCACCCGAAGAACGCGACGTGACGGCCATCGGCACTGCCGAAGCCGGGTGCCAGGCTGAGGGTCGGGATGTCGGGCACGTGGACGACCCGATTGCCGCCATCTGGATCCTGCGTCGTGTACGCAAGAGCGGTCTCGGTCTCGGTGACCGTCCAGATCTGTGAGCCGTCGGCCGACCAGCGGATGCATGCGCAGCCCTGCGTCTCGAAGAGCGAGTGCTCGTTCTTGCCATCCGAGTCGACCGTGAAGTACCGCTCGACCTCGTCCGGATCGACGCGCATGTAGGCGATCCGGCCGGGCGGGACCGTGGAGGCGGCGACCGAGGGCGCGGCAGACGGGGAGAGCGCGCCGCTTGGCGACCTCGCGCCGCCTGGCGAGGCGGCGCCGCTGGCCGGACTGCCGGGGCTGGCATTGCAACCAGCGAGGGCGAGTGCGAGGACGACGATGATTGCTTTCATGGCGCGGTGCCTCCTGCTTTCGCCCACCAAGGCGAGCGGCACAGGGCGGTTCGTTCCATCTAGCAGCGGGAGCCTAAGCTGTCCCGATGGCGTCACCTCAGACCGGCATCTTCGCCCTCGGGACCGCGTCGCACGCCTACCTCGAGTTCGACCTCATCGACCCCGCTGACGCCTCGACGGCTTTCGCGCTTGTCGCCTCCCTACGGGAGCCGCGAACCACCATCGGTGGCGTCAACCTGGTCGCCGGATTTCGACCGGAATCGTGGGCGTCGGTGGCGCCGGACGCCGCCCCGCCAGGCGTCGCTGGTTTCAACGAACCGCTCATCGGCCCGACCGGCTACGTGCTGCCGGCGACCCAGCATGACGTCGTGATCTGGTTGACCGGCGCGAGCTACGACGTGGTGTTCGATCTGTCACACGGCATCGTCGCGGCCCTGGCAGGACACGCGAGACTCGTGCATGAGATGGTGGGCTGGCCGTATCACCACGACCGCGACCTGACCGGGTTCATCGACGGCACCGAGAACCCCTCGCTGGTCGAGGCGACGTCGGTGGCTCTCATCCCGCGCGGTTCGCAGGGCGAGGACGGATCGATCCTGCTGCTCCAGCAGTGGGAGCACGACGCGACTGCGTGGGAGAGCCTGCCCGTGCCCACGCAGGAGGCGATCATGGGTCGCCGGAAGGCCGACAGCGCCGAGTTCGACCCGCCTCCGCCGACCTCGCACGTCGCCCGTACGGACCAGGACGCGTTCGGGAAGATCTTCCGGCGAAACATCGCCTATGGGACCGTCGCCAGCCACGGCACGATCTTCGTCGGCTTCAGCGCCCAGCAGGGGATCCTGACGGCGATGCTGGAAAGCATGATCGGTGCCGGAGACGGACCACCGGATGCGCTCACGACGGTCACACGCGCCATCTCCGGTGCGTACTACGTCATCCCCTCCGTCGACCGGCTGGCCGCGCTCGGCGCGGATGACCGAGCCTGAGGGCTCCGGCTACCGCAGGCTGAACTTGCCGGGTGGCCGGCGCATCGCCGTTCGCAGGCATGTACCGGCGGCTACAGCGCATCCCTGCTCGACGGAGTCAGGCTGACGTGATGCGTCATCCCACGTTCTTCGAGCAGGAGATCCGCCTCGTCGGACCCAGGTGGTCACCGCGCGTCCACGAGCTGAAGCGGTTCCTGGGCCACAGCGGCGTCCGCTTCCGCTGGTTCGATCGCGATGGCGAGGGAGACTCGACTCAGAGACGAGCAGGATCCTTGCCGAGTCCGCACCAGGCTCGACATCGCTGCCGATCGTGCTGCTGCCAGACGGTTCCGTGCTGGTCGACCCGGACGTGGGGACCCTCGCCGGGCGGCTGGGTCTTGCCGACGGAGCCCGATCAGACGCTGTACGACCTGGTCGTGATCGGCGGCGGCCCGGCTGGGCTGGCCGCCTCGATCTACGGGGCGTCCGAAGGGTTGCGCACCGTGGTAGTCGAGGAGGACTTGCCGGGTGGCCAGGCCGGCTACAGCGCCATGATCGAGAACTACCCGGGCTTCCCGGCCGGGCTCGACGGAAGCGACCTCACCCGGCGCACGGTCGAGCAGGCCGAGCGGTTCGGCGTCGACCTGGTCGTGACGAGGCGCGCGACCGGTCTGCGTGCGATGCCCTCGTTCGACGCGTAACGCTGGACGACGACACCGAGCTGGCGGCGCGAGCGGTCCTCGATCGCGATCGGCGTCTCGTTCCGGTGGCTCGACGCTCCCGGCTGTGCGTCCCTCGTCGGGGCCGGCGTGTACTACGGCGCGGCAACGGTCGAGGCAGCAGCCTGCCGCGACCAGGAGGTCTACGTGCTCGGCGGAGGCAACTCGGCCGGGCAGGCGGCGCTCTTCCTCGCCCGCTTCGCCCGCCAGGTCCACATCCTGACGCTGGGTGATGGACTCGACGAATCGATGTCGAGCTATCTCGTCGAGCGGGTCGAGCAAGCACCCAACATTGCCGTCCACCCGCACACCACGGTGTCCGATGCGGGCGGTTCGGGCCACGTGGAGTGGCTCCTCCTGCATGACACGGCGACGGACTCGACTCGACGCGTCTCAGCCGACGCGCTGTTCGTCTTCGTCGGCGCCGCTCCACGCTCGGAGTGGCTGGATGGCACGGTCGATCGCGACAACGAAGGCTTCGTACGTTCCGGGCTCGATTACCTCACCCTCGGACCGCCAGCCGATTGGCCGCTCGACCGTCTTCCCTACCTTCTCAGACCCGGTACCGGGCGTCTTCGTCGCGGGCGACGTCCGGAAGGGATCGGTCAAGCGTCTGACGGTCGCGGCCGGCGAGGGGGCCATGGCGATCGACGAGATCCATCGATACCTCGGTGAGACGTTCACGTGACGACTCCGTCCCGATCGATTTCCAGGCGCTCACCCCGAGCGTCGTCATGCAGCTTCCCGCCCAGTCGATCCTGGACCTCATCCAGACCGAAGGACCGTTCACCCGATCCGTCGTGGATCATGCCCAGACGCTGATGGGTTCGACCGTGTCGACGCTTGCGGCGCGAAGCTCGTCGGACCTGCCAGAGCGGCTGGCCCGCGAGATCGTCCTGCTCTCCGAGTTGTACCCCTCGCGCGGCCTGATCCCGGTGACGGAGCAGCAGCTTGCGGACGGCGTCGGCAGCATCCGTAAATCCGTGGCGCGGACCCTCGGGGGGTTCCGTCGGCGGGGCTGGGTCGCCACGACCAATCACGGTCTGATCGTCCTCGACGACGACGAGCTACGCCGTTCCGGGCGGCCCGGCATCGTCCCGGTCGCCACCCTCGTCGCGGCACGGGCGTAGCCCAGCGGGCTACTGCTCGAGCAGCTTCTTCAGGCTCCCGAGTGCGCCCTTCCAGGCCTGCTCCGACGTCGCGGCGGCGTCCTCCGACGGCAGGTTCCGCTCCCTGATCGTCAGCTCGGTCCCGCCATCCTCTCTCGACGAGCTGCCATGTGACGACCTGGTGTGCTCGGGGTCGTCGGGCTTGCCGGAGACGTCGCTCCAGTGCGTGTGCACGAGGCGCCTCGGCGGCTCGATCTCGAGGATCTCGCCCTTGTCGACGTAGGGCTTGCCCTGGTACTCGCCCGAGTGGACGAGCTGGCTGCCCACCGTCCAGTCGGATTCGGTGTCCACGCCGAAGAACCATTTCTTGATCTGGGACGGGGTCGTGATCGCGCTCCATACGACATCGATCGGGGCGTCGATGTGGGTCGAGCTGGTGATCTCGTTCACGGTCGTCTGCATGACGTCCTCCTCGTGCGACGAAGACATCGACCTTCTCACCCGGCGGCTGACACGCGGCTCACGACGGTCGCCTGACGCGCTTGCAGGTTGGTGCCATCCGAAGGCCGCCGCCATGGGCCCCCGCGTCAACCGATGACGTTGCGCTCGATCACGGGGCGCCCGGCTGCGATGCGCTCGAAGCCGAAGATCGACAGGTCGAGCGTGACGTACCGGCCGTGGACGATCAGCTCGGCGAGTGCCCGGCCGACTGCCGGCGCCTGCTGGATGCCATGCCCGCTGAAGCCGTTGGCGAAGAGCAGGTTCTCGATGTCGGGGTGACGGCCGATGATCGCGTTGTGGTCGAACGTGTTCACCTCGTAGTAGCCGGCCCACGCGTTCGTGAGCCGGATCGCATCGAACGCCGGGACGCGGGCCGCGAGTGCCGGCCACAGCCGCGCCTCGAACTCGTCGCGGTCGACCTCGAGCGGCAGATCCGGCAGGTCCTCGTCCGGTGACGGGGCGATGCCCGCGATGAACGATCCACCTTCGGGCCGAAACCAGGCGCCGCTCGTGTCGATGACCAGCGGGCTGGCACCGGGCTGCATGTCGGAGCGGGCCTCGAACACGAACACCGAGCGCCGGCGCGCCTCGACCGGGAGAGCGACGCCGGCCATGCCAGCCACCTCGCGCGCCCATGGCCCAGCCGCGTTCACGACGGTGCCGCACGGGATCGTGCCGCCATCCGCGAGGACCACCGAGACGACGCTGCGGGCCGCCAGCTCCAGGCCGACGACCTCCCCCGTCACGAGCTCGGCGCCCAAGTCGCGAGCGCGGGTCCGGAGCGCCTGGACGAGCGCGTAGCCATCGAACCAGCCTTCGCCCGAGAGGCCGAGCGACGCCAGAGCGATGCCGTCGAGCGCCAGCCACGGGAAGCGTGCGGCGAGCTCGGCCGGGGTGAGGAGCACGATGTCCGCGCCCTCGCCGCGCTGGATCGCGACGTTCTCCTCGAGCGTCCGGGCTCCGGCCGCCGTGGCGAGATACAGGTAACCGGCCTCGTGCAGCGAGATGTCGACATGGTCGCGCATCCAGCGGAACGAGTACTGCGACATCCGGATGTTCTCGGGCGTCGAGAACTGCTGGCGGATCGACGCGGCGGACAGCGCGGAGGAGGCGCGGCGAAAGGTCGGATCGCGCTCGATCACGGTCACCCGCCCCACGAAGGCCGGGTCCTCGAGGACGGCCGATGCGACCGCGCCCCCGACGGCGCCGCCCCCGATGACGACGACGTCGCCCGACGGCGTCACCGTCGATCGGTGCCGGGCGCCTCCAGCCGGGCGCGCAGCAGGTCATTGCCGGCCGGATCGGCGAGGCGGCACGACCACGCGGTGCCGTCGCGCCAGACTTCGGCGACGACTGTGGCGCCGCTGTCGACCGCGCGGGCGTACTCGAGCCGGATCGTTCTGGGGATCGCCCGGACCGCGTCGGTGCCACCGGCGCGGATGACCTGCTCGTCGAGCCAGTCGGCGTAGACCGCGTTGTTGACATGGTCCATCGGGTCGAGCTCGTGGGGTCGGGCCTCGAAGCTGGCCCTGTCGGCGGTCGGCGGCGGCACGCCGAGGACGACGCGCCCGAGCTGGATGGTCGTCTCCGGTGCCCAGAAGATCCCGTCGAACTCCTTCGGCACGCGGGTCGGTGCTCCCCGGGCGTCGAGAAGGACCCAGTCGACGTGCAGCCACGCGACGGTGGCACCCCTCCCGTCGACGATGTCGGTCCGGCGGCGTGCCCACACGCGACGCCAGCCGACCACCTGGGTCGTGCCGACGAACTCGTCGCCGACGCCCATCGGGCCGAGCACCGTCACTTCGGCGGCCCGCGCAAGCCAGGCCAGGCCCCGCTCGGCGTACCAGGCGCGGGTGAAGCCCCGCGCGGACGAGTGGTACCAGGCGAGATCCTGGGCATAGCGCAGCAGGACGGATGTCCGGACGAGCCCGTCCGGCGCGGCCTCGTCGAACCGGACGCGATAGGGCGCCGAGCACGTATCCGGGCGGCGCTCCGCGTCGGTCACGGGACCGTCGCCAGCTCGTCGAGCGTCTCGAGCGCGAGGATCGTCGTGCCGGCGGTCGGGGCGGTCGACCGCGCGAGACGGACGGCACACGAACGCTCCGCATCGAACACGACGAGGGCGACACGGAGCGCGGTCTCCTCATCGAGGGCATGCGCCCGGGCGTCATCGAGCTGGTGGAGGACATCTGCTCCGATGCCCCGAGCGCCCCATTTGCAGTCGTACGCCTCGGCGTCACCGTCGCGCTCGACCGTCACGTCGTACGGGTGGATCTCCGCGCGGACCCCGTCGAACAGGATGCGCCGTTCGCGCCGCACCGCCGCCGGCGCGACCCGCCGGGCGAGGAGGCGCGCCGTCAGCTCCTCGACGATCGCGCCGCGGAACTGGCTTCGGGCGGCTTCGCCTCGGTCGGCGACCTCGAGGGAGACGGCCAGCACCGCCTCGGACCGGGCGCGCGCGGCCGCATCGGCGGCAGGTCCGAATAGCGCGGGGAACATCGCCATCCAATGGGTCGGATCGGTCGATCCGCCGTTCATCACGGCCCGGGCGAGGATGCGCTGGTCGTGACCGGCATCGGCGAGGGCGTCGGCGGCGCGCGCGACGAGTGGATCGGCCTGGATGCCCGCGTACACGACCGCGCGTCCGTCGCGTGCCGCGTCCTGGAACCTCACGGTCGCTCGCCCAGTGCGAGCAGGGTCACCTGCGGGAACGTCGAGAGCCAATCGATCGCGCGGTGCGGATCCTCGATGCCGCCGATCTCGTCGATGGCGCGCTCGATGGCGTCGTCGATCGACGGGTCGACCGTCTCAGGGCCGCGCGCGGCGGCGACAGCTTCGAGCCGGTCCCGCCACGCCTCGGACAGGTCCTGGATGTATGACCACTCGTCGTCGATCTCCTCGCCGACCTCCGCGAGGGCGGCGTAGGCAGCCAATGCCCGCTCGATGACGGCCTCGACGGTGGTGTCGATCCCCTGGGTCACGCCCGAAGCGTACGCCGCGACGGCGTCGCCGGGTCAGGGTTGCTGCGGGGTCAGGATGCCTGCGTTCGACGGTGGAGCGGTGCTCAGGGCTCTCGCGCGGCTATCGCCGGGGCAGGCGCTCCGCGGCGTCCCGTCCGGGTGCGCTGCCGGTCGCCGGGCGTCTCGCGCTCAGAGCGCCGCAGCAGCGCCTCGAGCCGGCGTCGCGCCCGCTCATCCCAGGCGCGTGAATACGCCTCGGTCGCATCGGTCCGGAGGCGGGCCGCCTGCGCCCGCTCGCCTTCCGACTCCAGCACGGCGACGCGATCAAGGATCGCGCGGTACAGAGCGGGGAGATCTTCGGCGGGAGAATTTGGCTCCATGGAGGAGCACGATGGACGCCGATGGTGCCGGGCGGTATAGCCCACCGGTCCCGCCCATCGCCCGCCGAACGGGTCAGCCGTTCAGTCCCCGCGGTGACCCCCGCTGCGGACCTCGAAGCTCGCGAAGCTGCCGCTGGCCGGTCCCCATTGGGTGGCGACGCGGTCCACGAGGGCACCGGCAGGGCCGGTCTCGAGCGTTGCGAGCAGGGCCTCCAGAGCAGGGCGGGGCCCTTCGGCGACGCATCGGACGGACCCGTCAGGCCCGTTCGCGACCCAGCCGGTCAGTTCGAGTCTCATGGCCCGCATCACGACGTAGTAGCGGAACCCGACGCCCTGGACGCGGCCAGAGACCGTCGCGTCCAGGCGCTCCTGGCTCATGCCGCGCGACGAGGGCGCGGCCACGCCAGCGCGAGGTCATCCAGCACGAGCTCGGGGGAGACGTTGCCGCCCAGGAGGACCGACGCGCTCCCGAGCCGGTCGAGGAACGTGGCGAGGTCGTCGGGTCGTAGCCGCGCCGCCAGGGCGCGCGTGTCGTCGAGAGCCGCCACGTCACGGACGGACCGATCGAGGCCCCGCTGGCACAGCGCCAGATCGCGCGCGACGTCGGTCCATAACCCCATGAGCGCCTCGGCCGCGCGGCGGCGCTCCGCCGCCGGTGTCCGCGCCGGCCCGGCCTGCTCGAGTCCGTCCTCACCGTCGTCGGCCGGGTCGGGTGCCGGCTCGGGCGCGCGCCGTCGGGTGCCACGGGACGGCTTCGGGCCGTCGGCCGGACCGGCCCCGGCAGCGTCGGTCTGCCCCGCGAACGAGCCGGTGACGGCCATGCCGGTGACGACCGCGATCCCGACCGCTTGCGCGACGAGCGCCCGGACCGTCGCAAGGCGATCGCCGGGTCGCGCATCGGCCAGGTCCAGCAGTGCCCGACCGATCGCGTCGCGATCACGGAGCGCGTCTGGCGTCCGCACCCACGCCAGGGCGAGCCCGGGTCGACCGCCCGCGATGCGCGCGGCCCGGGCGGCGACCGGAGGCTCGGCGGCCCCCTGTTCCGCGAGGATCGCCTCGATGTCCCGGACCCCGACCGGCCCGAGTCGTATCCGGGCGCAACGGGACAGGATCGTCGGCAGCAGGGGCTCCTCGGCATCGGCGCACAGGACGATGGTCGTCGTCGCCGGCGGCTCTTCGAGCGTCTTGAGCAGGGCGGCCTGCGCGTCCTCGTTCATGCGATGTGCCGCGTCGATGATCGCCACCCGCGCACCACCTTCGACGGGGAGCAAAGCCAGCTCCCCGATGAGGTCGCGGATGCCACGCGCCTTGCCCGGCCCGCCGATGACGACCTGGCGGCCCGGGCCCTCGGGGCCGATGCGGTGGATGTCCGGGTGATTCCCGCCGAATGCCAGCCGGCATGCCCGGCATGCGCCGCACGGGCGGGTCGCCGGATCGGCTGCCGTGCACAGCAGGCCGGCCGCCAGGTCGAGTGCCAGCGTCGTCTTGCCGATCCCGGACGGCCCGACGAGCAGGACAGCGCCCGGTGCCCCGACGCGGATCATCGCGCCGATGGCGGCGAGTGCGGCCGGGTGGCCCCTGGTGCGTGCCCCGTCCATCGGGGAGATGCGTCAGGACGCGGGCTTGGTCGTCGTGCGGCGGGTCGTCCGGCGCTTGGGCGCGCTCGCCTCCGCGGACTCCGAGCCGCTGGCAGCATCTGCGGACGCCGTCGCCGTCTTCGTCGCCGGCCGCGGCGGTCTTCCGCGTCGTCCGGCGCTTGGGCGCCGCCGCCGCTCCGGCCTCGTCGGCCGTGGCAGCCGCCTTGCGGGTCGTCCGGCGCTTGGGCGCCGCATCCGCGTCCGCGTCACCGGCCGTCGACGTCGCCGGCCCCGCCTTCGCGGTCGCCGTGCGAGTGGTCCGACGCTTCGGCGCCGGCTTCGCGGGCGCGTCGCCCGTCACCGGCACGTCAGCTTCGGCACTCGCGTCGAGCTCGGGTGCCGCCCCGCCCGACGCAGTGTCCGCCGGCGGAGCCGACAGTCGCTGACCGACCTGGGCACGAAGCATCGCCTCGAGCTCGGGCGGGACCTCGCTCCACGGGTCGGCCGAGCCGGTTGGTCGTGCCGCGTCGCGCGGACGCTGATCCCGGTTTTCGTAGCCACGACCGCCGCGCTGACCTTGGCCGGTGCCGCGGCCGGCGCCGGTGCTGCGGCCGCTGACATCGGGATAGCGGTTGATGCCGCCGCTGCGACCCCCGCCGTAGCGCTCCCGCTCGACGGCCGACTGGTAGGCGGCCCGGCCGCCACGCGGACCACCGCGCCCACCACCCTGCCCACGGGCTGCACCGCCGCGCGCACCGCGACGCTGTTCCGCGATCAGGTATTCCGGGATCTCCGGCTCGTCGAAGTCCTCGTCATCGGCGATCGGGGACAGGTTCGCGGCCGGCGGAACCGACGTCCCGAGCTGCGAATCCCAGACCGACCCGAACGGTGTCGACCGAGGTCGCCGGGGAGCGTCGACCGGCTCGTCGTCCTCCTCGTCGACAGGCTCGAACCGGCTCGCAGCCGGCGCAGGCTCCGGCGCTGCAGGGGTCGTCGCACCTGCGTCGTCACGTCCGCGACCTCGGCCACGGCCGCGACCGCCGCGGCGCCGACGTCGGCGCCCGCCATCGTCAAACGTCTCGGCGTCGCCTTCGGGAGTCTCGGCACCTTCGGCGCCTGGGGAGCCCAGGTCGTCGAGCGTGAACACCTCGGCGGTCGCGAGCTCGGATTCGGACAGGCCGCCGGCCTTCGACAGGCGCTCGCCGGGGAGTGCGGTGAGACCGTCGCCCCCGGAGCCGTTCGTCGATGCTGCGGCCGCCGGACGCCGGCCGCGACCACGCCCCGCCGATGCGGAGACGGCCGTCTCGGCCTCGCCGGCCCGACCGCGACCCCGGCCGCGCGTCGTGCGGCCGCCGCGGCCGACGCCCGTCCCTTCGGTCTGCTTGTCGGGGACCTCGGTCATCGACAGGTCGGCGTCGTCGCCGGCCACGCGCCGGCCCGAGCGCGAGCCCTTCTCGACACGCGCGAGCTGGGTGATGTCGGTGAACTGGTCGGCGACCTCGATCAGGTCGGACGAGGTGTTGCCGCGGAAGCTGATGACCTCGCAGCGGACGCCCATCTCCTGGACGGCCCGGATGGCCGGGGCGAAGTCACCGTCGCCCGACACGACGATGGCGATGTCCAGGTTCCGCGCGGTCTTCATCATGTCGACGACGAGCTCGATGTCGAGGTTGGCCTTGACCTTGCCGTCGCCGTACTTGCGGATGTCCTTGCTGACGACCTTGTAGCCGTGCCGGCGCAGGAAGTCATGGAAGTTCCGCTGGTTCTCGTTGTCCGGGTCGAGGCCCGTGTATGCATAGGCGCGCACGAGGTCGCGTCCGGCCGAGGCCGACTTGAGGAGCGTGACGTAATCGATGTCCACGCCGGCGGCCTTGGCCGCATAGAAGATGTTCGCCACGTCCACGAAGACGGCGACGTTCTTGCTCAAACTGGTACTCCTTTGGAGCTGGTTGTTGATGCCCGGCCGGCGCGATCACGCTGCGCGGCGGGGCCGATGATCAGAAGCGGCGCGAGGTGCTCCCCACCGCGGCCACGGTTCGTTGGATACGCGGACCGGCCGGGGTGAACCCCAGTGCCGCCCAGCGACCGAGGGTCGCCGGATCGTCCGGTCGGGCCGCTTCCACGAGGGTGCAGCCCTTATTGCTGGCCGAGCGGATGGCCTCCTCGAGGAGGGCACCCGCGATCCGTTCGGCGTCGTGGTCGGGATCGACGACCAGGAGGTCGATCGTCCCGACGAAGCCGCCGGCGGTGACCGACGGACGGAGGGCCAGGACGGCCCCGCCGACGACGTGACGTTGGGTCTCGGCCACGAAGATGCTGGCTTGCGGCAGGTACACGAGCTGCCGGAGCAGATCGGCGGCGTCGAGCGGGCTCGATCCTCGATCCACGCGACCGTCAGCATCGCTCAGCGCGACGAGACGGTCGATATCGGTGATACGGGCGGCTCGGACCAGATATTCCACGCCGAAGGTTCACACCTCGCAGGACGGCGACCGTTTGCCCCTCGACCGGGGCCATCCCGACCCTGGGCCGGGACCGGGGGCCCGCGATCCCGCTAGCCGCCGTGCGTGACGCTGCGGCGAAAGGGACGCGACCGACCGGTATTGCATTCGGGTCGCCAGTGCATATGATACGGCATCGTTTCGGCGGTCACCTGCGCGCCGCTCGAGGACGGTCCTGCGACGCCTCCGTCACGCACCACAGCTTGCCCCGTCGGCGCCCTGGGAGGGCACCGTCGACCGGGACAAGCGTATGAGGGTGGACGGAGGTATCCGCATCTCCGGACCGAGCTGGGGCCCAGTGTCGACGATCGACGGTCGTCCGGGAGGACCCGGGCGATCCATCATCCAGGAGGAGTGTGCATGAACAAGAGCAGAGTCGGGGCACTTGCCGCCGTCGCCATGCTCGCCTTTGCGGCGTGTGGCACCGGTGGCGGGGCTGCCAGCAAGGGCGAGATCGAGGTCTGGTCCTCGCTTCCCCGCCAAGGTTCGAGCAAGGCCCAGACCGACACGATCGTGAACGCGATCAACATGGCGATCGAAGAGAAGGGCGGCGTGGTCGGCGGTTACAAGATCGTCTACAAGGACGTCGACGACTCCACGGCCGCAGCCGGCAAGTGGGACGAGGCGACCGAGATCAAGAACGCGAACGACGCCGTCGCCAATGACAAGGTCGTGG
The DNA here is from genome assembly GCA_963780425.1 of uncultured Chloroflexia bacterium. Classification (GTDB taxonomy): domain Bacteria; phylum Chloroflexota; class Limnocylindria; order Limnocylindrales; family CSP1-4; genus SPCO01. The sequence goes on along the minus strand of CAWABZ010000012.1, from coordinate 559,979 downwards.
CGTACATCGGGACGTTCAACTCGGGGGCTGCCAAGCTGTCGATCCCCATCCTTTGCCAGAAGGGCATCGTGATGGTCAGTCCGGCCAACACGTATCCCGGCCTGACGAAGGCGGGCAAGGGTGAGCCGAACGAGCCGGATGTCTACTATCCGAACGGCTGCGCGCGGAATTACTCGCGCGTGGTGGCCGCGGACGACCTCCAGGGCCTGGCCGGCGCCAAGTGGGCCGCCAAGCTGGGCGCCAAGAACGTGTACGTCCTCGATGACACCGAGCTGTACGGCAAGGGCATCGCCGACGTCTTCAACAACGAAGCTGCCGGTGCCGGCCTGACCGTGCTCGGCCGCGACGGGATCGACGGCAAGGCCACCGACTACAAGGCCCTCGCCGAGAAGATCAAGGCCACCAGCCCGGATCTCGTCTACTACGGTGGCATCACCCAGAACAACGCCGGCAAGCTGTGGGTCGACCTGCGCGACGCCATGCCCGATGTCACCCTCATGGGACCTGACGGCATCCTCGAGCAGGAATGGATCGACGCCGCCGGTTCAGCGGCGGAAGGCACCTACATCACGTTCGGTGGCCTGCCGGCCAGCGAGCTGACCGGCAAGGGTGCCGACTTCCTCAAGAACTACAACGCCAAGTACCCGAACAACCCGCCCGAGGCGTATACCGCCTACGGCTACGAGGCGGCGGGCGTCGTCCTCGCGGCCATCGAGCGGGCCGCCGCGACCAACCCGGCGGACAACGCTGCGCTCCGCGCGGCCGTCCTCAAGGAGGTCATGGCGACGAAGGACTATGACGGCGCCCTCGGCAAGTGGAGCTTCAACGCGGAAGGCGACACGAGTCTCACCGCGATGTCAGGCAACATCGTGAAGGACGGCAAGTTCGCCTTCGATAGCGTCATCGAATAGTCGTTGGCCCGCCGGGCCACGACTACCCGACCGACCGTTCGGCATTGCCGGACGGTCGGTCGCACATCCAGCTCCGGAACGGTCTTGAGGAGAGAGCGTGGAGGAACTGGCCAAGGCGCTCACCATCGGCGTGACCAACGGCCTGATCATCGCCCTGATCGCGATCGGCTACACGCTCGTCTACGGCATCCTCGAACTCATCAACTTCGCGCACGCCGACGTCTTCATGCTGGGCACGGCGTTCACGTTCTTCATAACGAACTTCATCGTCGAATCGCTGGGCGTCCCCGCGGCGTCACTCCTTGCGCTGCTGATGACCTTCATCGGGCTGCCCATCGTCATGCTGCTGACGGCCGGTATCAATGCCGGCATCGAACGCGTGGCCTATCGGCCACTGCGGAACGCGCCTCGCCTGGCGCCGCTCATCAGCGCGATCGGCGTGTCCTTCATCCTCCAGAACATCGGTCTGGTCATCCTCGGCCCATCGCAGTTGAGGGTCCAGGACGTGCTCCCGTCGAGCGGCCTCGTCACGTTCCCCAGCGGCGCATCCTGGTTCGGGGTCGACGAGGTCGTCGTCCTGTTGGTGACGCTGCCGCTGCTGCTCGGACTGCGCTGGTTCGTCGGCAGCACTCGCCAGGGCAAGGCGATGCGCGCGACCGCGCAGGACCGTGATGCCTCGGGGCTCATGGGCATCGACGTCAACCGCACCATCTCGCTGACGTTCCTGATCGCCGGGGCCCTGGCCGGCGCGGCCGGTCTGATCGTCGCCCTGTACTACCGCCAGACGTTCTTCCAGTACGGGTTCCAGTTCGGCCTGTTGTCGTTCACCGCGGCTGTCCTTGGCGGGATCGGCAACCTCACCGGCGCGACCCTGGGCGCCCTCGTGCTCGGGCTCGTCGCGGCACTGTCCGACCGATTCCTCGAGGCCAAGTGGACGACCGTCATCGTGTTCGGGATCCTGATCCTCGTCCTTGTCTTCCGCCCGACAGGTCTCCTGGCGGAGAAGCAGTCGGAGCGCGCCTGACATGACGAGCGTCGTACGAGCGTCCCGCAGACCCGCAGTCCCGAACCCGTTCGCCGGCATGGAGCGCCACCGCCGCGACCTGACGATCGTCGCGATCCTGATGGTCCTCGCGATCGTGTACCCGCTGGTGTACCGGTCGCTCGAGTCGGCCCTGCCGTTCATCCCGTGGCCGGGGACCGCGGTGCTCATCACGTGCGCGACCTTCGGGATCCTCGCGCTGGGGCTCAACATCGTCATGGGCTTCGCCGGCCTGCTCGACCTCGGCTATGTCGCGTTCTACGCCATCGGCGCCTATACCACCGCGTTCCTCGCGTCGAGCCATTTCGGGATCCATATCAGCTGGTGGATCGTGATCTGGATCGCGGTCGGTGCGGCGGCCGTGGCCGGCATCCTGCTCGGTGCGCCGACGCTCAAGCTCCGAGGCGATTACCTGGCCATCGTCACGCTCGGCTTCGGCGAGATCGTGCGGATCGTCTTCCGCAATCTGGGCGACTTCACTCTGATCCTGCCGGCCTTCCTGGGCGGCGTGATCATCGTCGGCCCGAACGCCAACCTGACCGGCGGCAACGTCGGGATCAACCCGATCGATCCACCGACCATCCCGATCCCGGGTCCGTGGGGGAACGCGATCATCTTCTCCAACCAGAATGCGATCGCGTCGTGGTACCTGGTCCTCGCGCTGCTCGTCCTGACGTTCTTCATCTGCGTGCGCCTGCGCGATTCGAAGCTCGGTCGGGCATGGATGGCCATCCGCGAGGATGAGACGGCGGCGGCGGCCATGGGCATCAATACGGTCACGACCAAGCTGCTCGCGTTCTCGCTCGGGGCGAGCTTCTCCGGCTTCGCCGGCGCCTTCACAGGCGCCTACCAGACGGCGATCTTCGCCGAGACCTTCAACTTCAACGTGTCGATCCTGGTGGTCGTCATCATCATCCTGGGCGGGATCGGCTCGCTCCGGGGGGTGGTGATCGGCGCGTTCGCCGTGCAGTACGTCAACCAGACGCTGCTCGCGTTCCTGGGCACGCGGATCTTCAACGACCCGATCCAGGCCATCGGCGATGCGACCGGGATCGACCTCCTGTCCGACTTCAACCTGGCCACGTACAACTACCTGATCTTCGGGATCGTCCTGGTGATCATGATGATCAAACGGCCCGAAGGCCTGTTCCCGGACGAGGGCGCCAAGGCCGAGATGCACGGCATCGGCGTGGCGGCCGAGGTGACCGCCGGCTCGGCGGACCTGCTGGCGGCGGCGGAAGAGACCGAGTTGGCCTTGGTCGACGCCGCCGCGATCGAGGAGGCGACGGCTATCCCCGACAGCCTGCCCGATGTCCTGCCTGATGTCCTGATCGACCGTGACGACACGGAGCCCCCGAGATGACGGCCCCGGCCGCCACGGCGCCGCAGACGGGAGGCGACCTCCTCGTCGCCACGGGCTGCACGAAGACGTTCGGCGGCCTCGTGGCGGTGAGCGACGTCGATTTCACGATCCCCACGGGCAGCATCGTCAGCCTCATCGGTCCCAACGGAGCCGGCAAGACGACATTCTTCAACATGATCACCGGTCTGTACGTCCCGACGGAGGGGACCATCCGCTTCGACGGCCGGGACATCACCGGGAAGAAGCCGCACGAGGTCGTCCGAATCGGGATCGCGCGGACCTTCCAGAACATCCGGCTGTTCGGCAACATGACGGCCGAGGGCAATGTCCTGGTCGGCCTGCACCACCGGCTGAAGGGCCGCTGGCTCGGAGCGATCCTGCGCACCCCCGCGATCCGTCGGGAGGAGGCGGAGGCGCACGAGCGGGCCCTGGAGCTGCTCGAGCTGGTCGGCCTCCGGAGCCGCTCGGAGACCCTCGCGCGGAACCTGCCGTACGGGGACCAGCGCCGCCTCGAGATCGCTCGTGCGCTCGCCACCGCGCCCAAGCTCCTGCTGCTCGACGAGCCGACGGCCGGGATGAACCCGGAGGAGACCCGCCGCCTGACCGACTTCGTCCGCGAGCTGCGGGCCCGCCTCGGTCTGACCGTCCTCCTCATCGAGCACGACATGAAGGTCGTCATGGGCATCAGCGACCGCGTGACGGTCCTCGATCACGGGGAGAAGATCGCCGAGGGCTCTCCTGCCGAGGTCCGTGCCGACACTCGGGTCGTCGAGGCGTACCTCGGCCGCGGCGCGGCGGGCTAGACGCGATGCCCCTGCTCGAGCTGCGCGACGTCCACACGTACTACGGCAACATCCATGCCCTCAAGGGCATCTCGCTGCACATCGACGTCGGCGAGATCGTCACGCTCATCGGCTCGAACGGCGCCGGGAAGTCGACGACGCTCAAGACGATCAGCGGGCTGCTGCGCCCCCGGGAGGGCGAGCTCTGGTTCGAAGGCGAGCGCCTGGATGGGACGCCGGCCCACGACGTCGTGGCCAAGGGCATCAGCCAGTCGCCGGAGGGACGGCGCATCTTCCCGCGCCTGACGGTCCGCGAGAACCTCGAGATGGGCGCGTTCCTGCGGCCAGCGGGACCGGAGAGGGCTGCGGACTTCGAGCGGGTGTATGGCCTGTTCCCGAGGCTCAAGGAGCGCCTCAGCCAGAACGGCGGGACGCTGTCGGGCGGTGAGCAGCAGATGCTGGCGATCGGGCGGGCGCTGATGGCGCGGCCCAAGTTGCTCCTCCTCGACGAGCCGTCGATGGGCCTCGCTCCGATCCTGGTCGAGCAGATCTTCGAGATCGTCAAGGACATCAACGCCGGTGGGACGACCGTCCTGCTCGTCGAGCAGAACGCGCTGATGGCGCTCGGCATCGCGGCGCGCGGGTACATCCTGCAGACGGGCGAGATCGTGCTGCACGACAGCGCCGACGCGTTGAAGGTCAACCCCGAGGTCCAGAAGGCGTACCTGGGCAGCTGACCGCCGGCGGCCGTTCGCCGGTCGATACGGTACCGTCCTGACGATGCCGGGTCCCATCACCTCGCTGGTCCTCGCCCGTCTGCGCCGGCGAGCTGCCACCGCCGCGATCTCGGTGGCGTCGGTAGCGGCCGCGGCGGCGCTCATCGGGATCGTGTCGGGCATCGGCCTGATCGCCTCGGATGCCACCGTGGAGCGCACGCTGGGGGCGGGTGGGGCGGACCTGCCGGTCGTTCGCGTGTCGCGCTTCTCCCCCAGTGGCGCCGATCAGGCGGAGGCCAACGCGAGCGCAGAAGCCGCCCTAGACGAACACATGGGCGACTTCACCGGGCCGCTCGTCGCTGGCCTTCTCGGTCACGAGCTCGCGGACCTCGAGGCACCGGTGTTCGAGCTCATCGTCGCCGTCGACGATCCCGAGACATGGCTGACGCTGACCGAGGGCCGTCTGCCGGCACGCTGCGAGGATGGCGAACGGTGCGAGGCGGTCCTCCTGTCGGAGAGCGCGCCGGACGTCGACTTCCGGATCGCCCGGCCCGCTCCGGGTGTCGAGCTGACCATCGTCGGGCGCGGCCTGCTCCACCCGGCGATGCCGTTCGGCGATCTCGACCAGCGTGGGCCGTTCGGGAGCAGGCCGATCGGTGGCGGGGAGTACCAGACCGGGCGATCGAGTCCCGCGGTCATCCTGGTGAACGGCGTGGAGGCCGTGGCCAAGGCGCCCGCGTTCGATCGCACCGGCCGCACGTACGTCTGGACCGCGCCGCTCGACGTCGATCGGGTCCACCCATGGACGGCCGGCGCCCTGCGCGATGCGACCGCGGCGCTGGCCCGCGATCTCGCTGCGGACGACACGGCATTCACGGTCACCAGTCCGATGCCGGGCCTGGAGGCCGCGCTGGCTCGTGCCGACGCGGCCCGCGGGCGCCTCCTGATCGTCGGGTCGCTCGGCGTGGCGATCCTCCTCGCGTTCGGGGTGTTCGTGGCTCTCGTCATCCGGGAGGACGTCGGCGCGGAGATCGCCAGGCTCAGGGCGGTCGGGTCCCGCCGCCGCGACCGGATCGCGTTCCTCGTGCTCGAGGCGATGATCCCTGCGGCGATCGGTGGCATCGCGGGCTGGGCCGTCGCGGCCGTCGTCGTCGCGGCGCTCAGCGCCTGGTCGGGCTCCGATGTCGGTGCCATCGTGGCGGGAACGTTGCTGGGACCGACGCCCCTCGCGGCGGCGCTGGTCGTGATCGCGGCGGCCATCGTGGCCACGATCCTGGCGACCGCCCCTGGCATCCCGCGTGCGGGTGGCGTCCGGATCGCGACCGCGATCACGCTGACCGCCACGATCATGCTCGGCTGGCAGCTGGCGACGAGCGGGCCGCTTGGCGCACCGGCCCTCGCCGGCGCGATCGCCAGTCCGATCGTGGTGCTGCTGCCACCGACCCTCGTGTTCCTGGCGGCCCTCGTCCTGACGACGCTGTTGCCGCCCCTGCTGCGCGCGATCACGCGCCGAACGACGGGTGCCCCACTCCCGATCCGTCTGTCGCTGCTGTCCATCGCGCGCGATCCCGGTCGGCCGGCAGCGACCGTGACGCTCCTCACATTCAGCCTTGGCGCGATGGTGTTCGCGACCGCCTGGTCCGCGACCCTTCGGCAGGGGAACGACGACGCCGCCGCGTATCGGTCGGGGCTCGACCTCCGCGTGACCGAGCTGGGTACCGCGCTCTCCGTCGCGAAGTCGGTCGTGCCGGTCAGCAGGTACGAGTCGCTCGGCGACGACGTCACCGCCGTGCCGGTCTTCCGCGAGACCAGCACGACGCAACCGGGAGCACGGGTCGAGATCCTCGGGATCGATCCGGCCGCGCTGTCGACGCTCCCCGGCTGGCGCGCTGACTTCTCATCGACACCGATCGGCGATCTCGCTGATCGGCTGCAGGTCGCGGAGCCCAGCGGCGGATGGCGGGTGACGGGACATCGATTGCCCACCGGCGTCACCGACCTTGAGGTGCGGTTCAGGTACAGCGGTCAGCCGGTTCGCCTCGACGCGGTGGTCGCGACCGATGGCGGCGATGCCGCGATCGTCCCGCTGGGAACGATCCGGGAAGGGATGACCAGCGCGTCGGCGCGTCTGCCCGACAGCGGGATCGGTGGCCAGCTCACCGCGCTGATCTTCCGCAACGATCAGCTCATCGCAGGCCCGCAACACCAGGGCGACCTCGTGACCGGGACCGTGACGTTCGACGGTCTCGATGGCCTGGTGGCCGACGACCCGATCGACCTCGAGATCTTCACGGTCTCGTCGGTGGTGATCCGCGCCCCCCAGGCCTCCGACGGCTTGGTCCTGCCGGCGATCGTCAGCCCGAACCTCGCCCGCGACGCGGCCGCGGACGGCAGCCTCGACCTGCATGTCGGAGGCGGCACCGTCCCGCTGCGCGTCGTCGGGACCGCGGCCTGGGCGCCGACCATCACGGACGCGAACCCGAGGTTCGTGATCGTTCCCCTCGATCCGCTGCTCGTGGCGGTGGCGTCCGCGCTGCCGGGAGCCGGCAGACCGACCGAGATGTGGATCACCGCGCCGACACCCCAGCGCCTCGCCGAGGTGCGCCACGCCCTGGGCCAGGCTCCGTTCCGTTTCGCCGAGGTGACCGCCCGAGCCGATCTCGTCGCCGAACGCGCCGGCGACCCGCTGACCCAGGCGATCGTCTGGTCACTGGTGGTGGCCGCCATCGCCGGATTGCTGCTGTCCGCGGGCGGGCTCATCCTCGGAACCGTCACGGATCTACGCGACGAAAGCGGCGAGCTGGCCGATCTCGAGGCGCAGGGCATCCCACCGTCATCGTTGCGCTGGCATGCCCTGGCGCGCACGGCGTGGCTGGCGATCGGCGGGGGCATCGCCGGCCTCGTCGCCGGGCTCCTGCTGGCGGTGGTCGTGACCGGGGCACTCGCCCTCGACGCCGAAGGCCGCCTGCCGATCCCGCCGTTGGTCGTGGTCCTGCCACCGCTTCAGATCGCGCTCGTCGTCGGTGGTGTCGTCGTCCTGGTCCTGGCGATCGCGACATGGCTCGCTCGTCGAACGTACGGGCGGGCGACGCTCGGTGAACGGCGCGGGGGCGTCGTGGTGCGGCCGCGCGGTGCTGCCTGGACGGCCGGATCGGAGCACGTCGATGGCTGAGGCGATCGCCGGGTCGGGGCTGATCCGGATCCACCCATCGCCCGGTGGCCCCGTCGCTGCACTGCGCGGCCTGGACCTGTCCGTCGAGGTCGGTGAGGTCGCGGCGGTCCTCGGTCCGTCCGGCTCTGGCAAGTCGACATTGCTGCGCCTTGTCGCCGGTCTCGATCGGCCGTCAGCGGGGCGGTTGACCGTGCTCGGTCGTGAACTGACCGACGCCAGCGACGCCGAGCTCGACGAGCATCGACGTCACCGGGTCGGCGTGGTCGAACAGCATTACCGGCGGGCGTTGTCGCCGTATGTGCCGGCGGCCGAGGCCATCGGGCTGCCGCTCGCGCTGCGCGGCGTACCCGTGACCGAGCGCAATGCCCGCGTCCGCGAGCTCCTGGAACGGGTCGGTCTGGCCGACCGGGCTGGTGCCTATCGCCACGAGCTGTCCGGGGGTGAGCAACAGCGGATCGCGTTCGCGGTCGCCCTCGCGCCGCGACCGGCGTTGCTGCTCGCCGACGAGCCGACCGGGGAGCTCGACGGGGCGACCGCGGAAACGATCCTCGAGGCATTGCGCGACCTGGTGAGGGCCGAGGGGACGACGTGCCTCATCGTCACTCACGACGAGCTCGTCGAGCGGGTCGCCGATCGGGTCATCCACCTCGCCGACGGACGAGCCGTCGCGGAGCGCCGCGGCCGCCCGGGGTCCGAGGCTCGGCCGGTGCGCGATGCGCAGGGCTGGCTCGCGCCGCCGCTGCCGGAGCCGAGCACACCGGTCGCACCGGCGGTCCGTCCCGAGCTCGGCGCGGATGCGGTGGTGCTCGACACGGTGGAGCGACGCTACGGGACGGATGCCGTCGGGTCCGTGGGCCTGCCGCCGACGACGGCCGCTTTCCGGCGGGGCGGGTTCCACGTCGTCACCGGTCCGTCGGGGAGTGGCAAGACCACGCTCCTGCGGCTGGTGGCGGGGCTCGACCGCCCGACCGACGGTCGTGTCGTGACCCTGGACACGGACCTGGCGGACCTCGATCGAGACGCACTGGCGCGGTTCCGCGCGGCGCGGATCGGCATGGTCGACCAGGTCCGCGACCTCGTGCCGTTCCTGACGGCTCGCGAGAACGTCGAGCTCGGCCTCGCCATCCGCGGGTTCGCGCCGGGGGACGCTCGCCCGCGAGCCACAGCCGCGCTCGAAGGCGTCGGTCTGGGCGACCACCTCGATCGCGCTCCCGACGGGCTGTCCGCCGGTGAGAGGCTGCGGGTGGCGCTCGCCCGCGCGCTGGCTGCCGATCCGGAGCTGCTGATCCTCGACGAGCCGACCGCGGCCCTGGATCGGGCCGGTGCGCGGGCGGTGGCCCGGCTGCTGGCAGGCCTCGACGACCGCGTCACGATCCTGGCGACCACGCACGACCCGGCCCTCATCGAGGCGGCAAGCGACCGGCTGGACCTCGTCGCAACGATCGCTGCGAGCGCCGCGTCCGCTCAGCGGTAGTGCGGCTCCCGCGTCATGCGAAAGACGGCACGCGACAGGATCCCGAGCCCGATCGCCGTCAGCCACAGGCCGGGCCCGCTGGTGAAGACCTGGGCGGGCTCCGTGAACCGGAACGCCCCGAGACCGAGCAGCTCGAACACCCGCCAGCCGAGACCGATCCAGCCAACGATCGCGAGCAGGGCGTACGCCTCCCACCGATCGATCGGGGTGGGGCGGTCGCCCACGGCGTAGGGCAGTGCGACGAGCAGGAGGGTCGCCACCCCCGCGAGCACGGACAGGATCCCGCTGCCCTCCAGCGCGTTGCCCTGCAGCGGTGGCAGGCCGCCGGGCTGGGCCAGCTGCCACCACGGCAGCACGCAACCCACCAGGATCACCACAGCGCCGACCGCGGCAAGGGTCCGGCCCCCGCCCAGGGGCCGCCGGTGCATGGTCACGCCTTGACGGCCTCTTCCTGCTCCGCGCCCGCGCCGTAGACCTCGGGCTTGAGCACGCCGACGAACCGCAGGTTCCGGTAGATCTCGCCGTAATCGAGGCCGTAGCCGATCACGAACTGGTCGGGGATCTGGAACCCGATGTAATCGACCGGGATCTCGACGAGCCTGCGGGCCGGCTTGTCGAGCAGGGTGCAGATGTGGAGCGTCCGCGGGTTCTTGCCGCGCAGGTAGCGGATCAGGTAGTTCAGGGTCAGGCCGGTGTCGATGATGTCCTCGACGATCAGGACGTCCTCGCCTTCGATGCTGGCGGACAGGTCCTTGAGGATCCGGACGAGACCCGACGATTCGGTCGTGCTGCCGCCGTACGAGCTGACCTCCATGAGGTCGATGCGGAGCGGCAGCTCGATCGCCCGCATCAGGTCGGCCATGAACGGCAGTGACCCCTTGAGCACCGAGACCAGGGTCAGCGTCCGGCCGGCGTAGTCGGCCGTGATGCGCGCGCCCAGCTCGGCGACACGCTCGGCGATCTGGGTCTCGGTGAGCAGGATGTCCGCGACGTCATCGCGGAGGTCGACTGCGCGGGCGGTCATCGACCCCTCGTCTCAGGCTCGGCAGCGGCGGTCACCGCGGGCGCAGGCGCGGTCCCGGCGGGCGCGGCGTGTCGGACGCGCCGACGACCGGTCCCGAGCAGGCTCGCGGCGAGCGGCGTCGCCAGCGGGGCATGCGCGACCGGCTCGGGAGCGACCTCGTCGGTGAAAGCGTGCGGCAGTGCCACCTGGCCGGAGGTTCCCGACAACCCGTCGACCAGGGCGTGCTTGCCGTACTTGAGCATCAGCGCCCGGAAGTCGCGCGCGTAAAAGAGCTTGACGTTGACCGACGGATACAGCTCGCGGAGCCGCCGCAGCTTGCGGTTCTTCTTGCGCACGAGCTTCTGCCGGAGTGTCGTCATCTCGAGGTAGCAGTCGAGGTCGGGCAGGTAGAAGTCGGGCGAGAAGCTCTCGACGACCGCGCCGTCGAGGTTCCAGAGGATCGGGAAGGTGTGGGGTTCGTACTCCCAGCGGACCGCATAGAAATCGAGGATGCGAGCCATCTCCGCTTCGCTGGCGTGTGCGAATGGCGTGCGGGAGTCCATCGGCCACCAGTCTACCCGAGCGACCCTCCACCCCGTATCCAGCCGGCCGCCGGCGGCCGACCCGGCGCATTGCCACCGATACCCCCTGGGGGTATGATGCGCCATGGCCACCAGCACCTCCCGCCGCGCCGCGCCGCCGGACCCGAGTCATTTCCGGCACAGCTACTCGAAGGACACCGCCCAGCTGATGCGACGCCTGTCGCGCATGGAGGGCCAGGTCCGCGGTATCGCGCGGATGATCGAGCGCGAGGAGTACTGCGTCGACATCCTCCAGCAGACCGCCGCCCTGCGCGCGGCCGTCGATGCCCTGTCGATCCTCGTCCTCGAGGACCACGTCCAGGGCTGCGTCCGCACGGCCGCGGAGCGCGGCGAGGCCGACCAGTATGTCGATGAGGTGATCGACGTCGTGCGCCGGACACTCGGCCGGCCGGTCCGTAGCCCGACCCGCACGTCGTAGCCCGGGCGGTACCTTCGGCGCCTGCCCGTGTCCGCTCGGGTGATGTCGCGCGGACGCACCGCCGGGCGACCATCGGACCCGTATGACCGACCCGCATCGGATCCCCGCGCCCGCGATCCCGGCCGCCGCGCCGAGCATCGCGCCACCGCCGCCGTTCGCTGAACGCCGGCGGCGATCCCGCCGCGCCGAGGACCAGGTCGCCGACGAAGAGACCCGACTGCTCGCGATGGCCCTGGACGTGCTGGCATCCGAGCGCTCGGCCGAGGCGCGTCTGGCGGACCTGCTCGACCTCCTCGCCGACACCGTCGGCGCGGCCCGGGCGGCCGTCGTCGCGGACGCGGAGCCGCGCCGCGTGGCGGTCGCGGCTTCGGGCGACGAGGACACGACCCACGCCGTCAACCTTGCGACATGGCTCGACGCCGCGGCCCCGCGCACACGTGCGCAACGTGCCGCCGCCGGCCCGGCGGACGTCGTGATCGCGACCCGGAGCGATGGTCCTGCCGGCGGTCGCCGTCGCTCGACGCCGGCGGTCCCGTGCTACGCCTGGTTGCCGATCCCCGCTGCCGGGAACGTCACGCTCGGCTTCGCTTTCGCGAAGTCCGCCGACGCGGCCACTCTGGGCGAACGCTTGCCGCCGGCCCTCGCCCGACACGCGGCCGTGGCCCTCGCCCTCGTGACGGAGTCGATGAGCACCGAGCGGGAGCTCGCGGCGTTGCGTGCCCGCGAGGTCGAGCGCGTGCAGTACGTCTCGACCGTGGCGCACGAGCTGCGCACGCCGCTGACCGGGCTGTCCGGCTATCTCGACCTGATCCTCGACGGGCATGTCGATGACGAGGCGATCCAGCGCGAGTTCCTCGAGCGCGGGCGGTCGATCGCCGGTTCCATGACGGCGCTGATCGGCGACCTGCTCGAGCTCTCGCGGCTGGAGTCCGGTTCGCTCCAGCTCGACGTCGAGCCGTTCTCGGTGGCGGACATGCTCCACACCGTCGGCGCGGCCCTCCTGCCGATCGCGATGGAGCGCGATGTAGCGCTCATCACCACCCCGCCGACGCGGATCCGGACGGCGACGGGCGACCGTCGGCGCGTCGAGCAGATCGTCACGAACCTCGCGGCGAATGCCCTCAAGTTCGGCGCGGACGGCGCCGAGGTCGAGCTGACGGGCCGGTTCGAGGGGCCCGCCGCGGTGGTCGTGGTCCGCGACGAGGGGCCGGGCATCGGAGCCGAGGATCGCGCCCGGATCTTCGACCGCTTCTACCGGATGGCCGACCACGAGCGGGTCACGGGGACCGGTCTCGGGCTGTCGATCTCGCGCGACCTCGCCCGGAGGATGGGTGGCGATCTCGACGTGGCGAGCCTCCTTGGCACTGGCTCGGCGTTCATCCTGGTCCTGCCCGGCCCGACCACGCCCGTGGATCCGGACGCGGTCTCCGCGGCGACAGAAGCTGCGGTCGAAGCGGAGGCTGATCGACTGGAGGCCCTGGCCGCGGTCCGCGCCGCCGGGTCGCGTCCCTCGTCCGCCCGACGATCTGCGACGTCGATGTCGCGGGGAGCGGTCCCGGCCGTCCTCCGCTGAGAGGCGTTTCGCGCGACTTATCCACCAAACCTGGCGCCGTCGGGGACTTCGTGGATAAGAGGGTTGACGGTCCCCGGTCCCGGCCCGTACGGTCCCATCCCGCACTGGGGCGACGCGAGGGTAACGCGGTCCACGAGGGGCTCGGGGAGACCCGGCCACGAACCGGATGGATCGCGGAAGACCGGACGATCATCGCCGTCGGTGCGAGAAGAGTCGACGCCGGGAGCGGTGCCGCGCTGCGTGGTACGCAGGCCAAGGAGGCGTACCGATTGGATCGCAGGCGCGAGCCGCTCCCGACGCGCGTCCGTGACACCCCGGAGCTCCCCGCCGCGTACGACGCCGCCCTCCGGTCCGGCCTCGAGGACCTCGGTCTCGAGCTTCCGGAGGCAACGCGCGCAGCGATCGAGGGGCACATCCGTCTGCTCCTCGCGTGGACGCCGGCCATCAACCTCACGGCGATCAGGGATCCGGCGACGGTCGCGCTCGGGCACGTCGTCGACAGCCTGACCGCCCTGACCTGGCTGCGCGGTCACGGCATCGCCCGGCTCCTCGATCTTGGATCCGGCGGCGGCTTTCCGGGCCTTCCGCTTGCCGCCGCGGAGCCGACCCTGGCCGTCACGCTCCTGGAGCCGGTTGCGAAGAAAGCCCGCTTCCTCGAGACGGTCGCCGAGGCGGCGGACCTCGCCGGGCGGGTCGAGGTGATCACCGCCCGCGCGGAGGACCTGGCCCGCGACCCCGATCAGCGTGGTCGCTGGCCGGTCGTCACGGCGCGGGGCGTCGCCGCGCAGGCGGACCTCGTCGAGCTGGCGTTCCCCTTGTTGGTGCCGGGGGGATCACTGATCGCCTGGAAGCGCGGCGACCTGACGGCCGAGCTGGCCGCCGCTTACCGCGCGATCGAGGCGCTTGGCGGCGGCTCCATCGAGCTGCTGGATGTCCGCGTGCGCGGACTCCGCGACCATCGCCTCGTCGTCGTGACCCGCGACCCCGCCGGGCGTGTCCCGGATCGCTCCCCGCGCGACCCGGCGGCACGACGCCGACAGCCGTGGTGAACGCAACCCGCCTGGCAGGCATCCACTGCTACCCTCTTCGCCGATGCGCGTCGCCGTCCTGTCGGACATCCACAGCAATATCGTGGCGCTCGATGCGGTCCTCCGCCATGCCGCCGACGTCGACTCGATCTGGCACCTCGGCGATGTCGTCGGCTATGGCCCGGAACCCGATGCGGTGGTGGCGCGCTTGAGCGAGCGCAAGGCGACCGGCGTGCGCGGCAACCACGATGCCGCGGCGATCGGTGGGCGCGAGATCGACTGGTTCAACCCCGAGGCACGCGCCGCCGCGGAATGGACCAGGGACACGATGTCGTCGGCGAGCCGTGCGTGGCTGTCCGACCTGCCCGAGCGGCTGACGATCGGCGACATGACGCTGGTCCACGGCAGCCCGCGCGACCCGCTGCGCGAGTACATCACCGACAGCGAGGTGGCGGCTGCCAATCTGGAGGTACTCCAGACCCCGCACGGCCTACACGGCCATACCCACGTGCCGGTCGCCTGGAGCGCGACGCCGGATGGGGTCGTACTCGTCCAGGCCCGGGACACGACGGCCCTCGAGCTCGGCACGTCGCGAACGCTGCTCAATCCGGGCAGCGTCGGTCAGCCGCGCGACGGCGACCCGCGGGCGGCCTACCTGGTGCTCGACCTCGAGGCCGGACGCGTGACCTGGCACCGCGTGGCGTACGACATCGAGCCCGTCCAGGCGGGCATCCGCGCCGCCGGTCTGCCGGTTCGGCTCGCGGCACGTCTGGCGATCGGCGCATGACAGACCTGTCGTGATCGGCGGCCGGCGGCCGCTGCAGGGCCGCAAGCCCGGCGACAAGCGGGTCCGCGTCGAGAGGCCCCACGCGCCGTTCTTCCGGTACACGGGCAAGGGCCAGCTCACCGCCAAGGAGGCGGCCAGCGTCCCGACCACGCCCGGCGCGCGCCTCATCGCCCGGATCCGCGCGATCGTGCTTGGGCGGCCGCTCCATCAGGAAGCAGAGGCCGGGGAACGCCTGTCCAAGACGAAGGCTCTGGCGATCTTCAGCTCGGATGCGATCTCGTCGTCGGCGTATGCCACAGAGGAGATCATCCTGGCGTTCATCCTCGGCGGCGCCGCCCTCGCGGCGCTGACGTGGTCCCTGCCCGTGGCCATCGCGATCGCGGCTCTCCTCGCCATCGTCGCATTCAGCTACCGCCAGGTGTGCCTGGCCTACCCCAACGGGGGTGGCTCGTACTCGGTGTCGAAGGCGAACTTCGGCCGGAATGCCTCGCTCGTCGCGGCGTCGGCGCTGCTGATCGACTACAACCTGACGGCCGCGGTGTCGACGTCGTCGGCGGTCGAACAGATCGTCTCGGCGTTCCCGGCTCTCAGCGATGTGCGCGTGCTGATCGGTGTCGGCGCCCTGGCACTGATCACCCTGGCCAACCTGCGCGGCGTCAGGGAGGCCGGCAATATCTTCGCGGTCCCGACCTACCTCTTCATGTTCAGCGCGTTCGCGATGATCGCCATCGGGGCGTATCGGATCATCGTCCTGGGCGAACACCATGCGCCGCCGCCGGAGGTCATCGCGGCGACCACCGAGACGGCCGGTGCCGTGTCGATCTTCCTGCTGTTGCGGGCGTTCGCCTCCGGTGCCGTCGCCCTGACCGGGACCGAGGCGATCGCGACCGGGGTGCCGGCGTTCAAGCCGCCGGAGGCACGCAACGCGGCCGCCACCCTCCTCGTCATGGCCGGCGTCCTGACGGTCCTGTTCGTCGGGATCACATTCCTGGCCACGAACTTCGCGATCTATCCGACCGTCCCGGAGCTGTTCGGCGAGGTCCAGCACAAGACCGTCATCGCACAGGTCGCCGAGACGGTCTTCGGGACCTCGCTCCCGTTCTACCTGTTCCAGGCCTTCACGGCGCTCCTGCTGTTCCTCGCCGCGAACACCAGCTTCGCCGCATTCCCGCGACTCGCCGCGGTGCTCGGCGAGGACGGCTTCTTCCCGCGCCAGTTCAGCCTCCGAGGCGACCGCCTCGCGTTCTCGATGGGCATCCTGCTGCTGGGCCTGATCGCGGCGTCATTGGTGGTCATCGCCGGCGGGCGGACGCACGCCCTCATCCCGCTGTACGCGGTCGGCGTGTTCATCGACTTCACGATCAGCCAGGGCGGCATGATCCGCCACTGGCTGCGGACCCGCGACCGTGGCTGGCGCTACCGGCTGGTGATCAATGCCGTGGGCTGCGCGGCGACCGCGGTGGTCGCGATCGTCGTGACCAGCGTCAAGTTCCTCGACGGGGCGTGGTTGGTCGTGGTGCTGATCCCGATCCTCGTGAGCATCATGCTGTTCATCCGGCGCGAGTACGACGATCAGGAGCGGGAGCTGCACGTTCGCGAGGACATCGTCGTCGAGGGGCCGCATCGCGAGCAGCGCGTCGTCATCCCGGTGAATGGCGTCAATCGGGCCGTCATCCAGGCGGTGAACTTCGGTCGCACGATGAGCCGGGACGTCCGGGCGGTGTTCGTGACCGAGGACCCCGAGCACGGCGAGGCGGTCCGCGAGCGATGGGAGCGACAGATCCCGGGTGTCCCCCTGGTCATCGTCGAGTCGCCGTACCGGGCAGTCATCACGCCCGTCCTCGCCTACCTGGACGTCCTCGACCAGGCGTGGCCCCCGGACAAGGAGGCGCCGATCACGATCGTCGTCCTGCCCGAATACGTCGCGCGTCACTGGTGGGAGCGGCTGCTCTACAACCAGACCGCGAAGCGGCTCAAGGCCGCGATCCTGGGGCGCGAGCACACCGTCATCGCCGACGTGCCGTATCGTCGCGAGAACCGCGAGAACCACGAGAGATGACGCGCCCGGGCAGGACCCGGCACGGTGGTATCGTGGCCGTGCATGCCGGAGATCGACAAAGAACCATTCCACCGCGCCGTGGTGGCCCTCAATGGTGGCCCGAGCGACGCACGGATCGTCCGGCTGGTGGCCAGCCTGGCTGCCAAGTCCAAGGCTGACCTGATCGCCGTGCATGTCGTCGAGATCGACTGGACACTGCCGCTCGATGCCGACATCGCCGGCCGCTCCGAGGACGTCCAACGCGTGCTGGATTCCGCGGAAGCGATCGCCGAGGGCTTCAAGCTCAAGATGGAGCCCGTGCTGCTCCAGGCGCGTGACGTCGCCGCTGCGATCGTCGATGAGGCGACCGAGCGTGGGGCCGACCTGCTGGTCGTGGGCCTGCCATATCGGAAAAGATTCGGTGGGGAGTTCGCGATCGGCCGGACCATCCCCTACATCCTGCAGAACGCGCCATGCACCGTCTGGGTCGTGCGCGAGCCGATGAGTGAGGAACCATCGTGAAGATCGTCATCGTGGGCTGCGGCCGGGTCGGCGCCTCCGCCGCCGAGATCTGGGATGCCGCCGGTCACGAGGTCATCGTGCTGGACATGTCGACCCGGGCGTTCGAGCGCCTGCCGTCGTCGTTCGGTGGCACGGCCGTGCGGGGCGACGGCACCGACGAGGATGTCCTTCGACGTTCGGGCATGGAGGGCGCCGACGTCTTCCTGGCCCTGACCGAGGGCGACAATCGCAACGTGATGGCCGCCCAGCTCGCGGTCGAGGCGTTCGAGATCCCGCAGGTCATCGCCAAGATCAACGACCCGGTGCGTGCCGCCGCCTATGCCGAGCTGGGGATCGCCACCTTGTGCCGGACGGGGCTGATGGTCGACGCCGTGAACGCGCATCTCGGCTTCCCGCCGTCGGGTTTGTCGGGCATGCTCGCCGCAAGCGGTCACCATCCGGGCGGCGACCATCACGCCGATCCACCATCATCCCAAGTCGAGGTGCGCGACACCGCGGACCCCGCGCCGGCCACGCCCGGCGCGACCATGGAGGCCTGATCGTGTTCGTCCTCGTCGTCGGTGGTGGCAAGGTCGGCTACTACCTCGCGAAAGAATTGCTGGACTCGGGCCACGAGGTGGCCCTCATGGAGAAGGACCCGACGCGGGCGAAAGCAGATCGCCGACGAGATCGGCTCGATCGTCATCGCGCACGACGGCTGCGAAGGCAAGTACCTCGGCGAGGCCGGGGCGAACCGCGCCGACGTGGTGGCCGCCGTGACCGGCGACGACGAGGACAACCTCGTCATCTGTCAGATGGCGAAGCATCACTTCGACGTCCCGCGGACGATCGCCCGGGTCAACAACCCCAAGAACGAGTCGCTGTTCCGGCACCTCGGGGTCGACGAGCTGATCAGCCCGACCAGGATGATCCTCGGCTCGATCGAGCAGGACATCCCGGTCCACGAGCTGCTCCACCTGGCGGCCCTCGGTGAGGGTGAGCTCGAGTTGATCGAGGCGCACCTGCAGCCCGGTTCGCCGGCGATCGGTCGCGCGCCGCGAGACCTCGAGATCCCCGAGGGCTGTTCGCTGTTCGCGGTGATCCGCGATGGGCTTGCATCGCCCCTTCGCCCCGACACGAGTCCTGCGCGAGGGCGACAAGGTCATCGCGATCGGCAAGCAGGAATGCGAGGCCCTGCTCCATGGGCAGCTGATCGGCGACCCGGAGGCCGCCCCGACGCGCTGACCCGAGTGTCGCCACGGCGGAACGTTGAGGAATCTCGTTCGTTCCTTTTCGTAAGACTCTTGACAACGTCATTGTCAGGGTTTTAGCATCTTCCTGTGTCCGGTCTCCGGACGCCTTAACCAGAAACGAACGGTGGAGCCGCGCGTCGGCTCACCTGGACGATGACCTTTCAGGAGATGCACGAGATGACCCTCGTACGCCGGACAGTCCCATTCCGGGACGTCCTCACCCTCCGCCATCCCATGGACCAGGAGGCCTGACGCGGTGGCGTCCCCCAGGCCCGAGCGGGACCCGGAGCGACCCGTCTACGTCATCAGCGTGGCGGCGAGCATCGTCAGCGCGCATCCGCGCACGTTGCGGATCTACGAGGACGAGGGCCTTCTGTGTCCCGCGCGAACGCCCACCAACATCCGCCTCTATAGCGAGAACGACATCCGCCGGATCCTCTGGATCCGCCACTTGACCCGAGAGCGAGGCGTCAACCTCGCCGGTATCCGCATCCTGTTCGAGCTCGAGGAGCGCCTCGGAGCCCGGATCCTCGAGGCGCTCTACGCCGAGGGGACCGGGGCGGCCGAGGCCACCCGCCTGCCCGAACCCAGCCTCACGTCGACCGCGGCACGCGTCTCGGACGACAAGACAACCAGCTAGGAGATCCACCACGATGGCCAAGCGACCGTCAGACCCGGTCGAGGGAACGCAGGAGGAGACCGTGACCGGTCCCCGCGATCTGCCTCTCGTCGCACTCCGGGAGACGGTCATCTTCCCGGAGATGATCGTCCCGCTCCAGGTTGGCCGCGAGAAGAGCGTCAATGCGCTCAACGCCGCGGTCGCCGAAGGCGGACCCATCGCCCTCGTCACGCAGCGGCAGGCCGAGCAGGAGGACATCAACGATCCCTCCGAGCTCTTCGAGATCGGCACGCTGGCCAAGATCGCGCAGGTCGTCCAACTCCAGGACGGCACTGTCAGGGCGATCGTCCAGGGCCAGTCGCGTCTGCGGCTGCGCGGCTTTCAACCAGACCGACTCGTACCTCCGGGCATCCATCGTGGAGCTCCCCGACGAGTCCCCGGACGGGCTCGAGGTCCAGGCGCTGATGCGCACGGTCCAGGCGCAGATCGAGCAGTACGTCGCGAACGGCGCGCCCGTGCCGCCGGAAGCCGCCGTCGCCGCGCGCAACATCAGCGAGCCCGGACTGCTGGCCGACATGGTCGCCTACAGCCCGGACATGTCGACCGAGCAGCGCCAGGAGCTGCTCGAGACGATCGATGTCACCGAGCGCCTCAAGCTCGTCTCGAACTTCCTTGCGCATCAGGTCGAGATCCTCGAGCTGAAGGGCCGGATCCAGTCCGAAGTCAAGTCGGAGATGGACAAGACCCAGCGCGAGTACATCCTTCGCGAGCAGCTCAAGGCTATCCAGCGCGAGCTGGGCGAGGACGACCCGCAGCAGGCCGAGATCAACGAGCTGCGCGAGAAGGTCGAAGCCGCCGGCATGCCGGAGGAGATCAAGGCCCGGGCGATCAAGGAGGTCGACCGGATGAGCCGCATCCCGTCGGCGTCACCCGAGGTCGGCGTGATCCGGACGTACGTGGACTGGCTGATCAGCCTGCCGTGGAACGTCGCGACCGACGACCAACTCGATATCAAGGAGGCGGCGCGCATCCTCGATGAGGACCACTACGGCCTCGAGAAGATCAAGGAGCGCATCCTCGAATACCTCGCGGTGCGGACGCTCGCGGACGAGATCCGCAGCCCGATCCTCGCCTTCGTCGGACCCCCCGGCGTGGGCAAGACGAGCCTGGGCAAGAGCATCGCTCGCGCGATGGGCCGCAAGTTCGTCCGGATGAGCCTCGGCGGCATCCACGACGAGGCCGAGATCCGCGGCCACCGGCGCACGTACATCGGCGCGCTGCCCGGCCGGATCATCCAGAGCATCAAGACCGCCGGCTCGAACAACCCGGTCTTCATGCTCGACGAGGTCGACAAGATCGGGATGGACTTCCGGGGTGACCCGTCGTCCGCCCTGCTCGAGGTCCTCGACCCGGAGCAGAACAACTCGTTCCAGGACAACTACCTCGAGGTGCCGTTCGACCTGAGCAAGACGCTGTTCATCGCGACGGCCAACCTGCTCGACCCGATCCCGGCAGCGCTGCGCGACCGGATGGAGATCGTCCAGCTGCCCGGCTACACCGAGCAGGAGAAGATCGAGATCGGCAAGCGGTTCCTCATCCCCAAGCAGATGACGAACCACGGCCTCAACGACAAGCGCATCGAGATCACCGATGCGGCCATGACCGAGCTGGTGCGCTCGTACACGCACGAGGCCGGTGTCCGCAACCTCGAGCGCGAGATCGCCAACGTCATGCGCAAGGTCGCCCGGCAGGTCGCCGAGGGCCGCAAGCGCAAGACCGTGGTCGACGAGAAGAAGCTGGCCGAGTTCCTCGGACCGCAGCGGTACGAATACGGCGAGCTTGAGGCCGAGGACCAGACGGGCGCGGCGACCGGACTCGTCGTCACCGAGGTCGGTGGCGATGTGGTCGCGATCGAGGTGACCCGCATGGAGGGCAAGGAGGACTTCATCCTCACTGGCCAGCTCGGCGAGGTCATGCGCGAGAGTGCTCGCGCCGGCCTGTCGTGGACTCGCGCCAATGCGCGTGACCTTGGCATCGACCGCGAGATCTTCGAGAAGAACACCCTGCACATCCACGTCCCGGCGGGCGCGATCCCGAAGGACGGGCCTTCGGCAGGCATCACGATGGCGACTGCGATCGTGAGCGCTCTGACCGGCATCCCGGTCCGCAAGGACGTGGCGATGACAGGCGAGATCACGCTGCGCGGTCGGGTGCTCCCGATCGGCGGTCTGAAGAGCAAGATCCTGGCCGCCCACCTGTCGGGCGCCAAGACCGTGATCATCCCAAGGAAGAACGAGAAGGACCTGCGGGACATCCCCGATGAGATCCGCAAGTCGATGAAGCTCATCCTCGTCGACTCGATGGAGCAGGTGCTCGAGGCGGCTCTCCGGCGCAAGCCGAAGCCCCTCGTCGCCGAGCCACCGAAGATCGTCAAGGGTGGCGACCCGATCGATCCCGAGCCCGAGACCCGGGTTCGCCGAACGAACTTCCCACCCACGGATCAGCCGCCGGTGGTCGTCGAGCGCGGCCACTAGACGTGGAGCAAGACCAGACGGCGTAGTCGTCGCGGGGCGTCCGAGGCGAAGGCGCCACCGAGGAGCGGAGCGAACGCACTTCAAGGTGCGTGAGCGAGCACCGCAGGTGGCAACGCTCGCATCGGGCGATCCGGCGACGATCCCGGAGTCCGACGCCCATGGAATACAAGGATTACTACGCGGTCCTGGGAGTACCCAGGACCGCGTCAAAGACCGACATCAAGAAGGCCTACCGGAAGCTCGCGCGTGAGCATCACCCGGATACCAAGCCGAACGACGCCGCCGCCGAGCGCCGGTTCAAGGAGGTCAACGAGGCCCACGCCGTCCTGTCCGATCCGGACAAGCGCGGGCTGTACGACCGCCTCGGGTCGGACTGGGAGGCGTCTGCCCGTGCGGGCGCGACCGCCGGTGCAGCGACCGGTGCGCGGGGCGGTGGGGGCAACCCGTTCGGTGGGTTCGCGGGCGGAGGTCAGTCGGGCAACGTTCGCTACGAGTTCCACACGGCCGGCGACGCGTCCGACTTCAGCGACTTCTTCCAGGCCTTCTTTGCCGGCGCCTCGGAGCCGGTCGCCGGCCCCGGACGCGGCCGTCGGCCGACCGGTGGCGCGACGTTCGACGACATCCTCGCCGGGATGGGTCTCGATAGCGAAGGCGGCGTCCGTGCCGGCAGCGCGCAGCCCAACGGCGGGAGACGGACCGCCGCTCCAGCCCGCCCCAGCGCCGAGGCCGTCGCGGAGATCACGCTCGACGAGGCATACCACGGCACGACCCGCCTGGTCGAGGTCGACGGCAAGCGCCTCGAGGTCACGATCCCGAAGGGCGCCGACAGCGGTAGCCGCATCCGCCTGACCGGCAAGGCGCCCGGCGGAGGCGACCTCCACGTCGTCGTCCGCCAGCTCCCGGATCGGACCTTCACCCGCCGCGGTCCGGACCTCGAACGCGAGCTTCCGCTGTCTCTGCGCGAGGCCCTGCTCGGCGCGGACGTCCACGTCCGGACGCCGAAGGGGCGGGTGCTCCTCACGATCCCGGCCGGGACGCAGCCCGGCAAGACGTTCCGCCTGACCGGCCAGGGCATGCCCCGCTTCAGGGCCGACGGGAAGGGCGACCTGTACGTCAAGGCCAAGGTCGTCATGCCGGCCGACCTGACGCCCGAGGCCCGTACCGCCGCCGACCGATTCCTCGAACTCACCGACCAACCCGATCCCCGCGCACGAGAGACCTGACCCGATGCAACTCGACCGTTTCACCCAGAAGGCCCAGGAGGCCATCATCGCCGCCCAGGAGACCGCGCAGCGACTCCAGAGCCCCGTCCTCGACGCCGAGCACATGCTCAGCGCGCTCATCGAGCCCGACGACGGGATCCCGGCGGAGACGCTGCGCCGCCTCGGCGTCGACCTGCCTGCGTTCCGCGGCGAGCTCGCCGCCGCGCTGTCACGCCGCGCCCGCATCCAGGGCGGCTCCCTTGCCCTCGACCCCCGGGCGAAGGGCGTCATCGATCGGGCTGAGGCGGAGGCCCGCCGTCTCGGTGACGACTACGTCTCGACCGAGCATCTGCTCCTCGGCGTCGCCGAGGCCGGTGGCGACGCGCAGTCGCTCCTCGACTCGCACGCGGCCGGCAAGGAGGCGATCCTCCAGGCCCTCCAGAGCGTGCGTGGCGGCCAGCGGGTCACGTCCCAGAACCCGGAGGGCACCTATGCCGCCCTCGAGAAGTACGGCCGCGACCTCACGACCGAGGCCCGCGCGGGCAAGCTCGATCCGGTCGTCGGCCGTGACGAGGAGATCCGGCGCGTGATCCAGGTCCTCAGCCGGCGCACCAAGAACAACCCCGTGCTCATCGGTGAGCCGGGTGTCGGCAAGACCGCGATCGCCGAGGGCCTCGCCCAGCGGATCGTCCGGGGCGACGTGCCGGAAGGTCTCAAGGGCAAGCGCGTGGTGGCGCTCGATCTCGGGGCGCTGATCGCGGGCGCCAAGTTCCGTGGCGAGTTCGAGGAGCGCCTCAAGGCCGTCCTCAAGGAGATCAAGGACAGCGACGGCCAGGTCGTCCTGTTCATCGACGAGCTCCACACGGTCGTCGGCGCCGGCGCCGCCGAGGGCGCGATGGACGCCTCGAACCTGCTCAAGCCGATGCTCGCGCGCGGCGAGCTGCACACCATCGGCGCGACCACACTCGACGAGTACCGCAAGCACATCGAGAAGGACGCGGCGCTCGAGCGGCGCTTCCAGCCGGTCCTCGTCGACCAGCCGACCGTCGAGGAGACGATCAGCATCCTGCGCGGCCTGCGCGAGCGCTACGAAGTCCATCACGGCGTGCGCATCACCGATTCGGCTCTCGTCGCCGCGGCCACGCTGTCCGATCGCTACATCACGGACCGATTCCTGCCCGACAAGGCGATCGACCTCGTCGACGAGGCGGCCTCGCGGCTGCGCATGGAGATCGACTCGATGCCGATCGAGATCGACGAGCTCGAGCGGCGGCGTATCCAGCTCGAGATCGAGCGCGAGGCGCTGCGCAAGGAGCCGGACGACGCGTCGAAGGCTCGACTCGAGGTCCTGGAAAAGGAGCTCGCCGATCTCGAGGAGGAGTCGGGCGGCCTCAAGCAGCGCTGGGAGGCCGAGAAGGCCGCGATCGCGGCCATCCGCGCGACGCGTTCCGAGCTGGAGGCACTCGCCACCCGCATCGAGCAGGCCGAGCGCGAAGCCGACTTCGCCACCGCCGCCGAGTTGAAGTACGCCACCCAGAAGGCACTTCAGGACACCCTGATCGAGCAGGAGGCCGCCCTGGCCGCGCTCCAGGGTCCGGGCACGCTCCTCAAGGAGGAGGTCGGCGCCGACGACATCGCCGAGATCGTCGGCGCGTGGACCGGCATCCCGGTCAATCGCCTCATGGAGGGCGAGACCGCCAAGCTCATCAAGATGGAAGAGCGGCTGCACGAGCGCGTTGTCGGCCAGGACGAGGCGATCCAGGCCGTGTCCGATGCCGTCCGCCGGGCCCGCGCGGGGCTCAAGGACCCGCGCCGCCCGATCGGCTCGTTCCTGTTCCTCGGTCCCACGGGCGTCGGCAAGACGGAGCTCGCACGGGCGCTCGCCGAGTTCCTGTTCGACGATGAGACCGCCATGGTGCGGATCGACATGAGCGAGTACATGGAGAAGTTCTCCGTGTCCCGCCTGGTCGGCGCGCCTCCCGGCTACGTCGGCTACGACGAGGGCGGCCAGCTCACCGAGGCCGTCCGCCGCCGGCCCTACCAGGTGGTCCTGCTCGACGAGATCGAGAAGGCCCACCCGGACGTGTTCAACGTCCTGCTCCAGGTCCTCGACGACGGTCGCCTGACCGACGGCCAGGGTCGGACGGTCGACTTCAAGAACGCGGTGGTGATCATGACGAGCAACATCGGCTCCGCGGCCATCGCGGCCACGAACGCCCGCGCCGGCGATGCGGCGTACGAGCAGATGAAGCGCGAGGTGACGGAGGTCCTGCGGTCGCAGTTCCGGCCCGAGTTCCTCAATCGGGTCGATGAGGTGATCGTGTTCCACGCCCTGACCGACGACGACCTGGCTGCCATCGTCGAGCTGCTGCTGGCAGACCTCCAACGGCGACTGGCCCAGCAGGACCTTGCGCTGGAGCTCACCGCGACGGCCAAGGCACTCATCGTCCGCGAGGGGACCGACCCGTCGTTCGGGGCACGACCGCTCCAGCGGACCATCCAGCGCCTCGTCGAGAACCCGCTGGCCCGTGCGCTGGTCGCCGGCGAGTTCCGACCTGGCGACACGATCAACGCCGACGCCGACCTCGCCTCGGGCACGCTCGTTTTCTCGAGCGCGGGCGCGACCGTCGTCGCCGATGGCGGACGCCGGGATGCCCGGTCGAGCCCGGCCGAGGAAGGCGTCGTCGGGGCTGGGGCGCGTGGCCGGCGTGGCCGCCCGGACTCGCCGCTCGACCTGCCGCCGACGCGCCCCCGGCGCGACGACGGCGAGCTCGTCAACTAGCTCGACCGCGCCAGGCCGATGCGGTTCGAGGACGTCGAGGAGCGGCTGGCAGTCCTGCCGGATCCGCTCCCGGCGCCGCTCGACGCGCTGATGCCGGTCTCGCTCGACGGGGTCGAGCGGCGCTTCAGGCTCCCGACCGATGCGACGCCGGGCCGCCCGGCGGCGGTCCTGGTCCTGCTGTACCCGGACACCACGGGCGAGACGCGGGTCGTCCTCATCGAGCGCCCGACGGTCGACGGCCACCATCATTCAGGGGAGGTGAGCTTCCCCGGTGGCAAGGCGGAGCCCGACGATGACGATGCCACGGCTACGGCGCTGCGCGAGGCCGCCGAGGAGGTTGGCCTCGATCCGGACGCCGCGGGTGTCCGTGTCATCGGTCAGCTCGAGCGCTTCTGGATCCCGGTCAGCGATTTCGCAGTGACGCCGATCGTCGCATTGGCGGCCCGGCGTCCGACGCTCGTCGCGGCTCCAGCCGAGGTCGTGCGGATCATCGAGCCGCCGGTCGCCACGTTCCTCCCCGACGCGCCACTGGCGATGGTGGAACGCACGATCCGCGGCTGGCCGTTGCGCTACGGCCACTATGAGGTCGATGGACTGTCGGTCTGGGGGATGACCGCGCGCGTCCTCAGCCAGCTCGGCGCAGTGCTCGCGCCCGTCGACCAGGGCCCGGTCGACCAGGCGCCCGTCGACCAAGCGTAGGTTCGCGCGGAACCATCCACGCCGGTCGGGCGTCGAAGCGGCGGCCCGACGGCGCACTTGTGGCGGCCCAAGGGACCTGCGTGACCACCTTGGTGGTCCCGCCCAAGTGCCCGGGTGCCGGTCCCCATGGCATCCGGACGGGAGGTCGCGCGATGCGTACGCCACTCCTGTCCCTGGTCGCCGTCGCCCTCGTGGCGAGCGCGTGTTCCGGGGCCTCGTCGACCGGCTACTCCGGTCCCTCATCGGCACCCGGCCACCACCTACCGACGGCCGCACCATGGCCGGGTGAGCCCCAACCGACGCCGTATGACGGCGTCACCTACCAGGATCCCGGCGTCAACCCGTATGTCGATCCGGTCGAGGATCGCGTGTCGACCTTCGCGCTCGACGTCGACACCGCGTCCTACACCATCGCCCAGCGCTACATCGACGATGGCTTCCGGCCGGATCCCGCGAGCGTCCGCGTCGAGGAGTGGATCAACGCCTTCGAGCAGGGCTATGCGCCGCCGCTCGACGACACGTTCGCCATCGTCGCGGATGGCGGCCCGACCCCGTTCACAGACCGCGACGAGGTCCTGTTGCGCATCGGCCTGCAGGCACGCGACGTGCGCGACCGCGCCCGGGCGGACACCGCGCTCACCTTCGTGATCGACACCTCCGGGTCGATGGAGCGCGAAGGTCGCCTGGAGCTCGTCAAGGACTCGCTCGCACGACTCGTGGATGGCCTCGGCCGTGACGACAGCGTCGCGATCGTCACGTTCGGCAACGAGGGGCGTGTGGTCCTCGAGCCGACGCGCGCCACGGACCGCGACGAGATCCTCCACGTGATCGGGCAGCTGCGGCCGGGCGGCTCGACGAACCTCGAACACGGCCTGCGGCTCGGCTACGAGCTGGCGCGCTCGTCGATGACCGAGAACGGCATCGACCGTGTCGTGCTCGCATCCGACGGCGTGGCCAACGTCGGCCTGACCGACCCCGAGGGCATCCTCGGCAGCATCCGACGTGATGCGGCGGCCGGCATCGAACTCGTCTCGGTCGGTGTCGGGATGGGCAACTTCAACGACGTCCTGCTCGAGCAGCTGGCCGACCAGGGCGACGGGTTCTACGCCTACGTGAACGGTCCCGACGAGGCCTACCGGTTGTTCACGGAGGACCTGACCGGCACGCTCCAGACGGTCGCGCTCGACGCCCGCGCCCAGGTCGAGTTCGACCCGGACGCCGTCGCAGCCTACCGGCTGGTCGGCTACGAGAACCGCGACATGGCCGACCGTGACTTCACGAACGACAGCGTCGACGCGGGCGCGATCGGTGCCGGCCATAGCGTGACCGCGCTCTATGCCGTGCGACTCAACGATGACGTCGGCCGCCAGGGCTCCATCGCGACCGTCCGGCTGCGCTGGACCGATCCGGACGACGGCCGGGCCGACGAGGTCGCCCGCGAGATCCGCGCGAGCGATCTCGCCCGCTCGTTCCAGGCGACCGACCCGTTCTTCCGCTTCGACGCCGTGGTGGCGTCGACGGCGGAGGTGCTGCGCGGCAGCCCGTGGGCCGGCCACCTCGCGCTGGGCGACGTGGCCGAAGTCGCCTTTCACGAGGCGGAGGGCCTCCCGCCGACCGATGAGGTCCATGCCTTCCTGGATCTGCTCGACCGCCTGGCCCGTATGGACGGGTAGGGCTTTCGCCGAATCCCTCCGCGGGTAGGGGCAGGAGGAGGCCCCGGCCCGCCGTCACGACCCGGTCAGGCCGGTTCGCCGGCCTCCGGGTCGTGACGCGTCTGGGACATGGTCGGGGCGAGCTCGCCGACCGCGCGCTCCACCGGCTGACCAAGGTTGACTGGGCTATCCACGACCCGCCCCTCGAGGATGTCCCGCACCGCGCTGTCATCGGCGCCCGCGAACTCGACCACGAACGCGCGCATCTCCGAATGCTCGGTCCATGCGGCGTGGGGCTGGTCGGCCGGCCACAGGACCGCCTCGCCGGCCGCGACCCGCGAGCGCTCCTCGCCGACACCGACCCAACCACCGCCCTCGATGACGATCAGCCACGAGGTGTTCGGGTTGGTATGCGGCTCGATGCGAGCGCCGCGGGCGAAGGCGAGCTCCGTGACCGCACCGCGGCCGTCAGAGTGGATCGGCTGGCCGGTCACCCCGACTGTGCCCGGCGGGCCGTCCGGGCGCCGATGCCCGACACCGAACCGCCGGACCTCGATCGGCATCGCCGTCTAGCGTCGCCGGCGGCGCTGGCGGCGTGGACCGACGCGGCGCCGGATGGTCGCCTCCGGGTCGGCGAATTTCTGCTTCGTGAAGTAGCGCTGGCGGGCCAGCCGCTGCTCGTGCGCGCGCAGGATCGGAGGGAAGCGCCGGAACCGGATCCAGACGAGCGTCGCGAGGCCGATGATCTCGGTCGCCAGCACCAGGATGAAGTCGAACTGGAAGACAGCCTCGATCAGCAGCAGGCTGAACGTGATCAGCCCTGTCCACCACAGCCACTCCCACAGGTCGACGAAGGGCGGGTGCCGATGGAGCGCCTTCGTGCGCACGTTGTACAGCACGATCAGGACGATCAGCAGGACCAGGGCGGCGATCCACGTCGGGTAGAAGAGGTCCGCGAAGTTGCCGCTGTTGAACGACAGGAACAGGTAGTTCCAGGGCGCCAGGGTCACAGGTGCCTCCCTGTGGGCGGGCGGATCGGTTGTACGGTCGGGCGGAGTATGCCATGACGGACGCTATACTCGGCCGCAGCGGTCCGCCCCCGTCGGACGCGCGTGGGGAGGAGGAACGCCCGGGGTGCGTGCCCTGCTGTCAGTCGCGAACCGGGAGGGTATCGCGACGCTCGCCCGGGACCTCCATGCCCTCGACGTGGAGATGTTCGCCACCGACGGCACGCGCGAGTTCCTCGCCGGCGAGGGCGTCGACGTCGCCTCGGTCACCGACCTGACGGATGGCCAGCCGACGATCGGCGGGCAGGTCAAGACGTTCCACCATGCGGTCTACGCGGGGATCCTGGCGCGCCGCGACGTCGACGAGCAGATGGCCGATCTCAAGGCCCAGAACATCGCCCCGATCGACCTCGTGGTCGTCAACGTCAAACCATTCGCGCCGTCCGTCGGGGCCAAGCTCGTCGGGATCGATGAGGCGATCGAGATGATCGATGTCGGTGGCGCTGCGCTGCTCGGCGCGGCGGCACGGAACTCGGCCGGTGTGGCCGCCGCATCCGACCCGTCGCACTACGAGCAGATCGTCGCCGAGATCAAGGACCTTGGGCAGGTCAGTGCCGAGACGCGGGCTCGACTCGCGGCCGAGGCCTTCAGCACGGTCGCCGCCTATCACGCCGAGATCGCGGCGTACCTCAACCAGATCTCCGGGAACACCTTCCCGCGCCGTCTTGCCCTCGTCCTCGAGAAGGTCGACGACCTGCGCTACGGCGAGAACCCGCACCAGCGCGCGGCGTTCTATCGCGAGACCACGCACCGCAGCGCGACGCTGGCGGATGCCTCCCAGCTGCAGGGCGGTCGACCGTCGTTCAACAACCTGCTCGACCTCGATGCGGCGTACCGCATGGCCCGTGACTACACCGCGCCGACCGTGACGATCGTGAAGCACACCGATCCCGTCGGGCTGGCGTCGCACGACGAGCTCGTCGAGGCCTATCGGCACGCCCTGGAGACGGATCCCGTGGCGTCGTTCGGCGGCATCGTCGGGGTGAACCGGGAGCTCGATGGCGCGACCGCGCGTGAGATCGCGGCGAACTCGTATGAGGCCGTCGTGGCGCCGGGCTTCAGCCAGGCGGCCCTCGGCATCCTCAAGGCCAAGTCCGGGCTGGAGCTGCTCGCGGTGCCGCCCGACCCGACCGACGGGATGCGCGACTACGGCATCGCCAGTCTCGACTTCAAGCGCGTGGCCGGTGGGTTGCTCGTCGAGGACCTCGACGACCTCGGTCTCGATCGAGGGCAGCTCCAGGTCGTGACCCGCCGCAGGCCGACCCTCGAGGAGCTCACCGATCTTCTGTTCGCGTGGCGAGCGGTCCGCCACGTCCGCTCGAACGCGATCGTGCTGGCACGCAACGGGGCCACGGT
This sequence comes from uncultured Chloroflexia bacterium, assembly GCA_963780425.1. Taxonomy (GTDB): domain Bacteria; phylum Chloroflexota; class Limnocylindria; order Limnocylindrales; family CSP1-4; genus SPCO01. Next base: position 529,405 of record CAWABZ010000012.1, on the reverse strand, counting down.
CGGGATCGGCGCCGGTCAGGCATCGCGCCAGGTGTCGGTCGAGATCGCGGTGCGGCGGGCGGGCGACCGCGCCAAGACCGCGGTCATGGCCGCGGACGCGTATTTCCCGTTCCCAGACGGGATCCAGGCTGCCGCGACGGCGGGCATCACGGCCATCATCCAGCCCGGCGGCTCCATCCGCGACGAGATGGCGATCGAGGTGGCGGACAGACACCATCTGGCGATGGTGTTCACCGGCAGACGGCACTTCAGGCACTGATCCGTGATGAGCGTGGGACGGCCTTAGTGGAGCAGCTTCTCGCGCTTGGAGATGGTGCGCGTCACGGAAGCCGCCGCGATCGAGTCGGCGCGGTTCATGGGACGGGGCGCCAAGGACGAGGCCGACGCCGCGGCCACGACCGCGATGCGCAACACCATGGACGAGATCGAGTTCGCCGGCCGCATCGTCATCGGCGAGGGCGAGCGCGACAAGGCGCCGATGCTCTACATCGGCGAACGGGTCGGCAAGACCGGCGCGGACCGTGCCGAGGTCCCGGCCATCGACATCGCGGTCGATCCCCTCGAGGGCACGAACCTCGTCGCCCACGGCCAGGCCGGCGCGATCACCGTGCTCTGCGCGTCGGAGGCCGGCGGCCTGACCAACGCTCCCGACACCTACATGGACAAGCTGTGCGTCGGTCCGATCGCCGCCGGCAAGGTCGACATCCGGGTCAGCCCGACCGAGAACCTCGGGCGCATCGCCGAGGCGCTCGGTCGCAAGGTGTCGGACATCACGGTCGTCATCCTCGAGCGTCCCCGCCACGACGACCTCATCGCCGAGGTCCGCGCCGCTGGCGCCCGGATCAAGCTCATCGGCGACGGCGACCTGTCCGCGGCGATCTCGTGTGCCGTTTCGGGCACCGGCGTCCATGCCGTGATGGGTATCGGGGGTGCGCCCGAAGGGGTCATCACGGCCGGCGCGCTGCGCTGCCTCGGCGGCGAGATCCAGGCGCGCTTCCGCTATCGGTCGTCCGAGGAGCGCCAGCGCGGCGCGGCGATGGGCCACGGCGATGAGGACCGGGTCTACCGCACGGAGGACCTGGCGCCGGGCGAGAACCTCGTATTCGCGGCCACCGGCGTGACCAGCGGCGACCTGCTCCAGGGCGTCCGGTTCTTCGGCGGCGGGGCGCGCACCCACTCGCTGGTCATGGCCTACCAGGCCAAGCAGGTCCGGTTCGTCGATACCGTCCACATGTTCGATCGCGATAGCCCGCCTCGGGTCCGACTCTGACCGCGACACCCCCAGCGAGGCTCGGCCTCGTCCTCGGTCTGCTGGCGTGCGTCGTCGTCGCCGGGCTCGCTCGGTGGATCGGCGGTGCGCTGCAACTCGGACTCGAGACCGCGATCGCACTGGGGCTGGGCCTCCTCCTGGGGACGTCCGCCGAGGTCCGGGACCGGCTGCTCCCGGGCGCCACGCTGGCGGCGCGCTACGCACTCCGCATCGGGATCACCCTGCTCGGGGCCCGGCTCACCCTCGGCCAGCTCCTGGCGACCGGCGCCGGGAGCGTCCTTGCGATCGCGCTGACCGTCACGGCAGCCCTGCTGCTGGGCACGTGGCTGGCGCGGCGGCTGGGCGTCGTCCCGCCACTGTCGGCACTGATCACGGTCGGCATGGCCATCTGCGGCAACTCCGCGATCCTCGCGCTGTCGCCGATCATCGGCGCCCGCCACCGGGAGACCGCCTACGCTGTATCCGCGATCACGCTCTTCGGGCTGATGGGCGTCCTGGCTCTGCCGGTCATCGGGCGGCTGATGGGGCTCGGCGACGCGGCATTCGGGATGTGGGCCGGCCTGGCGGTCAACGACACCGCCCAGGTCGTCGCGACCGGATATGCCTACTCGGCGCCGGCCGGCGACGTCGCCACGATCGTCAAGCTGACGCGCAACCTGGCCATCCTGCCGGTGCTGCTCGGGGCGACGTGGTGGGCGGCACGGTCCCTCGATCGGCCCAGCGAGGCGTCGGCGCCGACATCGACGCTCGCCATGGTCGCGCGCGCGGTCCCGTGGTTCGTCGTCGGCTTCGTCGTCTTCGCGGCGCTGCGCTCGGCGGGGCTCCTGGACGGCGTGCTCCCGACCGGCGGCACGCTCGCCGACCTGTGCTCGACGCTCGCGTCGCTGCTGATCCTCGTCGCCCTCGCCGGGGTGGGTCTCGCGACCGACGTCCGGGCGATGCTCGGCGTCGGGGCGAAGCCGTTCGTGCTCGGCGCCTCGATCTGGATCGCGATCGGCCTGCTCGGGCTGGGCGTCGCACGGGTCTACCATGGCTAGGCCCATGGACGTCGAGCTGATCCTGACCCCCGGGCTCGGCAACGGCGCGTTCCTGATCACCGCCGGGCGGGACGCCGTCGTCGTCGATCCACCGCGCGACGCCTGGCGCGTGATGGCGGCGGCGGAAGCGCGCGGCTGGCGCGTGACGCATGTGCTCGAGACGCATGTCCACAACGACTACCTGTCGGGCGCGCTCGAGCTGCGCTCGGCCGTCGGGGCGGAGATCCTCGCCCCGGCGCGCGGCCGCTACGCGTTCGCCCATCGACCGATGGACGATACCGACGCCCTCGAGATCGATGGGCTCCGGCTGACGGCCCGGGCCACGCCCGGTCATACGCCGGAGCACGTTGCCTGGGAGGTGTGGACCGAGGGCGGCGCGGCACCCTCCGCGATCGCGACTGGCGGCAGCCTGCTCGTCGGGAGTGCCGGGCGGACCGACCTGCTCGGCGCGGACCAGACCGACGACCTGACGCGGGCGCAGTTCCACTCCCTCCGCGCCCTCGCGGCGCTGCCGGACGACGTCGCGATCCTGCCGACCCACGGCGCGGGCAGCTTCTGCTCGGTCGGGCCGGCCGATGCGGCACGCATGACCACGATCGGACGGGAACGCCGGTCGAACCCGCTGTTGGGGTTCGCCGACGAGTCAGCTTTCCGGGCCGCGCTGCTGGACGGCCTCGGGCCGTATCCCACCTACTACGCGGAGATGGGGCCGATCAATCGCGCCGGGCCCGTCGTGATCGGCCGGCTCGCGATGCCCCCCGAGATCGGACCCGATCCGGTCCGGACCGCCGTCGCCGGCGGGGCGCATATCGTCGATGCCCGATCACGCGAGGCGTTCGCAGCCGGTCACATCGGGGGCTCGCTGAATATCGAGCTGGGTGACTCGTTCGCGTCCTACGTCGGCTGGTTCGTGCCGTTCGGCGCGGCCGTCGTCCTCATCCTCCCGGAACCGTTCGAGGACGCACTCCTGGAGGCGACCACCCAGCTGTTCCGGATCGGCTACGACCGGATCGTCGGCGTGCTGGCGGGTGGTGTCATGTCCTGGGCGGATGCCGGCGGGACGGTGGCCTCATATCCGGTGGTGTCAGCCGCGGCTGCCGGAGACGAACTCGCGAACGGGGCGCGGCCCCATCTGCTCGACGTTCGCTACCCGCACGAGTGGCGCGACGATGGTGTCGTCCCGGGCTCGCTCCAGCTGTCGATCGGCGACCTCGCGGATCGGCTCGACACGTTGCCACGCGACGCGCCGATCACCGTCATGTGCAGGAGCGGCTCGCGCGCATCGATCGCGGCCAGCATGCTCGACGCCGCCGGTTTCGATGTCCGCCTGGTGTCCGTCGGCGGCGCCCCCGACATCGCGGCGTCGCTCGGTGCGCCGGGACGCGGGGCGGCGCCCACGCCGACGCGATGACCACGCTCAAGACCACGCTTGGTGAGGCCAGCGCCCGGGCCCTCGATGCCGCCGATCCGTTGGCTGGCTGGCGCGAGCGATTCCACCTGCCGACCGGCGCCGGTGGGCGGCCGAAGGCGTATCTCGCGGGAATGTCGCTTGGCGCCCAACCGGTCGAGGCACGCGAGGCGGTCGAGCGCGCGCTCGATCGCTGGGCGGAGCTCGGGGTCGAGGCCTGGTTCACTCCAGGCGACGGCTGGCTCGAGGCCGACAGCGCCATCCAGGAGATGGCGGCCGGCGTCGTCGGCGCTCGGCCGGACGAGGTCGCGACCGCAAACACCCTGACCGTCAACCTGCATCTGCTGCTGGCCGGCTTTTATCTCCCCGAGGGGCGTCGCAGCGCGATCCTGATCGACGCGCCGACGTTCCCATCCGATCGATACGCCGTCGACTCGCACCTGCGACACCACGGCCTGGATCCGGCCGACGACCTGATCGTGGTCCGTCCGCGCGAGGGCGAGGCCACCCTGCGCATCGAGGACCTGGAGGGCGCGATCCACGAGAACCGCGACCGGCTCGCTCTCGCGTTGCTCGCGGGTGTCAACTACGCCACCGGCCAGCTCCACCCGATCGAACGTCTGACGGCCGCCGTCCACGCCGCGGGCGCCGTCGTTCTCTGGGATCTCGCGCACGCCGCCGGGAACGTGCCACTCGCCCTCCACGATGCCGATGTCGACGCCGCCGCCTGGTGCACGTACAAGTACCTGAACAGCGGCCCGGGCGCGCTCGGTCAGTTCTTCGTCAATCAGCGGCACGGCGAGGCCGCGTCGGCCCGTCGACTGACCGGCTGGTGGGGCAACGACGAAGCGACACGGTTCGACATGACCGACACGATCGACCCCGCCCAGGGTGCCGGTGGATGGCGCATCTCGACGCCACCGATCCTGTCGCTCGCCCCGATCGGGGTCTCGCTCGCCATGTTCGATGCGGTCGGGATGGCAGCCCTGCGCGAGCGGTCGGTGGCGTTGACCGCATACCTCGAGGCGGCCATCGACGCGCTCGCGCCCGACGCCGAGATCATCACGCCGCGGGACCCGACGGCGCGCGGAGCGCAGCTGTCGGTGCGCGTTCCGGACGCGCCGGCTCGCCTGGCGGCCATCGAGGCGCTCGATGTCGTGGCGGACTTCCGCGAACCGGATATCGTCCGTTTGGCACCGGTCCCGCTGTACTCGACCTACCACGATGCCTGGCGCGCGGCGCGAGCGCTGGCCGATACGACCCGAAGGAGCCCCGGATGACCAAGATCGGCTACGCGGCGATGATGGAGCAGTTCCACCCGACCGACCTCCTCGACTGGTGCGCGCAGGCGGAGGCGGCGGGCTTCGAGGCCGGCTTCATGGTCTCGGAGCATTTCCATCCGTGGACCCCGCAACAGGGCCAGAGCGGCTTCGCCTGGGCGTTCATGGGCGCGCTCGGGCAGCGGACATCATTGCGGTTCGGGACGGCGGTCACGTGCCCCGGTTTTCGCTACCACCCGGCAGTCATCGCTCATGCCGCGGCCACGCTCGGGGCGATGTACCCGGGTCGCTTCTACCTCGGTCTGGGCGCCGGCGAGGCGCTCAACGAGCACGTCATCGCGCCGGTGTGGCCGGAGGTGCCGATCCGCAGCGCGATGATGTTCGAGGCGATCGAGGTCATCAGCAAGCTGTTCAGCGGCGACGTCGTGCGGCACGACGGCAAGTTCTTCACGCTCGAGCGGGCCAAGCTCTACACCCGGCCGCCAGACGACCAGCGCGTCCCGATCTACGTCGCCACAGCCGGGCCGATCAACGCGAAGAAGACCGGCAAGTTCGCTGACGGACTCATCACGGTCGGTGCGGCCGACGACAAGATGGAGATGATCTGGGGCAAGTTCGAGGAGGGCCGCAGCGAGGTCGGCAAGGACGGGCCCGGCCCCAAGTTCCTCCAGATCCACATCTCCTGGGCGCCCACCGACGACGAGGCGATGGAGAACGCCCTGGTCGAATGGCCCAACGGCGGCATGGCGTTCTTCCCCAAGCAGGACATCAAGAACCCCGAGGACTTCGCCGGGATCGCCAAGCTCGTCCGGCCGGAGGACTTCACGAACCGGGTGATGATCAGCGGCGATCTCGAGAAGCATTGCCAGCACATCCAGCACTACGTCGACATGGGCTACGACGAGATCCATCTCCATAACGTGGGGCGCAACCAGGCCGAGTTCATCGAGACGTTCGGGCGCGAGGTCCTGCCGAACCTCAGGTTGGGCTAGTCGCGTCGCCTGTCGCGGGCCGCCAGGTCCGCCGGGCTGGGTCCCATACCCCGATGACGCGGACGCTGCCCGGCGGCTCCTGCGCGGCTGCTCGCCGGCGAGCGGTCTCCACGGTCTCCGTCCAGCCAGGCGGCACGAGGCGCGGAGCGAGGTCGGCAAGAGGGGCGAGGACGAACAGCCGCTCCCCGAGGTACCGATGCGGGACCTCGAGGCGTTTGGCGGCCTTGGCCGGGTCGACTTCCGCGTCAACGGACCGCGCCCCGGCGGAGCGCTCGACGTCGATCCGGTGGCGCCCGAACACCAGCAGGTCGATATCGAGCTCACGGGGACCCCAGCGCCGTCGCCGACGACGGCCAGCGGCTCGCTCGATCGTCTTGAACCGGCCGAGGATGCCGAGGGCTGCGTCCGCGGGATCGCGATCGTCGTAGCGGATGTCGAATGCGGCGGCGGCGTTGCGGAACTCCGGCTGGTCCGTCACGCCCCAAGGCGCGGTGGCGTAGAGCGGCGAGACCCCGGCGACCCGCACACCGGGCAGATCCGCGATCGCCTCGACCGCCGACGCCAGGGTTCGAGCCGGGTCGCCGACGTTGGATCCCAGGCCGATATAGGCACGGACGGTCCGGCGGGCTCTCATCGACGGCACCTTACTATCCGGCAATGGAGGCAGGACCGACCCCCACCTCACGCCGACTGCGCCGCCCGATCATGGTCGTCGGGGGAGGCGCGTTCCGCGTCTTGGCTCGGAGCGTGACATGACCGAGGTCGATGTCGCCGTCCTCCACGCGGAGCCTGCCGATGACGCCGGTCCGCTGACGCGCGCCACCGCGGCGGCTCGGCTGGATGCCGCCGAGCGACACGTGCGCGGGTTCCTCGACGCCGGGGCGACGCGAGCCAGGATCCATGCTGGCCCCCAGGACGGACGGCCGTTCGGGGCGCGGCTGCGCGACGTGGTCGCCGAGCTCGGGGATGGTGGCTTGATCGTGCTGGGTTCCGGGGCCGTGCCGCTCGCGACCGCGTCGGACCGGCGCGATCTCGTTACCGCGGCGTCCGCCGACAGGCCCCAAGCCCTCACGAACAACCGCTACTCGGCGGACGTGATCGCCGTGGCACAGGCACGCCGAGCCCTCGCGAACGTCCCCGATCTGCCGACCGATAACGCGCTCCCGCGCTGGCTCGAGGAGCACGCCGGCGTGCCCGTCGACGACCGGCGCGGACGCACCCGACTCGGGATCGACATCGACGGACCACTCGACCTCGTTCTGCTCGGCGGTCGATGGCGGTCGTGGCTCCACGGTGCCGATACGGCCCGCGTGCGCGCGATCCTCGATGCCATCGGGTCGGTCGTCGCGGACCCCGCGGCCGAGCTGGTCGTGGCGGGACGGGTGTCGGCGACGCAACCTCGCCTGGCTGGAGGCACGGACCGCGTCGCGGACCCGGGCGCTCATCGAGGAGCGCGGCCTGCGGACCCGCCGCGCGGACCAGCGACCGGCGGCGTCCGTGCTCGGGATGCTGCTGGACCGCGATGGTCCCGAGTCACTCGGCGAGACCCTCGCGCGGCTCGGCGACGCCGCCATCGTCGACACGCGGGTGCTGCTCGCACATCGGTTCGGGGCGGAGGAGGCCGCCTGGCCGGTGGCCGAGGACCGGTTCGCATCCGATCTGCTCCTGACAGCGGCGATCGCGGACCCCTGGCTGCACGCCCTGACGACGTCCGCGGTGAACGCGCCGATCCCGGTCGTGCTGGGCGGCCACACGCTGGTCGGGCCGGGCCTGCGCCTCGCCCTCGGACGCGCGTCCGGACGGCGATCACGATCGCGGACGTAGCATCGGCACTGTGACGGACCTGCGACCCGAGCTCCGGCGCGAGGCGCCGACCGATCTCTCGGACGTCGGCGAGGACAGCGCTCTCGTGGAGCGGATCTGCTCCGAGATCCGGCGTGGCGGGCCGATGCCGTTCGCGCGGTTCATGGAGCTCGCGCTGTACGACCCCGACGGCGGCTATTACCGGTCGCGCGATGCCCGGCCCGGTCGCGGCGGCGACTTCCTGACCGCCCCTGAGCTTCATCCGATCTTCGGCGAGATGCTCGCCCACGCCGTCGAGCAGGCCTGGGAGCGCCTGGAGCGTCCGGACCCGTTCGTCGTCGTCGAGCACGGCGCGGGCGAGGGCGCGCTTGCGACGTCCCTTCTCGACACCGTGCGTGACACCCCGCTCGCGGGCTCCATCCGCTACCGGCCGGTCGAGGTCGACGAGGGGCGGATGCGGGCGCTGCGCGATCGACTCGAGACAGCCGGCCTCGCGGATCGGTTGGAGGGCGGCCCGTCCGATGCTCCGTTCGATGGCGTCGTCCTCGCCAACGAGGTCCTCGACGCGCTCCCTGTCCATCGCGTTCGGCGGGTGGACGGCGAGCTGCGCGAGCTGGCGGTCGCTGTCGGGGCGGACGGCGCGTTCGTCGAGGTCGACCTCGCGCCGTCGACGGCCGCGCTCGCGGAGCGACTCGCCGCCGACCGGATCGAGCTCGTCGATGGTCAGACGGCCGAGATCTGCCTCGCCCTGGACGACTGGATCGCGCGTGCCAGCGCCCCGTTGCGGCGCGGGCTGGTGCTCCTCATCGACTACGGCGCCGTCGCGGCCGAGCTCTACGACCCCGTGCGCCGACGCGCCGGCACGCTGCGCGCCTACGTGCGACACCAGGTCCACGACGATCCGTATCGCTTCGTCGGGCGTCAGGACCTGACCGCGCACGTCGACGTGACCGCGGTCGAGCGAGCCGCGGTCGCGGCCGGCCTCACGACGATCGGGATCACGACCCAGGCCGAGGCCCTGATGGGCCTCGGCATCGAGGAGCGGCTCCGCGAGATCCAGGCAGACCGGGCGACGACGTTCGAGGACTACACGCTGCTGAGATCGGCCCTGCTGCGCCTCCTCGATCCGGCCGCCATGGGCCGGTTCCGGTTCATGGTCTTCGGCCGCGACTGGCCGGCCGGCGCAGGACTCGACCTGCTCGGCTATCGATTGCCGGGCCGAGCGGGGCGACCGACCGACTAGGGCGAATGCCGTATTGCCTCGGCGGGGGCCTCGGCGTCAGGCTGACCGTGGTCGTCGCACGACCGCACCGTCACGGGGGGCGCGACGTGAACCTGCACGCGCGCTCGGCGCGTCGCGCTCCCCGCTCCGGTGCCACGAAGCCGCCGGGCACGGTCCCCCAGCGTGCCCCGGATCCGGATCAGCGCTCCTCCTCTGCCGATCCGGCGGGTCCTACGGCGAGGCGTCCCCCAGCGCCTCGCCGACCCCTGTCGCGACCCGTTCGAAGGCGTGCCCGCTGATAGAATGGCCGTGCGTGGAGGCTCCACGGAGCCGCCCCTGCCCGCCGCCTCCGACAGGTCCCGAAGGGAGTTCGATTGGAACAGCTCTGGTACGTCGTGGGCTTCGCCTTCGCCGGCGTGACGTTCGTCTTTCTCACGATCGGTGCCGCGTGGCTGGTCTCGCACCGCAACCGCGGCGATGTCCACAAGGGCCTGCCGTACGAATCGGGCATCGATACGTACGGCGATACGCACGGCCGCTTCGGCCTGTCGTTCTACATCTACGCCCTGCTGTTCGTGGCCTTCGACATCGAGGTGATCTTCATCTACCTCTGGGCGATCGTCTTCCAGGATCCCGCGCTGAACCCGGCGGCGCTGTTCGTCAGCATGGTCGTCTTCGTGGCGATCCTGCTCCTCGGCCTGGCCTACGCCTGGCGAAAGGGAGCCCTGACGTGGCGCTGAAGACGACACCGGACGGCCTCGGGGCCGGCCCCTCGGACGAGACCGCGATCTCCTCGGACGTCCCGGCCCAGCCCGGCCTCCCGGCGACCCGCCCGTCCGACGCGGTCGCGAATCCGATCGTCGTCCGGAACTCGCTCTGGCAAGCGGCAGACCCGTCCGCGTACGACGGCGGCCGCCCCACCGACATCACCCACCTCGCGGAGCTCGAGGCGAGTGGCGCGGGCCGGCGCGACGATGCCCGCTGGAGCGGTGTCCTCGAGGTCATCCCTACCAAGGCCGACTACGTGCTCGACCTCATTCGGATGAACAGCCTGTGGCCACTCCTGTCGGGGCTCGCGTGCTGCGCGATCGAGATGATGTCGGCGGCCACATCCAAGAACGACATGGACCGCTGGGGCATGTTCCCGTTCCGGGCGAGCCCGCGCCAGGCCGACGTGCTCATCGTTGCCGGCACGCTGACGACGAAGATGGCCGGGCCGCTGGTCCGCCTCTGGGAGCAGATGCCGGAGCCGAAGTGGTGCGTCGCGATGGGCGACTGCACGTGCTCGGGTGGTCGGTACAAGCGGAGCTACTCGACGGTCGAGGGGATCGATCGGGTCATGCCGGTGGACGTCTACGTGCCGGGCTGCCCGCCCCGGCCGGAGGGCCTCATCTACGGGATGATGAAGCTCCAGCAGCTGGTCAAGGACCGTCGCGGTCATTGGCCGGAGCGAGCCATCGGCCCGACCGTCCCCGAGCAGGTCTGACCGTGGACCGAGCGTTCAAGGCCCGCCTGGAGCGGCGCTTCGGCGAGCAGCTGACGGGTCCCATCCGGCAGCGCCACGACGAGACGGAGATCCGGATCGGGCCAGGCGATGTGACCCAGGTCATCACCGCGCTCCACGACGAGCCGGAGTTCGGCTTCGAGTTCCTGGCCGACCTGGCCGGAGTCGATACGGGCGACGTCATGCAGGTCGTGTACCACCTGTGGAGCCCGACCACACCCGACTGGCTACGGGTCATCGCCGACGGCCTTCCGCGCGAAGACCCGCGCGTCCCCTCGGTGACGTTCATGTGGAAGGGCGCGGAGTGGATGGAACGCGAGGCCTACGACATGTTCGGCATCACGTTCGAAGGCAACCGCGACCTGCGCCGCATCTACCTTCCACCGGACTACACGAGCTTCCCACTGCGCAAGGACTTCTACCTGCCGGACGACGCGGCCCGCTCCCCGGGCGCCGGCGTCCGACCGATGGAACGGACCCACACCCCACGCGAGACCCCGGCCACGGCGAACGTCCGCCGGGGCGGTGCGTGACTTCCCGCGCGAACGGCAAGGACCTGCGATGACCGCGACGACACCACGACGAAACACCCGACCCCACGATCACGGCCGCGACGAGTCGTTCGCCGGCACGCCGGACGACCCGCGCGTCCAGCTCGATCGCGACCTCGGCGTCTTCGAGCCGGTCCCGCCGTACCCGCCGCGCACCGAGCGCGAGTCGGAGTTCTACTCACTGCGCGACGGCGAGATGTTCCTGAACATGGGGCCGCAGCATCCATCGACCCACGGCGTGCTCCGCGTCGTGCTCAAGCTCGACGGCGAAAAGGTCGTCGACCTCGACCCGGTCCTCGGCTACCTCCATCGCGGCGTCGAGAAACTGTGCGAGAACGCCGACTACCACCAAGCGATCTGCTACCTCGACCCGCTGGAGTACGTGAGCTCGCTGTTCTGCGAGTGGCCCGGCGTGATGGCCTTCGAGAAGCTGCTCGACGTCGAGGTCCCGCGTCGCGCCGAGTACATCCGCGTCCTGTCGGCCGAGCTGAACCGGGTCGCCAGCCATGCGCTCTTCCTGGGCTGGATGGCGCTCGACCTCGGCGGCCTGACACCGATCCTGTGGTCGTTCATCGAGCGTGACGAGATCGTCGACATGCTCGCCGCGCTGACCGGCCAGCGGATGCTCTTCAACTACTTCCGGATCGGTGGCGTCAACGGCGATCTCAACCACGAATTCATGAGCCGACTCGGCGACTGGATGAGCAAGGCGACCGAGCAGATCGAAGCCGGCAACACACTGCTGAACGAGAACGAGATCTTCGTCCGCCGGATGCGCGACCTCGGGACGATCGATTCGAAGACCGCGCTGCGGATGGCCATGACCGGGCCGAATCTCCGCGCGACCGGCGTGCCGTTCGATGTTCGGCGGGCGCACCCCTACAGCGTCTACCCCGAGCTCGATTTCGACATCCCGACCCGCGCCGAGGGTGACTGCCTGGCCCGATACCTGCTCCGGATGGACGAGATCAAGCAGAGCCTGCGGATCATCGATCAGTGTCTCCACCAGATGCCGGACGGCCCGGTGATCGCCAAGCTGCCGCGCCTGCTGCGCCCGCGACCCGGACGTGCCTATGCGGGCATCGAGGGCCCGCGGGGCCAGTACGCGGCCTACGTCGTGAGCGATGGGACCGACCAGCCGTTCCGCATGCGGATCCACGACCCGTCGTTCATCCATCTGCAGGCGGTCGGCGTGATGGTCCCCGGACATCTTGTTGCGGACACGATGGCGGTCATGGCGTCCCTCGACCCCATCATGGGCGGTGTAGATAAGTGACGGTCAGCCGGCACGCCACCGGACGGCCGATGCGCGCGTTGCCGCGTGCGCTGCTTCGCTCACGCACGTCGGCGTGCGCTCGCTGTGCTGCTCCGCGGCGCCTTCGCATCGACGCGCCCACTGGCGCGCAGGGTAGTTCTCGATGACGGTCATCGGGCGGAGTTGGAACAGGCTGACGCTGCCGGGGAAGGTCGTCTTCACGGTCGTCCCGCTGCTGTTCCTGCTGACGGTCGCGGCGATCGCGCTGATCGTGATCTTCGGCCAGGCGATCGTCGACATCCTCGTCGCCAACCTGCCGATCGTGCGGTTCGTCGTCGCGATCACGGTCATCCTGGTCATGACCGTCCCGACGGCGTTCCTGATCATCTACATGGAGATGAAGATCATCGCCCTGATGAATCTTCGGATCGGCCCGGACCGCGTCGGGCCGTTCGGGTCGCTCCTGTCGACGGTGCACGGGTTGAAGGTCCTCATGAAGGAGGACTTCACGCCGACCGGCGCGGATTCGCTGGTCTTCACGTGGGCGCCGGTCGTCGTCTACCTCGCGAGCGTCCTGTCGCTACTCGTCATCCCGTTCGCGCCTGGATTGTTCGGGTACGACCTCAATCTCGGGCTGCTCTATTTCTTCGCGATCGGCGGCCTGTCGGTGGTCGGCCTGCTGATGGCAGGCTGGTCGAGCTACAACAAGTACTCGCTGCTGGGCGGGCTGCGGGCCGCGGCCCAGGTCGTGAGCTACGAGATCCCGCTGGTGCTGTCGGTCGTCGGGCTGCTGCTCCTCGCGGGGACGATGAGCCTGAACAAGCTCGTCGAAAACCAGCAGGGCTGGTTCACTGACTGGTACATCTTCCAGCAGCCGCTAGGCGCGCTGATCTTCTTCATCGCCGCGACCGCCGAGGCGAACCGCACCCCCTTCGACCTGACCGAGGCCGACTCGGAGATCGTCGCAGGGTTCGCGACCGAGTACTCAGGCATGCGGTTCGGGTTCTTCTTCTTCGCCGAGTACGTGAACGTGTTCATCGTCTCGGCCCTGTTCGTCACGCTGTTCCTGGGTGGCTGGAATGCGCCATTCCCGTGGCCCTGGCCGGTCCAGCTGAACATCGATCCGGCGTCGTTCAACATCGGCCTGCTGTTCATCCTCGGCCTCGTGCCGGTCGTCCTGACGCTCTTGTTCGGCGCGCCCTTCTACCTGCTGAACTCGCGCATCAGATGGTGGCAGGCGCTGCTCATCGGGTTCGTCCTTGCGAACCTGTTCATCGTCACATTGCTCGGCGCGTGGGCGTACCTCGGCCTGCCGTGGGTCGCCGGTATCCTCTGGTTCATGCTCAAGACCTACACGCTCGTGTTCACGTTCGTGTGGATGCGCGGTACGTTGCCCCGGGTCCGGATCGACCAGCTGATGGACTTCGCGTGGAAGTGGCTGCTGCCGGCGTCGCTGCTCAACCTGTTCGTCACGGCAGGCGCGATCGTCGTCATCAAGGGGCTGGGTCGATGAGCTTCGTCCCCGGCCTCGGGATCGTGAAGGGCATGGCCCTGACGCTCCGGCGCTTCTTCGAGCCGAAGGTCACGGTCATGTACCCGGAGGTGCGGCTCGACGTCCCGCACAAGTTCCGCGGCCGTCTACAGCTGCTCTACGACGAGTGGGGCACGCTCAAGTGCGAGACCTGCTTCCAGTGCGCCCAGGCATGTCCGATCGAGTGCATCGACATGGGCGGCATCGACACGCGGGGCCGCTACCACGTCCACTGGGGAGCGCCCGAGACGTACGGGGAGCGACGCGAGGAATCGGCGATGCGGCGCTCGGGCCGGCCCGTCCCGGACCCGGCCTATCGGCCGTTCGAGCCGATCGCGATGGGTGAGGTCGACCGCATCCTCGAGGAGTACGACCACGACCCGGCGCGGATGCTGGACATCCTCGAGGCGACCCAGGACGCCTACGGCTATCTCCCCGTCGCTGCGCTCAAGCGCATCAGCCACGCGACCGGCGCGTGGTACGCGATGATCTATGGCACCGCCAGCTACTACGCCCACCTGCGGTTCGAGCCTGCGAGCGCCAGCGAGCAGGCGGCGGCGGTCGCCGATCATCGGCCGGCCGAGGGGACATACCTGTCGGCGCTCGGCGCGGCGCTCGAGGGAGGCGGTCGCCCGGGCGCGCCCGCCCGCGCCTGACGATGGTGACCCTGCTCAAGACGCCGGCCAAGTGGCCGCGCATCCTGCTGGCCCGATCCGCCGAGAAGGACCCCACCGACCTCGATGCCGCCGTCGCGGCCGGGGCCTTCGACGGCCTGCGGCGCGCGATCCGCGACCTCGGTGGGGCCGCCACGATCGCGACCATCGCGGCGTCCGGCCTGCGCGGGCGTGGCGGCGCGGGCTACCCGACCGGTGACAAATGGCGGACGGCGGCTGACACCGAGGCCGACCGCCGGTACGTCGTCGCGAACGGCTACGGCGCCGACCCGGCGTCGCATACCGATCGAACGCTCATGCTGCGCGATCCGTTCGCGGTCATCGAGGGGACCGCCATCGCTGCCAGCGCCATCGGTGCGACCGAGGCCTTCATCGCGGTCCGTGCCGAGGACTCCGACATCATCGCCCGGCTGTCAGCGGCGATCGGCGCGGCGACCGATGCGGGCTTCATCGGTGCCGACGTCCTCGGGTCAGGCCGTGACCTGTGGCTCACGGTCCGCCCGGTGCAGGGCGCGTACATGCTCGGCGAGGAGACGGTTCTGCTCAAGGCGCTCGAGGGCAAGCGCGGCCAGCCGGAGCAGAAGCCACCGCATCCCGCCACTGTCGGCCTGTACGACCGGCCGACGGTCGTCAACAACGTCCAGACGCTGGCCGCCGTGCCGTGGATCGTGCGCTCGGGTGCTGACGCGTTTCGCGCGACCGGATCGACCAGATCGTCCGGCACCGTCCTTGTGCAGCTCCGGGCGCCCGGCAAGGAGGGCATCGCCGAGGTCCCGCTGGGCACGCCGCTGCGCGACATCGTGAAGCTCGGCGGCAAGATGCCGGCCGGTCGGACCCTCCAGGCGGTTCTCATCGGCGGGCCGTCGGGCGGCCTGCTCCCGCCCGATGCGCTCGACACGCCTTACGACTTTGGGACACTCCGCGACGCCGGTGCCCACGTCGGCTCGGGCTCCGTTGTCGCCGTCGACGACCGCACGGATCTGCTCGAGCTGGTCGGCGTCCTGACGCGGTTCTGCGCGAACGAGGCGTGCGGCAAGTCGATCCCCTGCCGCATCGGGACGAAGCGGCTCGCCGAGATCGTCGCCCGTCGCGAGGGCGGGTTCCTGCGTCCGGCCGACACGCAGCTGGCAGCTGACCTGGCGCACGACATCGTCGAGTCCGCTCTGTGCGACCACGAGCGGCTCGCGACCCTCCCGCTCACGAGTGGGATGCGATACTTCGGGTCCGACTTCGACCCCGCCAACCGACCCACCCCGGTCGCGACCGAGGCCGCCCGATGATCCAGCCATCCATGAAGGCGCATCGCTGCGTTGGCGTCCTGCGCCCACTCGCTCACGCGGTCGCCGTCGTCCTCTGGCCCTCGGAGCTCGCCTCACACCTCCACCAGTGCGCTCGCTCCTGTGCTCGGCGCCGCCTTGCGCTGCATCCATCCTGGCCGGCTGGAGAGCCCTGGCATGACCGACACCCTGGCCCGCCCAGAGCGCCTGCCTTCCGAGGCCCCGACCGAGACGTCGGCGTCGCCGGAGTCGCTCGCCGAGCGCCTGCTCGACACCCAGGCGCCGCAGCGACCTCAGTCGACGCCGCGCATCCGGATCGAGGTCGACGGCCGCGTCGTCGAGGGGTTCGAGGGCCAGACGATCCTCGAGGTCTGCCGCGACAACGGCATCGAGATCCCGACGCTGTGCTACGAGCCCAAGCTGCCCGGGTTCGGCGCGTGCCGGATGTGCGTCGTCGAGGTCGAGGGCGAGGAACACCCGCCGATCTCGTGCTCGCGCTCGTGCGAGGACGGGATGAAGGTCGAGACGCAGACCGAGGAGATCCGCCGCCTGCGCCGGACCAACCTCGAGCTGATCTTCTCCGACCACAACGCCTACTGCCTGCCGCCCTGCCAGAACAAATGCCCGAGCCACATCGACATCCCGGGCTTCCTCAAGGCCAATGCCGAGGGCGACTGGCGGGAGAGCACCCGCATCTTCAAGCGGACGATCCCGTTCCCGTCGGTGCTCGGGCGGGTCTGCCCGGCGCCGTGCGAGGAGCACTGCCGGCGCGACGAGGTCGACGAGGCGATCGCGATCCGCGACACCCACCGCTATGCGGGCGACCAGGTCATCAAGTCGATGCTCGACGAGGGCGTCGACCCGCCCGTCCCGTTCGAGCGACAGGCACCGTCCGGGCGGCGGGCCGCCGTCATCGGCTCGGGGCCGGCCGGCATGGCCGCGGCGTACTACCTGCTCATCGCCGGTCACGACGTCACGGTCTTCGAGCGCGACCCGTCGCCGGGCGGCATGCTCCGCTACGGCATCCCGCAGTACCGGCTGCCGAAGGTCGAGGTGCTCGAGGCCGAGTACGAGTCGATCTCGCGGCTCGGCGGCACGGTCGTCTGCAACGCCGGTCTGGGCCGGGACTTCACGCTCGACGACCTGACGAACCAGGGCTTCGATTCGGTCATCGTGGCGATCGGCTGCTACGACACGAACAAGCTCGGGATCCCCAACGAGGACGCCGAGGGCGTCATCGACGGGCTCGAATACCTGCGGACGGCGACGCTCGGCCTGCCCTATCCGGGCCACGTCGGCAAGCACGTCGTGGTGATCGGCGGCGGGTTCACCTCGATGGACTGCTCGCGGACGTCGATCCGCCAGGGCGCGGCCGAGGTCACGCTCGTGTACCGCCGCGACATGAAGGACATGCCCGCGGCCGACGAGGTCCACGAGGCGATCGAGGAAGGCGTCACCACCATCTTCCAGGCGGGCCCGACGCGCGTCATCACCGACCCCAAGACCGGAGCCGTGACCGGCGTCGAGTTCATCCGGATGCAGCTCGGCGAGCCGGACGCTTCCGGCCGGCGGCGCCCGGAGCCGGCGTCCGGCACGGAATTCACGATCCCCTGCGATCGCGTGCTGCTGGCCATCGGTCAGGGCCCCGAGCTCGACTGGGTCGGGACGCCCGGCAATGAGGGGCCCGAGGCGACAAAGCAGCGTCGTCTCAGGGCGGACGCGGTCACCTTCTCGACGGGTCGGCCCGGCGTCTTCGGAAGCGGCGACGTGCGGATCGGCGCGGCAACGGTCGTCGAGGCTGTCGCCGAGGGCCGGCGCGCGGCCTACGCCGTGGACGCCTACATGAAGGGCATGGACCTGGACGCCATCCGCACGCGCCAGACGCTGGCCGAGCCGCAGCCCGAGTTCCTCTCGATCGTGCCGTTCACCGGTGAGATCAAGGAGCCGCGCTATCGGATGACGCCACTTCCGGCCGAGAAGCGCAACGACAGCTACATCGAATACGAGCTGCCGTACACGCGCGAGACCGCGATGGCGGAGTCGACCCGCTGCCTGCAGTGCACCTGTGAGGCGATCGGCTTCTGCGACCTTCGCCGGCTCGGGATCGAGTACGGCACGACGCTCCAGACGCTCGAGCCCCAGTACCACCAGGGCGCGGGCTACCGGAGCGTGACCGAGAACCGCTTCACCGGCGTCAACCACGACTACATCCGTGACGACTCCCACGCGTTCATCCTGCGCGAGCCGTCGCGCTGCATCGACTGCGGGCGCTGCGCGCAGGTCTGCGCCGAGGTCGTCGGCGCCGCCTGCTACGACTTCATGCGCATCGGCTTCGACACGCTGGTCACGACCCCGCTCGACATGAGCCTCAACGACACGCCCTGCGTGTCCTGCGGCCGCTGCGCGGAGACCTGCCCGACCGGCGCCCTGATGCCCAAGCCGCGCATCCTCGAGAAGTACGAGGTCGACGAGAGCCGCTGCATCCTGTGCGGCATCTGCGTCGACGCATGCCCGTACGACGCACTGCGCGACGGCGCCGACATCGAGCTCGCCCACACCGGCCGCTCGGAGCCGACGATCGACCTCATGGCGCTCGCCGCGATCGACCGCGAGACCGAGGTGACCTACATCCGGCGCGAGCGCGACTGGCTCACCCGGGCGCGTGCCGAAGGCCGCGTGGTCGACCAGTCGCGGCTGCTGCCGATGCTGCCCCCGGCGATCGAAGGCGTGCCGAGCAACGGCGGACGCTCGAACGGGAACGGCCAGGTCATGGTCATGACGGTCACGGGGCGGTCGCCGCGCTGGGCCCTGGCCGGCACGAGTAGACGTGCGCGCGAAGCTGCCCCAGATCATCTTCGCGCTCCTGATCATGGGCGCGGTCCTCGGCATCGCCGCCCTCATGGTCGTCGTCCTCCGGCAGGACTGGGAGGACGCGCTCCTCTGGATCCTCGGAGTCGTGATGCTGGGCGCGGGGCTCCTGGTCGTGACGATGCGCGACATCATCCGCTGCGGCCTGGCCATGATCGTCTGCTTCCTCGCGCTGGCCGGCATCTACGTTCTGATGGGCGTGCCGCTCCTCGGTGCGGCGCAGGTCATCGTGTACATCGGCGCGATCAGCGTGCTGGTCCTGTTCGCCATCATGCTGACCCAGACGAAGGACGCCCCCAGCCGGCTCGTCTTCCAGACCCAGGCGGGTCCGGCGGCGATCGCGGCGGTGGTCGTCGCGATCCTCATCGCCCTCGCCGTGGGCGCCACGGACTGGCATGAGGTCGCCCGCCGCGCGCGCCTGAACACGAGCGAGATGGCGCGGGTCCTCTTCGAACAGTTCGTGTTCCCGTTCGAGATCGTCAGCGTGCTGCTGCTGGCCGCCGTGATCGGCGGCGTGTTCCTGGCCAAGCGCGAGCCGGGCGGTCCGTCGTGAGCGACAGCCTCGACACGTACCTGATCCTGTCCGGGATCCTCTTCGCGATCGGCTCGTTCGGCTTCCTCGCACGGCGCAACGCGATCAGCATGCTCATGTCGATCGAGTTGATGCTCAACGCCGTGAACCTCGCGATCGTGGCATTCGGCCTGTTCGGGCCCCATCCAGACGCGGTCGCCCAGGGCGCGGTGTTCGCGTTGATGGTCATGGCCGTCGCCGCGGCTGAGGCGACGGTCGGGCTGGCCATCGTCATCGCGATCTACCGCAACAAGAAGACGCCGCTGGTCGATGAATACGACTCGATGCGCCAGTGAGCGGACAGTGGCGGTCAGGAGGGCGCGTCACCGGACGGCCGATCCGGGCGTTGCCCGCTCCGCGTGTTCGCTCACGCGCCTTCAGGTGCGCTCGCTCCGGTGCTCGCGGGCGTCTTCGGCTCGGCTCGTCCTGCGCCGCGCAAGGTAGTACCCGGTGACCGGAATCGAAGGGCTGCTGCCGCTCCTGCTCGTCCTGCCGATGGCGGGCTTCCTCATCACCGCCCTGGTCGGCCGGCGACTGGGCAAGCAGGCGCACTGGATCCCGGTCGGGGTCATCTTCCTGGCCTGGATCGTGGCGATGCTGGTGGTGTGGAACGTGTTGACCGGTGCGGCGCCATTGCTGCCCGGCTCGGAGGACACGCACGGCTACGTCGTCGGGCCGTGGGAGTGGATCCCGGCTGGCGGCTTCCATATCGAGCTCGGGATCCTGGTCGACCCGCTGACCGCCTGCCTGCTGATCGTCGTCACCACGATCGGCCTGCTGGTCCACGTCTACTCGATCGGCTACATGAGCCACGACCCCGGGTACTGGCGGTTCTTCGCGTACCTGAACCTGTTCATGTTCTCGATGCTGCTGCTCGTGCTCGCCGACAACTGGCTGGTCGTGTTCGTGGCATGGGAGCTGGTCGGCCTGTCGAGCTACCTGCTCATCGGCTTCTGGTACCGCAAGCGGAGCGCGGCTCTTGCCGCCAAGAAAGCGTTCATCGTCAACCGGGTGGGCGACGTCGGGTTCGCCCTCGGGATCATGGCGATCTTCCTGAACACCGGCACGCTGAACGTTCGCGAGTCGATCGAGATCCTGATCAACCCGACCCTCGTCGCCTTCCCGATCCCGGTCCCGATCGTCGCGCTGCTGGTCTTCGCGGGCGCCATGGGCAAGAGCGCGCAGTTCCCGCTCCACGTCTGGCTGCCGGACGCGATGGAAGGCCCGACCCCGGTATCGGCGCTCATCCACGCGGCCACGATGGTCAACGCCGGCGTGTACCTCGTGGCCCGTGCCAACCCGCTGTTCGCGGCCGCGCCGTCCACGATGGTCGTCGTCGCGGCGATCGGCATCTTCACCGCCATCCTTGCCGCGTCGATCGCGATGACCCAGACCGACATCAAGCGGGTGCTCGCGTACTCGACGCTATCCCAGCTCGGCTACATGTTCGCGGCGCTCGGGGTGGGGGCGTTCACCGCGGCGATCTTCCACCTCATGACCCATGGCTTCTTCAAGGGCCTGCTGTTCCTCGGATCGGGCTCGGTCATCCACGCCGTCCACGAGGAGCAGGACATGCGCCGGATGGGTGGGCTGGCGCGCAAGATCCCGATCACCTACGCGACGATGCTCGTCGGCTCGGTCGCTATCGCCGGGATCCCGCCGCTGGCCGGCTTCTTCTCGAAGGACGAGATCCTCGGCGAGGCCTTCAAGTTCGGCTTCCTGTGGGTCTGGGCGGTCGGCCTCTTCGTAGCGCTGCTGACCGCGTTCTACATGTTCCGGCTGATGGGCCTGACCTTCTGGGGTGCGTTCCGCGGCCCCAAGGAGATCTGGGATCGCATCCACGAATCACCGGCGGTCATGACGGTGCCGCTCATCCTGCTGGCGATCCCGTCGGTGCTCCTCGGCATCGCCCTCGGGCTGCCGTTCGGCGACAGCACGATCCACCGTTGGCTCGAGCCGGTGTTCCATCACGCGACCGAGATGCTCGCCTTGCCGCACGAGCCATACGCGCTGTTCGGCATCGACGGCGGCCTGATCCTCGCGAGCGTGACCGTCGCGGTGATCGGCCTGGTCCTTGCCTGGCGTTACTTCGGCGTGGAACTGGGCGGATTGCGGATGCCGGCACGCCCGGAGCTCGTCCGTGAGATCAGCGCCCGGCCCGGCCTGTCCTTCCTGTATCGGGCGTCGCTCAACAAGTGGTGGTTCGATGAGCTCTACCACCTGCTCTTCATCGTCATCGGCGGGCGGCTGGCGCAGGCCATCTGGTGGTTCGACCGAGAGGTCGTCGACGGGACCGTCAACGGCATCGGCAGCTCGACCATTTCGCTCGGCCGTGGCCTCCGCCGCGTGCAGACCGGTCGCGTCCAGAACTACGCGCTCGGGATCGCCCTCGGGCTGATCGTCATGGCGGGGTCGTACCTGCTGTTGGCGGGGAACGGCGGATGACGAGCCCGTTCGGGATCCTCACCGTCGTGACGTTCCTGCCGCTGGTCGGGGCACTGGTCGTCGCGATCCTGCCGAGCCGTTGGACCCGCCCGGTCGCGCTCGCGTTCGCGCTGGCAGCGTGGGTGGTCTCGTTGATGATGCTGATCGGGTACCTGCCGAACCGCGCAGGCAGCCAGTTCCTGTTCCTCGAGGCGTACGACTGGATCCCGATCTTCGGCATCCAGTACAAGCTCGGCGTCGACGGCCTGTCCGCCGCCCTCGTCGTCCTCACGACGACACTGACCTGGATCTGCATCCTCGCGTCGTGGGTCCCGATCCAGACCCGCATCAAGGAATACATGATCTCCTTCCTCGTGCTCGAGGTCGGGCTGATCGGGGTGTTCCTGGCGCTCGACCTCTTCCTGTTCTACATCTTCTGGGAGATCGTGCTCGTCCCGATGTACCTCATCATCGGGATCTGGGGCGGCGCCAACCGCATCTACTCGACGATCAAGTTCGTGCTGTACACGCTCGTCGGGTCGCTGCTCATGCTCGTGGCGATCCTGGCGACAGCGTTCGCATACCAGTCGGCGACCGGCTCATGGACCGGCGCGTTCGACCTGGTCGCCCTCCGCGCGCACGTCCAGACAGTCGGCTTCGCGCCGGTCCTCCAGGTCGGGGCGTTCCTCGCGTTCTTCCTGGCCTTCGCGATCAAGGTCCCGATGTTCCCGTTCCATACTTGGCTGCCGGACGCGCACACCGATGCCCCGACCGCGGGATCGGTGATCCTGGCCGGCGTCCTGCTCAAGCTCGGGGCGTACGGGTTCCTGCGGTTCGCCCTACCGCTCTACCCGGACGCGGCCCATACCTTCGCCCCGACGATCATCGTCCTGTCGCTCATCGCGATCATCTACGGCGCGATCGTCGCCCTGGTCCAGCCCGACCTCAAGCGGCTCGTGGCCTACTCCTCGGTCAGCCACATGGGCTTCGTGACCCTCGGCACATTCGTGTTCACCGAGCAGGGCATCCAGGGCGCCATCCTCCAGATGATCAACCACGGCCTGATCACAGGTGGTCTGTTCCTGCTCGTCGGGATCATCTATGAGCGGACCCACGACCGGACGATCGCGAAGATGGGCGGGCTCGCGGCCCGGATGCCGCTGTGGGCCGCGACGCTCGGGTTCTTCGTGTTTGCGTCGGCCGGCTTGCCCGGGCTGTCCGGTTTCGTGGGCGAGTTCCTCAGCCTGGTCGGGACATTCATCGTCAATCCGCCGGCCGCGGCCGTCGCGACGTTGGGCATGATCCTCGCGGCCGGCTACCTGCTGTACATGTACGGCCGGGTCGTCTTCGGCGAGGTGTCCGACTTCATCGTGGGCCTAGGAGGCCACATCACGGACATGACGCCGATCGAGATCCTGACGCTCGTGCCGCTGGCGACGCTGATCGTCGTGTTCGGCATCCAGCCCGGGCTCCTGCTGACGCTCGTGCAGGGCTCCGTCGTCGACACGATCGGGGCAGTGCAGGACGGCGTCCCGCTGCCCATCCGCACCGAGGTGGTCGTCGTCGGTCTGGGGTTGATCATCGTGCTCGTCGTCGCGCGCACGATCTCCGCCGCGCTGAGATCGCGGTCAGAGCGGGCCGTGGTCGTGACCGAAAGCGGAGCCGCGCATTGAACGGCGCGGACCTCAGCGCGATCTTGCCGCTCATCGCTGCGGTGCTGACCGCGGCCGCGGTGCTGGTCGTGGACCTCGTCCGACCCGGCCGCAGCGGCCCGGCCATCGCGACCGCCCTGATCGGTCTAGCGATCACGGCGTTCGTCACGATCCAGGTCGGCATGGGCACGCCGACGGCGTTCAGCGGGACCTACAAGGTCGACGCGCTGAGCACGTTCCTCGACATCCTGTTCATCTCGATCGTCGCGATGACGATCGTGTTCGCACCCGACTACATGCTGCCGCGCAACCTGCCGATCGCCGAGTTCGCGACGGTCCTCATCTTCGCGATGAGCGGGGCCATGCTGATCGCCGGGTCGGCGGACCTGCTGCTGCTGTTCCTCGGGCTCGAGCTGATGGTGCTGCCGGGCTACCTCCTGGCGGGCTACCACAAGACCGACTCGTATTCGACGGAGGGGGCGATCAAGTACTTCCTCCTCGGCTCGTTCAGCTCGGCGATCTTCCTGTTCGGCGTGGCCTTCATCTGGGGCCTGACGGGGACGACGCTGATCAACAGCACCGACCCGACCCAGCCGGGGGTCGCTCAGGCGCTCGCGTCGGTGGTGGCAGGGACCGCGCCGCTGTCGGCGGGTCTGGCGATCGGGCTCGCGTTCCTGACGACGGGCGTCGCCTTCAAGATCGCCGCCGTCCCATTCCACTACTGGACCCCTGACGCGTACCAGGGCTCTCCGACGCCCATCACCGGCTACTTGTCGGTCGGGCCGAAGATCGGCGCATTCGCGCTGATCCTGCGGCTCTTCGTGGAGGCGCTCGGGCCACTGGCCGAGTGGTGGCTGCCGGTCATGATCGTCCTGGCCGGTCTGACGATGACGCTCGGCAACCTCGTCGCGCTCACCCAGGACAACGTCAAGCGGATGCTCGCGTACAGCTCGATCGCCCACACCGGGTACATGCTCGTCGGGTTGGCGGCGTATGCCGGTGGCCAGGTCCTCGGGCTCGAGGGCCTCCTGTTCTACGGAGCGGCCTACACCTTCATGAACCTCGGGGCGTTCGCGGTCGTCTCGGCCGTCCAGAAGCGGGCGGGCGTCACGTCCTCGCTCGAGAATTTCTCGGGGCTCGTGCGCCGTGAACCGGGTCTGACGATCCTGATGACGCTGTTCTTGCTGTCGCTCGTCGGTATCCCTCCGCTGGCCGGGTTCTGGGCGAAGGCGTACGTCATCCTCGCGGCCGTGCAGGCCGGTGGGTCGCTGACCGTGCTCGCGGTCCTCGTCGTCCTGAATGCGGCCGCGGCGGCGTTCTACTACCTGCGGGTCGTCGTGTACATGTGGATGCGCGACCCCGTCACTGACGCCCCGCCGCTCACCCATGGCGCGCTCCTGTGGGGCGGGCTCGCCACCGCGACGGTGCTCACGCTGGTGTTCGGGCTCTTCCCGTCGGTGTTCGAGATCGTGCAGCACGCCGCCGCCGCGATCTCGACACTGCCGGCCGGCGGCTAGGCTCCCGCCAACTCCAGCCGCCGCGCCAGGGCGGCGAGCAAGCCGCCGACCTCGTGCGCGCCGGCGATACGCAGGTCGGCGACCGCAAGCAGCTCGGACGGTGCCGGGCGGCTGGCGCCGTGGACCGCCACCGTGACCCCGGCCCCGACCGGGCGACCGGCACGGCCCGGTCCGCCCACCCCGCTCGCTCCGCTGCGCGCCGCGATCACGGCCGCGAAGGCGTCGATGTCGCTCATCTCGTCGCCGAGGGCGACCACGCCTCCAGGCCGATGCCGCGCGATGAGGCGCTCGACGGCCTCACGCTTGCCGCCGGCGTCCTTCGGCCGAAGATCGACGACCGTCCGACCGCGGTAGTGGGCGAGTCCGTGGACCAGGCCCTCGCGGCGCTCGACGGTCGCGATCGCCGCGACGACGGCCGCCCGGGCCGCCGCGACGTCGTCCGCCTGGCGAACGTGAAAGGCGACCGATGGACCCTTGCGCTCCACGAACAACCATCCGGGGTCGCCGAGTTCTGCCGCGACGCCGCTAGCGAGGATCTCGGCGGAATCCCGATGGATGTCGTACGCGGGGTCGATGGTCGCGACCAAGCGCTCCGCCCGAGCGCCACGAGCCAGGACCCCGTGTTCCAGGCCGTGATCGCCGAGGTACTCCACGCCACCGACCCGCACGCGGGCCGCGACGTCGGCGACGATCCGGCCGGTCAGGATCGCCACGTGCAGCCGCTCAGGGCGCTCCGTCGCGATGCCGCCCAGCCGGCGTAAGGCGCGCTGCGCCGTCGGCTCGATCCGGGCGAGCGCCGGGTCGCGCGACCCGACCGCCAGCGTGCCGTCGAAGTCGACGATGACCAGCAGCGGCGGCCTCGCCGCGACGAGGGCATCGAGCGCCGCCGCGATCTCGGCGCCGGTCGACACGGCCGGCGCCGATCCGCCGGCGGGGGTCACGGCTGGACGTCGACGCCCGGCATGATCGTCCGCAGACCGCTCGCCATGATGTCGGGGCCGATCCCGCCGAGGGCACCGTCGCGGATGACCCCCTCCTTGTCGATCCAGAAGTGGACCGGTAAGGCGACGGCATCCCAGCGCAGCGCCGCGGATCCGTCACTGTCGAGCCCGAGCGGGAAGGTGGCACCGAGCTGCTCCGCGAAGGCCGCGACGATGCCCTCGTCCTCCTTGACGTCGACGGCGATCACGACGAGCCCGTCGGCCGCGTGGCGGCTCGAGAAGCGGTTCATGAGCGGGAACTCGTCGACGCAGGGCGGGCAGTAGGTCCCCATGAAGTTGATCCAGACCGGCTTCCCGCGCAGGTTCTTGATGTCGATGACGCCGCCGCCGACCTGGGGAACGACCAGCGCCGGTGCAGTCTCGCCGACGTGGAACGCCTGACCGCCGTCTCCCGACGGGGATGCTCCGGCCGACGATGACGGACCACCGGAGGCGCCCGCGCTGACGACCGGCGTCGGCGACGCCGACGGCTGGAGGCCGAGCGACGCGGACGGCTGGGGCGGCGGCGTCGGCGCAGCGCCAGGCTCAGGGGCGAGGACGATGATTCCCCCGATGACCAGCGCTGCGGCCGCGACGCCGGTCAGGAGACCGGCGATGATCGAGATCCGGGGCCACATGCTGGCGCGGAGGGTACCAGTACCGACGACCCTCGGCGTGCCTCTCGAGCCCACTGTACGATGCCCGTCCCATGGCCGGCCCGACCGAACAGATCCGCACGCGCGTGCTCCCCGCGTTGCTCACCGCATTCGGCGTGACCATCCTGGCGGCGGGGCTGCTGACCTATTCCGTCCCGGTCGACGCGGGGACTCCGGTGGCCCCGACCGGATCGCCATCGCCCGAGCCCTCGATCGCGGTCGCCCCGACGCCGACGCCGCTCATCACCCTGCCGCCGATCGGTACCGTCCCACCGACGCCATCCGAGGCGGCGCCCACACCGCCGCCCGACCGCGTGGCGACGCGGGTTCGGGTCGCCGATCTCGACATCGATCTGGCGGTCGTTCGCGGGAATTCGGGCTACCCGTACTGCAACGTGGCGATGTACCTGCCGTCGCTCTCCCAGCCCGGCTTCGGCCAGGCGACGTACCTGTACGCGCACGCCCGTGAGGGCATGTTCCTGCCGCTGCTGCGCACGAAGGGCCGCGACCAGCGCGGGCTCGTCGTCGACGTGTGGACCAGCGACGACTGGCTCTTCCAGTACCGCATCACCGAGGTCCGCCGCGACCAGGACGTCCAGGACGGCCTCGCTGACCCGGCGGCAGCGACGACCGAGCAGCTCTGGCTGCAAACATCGCAGGGCCCGAACCGCTCGTTCGGCTACACCCAGGTCCTCGCCGAGCCGATCGGGTCACGGCCGGCGAACCACGCGACGGCCAATCCCAGGGCGCGCCCGGTCGTCTGCGGCTGAGCCCGCGGCCAGGCCTAGATCCAGCCGATCCGGCGCAGGAAGACGGCCGCCACACCAGCTGCCGCAATGGCCAACGCGGTGACGACCCAGAAGCCGGCTGCCGACTGGCCGGCCAAGGCGGACCCGGCCTCACTCATGCCGAAGATCCCGGCGACCGCGCCGATTCCGGCGAGGATGACCGTCACCCCGGTCAGACGCTTCATGATCAGCGACAGGTTGTTGTTGATCTGGGTGAGATACACGTCGAGGGTCGCCGACGCAAGTTCGCGGTAGTTGTCCATCTCGTCCGTCAGCCGGATGACGTGGTCGTACACGTCGCGGAAATAGACGATCTCTTCCGCGTCGATCAGCGTCATATCGCGATTCGTGAGCTGGTTGAAGACCTCGCGGGTCGGGCTGGCCGCCCGCCTGACCACGATGAGCTCGCGCTTGATCACGAACAGGCGCGCGAGGGTATCGGGCGTCGGCTGCGTGATGACGGCGTCCTGGACCTCCTCGATGGCGTCGCCGAGCCTGTCGGCGTACGGGAAGTAGCCGTCGACGATATCGTCGCCGATCGCCCACAGGAGGTGGTCGGGGCCGTGGGACAGGACCGCCGATAGGTTCGTCCGCAGATGGTGCGATTCCCGTGGTTCCCAGCTGGCGTCGTGCACCGTCATCAGGAAGTTGAGCCCCAGGACGAGGTCGATCTCGTTGATCCCGATCGAGTCGGTGCGGTCCAGCGCGAACATGACGATGTGGATGATGCCGTCGGTCGTCTCGATCTTTGCGCGCTGGTTGCCTTCGAGGACATCCTCGATGATCAGTGGATGGAGGCCCAGGACGGACCCGACCTGCTGGACCTGCTCCGGCGACGGCCCGGCCAGGTCGACCCAGGCGCATGCCTTCGGATGGTCGAGGAGGCCTGGCAAGGCCTTGAGTGCCTCGTCGCCCCCGAACTCACGGAGCGCACCGTCGACCATCGAGGCGACGCGGATCTGACCGGGCCCGCTCGTGGACGTCGGCGCGCGGCGGCGGGCGACCGGTTCGCCGAGGCCGATCGCGGTGTCAGAGGATGAGGCCGGGGTCGGCAGCGCCATCGCCGGCCAGCATACGCGCGGGCGATCGGCGGCGTCCGGCACCGCCGCCGAGCGCGAGTGCCGGTGGCACCGCGACCAGCGTGACGATCGCCGCAGCCACGAACAGCCCGACCATGATCGACGCGGCCTCGCGCGATGCCCACGTTTCGAGGGCCTCGACGACCAGCGGGTCCTTCAACGGCCTGTCGCGCAGGTCTTCGGGGATGTACGCGAGATAGGCGTCGGGTGTCGCGTAGACCTCCGCCGAGAGTCGGTCGATCGTCGTCGAGCCGTAGGCGGTGAGCACCGCCAGCCCGATCGCCATACCGAGCATCCGGGCGACCGTCACGACCGATGACGCCGCCCCGAAGGCGGTCCGTCCGGCCGACTCGATCGCAGCCGCCGAGCGCGGTGTCACCGACAGCCCGAACCCGAAGCCGAACGCCGCGAGAGCCAGCGCCGCATCGCCGATCGAGGTCGCCGGGGTCCAGCGCGACATCGCGAGGAGACCGACGGCGGCGGCGGCGAGCCCGACCAGCGTCACGACCCGGTAGCTCGCGACACGGACCGCGAAGCCGGAGAGCAGGGCACCGAGCGCGGTCGCGCCGGCCAACGCTCCGAGGGCAAGACGCTGCTCGTCCGGGCCGCCGTACAGCACCCGATCGACGAAGACCGCCCCACCGATGATCGCGGTCGCGAACGCATAGCCGGTGAGCAACGAAACCAGAGCCGCCGCGCTGAACGCGACGTCACCGAAGAGGCGGACGTCCAGGAACGGATCGGGGTTACGCACCGCCAGGGCGATGGTCAGGGCGGTCGCGACGAACGAGATCGCCGCGAGGATCGCGGTCACCTCGGCTGGCTCAAGGGACGCCTCGGGGTCGGGCGTCGCGCCGATCAGCGTCAATGCCACGAGCCCAGTCGCGAGCGCAAGCCCGAAGACGGCGGCACCGACCAGGTCGATGCGGCCGCTGCGGCGTGGCGTCTCCCACCCCGGTGACGCCGCCCAGGCGAGGAGCATGGCGCCGATGGCGATCGGGACGTTGATGAAGAAGATCCACCGCCACGCCGGGCCGAGGACGGCTGCGACCGCTGAGTCGGCCCAGCCGGCGCCGGCGAGGGCCGAGTCCGGATGGATCGCGGACAGGATCGCGGCGCCAAGGAACGGTCCGGCGGCCATGCCAAGGAACGTCAGAGCGCCGATCGCGCCGAGGGCACGCGCCCGCCCGTGCCCGTCGTAAAGGTGGGCGGCCGCCGCCGTGCCGACGGGCACGAGCACGCCACCGCCGACCGCCTGGACGAGGCGACCCGCGATGAGCTGGTCGAGGTCCTGGGCCATGCCGGCCAGCACGGAACCGACCGTGAAGATCCCCAAGGCCGCGATGAACAGGCGGCGCGCGCCCCACAGGTCGGCCAGCCGGCCGGCGAGCGGCATCATCAGGATGTACACCAGCAGGTAGCCGTTGATGATCCAGCTCGCCTTGCGGAGCTCGATCCAGGCCGACGTCCCGTTCGCGGCCACGAGATCGGCGAGGATGGACGGGAGGGCGACCGCGGTGATCATGAGCTCGAGTCCGGCCAGGAACACACCCGTCCCGAACACGACGAGCAGCACGATCCGCGAACTGGCACTCATCGGCGGGAGTGTAGTCGGGGTTCGAGAGACTGCCCGACGGCACGTCGGTCGCACGCGGCACGCGGGCGGTCCATCGCTTGCTGACCCACGGTCAACGTTTTCGGGGCTGGAGCCCTCCGGCAGACGCTGGCGCGGTATCGCCTGCGGGTTTGGTGACCGACGGTCAGCAGTACTGGTTGCCTGCGCGAGTTCTGGTGACTCAGCGTCACCAAACTGGCGCCAAGGCCGACACCGTCCCGTCCTGCGCCAGAGATCGTTGACCGACGGTCAACAAAGCTCGCGGTCCACGCGCCGTGCCCGCGCGGCCGCGCGCTTGACACTCATCCGTCCGCCGCAATAGCATCAACGCCCGTTGATATCAACCGTCGTTGATGCGACGGCCGACGTCCCCCGATCCCGGAGCTTCCCCAACCCGTGCCGACCCCCGCGCGATTCCGGTCCACGCTCGCATCGATCGTCCTCCAGCCCGACGACCTTCGCGAGCTGCGTGCTTTCCACAAGGCCCTCGCCGACGTGAACCGCCTGCGCATCGTCCGCCGGCTCGCGGAGGGCGAGGCGAGCGTCGCCGACCTCATCGCGCACGTCGGGCTGTCACAGCCGCTCGTGAGCCACCACCTCAAGCGCCTGCGCGTGGCCGGCCTGGTCGATACCCGGCGCGTCGGCCGCGAGACCATCTGCACGCTCCGCCCCGAGGCCTTCGGCGAGGTCGCTGCGCGCGAGCGGGCCATCCTGGGCATCGCCAGTTGACGATCTCGAACCAGGCCCGAGACCGGGTCAAGGGCGTCTTCGAGCCGATCGCCCTGGCGCTGGGCCGGCTCGGGCTCACCCCCGACGCACTGACCCTCCTCGGCTTCGGGATCAGCGTCGTCGGCGCCGGACTGATCGCGCTCGGGTACTGGACCGTCGGCGGTCTCGTCGTGTTCATCGGCGGCGTCTTCGACATGTTCGACGGCACGCTCGCCCGCGCGACCGGCAAGGTCAGTCGTCTCGGCGCGTTCATGGATTCCGTCTTCGACCGGTGGGGTGAGGCCATCGTCTACCTCGGCATCACCGCCGGTGCGGTCCTGGGCGGTCACCAGCGTGTCCCGATCCTCGCCGCCGCGGCGATGGGCGCCGCGTTCATGGTGAGCTACGTGAGGGCGAAGTCCGAGGGTCTCGGCTTCGCCACCGGGACGGGCATGGCGGCGGTCGGGATCATGCCTCGCGAGGTCAGGCTGGTGATCCTTGCGCTGGGTCTGGTCCTGACGGACGGCCCGGACATCAAGGCCATCGAGTTCGCCCTCGCCATCATCGCCATCGGCGCGACCATCACGACGATCCAGCGGATCCTGCATGTCCGCTCGCAAGCCAACCGGGAGGCGTCAAGCCGACCGACCGAACAGGAGCACCCGTGAGCACGAACGGAAAAAACGGCAAGAACGGCAACGGCAAGGGCGGCGCGACGCCGTCCAACACCTGGGCGGGCGCCGGCCGGCGCGGCGACGGCAAGGTCCGCGTCGCGATCGTCGGCGTCGGCAACTGTGCGAGCAGCCTCGTCCAGGGTCGGTATTACTACGAGGACGCGAACGACGACGACTTCGTCCCGGGGCTCATGCACGTGAACCTCGGTGGCTACCACGTCCGCGACATCGAGTTCGTCGCCGCCTTCGACATCGATAAGAACAAGGTCGGCAAGGACCTCGGCGAGGCGATCTACACCAAGCCCAACAACACGATCACGTTCAAGCAGGTCGGCAAGCTCGGCGTGCCCGTCGAGCGCGGGATGGTCCACGACGGGCTCGGCAAGTACCTGAGCGAGATCATCGAGAAGGCGCCTGGCGAAACCGCCGACATCGTTGGCATCCTGCGCGAGCGCGAGGTCGACGTGATGGTGTCCTACCTGCCGGTCGGCAGCGAGGAGGCCACCAAGTGGTACGCGGAGCAGGCGCTGCGTGCCGGGGTGGGGTTCATCAATGCGATCCCGGTCTTCATCGGCCGCGAGCCGTACTGGCAGCGCCGGTTCGCCGAGGAAGGCCTGCCGGTCATCGGAGACGACATCAAGAGCCAGGTCGGCGCGACGATCAGTCACCGCGTCCTCACCCGGCTGTTCATGGATCGCGGCGTCCGGCTCGATCGCACCTACCAGCTCAACTTCGGCGGCAACACCGACTTCCTGAACATGCTCGAGCGCGAGCGGCTCGAGTCCAAGAAGATCAGCAAGACGAACGCGGTCACCTCGATGCTCGACTACGAGCTCGACGCCGATGACATCCATGTCGGGCCGAGCGACCACGTGCCGTGGCTGCTCGACCGCAAGTGGTGCTACATCCGGATGGAGGGCACGACCTACGGCGACGTGCCGCTCAACGCCGAGCTCAAGCTCGAGGTCTGGGATTCGCCCAACTCGGCCGGCGTCATCACGGACGCGATCCGCTGCCTCAAGCTCGGCCTCGACCGCGGGCTCAAGGGCACGCTCGTCGCGCCGTCGGCCTACTTCATGAAGAGCCCGCCCCGCCAGATCCCCGACGACGTGGGCCGTGAGCGAGTCGAGGCATTCATCCGGGGCGAGGACTCGGAGACGCTGCTCGGGACCGAGAAGCCGCCCGCCCGCAAGCTCCGCAAGCTTGCCGGCCGCCGCGCAGCCGCACTAGCACCCTCGACGAAATGATGTTCCTCGCGCTCCGAAGGCCGAGGGGGCGCTCCGTCGACCCCATCGGCCTGAGGATTTCAAGGCGGAGCTTCGCGACGCCATTGGCCCGAGGATTCGCGACCACCGCTCGCCGATGACGGCGGGCGACGGCCCGCAGCCCGCGGCGAAAGCCGCGAGGACGACCGAGCGCCGGCTCGAGGCACCGCACCGGCGACGGGGCGCCGGGTCGCGAATCGTCGAGCGGGCGGCCGTGCTCGGCTACCGCGCGACGTCCTGGCTGCTGGCCATGCTGCCGCCGGGTCCCGCGGCGACGGTCATCGGCCGGTTCTCGCAACTGTCGTACCTGGCCTGGCCGACCAAGCGCCGCTGGTCGAACCGGAACTTCGGTCATGTCCTCGGCCTGCCACCCGACCACCCACGCGTCCGCGCCGAGGCGATGCGCGCTTACATGGGCTACGGCCGCTACCTGGTCGAACTGATGCGACTCCCGTCGCTGCCGCCGGATGAGGTCGCGCGTCTCGCGCCCGACATGGACCTCGACGAGGTTCGCCGCCTGTGGGACGAGGCGCCCGGCGGCGGGATGATCCTCGCTGTCGGCCATGTCGGCAGCAACGAGGCAGTCGCCGCGGCGATCGCCGATCACGGGATGCCGATCAGCGTGGTCGCCGACGACTCGTCGTTCCCCGAGCTCTTCGAGTTCCTCCGCCGGCAGCGAGAAACGTGGGGCGTCACGATCATCGCGTGGCGGAACCTGCGCGAGATCTTCGGTGTCCTTCGCCGCCGCGAGATGCTGGGGCTCCTGATCGACTGGGGATATCGCTCGGACGGCATCCCGGTGCGGCTGTTCGGGTCGTGGACCGCGCTGCCGGCCGGCCCCGCGACGTTGGCGGCCAAGACGAGCTCGCGCATCCTGCCGATCAGCATCCGACGCCGGCCGGACGGTACGTTCCATGTCTCGTGGGCCGACCCGATCGACGTCACCTCGTCGGACCCGGCGGAGCTGTTCCGTGCCACGCAGGCGATGGCCGACGCGCTGGCCGCCACGATCGCCGCGGCGCCGGATCAGTGGTACAGCTTCAAGCCCATCTGGCCGTCGACACCGGACGAGGCCGCCGATCTCGAGCGGCGGGCGACCCTCATGCAGGCAGGCGTGGCAGATCCTGGGCCGGCCCCGGAGTTCGCCTGATCGTGTCGAGTCTCGGCCGCCGACTCCGGAGCCGGGCTCTCCGCGCGGCCTCGTGGCTCGTCTGCCGGCTGCCGGAGCGACCGCTCATCGCGCTCGCCGAGCTGGGCGGGGACGTCTGGTATCGCACGACGCCCGCTCGCGCCGCGCGGGGGCGCCGCAACCTCGGTCGGGTCGCGTCCTGGCTGGATGCGCACGGCAGCGGCACCAAGCTCGCGCGCGCCGCGGCCTCCGATCCCCGTGCCCTGGAACGGCTGGTCCGGCTGGCGTACCGCCACGCTGCCCGCTATTACCTCGAGGTAGCGCGCACGCCTGCGCTCAGCCGCGAGGACGTCCGGTCGCGCATCACGATCGAGACCGTCGACGTCGTCGAGGACGCGTTCACGCCCGGCCGGCCGGCGATCTTCGTGGGCCTCCATTTCGGTGCGATCGAGCTGCCGGCGCTGTATCTCGCCTCGCGGGTCGGTGAGGCGGTCGGGCCCATGGAGACGCTGTCGGATCCGGACCTGCAGGACTGGTTCGTCCGGACGCGCGGTGCGGCCGGTGTTCGCATCGTCGGTCTCAGGGAGGCGCGCCGGGAACTCATTGCGGCGCTGCGAGCCGGGACGAACGTCGGGCTCGTCGGCGACCGCGACCTGACCGGTGGCGGCACGCTGACGGAGTTGTTCGGGGCGCCCGCCACGTTGCCGCTCGGACCGGCGCTGCTCGCGATCGAGAGCGGCGCGCCCGCCTATGTCGTGGGTGTGCGCCGGACGACGCCGGGACGGTATATCGGCCGCCTGGAAACCGTGGACGTCGCGACCGAAGGCTCCCGCCGCGAACGGGCGACGGCGACCACCGCCTCGATCGCCCGCGCCTTCGAGCGGGTCGTGACCGACGCGCCGGAACAATGGTGGGCCGTGTTCTTCCCGATCTGGCCGGACCTCGAGGCCGAGGAGACCCCGGCGGTCCCGGAGAACCCGGAGAGCCCGGCACCATGACCGAGCGGCAGGGTCGCGCCGACCTGCACATCCACACGGTCGCCTCGGACGGGATCGCCGACGTGATCGCGATCATCGAGCACGTCGCGAAGCTCGGTGACCTCGACGTGATCGCCATCACGGACCACGAGCGCATCGATGCCGCCCTCGCCGGGCGCGCCATCGCGCGCGACCGCGGGCTGCCGGTCGAGGTCGTGGTCGGCGAGGAGGTGACGACGCTCGGCGGCCACCTATTGGCGCTGTTCGTGGAGCGGCGGGTCCGGCCGTACCGCATGCTCGGTCGGACCATCGCGGACATCCATGAGGCGGGCGGCATCGCGATCCCCGCCCACCCGCTGGTGCCCTACCCGCTGTGCGCCCAGGGCTGGGTCTTGCGCCGCCTCCTGGACGACCCGGACGACGCCGTTCGGCCGGATGCGATCGAGACATTCAACCCGACGGCACTCGGTCGACCATGGCACGATCGTGTCGTGCGGTTCGCCGACGACCACCGACTCGCCCACATCGGGAACAGCGACGCCCACGCGCTCGACGCGGTCGGTCAGGGCTGGACGACGTTCCCGGGCCACACGGGGGACGAGCTGCGCGCCGCGATCGCAGCTCGCACGACCGAGCACGGCGGAGCGTTCCACGGCGCGACCGGCCAGTTCGGGGTGTTCGGCCAGCAGCTCCGGAAGCGCGCGATCGACGCTCGTGACGAGGTTGCCGGTCGTGTTCGGCGGACCGGGACGGGGCGGGACCACGGCTATCCGGGCGGCCGGGCGCGACCGCCGCGCTACGTCTCGGACGAGGACCCGGCCGGGCAGGCCCCGAACCGCGTCGAGCGACCATGAAGATCGGCCTCGTCTGCCCGTATATCTACCCGGCGAGCGGCGGCGTCGCCCAGCACGTCCAGTTCCTCTATCAGAACCTGCGCCAGCGCGGACACGACGTCCGCATCCTCACGGCGAGCCACGGTCCGCAGCGTGCCTCCGAGGGCGACATCATCCGGTTGGGCGTCGGCTTCTCGGTGCCGATCAACGCGTCGGTCGGCACGCTCACCTTTTCGCCGCGCTACCTGAGCCAGATCGGCTCGATGCTCGAGCGGGAGCGGTTCGACGTCCTCCACTTTCACGAGCCGTTCGTGCCGTTCCTGTCGCTCTTCCTGCTCCGTGAATCGACGAGCGTCAACGTCGCAACGTTCCACGCGTATGCCGGTTTCTCGCCATCGTACGAGTTCGGCAGCCGAGCCCTCCGCGGCTACGCCGAGCGGCTCCACGGCCGGATCGCGGTCAGCGCGGCTGCCCGGCATTTCATCGACCGCTTCTTCCCGGGCGACTACAAGGTCATCCCCAACGGCGTCGATGTCCCGCGGTTCGCGAACGCCGTCCCGATCGCGCGCTGGCAGGACGGCACGCCGAACGTGTTGTTCGTCGGCCGGCATGAACCGCGCAAGGGCCTGCTCGACCTGCTCAAGGCGCATCGGATCATGCGCAAGACCGGCTCCGACTCGCGCCTGCTCGTCGTCGGATCGGGCCCGCAGGAACGCGAGGCGCGCCGCTACGTGGCCACCCGCGGCCTCAATGGCGTCGAGTTCCTCGGCCGGGTATCAGACGCCGAGAAGGCGCAGCTCTACAGGACGGCAGACGTGTACGCCTCACCGGCCACCGGCGGCGAGTCGTTCGGGATCGTGCTGCTCGAGGCGATGGCGGCCGGGACGCCGATCGTCGCATCCGACATCCACGGCTACAAGGGCGTGGTCCGGCGCGGCCGCGAGGGCCTGCTCGTCCCGCCACGCCAGCCGCGCGAGCTCGCCTTCGCGATCGATCGGTTGCTGCGCGACCCGGCCCTCCGCGAGCAGATGGGCGCCTCGGGTCAGGCCCGTGCCGAGGAGTTCTCCTGGCCGCGGGTGACCGCCAAGGTCGACGACTACTACGGCTTCGTGATCCGTCGGCTCGCGGCGACCGGCTCGTTGCCGGAAGGTTTCCGCGCGGAGATCCCTCAGGCGCCCCCGCCGCTCCGCGCGAGGCCGCTGCTGGCTTCCTCGCCCGTCGACGCGCCGGTCGAGCCTGCCGAGCCGCCCTTGCCCGAGGCCGCGCTCGCACGTGACTCGGCGAGCGCGAGCCGCCAGACGGAGGCCGAGTAGGCGACGACCAGGCAGGTCGCGGCGATCGCCGCGGTCAACGCCAGCGGGATCGGGCTGAGCAGCGGTGCGGGCGGCCGTGCGGCGGTGTTCACGGGGAACTGGAACGCGTATAGGTAGGTGGGCAGGAAACCCTGGTACGCGTTCACCACGGTCGACGGTAGCGGCAGAGCCGCGAGGTTCGGATACCAGATGACGAACCACGCCACGGTCGCGGTTCCCAGCCCGACGACGAACCGACGCGCATCGCGGGCGGCCAGGACCTGGCCAGCGAGGTAGAGGAGCGGCACGATCACGACCAGCGCGATCGGCTCGACCGGGATCCCGCGCCATGTCGCGATCGGCGTGTCGGGCACCAACGACGCCCCGACGAAACCGAGCGCGATCGCGACGGCGCCGGGCACGACGCCCCAGATCGTCGGGCTGCGTGCCCCGTCCTCGGCCTCCGCGGCGCGCTGGAGACCGGCCACCGCGCGCCACAGCACGACGCCCCCGACCGCGACCACCGCGAGCAGGGCGGCAGTGCGGTACGTCAGGACGACGTCCGGGATGACCGCCGGGCAGGCCGCAGAGCTCGGGTTCGCGATCGACACCCCGACCAGGGCACACAGCGGTCGTGAGAACAGCCACATCGCTGCAGGCGCGACGATCGCCACGGCCCCGGCGATGCGCACCCAGAGCCACGTCCGACGCGAGGCACCGTGCCACAGCTCCGCGACGAGGTATGCCAGGGCGAGGATGACGAACGGCAACGCCGTGTAGTAGTGGTACTGGAAGGCGGCCCGGTCGATGCGCGCCCACGGCACCCACTGGGCGGCGAAGCCGATCGCGATCAGCGCCAGGGCCGGCGACCGGCGCCGGAAGGCCATCACGGACACGAACACGAGGCCGACGATCCCGAGCCACCAGATGACCAGGTTCCCCGAGTCGTAGATCGCGGCACTGGTCCCGCCGGCGAAGCCCTCCTGGTAGAACCACACCGGTTTCAGGTCGAACGGGAAGGCCCACCACGGCGACGACGCGGGGTGTGCCGAGGTGAGGCCATTGTGGTAGTCGTACATGCTGCGGGTCAGCTCGAGCAGCGTCTGCCCGCTGTGGGCGGCCGGGAAGCCGTCCCAGAGCCGATGGTTCTCGATCGCGGTCCACGGCAGGTAGGACACGATGTAGACCCCGAGGGGGATCGCGATGAGGCAGACGGCCGTCCAGACGATCGGTATGCCGAGCAACCAGCCGGGCCGCAACCAGCCGGACGGCGCCGGATCGGGCGGGTCGAGGAGACGTTGCGGGTCGTCAGGACGCGGCGGGGCCGCGAGCGGACCGTAGCCGAGCATCCCGCCGACACGGAACCCGGCGTAGACCACCACGGACCCGAGGGCGAAGGCGATGGCGGCAAGGAGCGGGGTGACCGAGATGGGGCCGATGACCACGGCCTGATCGAGCGTGCCCATCGCCAGCGCACCGAAGAACAGCACCGCGCCGACGGCGCTCGGAGCGATCAGGGCCAGCCACATCTCCTCGTCGGTCCAGGCGATGGGATGGAAGATCGCGACGACGACGGCGAGCAGTGTTAGGCCGATCATGATCACGAGGAATGGCAGGTTGCCGTAGCCCGGACCGGCCATCGCCAGGTAGCCGAGCGCCCCGGTCATGGCGATGAGGCCCAGGATGGCGAGGACACGGCCGAGGGCGCTGCGCACGAGGAGCAGCAGCACGAGCGCCCCGATCGCGTACGCGGCCACCCACTTCGAGGCGAGCGCCAGCCCGAGGAGCAGCCCGATGATCGGCATCCCCACCCAGAACGCGGCACGGCCCCGCCACCAGCCCGTCCAGATCGCGGCGAAGACGGTGTAGGCCGCGACGATGAACAGGCCGACGTACGCATCGTTCATGCCGATGCGCGACTGGACGAACAGCATGCCCTCCACGAGAGCGAGGCCGCCGACGGCGAGCGCGACCGTGCGCCGCTGGAACAGGATCCTCGCCAGGATGTAGAGGCAGGCGGCCATCAGGACACCGGCGATCACGCCAGGCAGGCGCCACGCGAACGCATGCGAGCCGACGTCGATGGACGCGGCCGTCCCGCCGGCATCGAACACCAGCATCTGCTGCCGGTCGTCGGTCATGTATTCGGGCTCCGCGTCCATCGCCAAAGCGACCGGCTGGAACCCCACGGGCAGCACCGCATCGGCGTAGACCGCGTCCGCGTGCGGCTCGATGACGTACACCGTCCAGCGATCCGGTCCGTACCGGTCGACGCCGCCATCGACCGGAGGGCGGCCGAGGATGTGGACCTGCTGGCTGGCGGCGTCGTAGGCAACGAGCGAGCCGAGTCCGGGCAGCGGGTGGCCGCCCTTGTCCGTGGGTCCCTCGGCCGCGTCCTTGCCCGACAGGACGAGCACGTGATAGCCAGGGTCCTCGACCGACCCTGTCGAGACGTATAGCTTGGTGTCGTCGATCCCGGTCACGAGGGCGATGCCATGTGCGCCGCCATCGATCGCGATCGTGGACGAGGTCGCCCCATTCGATGGGTCGATGAACGACACGCCTTCGGACGTCGCGACCGCGGCCCGCGGCCGATCGACGATCTCGACCCCGGGTAGCCGACCGTCGGCGATCGCGGCCTCGATCTCGGTGCGGCGCTCCTCGCGACCCGGGCTGCCCAAGAGGACGGTGGTGCCCGTCGCGGCGTTGACGATGCGGGACTCGTAGTCGAGGGCGTCGCCGCCGAGCAGCTCGGCAAGCACGTCGGCAACTGCCGCTGGTTCGGGGATCGCGGCCGGATCGCCCTGCACGACCGGCCCGGTGCCGGCGGTCGACAGGTCGGCGATGCCCGTGAACTCGGTCCTGCCGAGGATCTCGCCGCTGCTGCCGTCGATCACGGTGAGGTCGGCGTCCGACGCCGCGAGGACCGTCCCCTCGTCCGTGACGAGCAGATGGTCGACCGGATGGCCGACCGAGGCCAGTTCCACCGGCGCGATGTCGCCCTCCGGACCGCCAAGGCCGATCAGGTCGAGCTCGACGGTCGAGATCGTGCCTTCGTCGTCGCCGAGGAAGAGCCGCGGCTCGGTCGGGTCGATGGCCAGGGCACCCACCCCCGGGGCTGTGATCCGGCCGATCGTCTGGCGAGTGCGCAGGTCCTCGGTCCGGACGGTGTCGCCGGTCGCGATATGGAGCCGTTCGCCCGCCCGCGCCGTGCCCGGTTCGTCGCGGCGATGTTCGATCGCCACGGCACGGACCGGGTCACCGAGCTGGCTCGTCGCCCCGACGCGGTCGTCACCCCACAGGACAAGACCGCCGGCCATCGCGTACTTGGCCAGGTGCGGGTGGGTCCATTCGTAGATGGAATGCGATTCGCCGTATCGCCAGTCCTGGAGGAACTCCGTGGCTGTCCGCGCGTGGTAGACCTCGTCGAAATGCATCTGGTACGGCTCTTCGAGGCGGAAGGTCCGGAGCCCGAACGTCGCCAGGATCAGCACGACGAGGAACCACGCATCCAGGCGATCCAGTCGCCCGCCCCGCTCGCCCATCAACGAACGACTGCGATCCGCCCGGTATGGCACCGCCCGGAGTCGATCGCCGATCCAGCCGCGAAGGCCCGTCTCCTCGAATTGGGCGGGCTCGGACCAAGTGGGCATCGTGACGGCGGCGGGCGGGGCGACACCCGGGCTGACCGCGGGCGGACCGACCGGTCGACCGCGCGCCTCGCGCGGTTCGTCGCGAGTCGGCTCCTCGGACGCGCTGCCGACCTCGCCGGCCAGGCGAGTCATGGCCGCCGGCCGCAGCTGGAGCCACGCCCATGCGAAAGCGACGGTATGCAGAGCAGCGACCACCGTGACACCGATCTCGGAGCGGATCAGCGACCCGATACCGAGCCAGTCGGCGACCGGGTTGAGGGCAGGGTCCTTGGGCGGGTAGATCGTGGTGAGGACCACGTACATGTTCGCGAAGGTCGCGATGGCGAGGATCACGTAGGCGATCCGCCAGCGCGGCGAGACCGCGAACAGGATCGCCCCGAGCGCGAAGAACGGGAACCCGTAACGCTCGTGGACGCGCGTCGGCGCGGCGAAGAAGGCAAGGGCGATGATCGACACCGCCACGAGGATCGTGAGGCGGTCCGGGCGACGCCAGACGGCCCACAGCCCCGTGAGGATCGCCAGGACCAGCAGCGCCGCTCCGACCGCGAGTGCCGGGATCGCGCCGAACTGCACGACGCCCGCACCGCACGCATTGTTGGGCACCACGGCGTCGCAGACCCACTGGCCGGCGTTGGCGAGGCTGATCCCGAGGTCGCTCGGGACGATCGCCCACGCGTTGTACGCGTTGACCGTGACGTACGGGTAGCCACCCCCGGCGAGCGCGATCTGATCGATCAGCCCTGACGCCAGGAACGGCGCCTGCGGCGCGAGCTCGATCACGCTGAGCCCGAACGGCAGGCACAGCGCCAGGGCGGTGAGGTAGCCCGCCAGGCCGGTCGTGAGGATGCGCACCGGATGATCCGTTCGCGCCTCCCATCGGCGGAACCTGCCCTCCGGCAGCGG
The DNA here is from genome assembly GCA_963780425.1 of uncultured Chloroflexia bacterium. GTDB lineage: Bacteria > Chloroflexota > Limnocylindria > Limnocylindrales > CSP1-4 > SPCO01. Next base: position 488,017 of record CAWABZ010000012.1, on the reverse strand, counting down.
GGCATCCGGGTCCCGCTTCGGCGGGCGCAGTGCGCGCCGGATCGTGACGACGGCGACGATCGGCACGAGGATGCCGAGCTGAGGCTTCACGATGGCCGCGATCACCGTGAAGATCGCCGCACGCTCGGGCTGGTCGCGCCACAACGAGCGCACGCCCAGGAGCAGGAAGAGGACGCCGACCGAGTCGACCTGACCCCACACGACGTTGTCGAACCAGAAGATCGGGTTCAGCATCACGACCCCGGCGCCCAGCAGGGCCAGCCGCTCGCGTCCGCCGAGTTCGCGGATCATCGACCACACGAGATAGCCGAGGCCGAGGTCCGCGAGGATCGGCGGGATCTTGATCAGATCGCCGATCCCACCGGCCGCCCGCCCGACCGTCCCGACCAGCCACAGGACATACATGTAGCCCGGCGTGTAGTCGTGGAAGAAGTCGCGTTGGTAGAACCCGGCCAGGCCGTTTCGGGCAAGGTCGTCCGCCCAGAACCGGAACGAGACGAGGTCCGCCTCGAAGCCCGAGCCCGGGAGCAGGTATAAAAGGATGAACCGGAGGGCGAGTCCGAGGGCGAGGACGATCAGGACCGCGCCGACGGCCCCCTGCGTCCCGGTCGACCGAGGCGGCGCTCCTGTGCCTCGCTCGTACGCACCAGGATCGGGGCCAGTCACCGGGGAGATCGGCTCCTGAACGAGCGTGGAAGGTGGATCTGAGCGTAGCACAGGGTCGCTCGAGCGACCCCGGAGAGGACCAGGCGGCGAGCGGCCCGGCGACGATCGCCGTCGCCGTGGCCACCGGCGTGCTGCTCGCCATCGTCGCGTTTGCCGTGTATCGCGTCACGCACGCCGACCGCTATTACGATCACTTCGTGTGGCAGGCGGCGGCCTTCCTGGAGGGCCAGGCGGCGATCCGCTACCCGGTCGCGACGACCGCCGAGCGTATCGGCAACTGGTTCTTCCAGGACGTGCTGCCGGTCGGCCGCATCGATGGCATCGAGCGCGGACTGATTCCCTTCCCGCCGCTCCCCGCGGTGCTGCTCGTCCCGTTCGTCGCGGTGTTCGGGTTCGCGACAGACGACCAGCTGCTGTTCACGATCCTCGCCGCGATCGACGTGGCGCTGTGCTGGTGGATGATCGGCCGCCTGCCGGTGTCGACCGCGGTGCGCTTGGGCACGACCGTGTTCTTCGCCTTCGGCACGGCGTTCTGGTACACCGCGCAGAACACGACGACCTGGTACCAGGCTCACATCGTGGCGGTCGGGTTGACCATGCTCGCGGTCGGGCTGGCGTTGGGTGCGGATCAGTCGCGTCACGTGGTTGTGGGACGCCCGGACGACGGCGACAGTGACAGCGCACCGTTCGAGCATCGATCGACGCGGTTTCGCGATCGGGCTGCTCTTCGGTCTCGCGACGACGGCCCGCCTGACGGTGATCCTCGCAGCGCCCTTCTTCATGCTGGTCGGTCCGGGCCGTGGCTGGTGGCGCCGCAGCTGGTCGGTCGGGATCGGGGCGGCCATCCCGGTCGTCGCCCTGTTGGCGTACAACATCGCCACGACCGGCCACGTCTTCCACCCGGCGTACGACCACCTCTACCAGCTCGAGGCGCGCGCCTACACCGGGCTCGGCTACCACCCGGAGTGGGCCGCCGAGGACCCGCGCTACCTGCCGCAGAACCTCGCGATCATGCTGTTCGCGGCCCCGGAGATCCTTCCCGACCGGCAACGCGACACGCTCGGGACGATGGACCGGCCGTTGTGCACCACACCGGGCGCGAGCCGTGGCCTGTTCGACGCTGAGTGCCCGCTCGCCCTCCCGCGCGACATCGGGATGAGCATCCTGCTCACGAGCCCGGCGTTGCTGCTGGGCCTGGCGGCGTTCAGGGACCGGGCTCGCCGCCGGATCGTGGCCGCGGCCGCGATCGCCGTCGTGCTCGTGACGGTCGCCAACCTCATGCACTTCAGCCAGGGCTGGGTCCAGTTCGGATACCGCTTCGGCAACGACACGGTACCGTTCGCCCTCGTGCTGGTGGCGCTGGGGTTCTCGCGGCTCGTGGACCGGGATCCCCGGCCGCGCTGGGCGATGCCTCTCGCGGTCGGTCTGATCGCCGTGTCCGTGGCCGTCAACGCCTGGGGCGTCGTGTGGGGGCGTCTCCTCGGGTGGTGACGCGCTCGTCCGTGGCAGCGTGGCTGCCGCCGTCCTCGTCGGGGTCGTCGCGTTCATCGCGGCCCGCATCGCGATGCTCCCCGGGCTCGGCTATTGGGATACGGCGGAGCTCCAGACGGTCGCACCGATCCTCGGGACGGCCCACCCGACGGGCTTCCCGACGTACGTGCTGCTCGGCTGGCTCGCCAACGTGCTGCTCACGCCGTTCGGGGAGCCGGCGCTCCGGATGAACCTGTTCGCGGCACTGAGCGTGGCGGTCGCCGCGGCCGTGACGGTCGACCTGGTCCGTGCGCTGACGCGCTCCGTCCCACTCGGGATGATGGCGGGGATCGGCCTCGGACTCACCGGCATCGTGTGGGACATCGGCACGCACGCGGAGGCCCACGCGCTCCATCTCGCGTTCGTGGCGATCCTCATCCGCCTGCTCGTGGCGTGGGAGGACGGGAGGCGCGACCGCACTCTCGTCGCGGCGGCGATCGTCTTCGGGCTGGCAGCCGGGAATCATTCGCTGACGCTGCTGCTCGGGCCACCGATCGCCCTGTACGTGCTCGCCGTGGACCCGGGGATCCTGCGCCGGCCGCGTTTCATCGCCGGCTGCGCAGCCGCGCTCGTGCTCACGGTCGTCCTCGTGTACCTGGAGCTGCCGCTGCGCGCCGGGCCGCTCCGGACCCCGGGCACGCTCGTGTATGGGCGCCCGGACACCTGGGACGGGTTCTGGTACGTCGCGCTCGCGGAACAGTTCCGCGGCAGCGTCGTCGGTCCCTTCCACGACCTGCCCGGCAAGGTCGCCGCGCTCATGGACCGCACGGTGGTGGCCTTCGGCCCGCTCGCTGCCCTCCTGCCGGTCGCGTTCGGGGTGACCGCGATCCGGCGCCCGACCTACGCCCTGCTCAGCGGCACGACCGTCCTCATCACGTGCTTCTTCGCGGCCTCCTACGTGAACGCCCTGATCGAGCGCTACTACCTGGGCCCGGTACTGATCGGCTGGACCTGGCTCGCGATGCTCGGAGCCGGTCTGGCAACGGTCGCCGGCATCTCGATCGAAGGGCAACGCCGACCGGATCGGGTCATCGCGACGGCGTTGGCGGTCCTGCTGCTGGTCCCGACCGTGGCGGCCGCGCCGTCGCGCCTCGACAGTCTCGACCGGAGCGGCGATGTCGCGGCGCGCCTATGGGTCGACCACGCCCTTCAGGTCATGCGAGAGGATGCGGTCATCGTGAGCTGGTGGAGCTATTCGACCCCTCTCTGGTACGCACAACTGGTCGAGGATCGGCGCCCCGACATCGATATCATCGATGACCGCACCCGGCTCGATCGGAACCTGGGAGACATCTACGACGTGATCGACGCGAACCTGCCGACGCGCCCCGTGTACGTGATCCGCATCGAGCGGAGCGAGATCGAGGGTCTGAAGGAGCGCTACGTCCTCGACGTCATCGGTGGGACGGAGGCCAGCGTCCTGACCCGGATCATCGGCAGGCGCGAGACCGCCGGATGACCGACCCGGCTGGCCCAACGACGCGCGTCGCACGCCTCTCCTACTTCTTCCCGGCGCACAACGAGGAGGCGAACATCGAGGCCCTCGTCGAGGAGGCGCTCGAGAGTCTCCCGGCGTTCGCCGAGACGTTCGAGATCATCGCCGTCAATGACGGCTCCCGCGACCGGACACGCGTGCTGGCCGACGAGCTGACCGCGCGGCACCCGGGCGTCGTCCGCGCCGTCCACCACCCGACCAACCTCGGCTACGGGGCCGCGTTGCGCTCCGGCTTCGGTGCCGCCCGGTACGAGCTTGTCGCGTTCACCGACGGCGACCGCCAGTTCCGCGTCGGGGACATCGGGCGCCTGACGGAACGCCTCGCCGAGGCCGACCGCCCGGACGTGGTCGTCGGCTTCCGCATCCGGCGGGCGGACCCCATCGTCCGGACCGTCTACGCCCGTGCCTATCGGCTGGCGAACCGGATCTTCTTCGGCCTGAAGGTCAGGGACGTCGACTGCGCCTGCAAGCTCTTCCGGCGCGAGGTGCTCGACGGGGTCCAGGTCGAGTCGGAGGGGGCGTTCTTCTCGGCCGAGCTGCTGATCAAGCTCCGCGCCGCCGGGCGCAGCGTCGTCGAGGTGGGGGTGCCGCATTACCCACGAACTGCCGGCTCGCCGACCGGCGCGAAGCCGCAGGTCATCCTCCGCGCGGTGCGCGACTTCTGGCGCCTGCGGGTGGCGATGTGGGTGAACCGGCAGAGAGCGCTCCGCCGCGGCCGGCCGATCGTCGCGGGGAATGACCAGGACGCGGTCTAGCTCTGGCGGTTCTCAGCATCGGGATCGACGTCGAGCGAGTTGACGAAGTCGCGGAACACGTCGAGTCGCGGGTCGACGATCCGCTCGCCGGTCGACTCGAGCATCTCGCCACCGCCCTCGCCTTCCTCACCGAGACCGCCGTCCGCGCCCAGACCGGCCTGGTCGAGCACCGACGGGACCGCGAAGATCGGCGCCCCGACCCGCACGGCGAGCGCCAGCGCATCGGACGGCCGCGCGTCGATCTCCCCGATGTGCCCGTCGCGCTCGACGAACAGCCGCGCGTGGAACGTCTCCTCGGCGAGGTCCGAGATGATGACGCGGGAGACGCGCGCGTCGACCGCCTCGAGGGTGCTGGCGAACAGGTCGTGGGTCAGCGGGCGCTCGGGCGTCAGGCCCTGGAGGCGCATCGCGATGGCGCTCGCCTCCCACGGTCCGATCCAGATCGGCAGGTAACGCTCGCGCCCGGTCTCCTTGAGGATCACGACATGGCGGCTCGAGAGCATGTGGACACGGACGCTCTCGACGACCATCTCGACCAATCCGTCGTCCATCCGCCGATTATCCCACGGCCCGCGGGGGCGGACGCCCGTCGCCACGGGCCAGCCGCATGAGGAGCGCGATGCCCGCACCGAAGACGAAGCCACCGATATGGGCGAAGAAGGCGACGCCACCGACCTCGGTCGAGTTGCTCACGCCGAGCGAGCCGAGTCCGTCGAGCAGCTGGAGGATGAACCAGAAACCGAGCACCAGGGCCGCCGGCACGTCGATGAGCTGGAAGAAGAAGACGAGGAAGATCGCGGTCGTCACCCGGGCGCGGGGGAAGAGGACGATGTAGGCGCCGAGGGTCGCCGCGATCGCACCCGATGCACCGATGGTCGGGATCGTCGACGTCGGGTCGATGGCGACCTGGGCCAACGCGGCGACGACGCCGCCGACCAGGTAGAACACGAGGAAACGCAGCGGTCCGAAGCGATCCTCGATGTTGTTCCCGAAGATCCACAGGTACAGCATGTTGCCGCCGATGTGGAGCAGGCTGCCGTGCAGGAACTGGCTCGTGATCAGCGTCGCGGTCTCCTGAGAGATCAGCGCGCCGGACGTCAGGGCCGCGACGAGCTCGGCGGGGACGACTCCCCACCTCGTGACGAACGACCCCAGGGCGGCATCGCCGCCGTTGGCCATGATCCCGAGCTGGACCGCGAAGACGACCGCACACGCGGCGATCAGCCCGAGCGTGACGACCGGTGTTCGCCGGGTCGGGTTGGCGTCGCGGAGCGGGATCACATCGTTCGGGGCGGGCTACGAGCTGGGAGCGGCCGACTGCGACCCGCTGGGTGCGCCTGAGCCGGACGGCGCGGGCGAGGCGCCGTCGGTGGTCGGCACGGCCTCGAGGACCGCCTGGTTGACGGTATCGCTCGACAGCCAGATCAGGGTGTCCGGCGCCTCCTCGACCCCGGCGATGACGTACATGGAGCGGAGGTCCACCCAGCCATCTCCCTCGGCCAGGCGGTACTGGGCGACGAAGTTGCCGCTCCGCTTGTCGTAGGCGATGAGCCGGGCGTTCTCTCGGTCGAAGGTGTACACCCGTCCCGAGTTCCGCTCGCCTGCCCCAGCGACCAGGACCTCGTTCGTCTTCGGCCGCAGCAGCTCGTCGCCGGGCTTCCCGGGCTCCCAGGCGTCGCTCTTCCCGGAGGTGTAGCGGTCCAGCACCCCGTTCTCTGTGATGTACATGTCGCCGTCGATGTACAACGCACGTCATCTTGTCGACCGCGCGGGCGGTCGCCAGCCAGGCCGACGACTTGGCCGGAAAGCCGCCACCGTCGCTGGCCGGCGGGTAGTGCCGGATCTGCTGCTCTGATGGGTCGATAACGTAGAGGTTGTAGAGGCCCCGGCTCGAGTCGCGGAGATACGTGCCGATCGCCAGGATGTCGTCGCCCCAGCCGGTCGAACCGTTGACGGTGATCCTGTTCGTCGTGCCCTTGCCGGCGTCGTTCGACGCGCGCCAGCGCCAGAGGACGTTCTTCGCGTCGAGGATCAGGAGGTCGCGGCCACCGACCGACAGGAACTGCGGAGCGGCCATCTTCAGGTTCCCGACCGATCGCCCGTTGCGCGCGATGTTCGTGGCCCGCTTGCGCTTGAGGTCCACCCGATAGACGGCATTGGTCGCACGGTCGATGACGTATGGGGCGCTGTCGTAGCCACGCACGAGCGTTTGCAGGTCGAACGGGGCGGCACCCTCCGCCGGCGTGAAGGTGAACAGCGGGGTCGATGCCACGAGGACGACGCCGTACGCGCGGTCGAGCAGGGCCGTGACGTCCTCGCGGACAGGGTCGACGACGCGAGCGCTGATACGGCGCGTCCTCGGCCGTGTCGAGCTGGTCGTACGCCTCTGTGAGCAGCTGGATGGCCTGATCGCGGTCGTCCTCGATCAGGTCGATCCCCGGCCCCGACACGAGCGCCAGGTTCGCCTTGGCCTTGTCGAGCGCGTCCTGACCCGCGTTGACCGAGCTGATGGCCTGCTGCTGGCGTTGCCCGCCGAACGCCCAGACCGACATCGCGAGGCTGCCGACCACGACCAGCAACGCGATGACCGCGATCGCCGCCCGCCGCTGCGTCTCGCGACGCGACGCCAGCGGCGTGACGCGGCGGTACGCCGGCTTGCGCCGAGGCAGGACCTCGTGGAGGCGGGCGATGAGCCGCTCCATCGCGTTGCCGGCCACGACGCGGGCGCTGTCCGCGGCCGCCGACATCGCGGCACCTGCGGCTTGGACGTTGTCGGCGAGCGGGATCGGCGAGCGGTCGGGCGCCCCGGCAAGCGGCTCGGGTGGCCGGACGGGGACCAGGACCCTGCCGCGAGTCGTCGGCGCGACCTCGGTCGCCTCGAATGCGATCGCCCCGTCGCTGCCGGCGCCCTCGGCCGCCCGGAACCGCTGGTGGAGGTGCTCCATCGCGGACTGGGGATGGAGCGTGACCATCGCGTCCTTCAGCTCGTCGGCGCCGAGCCGGGCCACGATGTTCGGCGAGATGAGCACCAGCGAGTCACCGACCGTGACCTCGCCGCGCCAGACCTCGGGTTCCAGGCCGCTGGACGGCAGGCCGCGCTCGCGATGCGGGTCGGGCAGGGTCGAGAGGCGGGCCTGGCGGATGAGGTAGGCCTCGGCCGGCCCGACCGTCGCCACGTACATCTCGTTGCCACGCACGACACCGACGCCGACGCCGATCGGCCCGTTCTCGCCCGCGACCTTCAGGCCGAGACGGTCGGCCTGGTGGAGCAGGCGCTTGTTGGCCGTGGCGATCGCCTTCTGGAGGCAGACGCGGATCCCCGCCGACTCGTCGTAGTAATACTCGTTGCGGATCGTCTCGGCCGCGAGGCGCGTGGCCTCGAGCGCATGGCGCGAGCTCGTGCGCGACGTCACCAACAGGTACAGGTTGCCCTTCGACCGGGCGACCGAGCCGACGCTCGGCTCGACGACCACGAGGGTGTCGGGAGAGTCGTCGAGGCGGTCGTGCTCGGCGACGATCCCTAGTTTCAGTTGGAGTCGGGCGGCCATGCGGGCCTCTCGATAGGGAAGTCAGGCGACGGGACGATCCTGGCCGGATCGGCTTGACGCTCGCCCCGAGATGGCTGGCAGGTTCGGTGGATTATACGCGGGGACCTCCGCGCCGGACGTGGACCCGAAGGTCCCGGATGCCGATCCCTCCCGGCGCCGCCGCGAACGCCGAGACCAGCTCGCCGGCGCGCAGGCGGAGCTCCTGGGCGACGATCGGCGCGTCGGCCTCGACGTCGATCGCAGAAGCCCTCGAGCCGGACCACCCGACATGAACCGGCGGCGGCGGGCACTCGTTCCGCCACGATCGCCTCGAACGTTGCGATCGCCCGGGCGAGCCGGAGCTCGTCCTCGAGTCCGAGCGCGCGGGCCGCGTCGGGGATCAGCTCGCCGATCCGGCGCATCGGTCGCCGGCGAGGGGTTGTCACGCCCCCGCTCCCGTCCGCACGCTCGTGTGCCGGGCCTCCGCGGGTCGGATCTCCGCGCCATCGAGGCCGGGGCGGACCTCCCAGCCACGAGCGATCGCCAGCAGCCCTGGGTCCAGGTCGTCCGGGGTCGTGGTCGTCACGAACGCCTGGGGCAGCTCGGCGATCCTCCGCACGAGATGCGCTCGCCTCTCCGGATCGAGCTCACTGAAGACGTCATCGAGGAGAAGCAGTGGCGGCCTCCCGTCGAGCTCGGTCAGGAGGTCGAGCTCGGCCAGCTTGAAGGCCAGGATCGCCGTGCGCTGCTGTCCGCGCGAGGCGAACCCCGCCAGGTCGCGCCCGGCGAGATCGAACGCGAGGTCGTCTCGATGCGGCCCGATCACGGTCGACCCGTTCCAGACCTCCTTCTCGGCGGTGTCGATGAGCCGGCGGGCGAGCGCGTCACGCGGGCTCTCACCGGCCTGGGCCGGGGCATTCGTGACGTAGCGAAGGGTCAGCCCGCCGGCCGACGCCTCTTCGGGAGCGATCTCGCGATGAGCGGCCGCCAGCGGCGCACCCAGCGTCTCGAGCAGGCTCAGACGGGCCGCCACGACCCGTCCGCCGGTCTCGAGGAAGCTCTCGTCCCAGAACCGCAGCTCTTCGCGCGTCGCCTGCTCCTCGCGGATCGCCCGCAGGAGGCTGTTGCGCTGCTGGAGCGTTCGCCCGTACGTCCCGAGGTCGTCGGCGTAGGTGGGGAAACGAGCCGCGGCAAGCGCGTCCAACGCCGCTCGCCGGAGGGAGGGCGAGCCCACCACCAGCAGCATCTCTTCGGGGGCGAACAACACGACCCGCAGGTACCGGCCGAGACCGCTCGCGCGCCGGCCGACGCCGTTGACGCGGATCCGTTTGCGACCGCCCGAGCCGTCAGCGCCTGACCGCTGGACGGCCACCTCGAGGACGTCGCTGCCGATGCGGCCCTCGACCCGGGCGAGATCCTGCCCCCAGCGGATCAGCTCGCCGTCCGAGGTCGTTCGATGCGACCGGCCCCAGCCCAACAGCGCGATGGCCTCGAGCAGGCTGGTCTTGCCGGCCGCGTTCGGGCCCCAGATCAGGTGCGCGCCGGGCGCGAACGCGACCTCGAGCCTGGCGTATCCGCGCAGGTCGAGGACCGAAAGCGAATCGAGCGAGGCGATGCTAGGACGTCGTCCGGACGGGCATCACGACATGGACGTAGAGGTCATCGCCGACCGGCTTGAACACGCCCGGTGACAGCGGCCCGTTGAGCTCGAGGGCGAACTGGTCGGCCGCCACGTTCGTCAGCACATCCGCCAGGTAGCGGGCGTTGAACGCGATCGTCGTGTCGTCGCCTTCGACCGCCGCCTCGACCTGCCCGACATGGTCTCCGACCTCGGCGTTGGCGCTGACCGTCACGCCCGCGTCGCCGTCACCGCCGATCTGGAGCTTGACGATGTTCGCCGACTCGTGGGCGATCAACGCGGCCGGGCGAACGGCCCGCAGGAGCTCCTCCCGGTCGAGCACCGCACGGGTCGCGTGGGCCTGCGGCATGACCTGCTGGTAATTGGGGAACTGCCCGTCGATCAGGCGACTCACGAGGTCGATCCCATCGAGATGGAACAGGACCTGGTTGCGGGCACTGGCCAGGACCACCTCGACCGGATCGTCGACGTCCGCGAGCACGCGAGCGAGCTCGTTGAGAGCGCGTGCCGGGATGACCACGCTGGTCTCCGGGACCGGGTCCAGGATCGGCACGGTCTTGACGGCGATGCGGTAGTTGTCGGCCGCGGCGAGCGTCAGCTGGTCGCCCTCGAACCGTGCGAGCACACCGGTCAGGATCGGTCTCGCCTCGTCGCTCGCAGCCGCGAAGGCGGTCTCCGCCAGGGCGCGTCGCAGGACGTTCTGCGCGATGCGGGTGGTCGGCCGCTCGCCGGCCGTCTGGATGGCCGGGAACTCCTCGTCGCTGATGCCCTTGATGTGCGTCTGGAACCGGCCGGCCTTCACATGCAGGGTGTCCCCAGCGGTCACCTCGAGCTCGACCTTGTCGCCGGCCGGCAGCGAGTTCACGAGATCGGTCAGGAGCTTGGCCGGGACCGTGGTCGCGCCGTCCTCGTCGATCTTGCCCGGGACCCAGTAGGTGATGCCGATCTCGAGATTCGTGGCGGTCAGCTTGAGACCGGCGTCCTCGGTCTTGAGTAGGACATTGGCCAGGACCGGGAGCGTGCTCCGGCTCGAGACCGCCCGGCTGACGACGGACAGGCCGCGCGCCAGATTCTCCTGCATGACCGAGAGTCTCACGTCGGGTTCACTCCGTCTCGCATCGCTCGAGGCCGCATCACGGGTGACGGCAGGTCGGGTCGGACGGAGGTCCGGAGCGATCCCGACCGGGGTCGCAGGGGTTGGTGGGTATCTTCTCTCTTTCTTCTTACTCCGTCATCACCGTAGTAACGGTGTGGAGGCCGTGGACGGCCGTGCGCAGGCGTTCGGGCGGTGAGGGTGGACGGCACGGCGAGAGCCGTGGACAAGGCCGCGTGGTTCGGGGAGGCCACGGTCGATGAGCTGGGGATAGCCGGCTGTCGGTCGCGGATCGACCAGCCCGGAGCCCCTGCGCGTCCACATGTGACGAGGGGTGCTCCACGCGATTTCCGGGTTTCGCCGGCGGGTCGGGGCCGTCCCACCCGCTCGCTGACGGACGACCGACCCTGTGGGTCACGCAGCGTTCCAACTGACACCGGAACGAGGGTTCCGCGGTCGATCGGACCGCCTCGCGTGCCGTTCGACCGCCGAACGGCCATCCGCGACGCATTCCGCCGCCAGTTGGAACGCTGGCGGTTCCAGGGAGCGAGCCCAGTTCGCCGGGCCGGTTTGGACGGGGTTGTCAGATCGATCGCGCCGCGGCCCGTCGCCGGCCCATGTTCCTGTGAGGCAGACATTCCGCTCGGGGCCACCCACGGCTCCTCGCCGTTACTCGGCGTAGATCAGCTCGCGGACGGCCGCGATCTCGCGCCGCAGTTCGTCGTTGTTGGCGATCTCGCGCGAGATCTTGTCGCATGCGTGAAGGACCGTGGAATGGTCCCGGTTCCCGAGCTCGGCGCCGATCCTGAGCAACGAGACATCGGTCTCCTCGCGCATCAGGAACATCGCGATCTGGCGCGGCATGACGATGGCCTTGTCGCGCTTCTGGCCCTGGAGCGCCTCCATCGGGACGCTGTAGTAGTCCGACACGGCCTTGGCGATGCGCTCCGGCGTCACCTGCCGCTTCTTCGGGTTGTACAGGACGTTGGAGAGCACGGCCTGGGCGAGCTCGATGCTGATCGGGGTCGCGCCCATGCTCGCGAACGCGACGATCCGGTTCAGCGCCCCCTCGAGCTCGCGCACGTTCGAGACGACCTTGCGCGCGATGAACTCGACGACGTCCGACGTGATCGGCACCGCGCCCTCTTCCGCCTTGGCACGCAGGATGGCGATGCGGGTCTCGAGATCCGGCGCGGTCAGGTCGGCGATGAGCCCCCACTCGAAGCGCGACCGGAGCCGCTCCTCGAGGGTCAGGATGGCCTTGGGCGGTCGGTCGCTCGAGAGGACGATCTGCTTGCCGTCCTCGTGGATCGCGTTGAACGTGTGGAAGAACTCTTCCTGGGTCCGTTCCTTGTCGGCGATGAACTGGATGTCGTCGATGAGGAGCAGATCGATGCGCCGGTATCGACTGCGGAACTCGTCGATCTTGCCCTGCTGGATGCTCGTGATGAATTCATTCGTGAACTTCTCGGACGTCGCATAGACGACGCGCTTGCGCGGGAACCGGGCCATCACCTGGTTGCCGATCGCATGCATCAGGTGGGTCTTGCCGAGGCCGACCCCGCCGTACAGGAACAGCGGGTTGTAGGCATGACCGGGTCGTTCGGCGACCGACAGGCTGGCCGCATGGCCGAGCCGGTTGGCCGACCCGACGATGAAATTGGCGAACGTGTAGCGCGGGTTGAGGTTGGTCGCTCCGCCCTCGCCGCCGACTCGTGTCGCCTCGACGCGGACCTGCGGGCTTCCGTTCATCTGGGGAGCGGGCGTCGCCACGACGGCGTCGTCGGCGACGCCTTCCGTCGGGTTGGGCGACGGGGCCCCGACGACGAACTCCACCTGGACGCTGTAGCCGACGATCCTCGCCAGCGTCTGGCTGATGAGCGAGCGGTAGCGGGTCTCGAGCCAGTCCTTGGCGAAGCCATTCGGGACGGCGATCCGGAACCGCTGCTCGTCGACGTCGACGAGTTGGGTGTCGCGCAGCCACGTCTCGTAATTGGCGGGCGACAATGAGACCTGGAGTTCACCCAGGGCGGCTCGCCAGACCTGCTTGGCGTCCATTCGTTCGATAGGACCTGCGTACGGGGTTGACGGTTGATGAGATGCGGCGGGCACGGTCCCGGGATGAGTGCGAGGGCTGCGGACCGTCCGATCGACGTCAATCCGACGAGGCCGGACGACCGCTGCCTGCGCCCCCTCCACGAGGCCTGCTAGCGTCTCCCGCGTACGTCTCCGGCGCCGAGGGCCCGGAGAGGATAGCACCGCGCCAGACGCCGTCGCAAGGCGATTCCCACATACCCCCCAGGGGTATCCGTGCGAATGCCCGGTGCTGGCCTCCGGCGGCCGCTCGGCCAGGTCTGCGGGCGATCATCGGGCGATCCATGGGGGCGGCCGGCGAGGCGAGACCCGGGCGATCCGCCGTTTGACACCCGTTCTGGCGAGGTCATATCATCCGCCGGACGACGACGCGCCATGTGCCCGCCGGGCACCGGCGCGTTTGCGTGCCTCTAGGGGTAGACGGAGCGACCGTTCCCCGAGGTCGGATCGAGAGGATCACAGGACCGCCCGGATGAAGCGAACCTACCAGCCCAAGAAGCGCCACCGCGCCAAGGAGCACGGCTTTCGCGCCCGCATGAAGACCACGGCGGGGCGCCGCATCCTTGCCGCTCGGCGAGCTCGGGGTCGGAAGCGACTGACGGCCTGACAAGCGATCGCGGCATATCCACGCCGCGACTCGTGATGCTCTCCCGACCGCAGGACTTCGCGGCGATCCAGGAGGCGGGAACGACCAAGTCCCACGCCTTGCTCTCCGCCCGGTTCCTGCGGACCGATCTCGAGACGACCCGCTTCGGGCTCGCGACCGGCCGCCGCCTCGGTAAAGCGGTGGTCCGGAACCGGGTCCGGCGCCGAATCCGAGAGGTGCTCAGGGTGATGGCGCCCTCGTTCCAGCCCGGCTGGGACGTTCTCATCATCGCCCGGCCTGCGATCGTCGAGGCCGACCACGACGCGCTGGTCGGGGCGTTGCAGCGAACGCTCGTTCGAGGGGGCGTGCTCGAAGGGATCAATCCATGAAGCAGATCGGGATCGGGCTCATCAAGCTCTACCGGATCGTGTTCGCGTGGCTCCCGCCGTCTTGCCGGTTCGAGCCCACCTGCTCGCATTACACGGAGCAGGCGATCGCCAAGTACGGGCTGCTGAAAGGGAGCTGGATGGGGGCCAAGCGCATCGCTCGATGTCACCCATGGAACCCGGGTGGCTATGACCCTGTCCGCTAGCGAGGCCGCCCGCCCGTGACCCTGTCCCCCGCCGTGCGCCGGATGCTGCCGGCGCTCCTGATCGCTCTCGTCATCCCGATCGTCGCCGCGTGCATCCCGGGCGCCACCGGCGGCCCCGGCTCGTCCCCCACGCCACATGCCCCGCCGCTGACCCCGGCTCCCCCCGGGGCCGACCCGGTCAGCCTGCTCGGGTGGCTCTTCACCCCGATCTTCCAGGCGATGTTCATCATCATGGTCGCGGTCTACGAGTTCCTCTACAACCTCGGCGTCCCGGGTGCCATCGCCTGGGCGATCGTCGCATTGACGCTCGTGGTGCGGGCCGTGCTCATCCCGCTCTATCGCAAGCAGCTGGTGTCGCAACGGCGGATGCAGCTCCTTCAACCGGAGCTCAAGGAGATCCAGCGCAGGTTCAAGGGCGACTCGATGAAGGTCCGCCTCGCCCAGCAGGAACTCATGCGCGAGCGCGGCGTCAACGCGCTGGCCGGGTGCCTGCCGCTCCTGCTCCAGCTGCCGCTGCTCTTCATCATGTACTCGGTCATCCAGAACGGGCTGACCAACGTGGACCCGAGCGCCATGCTGACCGTCTTCGGGACCCAGATCGTCCCGCTGACATGCACCAACATCGATCCGGCCACCGGCCTCCCGAGTGCGGCACTGGGTCCATGCATCGAGACCGTCATCCCGTTCTTCGGCACGTCGATCGACGTCAGTCAACCCTCGACGATCTTCGCGATCGCCGGCTTCGGCATCAGCATCCTGGCGATCGTGTCCGCGCTCCTGCAGCTCGTGCAGTCGCGGATGATGCTCCCGCCGGCCGATCCGACGAACGACGATCCCAACGTCCGGATCCAGCGCCAGATGATGCTGTTCCTGCCGATCATCTCGGTCGTCTATGGCGGCTTCCTGCCGGCCGGGCTGTTCATCTACTGGATCGTTGCGACGATCTTCTCGATCATCCAGCAGTACCTGATCGTCGGGTGGGGCGCCATGTTCCCCATCTTCGGGTGGACCCCATCCTTCGCGGTCGACCACACTCCGCGCTTTCCGGTGTCCATGCCACCGCCACCAGAGCCCAGTAAGCGTGCGGCCATCCTGACCGACGCACAGAAGAAGACGACGGCCGACAAGACGATCCGCCACCGCGAGCGTGGCCGTCAGGGCCGACGAGGGAGACGACGCTGACCATGAGTGCCTACAAGGAATTCTCCGGCAAGACCGTGGAGGAGGCGCTGAAGGCCGCCCGAGACGAGTTCGGCGCGGACCTCAACGACCTCGACTTCGAGATCCTCACGCCGGGCAGCCGCGGCGTCCTCGGGATGGGCGCAGAGCCCGCCCGGATCGTCGCGGCACCGCGTCATGCGCTCGGGGGAGCCGCACCGAAGCGCGATGCCGCGGCGGCCGTCCCACTCCCCCGCCCGCCGGCCCGTGAGTTCGACGACCGTCCGGACCGAGGCCCACGCCGTGACGACCGCAGCGACCGAGGCCCACGACGTGACGACCGACCGCGCGAGTCCACTGCCGGTGACGGCGCCACTGGCAGCGCTCCACGCCCTGACAGCGCTCCCCGCCCCGACCGCCCCCCGCGCCGCGATGACCGGCCGCGCGAGGACCGCGGGCCGCGCGGCCCACGCCGTGGCGGAGCCGATGTCTCTGCGTCGGAGGCCGCCGAAGTGGCCGCCGCACGTGGGTCCCTCGCGGCCGAGCGCGCCGATCTGGAGGCCGCCGAGGCCTCGCCCGAGGCGCTCGCGGCGGGCCAGCGGATCCTCGAGACGCTGATGACCCATCTCGGGTTCGATGCCAAGGTCGAGGTCGCCGCCGGCGAGACCAGCCGCCTGAACGTCGTCGCCCAGGGCGACGACCGCGACTCCCTCGGCGCCCTCATCGGGCGCAAGGGCGAGCGGCTCTCGGCCCTGCAGCACCTCGTGAACCTGATGCTGTCCAAGGAGATGGGCTCGTGGACCCGGGTGCTGGTCGACGTCGAGGATTACCGCGGCCGCCGCGAACGGCAGCTTCGCGAGCTCGCGGACCGCGCCGCGGCCCGGGTCATGGAGACAGGGAAGATGCTCCAGCTCGAGCCGATGCCGGCCCTGGAGCGGCGCTGGATCCACCTTTCGTTGCGCGACCACGCAGGTGTCGCGACGCAATCGATCGGCGAGGAGCCGAACCGCCGCGTCGTGCTCGTTCCCCGCGGCGGCTGACGACCGGCCACGGCCGGCGCGCCTCGGGGCCGTAACGGATACACGTCTTTCCGCGTCTCCAAGACACCCAGATGCAACCAGAGCGCTTGCCCACGGCTGCTAGGATGTCGCCTCCATGACCACGACCACGCCCGATACGGTCCTGATCGAGACCCCGGAAAAAACGCGCCGATCGTCGACGCGTCTCCGCTTCGCCGTCGCGTTCCTGATCGGCCTGATCGCGTCGATGGCGATCGGCGTGGGGGCGCTGTACGCCTATGACCGCCAGTACGTGGGGCGGATCCTGCCCGGCGTGGCCGTCGGGTCGCTCGACGTGTCCGGGCTGGACGCGGTCGCGGCGGGCGCCGCGATCCGGCAGGTCTATGGATACCTGGGCGAGGGCTCGGTCACGTTCAAGACGCGGGACAGCGCGCGGACGGTCACCTTCGCCGAGATCGGCCGTGGACCGGACGTCGACGCCATGGTCGCCGAGGCGCTCGCGGTCGGCCGCGACGGCAATGCGGTCGAGCGGTTCATCGCCGACGCCCGCACTGCACTCCGGGGCGTGTCGCTGACGCCGAAGGTCACCTTCGATGCGGACGCCCTTGCCGAGCACGGCCTGTCGTTCGCCGACTCGCTCGCGCGTGAACCGCAGGACGCCTGGGTCGCGGTCGTCGACAAGGAGTTTGCCGTCGTGCCGGCCATCGATGGCCGGTTGGCCGACCCGGCGGTGCCGGTCGAGGCGGCCCTGGCCGACCTCGGCGAGCTGAGTGCGCTGCCGGAGCTCACCTACGAGATGCCTGTCCGCAGCGTCCCGCCGGCCACCACCACCGACGAGGCGACGATCGCCAAGACCGATGCCGAGCGGATCACCGCGCCGATCCTGTTCGCCGGCAAGGCACAGGACCAGCAGATCACGGCCGCACGACTGCGGACCTGGCTGTCGTTCGCGCCGACGGCCGATGGCGGGTACGGCGTGTCCGTCGACACGTCCGGTCTCGAGGCCCTGCTCAAGAAGGTGGCCAAGAACGTCGATCGGGCGCCGGTCAACGCGTCGTTCACCACGAGCGGCTCGCGGATCACCGGCGTGACAGAGAGCAAGACCGGTTACAAGCTCGACCTGGCGGCCACGAAGCAGCAGGTCCAGGACCTCATCGACGCACGCGTCGCCGGTGGGTCCACCGCCACGCTCGATCCGGCGATCAAGGTCATCCAGCCGCGGCTGACGACCGAGGAAGCCCAGGCCGCCCGTCCGAAGATGCGCAAGATCTCGCAGTGGACGACGTACTTCCCGATCGGTGAGAAGAACGGCTTCGGCGCCAACATCTGGATCCCCGCGCGCCTTATCAACGGCTACGTCGTCGCACCCGGGGCGACGTTCGACTTCTGGAATGCCGTCGGGTCGGTCTCGCGCGCGAAGGGCTATCGCTCGGGCGGCGCGATCATCAACGGACGGACCGAACCGCAGGGTGCCCTGGCCGGCGGTATCTGCTCGTGCTCCACGACCCTGTTCAACGCCGCAGCTCGTGCCGGCTACAAGATGGGCGCCCGGCGCAATCACTACTACTACATCGACCGCTATCCGGTCGGCCTCGACGCGACGGTGTTCATCAGCGCGTCGGGCTCGAAGCAGACGATGTCGTTCACCAACGACACCGATTACCCGTTGCTGATCCGCGGCCTCGGCTGGAAGACCGGCGGCAAGGGCTACGTCAAGTTCGAGATCTACAGCGTCCCGACCGGCCGGAAGGTGTCCTTCGCGACCGGACAGCGCCGGAATTACCGGTCGGCGACCGACACCATCCAGTACACGAACAGCCTGCCGTCGGGCGCCGCGAAGCGGATCGAATACCCGGTCGCCGGCTTCCAGGTAACGGTGGTGCGGACGGTCCGGGACAAGTCGGGCAAGGTCATCCACAGGAATACCTGGTTCTCGAACTACGCGCGCATCACCGGTATCACGCTCGTCGGTCGCTGAACCGCCGGCGAAGCCGCGCGAGGATGTCCGACAGCCCGCTGCGACGCTCCGCCGCTACGACGACTGCCCGGCCGCGCAGCCCCTGCGCGATCGCCTCGGCCTCCGCGGCGCTGACGCCGAAGCGCCGCAGCGCATAGCGCGCCATCTGCACGGCCAGCTCGCGCTCACCGTGGACCGCCTGCACCTTGCCCCCGAGTGAGCGCAGGTGCGCCGCCTCGGTGTCGCTATGGGTACGAACGACAAGGTCGACGTTCGGGTTGAGCGCGCGAACCCGCTCCACGATCAGACGGGTCTCGTTCGGATCCGATGTGGCCACGATCACAAGCCGGGCGTCCCGGAGACTGGCCATCTCGAGCATATCGGGGTTGGATGCATCGCCGTAGATCGCGGAGACTCCCCCCGACCGTAGCCGATCGACCTCGTCACGCTGCTGGGTGATCACGACATAGCGGAAGCCGCGTCGTTCCAGGGCCGGCCCGATCAAGCGCCCCACGCGGCCGTAGCCGCAGATGATCGCGTGCTGCCGGAGGGTCTCACGTTCCTCAGGCGTGAGGCGCGCCAGCTCGCCGGCGTGGCGCGCCGCCAGCGGCTTCGACGATGCGGTTCCCGCGAAGCCTCGCCTCGAGTGGCGGGATCAACCGGAAGAGGAGTGGGTTGAGGGTGATCGACAACAGCGACCCGGCGACGATGAGCTGGTAGCCCTCATCGGGGAGCAGGCCGAGAGAGCGGCCGATCGTGCCGACGATGAACGAGAACTCGCCGATCTGGGCGAGACCGGCCGCGACCGTCAAGGCGACACGCGGCGGGTAGCCGGCCACGAGCACGATGACGAGCTTGGTGACGGCCTTGCCGACCACGATCAGGGTCAGCACCGCGAGCACCGGCAGCGGATTGGCAAGCAGATAGGTGGGGTCGAGCAGCATCCCCACCGACACGAAGAACAGCACCGCGAAGGCGTCGCGCAAGGGCAGAGCATCGGCCGCCGCCTGATGACTCATGTCGGACTCACCGACGACCGCCCCGGCGAGGAACGCACCCAGGGCGAACGAGACGCCGAACACGCTCGAGGCCACGAACGCGAGGCCGAGCGCGATGGCCAGGACCGTGAGGGAGAAGAGCTCGCGCGAGCCCTCGCGCGCGACGACGAGCAGGAGCCAGGGCACCAGCCGCACGCCGGCGACGATCATGAGGATGGCGAAGACCGCCGCCTTGCCCACCGCGATCACGATCTCGACGAGGGGATCGCCTGCACCGCCCGGCGGCGCATTGCCGCCCAGCGACGGAGCGATCGCGGGCAGTAGCACGAGGACGACGACCGCCAGCAGGTCCTCGACGATCAGCCAGCCGACCGCGATGTGGCCCTGGGTCGTGTCCTGCTCGTTGCGGTCGTCCAGCGTCCGGAGCAAGACCACCGTGCTCGCGATGGACAGGGCGAGCCCGAGGACCAGGCCACCACTCACGCCCCACCCGAGCGCCTGGCCGAGCCACAGGCCGAGGGCGACGCCGACGATGGTCTGGATGATGGCGCCGGGGATGGCGATCGAACGGACGGCCAGCAGGTCGCGGATCGAGAAGTTGATCCCGACCCCGAACATCAGCAGGATGACACCCAGCTCGGCGAGCTCGGTCGCGACGGCCGGATCCGCTACGAGACCGGGCGTGAACGGCCCGATCGCCACGCCCGCGAGGATGTAGCCGACGATCGCGGGCAGCCCGACCCGCCGCGCGATAAGGCCGCCGACGAGCGCGGCCGTTAGACCGATGGCGATGGTCGAGATGAGAACGGGCTCGTGGTCCATGGCTCTTCCCGATCGGACGGGGGTGGTGCGCAGGACTGGCGCGGGTCCGTGCCAGAACGACGGCTGGTGGCCGCCCCAAGATACCCGACGCCGTACCCTGTGCCGGTGGACGTCGAACGCGAGCGAGCATCGATCCCTCCGCCGTCGAAGGAGCGGCGCTGGGACATCGATGAGCGTGGGGAGGGCGTCGGGGACGCCAGGGCCGAGGCGCGCCGGATCGACGACCTACGCGGCCACGCCGAACGGCCGGGCTGGGTCACCGAGGAGCCTGAGGCGCATCTGTGGCCGCATCTCGAGCGGGCGATCAAGGAGCCGGGTTCGCCATGGACCTCGGCGGCCCACTCCGTCGATCTCGATG
The DNA here is from genome assembly GCA_963780425.1 of uncultured Chloroflexia bacterium. Classification (GTDB taxonomy): domain Bacteria; phylum Chloroflexota; class Limnocylindria; order Limnocylindrales; family CSP1-4; genus SPCO01. Next base: position 467,728 of record CAWABZ010000012.1, on the reverse strand, counting down.
GACGCCTGATCGTCGACCTCGTCCACGCGCCAGTCCGGGGCGAGCGGGCGCGGGCAGTCTGCCAGGCGGACACGCTGCTTCTCGTCGGCCTGGTCATCGAGGGCGCGACGTTCGTCGAGATCGAGGAGCGCGGCCTCGATGACACGCTCGTCATGGACATCGTGACCGGCATGCTGGACGACCAGACGCCGTTCAAGGCGCACGGTCACACGCTCAGACTCCAGGTGACGACCGGCGATTGACTCCCTCGGGTGACGCGGGTCCCCCGTCCTCGGACTAGGAGCCGTCGCGGGCCATTGGCCCCGGCAGCGACCCGTGGTAGCATTGATGAACAAACCGAACCGACGTTCGGTCCTGTGGGGATGCGTGGTTTCGACAGGGCTTGGTTGTCGGAGAGTGCGAGCCGAGGATGCTGCTCAGGCCTCGTTAATCAGGCAGCAAAACGAAGTACCTGGCAACCGCCAGTCGACTCTCGCCCTCGCCGCTTAGGCGGTAAGGTGAGCGTGGAAGCTACCTCCGCTCCGCGGGTAGTGGAAGCGTCATGCAGCGGGGCTGCGATCCGGATGAGCGTCGCGTAGTCCGGAGTCAAGCCCGATCTAGGGACACGTGACTGGACCGTCCGGCAGGGTGCCGATGCCCGATCGGGCGGTCGACGACAAAGCATCGGACACGCTCGTAGTGGTCTCCGGCGAAGGGTCTTGGACGGGGAGTTCGACTCTCCCCCATCTCCACCACCTCTTTCCTTCACATCCGTGAGCGGTCACCGCCTGCTCGGCCTCCGGGCCGGGACCCCAGCCACGTCAGCGGCCCTCTGTGACCCGCGCGTGCAGCTCGCGGATCACTGCCCCGAGGATGCCGGCGGGTCGGTCCGGAGGCGGCAACCGTCCGAGAACCTCCCGAACCTCCGTCGAGGCGTGGTCCACCGCCCAACGGATCTCGTCCGAGACGGCCGACGGATCGCCCGGGGCGGCGAGACTCCTGGCTTTCGCCGCGTATGCCGGGACGCCTCGCGCGTGAGACGCCATGTGCGCCGTGGCGACCGCGTGACCCGCGGCTCGCGCGGCCGCGACCGCAGCCGGATCGCCGACCTCTCGGGCGGCCGCGTGCGCAGCCACCGCCAGCGCGCGGGCTGGTCCGATCCGCAGCTCACCCCGCGCGAATGCGCGAACGCCTTCGATGGCATCGCGGGGTCGTGTGTCGGACGGAGCCTGCCTCTCGAACAGCGGCAGCACCCGCTCGGCACAGTCGGCGGCCCACACCGCCAGCACGCGGCGATCGTCCTCGCTCAGAGTCAGGGCGCCGGGCTGCCGTTGCATGACCAGACGATCCTGACCCATCCGATCTGAAAATGGACCGAGTCAGTCAGTAGGCTGACAGGGTGCAGGTCTTTCGCCCGTCCGACACCGACCTCGAGGCGACGTCGACGGCGGCTCGCGGCTTCGCAGGCGCATCGGCACCCGGTGCCGCGACGACTCGCTCGGCAGCTCGCCTGCAGTCGGCAGATGGCGGATTGCGCAGCGGCGTCTGGGAGAGCGACGCAGGCACGTCGGAGTATGTCTTCAGCGTCGATGAGTGGGCCTACATCCTCGAGGGCGAGGCGACCGTGACCGCCTCCGGCACGACGCACGTCCTCCGGGCCGGTGACGTGTTCTACATCCCGGCAGGCGAACGCATGACGATGGCGGTCGCGGCCCATGTTCGCAAGGTCTGGGTGCATCGCCGACCGCCCCTCCCCGGACGGATCAGGCGCAAGCTGGCCCGTCTGGTCGCTCGCGTCAGGTAGGCCCGACGGGCCGGCGCCACGCGCCGCTACGATGCGGGCATGCGGCTGACGGCCTGGGAGGAGGAGCGGCTCCTCATCTTCACGGCGGCCGAGCTGGCCCGGCGTCACCGGAGTCGTGGCCTCCTCCTGAACGCGCCTGAGGCCGTCGCGCTGATCTGCGACGCCATGCTCGAGGCGGCCCGCGCGAGCGCGAGCTACGCGGAGGTCGAGGCCGCGGGACGCGCAGCCGTACAGCCCGACCAGGTGCTCCCCGGGGTGGCCGCCCTCGTCGGCGACGTCCGGCTGGAGGTACTGATGGACGATGGGGTCCGGCTCGTCGTCCTGCGGGAGCCGCTCGGGCCGTCTGCCGACGAGGAGCCCGGACAGATCCGCCAGGCGCCGCCGACCGCCGCGGCCGAGGATCGCGAGCGCATCGAGATCGCGGTCAGGAACACGTCGCGGCGAGTCGTCCGCGTTTCCAGCCACTACCCGTTCGAGCGGGTGAATCGACGGCTCGAGTTCGATCGCGCCTCGGCCGCCGGGTGTCGTCTCGACATCGAGGCGGGGTCCACGGAGCGCTGGGCTCCCGGAGAGACGCGGACCGTGCGCCTGGTGCGCGTCAGATGACCCGTCTCTCCCCCGACGAGCGGCTGGTCCGCTACGGCCCCACGACAGACGATCGAGTCCGCCTCGGCGACACCGACTTGTGGGTGCGCGTGGCGGAGGACCGCCAGGCGGTCGGCGACGAGCCCATCTGGGGCTACGGCAAGACGATCCGGCCGAGGTCGGCCCAGGGTGGTACGTCGCCATCGGAGCTCGATGCGGTCGTCGCCGGGGCGCTCGTCCTCGATCCGGTCATCGGCGCGGTCAAGGCGGACATCGGGATCAAGGATGGGCGGATCGTCGGTGTCGGCCGGGCCGGCAACCCGGCCATCAGCGACGCCATCGATCTTGCGATCGGCCCGCACACACAGCCGATCATGGGCTATGGCCTCATCGCGACGCCCGGCGCGATCGACAGCCACGTGCACCTCATCTCACCCGAGCTGTTGCCGGCCGCGCTGTCGGGCGGCGTCACGACACTCATCACGGCCGGCTTCGAGGAGCCGCCGTGGGCGATGGCCCGGACGCTTGCCGCCGTCGCCGATTGGCCGCTCAATGTGGGCCTCCAGGCCTGCGCTCGCGCTGAGGACGACGGACCGCTCGACGCACTGCTCGAGGCTGGCGCGTGTGGCTTCAAGATCCACGAGGACTACGGCGCATACCCGGAGCTCATCGACCACGTCCTCCGCTTTGCCGACGTGCGCGACGTCTCGGTCGCGCTCCACACCGATGGACTGCATGAGAGCGCCGAGCTCGAGGACACGGTCGCGGCCATCGACGGCCGGACCGTGCACGCGTACCACGTCGAAGGCAGCGGTGGCGGCCACGTGCCCGATGTCATCAGGCTGGTCCGCGAGCCGAACGTCATCTGCTCATCGACCACGCCGACTGTCCCGTTCGGGGTGAATGCGGCGGCCGAGCAGGTCCCGATGATCGTCCTCAACCACGGGGCGTCGTTCGCGATCGAGGAAGACGTGGCACTCGTTCGCGAGCGCGTCCACCCGGCGACCATGGCCGCGGAAGGACCGCTCCACGAGCTCGGCGCGATCGCGATCGTCAATTCCGATTCGCAGGGCATGGGCCGCATGATGGAGACCGTCCGGCGGACGTTCCAGATGGCGCATGTCATGCGCTCGTGGTCGGGCGGTACGCCTGCCGCGGACCCCTTCGATTCGACCGAGCGCGTCCTGCGCTACCTCGCGAAGGTCACCATCGAACCTGCGATCACGCACGGCCTCGCCGACCACGTCGGATCGCTTCGGCGCGGCCGCCTCGCTGACATCGTCCTGTGGGAGCCGGCCTACTTCGGCGTCAAGCCGGCCCTCGTGCTGAAGGCCGGGGTGGCGGCGTGGGGACCTCTTGGTGAGGGCAACGCCACGGTGGAAGGCGCCGAGCCGACACGCTACCGGCCCGACTGGGGTGGCCGGCCGCGAGCGGCTGCATCGCTGTCGGCGACGTTCGTGTCGCGGGCCGCGACTGGGTCGCCCGAGTTGCGGCGCCACGGTCGGGAGCTCATCCCGGTCCGTGGGACGCGTGGACTGACCCGCGAATCGTTGGCACGGAACCGCAGCGTGGCCGCGATCGAGGTTGACGTCGCGGACGGCCGCGTCACGCTCGACGGGAGGCCGCTCGCGATCGACCCGGTCGTCGAGGTGCCGCTCAGCCGCCGCTACCTGCTGCGCTGACCCGACCCCCTCCGATGGAACCGGCAGCGTTCCGGGTGGCGCCGGAAGGGCGGCTCGGATGGTGTTCCGCGGCTGTTTGGCACCTCCACCGGACCGATCGACGCCGGAAGGCCGATTCCCAGGTCGGTTGGAACGCTGGGTGATCCAAAGGAGCCGTCGAGCGTTGCGCCCGGATTCGCACCAGCGCCCGGCGCTAGCGCCCTCGCTGGACGTCCGCCAGCTCGCGCGCGATGTCGCGCTTCGCGTCGCGGTCGGCGATGTCGCGCCGGCGATCGTGGAGCTGTTTGCCGCGCGCCAGGCCGAGCTCGATCTTGGCCTTGCCGCGGCTGAGGTAGAGCCGGAGCGGCACGATCGTCTGGCCCTTCTGCTGGGCGCGCCCGAGCAGCTCGTCGATCTCGCGCCGGTGGAGCAGCAGCTTGCGGTTCCGCTTGGGGTCGTGGTTGTACCGATTGCCCTGCTCGAACGGCGCGATGTCGGCGCCGATCAGCCACGCCTCACCCTTCTCGATGCGCGCGTAGGCATTGGCGATGTTCGCCTTGCCGGCGCGGACCGACTTGATCTCGGTGCCGGTCAGGACGAGACCGGCCTCGAAGGTCTCGTCGATCGTGAACTCGTGGCGGGCTTTTCGATTGAGGGCGACGGTCTGGTCGGACATGGGAGCGCCTCGTGGCGTGCCTGTGCTGGAGTCGCACGAACGCCGGTCCTATGCGGACCGGCGTTCGAGTTGCTTACCACCCACAGGGTGTCCGACTAGACGGCCATCTCCTGCGAGGTGGTGCAGCTACGCGTACTGTCGATCACTGCACATCACCTCCTTTCGTTCCGCGAAACCGTACCCGAAGGCCGTCGTGAGCGCAAGGTGACTTTACCGGCGTCCGCCGGCCGGTACCACCGCTCTCGCTCCGAGGACATCGAGCGCCCGCTCGAGCACCGGATCCTGGCTCGGGACCCCCACGGCCGGGATGTCGACCGCCACGTCGGGCTCGATGCCGACATCGTGGATCCAGCGCTTGGTCGGGGTCAGCCAGCGGGCGATCGTGAGGCGGAACGCGCCACCCTCGCCGGCCAGTTCCTGCCACTGCTGGACCGTGCCCTTGCCGAACGAGCGCTGCCCGACGAGCGTCGCCCGGCCGCTGTCCTGGAGCGCCGCGGCCACGATCTCGCTGGCCGACGCGCTGCCACGATCGATGAGGCACACGACCTCGATGGCGGGATCCGTTGCGACCCCGCCCGGGATGGCATCGGTGGCGGTCTGCACGCCCTTGGCATCCTGCTCCCAGAAGATCGGCCCTGAGCCGATGAACTGGCTCGCGACCATGCGAGCGGCGGTGACGTAGCCGCCCGGGTTCCCGCGCAGATCGAGGATGAGCTTGGTGCGCCCGGCATCCACGTGGGCGCGCACGACCTGGGCCAGGTCCTCGGCGGAGTGATCGGAGAAGCCCTCCAACCGGATGTAACCGACAGTACCTTCCACGAGCTCCTTGGATTCGACCTCGCGTTCCTGGATGACGTCGCGGACGATGCGCAGGTCGAACGGCGTCTCCTGACCGCGCTGGATCCGCAGCTCGACCGTCGTGTCCTTGGGTCCGCGCATCCGTTCTCGCGCTCCGTCGACCGTCAGGCCATCGAGGGCGACGCCGTCGGTCGCCAGGACGAGGTCGCCCGGCTTCAGGCCGGCCTTCTCGGCCGGCGATCCACCGATCGGGGCGACGATGACCAGCCGACACACCGGTCCCAGCGTCGCGCAGCCCTGGGTCCCGTCGGCGGCCTGTGTGGCGATCTCCGCGCCGATGCCCTCGAACTGCCCGCTGATCCCCTGCAGGTTCGAGCGGTACTGGTCCGACGTCAGGTACGCGGAATACGGATCCTCCAGGGAGTCGATCATCCCGCGGATCGCGCCCTGGACGACCGTCTCCCGATCGACTTGACCTCCGGCGTACCGGTCCTGGATCGTGTGGTAGGTGTCCCAGAACGGCCTGAACGCCGTCCCATCGGTGGCCGGAGTGCCCGGTTCGACCGCACTCTGGCGGCCCATCGAGTAGCCGCTCAGGAACAGCGCGCTGCCGGACAGCAGCGCGACGACGGTCACCGCGACCGACAGGATCGGGACCCGCCGGGAGGGCTTCAGGACGGGGTCGACCGGCGCGACGGACACCGCCTGCCGATCCTGCTGATCGAACTCACCTGAGTGCATGGCGGAATCCGGTTCCCTCGAATCGAGCTATGACGACGCCGCGTGACGGGCGCGACTGGGAACCAGAATGTACATCCGCCGCCGATGACGGGCCCCGGGTCGAAGGTACGGCCGACGGGGGCGACCCCCGCGGGGTACCTAGCGGATCAGGTAGGTGCGGACCGACACCCAGGAGCCGAGGATGCCGAGACCCACCCCGGCACCCATCACGAGCGTCACGAGATCGCGCGTGAGCGAGCCGATCTGGAGCGGCAGGACGCGGAAGAACTCGACCAGGAAGCCGTTGAGCGGTTCGGCGGCGCCCGCCAGGATCGCCAGCGTGATGGCGGCGCCCAGGAAGCCAACGAAGGCCCCCTCGAAGATGAACGGCCAGCGGATGAACGCGTCAGATGCCCCGACCAGCCGCATGATCTCGATCTCTTCGGCGCGGGCGACCACCGCAAGGCGGATCGCATTCACGATGATGAACAGCACGATCAGACCGATAGCGACCAGCAGGACCGTGCCCGCGGTGCGCAGGATGCTGGTCACCGTCAGAAGCCGGTCGACCAGGTCCTCGATGTTGATGACGTTGCGGACGATCGGGTGCTCGGTCGGGTCGAGCGCGTCGCCTACAGCCTTGAGCGCGGACGGGTCCGTGAGCTTGACCTCGAGGCTCGCATAGAGCGGGTTGGTTTCGAGCTGCTGCGTGAGGTCGGTCCGGCCCTGCGCCTCCATCGACTCGCGGAAGCGATCGAGCGCCTTGTCGCGGGTCACGATCTCCACCTCGGCCACGTCGGGTCGCTGGCGGATCTCGGCGGCAAGGGCGTTGATCTGCGACTCGGTCGCGTTCTGATGGAGGTAGGCGACGACCTCGACCTTCTGCTCGGTGAACTCGAGGCCCGCCAGCAGGCCGGTCTGGATGATCCAGAAGCCGGCGAGCAGCAGCAGCATGAGGACCATCGTGGCGGTGGCCGCCAGGCTCATGAGGGCGTTGCGCCAGAAGCCCTGCCAGGCCCGTTTCAGGCTGAAGAAGAGGAACGCCAGCACGCTCGGTCAGTCCTCGCGGTGGTAGGCGCCACCGACCTCGTCGCGGATGACCCGACCCTCTTCGAGCGCGACGACGCGCTTGCGCAGGGCCGTGACGACCTCGGCGTTGTGGGTCGCCATGAGCACCGTGACGCCGAGCTCGTTGATGCGGAGCAGGAGCTGCAGGATCTCCCAGCTGATGAGCGGGTCGAGGTTGCCGGTGGGCTCGTCGGCGATGATCAGGCGCGGGTCGTGGACGAGGGCCCGCGCGATCGCCGTACGCTGCTGCTCGCCACCCGACAACTGGGCGGGGGTCTGCCTCGACTGCGCGGTGAGACCGACGATCGCGAGCACGCGGTCGACCGCCGGTCGGATCAGGCGGCGCGGATGGCCGGTGACCTCGAGCGCGAACGCGACGTTCTCCCAGACCGTCTTGGTCGGCAGCAGCTTGAAGTCCTGGAAGATGATCCCGATCTTGCGGCGCATACGTGGCACCTGCCGGCGCGGGAGGCGGGCGAGGTCCTGGCCGTCGAGCACGACCTCGCCGCGACTTGCGACCTCGTCGCGAATGAGGAGCTTGATGAGCGTCGACTTGCCGGCACCAGACGGCCCGACGAGGAAGACGAAATCGCCTTCGGGGATGACGAGGTCGACGTCGCGCAGGGCGATCTTCCCGTTGGGGTATTGCTTCGTGACGTCGTGCAGCACGAGGACCGCGCGATCCGGGGCGGCCTGATCACGGCCACGATCCAGGATCCGACGACGGAGCGAGCGCGCCGCCGACGGCGCTGGGGCGATGGTCACGGGCGACTCCGCGGGCGAGAGCGGGTGGCGATCGACGGTCGCCACCGGGATTCCTTCGGTTCGACCCCGTCCGCGGGCACAGCAGCGGGAACCACGTCGGCCCCGAGGCTATCACCGGCCCATCGGGCGGGCAAACGTACGGGCGGCCTACCCGGACCCGGACGATGGTCCGGTCTGGACGGGTCTAGAGGAGTCCGGGGGAGATCGGCACGTAGCGCGACAGGTCGACGAACGGCCGGTCCCAGCACAACAGGACGGGAAACGGCTCGAGGCGGAATCCCGCCTGCAGAGCGCCGATCACGGCCCGATCCGCGGTCCCGGGCAGCCACACCGCGAAAGCTCCCCGTGGCGTCACCTCGGTGGTGAGGTGACCGAGGATCGGGGCGAGCAGGTCGGGATCGCGGCTCGCGACGGGGCCGACACGGCCCGCCTCGGTCGCGTAGCCATAGGCCAGCGGCGTGCCATCCGGTCCGGCGTACAGCCAGCCACGCCGGTTCTCCTCGCGCAGATAGCGGTGGTCGATGGGATGGCTGACGCCGAGGGTCTCACGGTCGAGCGCGTCGACGACCGTCGCGAGCTCCTCGTGCCCGTCGGCCGCCACGCGCTCGAACGACGTGGCGCGGATGCCCGCCGGCAGCGGCCCGAAGGCGTCCGGGCGTGTCGGCAGGCCGATCAGGTTGAGCAGCGGGACGCGGGGCACCATCCCGAGGGACGCATAGAGGGCGTTGCTGATGGGCTGGGCGCTGTCCGTGCCGGTCGCCCGGACCGTGGCGGCATCCGCGGGCGGCGCGATCCGCGCGAGGAGGGTCCGGCCGACGCCGCCGCCCTGGACCTCGGGCAGCACGAAGCACATCGACAGGAACCACAGCCGCTCGCGGACGACGGCCGCGGCGAACGCCACGATCCGCTCGCCCCCCGGTGCGTCGGGGTCCGGTCGGGTGGCGACGACGAACCGCTCCGGATCGGTCGACTGGAGGTGGGCGTAGAGGCGGACGAGCGGTGCACTCTCCGCCTGCATGTCCGGCTGGTTCAGCCGGCCGATGTAGTCGTTGATCGACACGCGCCAGACGTCGGCGCACGCATCGAGCTCGTCGGGGCGGACAGGCCGATACGAAAGCGCGCCCCGGACCGCGGGCCCAGGGCGCACGGTCACGCCGCGTCGCCCTCCGGGTCGCTGATGCGCCACTCCCCGCCGGTCGCGAGGCGCTCGAGCTCGGCCTGCATGAACGCGTCGAGGTCGCCGTCGAGGACCGCCGTGGTGTTGCCGGTCTCATGGCCGGTGCGCAGGTCCTTGACCATCTGGTAGGGGTGCAGGACGTAGCTCCGGATCTGGTTGCCCCAGCCGGCTTCGACATGCTCGCCCTTCAAGGCGCGGAGCTCGGCCTCCTTCTCCTCGAGGGCACGCTCGAGCAAGCGTGACTTGAGGACCTTGATCGCGTTCTCCTTGTTCTGGGTCTGCGATCGCTCGTTCTGGCTCTGGACGACGATCCCTGTCGGGTTGTGCGTCAGGCGCACCGCCGAATCGGTCTTGTTGACGTGCTGTCCGCCGGCGCCCTGGGCGCGGTAGGTGTCGACCCGGATCTCGTCCCAGTCGAGCTCGATCTCGACGTCGTCGTCGGCCTCCGGCAGGACCTCGACCAGGGCGAACGTCGTTTGGCGCCTGTTCTGCGAGTCGAACGGGCTGATGCGGACCAGTCGATGGACGCCGCGCTCGGCCCGCAGCCAGCCATACGCCCGCCGGCCCTCGACCTCCACGGTCACGCTCTTGAGCCCCGCCTGCTCGCCCTCCTGCTGGTCGATGATCTCGGTCTTGAAGCGGTGGTTGGCGGCCCAGCGCAGGTACATCCGCAGCAGCATCTCGGCCCAGTCGGTCGCCTCGGTGCCGCCGGCCCCGGCGCTGATCGACAGGATCGCCGAGCGTTCGTCGTGCTCGCCGGAGAACAGGAGCGCGGTCCGCTCTCGCGCGAAATCCTTCTCGAGCGCGGCGGCATCCCGTTCGAGCTCCGCCTCGAGCTCGGCGTCGGCGCTTTCGTTGAGCAGCTCGAGGGCCGCCTCGAGGTCGTCGGCGCGGGCCAGCAGCCCATGCCACATCTCGATCTCGGACCGGAGGCCGTCGGCCTCCCGGAGGACCCTCTGGGCGCCGCGCTGGTCGTCCCAGAACCCGGGTTCCGTCGTCAGCGCATCCAGTTCTGCGACGCGTTGCTGCTTGGCGTCGAGGTCAAAGACGCCCCGAGGTCGACCGGATCCGTTCGGCCAGGCCGCGGATGGCGGACGCGTCCACCTAGTTCCGCGCCTGGAGATCCTGGAGCAGGATCGGGCGCAGCTCGATGAGCCGCAGCGCCGTCTTGCTTCGGGCGACGACGGGGTTCACGCAGGGGCAATAGCTGTTGTGCGGACAGACGCCACAATTGCCGTCACAGTCCAGAGCAGCCGCGTAGCTGCAGGTCCGGCAATCGCGCTCGCACGCGATGAGATCGACGAACGCGGCATCCTCGGCCTGCTTCAATGGACTCCCTCCAATTGCGACGCTGGGCACAGGCGGCGGGGCTGGGAGACCTGCCGGGGGACACGGGCGGTCCCGGGATCGGCCGGTTGGCCCAGTATAGGCGGCCAACCCCCGAGCGCCAAGAGGTAGTTTCGAAAGCGCCCGCTTCAGAGCGGTCAGCCACCCGCTCCGCGCCACCGGCGATGTGCCTGGTGGACTGCAAAATGAGGGCGAATGCGCATCCCGAAGGGTCTTTGGGCCAGATTCTGTGTGTCCCAGGCACGATCCGCGGCCTGACGGGCGTCGTCGAACCGCTTCGGGCCGGTTCTGCCGCCTGAGAAGCACACCCTCGGGAGAACGGGCGCGAGCCCCGCTTACGGCGATCCGCCGGTCACGAAGTAGATCGCCAAGGCACCGAGCTCATGGACGATCGCGTCGACTCGCCGGAGGACATCGTGTTCGAGCGGGCTCGTCCGCGTCGGCGACCCATAGGCCGTGATCCCCTCGTCGGATGCCATCCGCAGGACGCGGAGCATGTGACTCGGGTCGGACACGAACACCGCGGTCTCGAGTCCGCGGTCCGCCATGACCGCGGCGACCTGGCGGATCGACTGGAGGGTCGTCCGACTCTGGTCCTCGGACAGGATCGAGCCCTCCGGGACGTCGCCCTGGATCGCGTAGGCCCGGGCCGCGGCTGCCTCGGTCGTACGGTCGCCCTCGGCCTTGCCGCCGGTGACGATCAGCCACGGCGCGACGCCGTCGTGGAAGAGCTCGATCGCGTGATCGAGCCGCGCCTTGAAGATCGGTGACGGGCGGCCGTCGTACTGGGCGGCGCCCATCACGACGATCGCGTCGGCGGTCGGCCGCTCGTCGCGGTTGCCCTGGTCCCAGATCCGGTACGCCGCGTAACCCATGAGCACGACCACGGCGAAGAGACCCGCGAGGATCAGTCGAGCGAGGGCGCGCACCGTTGCCTCAGCCGCTCAGCGGCCGTGGCACTTCTTGTACTTGGCCCCGGAGCCGCACCAGCAGGGATCGTTGCGCCCGATGCGGGCGCCCGTCGGCGTGTAGCCCTGGCGGACTCCTGCGCCACCACCCGCGCCACCGCCCCCGCCGTCACCGCCGGGCACAGGCCCGTCGCCGACCGACTCTCGGACGTTGCGCGCCACGGGCGCGGCCGGGAGCGAGCCGCGGACGACAGCCGAGCCGGGCGCGCGAGCGGCGCCGGACGTAGCGGCCCCGGCGGCCGCGGCTCCCGCCAGCGCGGGCTGCTGCATGGCGCCGGCGCCGTTGCCGCCGGCTGGGCTCGTCAGCGCTGCGGCGCCCCGTGCCAGGGACTGGCTGAGGGCCGCCTCGGGCGCGGGCTGCTTCTGGACGCTGACCCGGAAGATCGACGAGGCGACGCCATGGCGGATGAGCCCGCGCAGCTCCTCGTACATCCGGAACGCCTCGCGCCGGAACTCGTTGAGCGGGTCCTGCTGCGCATACCCGCGCAGGCCGATGCCGCGGCGCATGTCGTCGACCTCGGTGAGGTGCTCGACCCACAGGGAGTCGATGGTGCGCAGCAGCACGATCCGCTCGACCTGCGCCCAATCCTCTTCTCCGACCTCCGACTCACGCGTGTCCAGGCGGTCGTCGGCGAGCTCGCGCACGTAGTCCGCGATGGCATCCCGGCCGCCCTGGTCCCACAGCGTGTCGACGGACGTCTCAGGACCGCCGAGACCCATCGCCGTCAACGCGGCCGACAGGCCGTCGACGTCCCAGGCGTCCGCGTCGTCACCGGCGAGGTGGCCCTCGACGAGCGTATCGATCTCCTCGTCGAGGAACGCCCGCACGGTTTCGGTCAGGTCCTCGTTCTTGAGGACCTTGTCGCGCTCCGCGTAGATCGTCTCGCGTTGCTTGTTGATGACGTCGTCGAACTCGACGACGCGCTTGCGGATGTCGAAGTTGAAGCCCTCGACGCGGCTCTGGGCGCTCTCGATGGTCTTCGAGACGAGGCGCGATTCGATCGCGACATCCTCCTCGAGCCCGAGCCGCTCCATCAGGCCGGTCACGCGCTCCGACGCGAAGCGTTTCATCAGGTCGTCGTCGAGCGACAAGTAGAACCGCGAGGAGCCGGGGTCGCCCTGCCGGCCGGCGCGGCCGCGCAGCTGGTTGTCGATCCGCCGCGAGTCGTGGCGCTCGGTGCCGATGATGTGGAGGCCACCCGCGTCCACGACCCGGACGTGCTCTTCCTCGGTGAGCGCCTTCGCCTCGTCCAGCGCCTGCTGATAGGTGTCCGCGTCGACCTCGGCCGGGTTCAGCCCCTTGCGATGGAGCGCCTCGGACGCCAGGCCCGCCGGGTTGCCGCCGAGCAGGATGTCGGTGCCGCGCCCCGCCATGTTCGTGGCGATCGTCACCGCGCCGGTCCGACCAGCCTGGGCCACGATCCCCGACTCCTTCTCGTGGAACTTGGCGTTGAGCGTCTCGTGCTTGATGCCGCGGCGCTTGAGCATCGCCGAGAGGATCTCGGACTTCTCGACGCTGATCGTGCCGACGAGCACCGGCCGGCCGGTCTCCTGCATCTCGACGATCTCGTCGATCAGCGCGTTGAACTTGGCCTTCTCATCGCGGAACACGAGGTCCGCCTCATCGGCGCGGACCATGTCGCGGTGGGTCGGGATCGCGACGACCTCGAGCTTGTAGATCTTGTGGAACTCCTCGGCCTCCGTCATCGCGGTGCCGGTCATGCCCGACAGCTTGTCGTAGAGGCGGAAGTAGTTCTGGAACGTGATCGTGGCGAGCGTCACGCTCTCGCGCTGGACGCGGAGCCCCTCCTTCGCCTCGATCGCCTGGTGAAGCCCCTCGCTCCAGCGGCGGCCCGGCATCTGGCGCCCGGTGAACTCGTCGACGATGACGATCTCGCCGTCCTTGACGATGTAGTCGCGATCGCGCTTGTACAGCGCGTGCGCGCGCAGCGCCTGCTCGAAATGGCGGGCAAGCCGCGGGTCGGCGTCGTACATGTTCTCGACGCCGAGGAAGCCCTCCATCTTGTGGATGCCCTCTTCGGTCGGGCTGACGGCTCGGTCCTTCAGGTCGATGAAGTAGTCGCCGCCTTCCTCGTCCCCCTCGGGGCGTTCCTTGAGGCGCGGGACGAGCCGGGCGAACGTGAAGTAGAGGTCGGCTGACTCCTCGGCCTGACCGGAGATGATCAGCGGGGTGCGCGCCTCGTCGATGAGGATGTTGTCGACCTCGTCGACGATCGCGAAGCTGCGCTCGCGCTGCACGCGCTGGCTCAGTTCGACGACCATGTTGTCGCGCAGGTAGTCGAACCCGAACTCGTTGTTCGTGCCGTACGTCACGTCCGCGGCGTATGCCTCGCTCCGCTCGACGGGGCGGAGGTTGATGAGCCGCTCGTCGCTCGTCGGGTAGCCAGGCTCGAACACGTACGACGCGTCGTGCGTGATCATCCCGACGCTGACGCCGAGGAAGTCGTAGATCGGGCCCATCCACTGCGGGTCGCGCCGGGCCAGGTAGTCGTTGACGGTGACGATATGGACGCCACGCCCGGTCAGTGAGTTGAGGACCGCGGCCAGCGGTGCGACCAGCGTCTTCCCCTCGCCGGTCCGCATCTCGGCGATGCGACCCTGGTGGAGGACCGCGCCGCCGATGAGCTGGACGTCGAAATGGCGCATGTCGAGCGTCCGCTTCATTGCCTCGCGGGTCATCGCGAAGACCTCGGGCAGGACGTCGTCGAGCGCCTTCTGGAGGCGCTCGTTCTCGCGCGTGCGGCGCGCCTTGGTCAGCTCGCGGCGGCGCTCGAGGTCCTCGTGGTGGAGCTCATCGTCGGACGGCTCCTCGGGATCGGCGGCCGCGCGGACCTCGTCGCGGATCTCGGCGAATTGGGTGCGGATCTGCTCGGGCGACATGCCCTCGAATTCGGCTTCGAGCGCGTTGGCCTCGTCGACCCAGGGTTGGATGCGTCGGAGCTCGCGGTCGTTCGAGTCGACGAAACGGGAAAGGAACTTCATGGGAGCGTGAGTATAGGCCGAGTCGCGGCGGATCCCGGTTCAGTGGCCTCGGAAGCTAGGAGCCGGAGGGGGATGTCACCCTCAGGAACGCTTTCATGATGAATGAGCGTGGCCGTTCGGCGAAATCGGCAGAATCTGTCGAATCCGTGGGTCGACCGTGCACGTTCGTCCGAAAACCGTCAGTGACAGGAACATCGCGGTCGAAGTCTTCCTTGACCGAATGCTCGGTCCCTCCGACCTGCGCGGCGGTCGGCACCCCCGTCAGGGGGCCGGTGAGACGATCGGCGCGGGCGTCGGTGCCGGGCGGAGATCCCAAAAGCCCGAACCGTAGCCTGCGATCAGCACCGCGAACGTCAGGACGGCCAACCCGAGCCAGAACATCACCGCCATGAACCGCGACGTCGGGTTCATCTCGGGGTTCTTGAGGTCCGGCAGGCGGCGCCGGCGGAGACCGCTGCCCCAGCGCGGCGACCGGAGCTGGGCCTGCCAGTCGGGCTCGGACGGTTGCGGCTCGAGGCCGCCTTCCTCGTCGCGTCGGTGGAGCTGGAGGCTCATCGGTCGGATCGTACGGCTGCGGCGAGGGTGTCTGGTGAAGGCTCCCCGTCGTCGTCGCCCTCATCGTCGCCGGATCGCCCACCGCCCTGGACGTCCCCGCCCTCGTCCCAGAGCAGCATCTCCTGGGTGAACGACACCTCGCTCGAGAAGAGCGCCCCGACCGACTCGCCACGGTGGATGCGCTTGATCGCCTCGCCGATGAGCGGCGCGACCGACAGCGTCGTCAGCTTCGGGATGCGCTTCGACGGTGCGAGCGGCACGGAGTCGGTGACGACGACCTCGCGCAGCGAGCTCTCGCGGATGCGCTCGATGGCGGGGTCGCTCAGCACGCCGTGCGTGGCACAGGCGTACATCTCGGTCACGCCCTCGCGTTCGAGCGCGCGGACGATCTCGACGAGTGTGCCCGCAGTGTCGATCTCGTCGTCGACGATGATCGCCCGCTTGCCGCGGACCTCGCCGATGACATTCATGAGCTCGGCGCGGTCGAGGTTGCCGATCCTGCGCTTCTCGATGATCGCCAGCGGCGCGTCGAGCAGCTCGGCAAAGGCGCGCGCCCGCTTGGCGAACCCGAGGTCGGTCACGATCACGAGGTCGTCGAGCCGCTTGTCGATGAAGTAGCGCGACAGCATGTGGACGGCGGTCAGCTCGTCGACAGGGATATTGAAGAAGCCCTGGATCTGACCCTGGTGGAGGTCCATCGACAGCACGCGGTCGGCGCCGGCCACCGTGATCATGTCGGCGATGAGCCGTGCCGTGATCGGGACACGCGGCTGGTCCTTCTTGTCCGACCGGCCGTACGCGTAGAACGGGATGACCGCCGTGATCCGGCCGGCCGACGCCCGCTTGAACGCGTCGATCATGATCAGCAGCTCCATGATCGACTGGTTGACCGGGTGCGACGTCGGCTGGACGAGGAACACGTCCTTCTCGCGAACGTTGTCGAGGATCTTGACGAAGATGTTCTCGTTCGCGAACTGGAAGACCTCGGCCTTCCCGCACTCCATGCCGAGATAGCGCGCGATCTTGCGCGCGAGGTCGGGGTTGGCGTTGCCGTGGTAGATCTCGAACTGGTCCGCGTACAAGGACGCCGCCTCCCGCTGGCCGAAGACCGTCACACCGCGCCGCCGTTCGGGCCTGCCTGACCGGGGCCACCCGTTTCGGGGGCGTCATCGTCGCCCATGCCGTCGCGGTCCGCAAGTCCGGGGCTGAAGGCCGCGATCGCGGCCACGCTGTCGCCCTCGGCCAAGCGCATGACGATGACGCCACGGGCCTGCGACGAGTAGCGGTTGATCGTGTTGGTCTCTGTCCGGATGACTTGGCCGCCCTGCGAGATGAGCACGAGCTCCTCGTCCTCCTCGGTGACCTGCTGGACGGCCGCCACGATTCCTGTCTTGCGACCCTCGAGGGCGATCAGCCGCACGCCCTGGCCGCCGCGGTGCTTGCGCCGGAAGTCGCCGATGGCGACCCGCTTGCCGTAGCCGGTCTCGGTCAGGACCAGCAGGTCGGCTTCGGGCTCGACGACGCTCATCGCCACGACGCTGTCGCCCTCGCGCTTGAGCAGCCGGATGCCGATGACACCGGCCGCGTCGCGGCCCATCGGCCGGACTTCACTCTCCTCGAAGCGCGCGAGCATGCCCTGCGCCGTGGCGATGATGATGTCGTCACCCCCGCCCGAGACGTCGACCCAGGCGAGCTCGTCATCGTGGTTGATGGTGATCGCCCGGATGCCGGTCGAGCGGACCCGCTCGAACTGCTCGAGCGGCGTCTTCTTGATGATGCCCTTGCGGGTGGCCATGACCAGGTAGTGCCCGGGCTCGAAGTTCGGGAGCACGATCGTCGCGACCGGCACCTCGCCCGCCTCGACCTGCACGCCGGGCAGATTGATGATCGCCATGCCCTTGGCCTGCCGGGAGGCGTCGGGGATGGCGTGGACCTTGGCGCTGAAGACGCGGCCGCGATTCGTGAAGAACAGGGCATAGTCGTGGGTGTTCGCGACCAGCAGGTGCTCGACGGCGTCCTCCTCGCGCGTCACGTGACCGATGATCCCCTTGCCACCGCGATGCTGGCGGCGGTATGTCGCGACCGGCTGGCGCTTGATGTAGCCGCGCCCGGAGATCGTCACCACGACGTCCTCGTCGGCGATCAGGTCCTCGTCGGTCATCTCGCGGCTCGAGTCGTCCGCGACACGCGTGCGGCGCTCGCCCGCGTACTTGCGCTTCAGCTCGATGAGCTCGTCCTTGATGATCGTGAGCACCCGCGCCGGATTGGCGAGGATGTCCTCGAGCTCGGCGATGAGCTGGATGACCGCGAGGTACTCGTCCTCGATCTTCTTGCGCTCGAGTGCGGCGAGGCGGGCGAGGCGCATGTCGAGGATCGCCTGGGCCTGCAGCTCCGACAGGTCGAAGCGCGCCATGAGGTTGTCCCGGGCGACGTCGACGTCGGCCGACTCGCGGATCGTCTTGATGACCGCGTCGAGGTGGTCGAGGGCGATCTTGAGGCCCTCGAGGATGTGTGCCCGGGCGCGCGCCTTGCCGAGGTCGAACTCGGTGCGTCGGCGGACGATCTCCTGACGATGCTCGACGTAATGCTCGAGCACGCTGCGTAGCGGCAGCGTCTGCGGCTGGCCGTCGACGAGCGCCAGCATGTTCATGTTGAACGCGAGCTGCATCGGGGTGTGCTTGAACAGGTTGTTCAGCACCTTGTGCGGGTTGGCATCGCGCTTGATCTCGATGTAGATGCGCATCCCGTCGCGGTCGGACTCGTCGCGCAGGTCCGCGATGCCGTCGATGCGCTTGTCCTTGACCAGGTCGGCGATCTTCTCGAGCAGCGCCGCCTTGTTCACCTGGTACGGCAGCTCGGTGACGATGATCGCCATCCGGTCGCCGCGGACCTCCTCGAACGCGACCTGCGCGCGCATGACGACCCGACCGCGCCCATGGGCGTACATCTGCCGGATCGCGTCGACCGTCTCCCATTCGCCGGTCAGGACGTTTCGCTGCTTTTCGAACCGGAAGATGGTGCCGCCGGTCGGGAAGTCCGGTCCGAGCACGAACTTGCACAGGTCGTCCGAGGTGAGCTCCGGGTCGTCGAGCAGCGCGATCGTCGCGTCGACGATCTCGCCGAGATGGTGCGGCGGGATGTTCGTCGCCATCCCGACGGCGATCCCGGTCGAGCCGTTGACGAGCAGGTTCGGGCAGCTTGGCCGGCAGCACCGACGGCTGCTTCTGCGTCCCGTCGTAGTTCTCGACGAAATCGACCGTCTCCTTGTCGATATCGGCGAGCATCTCCGATGCGATCGCCGTCAGGCGAGCCTCGGTGTAGCGCATCGCCGCGGCGTCGTCGCCATCGACGGACCCGAAGTTGCCCTGCCCATCCACGAGCGGGTAGCGCATCGAGAAGTCCTGGGCGAGGCGCACGAGGGCGTCGTAGATCGCGCTATCGCCGTGCGGGTGGTACTTGCCCATGACCTCGCCCACCACCGCCGCGCACTTGCGGAATGAGCTGGTCGACGACAGGCCCATCTCGCCCATCGTGTAGAGGATCCGGCGGTGCACCGGCTTGAGGCCGTCGCGCACGTCCGGCAACGCGCGGGCGACGATGACGCTCATCGCGTAATCGAGGTACGAGACTCGCATCTCGTCCTCGATCCGGATGGCTCGGACGTCGCCCAGGTCGTCGGTCACGGTCGGCTACTCCTGATCAGGTCAGCGGTGGTTCGGGATGGTGGGCCGGGTCCGGCAGCCCACCGAAGCGGGACGCGAGGTCGGCGGCGGCGGACGTGGACGGAGCACCGGGTCGTCGCCGGATCCCGGCGAGGCGGGCGCGGATGTCGTCGGCGTCGCTGGCGTCCAGCTTGGACAGGCTGTCGCGGATGACCCACGCGCGGTGGCCATCGTCGGTGGTCGCGGCTCGGTCTGCCTCGGCACGGAGCGCCGCGGTGGTGCGTGGGCGGTCGATCTGCGCGAGCGAGCGATACGCCCACGACAGGGCCTTCTGGACGTCGGGCTCCGCGTCGCCCATCAGTTGCCCGAGCAGCGGCAGCGCGTGATCGACGACCTCGGGCCCGCGCCCGGATCGCCGGTTGCCGTGGGTCATCGTCGCGATCGTCGAACCGACGAGCCGGCGCTCCCAGCGCGACGGGGAGAAGACGAGTTGTTCGAGCTCGGCCCAGCGATAGGCCTCGGCGGCGATGCCGGCGCCGTACGGATGCGCCAGGTCGTCGACCGTGATCCAGTCGGCAGCCTCGCGGGCACCGCGGCGCAGGAGCTGCCATGTCCTCTCCGGCTCGGACGCGAGTGTCCGTTCCAGGAGCGCGAAGGCGAACCAGCGAGCTTCGAGGTGCTCCTCGCGGAACAGGCGATCGGCGACGAACAGCAACGGGGTCGGGCGGTCGCGGCGGGTCGCCTGCCGGAAACCGCGGATGACGGCCGCGAGCAGCGGCCAGCGGACACCGTGCGTCGTGCCCAGGCCCGGTGCCACGAACTGCTGGCCCGCGAGGTACTCCGGATCGGCCAACGTGGCGAGGCCTTCGCGGAGAGCGTCGGCGAGCGCATCGGGATCCTGCAGGTCGTCAGCCAACGTGACACCGAGGGCCTCGGCGGCCGGCTTGTGGTCGGCGACGAACGCGACGGCGCGGGCCGTCGCGGGGCTTGTGGGCCGCGGGGTCTCGCTCACGGGCGTCACGGGGCTGCGTCCACGGAGTCGGGCGGTTCAGCGGAGATCCCGACAAGCGGTCGCCAGCCATAGCGTTCACGGAGCTCGCGCTTGCGGGCCTCGTCCGCGGCCACGTACACGCCGGTCGCGGTCGCGAGCGTCTGCCCGGTCGCAGCGTCGTCGAGGCGCCCGGCCGTGTCGACGACGCGCCTGCGCGAGCGCGTGATCCAGCCTTCGGCGCGGAGATCCTGGCCGACCAGGACCGGGCGCTTGAATGCAACGTTCAGGCGGGCCGTGAGACCCCAGTTGTCCTCGCCGACCAGCGCCCAGGCCATGACCTCATCGAGGATCGTGCACACGATCCCACCGTGGGCGATCCCATCCCAGCCCTGGAACCTGGGCTCGAGCGTGAGCTCGACCCGCGAGCGCCCGGGCTCGACGTGCAGCATGAGGCCCATGCCGCTTGTATTGAGGGTCCCGCAGGCGAAGCACTGGTGTGGCGCGATCTCGAACCGGGTGACGCCCGGGACGTCGATGACCCGGGACTCAGACGTCAAGGTTCTGCACCTTGCGAGCCTCGGTCTTGATGAAGTCCTTGCGCGGGCCGACCTTCTCCCCCATGAGCATCGTGAAGATCTCATCGGCCAGCGCGGCGTTCTCGGAGTCGACTCGGAGCAGCGTCCGCGTTTCGGGGTTCATCGTCGTCTCCCAGAGCTGGTCGGCGTTCATCTCGCCGAGGCCCTTGAAGCGCTGCACCGAGAGGTTCTTGACGTTGAACTCCTTGATGATCCGCTCGCGTTCCTTCTCGCTCTGGGCGTATCGGGTCTGCTTGCCGGTGCTGACCCGGTACAGCGGCGGTTGCGCGATGTACAGATAGCCGGAGTCCACGACCTCGGGCATATGGCGATAGAAGAACGTGAGCAGGAGCGTCCGGATGTGGGCACCGTCGACGTCGGCGTCGGTCATGATGATGATCCGGTGGTACCGCAGCTTCGTGACGTCGAAGCTCTCCCCGATGCCGGCGCCCAGCGCGATGATCAGCGGCCGGACATTCTCGCTCGAGAGGATCTTGTCGAGGCGGGCCTTTTCGACGTTCAGCAGCTTGCCGCGCAGCGGCAGGACGGCCTGGAATCGCCGGTCGCGGCCCTGCTTGGCTGAACCGCCCGCCGAGTCGCCCTCGACGATGTAGAGCTCGCTGCGCGCCGGGTCCCGTTCCTGACAGTCGGCGAGCTTGCCCGGCAGCGACATGCCGTCGAGCGCGCCCTTGCGGATGACGAGGTCACGCGCCTTGCGGGCCGCTTCGCGGGCCCGAGCGGCCGTCAGGCACTTTTCGATGATCCGCCGACCGTCGGCGGGGTTCTCGTCGAGGTATTGCCCGAGGCTATCGGCGACGGCCGTCTGGACCTGTCCTTTGACCTCCGGGTTGCCGAGCTTGGCCTTCGTCTGACCCTCGAACTGCGGGTCGGTCAACTTGACACTGATCACCGCGGTCAGGCCCTCGCGAACGTCCTCGCCGGACAGGTTGGTGTCGCTGTCCTTGAGGACACCCGCCCGGCGGGCCCAGTCGTTGAGCGAGCTCGTCAGGGCGGCGCGGAACCCGGTGACGTGGCTGCCGCCGTCGGGCGTATTGATGTTGTTCGCGAACGCGAGCACGTTCTCGGTGTAGGTGTCGTTGTACTGGAGCGCGACCTCGACGGCGGTCGTGCCCTCCTTGCGCTCGACGTAGATCGGGCGATTGTGGAGGGTCTCCTTGTTCCTGTTGAGGTGCCGGACGAACGACTGCAGCCCACCCTCGAAGTAGAACGATCGCTCGCGGTCGACTCGCTCGTCGATGAGCGTGATCCACACCCCCTTGGTCAGGTAGGCCGACTCACGGAGCCGCTGGCTGATGACCTCGAACGAGTAGTCGATCGCCTCGAACACCTCGGGGTCGGCGCGGAACATCGTGAGCGTCCCGCGACGCGTGCCCTGGGGCCCGATCTTCTTGACCGCGGCCTTCGGCTTGCCGCGCTCGTACTCCTGAACCCAGATGCTGCCGTCCCGAGCCGATTCGACGCGCATCCACACGGACAGCGCGTTGACGACGCTGACGCCGACGCCGTGGAGGCCGCCGGACACCTTGTAGCCGCCGCCACCGAACTTGCCGCCAGCGTGGAGGACCGTGTGGACGACTTCGAGCGCGTCCTTGCCGGTGGAATGCTTTCCGACCGGGATCCCACGGCCGTCGTCCTGGACGATGACCGTGCCGTCCTGCCGGATCGTGACGAGGATCGTGGCGGCGTGGCCGGCCATCGCCTCGTCGATCGAGTTGTCGACGACCTCCCAGACCAGGTGATGGAGCCCGCGTTCGTCGGTGGAGCCGATGTACATGCCTGGGCGCCGCCGAACGGCCTCCAGCCCTTCGAGGACCTGGATGCTGGCGGCGGTGTAGTCGGCACCGCCCGCGCGACCCTTCTTGGCCCGCCCGTTCGTGCTGGGCAGGTTCTTGGCTTCCTCGGTCACGCGGTCCCTCCGGTCAGGCGCTCGTACAGCCGCCCCAGTTCCTCGTCGCTGTAGTACTCGATCACGATCCGGCCGCCGCGCCGGGACCGGGCCAGGCTGACCTTGGTCCCGAGGGCTCGCCGGAGGTCCTCCTCGACACGCTCGAGGTCCTGATCGCGGGTGGGTGCGGGGGTCTCGGTGTCATCGCGTGGGTCAACGGATCTGGGCTCGCGCAGCCGTCGGACGAGCTCCTCTGTCTGGCGGACCGATAGATCCTGGTCGACGACGGTGCCCAGCACGTGATCCTGATGTTCGACCGAGAGGCCGCCCAATGCGCGACCGTGGCCCTCGCTGATCCGGCCATCGGCGATAGCGGCCTGGACGATCGGCGCGAGGTCGAGGAGGCGCAGGGTGTTCGCCACGGTCGATCGTGCGCGCCCGACCCGCGTGGCGATCTGCTCGTGGGTGAACCCGAAGTCGTCGATCAGGCGCCGGAAGCCATGCGCCGCTTCGATCGGATCCAGGTCCTCGCGCTGCAGGTTCTCGACAAGTGCCAGCTCGAGCCGTTGCTGGTCATCGAGGTCGCGGACGATCGCCGGGATGCGCTCCAGACCGGCCGCGGTGGCGGCACGGACGCGCCGCTCGCCGGTGACCAGCTGGTACCCGTCGAGGGTCTCCGTCACGAGGATCGGCTGAAGGACACCGTGTTCGCGGATGCTGGCGATGAGGGTGCCCATCTCGGCTTCGCGGAAGTGTCGGCGCGGCTGGTTCGGGTTCGGATGGATGGCGGCGAGGGCGATCTCGATCGGCCCGCTCCGGCCTTCATGTCGCTGCGGGATGAGCGCAGACAGGCCTCGACCGAGCCCGTGTGCGCGCTCGTCGCGAACGGTCACGACAACACCGCCATGTCCCGCTCGCGCATGACCGGGATCCCGACGAGATGGTTTGCCATGTGCCGGGCGTTCCGGACCCGGAACTCCGATGCCAGCGCGGCGTACGCGAGACCGCCTCGGGATTCGGGCGCATACGTCGCGATCGACCGGCCGTGGCTGGGTGCTTCCGACAGGCGCACGCTGCGCGGGATGACGGTGTCGTACACGGTCCCGGCCAGGTGCCGTCGCGCCTCGGATTCGACGTCGGCGGAGAAATTCGTCCTGGCATCGGCCATCGTGAGGACGATGCCGTCGATCGCAAGTCGCGGATTGAGGTGGTCGCGAACGAGGTCGATGGTGGCCAGCAACTGGGTCAATCCCTCCAGGGCGTAGTACTCACATTGGAGCGGGATGAGGACCGCATCGGCAGCGGTCAAGGCGTTCACGGTCAACAGACCGAGAGATGGCGGGCAATCGATGAAGATGACGTCGTAGTCGTTGCTGAGCGGCTCGAGGAGCCGGCGTAGCCGTCGTTCCCGTGCCGCCGTTCCGGCGAGCTCGACCTCCGCACCTGCCAGGGCGATGGCAGACGGGACGACATCGACCCCTTCGGATGATCCACGGACGATCAGGTCGCGCAGGCCGACACCATCGATGATGCCGTCATACGACGAACGCTCGAGAATCGATCGGTCGATCCCGATACCACTCGTGGCGTTGCCCTGGGGGTCGAGATCGACTAGGAGGATCCGGTCGCCCGAGAGCGCGAGCAGGCTCGCCAGGTTCACCACCGTGGTGGTCTTACCGACGCCGCCTTTTTGGTTCGCGCACGCGATCGTCCGCCCCACTCAGCGATCCGCTCGGAACAGTTTCACAGGTACCGATTCTACCATTGACGCCCGTTCGACCTCGGCTCAAAAGGCCCTGTGGCGGGAGGTCCACAAGCGTGCCAGACGACTCGTAGCTGCCACTTACCGTGCGTGCCCCAAGCGGGCCTGGTTTCACGTGAAACAGGCTCGGGCGGCTCTCGAGACCCGGGATCCGTGGGTCGTGAGGGGTCGTTGCCCGTTCGAGGACTCCGTGGGATACTCCGCCGAGACGTCGCCGCCGAATTGGTCGTGATCGAGAGCCGGGCAGGTGGGCGCGCGACCTTTCTGGCCGCTTCGCCGAGGAAACGACCCGTCCGATGACCTTGCTCCTCGCTGCGGTCGGGGCGGTGGTGACAGCCCTGATCGAACTCACCGTGACCCCATACCTCCGCATCGGGTCGGCTCAACCCCACCCCGTTCTCGTGCTGGCGGTCATCGTCACGATCGCCGTCGGCCTCGAGGCCGGTCTCGTCTGGGCCTTCGTGGGAGGGCTCGCACTTGATGTCCTGGCACAACGACCACTCGGCTCGACCGCATTCGCGCTCCTGCTCTGCGTCGGCGGAGCGTCAGTTCTCGCGCGCTCCCTCGCTCACCTCCGACCCATCGTGCCGATCGTGGCCGTCTTCCTGTTCAGTCTCGGGTACTCGATGATCCTGTTCGCGACCTTCGGCGCCCTTGGTGCTCCGCCGCCCACCACAGACCCGTTCAGCGATGGTGTTCCCGAGTGCCGTGTACGACGCGGTACTCGGCGCCATCATCGGCCCGTTGACCGTCGCCGTGCATGATCGGCGGATGGAGCAGGAGCGGGTCGACTGGTGAACAGCTACGTGGATGGACGTCCAGCTCCGGAGCGACGGTTCTCGCGGTTCGTCGTCTTCGGGCTGGCGGTCGTCCTGGCGCTCGGCACGCTGACTGCGCGGCTGTTCTACCTCCAGATCACGAACGGGACCGAGTACACCGCGATCTCGAACCGCCAGCGAACCGTCGATGAACCGATCCCCGCGCCCCGCGGGATCATGTATGACCGGAACGGTCGGCTGCTGGTCACAAACGTGGCGACGTTCGCGGTCAAGGTGCGGCCGGCCGACGTTCCCGACTCGTTGCGCGATGAGGTCGTTGCTCGACTCGGGGCATTGCTGTCGATGGATCCGGCCGAGATCAACGCGACGATCGACGGGAATCCTGGCTCGGCCTTCGATCTCGTCCGTGTGGCACAGGACGTGGACCGCGAGACCGCCCAGTTGATCTCGGAGGCCGGCTACGAGCTGCCCGGGGTCGAAGTCGCCGTGGAGGCACGCCGGGAATACACCGATGGGGCGTTGATGTCCCAGCTCCTCGGGTACACGGGTCCGGTCTCGGCCGAACAGCTACCCGACCTGCGCGAGAAGGGCTATCAGCCGGATGACCTGCTTGGACAGGTCGGGCTGGAGGCGCAGTACGAGACGGAGCTCCGGGGCACCTACGGCGTCCAGACCGTGGCGCGCGACAAGACCGGCCGGCGGACCCAAGTGCTGCAGACAGTCCGTGACGCCGTCCCCGGCGCCTCACTCACGCTGACGGTCGATACGAAGACCCAGAAGAACGCCCAGAAGGCCCTCAAGTGGGCGATGGACAAGGTCGGGATGACCCGTGGTGTCGTGATCGCGATGAACCCCCAGACGGGTGAGATCCTAGCGATGGTGAGCCTCCCCACGTACGACAACAACAAGTTCGCTCGCGGCATCAGTGCGGCCGAGTACAAGAAACTGCTCAAGAACAAGGACAAGCCGCTGCTGAATCACGCGATCCAGGCGCATTACGCGCCCGGATCCACCTACAAGCTCGTGACAGGCACCGGCGGCCTGGCGGATCGCGAGATCACCGAGTCGACCCAAGTCTTGACGAAGGGCTTCCTGACGCTCGGCGATACCAAGTTCTACGAGTGGAACCGGCGTGGCTGGGGTCCCTGCAACATCTATTGCGGGTTCGGTCATTCCAGCGACACGTTCTTCTACCAGGTCGCTGGGATGCTCGGGATCGACCGGCTGGCCTACTGGGCGCGGCAGTACGGGTTCGGCGCCCCGACCGGCGTGGACCTGCCTGGTGAAGTCGAAGGGATCGTCCCGGACAACGCCTGGAAGCAGGATGCCCTGGGCGCGCCCGTGTTCCCGGGCGAGACCTATCAGGCTGGCATCGGCCAGGGTTATGACGCGGTCACGCCGCTGCAGTTGATCAACGCCTATGCCGCACTCGCCAACGGCGGGACGCTCTACCAGCCGCAGATCGTGCGCGACGTGATCGGCCCGAATGGCGAGATCGTGCGTCCGTTCGAGCCGAAGGTGCTCCACAAGCTCAAGGCGAAGGCGAGCGTGCTGCGGACGATGCGGCTCGCGGCCCGCGAGACCGTGACACTGCGCCATACGTACAACCTGGTCGACCTGCCGATCAAGATCGCCGGAAAGTCCGGTACAGCCGAGTTCGGGAACCCGGACTCCAAGGGCCGCCTGCCCTACTCGTCGTTCTTCGTCGGGTTCACGCCCAAGAACGCGCGCCACGGCTCATTCGCCGACCACGACTCCGAGCTCATCGTGATGGCATTCGCCCACGA
This sequence comes from uncultured Chloroflexia bacterium, assembly GCA_963780425.1. GTDB lineage: Bacteria > Chloroflexota > Limnocylindria > Limnocylindrales > CSP1-4 > SPCO01. Next base: position 441,160 of record CAWABZ010000012.1, on the reverse strand, counting down.
CTCCCGCACGAAGGGCAATGCCGCGACAGAGATCGTGAAGTACTTCTTCCAGCTCCACTACGGGATCGACAAGGATTACCGTCTCCCGGAGAACATGGAGCGCACGAACTTCTACTCGAACGACTGATGGGCGTCATCCGAACCGAACCGGCGCGCATGACGGACTGGGCGGCACGGTCCGTCGGGGCCGCGTGGCGGGCGTTCGACCTGCAGCTTGCGACCTACGCCGGCCTCCTCGTCGCGATCGGCCTTGTGATGGCCTACACGAACAGCGTGGAGAACGGCTCGACGCCCCTCGAGGCCGGCACGACGTTCACGCGCGGTCTGATGTGGGCGGGGATCGCGGGTGTGGTGTTCGTGCTCGCCACGGCATTCGACTATCGCTGGTTCAAGACACTGTCCTGGCCCGTCTACCTGCTCCAGCTCGGCCTGCTGGTCCTGACACTGGCCATCGGCGATGGGGTCGGGAACTCGGCTCGCTGGATCACGATGGGTCCGCTGACCTTCCAGTTCAGCGAGCTCGCGAAGGTCCTGATGATCATCGTGCTCGCGAATTACCTCGCGAGCCGACACCACCGACTCGACTCGCTGAGAACTGTCCTCGGGGCGTGCGTGCTCGTCGGCCCGCCGTGGCTGCTCGTCATGCTGCAGCCCGACCTCGGGACGTCGCTGGTGTTCATCGGCATCCTGGCGGGGATGCTCTGGATGTCCGGGGCGAGCATGAAGTGGCTCGCGGCTCTCGCGGGTGCGGTTTTGGCGATGGTCCCGATCGCGTGGACGTACATCCTGCGCGACTACCAGAAGGAGCGACTGACCTCGTTCCTGAACCCGACCCCCGACATCTCGGACTCGGGCTACCAGCTGTACCAGTCGCAGATCGCGGTCGGCTCGGGCGGCTGGTTCGGGCGTGGCCTGACGAACGGCACACAGGCCCAAGGCGACTTCCTTCCCGTGCAGACCACCGACTTCGTCTTCTCGGTCCTCGCCGAGGAGCTCGGGTTCCTCGGAGCCATGGTGCTGTTCGTGCTGTTTGCCCTGCTCCTTTGGCGCGTCATCGTCGCCGCCTGGCGATCACGCGATCCGTTCGGGACGCTGTTCGCGTCCGGGATCGCATCGATGGTGCTGTTCCAGCTCTTCGTCAACGTCGGGATGGTCATGGGCATCATGCCGATCACAGGGATCCCGCTTCCGTTCGTGACCCACGGCGGAGCCTCGCTCGTCAGCATCGCGGTCGGGCTCGGGATCATCCAGAGCATCAACATCCGCCAGACTCGCGCGGAGTGGTAACGGCCGGATAGGGCGAACCGCTCGTCGACCGGATCGCCCGGGCGCGTGGACGGCGCACGACGATGGCTCGTCAGCGCCGCCGGAACAGGCCCCGTCGTTCGGTCGCGTCAGCCTCGGCTGAGCGTCGCCGACCGGCGCCGCGCAGGATCACGTCGACCTCGTCGCGGTACTGCCGGCCGATCGGCGTTCGATCGAGCCACTCGATGTACTCGATGTCCGTTCGCGCGATCTCCCCGAGCGACCAGCCCACGAATCGCCCGAAGTTCAGGACGCTGCCAGACGGATTGCCAGGGGGTGGTCCGGCGGCCCCGGCGCCATCGGCAGTGTGCATCGATGGGTCATAGCCGCCGCCGACCGACGAGCGCCCACTCGACCAGTCGCGCGAGACGGTCTCCGGCGGTGTGGGCGACCTCGGCGCGGACCGCCCGCCGGCGAACCCTGCCGCGGTGCTCGCGTCCCCGCGCCGGGCAATCGCCGCCTCGATGGCGCGCTCTCGATCGAACGCCGCCCGGCGGACCGGGTCGCCGATCTGCTCCCAGGCGACGTTGAGCGCGGCCATGCGTTGGGCGGACTCGGCTCCGGTGGCCACGTCGGGGTGGTATTTGCGTGCCAGCCGTCGATACGCCGCGGCGATGACCTCGTCCTCGGCCTCAGAGTCGACCTGGAGTGTCTTGTACGGGTCGGGCGCCTTGTCCGTCACGAGGTCGACCTGCCGGGGATGCCCGGGTTGACGTCCAGACCCAGGCCGGCGATCGAGGCTGCCAGGGCCTCCGGGGCGTCCGGGCTGAGGCGTCGGAACAGGTAGCGCGTGACATCGCGTATAGCCGCAGCGACCGGCAAGGCCAGGATCGCGCCGAGCAGGCCCCCGAGCGACCCACCGATGACGATCGCGAACATCACGAGGGCGGGGTGCAGCTCGATGGCGTCCCCCTGGATCTTCGGCACGAGCACGTTGTTCTCGATCTGCTGGACGAGTGTGTACAGGACCAGAGCCGCGATCACCGCTTCGAGACCTACGGTCGCAGCGAGCAGCACGGCGGGGACCGCCGAGATGATCGGCCCGATGATCGGCAAGAGCTCCAGGATCCCGGCCGTGACGGAGAGCAGGACCGCGTACCGCCCGAACACTGGATCGACGATTCGGCTGAGCAGCAGTAGCCCGACGAACGTGAACAACCCGACCGTGACTCCGAGGACAAGCTGTGCCCGGACCCACTGGCCGAAGAGGCGGCGCACGATCCGCAGCACGGCCCAGGTGTCGAACCGCCACGCGGCCGGCAAGCTCCGGTCGAACTGCTGTGTCAGCGACACGCGGTCCTTGAGCAGGTAGAAGACCCAGACGGGGAGCAGGATGTAGCCGAAGATCGCACCGACGAAGCTCGTGGCGCCCGTCAGGATCGGCAGGAGGGAGGTCGGGTCGAAGGAGGGTGCACCACCCGGACCCTGGCCGATCGACGCGATCATCGCGTCGATCCAGTCGCGGACCGCGTCCGGTATGGCCAGCCGCGCGTAGACCTCCGAGAGGCGGTCGAGCTGGGCCTGCAGCTGAGCCGCGAGCCCGGGCAGGTCCTGGAGGAACTGGACGATCTCGCTGATCAGCGGCGCGAGCGTCAGATTGAGGAACTCCATGATCGCGATGATCGCGATGACGTAGACGATGAGGATCGCCAGGCTCCGGCGCACGCCGTGGCGCGCGAGCCAGCGCACCGGTGGATCGAGCAGGTACACCAGCAGCAGGCCCACGACGAACGGCCGGACCGCGTCGCGGGCCATCCACAGGATGATGCCGACGACGATCGCGGCCACGATCAGGACAGCGACGCGCGGCGAGATCGGTGCGAACCGAGGCGCGGCGGGGCTCGAAGCCGGATCGACGAACGGGGGAGGGGGCAGCTCTTTGACCCACTCCGTCGCCGGGTCCGAGCCGGGCCGTTCGGGCTCGCCGGGGGTGGGCCGATCCGGCTGGTCCATCGTCCGGCAGACTAGCAGACGTGTCCCGCCCACCCGAACACGGCGAGCCGCCTGCCGCAGAGCCTGCGCCCGCTCCAGCCCAGCCCGCGCCCGTCGCCGAGCCGCGCCAGCGCTGGCGTCTGGTCGTCGCGCGGTCTGCCGATGCGCCCGCTCTCGCGCAGCGGGAGGTCGGCGAGGCGTGGACGGTGGCCCTCGAGGGCGCGGGGCTTCCACTGATCGCCGTCGATAGCGCCACGCGCACCCGACCGCGGATCTCGTTCGGGGCGCCGCTGCCGGTCGGCATGGCCGCCGAGGGTGAGCTGATCGATATGGTCCTCGTCGAGCGCTGGCCGATCTGGCGAGTCCGCGAAGCCTTGACCGGCCGCCTGCCGGCTGGTTGGCGCCTGGTCGACTTGTTCGACGTGTGGCTGGCCGGTCCGCCGATCGCGGGTCGGGTCGCTGCCGCCGACTATCGGATCACGCTGGAGGCGGGACTCGACGTGAGCGGTCTCGAGCGGGCAGCCGCAGACGTCCTCGGCGCGGAGAGCCTGCCACGGGAGCGTGCCAAGGCAGCGGGCACCGTGTCGTACGACCTTCGGCCGTTGCTCATCGACCTCTCGATCGCGCCGGGCCCACCGGCGCTCGTCCGGACCCGCACGAGATTCCACCCGGAGCTCGGCACCGGCCGCCCCGAGGAGGTCGTCGCAGCGCTGCGCGACATATGGGGCGCGCCGCTCGAGATCGACTCGATCGTGCGGGAGCGCCTCGTCCTCGCTGACGACCTGTGACGATCGACGATGGGCCGCAGCGGGATCGGTCGTCGCTGCTCGGGCTCGCCGTAGCCCTCTCCGTCCTGAGCATCGGGATCAACGGGGTCCTCGGCGGGACCGCCATTCTCGTCGGCTTGGCGAGTGACAGCCTGTCGCTCCTGGGGTTCGGCCTGGATGCCGCGATCGACTCAGCAGCGTCGGTGGTGCTCGTCTGGCGTTTCAGGACCGAGGTGCGTGAGCCGCATCGCGCGGAGCGGATCGAGGCGCTTGCGGAGACCGCGGTCGGGGTGGTGATGTTCGTGCTCGCCGCATACCTCGGCATCAGCGCGATCGGTGCCCTCGCGTCGAACGCTCAGCCCGAGCCGAGCGACATCAGGACCGTGCTCCTTGTCGTCGCCCTGCTTGTCTTGCCGCCACTGGCGCTCGCCAAGTACCGGGTCGCCCGAAGTCTCGGGAGCGGGGCGCTTCGCGCGGACAGCATCCTGACCGGGATCGCCGCCGTGCTGGCCCTGATCGGCTTAGTGTCGCTAGCGCTCGAGGAGCTCATTCATGTCACCTGGGGCGACGCTGCCGGTGCCCTTGTCATCGCGGTGATCATCGCCCGCGAGGGTTGGGCATCGGTGCAGGTCGCCCGCTCGAACGCTCGACACGGGCCTTGAGCGTGTCTGCGATTGACCGAGATCCCCGTTCGGCCGTACACTCCACCGTCCGCGTCCCGGCTCCGCCGGGCGTCATCCCATGTCCGACAGCCCGATCGCCACGCGCGTCGCCCGCCGTCGTCAAGAAATCCTGAGGATCCATGTACGCAGTCATCGAGACCGGCGGAAAGCAATATCGCGTCGAGGTCGGCACCGAGCTCGATGTCGAGCTGCTCGACGCCGAGCCCGGTAAGACCGTTACGCTCGCCCGCGTGCTGTTGGTCGCCGACGGCGACGACGCATCGATCGGTCGCCCGCTGGTCGACGGCGCTGCCGTCAGCGCCGAGGTCGTCCGCCAGGGCCGCGGCGAGAAGCTCATCGCCTTCAAGTACGGCCCGAAGACGCGCCGCCGGGTCAAGAAGGGCCACCGCCAGGAGCTGACCACGCTTCGGATCAGCGACATCACGCTGAACGGCAAGAGCGCCGCAAAGACGGCCGCAAGGGCCGCCACGGATGCCAAGACCGAGCGCCAGCGCCTCGAGGAGGCCGCAGCCGCCCAGGCGGCGAAGGACGCCGAGCTCGCCGCGAAGCTGGCGGCGGCGACAAAGGCCGACGCGAAGAAGGCCGAGGCGAAGAAGGCCGAGGCGAAGAAGGCCGAGGCGAAGAAGCCCGAGGCAAAGCCGAAGCCGACGGCGGCGGCCACGAAGGCCGAAGCCAAGACGGAAACCAAGGTAGACACGAAGCCGGACGCCAAGGCAACCGACGCCAAGGCCGCACCGGCGAAGAAGCCCGCGACGCGAGCCAAGGCCGCAGGGGCCGCGAACGCCAAGGCGGCGGCTGACAAGCCCGCCCCGAAGAAGCAAGCCGCCAAGCCGCGCGCCACCAAGAAGGACGAGTAGCGAGATGGCTCACAAGAAGGCCGGCGGCAGCGTCAAGAACGGCCGCGACAGCGTCGGCAAGCGGCTCGGCGTCAAGATCAGCGACGGCCAGGCCGTGACCGCCGGCGGGATCATCGTTCGCCAGCGTGGCATGACGTTCGCCGCGGGCCCAGGCACGGGCCTCGGCAAGGATTACACAGTGTTCGCGACCGTCACTGGGACCGTGAAGTTCGAACACGCGACCAAGACCAAGAAGCGCATCCGGGTCGAGGCGGCCGAAACCGCCCCGACGACCGCCTAAGGCCGCATCGGCGGCCTGCGACCGGAGTAGCCGGCGATCACCGGCTGGGCGATGGCCCGGCGCGGAAGACGTCGGAGGAGAACAGAACCCGTGAAGCCCGACATCCACCCCAAGTACTACGAAGCGAAGGTCCACTGCGGCTCATGCGGCCGCGAATGGACGGTCGGCTCGACCCGACCGGAGCTGCGCGTCGATGTATGCAGCAACTGCCATCCGTTCTTCACGGGCACGCAGAACATCATCGACACCGCCGGACAGGTCGAGCGCTTCCAGAAGCGCCTGGATCGCCAGGTCCGCAGCTAGACGCACTCGGTTCGACGCATCGACGGCCGGCCTTACGGGCCGGCCGTTCGGATTCCGGGTACCGGTACCGATGGGCGGACCCTGTTCCCAGCCATCGCCGGTAGACTTGCCGTGATGTCAGCGCAACCGGCTCCGCTGGCGGCGGACGGCGGCCGTCGCGGCGGACCTCCCTCGTTCGCCTATGGAGGCCAGGCCCTCATGGAGGGCGTCCTCATGCGCGGTCGCAACGCGATCGCGGTCGCGCTGCGCCATCCGGACGGCCGGATCGTGACCACCACGGAGCGCCTCGAGTCGCGGATCCATACCTCACGCGTCGCAAAGTGGCCGCTTGTCCGTGGCCTGGTCGTCCTGTACGAGACCCTGGTCATCGGCACGCGCTGGCTCATCCGCAGCGCGAACGTCCAGGCCGAGGAGGACGACGTCCAGCTCGGCAAGGGCACGATCCTCGTGACCCTCCTGATCACGTTCGGGGTGGCGATCGCGATCTTCAGCCTGCTGCCGCTCTTCGTCTCGAGTGTCGCGACGTCCGGCGCCAGCCAGGGCTGGGCGCAGCCGGCGCTCGAGGGTCTGATCCAGGTGGCGCTCTTCCTGGCGTACCTGACGTTCGTGTCGCGAACGCCGGACATCTATCGGGTCTTCCAGTACCACGGCGCCGAGCACATGACGATCCACGCCCTGGAGGCCGGTGACCCGTTGACGGTCGGCGAGGTCCGCAAGTACCCGACCGCCCACCCGCGCTGCGGCACCGAGTTCCTCGTGATCCTCGTCCTGCTCTCGATCTTCGCCTTCTCGCTGGTCGGCAAGCAGGAGCCGCTCGTGATGGTCGCGAGCCGGTTCATCGGCATCCCGGTCCTCGCGGCCGTGGGCTACGAAGTCCTCAAGCTCGGCGCGCGTTTCCGCCATGTCCGGGTCGTGCGCGCGATCATGTTCCCAGGGATCCTCGTCCAGATGATCACGACGAAGCGTCCCACCGATGACATGATCGAGGTCGCCATCTCGTCGATGGAGGAAGCGCTCGAGGCCGACGGGAACCCGATCCCAGCGGGCTCGACGGTATTCGAGCGCCATCCGCTGGAACTGCCGTCGACCGACGCCCCGCCCGAAGCGACCGATCCGGTCGCCGCCACCAGCCCGGGCGAGCCACCAGCGCTCACATGAGCGACCTCGACGCCAAGCTGGCCGAGATCGCGACGCAGTACGACGACCTCCAGGCCGAGCTCGCACGCCCTGAGGTCACGGCCGATCCGAACGAGCTCCGCCGACTCGGGCGCGAGTTGGCCCGCCTCCAGCCGACGGTCGATGCCTTCCGCACCCTGCAGGCGACGCGCCAGGAGCTGGCCGGCGCGCGCGAGCTTCGCGACGGCAGTGACGGCGACGACGAGCTGCGGACGATGGCGCGCGACGAGATCGGACGGCTCGAGGCCGACGAGGCGCGACTGCTCGAGGAGCTACACGTGCTGCTCCTGCCACGCGACCCGAACGACGATCGCGACGTGATCCTCGAGATCCGCGCCGGGGCCGGCGGTGACGAGGCCGCGCTCTTCGCGGCCGAGTTGCTCCGGATGTATCTCCGTTACGCCGCCCGGCACAAGTTCGCAACCGAGGTCCTGAGCCTGAACGAGACCGGCATCGACGGGATCAAGGAGGCGATCGTCCAGGTCCGCGGCGACGGCGCCTACAGCCGCCTCAAGTTCGAGGGCGGGGTCCATCGCGTCCAGCGCATCCCTGCGACGGAGTCGAGCGGCAGGATCCACACATCCACGGCAACGGTCATCGCGCTGCCGGAGGCCGACGAGGTAGAGATCGCGATCGACGAGGACAGGGACCTCCGGATCGAGGTCAAACGCTCATCCGGCCCGGGCGGTCAGTCGGTCAACACCACCGACTCGGCCGTGCGCATCACGCACCTGCCGACCGGTCTCGTCGTCGAGATCCAGGACGAGAAGAGCCAGCACAAGAACAAGGCCAAGGCGATGTCGGTGCTCAGGTCGCGACTCCTCGATCTCGAGATCCAGCGCCAACGCGCGGCGGAGTCGGCGACGCGCCGCTCGATGGTCGGATCCGGCGATCGGAGCGACAAGGTCCGGACCTACAACTTCCCGCAGGATCGGGTGACTGACCACCGCATCGGCAAGACCGTCCACAACCTGCCAGCCGTGATGGCCGGCGACCTCGACGACCTGATCGACGCATTGATCATGGCCGACCAGGCCGATCGGCTCGGGGAGCTCGGGACCGATGACGCAGCTTGACACCGCGCCGATCCGGTTCTTGCCGGCGCGGGCGGCGCCCATCGTGAAGGCGACCGACCTGGGCTCGGTCCAGGTCCTCAAGCACGGCAACCGGTTCCTGCTGACCGATTCGTTCGGCGACATCCACCCGGATTCGCGCGGGCTCGGCCTGTATCACGGCGACACGCGCGTGCTCGCCTGCTCTGTCCTGCGGGTCGGCGGCAGCCGTCCGGTCCTGCTCCAGACCTCGGTCGGTGCCAACTATCGCGGCGGCATCCAGCTGACCAACCCGTCGGCCGACCGGAACCCCGACGCGAAGGTCCATCCGGTCGATGGGCTTGTCGGGCGGACGATCGGGATCAGCCGGGAGCGGCTCATCGGCGCCGACGGCGTCTCGGAGCGCGTGAAGATCGTCAACCACGCCGGCAGCCCCGCGGCCGTTCCGGTCGATCTCGAGTTGGGCGCCGACGGCGCCGACATCTTCGAGGTACGGGGCTATCCGCGCCGCGGTCGGGGTCGGCTCCTGCCGCTTGCGGCGACCGATCGGCGCATCACCTTCCGCTACGTCGGCCTCGACGAGATCGAACGGTTCACCCACATCGCCTTCTCGGAACACGCCGAATCGGTCGAGCCGATCGATGACAGCTCGCCCGAAGGGTCGGACAGGGGCGCAGCGGTTCGCCTGCGCTGGACCCTGACGCTCGGGCCCGGCGAGACGCGCGTGCTGAGCTGGACCATCTGGTGCACGGATCGCCCAGCCCCACCGGACGCCGCCGATGAGCCGTCCCGCCCGGCCGACCAGGCGGCACTGTTCCCCGCGATCCCGCGCGTGTCTGCCGACGAGGGTGCCGCGGCCTACCACGCCTGGGAGCGCGGAACGGCGTCCGTCGTCAGCGACCACGAGCTGTTCAACCTCGTCATCAAGCGCTCCGTGTCCGACCTCCGGCTGCTCGTGAACGAAGGCCCGGGCGAGGACCAGCGCTACATCTCGGCAGGCGTTCCCTGGTTCACCACGCTATTCGGGCGCGATTCGCTGATCTCCGCCTTCCAGGCGCTGGCGTTCAGGCCGCAGATCGCCGTCGAGATCCTCGACGTGCTCGCGGCATATCAGGCGACGGAGGACGATCCGTTCCGGGATGCCGAGCCGGGCAAGATCCTGCACGAGTTGCGCACCGGCGAGATGGCACGTTCCGGTGAGCTGCCGCATACGCCGTACTACGGATCGGTCGACTCCACGCCGCTGTGGCTGATCCTGCTCGGCGCCACGTTCGACTGGACGGGCGACCGAGCGATGGTCGATCGACTGTGGCCGAACGCGCTAGCGGCACTGTCCTGGATCGACACCTACGGCGATGCCGACGGGGACGGCTTCGTCGAATACGAACGCCGCTCGGAGCGGGGGCTGCTCAACCAGGGCTGGAAGGATTCGAGCGACGCCATCCGCGACCGAATGGGTCGGGAGGCGGTTCCGCCCATCGCCCTCGCCGAGGTCCAGGGCTATGTCTTCGACGCGAAGCGTCGGATGGCGCGCCTCGCCGCGATGCGTGGCGAGACCGAGCTCGCGGCACGCCTCGACGCCCAGGCCGATCAGCTCTCGACGCGGTTCGAGTCGGCGTTCTGGATCGAGGATCGCCGGTTCTACGCGATCGGCCTCGACGCCGACAAGCGGCAGTCCGACGCGATCGGCAGCAATGCCGGCCACTGCCTGTGGTCGGGCATCGTGTCGCCCGAGCGGGCGCCCGACGTCGTCGAGCAACTCCTCAGCCCGTCGATGTTCTCTGGCTGGGGCGTCCGCACATACGCCGCCGACCAGCCCGGCTACAACCCGATCGGCTACCACACCGGGACGGTCTGGCCGCACGACACATCCCTGATCGCCGCGGGCTTCAAGCGCTACGGCTTCGACGATGCGTCGAACCGTCTCGCGAGCCAGATGATGGAGGCGGCACAGGGATTCCAGGACTACCGGCTCCCGGAGCTGTTCTGCGGCTTCGATCGCACCGATGCCCACATGCCGGTCCCGTACCCGGTCGCCTGTTCCCCGCAGGCGTGGGCCGCGGGATCGTCGTTCCTGTTCCTCGAGACCATGCTGGGTCTCCGCGCGCATGCCGACCGAAACGAGCTCGAACTGCTCCATCCGCACCTCCCCGACTGGCTGGGCAAGGTCACGCTCACCGATCTGCGCATCGGCGACGCATCGGTCGACCTGCTGTTCCATCGGTGGCGCGGCACGACCAGCGCCGAGGTGCTGCGCAAGGTCGGCGACCTCGCCGTCACCATCCGACTCTGACGCGCGCTCGATGACCGCGACCCGCGCGCTGGTGGAGACCGGCACCGAGCGCCTGCGCGCGGCTGGATCCGACACACCGCGACTGGATTCCGAGCTGCTGCTCGCGTTCGCGATCGGCGTCGACCGGACGGCCGTCATCGCCCACGGCGACGCGCCGGTCGGGGTCGACGCGGAATCCCACTACCTGGCCCTCATCGACCGGCGGGAACTGGGCGAGCCGGTCGCCTATCTGCGCGGCATCAAGGAATTCCATGGGATCGCGCTGTCGGTGGATGCGCGAGCGCTCATCCCGCGCCCGGAGACCGAGCTCCTCGTCGACCGGGCGATCGCCGAGGTCATGGCCGGGCTGACCGGTGGCGTCGACCGGGCCGGGCCGCTCCGCGTCGTCGACGTCGGGACAGGCAGCGGCGCGGTCGTCGTGGCACTGGCGATCGCCCTTCGCGCACGGCGGGTGCCCCCGACCGACGTCGAGATCAGCGCAGTCGACATCTCGATGGACGCTCTCGATCTGGCCCGCGAGAACGCGGTGGTCCATGGGGTCGGGGACCGGATCGCGTTCGAATCGGCCGACCTGCTGCCACCGGCTGCCCGGTCGCACCCGTACGACCTCCTCCTAGCGAACCTTCCGTACGTGAGGACCTCCGAGCTCGACGCGCTCGCCGGGCGGCCCGTCAGCACGGCGTTCGAACCGAGGCTCGCACTCGACGGCGGCGCCGACGGACTGGCGGTCATCGGGCGCCTGCTCGACCAGCTGCCGTCGGGACTCGCCGACGGCGGCTTGGCGCTCCTCGAGATCGGCGCGGATCAGGGCCCGGCGATCGCGGCACTGACAAGCGAGCGTCTGCCGGGGTGGTCGTGCGACATCGTCCCGGACCTGGCCGGCCTGCCGCGGGTCGTCGCGCTCCGTCGGGGCGCGGCGTGACGCTGACGGGCGCGAGCCCGTCGCTGCTGCCGGCGTCCCTGCCCGTGACGCCCGATCCGGCCTTCCCGATCCGGCTCATCGCGCTCGATATCGACGGCACGATCATCGGCGACGACCAGGCGATCACCACGCGGACGATCGAGGCGGTCCGCCGCGCGATGGAACGGGACGTCGCAGTCTCGCTGGTGACAGGCCGGATGGTGTCGTCGGCGATGCGGTTCGCGGCGGAGCTCGGCCTCACCGGCCCGATCGTCGGCTACCAGGGCGGCCTCATCCGCGCCATGCCGATTCCGGACACCCGTCGCCTGGGCAAGCTGCTCCTGCATACGCCGCTCCCCGCGGAGGCGGCACGGGACATCCTGGCGTGGACCCGGGCCCATGGCCTCGATCCGCACGTCAACCACCTGGAGCGCTTCATCCTGCGCGCGGACGACCCACGCGCCGACGACTACTCGGCGTTCATGGGCGCGCGGGCCGAGCTCGTCCCCGATCTCTTCGAAGCGATCGACCATCCCGTGACGAAGATCCTCGCCGTCGGGGAGCCGCCAGTGCCGGTCGATATCGCGCCGCTCGCCCGGGCGGAGTTCGCCGGCAGGGCCGATGTGACGATCTCCCACCCGCGGTTCCTCGAGTTCGTGGCGCCCGGCGTCTCGAAGGGCCGGGCCGTCCGCTTCCTCGCTCGTCGCCTGCGCATCCCGCTGGCCGCCGCGCTCGCGATCGGAGACCAATGGAACGACCTGGAGATGCTCGCAGAGGTCGGGCATGGGACCGCCATGCCGAGCGCGCCGCCCGAGGTCCGCGCCGCCGCCCGCTATGTCGCCCCGCCCCTCGCCGATGATGGTGCCGCACGCATGATCGAGGACCTCGTCCTGGCCTCGCCGCGGGACATCCTGGCGAACGCCGGCCGCCTCGAGCGCGCCACCGCTGGAGGCAGCCCGATGATGGACCTGGCCCGATGACGGCCCGCGTGCTCCGCGACGATGCGGCCGGACGCGACGCGGCGATCGAGGTCCTGCGCGGTGGTGGCATCGTCGCGCTGCCGACCGACACCGTCTACGGCATCGCGGTCGCGGTCTCGACGCCGGGCGGCATCGAGCGGCTGTTCGAGGTCAAGGGTCGACCGCCCGACAAGGCGATCATGCTGCTCCTCGACGATGCGACCCAGGCGGCACGTGCCGGCATGATGACACCTGCGGCCGCGGCACTCGCCGCCGCGGCGTGGCCAGGCGGGCTGACCATCATCGTTCCGCAGCGGTCCGACGTCCCGTGGCCGTCAGTGCTGACGGGTGGCGCCGCCACGATCGGTCTGCGGGTGCCCGACCACGATGCCCCGCGAGCCCTCGCGCGCGTCGTGGGACCGCTGCCGACGACGTCGGCGAACGTGTCCGGTCTGCCGGAAGCCAGCGATGCCGCCGCGATCGTGGAGCAGTTCGGGCACGCCGTCGACCTCGTGCTCGACGGCGGGATCGCGCACGGTGGCCCGGCATCGACCGTCGTCGATTGCACCGGGGCCGTGCCGGTCGTCGTGCGGGTGGGCGCCGTCCCGGTCGTCGACGTCGCCGCGATCCTCGATCGGGCCGGCGTCGATCACCGCCTCACCTGGGCGAGGTGACTATCCGTTCCTGCCCCGGGCGTCGACCGGCCATATACCGGTAAGCTCGCCGCCCCGGACGACGACGAACGAATCGACGAGGTTCACGACCGGGCAGATGTGGTTGGGGATCACGGTCACGACGCGACCGACCTCCGGCAATCTGATCCCCCGGGGCGACGTCCACGATCCCGTGGTAGTCGGCGACGCGCGCGACGACCGCCCCGCCGAGCTCCGGGATCTCGCCGTGACCGGGCATATAGGACGCGACGTCCTTGCCCAGGATCTTGCCCCCGGCGTCGACCACGAACCGATGTTCGGCGTCGTTCACGCTGACCACCCGGGCGGCGACGACGGCCGCGACGGCATCCGGCTCGATCGAGCCACAGGACGACCTGCTGCCGGTCGCCGAACACGTACGTCCCGGGTCGCTCCTCGGTGATGGCGCCGCGCGCCGAGTCGACGGCCGTCGGGGTCGACCCCGCGCTCACGACCCGCGCCTCCACGCCCGCCGAACTGAAGGAAACCCGCGGCCGCGGTCAGCGATCGGACCTCGTCGTCGGCGGCGTCCACCCGGGCGTCAGGACCGGCATAGCCGTGGCCGCCGTGCGTGAACACCCCGATGACCGCGAGCCCGAGATCGCTCGCGATCCGCGCGATCTCACCGGCGCCTGACGGCGCCACGCCGCTGCGTCGCCCGCCGGAATCGATCTCGATGAGCAGCTCGACTGCATCACGATCCGGTCCCAAGGCGTCGGCGACCGCGCGGACACCGCCCGCGGAATCGACGCCGACCCGAAGTCGACTGCGGCGCGCGAGCGCCCGTAATCGGGCCGCCTTCGGTCCGCGCGGCACGAGCGGATACGCGATGAACAGGTCGTCCAGGCCGGCGTCGGCGAACACCTCGGCCTCGCCGATCGTCCCGACCGTCAGTCCGGCCGCCCCGGCAGCCAGCTGGCGGCGGCCTACCTCGATGCTCTTGTGGGTCTTGGCGTGCGGGCGGAGGTCGACGCCGCGGTCCGCCATGACTGCCGCCATCCGGCCGACCGCCGCGTCCAGCCGATCGAGGTCGACGACGACGGCGGGCGTATCGATGGCCTCGCGCGTCTGTGCTGACAGGGACACGGCATCGATCGTCGGGGTAGGCATCGGACTTCGGGTCGACCTCGTGCTCGATGGGGGTGTCGTTCGTGGGAAGATACCCCGAGCGTGCCGCCGCGCGAGGTGGCCGCCGGGTGGGGGCGCTCGCGGGCAGGAAGGAGCCGGCAACGCATGACCATCTCCCAGGGGCGGGGCCTCGCGCTCGAGATCGATCGCCGAGGTCGATCCAGCGCTGTGGGAGGCGATGGAGGGCGAGCGGCGTCGTCAGCACGACAACATCGAGCTGATCGCTAGCGAGAACTACGTGTCGGCCGCGGTCATGGAGGCGCAGGGCAGCTGGCTCACGAACAAATACGCCGAGGGGCTGCCCGGTAAGCGCTACTACGGTGGCTGCGAGTTCGTCGATATCGCCGAGACCCTGGCCCAGGAGCGCGCACTGGCGCTCTACCCCGGTGCCGAGCACGTGAATGTCCAGCCGCACTCGGGCGCACAAGCGAACATGGCGGCCTATTTCAGCGTGCTGCAGCCGGGCGACCCGATCCTCGGCATGAACCTCGCGCACGGTGGTCACCTCACGCACGGCATGGCCCTCAACTTCAGCGGCAAGCTGTACCAGGTCCACGCCTACGGGGTCCGCCAGGAAGACGAGCGGATCGACTACGACGCGATGGAAGCCCAGGCGAAGGAGGTTCGCCCCAAGCTCATCGTTGGCGGTGCGAGCGCGTACCCGCGGCTGTGGGATTTCGAGCGGATGGCGGCGATCGCGCATGGCGTGGGGGCGCTGCTGTTCGTCGACATGGCACACGTCGCCGGGCTGGTCGCGGCCGGAGTCCATCCGAGCCCGTTCCCGCACGCCGACATCGTCACGACCACGACCCACAAGACGCTCCGCGGGCCGCGCGGCGGCATGATCTTCGCGCGCGCGGAGCTGCCCGACGGCATCGACCGCGCGAACTTCCCGGCGCTCAAGGGAGCGCTCGGTGCCGCGGTCGACAAGACCGTCTTCCCCGGCGTCCAGGGCGGGCCGCTCATGCATGTCATCGCCGGCAAGGCCGTCGCGTTCAAGCTGGCGGCCGAGGAGCCCTTCCGGGAGGACCAGCGCCGCACGGTCCGCAATGCCGCCGTCCTTGCCGAGACCCTTGCGGAACAGGGTGCCCGCGTCGTGTCGGGCGGCACGGACAACCACCTGATGCTCGTCGACGTCACGCCGCTCGGCGTGACCGGCAAGGAGGCGGAGCACCTGCTCGACGAGATCGGGATCACCGTCAACAAGAACGGCATCCCGTTCGATCCGCTGCCGCCCAACACGGCCTCAGGCATCAGGCTGGGCACGCCGGCCACCACGTCCCGTGGCTTCGGCGAGGACGAGATGCGCAGCGTCGGCCGCATCATCATCGAGGCCATCCGTTCCCGCGACGACGACGCGGTCCAGCGTCGCCTGGCCGGCGAGGTCGCCGACATCGTCGCGCGCTTCCCTGTCCCGGGGCTGCCGGCAGCGTGACCAACGCGCGCTCGGCCGCCCGGTCGTGACGTTCATCGAGGGGGTCGGCGAGAGCTTCCTGCCCATCGTCGCGGTCTTCGTCCTGTCTGCCTTCGTGGCGCTCCTCCTGACGCCAGTCGTCCGTCGCACCGTCCGGCGCTATGGCATCGTCGACCGGCCGGATGCGCGGCGCGTCAACACCCGGCCGATCCCGCGCGCCGGTGGGATCGCGATCGCCGCGGCATTTCTCGGTGTCGCGGTCCCGTTCGTTGCGCTCAACGAGGCGAATGGCTGGGTGCCGACGCCGCTCAACATCCAGCTGGGCGACCTCGCCGCCCTGTTCGGCGGCGGCCTCGCGGCGGCGATCATCGGCGTCCTCGACGACCTGTACGACCTCCGCGCGCGCTGGCAGCTGCTGGGCCAGATCGGGCTCGCACTCGCGGCCGCGGCGCTCGGCATCGGCATCGCCCTCATCAACAACCCCCTGGCGGAGGGCGTCATCCCGTTCAGCCCGGCCTTTTCGGTCGGGTTCACGGTGTTCTGGATCGTCGGGATGATCAACAGCATCAACTGGATCGACGGTCTCGACGGACTGAGCACCGGTGTCGCCCTGATCGCCTCCGTGACGCTCGGCCTTATCAGCCTCACGACGCAGGTCAGCCAGCCGCTCATCGCGGTGCTGTGCTTCGCGTTGGCGGGCGCGCTGGCCGGGTTCCTGCGCTGGAACTTCTACCCGGCCACGATCTTCACCGGTACGACCGGTGTGCAGTTCGTGGGCTATACGCTGGCCGTGCTGGCGATCCTCGGCTCGGCAAAGGTCGCGGTCGCCCTGCTCGTCCTCGGCGTGCCGATCATCGACACGTTCTGGATCATCGTCGGGCGCGTGTCACAGCGTCGCTCACCGTTCGCCCCGGACCGGTCGCATATCCATCACCGCCTGCTGGATCTCGGGCTGTCGCATCGCAACACGGTGTTGTTCATCTACGGGATCTGTGTGGCGCTCGCGATCCTCGCGCTGCTCGTCCAGGAGGTCACGCAGGCCTACGCCTTCATCAGCCTGTTCATCATCGCCGGGCTGATCCTGTTCGGACCGACGCGCGGGGCCTTCCAGCGTCCTGAGGAACTCGAGGCCGAGGCGTACGAGGCGGGCGCGGACGACACCATGCGAGGTGGCGCCTAGGGATCGCCGACTCCCGGGGCGCGAGCGCAACACCACGTCCCGCGCGAGTGTCGGCGCGGCAACCGGCCAGTGCTAGCATCGGGCCGACGAATGCCCATCGATCTGCCTGTCGTCCTCCTCATAGCGGCCGTCGCGCTGGTCGTGGCCTCGACCGTCGCGCAGCGGGCTGGCGCCCATGCCGATCGAGCGGCCGGCCGCCATCGCGTCGCGCACGCTGCTCGTCGTGGTCCGGTCGGTGCGGTCGTCGATGTCCTGGACCAGTCGGTGGCCGCCTACACCGTGCGCACGCGCCTCGGCCTGTCGACCCTGACGCGCGAGGAGCGTCGGGCAGCCGACGAGCGAGCCGCCGCGATCGCCCACGCCGATGACATCAGGCGGATCCGGGTCGGTGCGCCAAAGCGGTTGGTCGTGGCCGGATCGGCGGAGCACGCAGCGCCGGTGGGGATGCCTGCGCGGTCCACGCTCTCCGTCGAATTGCTGGCCGCCGGACTCGGCCTGGTGGTCGTCGTCGGGATCGTCATCGGGATGTGGCCGCGAGAGCGTGGCGGGGTCCTGTCAGCGACAGGCGCGCCGGCCGTGTCGGCCGCTCCGAGCCCGGTCGCGACACCCTCGCCGACGGTGTCTCCGGAGCCCGCCGCGACCTGACCCTCGCTGGCGACCAAAGTCGCGCAGCTGCTACACTTCGGCTGCCTTGACAGGTCGCCCATGATCGAGCCCGGCCGAGGTGGTGCCTACCTCGTCCTCTTCTCTGAGATCGGCCTCTCACTCCTGGTGACGACGCTGGTAGGCGTTGGGATCGGCTATTGGGCCGATACGCAACTCGGGACCATTCCGGTCCTTGTGCTCGTCGGCTTTTTCGTCGGCGCCGGGGCCGGGACGCTGATGATCTACAGGCTGGTCATGAGGTTCCTCAAGTCGATGGAGTGATGCTGGTCGCGACCGACCGGCCCGGAGGAAGCGAGCGCGGCAGATCGCCGCGCTCCTGTGTGTGGAGCGGAGTCTTTTGTCGAGCGAGCAGGTCGTTCCCCAGGACACCCCCGAGGCCCAGCCCGCGCCGCGACGGTCTGGGTTGTCGTCGCGCTGGTTCCTGCTGATCGGCTTGGTGATCATCGGGAACATCGCCGCATTCATCCTCGTCCCGCCATTCCCCCGTGAGGGCGCGCCTGGCGACCCATGCGCGTTCCCGGTGTGCTTCATCGACGGCACGCTCGAGTTCCCGGCGCCGCACACCGTGATCGGCCCGGCACGCACCGGCCGACGAGCTCATCACGTTCACGCCGAGCATCAGCTCCACGATCCTCACGATGTGGATCGTGATGGCGATCGTGCTCGTCGTGATCATCCTCATGACCCGGGGCCGCGAGCTCCTGCCGGGACGGGCGCAGAACGCAGTCGAGTTCCTCTACGAGTTCATGGGCGATTTCGGGGTCAGCATCGCCGGCCCGGCGGCCCGCCCGTACGTCCCCCTGTTCGTCGCCTTCTTCATCCTCATCCTGTTCTCGAACTGGAGCGGCCTGATCCCACCGGTCGGCCGCATAGAACAGCTCCGCGCCCCCACCAGCGACGTGAACGTCACGATCGGGTTGGCGCTCGTGAGCTTCATCTACTTCGAGTACCAGGGCTTCCGCCGGCTGGGTGTCGGTGGATATCTCGGCAAGTTCTTCCCGCTCTACGAGTTCCGAAGCGGGATCGGGGCCGGGCTCATCGCACTCTTCGTGGGCCTGGTCGAACTGATGCTCGAGTTCGTCAAGCCCGTCACGCTGTCGATGCGACTCTTCGGCAACATCTACGGCGGCGAAGTCGCGCTCGGCGTCATCACCGCGCTGACGATCGCGTTCGTCCCTGTGGCTCTGCTCGGGCTCGAGGTCATGCTCAACGCCATCCAGGCTTTGATCTTCTCCGTCCTGACGCTCATCTTCATCACCCTCGCCATCGAGAGCCATGAGCACGAGGAGGGTCATATCGCCGAGGAGGCTGTCGATGTCATCGACGGCGAGGGCGCACCAGCTCCAGCCGGCCCATTGACGGGCCCGAACACCACGGTCCCAACATCGTTCCCGGACGACACGTCCGGGCAGTAGGAGGAAGTCACGACATGGATTACTTCGGCGCCGGACTCGCCGCCCTCGGGGTGATCGGCCCCGGCATCGGGGTCGGTCTCATCGGCGGCCTCTCGGCCCAGGCGATCGGTCGCAATCCCGACGCGGCCGGCCAGATCCGCGGCATCGCGATCATCCTCGCGGCATTCGCCGAGGGCCTCGGCGTGCTCGCCATCGTGGTCGGCCTGCTGGCGATCTTCATCCAGCCCGCGTAGCCCTTCCGGCAGGGAGAGACCATCGTGGATGTCCTCGCCGTCGCGTCGGACGTCGGTCGCGCGGCTGCCCAGCTGACCGCGGAGGAGGGTGCGACCGCGCTGTTCCAGGTCAACCTGTTCTGGGTGATCGTCAGCGCGCTCAACTTCATCGTCTTCTTCGTGATCATCTGGACGTTCGCGTTCAAGCCGGTGACGAAGATGCTGACGGACCGGCGCGACCGGATCGAGCAGGGGCTCAAGGATGCCGAACAGGCGCGCGCCGACCGTGAGAATGCCGAGGCGGAGCGGGTCGCGACGCTCGCGGAGGCACGCAAGGAAGCCAACGACATCCTGAGCCGGGCCCAACGGGTCTCCCAGGAGACCCGTGACGCGGACATCGCCGCGACCCGCGCGGAGCTCGAGCGGATGCGCGAGCGCGCGGCCGGCGAGATCGAGGCGGAGAAGCAACGGGCGATCACGGAACTCCGCACCGAGGTCGCCGACCTCGCGCTGGCCGCCGCCAGCCGCGTCGTCGGCGAATCCTTGACCGATGAGCGGCAGCGTCGTCTCGTCGAGGAGTTCCTCGCCACGGGCGTCGATGCGGATGCGAAGAACTGATGGCTCGTCGCGATAGCACCGCGCGACGGTATGCCGAGGCCGCCTTCGAGGTCGCGATGCGCGACGACACGCTCGAGCGATGGCGAGCCGAGCTTGACCTGGCCGCCGGCGTGCTCGGCGACGAGCGCGTCACTCACGTCATGGCCAACCCGAGCATCCCCGTCGAGAAGCGGGCAGCGGCACTCGACGATATGGTGGGAGACCGCCTCTCGAAGCCCGTCATGAACCTCATCCAGTTGATGCTCCGCCGAGGCCGTATCGAGGACATGCCACGCGTCGCCGCGGAGTTCCGGCGTCTCGATGACGCGCGCCAGGGCATCACCCACGCCACCGCCACGTCCGCGGCCGCGCTGACCCCGGACGAGGTCCGGGCACTCACCGCGCGGTTGGAGCAGTCCACCGGCGGCCGCATCGCACTCGACGTCGAGGTCGACCCCAGCCTGCTGGGCGGCCTGATCGTGCGCGTCGGCGATCGCCTGATCGACGGGAGCGTCCGAGGTCGCCTCGAGCGGCTGCGGAACCAGCTCATCTCGGGCGCCCTCTAGGAGATCCGCACAATGGCCATCCGTTCCGACGAGATCACCAGCATCATCAAGTCCGCCATCGACTCGTTCGACTCAGGCGTCGAGACGCGCAGCGTCGGGACCGTGGTCGAGGTCGGCGACGGCATCGCCCAGATCTACGGGCTCGATGGCGCCCTCGCGTCCGAGATGCTCGAGTTCCCGAACGGGGTGATGGGCCTGGCCCTGAACCTCGAGGAGGAGACGGTCGGCGCGGTCATCCTCGGCGCCTCGGAGGCGATCAAGGAAGGGGACACGGTCAAGACGACCGGCCGCGTCGTCGAGGTCCCGGTGGGTGCCGCGCTGCTCGGCCGGGTCGTCGACCCGCTCGGCCGTCCGCTCGACGACAAGGGGCCGATCGCGGCCAAGACGAACCGCCCGGTCGAGCGCATCGCCCCCGGCGTCATCGTTCGCAAGTCGGTCGACACGCCGGTCCAGACCGGCATCAAGGCGATCGACGCCCTGATCCCCATCGGCCGCGGCCAGCGCGAGCTGATCATCGGCGACCGCCAGACAGGCAAGACCGCCATCGCGATCGACACGATCATCAATCAGAAGGGCAAGGGCCTCGTCTGCATCTATGTGGCGATCGGCCAGAAGCTTTCGACCGTCGCCAACACCGTCGCGGTGCTCGAGGAGCACGGGGCGATGGCGCACACGATCGTCGTGGTCGCCGGCGCCGAGGACCCTGCTCCGCTCCAGTACATCGCACCGTATTCCGGGGTCGCGATGGGCGAAGAGGTCATGGAGAACGGCGTCGAGGTGGAGGGCCAGGGGCTCGTCAAGGACGCGCTGTGCGTGTACGACGACCTATCGAAGCACGCGTGGGCCTACCGCGAGATGGCGCTGCTGCTCCGCCGACCGCCCGGCCGCGAGGCATACCCCGGCGACGTCTTCTACCTCCACAGCCGGCTGCTGGAACGCGCCGCACGGATGAACGACGAGAACGGCGGCGGTTCGCTCACCGCGCTGCCGATCATCGAGACGCAGGCCGGTGACGTGTCGGCCTACATCCCCACGAACGTCATCTCGATCACCGACGGCCAGATCTTCCTCGAGACCGACCTGTTCAACGCGGGCCAGCGCCCGGCTCTCAACATCGGCATCTCGGTCTCGCGAGTCGGTTCCGCGGCGCAGACCAAGGCGATGAAGAGCGTGGCGGCGCCGCTCAAGCTGGACCTCGCCCAGTACCGCGCGCTGGCGGCGTTCGCCCAGTTCGCGTCCGACCTCGACAAGGCCACGCGCGACCAGCTGACACGCGGCGAGAAGCTGTCCGAGATCGTCAAGCAGCCGCAGTACCAGCCGCTCGCCGTCGAGAAGCAGGTCGCGATCCTGTACGTGGCCACGACCGGCAAGCTGGACGATGTGCCGACGCCGCGCGTCAAGGAATTCGAGACCCAGTTCTATCGCTTCCTCGAGACCGAGCGCCCCAAGATCCTCCAGGAGCTCGGCGAGACGAACGCCCTGACCGACGAGATCTCGGCCGCCCTGGACGAAGCGATCGAGCGCTTCCGGGTCGAGGCGTTCGGGATGGACGCCGCCAAGCCCGCGGCCGCGAAGTCAGACGCGCCGCCCCCGGCATCCATCTCGAGCACTCCGTCGCCGACGGCAGCCGCGGCCGACGCCGTCAACCCCGACGTCGTGGCCGACCCGGACGACACGGACGACGCCCAGCCGGCGGCAACGGACGCCGACGAGACCGCCGCCACGGACGACACCAAGAAGTGACCACCTGCGTGCGGCCGGCACTGACGGTCCAGGGCAAGGCGGCGGCGAGCACGTTAGCGAGCGTGGCCCGAGCTACGTGAGCGAGCGCGCGCAGCCGGCAACGCCGCCATGGGCCGAGCAGGGCGGTCGGCTGAAGTCCCATGGCCTCCCAACGAGATATCCGGCGCCGGATAGGCGCCGTCCGCAACATCAAGCAGATCACGCGGGCGATGCAGTTCGTTGCTGCATCGAAGCTGAAGCGCGCCCAGGACGCCACGCTCGCGGCGCGTCCCTACAGCGAGGTGATCGACGAGGTCCTCGCGGACCTCGCGACCGTCCTCAGCGGCGAGGATCATCCGCTGCTCGCCGAACGCGAAGGCGGCAAGCGACTCATCGTGCTGGTCACGACGGACCGCGGCCTCGCCGGCCCGCTCAATACCAACACCATCCGCTTCGCGGCCCGCGAGATCACCGACCACCCGGGCGATCTGTCGGTCGTCACGGTCGGACGGAAGGGCCGTGACTCGATGCGCCGCGCCGGCGTCCCGCTCGAGGCTCATTTCGCGGGCTTCGGCGATCGGCCGGTGTTCGCCGATGTCATCCCGCTCGCGCGGCTCATCACCGACGACTTCCTCGAGGGCAAGGTCAGCCGGGTCGACATCATCTACAGCCGCTTCGTGACGACCCTCACACAGAAGCCGGACATGGACCGGCTCCTCCCGATCGAGCCGTCCGAGGACACCGAAGGGATCCCCGGCAACCAGTTCATCTTCGAGCCGGATGCCGCGACGGTGCTCCGGGAGCTGCTCCCGCGCTACGTGGCCACGCGCCTGTTCCAGGCCGTCCTCGAGGCGAAGGCCAGCGAGGAGTCGAGCCGGATGGTCGCGATGAAGAACGCGACCGAGAACGCCGAGGAGCTCATCGACGACCTGACCCTCTCGTACAACAAGGTCCGTCAATCCAACATCACCCGCGAGATGATCGAGATCGCGTCGGGCGCCAACGCCCGCTGACGCGCTGACTGACGCAGGAGGCATCCCACCTATGGCGACCGCCGCACCGACCGCGACCGGTCGGGTCATCCAGATCACCGGACCCGTCGTGGACATCGAGTTCCCCGCCGGCAAGCTGCCCTCCATCTACAACGCTGTTGAGATCGAGCGCGAAGGCCAGGATTCGCTCGTCTGCGAGGTCCAGCAGCATCTCGGCAACAACTGGGTCCGCTCGGTGGCGATGACCACGACGGACGGCCTCGCCCGGGGCGTCTCCGTGCGCGACACCGGCGCCGCGATCACCGTGCCGGTCGGCGAGGCGACCCTCGGTCGCGTGTTCGACGTCCTAGGCCGGCCGATCGATGACAAGGGCCCGGTCGATGCCGCGGTCCACCTTCCGATCCACCGCCAGGCGCCCGCCTTCGACGAGCAGTCGACAGAGGTCGAGGTCTTCGAGACCGGCCTCAAGATCATCGACCTGATCTGCCCGTTCAAGAAGGGCGGCAAGATCGGCATCTTCGGCGGGGCCGGCGTCGGCAAGACGGTCATCATCCAGGAGCTGATCCGGAACGTCGCCCAGGAGCATTCGGGCTACTCGGTCTTCGCGGGTGTCGGCGAGCGCAGCCGCGAGGGCAACGACCTGATCGCCGAGATGACCGAATTGGGCGTCCTCGCCAAGACGGCGTTCGCCTTCGGTCAGATGAACGAACCGCCCGGGCGCCCGCCAGCGGGTCGCACTGACCGGCCTGACCATGGCCGAGTACTTCCGCGACGAGGAGGGCCGCGACGTCCTCCTCTTCATCGACAACATCTTCCGGTTCACCCAGGCGGGCTCCGAGGTGTCGGCCCTGCTCGGGCGGATGCCGTCGGCGGTCGGCTACCAGCCGAACCTCGCGACCGAGATGGCCGGTCTCCAGGAGCGCATCACCTCGACGAAGAAGGGCTCGATCACGTCGCTCCAGGCCGTGTTCGTCCCCGCGGACGACTACACCGACCCCGCGCCGGCGACGACGTTCGCGCACCTCGACTCGACGATCCGCCTCGAGCGATCGATCGCCGAGCTCGGCATCTACCCGGCGGTCGATCCGCTGACGTCGACGTCGCGCGTGCTCGACCCGAACGTCGTCGGCCAGGAGCATTACGAGGTCGCCCAGGAGACGAAGCGTGTGCTCCAGCGCTACCGCGACCTGCAGGACATCATCGCGATCCTCGGGATCGACGAGCTGTCCGAGGACGACAAGGCGACGGTCGCCCGAGCACGACGGTTGCAGCGGTTCGCCAGCCAGCCCTTCTTCGTCGCCGAGGTCTTCACGGGCCGGCCGGGCGCCTACGTATCGATCAAGGACACGGTCGCGTCGTTCAAGGAGATCCTCGAGGGCAAGACCGACACGCTGCCCGAGCAGGCCTTCTTCCTCGCCGGGACGGTCGAGGACGTGCGAGCCAACGCCGAGAAGCTGGGATCCTGATGCCGCTCCAACTCGAGATCGTCACGCCCGAGCGGCTCGCCTACTCGGACACGGTCGACTCGGTCCAGCTGCCGGGATCGGAGGGCGAGCTCGGGGTGCTGCCCCACCACGCGCCGCTGATCTCGACCCTGGGTGTCGGTGAGCTGCGGATCCGCAAGGGTGGGCAGGAGGAGTCATTCGCCATCGTCGGCGGCTTCCTCCAGGTCCGCCCGGACAAGGTCGTCGTGCTCGCCGAGACCGCGGACATGTCGAGCGAGATCGACCTCGAGAAGGCGCAGGAAGCCCGGCGCGAGGCGGAGAAGGCGCTCGAGTCCGGCTACCACGAGGGTGCCGATCTGGCTGCGGCCCGAGCCGCCCTGCAGCAGGCGCTCCTTCGGATCCGCGTCGCTGAGCGGCGATACCGAGAAGGTCCTCGGCATCGGCCGTAAGACCGTGCCGGTCAACACGGATCGCCACGCTGTCGGCCCCTGCCGGCGTTGCCCACTGCGCGCGGTCGCTCACGCACCTCGGGGTGCGCTCGCTCCCGTGCTCGCAGGCGCCTTGGCATGAACCGACCCCGCGGCGATCGAGGAAGTTCAATGTGGCGCGGTCGTGGCTGACGCGAGGCCGTTTCATTGGGAGTACGTGCCTGAGCCCGTGACCCGGGAGGTCTTCCGGGTCGAGGGCGGGCGGCCGTTGTCTGGGTCCGTGGCCATCAGCGGCGCCAAGAACGCCGCTCTCAAGATGCTGGCCGCGGCCACCCTGACCGGCGAGCGCTGCCGGATCACGAACGTGCCCGAGATCGAGGACGTGCGGGTCATGGCGCAGACGCTCACCGAGATCGGCGTCGTGGTCGACCATCCCGAGGACAATGTCTACGAGGTCGCCGCCGGCGATGTCGAGTGGCAGTTCGTGCCGCTCGAGGCCGCTGCCAAGATGCGCGCCTCGTTCATGCTCCTCGGCCCCTTGCTGGCGCGTTTCGGTCGCGTGATCATCAGCAACCCGGGAGGCGATCGGATCGGTCGGCGACCGGTCAACCTGCACGTCGAAGCGATGCGCGCACTCGGTGCCCAGATCGAGTACCGCAACGGCTACTACTTCGCCACCGCACCCGGTCGGCTGCGTGGCGCGGAGGTCCGCTTTCCCTTCGTGTCGGTCATGGGCACGGAGAACGCGATGCTCGCGGCGACCCTGGCCGACGGCCACACGGTGATCCGCCCCGCCGCCCAGGAACCCGAGGTCGACGACCTCATCTCGTTCCTGCAAAAGATGGGCGCGGTGATCGAGCGAACGTCTCCCGACACGATCGAGATCGACGGCAAGCGGCGGCTGCGCGGTGCCGACCACCGCGTCATCCCGGACCGCATCGAAGCCGGCACGTTCATCGTTGCCGGTGCCGTGACGGGTGGCCGCATCACGCTCACAGGCGCACCCTGCGAACACCTCGGAGCCTTCGTCGATGCCGTCGGGCGAGCCGGCGTGGGCGTCGCCTGCGGCACCGACACGATCGAGGTCGACGGCACGGCACTCCACGACCCGGGCTTCCGGGCTGTCGACATCGAGACGGGGCCGTACCCGGGGCTCGCGACAGACCTCCAGCCACCGACCTCCGTGCTCCTGACCCAGGCCCGAGGCGCGTCACGCGTCGACGAGAAGATCTTCGAGGACAGGCTCGAGTGGATGTCCGAGCTGCGGCGCATGGGCGCGCAGATCGACATCGTGGACCCGCATCGAGCCGTCATCACCGGTCGCTCGCAGCTCCACGGCGCGGACGTCGAGATCGGCGACCTACGGGCCGGTGCCTCGCTGATCCTCGCCGCGCTGGCCGCCGACGGCTCGACCGTGATTCGCGGTGCGCATCACGTTCATCGGGGCTATGAGAACATCGAGGGGAAGTTCCTGGAACTCGGGGCCAGGATCGAGCGCCTCGCAGAAGGGAACGACACCACCTCCCCATGAAGATCGGCATCGACCTCGGCACGGCCAACGTGCTCGTGTACGTCAAGGGCAAGGGCATCGTCATCACCGAGCCATCCGTGGTGGCCGTGTCGGACGACAACCGCATCGTGGCCGTGGGCGAAGAGGCCCGCGAGATGATCGGACGGACGCCCGGCAACATCCAGGCCATCCGGCCCATGAAGGACGGCGTCATCGCCGACTACGTGATCACCGAGGCGATGCTGCGGTTCTTCATCGCCAAGGCGACGAAGGGGCGGATCGGGTTCAGCCGGCCCGAGGTGATGATCAGCGTGCCGGCCGGGGTGACGTCGGTCGAGAAGCGCGCCGTGCGTGACGCCGCGCTCAAGGCGGGTGCCAAGGACGCCTATCTGATCGAGGAGCCGCTCGCCGCCGCGATCGGGGCGAACGTGCCGATCAGCGGACCGTCCGGGAACATGATCATCGACATCGGCGGCGGGACAAGCGAGATCGCGGTCATCTGCCTTGGCGGGATCGTCGTGTCGCACTCGCTGCGGGTGGGCGGCAACAAGTTCGACGAGGCGATCGCCACCTACATCCGCAAGAAGTACAACCTCATGATCGGCGAGCGGACGGCCGAAGAGGTCAAGATGCAGATCGGCACCGCGCTCCCGCTGGAGCGGGAGCTGACGATGGAAGTCCGCGGCCGCGACCTCATCGCCGGCCTCCCGCGGACCATCCCGATCACGTCGTCCGAGGTCATGGAGGCCATCGAGCAGCCGCTCCAGCAGCTCGTCGCGGCCGTCCGATCCGTCCTCGAGCAGACGCCGCCAGAGCTGTCGTCGGACATCATCGACAAGGGCATGGTCATGTCGGGCGGCGGCGCCCTGCTGCGGAACATCGACAAGCTGCTCACCCAGGTGACCGGGGTGCCGTGCCACGTCGCCGAGAACTCGCTCGACTGCGTCGCGCTCGGCACGGGGCTCGCCCTGGAACACTTCGACTTCTTCAAGAAGTCCCTGGTGCAGCAGATCTAGAGATGGTCCCGCGCGGGGAGATCGACACCGCGCGGCCCGCGGGCCCGCGCGCCTTCGTCGATCTCCATTGCCATACCTCGGCGTCGTTCGATTCGCTGGCGGATCCGGTGAAGGTGGCGCGTGCCGCCGCCGAGCGCGGCCTGAGCCACCTCGTCATCACCGACCATGACCGCATCGACGGGGCGCTGCGCGCGCGTGACGCTGCGCCCGACGGGCTGACCGTGATCGTCGGGACGGAGGTCCGCACGTCCGACGGCGACCTCATCGGGGCATTCCTCCTGCGTCCGGTCCCGCGTGACCTGCCCGCCGTCGATACGATCGCCGCGATCCGCGACCAGGGCGGGCTCGTCGGGATCCCGCACCCGTTCGACCGGTTTCGCGGCTCGCTCATGCGCGACGCGCGCATGGCGTCTCTGGCGCCCCTCGTCGACTGGGTCGAGGTCCATAACGCGCGGCTTGTCGGCTCCGGTAACGAGCGCGCGGCGGAGTTCGCAGCCGAGCATGGCCTGCCGGGCGTGGCCGTGACGGACGCGCACACCGTGATGGAGGTCGGAGTCGCCTACACGGTCCTCCCGGGCGATCCCTCGACAGCGGCCGGGATGCTCGCGGCGTTGGCTAACGCGGAGCTCGTCAGGGGCCGCGCGAGCTACGCGGTCCGCCTCTGGACGCCCGTCGCCAAGCTCCTCCAGCAGGCCCGCGGCAACGGGCGCGGCGCACACGGAGCGGGAGCGTGAGCGACCCCCGGCAGGACCATCGACCGATGGCCGGTGGGACCGACGAAACCGTAGTGTCGACGACGATGGAGGCCACGCCCGCGATCCCACCGCGCACCGCCGTCACCGGCGCGTCCGTGCAGCCGCGGCCAGCGCAACCGGACGTCGCATCGCCTGGTGGGACCGAGCCCGATGCCGAGGGCATGTCCCTGGCGCGACGCCTGCGTCAGCCGCGGACGATCGTGTCGATCGCGGTGCCGATCGCCATCATCGCGGCCTTCGTCACGATCAACGGCGCCCAGCTCTCGAGTGTCCCGAGCCTCATCCTCGCGGCCGACCCGGTGCTTGTCCTTGCGGCGTTCCTGGTCTTCTACGCCGGGTTCCCGTTGCGCGGTCTGCGCTGGGCGATCCTGCTGCGCGGGACCGGCCAGAACGTCTCCACCAAGGACTCGACCGAGATCATCTTCCTGTCCTGGCTGGTCAATTGCGTCGTCCCTGCCAAGCTCGGCGACGTCTATCGCGCCTACCTCCTCAAGATCAACAGCACCACGGCCTCGATGTCGCGGACACTCGGGACCGTGTTCATCGAGCGAGCGCTCGACGTCTTCGCCATCGCCGTCCTCGGCCTCGCTGCGGGCTATTGGAGCTTCCGGAGCGGGATGCCGCCGGCCATCCAGATCGTGTTCGGCGTCGGCGTGGTCGTGGTGGTGGTTCTCGCGTTCGCGCTGTTCACGATGCGCAACTTCGGCCGGCAGATCATCGTCGCGCTCCCGCTGCCGCATCAGATCCTCGAGCTGTATGACCGGTTCGAGGAGGGCGTCTTCGGTGCGCTCGTGGCGCGCCATCTGCCGAAGCTCGGCCTGTTGACCGGTCTGATCTGGATGACCGAGGGACTGCGCCTGTTCCTCGTGATCCAGGCGCTCGGCTTCGAGGATGTCTCCCTCGGCCTGTCGGGCGCGGTCTTCGTCGCCCTCATCGGCTCGCTGCTCACCGCCGTGCCCCTGAGCCCGGCCGGGCTCGGGATCGTGGAGGCCGGCGTCGTCGGCGTGTTGCACGTCGCGTACGGCGTGCCGCTCCCGGAGGCGACCGCCATCGCCCTCCTCGATCGCGTCATCAGCGTGTTCTCGATCATCGTCTTCGGCTCGATCGTCTACGCGTTCTCGTCGAAGCCGCGAGGCCTCGGGCGGATCGACGGTCCCGTCGACACATCGGCTGCGTCGACGCCAGCGTGACGCTGCGTCCGGTCGGCACGCCGCCGCTCGGGCTCCCAGACGGCGGTCGGCAACGCCATTCGCACCACCTTTCACGCGGCTTGCGAGGCGTGCCTGAACGGGAAGGCGTACCTTCGTACCACCCGCCCGGCGTCGAAGGACCTCATCCGACCGACGACGACCCCACCCCTCCCATCCGTTCCCGCACCGCGCCGCCGCGTAGCCGACCGGTACCAACGGGTGATACAGGCGTGCTCCCGCCCTCCGCATCATCGTGGCATCGAGGCACCGGACGAGCGGGACTTGACCGCACGCGGCACGCCCCTAGGAGCGCCCAGGCAGCATGACCACTCAGAACGGCCGAGCGTTCAATGAATGGCTTCGGGCCCAGCTCAAAGCCAAGAAGATGTCGCAGCGGCAACTGGCCCAGCAGTCGGGAGTCGATCACTCGACCATCTCCCGGTTGATCCGTGGTGACCGGATGCCGTCGCTCGGTACCGCGACCAAGCTGGCCCGCGGGCTGCGTGAGCTGCGCGACGACGCGGACACGCCGCAATACCTGGGGCTCGTCGCCGCGGGCGCGACCAATCCGACCGCTCGTGTCGAGTACGCCCTGCGCGCCGACGACCTCCTGTCCGAGCCGCAGGTCCGTCAGATCATGGAGTACTACCTGGCGGTGCGGATGCGCCGCTTCGGTCGCGCCTTCCCGAGTGGCGGTTCCACGGGGACCGGCACGACCGGCGAGCGCAGCAACGAACGATCAGATCGCCCGATGGGCGCCGCGGTCGGTGACCGGCCGATGTCGACCGGTCGCGTCGGTGGTCTTGGTCCGACCGGCCAGATCGGTGTGACCGCCGTCAGCACCGTCCGATCCGTCACGCGAGGCACAGGCCGGAACCCCGGCCGCTTCTAGAGAATCTCAGGGCACGACCCGGATCGCCCTCCACCGTCCGGGTCTCGGGGACAGCGAACGCCGGCGTCTGGGGCGCCGGCGTTCGCATATCCAGCATCCGTCGGCCGTCCGTCATCCTCAGGGCGCGTAGACCGACACCCAACGACCCGGGGCAACCTCGAACCGGTCGAGCAGCACACCCCAGTCCGGTCCCCCGGCATCCGGAGCGACGGCCAATTCGGCCGGACCGCCACAGTCGGCGCCGATCGCGTCCCGGAACAGCTGGTCGCACAGCAGGACGAGCCCCTCGGGACGTGCGGGCAGGGCCACGCCGCCACCGGGCGCGATCCCATCAGGTGTCTCGGCAAGCACGGCTCGACCCATGCGGACGAGGGGGTAGGCGACGGCCTCGGTCGACTTGAAGTCCGGCAGCGAGCGGAGCAGGGGCGCCTCGTCCGGTCCAACGCCGCCGTTCGCCAGCGCCGTGTCGATCCGTGCGGCGGCACGCTCTGCCGCCGGGAAACCGCCATCGGGATGGACGGCCGGTGGGAGGTGCGTGACGTTCCAGGCGACCAGTGCCACGCTCAGCGCGGCCGCCGCGGCCCATCCGGCCGGGGCTCGGATCTCCCGGACGAGCGCCGCCGCGCCGAGGCCCACGAGCACGAACACCAGCGGGTCCGCGAACGCGTGGTAGTGGTCGTTCGGGAGGCCGCGTACGACCGCCGCGAGGCTGGGCGCGGCGATCGTCAGGAACGCGACCGACCACAGGAGACCCAGCCCGAACCAGCGGACGACGAACCGCTCGGCGTCGCGATCGGTCCGCCAGCGCCACACCACGATCGCGATCACCGCGACCGTGGCCAGCGCCCCGGCAGCGAACCCATCGATGATCAATCCGGTCAGTGGCCAGCTGAGGACTCGAAGGGTGACGATCCCGAACCGGACCGGGATGGCCACCTCGGCCGGCTCGCGGCCCGTGGCGAGATAGTCGGTCGCGGCCCGGAGCTCGGAGAACCCGGTGGTGAGCTCATTGGCCAGCAGCGGAGCGTACGCGGCGACGAAGATCGCGAGGATGCCGACCGGCACCCAGCCGAGACTCCGTCGGCGCGCATCGACGATGAGTGGCGCCGCGATGATCGGGAGGAGCGCGATCCCGAGGACGTGGCATTGCATCGTGACGGCGGTCCCGACGGCGGCGACGAGCCACCAGCGGCGGTCGCCGCCAGACCATGCTTTCCAGGCGGCGGCCAGGGCGACGGCGCTCGAGAGCGCGATCAGGTTCGGGTTCCAGATGAACGTCGACTCGTCGACGGCGGCGGTCGACGTCGCCATCACCAGTCCCGCGACCAGCCCGGCGACCGGCCCGCCGATCGACCGAGCCAGCCACCACACGACACCGACCGCGGCTATGCCGGCCACGGCGATGAGCGTCACGACCGCGAGGGGCGAGTCGCCACCGGTCAGCGCCGCGGCGGGGGACAGGATGTAGTAGTACCAGGCGCCGTGATGGACGTCGCCGATCGACGTCGGCGGGCCAAGAAGCGGCACGACGCCATCGCGGACGAGCGTCCTGAGGACCAGCATGTCATGACCCTGGTCGCCGTCCCATGTCCCGCGTGTGGCGAGGTCCGGCAGGCGCAGGAGCGCCGCGAGAAGGAGCAGCCCGGGCAGGGCCAACGCGATCGACGACCGCCATGCCACCAGCGTCTGAGGCGAAGCGCCGATCGGTCACGTCGCGGCCATCCGCCCGCGGGCACTGCCCGCCAGTTCGAATGCACCCTTCGGCAGCGGGCGGAGCGTCTTGCCGGCCCATAGTGCCCGTGCGCGTTCCATGTTGATCGCGTCGTACCCGGCGTCCATGCCGGGTGTCTCGAGGATGTAGGTCGCGTCGATCAGGCGCGGATGGCGCAGGACATGCGCCAGGCCCGCGGCGGGGATCCGGCCTGCCGCGAGATGCTCGTGCCGATCGCTCCGGGAACCCAGCGCCGAGCGCGTGTCGTTGAGATGGACGAGGACGAGGCGGTCGAGGCCGATCCGCGCGTCGAAGCCGGCCAGGAACGCGTCGACCACGGCCGGCTTCCCGACATCGATGCCCGCACCCCAGGCGTGGGCCAGGTCGAGGCAGAACCCGACGTCGCTGCGCCGGACACCGCGCGTCGCCAGGATGTCGGCGATCGTTGCGAGCTCGTCGAGCGAGGTCCCGAGGCCGCCCCCGCCGCCGACCGAGTTCTCGAGCACCAGCGTCGCCCGCTCGGAGGATCCCCCGTCGGTTCCGTCGCCGATCGCGTCCGCCAGGGCGAGAACCTCCACGATCCCGTCGACGAGGCGCGCGGTGCCCACCTCGACGCCCGTACCCCGATGCGACCCGATATGGACGTTGACGTACCTCGCCCCGAACGCTGGCGCGCCGGCCAGCTCCCCGGCCAGCATCGCCACTGACCGCTCGAAGGTCGCCGCGTCTGGTCCGGGCAGGTTCACGAGGTACGAGGCATGGATCGCGACCGGCCGGATGTCCAGCTCGGCCGACTTCGTCCTGAAGGCCGCGAGCTGCGCCGACGGTTCGCGGCGGCGGCGCCAGGCCGTCGGGTTGTCGGTGAAGATCTGGATGGCGCTGGCCCCGATGGCGTGTGCGCGGTCGACCGCCTTCACCATCCCTGGCGCGAGAGGCAGGTGCGCGCCAAGCCGTCGACCGTCAGGCAGCATCCGGCGGTCAGCGTCGCCGGCCGTTGCTCTTGTCGTGCCCCGTCGTGTACTCGCCCCCCACGATCGGCTCGATCAGGCCGAGGTCGCCGTCGTTCCGCGCGTAGAGGATGGCCACATGCTCCGTCTCGGCGTTCACGAAGACGAAGAACTGGTGGCCGAGCTCCTCCATCGCGGCGACCGCGTCCTCCTCGAACATCGGCTCGATCGCGAACCGCTTGGTCTTGACGATCCGGCGCTCGTGGCCGGGCTCCGACGTCCCGTCGGCGAGGTCGCGCAGGATCCGCTTCTCCTGCTCCGGTCGCGCCCGGAGCCGAGGCTTCTCCTTGTAGTCGACCGCCTGGCGCTCGACCTTGTCGACCACGTCATCGAGCGCCGCCTGGTAACTGATTCCGACGGCGTGGCTGCGCAGGGTGCGGCCATCGATCACGAGCGTGACCTCCGCGATGTGCGCATCGGACGCGCTGCGATGCATCTCGTTGGAGAACTCGACGATCGCGTCGGTCCGATCGTCGAGCAGACGTTCGAGTCGATGGAGCTTGCGCTCGGCATAGCTGCGGACGCGGTCCGGGACCTCGACGTTCTTGCCCTTCACGATGGTCCGCATGCATCACCTCCGGGCTCTCGGGTCGTCGTCCGAGTATAGCCCCGGGGCCCCACCCGCTCCGGTCAGCGCTCCCGTGCGACCGTGATCGCGGAGACCCCGAGTGCGCCCGCGGCCTCCAGCGCCGAGGCGCACGCGGCGAGCGTCGCGCCGGTCGTCACGACGTCGTCGATCAGGAGGATCCAGCGCCCGCGGCATGTGGGTTCCGCTCGGCCGTCGACGACGAACGCGCCGGAGACGTTGTGCGCCCGGTCGCGCCGGTCGAGGTCGAACTGGGCGATCGTCGCCCGTGCGCGCGTGAGCAGCGGGACGAACGGGAGGCGGAGCTCGTCCGCCGCCCTCCGTGCGATCAGCTCGGCCTGGTCGTAGCCGCGACGTCGAGCACGGTCCTCGTGCACGGGCACGTGCGTGATGAGCTCGGCGCCCACCCCGACGGCCGCCCAGCGGCGGGCGATCGCTCGCCCGAGCGGATCCGCGAGCCGCTGCTCACCCTGGTACTTGATCGCGTGGAGGGCGTCGCGCGCGACGCCATGGAACGGGGCGCACCAGTCGAGCTGGAGGAGCGGCTCGGGGATGTCGCCGGGCAGCCCGATGGCCACACCCGCCGGGTTTTTCAGGCGGGCGTCGAGGGCCGGCTCGCAACGCGCGCAGATCGGTGGTCCTTCGGCACGGCAGCCGACGCAGTTCGCCGGCAGGGCGGCGTCGAGCGCGCGAGCCGCGGCCGTCCGAACGAGCGAGGTGAACGTCGCCACGCGAGCAGGATGGCGGGCGTCGCTCCACCGGCGATCACCCGGGACTCATCGCCGACGTACTCGACCATAACGGCAGGATCGAGCGTCAGGCGATCTCGATGAGGTCGCCCACGTCTGTCCCCGACGCGTCGATGGTCCCGACGGGGAGCTCCAGGACGCCGTGCGCGCCTCGCACGAACGGCACCAGCCCCGTCCATGCCTTGAGATCACGGGAGATCGCGACCACCGGCCGGGCGCCATCGGCGGCGGCTCGTCCGACGAACACCGCGTCGATCGGGAATCGCATGAACATCATGTGGATCCCGTTGGAGTCAGGCAGCCAGAGACCGGCACCTGGCGCGAGCGACGGCCGGCCCATCAGGCCCTTGAACTTTGCCCACAGCGACGCCGCGACCTCGACGTCCGAGGCGAGCACGCTCGAGCGGGTGCGATTGCGCGCGGCGGTCACCGGGCGCGAGGGACGGCTAGCTCGTGGCCAGGTTCTGGACGATCAGGATGATCGCCGGCCCGAGGATGACGATGAAGAGCGACGGGAAGATGCACCCGACGAGGGGGAACAGCATCTTGATCGGCGCCTTCGCCGCCTGCTCCTCGGCGCGCTGGCGGCGCTCGATCCGGAGCTGCTCCGACTGGACCTGGAGAACCTTCGACACCGACACGCCGAGCTGCTCGGCCTGGATGATCGCGCCGACGAAGTTCGTCAGCGGCCCGACCTCGGTCCGCGGCACGATGTCGCGCAGCGCGTCACGGCGCGCCTTGCCGACCCGCACCTCAGCCAGCGCCCGACGGAACTCGTCGGACAGCGGGCCCTTGAGCTTCTCGACCACCTTTGCGAGCGCGGCATCGAAGCCGAGGCCCGCGCGGACGGAGATCGTGAGCAGGTCCAGCGTGTCCGGGATCATCAGGAGGATGGCCTTCTGGCGCTTCTTCACCCGTCCGCCCAGCCAGAATTCCGGGAAGATGTACCCGAAGAGCCCACCCGCCACGCCGAGCAGATAGCCGATCGGGAACGGGAAACCGAGCAGGCCGATGACGCCGAACAGGAGGGCGAAGAGGATGGCCCCGACGATCGCGCCGACCGCCTTCACGCCGAGCCAGTCGGCGACGCGGAGGTCGCCCGGGTTGCCGGCGAGGGCGAGACGCTTCTCGGTGCGCTCGGTGAACGAGGATGAGGCCGCACGGGACATCCGCCCCGACAGGCTCGCGACGAGCGGTCGCAAGGTTCGCTCGATGAACGGTTGCTGGAGCTCGAGCTCCTCGAGGTTCTTCGCCTGCATCGTGCCAAGCTGGGTCAGCCGGGCCTGCACCGGATCGACCGGCGAGCCGCCGGCCAGGCCGATGACGATGAGCAGGATGGCACCCGCGGCGAGCGCGGCGACGACGATGGGCATGACGTCCGACATCGCCTAGACCTCGATGTCCACGATGCGGCGGATCATCACGAACCCGATGAACATCATGAAACCGCCGAAGAACAGGATGATCACGCCGGCCGGCAGGCCTGCGATCGCCGGCGGGTTGGCGAACATCGGATCCATGAACCCGGGCGCTGCGACGAACAGGAAGCCGGCCAAGGCGATCGGCAGGAAGCCGACCACATAGCCCGACAGGCGCTGCTGCGCCGTGAGGGTGTTGATCTCACCCTTGATGCGGATGCGCTCCCGGATCGTGTACGCGATCGAATCGAGGATCTCCGCCAGATTGCCACCGACCTGGTGCTGGATGGAGATCGCGGTGGCCATCAGCTCGAGGTCGTCGGACCGGACGCGCCGGACCATGTTCTCGAGTGCCTGCTCGAACGGCAGGCCGAGGTTGACCTCGCGGATGACCCGGCTGAACTCGGTCGAGATCGGCGGGCGCGACTCGCGCACGACGAGCTCGATCGCCTGGAGGAACGACGAACCGGCGCGCAGCGCATTGGCGATGAGCGTGATCGTGTCGGGCAGCTGCTTGTTGAAGGCGTTCAGGCGGCCGCCCTTGCGGCGGTTGAGCCAGAACCGCGGGAGCAGGAAGCCGACGAACGCGCCGATGAGCAGCGCGATCGGTGACCCGAGAGCCGGGAAGAAGAAGCTGAAGATGAAGAACAGGACCGGGACGCCGATGATCGACCCGAGCCAGATGAACAGGAACTCGGACGGCTTCAGCCGCAGGTCGGCACGGGCCAGCTCGCGGGCGAGGTTCGCCCCGAAGTCGCGACCCTCGACGACCTTGTTCAGGTTCGCGAGTGCCTGGCTCTGGGCGATCAGGTCGCTGATCGGCCCCTGTCCGGTCGTGACCGCCTTCGTGCCCTCACCGCGGCCTGAGGCATAGCGCTCCAGCCGGTCGGAGATGCCCGAGTTGCCGGAGCTGGCGATGCCGAACGCGATCAGGATGACCGCCAGGGCAGCGACGCCGGCGACGGCGAGCGTCATAGGATCCACGATGTCTCTCCCTCCGCCTCAGTACGTGAAGCCGAAGAGGCCTGGGGGCAGGTTGATGCCCATGATCTCGAACTTCTCCACGAACTTCGGCCGGATGCCGGTCGCCTTGAGGCGACCCTGGATCTTGCCCTCGACGACACCCGTCTGCTCGAAGACGAACACGTCCTGCATGACGATGACGTCGCCTTCCATGCCCTGGACCTCGGTGATGTGGGTGATCTTCCGGGTCCCGTCCTTCAGGCGGCTCTGGTGGACGATGAGGTCAACGGCGGACGCGACCTGCTCGCGGATGGCCCGCAGCGGCAGGTCGACGCCGGCCATGAGGACCATCGTCTCGAGTCGGGCGAGCATGTCGCGCGGGGAGTTGGCGTGGCCGGTCGACATCGAGCCGTCGTGGCCCGTGTTCATGGCCTGGAGCATGTCGAGCGCCTCGCCCGACCGGCACTCTCCGACGATGATCCGATCGGGCCGCATGCGCAGGGCGTTGCGCACGAGCTCCCGGATCGGGATCGCACCCTTGCCCTCGATGTTCGGCGGGCGAGACTCGAGGGTCACGACGTGCTCCTGGCGGAGCTGCAGCTCGGCGGCGTCCTCGATCGTGACGATCCGCTCGTCGTTCGGGATGAACGACGAGAGGACGTTGAGGGTCGTCGTCTTGCCGGAGCCGGTGCCGCCGGACACGAAGATGTTGAGCCGCGCCTCGACGCAGGCGCGCATGAAGTCGAACATGTCGGCAGTCGCCGTGCCGAACCGGATCAGATCGTCGACGGTGAAGGGGGACGCCGAGAACTTCCGGATCGTGATGACGGGTCCGACCAGCGAGAGCGGCGGGATGATGGCGTTGACGCGCGAGCCGTCGGTCAGCCGCGCGTCGACCATCGGCGAGGACTCGTCCACGCGCCGACCGATCGGGGCGATGATCCGGTCGATGATGCGCATGACGTGATCGTCGTTCTGGAAGACGACGTTGGTCAGCTCGAGCTTGCCCGATCGCTCGATGTAGACCTGACGCGGGCCGTTGACCATCACCTCGGTGATGGACTCGTCGCGCAGGAGCGGCTCGAGCGGTCCCAGACCGATGATCTCGTCCGTGATCTGCTCGAGCATCCGGACGCGCTCGGCACGGGTCAGGGCGAGGCCTTCCTCGTCGATGACCTTGCCGAAGATCTCCTCGATCTGACGGCGCACCTCGACCTGGTTGGACAGGTCGAGCTTCGGATCCAGGTCCTGGATGACCCGGTTCTGGATCCGGAACTTCACGTCCCGGAACGATTCCCGGACCGGCGCCTGCGTCTGGAGACGCGGCATCGTGGGCATCGTTGGCGGTCCACCGGCTGGCGCCGGTACGTTCGAGACCGGCGGCCCACCCGCCGGCGCCTCGCCGGAACTGCCCGGTCGAGCACTCTCGATCCGCTTCAACAGGGACATGACCTACACCCCTTCTCGCCCCGAGGGCCGGATTTGAGCGGCCTGATCCGTCACGACGATCAGCGCCATGCGAACAACGATTTCTTCTGTGCGGCCTTGCGGTTGTCTTCGGTGACGGGCGCGACTTGCACCCGCTCGCCGACGACGGCCCGCGCGAGCCGAAGGATGTCCTGGGAGACCTGCGCCTCCCGGTTGCTGAGGAAGAACGGGACGCCCCGATTGAGGGCGTAAACCACGCTCCGCCCATCGCTCACGATGGTCTCGTCGACCTTGCGTCCGATCGAATGCTCGACGTCCGTCACGCGGATGCCGAGCGCCGAGTCCGCGCGGTTGAGGATGAGGCGGACCTTCCCGCCATCGTATCCGAGCTGGTCGGCGACCTCCAGGAAGAGGCGCATGTTCTTGATGCTCGTGATCTCGAGGCTCAGCATCGTGAGGATCGTATCCGCCGAGTCCAGGATCGCCAGCGTCGTGTCGTTGAAGAACGCCGTGCAGTCGACCACCACGAGCTCATGGGTCAACCGCAGCGCCTCGATCACGCGCTTGATGCCGGCCGGTGTGATCAGCTCGGCCATCTCCGGGCTGGGCGGCGCGAGCAGGACGCGGATCCCGGCGGAGTGATTGATGACGAACGTGTCGATCGACTCCACCTCGTGACCGGCCTGTTCGAGCTCCGGGACGAGGTCCGCGATCGACTTGTTCTTCGGGTTCAGGTTCAACAGGACCCCGACGTCGCCGAACTGGAACGATCCGTCGACCAGGACGACCTTCTTGCCGAGCTCGGTGGCCGCGGCCACGGCGAGATTGACGGCCACCGTCGTCCGGCCCACGCCACCCTTCGGGCTGAACACGGCCACCACCTGACCGGGCTCGCCAGAGGGCGTCTGGCTGGTCCCCGTGCGTGGTCCGCCGGCCTCGGCTGCGGCGACCGCCATGCGGGTCATCTTCTCCCGCTCGCGGGTGAACACCTGCCGGATCGACGCGGTCAGCTCATCGCTGCTGAAGGGCTTGACGAGAAACTCGCGTGCGCCCGCGAGCATCGACCGGCGCAGGTAGTCGGACTCGCCCTGGACGGACATCATGATCACCGACGCCGTGGGGACCTCGCGCGCGAGCAGCTCGGTCGTGGCGATCCCGTCCATGTCCGGCATGTTGATGTCCATGAGGACGACATCCGGGGTCAGTGAGGTCGCCAGCTGCAGGGCCTCCTTCCCGGACGCGGCCGCGCCGATGACGTCGATATCACCCTCGAAGCCGAGCAGCTTCGAGAGGTGGTCGCGCGTCTCCGGGATGTCGTCGACGATCAGGACACGGATCTGGTCGGCCATCTGAGGGTCTGGCTCTCGTCCTTACTGTTCGGTTGACGCCCGACGGGCGCGGGACCCGGCTGGTCCATCGCGCCCGTCGCGCTGGGTCATGGGTACCGGCGGACTGCCGGTGATGGGGTGACTAGCGCCGGGCCTGCGCCGGCAGGACCGTCTCGATGAGCTCCGGCGGCAGGACGCCGTAGCGGTCGACAAGCGACTTGAGGATGATGCCGGTGGTCGGGTCCGGCAGCGGCGGTGGATCGATGGGCTGGCCGGTGGCCGGGTCGAGGAAGTCCTCGCCCGACCGCAGGATCAGGCTGATCTCGCCATCCATCTGGGCGAACTTGATGACCTCGGCCTGCTGAGCGTCGACCGACAGGGCGACGATCTCCTGCTGGCCGGTCAGGGCCGTTCCGCTCTCGTCCGGCGCGGGCTGGCCCTCCGCGCTCTGCGCCTGCTCG
Source organism: uncultured Chloroflexia bacterium (assembly GCA_963780425.1). Lineage (GTDB taxonomy): Bacteria > Chloroflexota > Limnocylindria > Limnocylindrales > CSP1-4 > SPCO01. Next base: position 401,181 of record CAWABZ010000012.1, on the reverse strand, counting down.
GGGGGCGGTGGGAGCAGCGTGCCGAGCACCTGCATGCCCTGGAGGAGCAGCTTGACGCTCGTGCCGTTGATGCCGGAGACGACGGTGAAGGTGTCGTCGACCGGGTTGGTCGTGATGACCGGGAACTTGTCGGCGCGGATACCGACGACCATGTCGACGTAGTCACCGGTCTTGATGACAGTGCCGACGCCCGTCACCTGGTCGACCTGGACCGTGATCGCGCGCTGGCCCGGTGGGACCTGGATGTCGTCGATCTGGCCCGGCTGCGCCCCGCCTGACAGCGTCCGGGCGGTGATCGCCGCGCCAGACACGACGGGCTCGCGGACGGTCTTGCCGAGGACCTGGGAGACGTCCCCGAATGCATCGACATCGCGCCCATCGATGGGCTTCTCCTGGACGGTCACCTTGTCTTCGGTGATCCGTGCGCCGAGCGGGATGTCCGCCGTCGCGATGACGGTCGGTGCCGTGGTCGGGACCGGTCGGTTCCTGCCGTCGCCGAGTACCCGGGCGCAGCAGCAGGACCGCGATGAATGCGACGATCGCCAGGAAGACCCCGACGAGCAAAACCAAGCGATTAGAACGCTTCAAGAGACCTCTCCCCGAGTCGGTGGTGTGACAGGTGGCACCACTGTAGCATCGCGAAATGAGGCGCGCGACTATACCAATGGGCTAGGACCCTGTGGTAGGAAACGGCAGGAATCCGCGCACCTTGCAAGGTCGATTGCAAGGTTCCGCGGAGGGCATGAAAAGGCCCGCCGGACGGGTGTCCGGCGGGCCCTCAAAGAGGACGAAAGAGCGATCAGACCGCGTTACCGATAACGCTGAGCTTGTCGCTGATCTGGCTTCCCAGGTAGATGAGCGCGATGATCGCGATGACCGCGATCAACGCCAGGATGAGTGCGTATTCGGCCAGGCCCTGTCCGTCCTCGTCCCCACGGAGTCGGTCCACGAAGGACACGACACGAGTCGTCATAGTGATTCACCTCCTTTCCACGAAGGTGCCGTCAACGTACGTCCCGCCGCCTCGATGTCAATAGGCCCCTCGGGTCACTGCGGGCATCAACGCACCAGAGACGGAGAGACCGCCGTGCCACTCGGGACGCCGGCGGTCTCGATCGGTTGGCGGCTCGGCTAGACCGAGTTGCCGACGGTGCTCAGGATCGAGCTGACCTGGTTGCCCAGGAAGATCAGCGCGATGATCGCGATGATGGCGATGAGGGCGAGGATCAGCGCGTACTCCGCGAGGCCCTGGCCTTCCTCGTCACGTCGGAACGAATTGATAAGAGCAAGAAACTGCGTCATGGTATGGACACCTCCTTTCCTAAGAAAGCTCCCCGCTGAACGGAGGCCACGCGACCCTACGGTCGCACATCATGTCTGTCAACTCCGCCGATATACCTAGCGGTGCGTCGGCAAAACGAAAGACCGCCGGTCGCTTGACCGGCGGTCCGTCCGTTGTCGGAAGTCGGTGCTAGACCGAGTTGCCGACGGTGCTCAGGATCGAGCTGACCTGGTTGCCCAGGAAGATCAGCGCGATGATCGCGATGATCGCGATGAGTGCGAGGATCAGCGCGTACTCCGCGAGACCCTGGCCCTCCTCGTCACGGCGAAGCGTGGCGAGGAACGAGGTGAAGAGCGCCATTCGTCGGTGCCTCCTGGATGAGTACTCACCCTCAGATGAGGGCTGGGCCACTATATGGAGAGGTCGCCGATCCCGAAACTGAGACGATGGTACCGGCGGTGCTCTCCCTGCACCGGTACCCGTCAGCCGCCGGTGGCGCGGTCGATCGCGATGCCGATGGCGGCGAGCGCGTCTGACACGGTCCCGCCGAAGACCACCAGCCAGACCGCCGTCAGGGCGCTCGAGATGGCCAGGATGAGGCCGTACTCGACGAGGCCCTGGCCCGCGTCACGCCGGATCATGCGCCGGTCGTCGGAGCCGCCGCCTCGAGCGCCGGCAGGTCGGTCGCCAGATGGAGATGTCCGCCGTCGGCCCGCAGCTCGGCCTCGACGCCGACCGAGGCGGCGCGGTCCTGTATCTCGTGCCACGTCGCCGCCGGCAGGACGACGATCGACGCCCGGACGGCGGCCGCCGCGGCGTCACGTTTCGCCGTCCGTCGATCCTCGACGAGCGCGGCGAGGGCGGGCGGCAGGTTCTTGCCGGCCTCCTCGGTCGGGATGGCGATATCCGTCGGCGCCGTCGTCTCTGCCGCGACGGCACGCGTCGCAATGACGTCGGCGGTCAGCCGATCGCCCCAGTCGAGCTTCATCGAGATGAGGTCCGGTTCGGCGCCGAGGTAGCCCGCGAGGGCCTCATCGAGCATCCGGAACAGTCCGCTCTCGAGATCCATCGGCAGCCGCTGGTCCTGTCCCATCGATTCGAACTCCACCGGGATGCCGGCCCGGCGGCTGCGCTCCCGCGTTGCGCGCCGGAGCGTCGGGACGAGGCCGAGATCGTCGAGCACCATCGGCCGGACGTCGAAGATGAACGTCTTCGTCGCGTCGAGCGTCTGCTGGACCATCGCGACCAGGTGCTGCACCTCGACGGCCGACGCCTCCGGGTCCTTGCCGACCAGCCGCTCGACGATCTGGGCCTGCAGGACGATGTTCGTCAGGCTCTGGGCAGGGCCGTCGTGCATCGCCCGCGCGATCTCGCGTCGGAGGTCTTCCTGGGCGCCCATGAGCAGTCGCGCCACCGCCGGCGGCATCGGTTCGTCGCCGGCGCCGCCTGCGCCGCCGGTCCCTTCGGCCTCGACGCCGCTCAACGCCTCGATGTAGCTCACGATCGCATCGCGGTAGCGCGCAAGCGCGCGGCGCTTGCCATCGAGCACTTCGACCTGCGTCTCCATCAGCGCCGCTCGTTTGGTCAGCCCGACCAGGGCGGCCGTCTGTTCGAGACGCTCGGTGACGTCCGCGCTGCCCGTCAGGCCCTCGAGCTTGTCCGTCGTGGAGGTGCGGCGCGCCTCGTGACGGGCAGCCTCGGTCCTGGCCTGGGCGATGAGCAGGTCGACCTCGTCCAGTTCCTTGTCGAGGATGAGGAGGTCGTCGGCGAGCCGCGTCGACAGCGCGTCGACGCCCGAGGTCGGCTGGGTCGCGGTGTCGTTCCCCATCAATCCTCTGGCATCCGGATCCAGCCCTGACGCATCGCGTACACCACGGCCTGCGTCCGGTCGTTGACCGACAGCTTGCGCAGGATCGAGCTCATGTGGTTCTTGACGGTCTGCTCGCTGATCGTCAGCGCGTAGGCGACCTGCTTGTTGGTCATGCCCTGCGCGATGTTGTCGAGGATCTCGACCTCACGCGGGGACAGCGGGGCGAAGATCGGCGCGGCCTCCTGGCCGTAGACCGCCAGCTCGCGGAACTCCTTGAGGACCCGCGTGGCGACTGCCGGCTTCGAGAAGACCTTGTCGTTGATCAGGAACTCGCCGTCGGCGACGCGCCGGATGATCGTGACGAGATCGTCAGGTCCGACGTCCTTCAGGATGAACGCCGCGGCACCCGCCTTGATGGCGTCGAACAGCGAGTCCTCGTCCTCGTTGACCGCGAGGACGATGATCCCCGTCGCCGGCAGCTCGCGCTTGATGCGCTGGGTCGTCTCGATCCCGCCGGGCGCCGGCAACGACAGGTCCATGAGGATGATGTCCGGCGACGTCTCGAGGGCACGGTCGACCGCGCTCCGCGAGTCCTCGGCCTCGCCGACGACATCGAGGTCCGACTCCCGAGAGAGGATGTTGGCGATCCCGACCCGGAACAGGGCATGATCGTCGACGATCAGGATCCGGGTCATCTCGCCGGCGGCGCGGCGGTCGGGACCACCCCGACGCCGATCCGGCCCGCCGTATTCGGTTGCGCTCATCCGTTCTCCTTTGCTCCCGTCAGGTCCCCCGTCGGGATCGCGAGCCGGACCACGGTACCGCCGTCCGGTCGAGATCGTACGTCGAAGCGGGCGCCGATCAGCTCGGCGCGCTCGTTCATGACCTGCATGCCGAAATTGCGGTGGCCACGTTTGGCCACCGTGCCCATGTCGAATCCGCGACCATCGTCGCGGATCTCAAGGGTCCATTCATCGCCCGTCACGTCGGTGCTGACCATGACGGTCGAGGCACCGGCGTGCTTGCGAACATTCTGAAGAGCCTCCTGCGCGACGCGCAGGACGACGGTCCGTTGTCGATCGTCGAGTCGATCGCTCGGGGCTCGAAGGTCGGTCGTGACGCCCATCCGTGTCGCCGATCGAAGACCATCGACGGCATCGACGAGGGCGACGTCGAGGCCGGCCGCATCGACCGTCGCCGGACGCAGCTCGGAGATGAACTCGCGGACGTTGGCCAGCTCGCGACGCAGCAACGCGCGGAGCTGGCGCAGCCCGACCATCGCCGCGCTCGGGTCGCGCTCGATCAGACGTTCGATGTCGTCGACCTCGAAGATGGCGTTCGTGAGGGCCTGGGCCGGCCCGTCGTGGATCTCGCGCCCGATCCTGGCTCGTTCGGCGTCAAGCGCCTCGAGGACCATCGCGGCGGCGTCCATCGGGTTCGGAGTATAGGGCTCGGTCATGGGGCATTCCCCGTGCAGCCGATCTCATAGACGGTCGTCTTCGCGAGCGGATCGACGCCGCCGCCCTCATGCGGGCCGAGCTCGACCGGCACGAAGCACTCCGCGCCCGGGCGGGCTGCCGCGAGATCGGTCGGCCAATGCTCGCCTTCCGGACTGGTGAGGATGAGGTACCGGGTGCCGGGGAACTCGCTCACGAGATCGAGCACGTCAGCCGGCGCTTCGTCCGGAAGAGCCAACGTGGACACACGTTGCGTCTCGGCGACCCAGATGGGGAAGTTGCTCATCAGGCGCATCCCGGGCGCGCTGAGCGGCCGGTCCACGGCTGCCATCCGATCTGTCAACTCCTCGATACAGCCGCGCGGTGTCGCGCGAGCCCTGCCCGAAGCCGGCCAGGAGCACCACCGAGAAGAGCACGCTGGTGGCCACGCCCATCGTCGCACCGAGCCAGCCGACCTCCTTGGTCCACCCGAGGCGGCGACCCACGGCGGCCAGCGCGGCATCGAGCGCCAGCAGCGCGGAGAGGACGATCAGGACATGGACCGGGCCGGCCGCATGGAGGAACGTGCCCCATGTGGTCGCGACCGGGAAGACGAGGCTGGTCACGAGGAATGTGATCAGGCCGACCACGACCACCGGGCGGACCGCGCGGCCGCGGGCCGTCCACGGAAGAGCCAGGAGACCGATGGCCGACAGTGGGAAGCCCGGCAGGAGCAGGACGTTGCCGATGTTGTGGGCGAGCCCTTCGACGCGCATCTCGAGCAACCGGGCCGGCCCGACCGCAAGGTAGCGCGACAGGGTCGGCGGGTCGTTCCAGGCGAAGATGTCGAAGCCCGAGACCGAGAATGCGTTCGTGACCGCCTGACCCGGCAACGGACTGCCGAAGGTCGACCAGTTCCGAAGGGCCCACGGCGCGAACACGATGAGCGCCACGACCGCCACGATCGCGATCATCCGGACCTTGACCGGTCGCTCGATGCCGCGCGTGGCCACCACGAGCAGGACCCATGTCAGGGCGAGCCACGCGGCCTCGTTGCGTGTCAGGGCAGCCAGACCCAGCAGGACGCCGATCCCGAGCAGGCGCGGGTCGCTGAGACGTCCGTCATGCGGCTCGCGAAGCACGCGCGTCATCAACAGGCAGGCGCCCAGCACGAGGGCCGCGAACGTCATCGTCGAATCGGGGAGGGCCGAGTGCAGGACGAGTGGCAGATAGACCGCCGAGGTGAGACCCGTCCCGAGGGCGATGGTCCGGGCGCGCACGGGTGACATGCCGCGCTCCGCCGCGACGTCGGCCGCGAGCCGCCAGGCGAGCACCGGCACCGTCGCGCCGATGAGGACGCTCGAGACCTGCGCGGCCTGGAACGTCGGGCCGAGGACGAGCATCGGGATCGCCGCGAGGAACGTCGGGAGCGGCATCCAGACCTCGAACGCCGGTCGCGGAAAGATCAAAGGTGGCGTGCCGTAGCTCCACAGCGCATCCGACACGAGCCCGCGGCCCTCGACCAGATTCCGCGCCACGCCGACGTAGTAGGCGGTGTCCTCCGGCTTGGGGAACACGACCTGCCCGGCGAACACGGCGCGTGCCACGAGAGCGATCGCGAACAAGCCGAGGACCGACAGCCACGACTCGCGGCTCATGCCCCGGGCTCCACGGGATAGACAGCCAGGCGAAGGGGCGACCCCTCGGTGAGGATCGGCTCGCCCAGCCACGATGGCCGCGCCGTGCCATCGAGGACTGGGGCCATCGACTTGACGCTGTCCTCTCGATCGAGGACCAGCCAGCGGATGTCGTAGGCGCGCGCGACCTCGTGGATCACGTCCTGGGGATCGTTGACCAACACCACGCCGCCGCGGCCCGACCAGTACTTCGTCCCGGCGGCGTCGATCGACATCACCCGATCCGTCGACGCCGCGCCCGCGGCGTCCAGCGCCTCGGCGACGCGCACGAACCTGGCCCGGCTCTCGTCCCACACGCCGTGGACGAATGCCGAACCGACTGCCGCTGCCCCGACCGCGAAGACGATGGCAGCGCCAGTAAAGGCCGCCGTGGCCGACTCTGCGCGCCACGTCGGCCGGCGCGCGGCGACCCACGCCACTGCGATCGCGATCCCCTCGAGGGCGAGGATGTAGGAATGCGGCGCGAGCGCGACTGCCGAGTGGATGAACGTGCCGCCCGGGACGTGGATCGCGCTTACCAGCGTCGAGAACCCGAACAGGAGGGCGGCATAGAGGAAGTACGGCCCGAAGTCGAGGGAACGACGCCGTGACCACCCGCCGATGACCATGAACGGGGCGAGGACGAACCCCGCGACCAGCGTCACGTAGATCATGACCGCCGCCACGAGGCCGCCGATCCGGCTCGCGATGAGAGGGCCGATGCCCATCCCGAGCAGGTGGTCGAGCGTCGCTGGGATCGAGATGCTGTTCCACTCGGCGATGTCGCGGATGAAGAAGACCTTGCCCGACGCCGTGGACGGCGAGATGGACCCGAACACCGCGATCTGGCGCAGCCACCACGGGGCCATGACCATGACGAACAGCCCGACGCACGCCACTGCGGCGGACCACGGGATGACGCCACGACGCCAGCGATCCCAGAGGAAGGCTATCCCCAGGGCGGCGAGGATCAGGAGCCCGTCATTGCGTGACAGTGTCGCGACCCCTGCGAGGAGACCTGCCGCCCACAACGACCTCGGCGATCCCTTGAGCGCGCGCGCGCCCATCCACAGCGCCCCGACCGCCAATGGCTGGAACAGCGAGAAGTTGTCGGGCTGGGACATGTAGACCGCCGACAACACCGGAATGGCGACGAGGATCCCGGCCCCCACAGCGACCTGGTTCCGAGCCCCGGCGTCGCGGGCCATCGCCCAGGTCATCGGAGCCGCCACCGCGCCGATGAGTGCGAACGGCAGCGCGGAGGCCCACGCGGTGGTGCCGAGGACGGCAAGGAACGGCACCTGCACGAGCGATGCCAGGGGCATCCAGTGGGCGTTCGAGGGGATCGGCAGCGTGGGGTGCGGCGGGATCGCGCCGCCCACCTCCGGGAAGATCCAGATCAGATCGATGCTGAAGCCCTGGCCGGCATGGAGCGCACGCGCGACGTCGATGTAATAGAAGGAATCGGGATACGCGGGGTCGGGGAAGTGCCAGATCAGCACCAGCCGGACGAGCAGGGCGAGCCCGTATAGGACGATAGGGATACGCACGGCCGGTGCAGCGTAGCACCGGGTCCTGGTCCTTCCGACCGGTACGAACGGACTAATCGGAGAGCCGCCGGTGGCAGTACGCCACAGCGGGATCCGGCGGCTGGAGAGCCCTACGCAGCCTCTGCCAGGGTCGGTCGACGCATACCGTCGAGGCGCTCGACGGTGGTTCGCGATGGGCTGCTCCGGCGGCGTCGGAAGGGCTGTTCGACGTATCGATACGAGAGCGCCGCCAGGGCCAATGACGCGATCGCGGGGATGACCACCGCGTCGAGACGGCCCGCGTCCCGTGACGCATCGCCGAGGGCCATGATCACCGGGACGTGCCACAGGTAGAGGGAGTACGACCGCTCACCGAGCCAGACCATCGGGCGGCTCGAGAGTCCCAGTCCGGTGCGACGCGAGTCCGCCGACCAAAGGATCAGGACCCCCGTCGCGGCCGCCGCCGCCGAGTACGACGACCCCGGCCAGACGATGTCGACGTGGGGGACCAGAGCCAGGGCCACCAAAGCCACGAGGGCGGTTGGGCCGGCCCAGCCAGGAACGCGGGACCTTGACCGACGAGCGTGGAAGCACGCTAGCGCGCTCCCGAGCAGGAGCGCCTCCGCGCGCGTATCCGTCCCGAAATAGAGACGCTCGTCCGTCGCGCCGCCCGTGGCAAGGGCGATCCGGAGCGCCGCCGACGCGCCGGCCACCGCCAGCAGGACCCCTATCGTTCGCCACGACATCAGCGGCAGGAAGCGCCGCAGTCCCAGGACCGCCACCGGCCAGATCAGGTAGAACTGGCCCTCGATCGCCAGCGACCAGGTGTGGTTCCACATACCCATGCCTTCGCCGGCGGCGCGAGCCCAGTTCGACGCGTATGACATCGCCAGTAGCGCGTCGCCAATGACCGCGCCCCACTGCCCGACCGCTGCCGCCACGGCGAGCACCGCGAGGACCGCGACGATCATCGCCGGAGCGAGCCGCCGGATCCGTCGCTCCAGGAACATGGGGAGGTCGACCCTACCTGTCGCGTCGATCTCCGTGAGCAGCAGAGTGGTGATGAGGAAGCCGCTCAGGACGAAGAACGATGTGACGCCCACGGGTCCGCCGTTCGCGACCGGCAGTCCGAGGTGAAAGGCCACGACCAGGACGATCGCGAGGCCGCGCAGGCCGGCGAGCGAGGGCGACCATTCGACGCTGGCGCGTCCATCGGGTCGCAGGTGGGTCGCGAGCGGCAAGACGGGCGGACCTTCCGTCGTCGGGGTAGGTCTCGCCACTCGCTCCGCACGACCATCGGGCGACCGTTCTGCTCGGTCGTGCGGTAAGCCCTCGCAGGCTCATGCCCCCCATTCGGCCGGTGCAGTGTCCGACACTCGATGCGGAACTCGCAAGACCAAATCCGCCAGACCGCCCATCCCGGGTAGAACTTCTGGTGCATCGACGCGATGGACCCCCGCGGTCGAGACTCGCCGCTATGGCCGATGGCATGTGGGCGGTCCTGGGTGCGACCTTGACGTTGATCGCGGGCTACGCGACTGCGTGGCTCGTCCGGCACGAGCTGGCGGTCCGCCGGTTCCGCGGGCAGACGCAGCAGGCGGGGTCAGGCGACCGGCGCTGACGAGGCTCGTTCCTCGACCTCCGACCGACCTACGATGACCACGTGAGACCCCGCGAGACGCTCGCCTGGATCGTCGTCGCGCTCCTCTTCATCGACCTGACGTTCTTCAGCGGCGCCTCCAACTTCCTGGCGGCCCCCCAGTCGCGGATCCTCAACCAGGTTCTGGTCCTCGGCGCGGTGGTCGTGGCCGGGGTCGTCGCTCTTCGTCGTCGCTCTGACCTGCGGTCGCCGCTCCTGTTGCCCGGCGCGGCCTGGGTGGCGGCAGTCGCGATCGCGACTCTCACGAGCCAACGGCCCGCGGTGAGCCTCGAGGCACTCGCCCTTCTCCTGCTCTGTGCCCCGGCCTATCTCGTGGTCAAGGCGGTGCTGGCGGACCCAGCGCTTCGGCCGCGGATCGACTGGCTGGTCATCGTCGCGACGACTGTGTTCGTCGTCGCGTATCTGCTCCAGGCGCTCACCCAGTGGGCATCGTGGTGGTCGATCGCGGGCCTATCGATCCCACCGCTCCGCCCCGGCGACGTCGGGCTGACCGTGGGCACGGTCAACGCGGTCGCGTTGTACCTCGAGTTGCTCGCCCCCATCGCCATCTGGCTCTCCTGGGTGCGATGGCGGTCCCGACCATTCAGCATCGGGCTTGCGGGCCTCGCCGCTTTCGCCCTGCTCGTGACCGGTTCACGCGGTGCCTGGCTCGGGGCGATCGGGGCCGCTGTGGTTCTCGGTCTCCTTGCCTGGCGCAGCGGGCGTGTCTCGATCCCGCAACGGCTGCGCTCCCGGCAAGGGTCGGCCCTCGTGATCGCGGCGGGACTGCTGGGCGTGCTGCTCCTGCCGGCTCTGGTCGGGCGGATGCTCAGTGGCGACGCCGGGCGGGTCGAGCTGTGGTCGGCGGCGTGGTCGATGTTCGCCGGCTCGCCGATCACAGGCGTCGGCCCAAGCGCGTGGCCGAGTCTTCGGGCGTCGACGCCGATCTCGGACGACAACTTCGCCGTCCTCGCGACCAGTCACAACAGCATCCTGCAGATCCTCGCCGACACGGGTGTGATCGGCGCCCTCGCCGCTGTCTGGCTGGTCGTCGCGATCGGTCGCCTGGCGTGGCGTGCGGTCAGGCAGCCCGCGGACGCGAATGGGCGAGTGACGTCACTCGTGGCTTCGGCGAGCCTGGCGGCGGCCGGGCTCCACTCCGTGGTCGACATGCAGTTCCACCTTCCAGCGGTCGTGCTCCTCGTCTTGCACCTGGTGGCCCGACTCGAGCTGGTTGCCGGCGTCGCTCCCTCCCGCCAAGGTCCTGCGCCGCCGACCCGAGTCGTCGTCGGTGTCGCTGGGGCGGCCGTGATCGTCGGTGCCCTCCTGCTCGTCCCGATCGACCTCGCGATGGTCCGTGCAGCGCTCGGAAACAGCGCACTCGACCGGGGCGATGCCCGGACCGCGCTGGCCCAGTTCGAGGCGGCAGTCGGGCTTCACGACCTGCCTCCATACCGTCTCGGCCAGGCCATCGCGCGGAGCGAGACCGGCGACCTGCCCGGAGCCGCCGACGCCCTGGCGGTCCTCGATCGAGCCGAGCCATTCACATTCGTGCTCGCTCAGGAGGCATCGCTTGCCGCCGATCCCGGGCCTTTCTGGGCGCGAGCCGACGCAGCCGGACCGTATGACCCGACGGCGACTGTGAACCTCGCCGCCGGACGGTTCGCGACGGACCGTCCCGCCGCGATCCGCGACCTGGCCGCGATCATGGCCCAGGTGCCGCCGCTCGTGTATTCGGCTCGACCGGCGAGCCTGTTCGACGACGACGCCTGGGCGGAGGCTCAAGGTGCGGCCATCAGCCGCATCGGCGCCACGGACCCGGTGACTGCGGCCGCGATCGCGCTGCTCGCCGGTCGAGCGGACGCCGCCGACGCCCAGCGGTCGGCAGTCCCCGAGGGCCCGGAGCGCCGTGCCTTGGATCTCCTCGCCACCGCGACCGCCGGTGGCACTGTCGACCTCGAGACCGCTCGTGGATTGCTCGGCGAGGCGCCGGATTCCGCGGGCGTCCACGTCGTGCTCTGGATGCTGGCATTCCAGATGGAATCCCAGCCGTTGATCGATGCGGTCAAGGCCGTCGCGGTGCCGCTCTTCTTCAACGTGCCCATCCCGCCGATGGAGCTCGTGACCGACGGTCGCGTCAGCGCCGATTACTCGATGCGGCTGCCGCGCTGGCCCCAGGCGTCCGCCGGGCGGAACGGCCCCAAGCGCCCCTACATCGAGGGGTTCATCACCATCGAGCCTGTCTTCCGGCCGAAGCCGTAGCGGTCAGACGGCGGCCTCGACCGCATCGATGACCCGGTCGACCTGCGCATCGGTCATGCCTGGCCAGATCGGCAGGCTGATCGCGCCGACATAGGCGGCCTCCGCATTCGGGAACTGTCCGGGCCGGTAGCCCATCCGCCGGTAGAGCGGGTGGAGGTGGAGCGGGATGAAATGCACGCTCACACCGACGCCGGCGTCTGTCATCTGATCGATCGTCCGCGCTCGCCGCGAGGCCAGAGCCTGCAGCGACTCCGGGAGACCGACGACACCTGGCAACGCGGCGTCGACGGCGTCAGGCGAGCGTGCACCTGGGCCCAGGCGCACGACGAAGAGATGCCACGCGTGCCCTGGGTCGTCGGCGCCGGGCGGCAGGACGAGACGCTCGTCCGCCGCGAGTCCGGCCAGTCCATCGAAGTAGCGCCGTGCGATCGCCGCCCGTGTCGCACGCAGATCGGCCGCCCGTTCGAGCTGGACCAGCCCGATGGCCGCGGCGAGGTCTGTCAGGTTGTCCTTGAATCCCGCTGCCTCGATCTCGTAGTACCAGGAGCCAGCGCGTGTACCGTTTCCATGCATCTCGACCGATGCCGTGCAGGCGCATCGTCCTCGCCCGATCGGCCAGCGCCGCGTCGTCGGTGGCGAGCATCCCGCCCTCGCCGGTCGTGATGGTCTTGGTGGCGTAGAAGCTGAAGGCCCCGGCCCGACCGATGGTCCCGGCGAAGCGACCGTCGAACGCGCCGATCGGCGATGGGAACGCATGCGCTGCGTCCTCGACGACCGGCACATCCCCGGCGACGTCGAGTAGTCCGCGGAGGTCGGCCGGCAGCCCCGCGATGTGGACGACCTCGATCGCACGGGTCCGGTCCGTGATCGCCGCAGCGACGGCCGACGGCTCCGCGTTCGCCGTCGTCGGATCGACGTCGACAAGGATCGGCGTGGCCTTGAGGTATAGCGCCACCTCAGCGGACGCCGCGAACGTGTACGTCGGCACGATCACTTCATCCGCCTCACCGACGCCGATGCCCTCCAGCGCGAGGTGGAGTGCGGCCGTGGCGCTGTTCACGGCGACCGCATGGCGCACGCCCGCGTACGCCGCGAACGCCTCTTCGAACGCGGCTGTTCGGGCACCCATGGTCAGCCAGCCCGACTCCAGGACCGCGATCGCGGCGTCGCGTTCCCTGGCGCCGAGAGACGACCGGTGGAACGGGATCCGATCGTCGGTCACGCGGGGATCCGCGCCGGCGCCGGGTCCAGCCGATCCAGCGTCGTTCGCAACGCGACGCGACTGGCGGCATGGTCGCCGCTCGCGCCGACCGCGACCAGCTCCTCAAGCGCGGTGAGCATGTCCTCCGGTTCGCGGTCGGAGGCGGTCGCGGCACGGACGCGCAGCACCTTCGGGTGGGCGGTCGGCTCGAAGGCCTCGGCTTCGTAGAACAAGGATTCGTGCACCTTTTCGCCCGGCCGGAGGCCGATGTACCGGATCGGGACGGAGTCAGGGTCGCGGCCGGCGAGGCGCGCGAGGTCGCGAGCCAAGTCGACGATGCGGACCGGATCGCCCATGTCGAGCACGAACAGGTCCCCTGGATCCCCGAACAACGAGGCCTGCAGGATCAGCCGTGACGCCTCCGGGATCGTCATGAAGTAGCGGGTCATCTCGGGGTCGGTGATGGTGAGCGGGACCCCCTCGCGGAGCTGCCTCTGGAAGAGTGGCACGACGCTGCCCGACGAGCCGAGGACGTTACCGAACCTCACGGAGACGTACGGACGCCCCGACTGCCGGGCGGCCACCGCGACGGCGATCTCGGCCAGCCGCTTCGTCGCGCCCATGACCGAAGTCGGCTCCACCGCCTTGTCGGTCGAGACGAGGACGAATCGTTCGACGCCACCCTCCAGTGAGGCCCGCAGCGCCGCCACGGTCCCGCCGACGTTGGTGTACACCGCGTCGGCCGGGTGGTGCTCCATCATCGGCACGTGCTTGTAGGCGGCCGCATGCAGCACCATGACCGGACGGTCCTCGCCGATGACCCGGCGGATCACGTCGAGGGAGGCCACGTTCGCGAGCCGGGTCTCCAGTCGCGCTCGGGGCCTCCCATCGCGAGCTGCCGAGCCAGAGTCCCGCTCGCCCATGAGCGCCAGCTCCCGTTCGATGTCGTAGAGGGGACCCTCGGCCCTGTCGAGCAGAACGAGAGCGGCGGGGTCGATGTCGAAGACTTGGCGTGCCAGCTCCGAGCCGATCGATCCGCCGGCACCCGTCACCAACACCGTCTGGTCGTGGACGAGATCGCGCAGACCGGGCTCGTCGATGACGACCGGTTCACGACGGAGGAGGTCCTCGACGTGGACCTCCCGGATCGCCGCGGCACCGAGTCGGCCCGAGACCAGCTCGTCGAGCGCCGGCACCGTGCGAGTCTCCATGCCGAGCGATGTCGCGTCCTCGACCGCGAGCCGGACCACGTCGCCAGAGGCGGACGGGATCGCGATGAGGAGTCGTCGAGCCCCGGTCACACGCGCGATCTCGCCGAGCTGGTCGAGTGTTCCGAGGACCTTCTGGCCGCGCATGATCTGGTTGCGCTTGCGCGGATCGTCGTCGATGAGCCCGACGATGCGCATCCCGAGGCCGTCCTTGGCCGACGCGATCGTACGGATGACGGTCGCCCCGATGTCGCCAGCGCCATACACCAGCGTCGGCACAAGTCCGCCCCCGCTGTCATCGATCCGGGAGCGCCGCCGATCCGGGTCGCCCGGTCGCCAGCCCTTCCACTCCATCGAGGCGCGCACGAGGAATCGGGCGCCGCCCATGCCGGCCAGCGTCAGCAGCCCTTCGAGCACGAAGAACGACCGCGGGAACTGGCCGACCGCTGTGGCTGTGCCCGGCACGCCGAGGGGGACGAGAGCTCCGTAGAAGATGATCACGCCAGCGAGTGAACCAGCGGCCACGACGACGGCGATGCGTGCCAGCTCACCGACGCTCGCATACGCCCAGGCGCGCGAATACAGGCCACCGAGCACGTTGATGGGCGGCCGGACGAGCAATGGGAAGAGGGCGGCGGGGAAGTAGATCAGCGCCTCGTCCACGAATCGCAGCGATTCGAAGCGCAGCACCATCGCGCCGACGATCGCGAGGGCGATGACGACGAGATCGACGACGAAGAGGTGACGGCCCCGAACGCCGCCCAGAGCGGGCATGGCCGCCAGTCTAGGGGCGGTCGGTGCGCCGGAGCACCTGCCCGATGGTCATCCCCAGGACGGCGAGGTCGGTCCGGGTCGATCGCGTCGCAAGGTACTCGGCATCCATCGCCAGCTTGGCGGGTAAGACGATCTCACGGTAGGCGCGATCCACCTCCTCGTTGATAGGTTCGTCACCACCGCGGGAACGCGCGATCTCCCGCGCCGCGTGCCCGAGGATGGTTTCCTCGTCGCGATAGGCAAGTGCCGTTGGACCGGTGATCCCCGGCAACGCGCCGAAGACCCGGGCATGCAGGGGATCGGCCAGATCGACGTAACGGGGGTCCTCCGGCCGCGGACCGACCAGTGCCATGTCGCCGCGGACGACATTCCAGAGTTGCGGCAGCTCATCGAGCTTCGCCCTCCGGAGGGCTCGACCCAGCCGCGTCACCCTGGGATCGCCGCCGGCCGTGATACCAGGGCCAGCCGTGTCTGCGCCCACCCGCATGGACCGGAGCTTGTAGAGGGTGAACGTCCCGCCGGGTCGAACACGGGTCGCACAGTAGAAGGCCGGCCCGCGCGACGTCAGGCGCACGGCGATCGCGAGGGCGACGATGAGCGGCACCAGAAGGAGGAGCAGGGCGAGCGCGAGGGCACGCTGGATCACGTAGGGCATCGCAACCGGCCGATGAGGTGCGACCGGAGCGGCGGCACCAGCTCGAGGATCGGGTAGAGGATCGGGGTCGACGGACCGAGCCGACGAGCGAGCGGTGGAAGGACGGTCGACGAGCGCAACTCCTGGGCCCAACCCGGGAACAGCGTCTCGAGGCGGCGGCCGCCGATGCCGTGGACCGCGGGGTTGGTCGGATTGTCGTAGCGAAGATCGAACCAGATCAGCCACCCACCGGGCCGCGTCACGCGCGCGATCTCTCGAGCGGTATCTGATTCCAGTCGATCCGTCGGGAGGGAGCTCATCAGAGTTATCGCTGTGACCACGTCGAACGAGTGATCGTCGAAGGGCAGCGCGTCGGCGGACCCGACCAGCAGCTGCGCATCTGGCGCGTTCAGGCGGGCTTCATCGATGCGCTCGGGTTGGAGGTCGAGCCCCGCGAGTCGAACGTCGGGCCACCGCTCAGAGACGCTGGCGAGCAACGAACCGTTTCCGCACCCGACGTCCAGCAGCGACGCCGGCGCCCCAGGGAGGCTCCGCGCCAGGAGCTCCCGCAGCCGGAGATCGCGGTCGCGGCTCAGCCGCGCGAAGCCTCGATTGCGCAAGTCCCAGAGCCGGTCGCGACCTTGCTCTTCATATGATCGATAGACCTCGCGGATCCGTTCGCCGTCGGTCATCGCCGCCACCGTCTCTGCAGGAGCGCCTGCCAGGTGCCGATCCCGTAACCAAGATGCATGGTCGCGACCGCCAGCGGGAACAGGAGTCGTGCCCGCAGAGGCAGCTTGACCGTGGCGAGACCCACGAGTGTCAGGATGCCCAGGTACAGCGCGATGAGAAGCGGCAGCGCCGGGGGCCAGGCAGCCAGCGAGACGGCACCCGCGAGGGCCAATGCCAGCACGAAGGCCGCCGGGACCAGGTGCCGCGCGCGGATCGCGTCCCGGCGCTTCGCTGCGAGCGCAACCTTCCAATACCCGTAGCCGTGGTACTGACGGATTAGCGCACCCAGCGTCTGGCGACCGATGTAGGTCGATCGGATGGACGGGTCCAGCCGGATCCGGCCGCCTGCCGCGCGGATGCGGGCGTTCATGTCGTCGTCCTCGGTCCGCAACAGTCGCGGGTCGTACGACCCCACCGCGTCGAGGACCGTTCGGCGGTAGACGCCCAGATAGACGGAGTCGACATCCCGCGCCTCACCTTCGAAGTGGAAGCTCGAATCGCCGACCCCGACAGGCGACGACAACGCCGCGGCGATCGCCTCTCCCATCGGACTCGTGCCGATCGGTTGCATCGAGCCCCCGACCACAGCTGCGCCGGTTTCGTCGAGTACCGCCGCGCTGCGCTCCAGGTAGGCCGGGTCTATCCGCGACTGCGCGTCAACCATTGCGACGGCCTCGGTCTCGGGATCGAGTGCGGCCAGCGCCACGTTCAGCGCCGATCCGCGGTCGCCGGCCGGGTTCTCGCTGACGAGCACACGGGAGTCTCGTGACCACGCCGATCGCGCGACCTCGAGCGTCGCGTCCCTTGATGGGCCGACGACCAGGTGGATCCGGCCCGGCGACAGGGTCTGGGCGCGGATCGCCTCCAGGCACCCGGGTAGCAGCGCCGCTGCGTCTCGCAACGGAACGATCACGTCGATGCGGGTCACTCGGTCATTGAACATCCTGGCCACATGCGTGTGCAGTCCGTGCTGGTCCGGGCCCCGCCGGTACATCCGGACGGTGCCAGCCACTTGCTCGCGGGCCATCATGCAGGCGATGCATCTCGACCGAGATTCGGCCCTGACAGCGGCCGAACCCGTGCCATCCCCCGCGGCGACCCTTTTCGAACTCGACGCGCCACCTGCCGCGACCGGCCGCACGTTGACGCGCGATTCGATCCTGTTCGGGGCTGGGAGCCTCGCTGGCAAGGGGATCGGCTTTGTCGTCCTGCCCGTCTTCGCGCGACTGCTCGCACCTGAAGAGTTCGGCAGGCTGGACGTACTCAACACCCTGGTGAGCTCGGCGCTGCTCATTTCCATGCTCGGCACCGACGTGGCCGCGGTGCGGCTGTACTTCGACCAACGGACCGACGATGAGCGGCGTCGCCTGTTCGCGACATGGGCATCGATCGCACTGGCCGCCGCGGCGCTCCCCGCCCTGCTCCTCATCGTCGGGTCTGACTCGATCAGCCGCCTGTTGTTCGGCTCCGTGGATTTGGTAGTGGCAGTGGCGTGCGTCGGTGTCGCACTCCTCGGCGGGATTCTCCATTTCGTCACCCTCGGCGTCCTCCGTGCGACGGGGCGGCCGCTTACGTACGCGGTCCTCGAAGGGGGAGCGTTGGTCTTCAACGCCGGCCTCGCCGTCCTCCTGCTCGTGACATGGCGAGCCGATGCCAGCGCGGTCATGCTCGCTCTCGCGATCAGCTGGTCTGCAGCCGGCGCGCTCGGCCTCTTCCTTGTGCGGGGATCGATCGTCGCCCGCCCATCTCGAGTCGCCGCACGCATGTTGCTGCTCCTGGCACTTCCGCTCGTGCCGGCGATTGCAGCCACCTGGGGAGCCGATTTCTTCCATCGAGCCTATCTGCTCGGGGCCGCGGGTGCGACGCAGGTCGCGTACCTGTCGGTGGCGACGCGGATCGGATCCGTTGCGATGCTCGTAGTTGCCGCGGCACAATTGGCCTGGCATCCGCATGCGTACCGCCTGGGCGTCTCGCCGGAAGCCACGACACGACTGGCCGTGGAAGCCCGTCAGATCCTCGTGGCGCTCGTCGCCAGTGTCGGGGTGATCGGAATCCTCACGCCCGAACTGCTCCTGCTTATCGGCGGACCTGCCTACGCTCCCGCCTCGCCGACCGTCGGACTTTTCCTGCTTTCGGTCCTCGGCGTCGGTCTCTTCACGGTCGGCTCAATGCCGAGTGTCATCGAACGCCGGACCCGTGACCTCGGGCTTGCGATCGTCCTCGGCGTCGCAGTCGCTGTCCTCGTCAATGTCTTGGTTGCCGCGGCCCTGGGCGCACCTGGGACAGCGGCGGCGATCGCGCTCGGGCAGTCGATCACCGCCGCGGCGGCCATCCTGCTCGGCCGCCGGCGGTTGGTCCTTCCGGTCACCTGGCGTCGCGTCGCTGCCACTGTCGCTGTTGCCGCCACGGTCGTGATCGGTTCGACGCTCATCCCAGGCGTGCCGCTCGCGGTGCGACTGGGCCTCGCGGCGATGTTCGCCGTCGCGCTTGTCCTGGAAGGTACCCTTCCGGCGTGGATCGTAGCGGTGGCTGCTCGGCGAAGGACCCCCACGGACCCGTAAAGGTCGTCGCGGCGCGATGATCGACCGCTATTCCGTCCGGCATGGCTATCGCGTTCGTGACGTTCCGGAGTACTTCGACGACGACCTGGGAGGGGTCGTCTGGCAGCCGGACGTCTATGGCGACGCGGGGCGGATCGCTGCCAGTCTCGGGGCGCGGCGGATAGTCGACGTGGGCGCCGGGGACGGCACGAAGCTCGCGGAGCTCCACCCGACGTTCGACGTCGTCGGCATCGACTTCGGGGCGAACGTGGAGCGGAGCGCGAACCGCTTCCCGTTCGGCTCGTGGCGTAATCACGATCTCGACACCACCGATCCGTTGCCGGTGACCGATGGCGAACTCGACGGCGCGGTCGTCGTGTGCTCCGATGTCATCGAGCACCTGCGGACACCCGAGCTGTTGCTTGGCAAGCTGCTAACCACGCTCGATCACGCGTCGGCCGTCCTGATCTCAACCCCCGAACGGGAGCTGTGGCACGGCGTTCGATCGGACGGGCCGCCGAGGAACCGTCATCACGTTCGCGAGTGGTCGATCCGCGAGTTCGGGCACCTCATGCACGGCTCCGGGTTCGGGCACGTGTCGATCGGCCTCACGCGGTCGAACGACCGGACGGAGGAACCGTTCACGATCGAGGCCCTAGCGACGGGCAGCCAGGAAGTCCTCGATGCGCTCGTACCGCTGCTGATCGATCGTCCGGTCCCGGCAGCGCGGCATTCGCGCCTCGCCAGGTGGGTCCGGGCCGCGCGCATCCTTCGCTACGGGTAGACGGCTCGGTGGATTGGAGGGTCAAGGCGATCGGGCATTGGGTGATCAGCCTGTCGCCACGATCGGACGACCTGGGCTATCTCATGCAACGGCGCGTGACGAAGACCCTGCCGATGTCAGAGGAACTGTTCACCGATCACATCGCCGCCGCGGAGCGTCATGTCCGACTCGCGACCGCGTATCTCGGCCACCGACCGGCGACGTCGTATGAGTTCGGGGCCGGATGGGACCTTGTCGTCCCGCTGGTCCTCGCGCGTGATGGGCTGCGCGATCAGACGTTGACCGATGTGCGCCGACTGGTTCGTCAGGAGCTCGTCGCGGACAGCGCGGTGCGCCTCGGCATGGAGCCGGACCTGGGCGCCCTCGGCATCACCTATCTCGCCCCTGTGGATGCCATGGCGACAGGACTCCCTTCGGCCTCGTTCGACCTCGTGACGTCGACCGACACGCTCGAGCACGTTCCACGCCGGCAACTCGTCCCTTTGTTGTCGGAGAGCCGACGGCTCCTACGACCGGGTGGCGTTCTCACAGCACGGATCGATTATCGGGATCACTACGCGTACGGGGACCCCTCGATCGCCCCGTTCCACTTCCTACGGTACGGCCGGCGGAGCTGGCGACGGTGGAATCCGCCGTCACACTTCCAATCCCGACTTCGGCACGTCGATCACGTTCGAGCGATCGAGAGCGCGGGGCTCGAGATCGTGACAGTCGAGCATCCGCCGCCCATGACCGACGCACTGGGCGTGATCCACCCCGACTTTGCAGGGTATGGACGAACGGAGCTGGCCATCCCCGAGGCATGGATCGTCGCTCGAGCCCCGACGACGTAGCTCTGTGGAGGTCGGTTTTTCGCGGCGCGCCTGCGCGACACTCGGTCGACTACTGTATTGACTCGCTGATAGGCGCCCCACAAACTCGTCGCCCGGTCACCTGCCGGGCAGTACGAGGGGCGCTGCTGATGCGTCGACTCGGCGTTATCGCGATCATGGCGATCCTGCTGGCGACGACGGTCGCGACACCCGTCTACGCGGCTGCCCCGGACCGAGCCGCACGGGGCTGGATCGTCACGCTGCGTGGTGGCCTCGACCCCGATGTCGAGGCGCCAGCTCTGCTGAAGCCTCACGGCGCGAAGGCGCGCCATGTCTTCAAGCATGCGCTCAACGGCTTCTCGTTCCGCGGCTCGGCTGCGGCGGCCGCCGCCCTGGCGCGGAACCCGAAGGTGCGGACGGTGATCGAAGATCGTGAGGTGTCGATCGTCGCCGAGACCTTGACCCCGGGTGTCAAGCGGATCCGTGCCCGACACCCATCCGCCCCGATGCTCATGACAACGGGTTCACCGGGTCTGGGGTGCGCGTTGCGATCATCGACACGGGCATCGATCTCGATCACCCCGATCTCATCGCAAATCTCGATGTCGGCCTCGGCAAGAACTGCTATTCGGCCGGCCCTCCGGAGGATGGCCACGGCCACGGCACGCACGTCGCGGGTATCACGGCCGCAGATGCCGATAACGGGATCGGTGTCGTCGGAGTCGCGCCCGACGCCCGCCTCGTCCCGCTGAAGGCGCTGAGCGACACGGGTACCGGTGAGTGGTCGAACGTCATCTGCGCGATCGACCATTTGACCGCACTTGCCACCGACGGCGATCCGAACAACGATGTCCGGGTCGCGAATATGAGCCTCGGCGACGCTGGCCCGCTCGGCACGTGCAGTGATGGAGGGCTCCGGCAGGCGATCTGCACCTCCGTCGCCGCTGGGATGACCTACATAGCCGCGGCCGGCAATTCAACGACCGACGCCGCCTCCTTCGTCCCTGCGGCATATCCCGAGGTCGTCGCGGTCTCCGCCACGACCGACTGGGATGGCGAGCCCGGCGGTGCGGCGGGCTGCCAGTTCGTATTCCTGCTGTTCGACAGCTATTGCGACGACGCGCTCGCGCAGTTCAGCAACTTCGGCCCGGTCGTCGATATCGCGGCTCCTGGCGTGCAGATCTTCTCGTCGTATGCCGGCGGCGGCTACCAGAACCAGAGCGGGACGAGCATGGCGTCCCCGCATGTCGCGGGTGTCGCAGCGCTGGTCCGCGGCGCGAATGCATCGCTGTCGCCTGCGCAGGTCGCCGATGTGCTGCGACGGAGCGGCACCTTCCCGGACGGGTCGCTTGCCGACGGGGGATGTCCCTCGAGCTCGTCATGGGCGAACGATCCGGACGGCGTTACGGAGCCGATGGTCAGCGCGCTGCGCGCCGTCCAGTTCGCGACGGGCGGCGGCGGTGTGGGTCTGCCGAACGTCGTCCTGACGAGCCCCGTCGACGGCGCGCAGATCGACGGACTCGCGACCCTCACCGCGACCGCGTCCGACCCGCAGGGGATCACCTCTGTCGATTTCCTTGTGGATGGCGTTCAGGTCGGGAGCGATAGCTCCTCGCCGTATACGGTCACGTGGGACACGGATCAGGTCGTCGACGGACTCCATACGGTTACCGCCCGCGCGACCGACGGCGGCAGTACGCAATCCTGCGTCGGACATTCGGTCACGACAGGTCATCCCGAGATCCAGGGCGACTGGGTCGGCGCGTATGGCTCGGCGGGCTACGTGCTGGGTGCCTGGAACGGCACCAGCGACCTCGCGGTCCTGCCGGGCGCGTCGCTGACATTGCTGCAGGGCGACCGCTTCCTGTACGGGCCCAACGGCGAGGCGCGCTCGGTCGAGAACGCGACCGAGACCGAGCGCCGCCAGGCGGTCGTCTGGGACGACGTCCAGGTCCGTCTGCGGCTCGACTTCCCGTCAGGCTTCAGCGGTCCCCTCGACGTCTATGCGGTCGACTACGACACGACCGGTCGCCGTCAGACGGTGACCGTCGA
Organism: uncultured Chloroflexia bacterium; assembly: GCA_963780425.1. Classification (GTDB taxonomy): domain Bacteria; phylum Chloroflexota; class Limnocylindria; order Limnocylindrales; family CSP1-4; genus SPCO01. The sequence goes on along the minus strand of CAWABZ010000012.1, from coordinate 378,810 downwards.
TGACGGGTCGGGTCCGGTCAGCCGGGCGATCACCACGTCGTTCAGCCAGGGTGCCTGGATCCATTACACGGTCAATGTGGCGCCCGGCGGCTCGGTCTCGATCGTGGCCGCTCGTACCGCTGGCGCCAACGCCGTCATCTCGGGCGTCTTCCTCGGTCCGGCCGGGCCACCCGCCAGCGGCGGCCCCAGTCCCACCCCGACGCCGACGCCGACATCATCGAACTCGCCGACTCCCACCCCGACAGCGAGCCCGACCGGGCCACCACCGCCCGTGGAACAGCCTGGCAAGCAAGGGGATTGGGTCGGCTCGTACGGATCCGTCGGTTACGTGCTTGCTGGATGGAACGGCTCGACGGATCTTGCTGCACTACCGTCGGCGTCGTTGTCGTTGCTGCAAGGCAACCGGTACCTGTACGGCTTGAGCACCGAGGCCCGGGCCGTCGAGAACCCGTCCGAGTCCGAGCGACGACACACTGTTTTCTGGGACGACGTCCAGATCCGCCTGAAACTCGACTTCCCGAACGGCTTCAGTGGACCGCTGGACATCTACGCTGTTGACGTCGACACGTCTACACGCCGACAGACAGTGACTGTCGACGACGGGTCCGGACCTGTGGCAAGGGCGCTCACCGGCGCCTTCAGCTCGGGCGCCTGGCTCCACTACACGGTCAACGTGCCCGCTGGTGGATCGGCCTCGATCGTCGTCGCGCGGACGGCGGGGCCGAACGCCGTTATCTCCGGGATCTTCCTCGGCCCGGCCGGACCGCCGGCCAGCGGCGGTCCCACCCCGACGCCAACGCCGACGCCGACCGGGCCGCCGCCCCCGATCGACCAGCCGGGTACCCAGGGCGACTGGGTCGGCGCGTATGGCTCGGCGGGCTACGTGCTGGGTGCCTGGAACGGCACCAGCGACCTCGCGGTCCTGCCGGGCGCGTCGCTGACATTGCTGCAGGGCGACCGCTTCCTGTACGGGCCCAACGGCGAGGCGCGCTCGGTCGAGAACGCGACCGAGACCGAGCGCCGCCAGGCGGTCGTCTGGGACGACGTCCAGGTCCGTCTGCGGCTCGACTTCCCGTCAGGCTTCAGCGGTCCCCTCGACGTCTATGCGGTCGACTACGACACGACCGGTCGCCGTCAGACGGTGACCGTCGATGACGGGTCGGGTCCGGTCAGCCGGGCGATCACCACGTCGTTCAGCCAGGGTGCCTGGATCCATTACACGGTCAATGTGGCGCCCGGCGGCTCGGTCTCGATCGTGGCCGCTCGTACCGCTGGCGCCAACGCCGTCATCTCGGGCGTCTTCCTCGGTCCGGCCGGGCCACCCGCCAGCGGCGGCCCCAGTCCCACCCCGACGCCGACGTCGACACCGGCGCCGACACCCCCACCCACCCCGGTACCGACGCCAACACCCACGCCGGTCGTAACACCCACGCCGACACCGGCGCCGACACCAACACCCACGCCGGTCGTGACACCACCGCCGACACCGACGCCCACGCCGGTCGCGACGCCCACGCCGACTCCTATTTCGACCCCAACACCCACTCCGGTAGCCACGCCGTCGCCCACGCCGGTCGCGACGCCCACACCAACGCCCGGCGCGACGCCGACGCCGACCATCGATCAGCCCGGCGTGCAGGGCGATTGGGTCGGCGTGTACGGCTCTCGCGGGCACCTGCTCGCTGCCTGGAACAATTCGTCGGATCAGGTCTCCCTGGCGGGCGCAACGCGGACGGTGATCCAGGGCTTCCGTCATCGATGGTCTGCGAACACGACGCAAGCGCGTGCGCTCGAGAATGAGGCGCAGTCGCTGCGTCGCGCCGCGGCGTACTACCACGACTCGGAGGTCAGGATCCGGATCGATTTCACCACGGCATTCACGGGGCGCCTGCACGTGTACGCGCTCGATTGGGACACGACCGCTCGGCGGCAGACCATATCGGTGACCTGCGGGAGCACGACACAGACTGTCGCCCTTACATCGGCATTCGGTCAGGGCGCGTGGGCACACTTCCCCGTATCAGCGGCGGCCGGGACATCGTGTACGGTCACCGCGACTCGTACCGCGGGCGCCAACGCCGTTATCTCAGGGATCTTCCTCGGAGGCTAACCGGTCTCTGGTCCCACAGTCGGCATGACCATCGGTGCATCCGAGCACCGGGCACGCACCGCGTAGACTGCCCCAGATGTCCAGCCCGACGCTGACCGCAGCCGCGTCCGTCCCGTTCTCGCAGCGGTGGCGCTCGGGTCTCCGGGTGCTGGCCGATGACCTCCGGCTGGACGCTGGGCTGATCGCGATCTTCGCTGCGTCACGGTTCCTGATCGTCGTTGCCGCGGTCGTGGCGGAGACACTCATCCCGCGTAATCCGGGTCTCAACCCCGGTGCCGATGGGCCGATCATCCGCAGCCTGACGAGCTGGGACGGCTGGTATTACCTCGGGATCGTGTCCGGCGGCTACCAGGCCGATCCGGTGGCCGGCGCCTACTCGAACGTTGCATTCCCGCCGCTCTACCCGGCGCTCGTGAAGGTCCTGTCCTTGCCGTTCCCGGCGTTCGCGGGCGTCGTCGCAGTCGTCGTGTCGAACGTCGCGTTCCTCCTTGCCCTTGCTCTCCTCGTTCGCCTCGGCACGCCGTACATCGGTCGTCGGCGCGCGACGCTGGCTGCGGGTCTCCTCGTCATCTACCCGTTCGCGTCGGCATTCGCGATGGCCTACACCGAGAGTCTGTTCCTGCTGCTGATGGTCGCGTCGTTCCTGGCGGTCGAGCGCGGCCATCGCGCGTGGGCCGGCGTGTTCTTCGCGCTGACCGTGCTGTGCCGCCTCCAGGGGCTCGCCCTGATCCTGCCTTTGGCGATCCTCATGCTGCGCCAGGACGGCTGGCGCCCGAAGGCGTCGCTGGGCTGGCTGCTGCTCGGCCCGCTCGCAGCCGCGGTCTTCCTGGCGTACATCGCGACCGTGACCGGCAGTTCGACCGCGTTCCTCGATGCCCAGCAGGCGTGGGGTCGCGAAGGGTTGGGCGGCGCCGCGCCCGGCAAGACCCTCGGTGCGGCGTTCAGTCCGTACCTCGGCGCCCTCCTCATCACGTTGCTCGCGACGGTCTTTCTGCTGGTCTTCGTGCGCGCCGACCGGATCCCGGTCGAGTACGCCCTCGTGCCGGTCCTCTTCATCGCGGCGGAACTGTCGAGTGGATCCCTCGAGGCCGTCGGCCGGATCACGATGGCCGCCTTCCCGCTTGTGTGGATCCTCGCGAACCGTCGCTCGATCCTGGCACGCCGGACCTGGCCGATGATCTCCGTCGGCCTGTTCGTGATCGTGGCGGTGCTCTCCTTCGGCGGGTACTGGGTGCCATGACCAGCGGACTGACACTCGTCCTGCCCGCGTTCAACGAGGCCGAGCGGATCGATCCGGCACTCGACGAGCTGTTCGGCTATCTCCGTCGGCGCGAGGGCCGGGGACGCGACGGCGCACTCGGCGCGTCGGCACTCCCCGAATCGATCGACGTCCTCGTCGTCGACGACGGGAGCTCCGACGACACTGCTGCGCGGGTCGAGGCGCGACCGGAGTCATCGGGCACGGTGCCAGGCGTCGCGCTGCGTGTTCTGCGCGTGCCGCACGGCGGGAAGGGCGCGGCGGTGCGGGCCGGCATGCTGGCCGCGGCCGGCGACCTGGTCATCTTCGCCGATGCCGACATGGCCACCCCGCCCGACCAGATCCCGCTCCTCGTCGGCGCGCTCGCGAACCACGACGTCGCGCTCGGGTCGCGGATCCAGGCGGACGGCTCCGACATGCGGGCCACGCAACCCGGCTACCGCCGCCTCCTCGGCAAGGCGTTCCACCTGCTGGCGTCCGTGTGGGTGGTCGGCCCGGTCCAGGACACCCAGTGCGGGTTCAAGGGGTTCACCCGGGCAGCCGCCCAGGACCTGTTCGAGCGGCAGCGCATCACGAGCATCGTGTTCGATGTCGAGGTCATCTACCTCGCCCGCCGCCGTGGCTACCGGCTCGCGATCGTCCCGATCCGCTGGTTCGACAAGCGCGGGTCGCGCATGCGTGCCCGGCCCGGGCTGGCGCTGCGGGTCGCCTGGGACCTGTTCCGCATCCCGCTCATGCACCGAGGGAGCCGCCGCAGCGCCACCGAAAGGGCGTGATGGACCGCCAGGCTGTCTCGGGATTCGCGCGCGCGGCGCTCCCGGTCGTCGCGACCCTGTCGTTCGTTGCGGGCCTCGGTGCGACGCTGGCGTTCGCGGGCGACACGCTCGGGTACGACTTCCTCGCGTATCACCAGGCCGCTGTCCGGCTCCTCGACGGCCAACAGCTCTATGACATGTCCTTCACGCAGACCGGTGGGTTCGGCCTTTTCTACTACCCACCGACGTTCGCCCCGTTGATCGTGCCGTTCGGCGCGCTCGCGGGAGGGACCGCGACATGGATGTGGATCGCCATCTCGGTCGCGTTCTTCCTGGTCGGCGTCGCGGTTCTGCCGGTGTCGCGGACCGTCCGCTGGTGGATCGTGTTCCTGGCGGGCTGGTCGTTCCCGTTCGTCTACGCGGTCAAGCTTGGACAGGTCGGCCCGATCCTGTTCGGGCTCCTCGCCCTGGGCTGGCGCTGGTTCGACCGACCGGCTTGGCTCGGCATCACCGGTGCTCTCGGTGCGGCGATCAAGATCCAGCCGGGTCTCGTCCTCGTGTGGGCCGTCCTGACCGGTCGCTGGCGGGCGGCTGCGATCGGAGCGGTCACGCTCGTCGTGCTTGCGGTCCTCGCCACGCTCCTCGCGGGTGTCGGGGCATGGAGCGATTTCCTGACACTCCTTCGGACCGTCAGCGATCCGATCACGACGGAGCACAACTTCACGCCTGGCGCCGTGGCTTTCCAGCTGGGCGTGCCGGCAGATGCTGCGGCGTTGATCCAGCTCGCAAGCACCGTCGCCGTCGTCGTGATCCTGATCGCAGCCGTGCGGTTCGCGACGGACGAGGCGTCCTACCTGATGACCGTCGTCGCGAGCCAGCTCGTCTCGCCGATCCTGTGGGATCACTACGCGATGCTCCTCCTCCTTCCGGTCGCGTTCCTCCTGTCGGCCGGCCGCTGGTGGGCGGCCCTCATCCCGCTCGCGACGGCGTGGCCTCTGGTCGGTCTCACGCCGCCGGTGATCTATCCGATCGCCTTCTGGGTGACGCTGATCGCGACCTTCCTCGTGGGGCATGCGGCCAAGGACCCGCGCACGAGCCTGGGTGAGCGGTGGGCGACATGATCGCGCGGCTGGATCGGGCGACGTGGGTCGGGTTCGCCGTCGTCGCCCTCAGCGCCGTCCTGTACTGGCTCGCGAACCGGGCATTCGATGCGCAGCGCGGCGACTTCTTCTACCTCGCCGACGCCTTCCTGCATGGGCGGACCTGGCTGACGGTGCAGCTGGGTCCGGCTGACGTGATCCCGGTCGACGGACGCTTCTACGTGCCCTTCGCCCCGTTCCCCGCGATCGTCTTCATGCCGCTGGTCCTGTTCACCGGGCCGGTCCGTGCCGACCAGATCGAGTCGGGGATCAACGCGGTCCTCGCCGCCATGTCCGTCGGGATGTGCTGGTGGACCCTGGGTCGGACGGGTGTCGCTCGCCTGTCGGACAGGGCATGGCTGACCGCCCTGTTCGGATTCTCGACGCAGATCCTGTGGGTCACCACCCGCGGCGGGGTGTGGCATACGGGCCACCTCATCGCCACGATCCTGACGTTCGCCTGCCTGGTCGAGCTGTTCGGACGTCGCCGGGCGTGGCTCGTCGGCCTGTTCGCGGGGGCGGCGTTCCTGACGCGCGCGCCGCTCGCCTTCGCGGTCCCGTTCTACGCGTTACTGCTCCATCCGACCGTCGACGAGCGGTCGCTCACGGCCGTGCCTGGCGAGGCGGGCGGCTATATCGCACGCGCCAGGGATGCGATCCCGTGGCGGCAGTGGTTCGAGCTTGGCCTCGGCGTGGCACCCGCGGTCTTCTTCTTCTTCGCCTACAACCAGCTTCGGTTCGGCACCCCGCTCGAGTCGGGCTACGCGCTCGCGACGTTGCCCGACTGGCTCGAGCGGCAGCGCGCGATCGGCCTGTTCTCGCTCGCCCACGTGCCGATGAACATCGACTACCTCCTGCTCCACCTGCCGCGTCCGCTGCCGAGCTGGCCGTTCATCCAACCCGACGGTCTCGGGATGTCTGTCCTCCTCACGAGCCCGGGGCTCCTGTTCGCGCTCCGCGCGGACTGGCGTCAGACGCGGACCTGGTGGCTCGCCGCGGCGGCGATCGCGCGTCCTGGTCCCGACGCTCCTCTACTACGGCGGAGGGTGGCTCCAGTACGGCTATCGCTACTTCCTCGACTCGGTGCCGTTCGTCATCACCCTCTGCGGCCTGGCCGCCGCCGAGCGGGAGGGGATCGGCTGGGGCTGGAAGGCGCTGATCGTGTTCGGTGTCGCGGTGATGGGGATCGGCGTGTACTGGGCGTACAACCTGTGATCGGCCCCCGCGCTCGACGGCTCGTGCTGGTCGCGCTCGTCGCGGTCCTGTGCGCGGTCCTGGCGATCGAGACGATCCAGCTGTACTTCATCATCGACGGCCAATCGGCGATCGGGACCGATCTCGACTATTACCGGTTCGTGGCCGAGCGGTTCATGACCACGGGCGTCTACTACACGGATCAGCAGCTGGCTGGTCCATATGTCGTCCAGACCCAGGTCCACAACCTGTATCCGCCCCACGCGCTCTACCTCTTCATCCCGTTCCTCTACCTGCCCGACATCGTCTGGTGGGTCGTGCCGCTGGCGTTCCTGGCCTATGTGATCTGGTGGTGCCGGCCGACCCCGTGGGCCTGGCCGGTCCTCCTGTTCCTCCTCGCGCTGCCGAAGGGTCCGGCCCAGATCCTGTTCGGCAACACCGACATGTGGATCGCCGCGTTCGTGGCAGGGGCGGTGCGCTGGTCATGGCCGGGCGTCCTGGTGTCGATCAAGCCATCGCTCGCGGTGTTCGGCTTACCGGGTGTGCTGTCGCGTGCCTGGTGGCTCGGGGCGGCGGCGCTGGTCGTCGTCAGCCTCCCGCTCTGGACGTACTGGCTCCAGTATCCGGTGATCACGCAGAATTCCAGCGCGCAGCTGTCGTACTCCTTCGGCAACTTCCCGTTCTTCGTCGTGCCGATCGCCGCGTGGATGGGCTCAGCGCGCCGGGGCGACATGCCCGTCAGTCGGTGGTTCCTGGCCTTGCTCGGGCGCCGGAAATCCGATCAGAGCTGACAGTCGGGCAGATCGCTCCGAACGTGGATCGACGCCTGTGCGTCGCGATACGCAAGACGCCAGCCTTCCGCCTCGGTCAGCCAATGCGATAGCGGTCCGGTGACTGGCATGAGCGCGATCTCGACGGCGTGGCCATCGAGCCACGGTCGCGGATCACTTGTCACCGCCTCGACAGAAGCCTGCTCCGCGAGCGGACCCTCGGCGGAGTTCCCATACGCCCCGACCTCGCGACCGGTCATTTCGATCACGAAGCCGGCCCATCCATACGCCGGCAGGATCCGTCCGGAGCAGGGTTGTCCCTCGAGGACGGCGAGGGCCACGACCGGCTGCCGATGGGCGATCGCAGCCGCCTGGGCAGACGGCATGATGAACGACCAGCCCACCGCCAGGATGGCCAACGACGCCACCGCCGCAGTCGCGACGAAGGGTGCCGGGCGCGGAGCGGACGGTCGCGCATCGCCCACACTGACCGGCCTGATCCCCAACCATCGCGCCAGAGACGGACCGATCGCCGGGGCGGCGGCGGCCACGACGACCAGCGCGGCGATCGGCAGGAACCGCACGGCTCCGAGTGCTGCGAAGGTCCAGCCCGTGGCCGTCAGCAGCAGGAACGGGTCACGCCGGCGCCGCGGCCAGGCGGCGGCGAGCAGGAGAAGGCTCGCGATCAGCACGCGGGCAACCAGCAGCTCCGGCGAACGGAAGTCCGGTGAGCGCCATTCGATGATGTCGAACGAGAACGCGCTGGCCACCGCGCGATCGAACGGATAGAGGAGCAGCGCGGGGCCGTATGGATTGACCATCGCGGCCACGAGCGAGGCCAGCGCGGCTACCGCGAGCGGAGCGACCCGCGGTCTCGGCCAGACTCCCCAGCGCGCCCCGATCGGCAGCGAGAGCAGGCCGATGGCCAGGATCGCCACCAGGCCGAGGAGCGCGCTGCCGTGGAGGTTCGCCCACAGCACACCGATGACCGGCAGCGCGAACAAGGCCGTCCGCGTCCCGAGCCGGAGGTAGCTCGCGATCGCGAACGCCGTCGCCAGGACGAACAGCACGTCCAGCGTCTGACCGCGCGGGGCCCACAACGGCAACGACGCGACGACGCCGAGGACGACCAGCACACTGCGCGCGATGGGCGCGATCCCCGGGGCCGCGATCCCGATGAGCGCCCACGCTGCAGCGACGATCCCTGCCGTGACCGGCACGACGAGAAGGCTCGTGCCGGTCGCACCGCCGGCGCCGTAGGCCATGGCCATCAGGACATCCCATAGCCAGCTGTGCGCGACGAATCGATCGCCCGCCGTCAGCCAGCTGAACGGGTCGGTCGCCGGGATCCCGCCAGCCAGAACGGTTTTCCCGATCGAGACGTGCCACCACGCGTCCGGGTCGACCTGGGGGCGCCAGGTCGCGACCCACGCCGCCGCGAGGAGGATGACGGCGATCGACCGGCCCATCGGCCCGTCGTCGACCAGAACTCGCCCGAGCCGCGCCCACATGCCGTGTGGATGGTAGGCGAACCACACGGCCCCGACAGGCATGACAGACTCCGCCGATGCGCCGTTCCCATGCCATCCTGGGTATCTTCATCCTGTCCGGCGCCGCCGGGCTCGTATACGAGATCGTGTGGTCGCGCCAGCTCGTCCTGGTGTTCGGCAATACGACCCAGGCCGTGTCCGCGATCCTCACCGGCTTCTTCGGCGGGATGGCGATCGGTGCAGCGATCGGGGGCCGGATCGCCGACCGCGTCCGCTCGCCGTTGCGCATGTACGGCTATCTCGAGCTGGCGCTGGTCGTCATCGTCCTCGTCACGCCGCTCACGTTCCAGCTCATCCACGAGGCGTACCGCGGGATCTACCCGGCGCTCGAGTCGACGCCGTTCCTGGCACTTGCGCGCCTGGCACTGGCGGTGCTCGCCCTGGCTCCGGCGACCGTGATGATGGGCGCGACGTTCCCGGCCCTCGTCAAGCATGTCGCTCGGAACGCCGCTCTGAGCGATGCCTTCGGCCGGCTGTACTCGGCGAACACGATCGGTGCAGTGATCGGCACGCTGGTGGCCGGCCTCGTCCTCGTCGAGCTGCTCGGTCTGTCCGGAGCTCTGCTGGTCGGCGCGGCCTGCTCCGGGATCGCCGGGCTGATCGCCCTGCGGCTGGCCCGCGGCGACACCGAGGAGGTCGTCCCCCGAGAGACACCCACCCGTCCTACCGGAGCCGGCCCCCGGCCGACGATCGCGCTGGCGCTCGTCATCGCGTTCCTGTCGGGCCTGACGTCGCTCGGCTACCAGGTGACCTGGACGCGACTCCTGACCTCGGGAACAGGCGGCTACACGTACGTGTTCACGGCCGTGTTGGCACTCTTCCTGGCCGGGATCGCGCTCGGGGCGGTGCTGTTCACGCGACTGCGCCCGCGCATCACCAGCCCGATCCGGGTGCTCGCGATCGCGCAGCTCGCGGTCGCGGTCCTCGCGGTCCTCGGTCTGCTGCTCGTGATCGAGTCACCGCGCCCGCTCGATCCCGGCGACCCGGTCGCCTCGGTCCGCGCGCTGATCGTCGCGGCGGTCGTCGTGGTCCTCCCGGTCTCGACGATCCTCGGCATCGCGTTTCCTACCGCGTCTGCGCTCCTCCGCGACGAGCTCGGCGAGGCCGGTTCGGAGTCGGGCGCGCTCCTGGCGTCGAACACGACCGGGGCGATCCTCGGCAGCCTCGTCATCCCGTTCGTCCTGATGCCCACGATCGGCTCGCCCGCGATCGTGATCGTGCTCGCGGTCATGAATGCCACGCTCGGCGTCGTGCTGGCCTGGCTGGCGTCGCCGCGTTCGCGCTGGCTGTCGACCCTCGGGGTCGGCCTCATCGTCGTCATGGTGTTCCTCGCCGCCCGGCCGGGAGCCATCACGCAACCGAACGTCACGCTCATCGAGTCGCTCGGTGGTCGGATCTTCGCGTCCGACGAGGACGAGATCGCATCGGTCCAGGCGGGCCAGAAGTCGTCGACGCCCGAGTTGTGGGTGGCCGGCACGTCGATGACGCTGCTGACCGTCGACGCGAAGCTGATGCCGATCCTGCCACTCATCGCCCGGCCCGACTCACAGAGGGCACTGGTCGTCGCTTTCGGGATGGGGACGGCGTTCCGGTCGTCCCTGATCGCCGGTCTGGGCACCGATGTGGTGGAGCTCGTGCCGTCGGTCCCGCAGATGTTCGGCTGGTATTACCCGGACGCCGCGGCGGTCCTGGCCGATCCCGATGGACGCCTGATCGTGGCCGATGGCCGCAACCACCTGGAGCTCGCGACGGATTCGTTCGACATCATCGTGACCGACCCGCCGCCGCCGATCGAGAGCTCGGGCGCGTCGGTCATCTCATCGTACGAGTACTACCGCGCCGGGCACGATCACCTGACGTCGGGCGGCGTGATGATGCAGTGGGTGCCGTTCGGCGCCCCGGAGCTCGAGCTCAAGGAGCACATCCGGACCTTCGCCGCGGTCTTCCCCGAGGTCCTGATCGTGCGCGGAGCCGGCGGCTACGGGTTCTACATGCTCGGCTCGGACGACCCCCTCGAGCTGGACCCCGAGATCGCCGCGGCGGTCCTCGAGCGGCCTGGCGTCCTTGACGACATCTCGTCCGCTTACGACTCGCCCGCCACGAGCATCCCCGAGTGGCTCGACGTCATCGATCGCCAGATCTGGCTCACCAACGACGAGGCGCGTGCCTACGTCGGCGAGGGTCTGCTGATCACGGACGATCGCCCGCGCCCGGAGTATTTCCTACTGCGTCGGTGGCTCGGGGTGGAGGACTAGCCCGGCCAGGTTGCGCTCGCAACAACCTCCCGCGACCGATGCTATCCTCGAGACGATGACCGTTCCCGCGCTCGATGCGGAGCCTGCCTGTCCAGGGTCCATCGAGCCCCGATCCCGACGCGTTTCCGAACCGGCGCCTGCCTACGCCGAAGAGCGAGCTTTCGACTCCATCCCGCAGGCGACCTGGGATCGACTCGCGGCGCGGAATCCCTGGTCGACGCCGTTCTCGGCATGGGCTTTCCACCGGGCATGGTGGGATGCATACGGGGACAACGCGCACGACCAGACGCTCGTGGTCTGCCGGGGTGACGGCTCGACCGACGGTGAGCCGATCGCGATCGTGCCGTTGATGCACCGGCATGAGGTCGAGCCGACCGACGCCGTCACCCACACGACGATGCGCCACGGGTCCGACCTGCGGCTGACGCCCGTCGCGCCGACCGCGACCGCGATCCTGTTCGGGGCTTCCTACCACGCCGACTATGCGACGGTCCTGGCCGACCCCGCCGACCTGCCCGCGGTCTCCCGTGCTGTCGCTGCGTACGTCGCCAGCCCGGCCAGTGGCGACTGGGACGTCGTCGATCTGCGCCGGTTGCGTTGTGCCGACCCCACCGGCGCGGAGCTTGCGGCCGCGCTCGGCCCACTCGAGATGGCGAACGGCTGGACGCTGAACGTCGAGCGTGAGGACGTGTGTCCCGTCGTGACGTTCCCCGAGGGAGTCGATATCGAGGGCTTCCTCAGCACGCTCGGCAAGAAGGAGCGCCACGAGATCCGCCGCAAGGTCCGGCGGGCCGAGGCGCTGGGTGAGGTCCGCCTCGTGGACTCCTCCGATCCACAGGCCGACCTCGACGTCTTCATCGACCTGCACCAGCGCCGGTGGGGCGACGATGGGCTGTTCAAGCCGACCCGCGGCGGCGACCAGAGCCGCGTGCTGTTCCGGCGGCTTTTCGAGTTGTTCGGACCCGACGGTCCGCTGGTCCTGACCACCCTCTGGGTCGGGGACCGGCGCATCGCCGCCGGTGTCCATTTCGAGACGCCCACCGACCTCCTCTACTACAACGCGGGCATCGATCCCGAGGCCCGCGAGCTGTCGCCCGGCGTGCTGATGATCCACGCGTATGTGCGGCGCGCCCTCGAACGCGGGATCCGCCGGATGGATTTCCTGCGCGGCGATGAGCCCTACAAGTACGAGTGGGGCGCCGTGGACGAGCCCGTCCAGCGCCTGCTCGTCCGGCGGAGCGCCTGATGGGCGTCGCTCTCGGTACCCGACCCGATCCCTGCTTCGAGACTGTCCCCCGGAGAGCGCCGACGTCCGCGGGTCGGATCCGGGTCGTCGAGGTCCTGGCGACCGGGACGAGCGGCGGGGCCCAGGAGCATCTCTATGGGTTGGTCAGCCGGCTGGACCCGGACCGCTTCGATGTCTCGATCGTGGCGCTGTCACCGGGGAGTGCGGTCCGCAAGATGCAGCGGGCGGGCTTCGACGTCCTCGTCATCGACGAGCCGGACGACGCGATCGCGGTCGGCGCGCTGGCCGCCTACCTGGTCGATGCTCGACCCGACATCCTGCACAACCACATGTACCGCGCCGAACTCGTCGGGACGCGCGCGGCGATCGCCCTTGGCGAGATCGGCCACCGAAGGCCGTACGTCGTCTCGACCGTCCACTCCAGCCGGATCCGGTCCGAGGAGGACCGGGACATGCTGCGCATCCTCACCCCGCACATGGACCAGCTGATCGCGGTCTCGACGATGATCGAGGCCAAGCTCGAGCAGGAAGGCCGGACCGGCGCCCCCATCCGCCGCATCTACAACGGCGTCGACCTGTCCCGCTACGACCACACCGAGCCGTGCTGCACCCTGCCCGAGGAATACGGGATGGAGCCGGGATCGCAGATCGTCGGCGTCGTCGCGCGGCTCGAGCCGGAGAAGGGTCATCCAACGCTGCTCGAGGCGTGGCCTGCCGTGCTCCGAGCGGTCCCGGACGCCTACCTGCTGATCGTCGGTGAAGGGTCGAGGCGCGCGGCGCTCGAGACACTTGCGCGTCAGCTGCGCATCGCGCACCGCGTGGTGTTCACGGGCCGGCGTGACGACGTGCCGTCGGTGACCGCGGCGCTGGACGTCGCGGTGCTCCCGTCGTATCGCGAGGCGCAGGGCCTCTCGATCCTCGAGGCGCTGGCGTTATCGCGGCCCGTGGTCGCGTCGAACGTCGGCGGGATCCCCGAGATGATCACGGACGGCGTGAACGGTTTGCTCGTGCCGCCGCATGATGCCGACGCGCTTGCCGCGGCGATCGTCCGGCTGCTGACCGACCATCCGTTCGCGGACACGCTCGGGCGAGCGGGCCACGACATGGTCCACGACCGCTTCTGCATCGACCTGATGGTCGACGCGGTCGCGGCGATCTACGAGGAGGGCGCCCGCGCCGTCCGCCCGTCGCGAGTGGCTGCCGCGGTCTAGACACGGCCGACCGGGACCATCGGGGCGGTGCCGAGAGGCAACGGGGCGCATAGCATTCCGGCGTGTCGCTGCGCGCCCTGTGGTCGTACCTCGCGATCAGCCTGCCTGTCCTCGCCGCCCTCCTGGCGCCGATGTCGACGGTCGACCTGACGTACCAGCTGCGCGCAGGCGCCGAGATGCTCGCGACCGGCGCGATCCCGGCCCAGGACACCTGGACCTTCACGGTCGCCGGGGCGCCGTGGTTCGACCAGCAGTGGGGTGCCCAGCTCATCCTCCGGCTCGTCGAGCAGCTCGGCGCATGGACGGGACTCGTGCTGGTCCGGGCTGGCCTGACTGCGACGATCGTCGGCTCGGTGTTCTACGTTGCGCGCCGACGCGGTTTGGACGAGCGGACGGCGGCACTTCTCACCCTTGCGGCGTTCGTCGTCGCGGCACCCGCCATGGCGCTGCGGCCGCAACTGCTCGGGCTGGCGCTGTTCGCCCTGCTGCTGGTGGTGATCGACCTTCGCCTTGACCGGCCGCGCGTGCTGTGGCTCGCCCCTCTGATCGTGGCGATCTGGGCGAACGTGCACGGGAGCTTCTTCATCGGACCGTTGAGCCTGGGGCTGGCGTGGCTTGCGGACGTCGGCCAGGGGTCCGGGACCGCCCGTCGGACCCTTGCTGTTGCGGCGCTAAGCGCGGTGGCCGCGTGCATCACTCCGTACGGTCCGGCCGTCTGGGCCTACGCCGTCGGCCTTTCGTCCAACCCAGGCGTGACCAGCCTGATCACCGAGTGGCAACCGACGTCCCTCCGAACACCAGCGGGCATCCTGTTCTTTGCGTCGGCGCTCGCTGTCGTCGCCGTGCTCGCCCGCCGGGGCCGCGCGACCGACTGGCCGACCCTCCTCTGGCTCGCGGCATTCTTCGCGATCGGTGCGTACGCCGAGCGGGGAGTCGCGTGGTGGGCGCTCGGGGGAGCCGTCGCCGTCGCCGGACTGATCGAGCCCGCTGAGGCTCGTGAGCGAACCGACCCGGTCCTGATCCGACGCGTGAACGCCGTCACGGCGGTGGCGATCGCCGTCGTCGCGGTCGCGTTGCTGCCGATCTGGCGGCCGTTGGACCCGGGCACGGGCGCACCGGCTGGGCTGCTCTCAGATGCCCCGTCCGGCGTCACTGGCGCCCTCCGGGACGTCGTCGCCCCGGGAGACCGGATCTTCAATCCGCAGCGCTGGGGTTCGTGGTTCGAGTACGCATCGCCGGAGGCGCTCGTGGCAGTGGACTCACGTGTCGAGCTCATTCCGACGGACGTTTGGTCGCGGTATGAGCGAATCCGGGCCGGTGCTCCGGGATGGCAGACGGACCTCGACACGATGGCGGTCGACTACGTTGCGGTCCTGCCCGGTGAGATGGCATTCGGGGACCGGCTGATCGCGGCTGGATGGGCGGCCGACTATCGTGGCGCGGACGGTTCGTTGCTCAGAAGGCCGGGGGGTCATGATGCAGCCAGCATCCCCGACGACTCATAGCTTCGCCGCGGATCGCCCTACCTCGCGGTCAGACGCCCTGGATGCGGTGCGTGCGATCGCCTGCCTCATGGTGGTGGTCTGCCACATCTCGCTGTACCGCGGCGATGGCTCGCTTCTGGGCCTGAAGAACGGAGTGATGCTGTTCTTCGCGCTCTCCGGTTATCTCCTGTACAGGCCATTCGTGACGGGAGCGGTCGACCTTCGGCGGTACGCCACCCACCGGGTCGCGAGGATCATCCCGGCCTATCTCGTCGCACTCGTCGGGGTATCGATCCTCACCGGCGACACCGCCTTCGTGCAACAGCCGTTGACGTACCTGCTTTTCCTCCAGAACTACGACCCGGCGCTGTGGCAGGGGTTCCTCGGTGTTTCGTGGACGCTCGTTATCGAAGTCTTGTTCTACGTGACCCTGCCGCTCCTCGCGGTCCTGCCTTGCCCGATCGCCGATCCGATTGATCGCGTTGGCCGTGACATCCTTTGTTGGCGCGATCCTGACGTTCGGTTTGATCGCGGGAGTCGACCCTCGGCTCACAAGTAGCACTTTCCCGACGATGGTCTGGGTGTTCGCGCCTGGGATGATGGCGGCACTGCTCGAGGGTCGGATGCCTTGGGCTCGTCACCCAGCGGCGCTCCTCCTTGGCGTCGCCCTCTTGCTGGTTGGAACCCAGGTCTACTGGGCGTCACTCGACCTGCCCTCGGCGCTCGGGTCCTTCCTCATCGTCGCGTGGTCGGTCGAGCGACGACCGCACCTCGGTGTGCTCGCAGTTCCCGCTTCGATCGGCGCAGCCTTGACGTACTCCGCATACCTCTGGCATGTGGACGTCATAAAGGAGATCGGATCAGTTCCTTTGGCCGTGATCGCCCTTCTCGCGATCGCGTCCGCCGTCTACCTCATCGTCGAGCGACCGATCCTGACCTTTGCGCGCCAACGCGGGGCCTCGTTCGGCGCGATCCGCGGGTTACTGACACCCCGCGGGACGGCCAGCGGCAACCAACCGCCGAGCGAGCCCGTCCGATGAGCGATGCACGCGATATTGCGATCGGCGCCGGTGATCTGAGCGCTCGGTGGCGCGGCCCTGTCGCGCTGACGGTGTCGGCCCTCGCAGTCGTGGCGATCCTCGCCTCCTTCTGGGTTTCGATCTCGGACGCTCCAAAGGTCGCTGCAGACGCCTATACCTACCTCGCCGCGGGCGAGCGCTTGAATGCCGGCCACCACCTGTATGAGCTGCGCGCCGGTGACCGTTGGATCTGGATCAACCCCCCGTTCTGGACAGTGCCGCTCCTGTCGCCGCCCCTGATCGGCGTGCTGTGGCGTCCGCTCGCAGCGCTTCCATCCGACAGCGGTCTCCTGCTGTGGCAGGCGCTCACCATCGGGACGATCGGCGCGACCGTCGCGGCATTGATCGTCCGGCTTCCCGTCCGTGCCTCGCTTGCTGGCGATCGCGCTCGCTGTCCCCATCGGGTTCGAGATGGACGTCGCGAACGTCAACGGCTTGCTGCTCGGCGGCTATGTCCTGAGCTGGTGGCTGTTCGTCCGCCACCGCAACGAGGTCGGTCTCGTGGTCGCCGCCATGGCGCTCGTCAAGGTCGCTCCCGTCGTCCTGGCCTGGTGGCTGTTCACGCAGCGACGGTGGCGCGCGGTCGCCTGGTTCGTGGGCGGGGCGCTGCTCTTGCTGATGGTGGGCATCCTGGGGTCGTCCGTGGAGATGCATCTGCGCTACCTGTCGATCGCCACGCAGACGGTCAGCGGAGGGAACAGCAACCTGAGCCTGGCCGGCGTGGCGTCGGCGATCGGCCTGCCTGCCGCGGTCGCCTCAACGCTCCCGAAGCTGGCGCTCGTTGCGGGCGCGATATCGATCTGGTTGCTTCGAAAACGGCCCGGGGCGGCTTTCGCCGTCGCGATCGTGACCGCGATCTTCGGCTCACCCGTGGTCAACTTCAATACGCTGGCACTGCTGATGGCCACCCTGGCGCCGCTCGCCTGGCCCATCCGCGAACCCACGTCGGAGCAGCCTGCGGACGGTCGTCCCCAGCCGCTCCCCAGCACGGGCGGTGTGTGAGCGGCGGTACCATCGGCGGGTTGCTCGCGTGCACCGGGGTGCCAGACTGACGCCATGGTTCCTGAAACGGGCAGAGGGCCGCTCGTCGCCGTCGTCATCCCGGCACTCAACGAGGCGGGTCGGATCGGCCGCGTGATCGACAAGCTGCCCAAGGACGGCCGCTTCGAGGCGATCGTCGTCGACGACGGATCGACCGACGGGACCGGCGACGAGGCCCGCTCGCACGGGGCCGCCGTCGTCGTGCGCCACGAGACCAGGGGCGGTGTCGGCGCGGCGATCCGCGACGGCTGGATCAGCGGGGCATCGCGTGGGCGCCCGTACCTCGCGCTGGTCGCCGGTGACGACCAGCACGAGCCGTCGGAGCTCGCCGGGGCATTCGATGCGCTGCTCGCCAGCGGCGCCGACTACGTCCAGGGCTCGCGCTGGATGGCCGGCGGGAATGTCCAAGGCAACAGCGGCGGGCGCGGCCTCGGGACCCGACTGTATTCCCTTGCTTTCAGCGTCCTGGTCGGACGGCGCGTGACCGACGCGACGAACGGCTTCCGCATCTTCCGGACCGACCTTTTGCAGGATCCGCGGATCGACCTGGAGCAGCGCTGGCTCGACAGCTACGACCTCGAGCCGTACGTGCTCTATCGGGCGCTGACGCGCGGTTACAAGGTCATCGAGTACCCGGTCACGGTGGTCTATCACCAGGACATGCCGTACACCAAGATGCGGGGCATCAAGGACTGGTGGCGGCTCTTCCGTCCCGCACTCATGCTTCGAACGGGGGTGCGTCGGTGATGCGCGAGGCCCTGGAACGATCCTTCGGCGCACGCCGGATCCTGGTCACGGGTGGCGCCGGGTTCGTCGGGTCGGCTGTCACGCGCCGGCTCGTCGACGCGGGCGCCAACGTGACAGTCCTCGACGACCTGTTCACGGGCAAGGCCGACGCCGTCCCGACGGGTGCCATCCTCATCAAGGGCTCGGTGACGGACGTCGCGCTCGTGGATGAGCTGGTCGCCGACCACAGCCTCATCCTGCACCTCGCCGCGCGGAACATCATCGCCTCGACCGCCAACCCGCACACGGACTACGAGACGAACATCGGGGGCACCCTCAACGTCTTGCTGGCCGCCAAGCGATCGAAGCCCGACCGCGTCGTCTACACCTCGTCGGCATCCGTCTATGGCAATCCGCGGAGCATCCCGATCAACGAGGACGACGCGATCTGGACGCTGTCGCCATACGCCGTGAGCAAGCTCGGTGGTGAGAACTACTGCACGGCATTCGCGGAGAGCTATGGCCTTCGCGTGGCGACGGTCCGCTACTCCAACGTCTACGGTCCGGGCCAGCGACCCGACAACCCGTACTCGGGCGTCGTCTCGAAGTTCCTCGTCGACGCCCACGCCGGCCTGCCGCTGTCCGTCCACGGCGACGGCGAGCAGACGCGCGACTACACGTTCATCGACGATGCCGTCGATGCGACGCTGACCGCCGCCGTCCATCCGCGGGCGGAGGGCGAGATCTTCAACGTCGGCACGGGGATCGAGACGTCGGTCAATCGATTGGCCGCCGCCGTCGGCGAGGCGCTCGGCGTCGAGGTCGCGGTGAACCACATCGACCGCCGCGACATCGATAACATCCGGCGTCGCGTGGTGAACATCGAGAAGATCCGGCGGATGCTTCGATGGACGCCGCAATGGACCCTGGACGCCGGCCTGGCGGAGACCGCGGCCTGGTACAAGGCATCCGGCTTTGCCCGCGAGCAGGCAGCCGAGCCCGCGGCCACGCAAGGTCGTCCATGACGGACCAAGCCCTCGATGTCGTCGTCCTCGGCGGGGGCGGTCACGTCGGCCTGCCGCTGAGCCTGACCTTCGCGGATGCCGGGCTCCGCGTCGGCATCTACGACACCAACCAGACAACCCTCGATCGGATCGCGGCCGGCGAGATGCCCTTCCTCGAGAACGGGGCGGATGAGCTCCTTCGGTCCGTGCTCGAGACCGGTCGCCTGGAGCTCGGCACGAGCGGCACGATGATCGAGCGGACCGAGGCGCTCGTCGTGGTCATCGGCACTCCCGTCGACGAGTTCCTCGGGCCGTCGATGACAGTGTTCGAGCGGGCCGTCGACCAGATCTCGCCGCACCTCCGGGATGGTGCGCTGGTGGTCCTGCGGAGCACGGTCTATCCGGGCACGACCGCGTATGTGACCCAACGGCTCCGCGCGGCGGGCTGCTCGGTCGATGTCGCGTTCTGTCCCGAGCGAATTGCCGAAGGGCATGCTCTGGAGGAGCTGCACACGCTTCCGCAGATCATCGGCGCGGACGACGACCGGGCGGCCGAGCGGGCGACCGACCTGTTCCGCCACCTCGTCACGAAGACCGTCCGGACGTCGACCAAGGAAGCCGAGCTCGCGAAGCTGTTCACGAATACCTGGCGATACATGAAGTTCGCGGTCGCGAATCAGTTCTTCATGATCGCGGACCAGGCCGGCGTGGACTACACGAACGTCCTGCGTGCCATCCGCGAGGACTACCCGCGCGCGGCCGACCTGCCCGGCCCCGGCTTCGCCGCGGGGCCGTGCCTGTTCAAGGACGCGATGCAGCTCGCGGCGTTCACGACCGACCACTTCCCGATGGGCCAGGCGGCGATGCAGGTCAACGAAGGGCTGCCCGCCTACATCGTGGCGGCGCTCGAGCGACGGTACGACGGGCTAAAGGGCAAGACGGTCGGCATCCTCGGCATGGCGTTCAAGGCCGAGTCGGACGACACCCGGGCATCGCTCTCGTACAAGCTCCGCAAGCTCCTCTCGTGGTCCGGCGCCCGCGTCCTCGCGACAGACCCGTACGTGCAGGACGATCGCCTCGAGACGCTCGACTGCGTCCTCCGCGAGAGCGACATCCTCGTCCTCGGCGCGCCGCATCGGGCATATCGCAACCTGGAGATCGGCGGCAAGGACGTCGTTGACGTGTGGGGCGTCCTGGGTCAGGGCATCCGGCTCTGATGCGGATCCTCGTCACGGGAGCTGCCGGGTTCATCAACGGCTATCTCGTCCCCGAGCTCCTCGAGGCCGGCCACGAGGTGATCGGTCTCGACGACTTCTCGAAGTACGGTCGGCTGACCAAGTCGTACGACGACCACCCGTGCTACCGCTTCGTGGAGGGTGACGCCAAGGACACCGCGCTCATGAAGCAGCTGGCCGCCGATGTCGACCAGGTCGTCGCCTCGGCCGCGATGATCGGCGGGATCAGCTACTTCCACGAGTTCGCATACGACCTCATGGCCGAGAACGAGCGGATCCTTGCCTCGACGTTCGACGCAGCGATCGCCGCCCATCGGTCGGGCCACCTGCAACGGATCATCGTCGTCTCGTCGTCGATGGTGTACGAGTCGGCGACCGTCTTCCCGACGCCGGAAGGCGCCCAGCTCACCTCGCCTCCGCCCATCTCGACGTACGGGTTTCAGAAGCTCGCGTCGGAGTACTTCGCGAGCGGCGCGTGGGAGCAGTACCAGCTGCCGTACACGATCGTCCGCCCCTTCAACTGCGTCGGCATCGGCGAGCGCCGCGCGCTGCGCGACACCGACATCATGTCGGGCAACGTGAAGCTCGCGTTGTCGCACGTCGTCCCGGATCTCGTGCTCAAGGTGCTCAAGGGTCAGGATCCCCTCCACATCCTCGGCGACGGCTCGCAGGTGCGGCACTACACGTACGGCGGCGACCTCGCCCACGGCATCCGGCTTGCGATGGAATTGGACGCCGCAGCGAACGAGGACGTGAACCTGTCGACCGCCGCGTCGACCACCGTCCTCGAGCTCGCGACCGCGATCTGGCACAAGGTCCATGGCCCGGAGCGCGAGTTCCGTTTCGTCTCCGACCCGCCGTTCGAGCACGACGTCCAGATGCGGGTCCCGGACGTCCGCAAGGCGCGCGAGCTGCTGGGCTTCGAAGCGACCACCCCCCTCGACACCATGCTCGATGAAGTCATCCCCTGGATCCGCGGAGAGGTGGAGGCCGGCCGGTTGTGAGCCGGCTCCTGCCCGAGCTGTACGACGCGCGGTTCGACGAGCGCGAGGTCAGCGCGAAGGACGCTGTGTGGCGCGAGATCGTCGCGTTCTTGCAGCGCTTCGTCGATCCGGAGGCGCCGATCCTGGATCTCGCCTGCGACCGCGGCCACTTCATCCGCTGGGTCCGCGGCACCGAGCGGTGGGCGACGGACATCCGTGACATGCGCGCCGCCCTGCCGGAGGACGTCCGCTTCGTGCAGGCATCCGGTCTCGACCTCACCACCGTGATCCCCAACGGCTACTTCGGCACGGTGTTCATGAGCAACTACCTCGAGCACCTCGAGACGAGCGACGCAGTCGTCGACCAGCTGCGGGTCGTGCGCCAGCTGCTCCGTCCAGGCGGACGTGCGATCGTCCTGCAGCCGAACATCCGCCTGGTCGGGCCGCGCTACTGGGACTTCATCGACCACAAGGTCGCCCTCACCGAGCGCAGCCTCCTCGAGGCGGCCGAGCTGGCCCAGCTCCATACGGTCGAGCTGGTCACCCGCTTCCTGCCCTACTCGACGAAGGGCCGGCTGCCGACCGACGCACGGCTGGTCCGCGCATATCTGCGTTTC
The DNA here is from genome assembly GCA_963780425.1 of uncultured Chloroflexia bacterium. GTDB lineage: Bacteria > Chloroflexota > Limnocylindria > Limnocylindrales > CSP1-4 > SPCO01. The sequence continues at coordinate 357,153 of CAWABZ010000012.1, read as the reverse complement.
CGACCGGCCTGGTGGCTCCTCGGACGACAGACCCTGCTCGTCGCGGAGGCGCGCGCGTGACCGCCCCGGAGCTGTCGATCGTCATGCCCGTCTTCAAGGAAGGCGAGGCCGTCGAGCCAGCGCTCCGTGCCCTCGCGCGCGACGTCCACACGTCGCACGAGATCCTGGTCGTCTACGACTTCGACGAGGACCCGACGGTCCCGGTGATCGAGCGTCTGGCCGCAGAGCTCCCCGCTGTCCGCGGCTATCGGAATGACCTGGGCCGCGGCGTCCTGAACGCGATGAAGGCGGGGATCGCCGGCTCGACCGGACCGTACGTCCTGATCACGATGGCCGACGGCTCCGACGAGCCACACATCGTCGACTCGATGGTGGCGCTGGCGCGCGACGGCGCCGATGTGGTGGCGGCCTCGCGCTACATGTCCGGCGGACAGCAGATCGGCGGGCCGCCGATGAAGCGGCTGATGAGCCGGACCGCCGGGCTGACGCTGCACTGGTTCGCCGGGGTGCGGACCCACGACCCGACGAACAACTTCAAGCTCTACGCTCGGCGGTTCCTCGACGCCGTCACGATCGAGAGCTCCGCCGGGTTCGAGCTCGCGCTCGAGCTGACCGTGAAGGCGACCCTCGACGGCCGGACCGTCGCGGAGGTCCCGACGACATGGCGCGACCGGACCGCCGGCCAGAGCAACTTCAAGCTCCGCAAGTGGCTGCCGCAGTACCTGCGCTGGTACCGCCAGGCGTTCGTCGGTCGCTGGTTCGGGGGCGTCCGCCGGGCCGCCCCATGATCGAGCGCTACCGACTGGCCCTCGAACGGGTCGGCCTGCCTGCCTGGTTCCTCGCGATCGACGTGCTGTGGATCGTCAAGCCGGACACGCTCGGCATCGACGCCCGGCATTACCAGAACGCGGCCGCGGCCTGGCTCGCCGGCGGGGACCCGTGGGCGGTCACGGAGTCCGGCATCCCGTACGCCTCGGCGCCGCACACGCTGCTCTTCTACGCGCCCACCAACCTGCTGCCGCTGACGGTCGCGACATGGGCCTGGCTGCTGGCCGGCGTCGTGGCTGCCGTCTGGCTCGTCCGTCGACTGGAGCTGCCGCTGTGGTGGCTGGCCTTCCCGCCCCTGCTCCACGGCGTGTGGAACGGCAATCCGCAGACGATCGCGCTGGCCCTCCTCGTGCAGGGCAGCCTGGTCGGCGCCGTCGCCGCGGTCGGGCTCAAGCTCTACGCCGCCATCCCGCTGCTGACCCGCTGGCGTCACCTCGTGATCGCGGGCGCCGTCATCGCCGCGGTGACCCTCATCCTGCCGTGGCAGATGTACCTCGACCGGGGGCTGGGCGTCGGCAGCCATCTTCAGACCGCCTGGAACGGCAGCGCGTGGCGGATCCCGCTCCTCGTCGTGCCGACGCTCGTCGGCCTGTGGATCCTGCGCCGCCAGGGTGCCGAGTGGTTCGCGGTCCCGGCTGTCTTCCCGGCCACGCAGTTCTACTACGTCGCGATGGCCCTTCCCGCCCTGGTCGGGCGGCCGGTCATCGCGGCGCTCCTCGCCGTCCCGATGGTCCTCATGGTCCCGCTCGTCGTGATCGGGCTGGCGGTCCGGGAGGTGGCCTCCTCGCAGGGTTGGCTGCCGCGATCACGGGACCGGCGCCCCCTCGACGAGCCTGCGCCGCGCCTCGGCGAGGACCTCGGGCGGGATGGGGCGCACTGAGCCGGGCACGAGCCGGTCGGTCCGCGGATCGCCGTACTGCGACACGATCCGACGCAGGGATTCGGGCGAGGGGACGAGGACGAGCGAGCGCGTGGGATCGACCTCGGGCGGTAGGGGTTCCAGCGCGACTGTGACCAGCGCTCGCGTCATGTCGGCGCGGGCGAGGAACAGTTCCCGACCGGCCAGCAGCAGCCGCCCGTTCAGGATCAGTGCCGTCGTGGCCCACACGGCCAACCCGACCGTCGTGAACAGTCGCTTCCGTCCCACCGACGTGCGCTTGATGCCCCGGACGAGCACGCCTGCCGCGACGATCGCGAGGACGGCCGGGGAGTAGAGGTAGCGCGTGTACTCGGCCTGTCCGTCGAAGAGATGGGCCCGGATCAGGGCCGCGAGTGCGTACTGGGCGACGATGGCGACCGCGATCCCGACGACGCGCGGTGAACGCAGCCGTCGCGGATGCCTCGTCCCGACCGCCACGATGACCGCAAACAGGACCAGCAGGCCCGCTTCCGGGGGGACGCCGGCCACCACCCCCAGCACGGTCGCCAGGCCATCCGCGACGAATCGCGGGATGGAGGCGATCGCGGCGAGGGACAGCGGATCCCGGTCCGGGTTGACGCCGTGCTGGCCGAATGCCAGGTACCACGCGAGGAAGACCGCCGCGGGCAGGACGAGGTACGGCACGTAGGTCCGCCACCGGCGGTCGACAAGCCACTCGACCCCGACCGCGATGGCCATCACGACGCCGACACCGGACGTGGCAAGGGCTGCGAGGAGGAGACCCGCGACCAGCCACGCTCTGCCCGGTCGCTGCAGGCCCGTCCGTGACCTCCATGGCGAGAAGGCCGAGCAGAGTCGACCCGACGAACGAGATCTGGAACGCCCAGTACAGGTTCTCGAACCCGCCACCCAGGAACAGCACGATCGTGGCGCCGATGAGCGCGAACCGCGGACCCGCAGAGCGCTCCGTGAGGCGGTACACCAGGCCTGCCACGGCCAGGTGCAGCACGATCAGCACGAGATGGAACGGCACGTACGACCCGATCCCGATCGTCTCCACGACCGCGCGGTAGAGCAGGACCGGGAAGGTCACCCAGTGCTCGTTGTGCGGCGCGAACCACGACGCCGGGTCGCCGAGCGAGCGCTGTTCGATGAATGCCCATTCGTCGGAGAAGAAGGTCATCCCGAGGCCGAGCCAGAGGAGCGCGAGCGCTGCGGCGAGCGCGATCGTGCCGAACGCCACGGCCCAGCGGTCCGGGAACCGGGCCTGATGCGCCTCGGGCACGGGTTCCGTCACCCGGTCCTCGACGGGCCGCCGGACGATCTGCGCAGGGCAAGCCACAGCGCCACGATGGTGCAGGCGGTCAGGACGATCGATCCGATGATCGACACCGAGCCGCTGTGGGGCAGGATCCGTTGCACCAGTGCGTTCGCCGGGGCGGCGCTCAACAGGTTCAGCGTTAGCACGACCCCGAGGACCAGCCACAGCGACGTATGCCCGCCGGTCGTACAGCACCAGCAGCAGGAGGATCACCGCGGCATAGGCGTAGCGCTCATGCATCTGCGTCATGAACGTGAAGAACGTCAGCACCGACGCGGCGAGCCCCAGGATGAACCGCTCCGGGCGTGGGTCACGGATGATCGCGAGGCCGATGGCAGCCGAGAAGAACGCGGTCACGGCATAGCCGATGTGGCGCAGCGTGAACGGCCCCAGGAACGCCACGTCGTCGCGGATGAAGTCCCCGCCGGCAGCCGCCTCCTGGAGCAGCCACCATGGGTTCCACGCCCGTAGCGAGAGGATGCCGAAGGCGCCGCTCGAGTAGTACCGGACGTTGTCCAGATACCCGATCGGTCCGCCGTCGGCAAGGAATGGGATCCACAGCACCGCGATCACGCCGAGGCCGATGACCGCCGCCCGGGCGACCTCGCGGATGCCGCCCGTCGCCCAGAACCAGGCCGCGAACGGGACGAGGAACGGGATGGCCTGCGGCTTGGTCATGAGCGACACGGCCAGCAGAGCGGCCGCAAGCCCGTTCCGGCCGTTGAGAGCCGCCACGAGCGCCCCGAGCCCGCTCAGCACGAAGATCGAGTCGTACTGGCCCCACCAGGCGCTCACATAGAACACGACTGGATGGAGCATGACCGCCGCGAAGCCGATGGCCGCCCAGCGCGGCCGCTCCCGCAGCGCATACGCGACGAGCGCCGCGATCCCGAAGTCGGCGATGGTCGCCGGCAGCTTCATGAGTACGCGGATGGCGGGGTCGGAGGAGTCGGTCACCGTCGCGAACGCCGGCTGGATCGTCGCGAGCGCGGCCCACACGTAGGCCATCACCGGTCCGAAGCTGACGCGCCCGGCGTCGATGTCCCCGTACAGCGAGCCGAGACCCTGGGTCGCGATGTGGTGGACCCACCCCACGAACTGGTCGAGGTCGCCCTGTAGCCCCGGCATCGGCAGCAACCACAGACGGATGAGGATGCCGGCGGCGAGCGCCGCCAGGACGATCAGGCGGTCGGCGCGGCGCCAGCCGGCCGCCATCGACTCAGACGCGGCTCGTCCGCCAGTAGCGCTCGGCCGGCCCGGCCACATCGCCGATGGCCCCGAGTGCCGCGCCGTACGACCGGACCGCGTCGGCCATCGCGCGGGTGCCGTCGAACAGCCGCTCGATCTGGCTCTCGTAGATGTTGATGCCGGTGATCTTGCGTTCGATCTGGTCGGCGATATCGGCGAAGGCCGGGAACAGGCTCACACCTGCCGGCAGGCCCGTGAGCGCATCAGGCCCGAGTTGGTCGAGCGTCCGGAAGTCGTTCCACATCGCGTACGGGAAGTCCTCGTAGAACACGACCGTGCCGGCGTACTCCGGCCCGGGCATCACCCAGCGGTCCGACGAGCGCAGCAGGGCAACGCCCGCCTCCCGGCACAGTTGATGGTCGACATGGCCGCCGACCCCGAGCGGCAGGTAGACCTGCTGCGGCTCGAGCCGGTCGATCTCCCGCTGCAGGACATCGAACGGGTGGGTGTCGTCGTCGCGCGGCGCCCCGAGGAGCTCCTCGTCGCCTGCGTACCCGCGGAAGACGGCGTCGGGCAGATCCAGGAAGACGATCGATGCCTCGGCGAAGTAAGCGTACCGCTCGTCCTCCAGTCGCCGCCTGGCCATCAGGTCGCCCGGCGGCCGCGGCCTCGACGACCTCGTCGGTCAGCACGGCTCCCTGGGTCGGCAGCTCATCGATGACCGGCTGGCCGGCGAGCGACTCGTTGCGGATGCTCGCCCGCCGATACCAGGACGATCGCTGCCAAAACCGCTTCGCGGCCTGGTCCGCGTCGACCTGGGTCGACTCGAGCGCCCCCTCGTCCGCGACCCACGCGGGCGCGATCGGATAGTCGGGCAGGATCGCGCTTCGGTTGAACGCCTCGGTCGAGGGCCACATCGTCTTCGACCCAAAGCCGAGTGCCTCGCGCTGGTAGGGCGTGAGCCCGTCGTTCGCTCCATCGCCCGAGAAGACCGTGATGATCGTGACGTTCTGCCCCAACTCCCGGAGGCTGGCGATCAGGCCGCCGCACGAGAGCGCGACGTCGTCCGAATGGGGCGCGACGAACACATGGGTCATGGCCGGCCGAGTATACCGAGGGGGAACGGCCCCGGATCAGAACCAGCGGCGCCTGCCGTCGGCTGGGGAGCGAGGCCCGTCGTTCGGGAAGCCGCCCGGTCCGATGAGCGGCACGAAGACCACGGCGCCATGGGGCGTGTCGCGCCAGACGTCGCCGTGGCGGACGACCAGCGTCAGGATCTGGTGATCGCGCGGCCCGACCGGGATGACCAGCCGCCCGCCGTCGGCGAGCTGGTCGCGGAGCTCGGTCGGGATCGACGGCGCCGCCGCCGTCACGATGATCCCGTCCCACGGGGCGCCGCCGGGATCGCCGAGGCTGCCGTCGGTCGTCCGGATCGTGACAGTGCCCGGCAGGACGAGCGCCTCGATCCGCTCGCGGGCCTTGTCGGCGAGGACGGCGTGCCGCTCGAGGCTCGTCACGTCCGCACCCAGCGCTGCGAGGATCGCGGCCTGGTACCCGGACCCTGTGCCGAGCTCCAGGATCCGCTCGCCCGGCTGTGGCGCGAGGAGCTCGGTCATGCGCGCCACGACCCACGGCTGGCTGATCGTCTGTCCGGCGTCGATGGGGACGGCTTCGTCCGCGTAGGCACGACTTTGCCGGTCGCTGCCGAGGAAATGGTCGCGCGGGACATTGGTCATCGCGTTCAGCACGCGCTCGTCGCGGATGCCGCGCGCGCGTAACTGGTCCTGGACCATGCGCCGCCGATCGTCGTCAGCGCCCATCCACAGAGAGTAGACCCGGACGACGGGCCAGTGCTGCGGTTAGGACGCGCTCGGTGATGCGCTCGCGGCGGGTGTCGCGCTCGGGGCGGCGGAGGGGGCCGCGCTCGGGCTCGCCGAACCGCTCGGGCTCGCCGAACCGCTCGGGCTCGCACTGGGGCTCGCGCTCGGGCTCGCCGACGGGGTCGGGGTCGGCAGCGGACGCAGGAGACCCCCACTCCCCAGCAGGATGCCGTTCAGCAGGATGAGGACGAAGACCGCGACCGTCCCTATGACGAACCACTTCGAGACGTCGTCCTTGACGTGGACCGCGATCTCGGATGGCGACGGCGCTCGACTGGCCGCGGTCGTGGTGCCGCTCCGACGTTTGGCCGCCGACGACGGTCGCACGGCCGCGGCGGGGACGGCCGCTTCGCCGCCGATCTCGCGGACTGCAGCCTCGTAGTCGTCGATGTCCGCCTCGTCGGCCTCGATCGCCTCGGTCTCCGCCTCGTCGAGAAGCTCGGCCTCGATCGTGTCGACGTCGGCATCGTCCGGCCGCCCGCGTCGCCGCCGTCGTCATCGAGCTCGTCGTCGATGTCGTCGATGTCGTCGTCGATCGGCTCGAGCGGTTCCTCGGGCGCGCCGTCACGGGGTTCGGTCACGGGTGTGTCACAGCTCCTGGCGCTCGACGCGGGCCGTCAGATCTGGCGCCGCGGACGGGCAGCAGGATACCCGATAGCCGATCACGCCTCGCGGACCGCCGGCACGAACCAGCCCGCCAGCCCGGCCAATGCCGTGACGATGCCGAAGGCCGCGATGACCGTCGTGACGCCGATGACCTCGGCGAGCACGCCACCCAGCCCGATCGACAGCGTCATCGCCCCGAAGACAAGGGAGAAGCGGAAGCCGATGACGCGACCGATGAGGTTCGGCGGCGTTCGCTCCTGGAACAGCGTCTGGCTCGGGATGATGAAGACCATGTTCGCGATGCCGATGCCGAAGGCGATCGTCAGGACGATGCCAAGGTTGCCGGACAACGCCATGAGTGTCGTGAGCAGCCCGAGCACGGTGTAGCCGGCGATGATCATCCGGCCCTTCGCCAGCCGGGCGCCGATCAGACCGATCACGAACCCGCCGATCAGGTTGCCGGCACCCTGGCTGCCCTCGATGAAGCCGTACACGGCCTGCCACTCGAACCCCTGGCTGCCGAAGACGCGCTCTGCGAAGACCGCCGTCTGGCCGATGAGCACGCCGATCGTCAGCTGCGCGACGACAGCCTGCAGCGTGTTCGCGAGCAGGACCGGTTCGTTGCGCAGGAAGCGCCAACCCGCAACAAGCTCGCTGCGGAACCCGGTCGGTGCCGGTTCGCCGGTCGCATCCTCGGTCGCCGGCCGCGGCATCGGCCGCGGGATCAGCGTGCTCAGCAACAGCGCGGAGGCGAGGTACGTCGCCCCGTCGAACCAGAAGGCGACCGACACGGCGTTGGCGACCAGCGCGACGAACAGGCCGGCCAGCGGGAACCCGATGACGTCGGCGATGGTCTCGCCGACCCACAGCGCGGAGTTCGCGGTCAGCAGCTCGTCCTCCCGGACGAGCCGCGTCAGGATCGCGACCCGGGCGGGCCGGAAGAAGATCGAGATCGTGGTCAGCAGGAACACCAGCGGGTAGACGAGGAAGATGTTGGTCGAGGCTGCGATCGGCATGATCAAGACGACCGCCGCACGGAGGATGTCGCTGACGACGAGCACCTCGCGGTGATCCCAGCGGTCGACCAGGGTGCCGGCGAGCGGGCCGAACAGGAGGTTCGGCAGGGTCGCGGCGACGAACACGAACGCGACCGCGATGGGCGAGTCGGTTACCACGAAGACGATCGCGGCGATCGCCACCTGGTGGACCCGGTCGCCGAACAGCGAGATGAGCTGGCCTGACCACAACGCCGTGAACGATCCATTCAGCGCGAGGCGGACATAGGGGTGCCGTCGGAGCCGCGCGACCACCTCCGGGGAGGGGCGCGGGATCGGTAGCGTCGGCGCCGTGGGTAACGGGGCCGCGCCGCTGGCGCCCGGTCCACCGCCACCGACGGTCGAGGTTCCCGGAGCGGCCAGTCGTTGGCGCCCGGCGCCGAGGACGGTCGGCCGATCGAGCGCCGCGGATCGCTCGAGACCGGGGGGCAGGCCCGTGACGCCTCGCTCGCCCGCCAGTCGCCGCCGGAGCTCCGCGTCCTCCGACTCCTCGGTCGGAGTGGGGACGCGCACGACACCGGCAAACAGGAAGAACGCGAGGCCGAGTGTCAGGAACACGTCGCCCAGCGAGTACACGTTGCGGATGACCGCGACCGGGACCGGGATGACGTCCCCGAGGATCAGCAGTCGCCCGAGGAAGTCGGGCGCGGCGGCATCGACGACGGTGTGGAATGCCCGGTCGACGTCGGCCTCGGTCAGGCCGGCCGCGACGAGTGCCGGCTGCCAGATCGGCATGAAGCCGTTGTTCGCGACGATGACCAGCGTGTTCGACAGGACGCCGAGGAATGCCAGGCTGAGGCCTGGGTAGGACCGGTTGATCCAGAGCGCCGTGAGCAGCAGCGCGAACGCCGCGGTGAGCAGTGGCAGCCGGAAGGTCTCGACGATGCCGATGTGCGCACCGAGCGCCGCTTCGGTGGCGTAGCGCAGGACGACGGCGGCGACGAGCAGCCCCGTCCAGCGCAGCTGGATCTCGGCGAGGTTCCGGAGCCGCCCCCCGGCGAGGAGACCGAGGAGAAGCCCGAGCAGGATCCCGCCGATCAGCATCGCGTCATGATGCTGGAGCGGGCTTCCGCTTCGTCAGGCCTGCTCGGGTGCCTGGGAGGCGACCGGCAGCGAGCCGGTGGCGGGCGGCTCGGCGAGGCGCGTGGCGGCCGCCTGGCCGAGAAGGGGGATCGGTCGCGGCTGGACGGTGCGCCCCGGATCGGCCACGCCTTCGACGTGGCGGGTCTTGACGAACGCATCGACCACGACCGGATCGAACTGGATGCCTGCGAACTTGCGCAGCTCGGCGAGTGCCTGCTCGGCGCTGAGTGGCGTCATGCGATACGGCCGGGCGGCGGTCATCGCCTCGAATGCGTCGGCGACGTGCAGGACCCGGGCGAGCTTCGGGATCTCGTCGCCGATGAGGCGGTCGGGGTAGCCCGAGCCGTTGTACCACTCGTGGTGGTGGCGGATGATCGGCAGCTCGGGAGCGAGCTTGGTGACCGGCGCGATGATCTGCGCGCCGAGCACCGGGTGCGCGTTCATGATCATCCGCTCGTCTTTGTTCAGCCGCTCCTGCTTGAGCAGGACCCGGTCGGGGACGCCGATCTTGCCGACGTCGTGGAGCAGGCCGCCCCACTCGAGCGCCTCCAGCTCGCCGTCGTTCACATGCATGACGCGCCCGATGTCGACCGCGATCTCCTTGACGCGATGGCTGTGCTTCGCCGTGAACGGGTCGCGTTTGTCCACCGCCTCGGCCAACGCGCCGATGGTCTGGGTGAACATCTCGCGCATCTCGATGAAGCGCGCATACGCAAGTCTGGTTGAGTACAGCGGGACCGCGAACAGCGCGGTCGCCCACCACTGGACACCGTAGACCACAGTCATTAGCCAAGACAGTGGCGCAAGGGCGACAACGCCCCCGAGAATCCCGCGAATGTCACCAAGGAGCACGTCTCGAGGCGACTGTCCCGTTCGGAGACCAAGAGCGATCGAAACGAGCACCAGGTTGAGCGCGATGAAAAGCAACGCGGCGGCCATGCCTGACGCGAAGTCCCAGGCAACGCCGCCCCCAAGAGTCAGCAAGACCTCGCGCAGGGTGCCGGCGAGGACCGCAGGTACGATCAATGCTGCGTGATTGGCAAGCGTCCCGTACCAAGGAATGTCGCCTCGAATCTCGCGAAGCTCGGTGGTCCCAATTGCGGCAACCCACCCGGCGACGGCAGGTCCGCCAAGGAAAAGCGAACCCATGATCGGAGCAATTGCAACGGCCTGTTGCGTTCCACGGGGGAGCTGCACGGGGAACGCAGACCCAATTAGGGTTAACGCAATCCAGTACAAGACGCCAAGGGCGTATTCGGGAGCAGTTGGAGCGCCACTTGAGCCCGGGAGCGCAATAGCGATCGCGGGCTTTGGTGGGAACACAAATGTCGCGGCCACCAGCGCCAATGCACCGATGACCACGACGGTCGCGACGTAAAACCTAAGGGACTTCGGCATCGTTCCTGGATCGGCCACCTGCCTCACTCTACGGCGATTGCCGCGAGCAGGGTAATGGGCCATCCGTACTAGAAGCCCCTAAGAGAAGCCCCTCCGGCAAGCGCAATCATCGCCACGCTGGAGAGCGTGACGATGATCCGCATCAAACGGACCTTCACTGGGGGTCCTTACCAGGCCTTCGCGGACTCGGGAGCCACGGACGGTCCTCCTTCGCGGCCTCCGTGCTCTGAGGAACACGAAAACCGACCTGACTACCAGTCGGTCGGTTGCACTAGTCGCTCCGCCGCACCCTAAGTGCCCATTTCAGGTGCGGCATCGCTGCGTCCGGTATTGACGATTACTTCCTAGTACTGGGGTACTAGTAAGTGGACCGGACTTTAGGTATAGGCAAGTAGACCGGTCAATACGGCACCTTACCTATCTGTCTAGAGCGATTCGAGGGGCGGTGGCTCCACGCCCAGCTCATCGCGCATCACTGCGGCGTAGTGCGCATACTGCTCCGCGGCCGCGGAATGAGCTCCTGTCACGCGATACAGCCGCAATAGGCATACCTCGATCTGCTCGGCGCTCGGATCGACGTCTAATGCTCGGCGCGCGATCGTGATGCCGCGGTCGTAGTGGCCCGATGTGAAATCGTCGAGGACGGAACGCTCAACGATCTCTAGGTATGTCGCGTGGAGTGTGTCGCGGTACGCCGCTGCCCATTCCTCATACTCAAAGTCCAGCGCGAAACGGCCACGATAGAGCTGTCGTTAACCGATCGACTTCGTCCGGGCTGGGCCGACTCGGCATGTCACGAATGAGGCGCCGGCATTCGACGCTACGACTGGAAACGAGCTCCGAATCAAGCCAAACGACATCCGAGTCGTGGTGCACATAGCCAGGGGAAAGGTCGTCGGAGTAGTTCTCTTCAAAGACTCGACGGAGGAAGTAGACAGTCTGGTTCAGGGAGTTGACCGCCACCTCAGGGTCGAGTTCGGGCCACAGCGCATCAAGGACCTGGTCCCGAGTTGCCGATAGGTCTGGGCGCGTGATCAAGTAGCTGAGCAAAGCCAGCACTTTCCGCCTAATCGTGGAACCAAGGGCAATTCGAGCGCCGATTTCCAGCGAGATCCGGCCCTGATCCTCCACTCTCACGGGATCCGCAAGCCGTCGCGCTAGCGAGCGACCCAAGCTGGCCGCCTCCGGACGCCTTCTGGCGGACTTGGCCAGACGTCGAAGACGTGAGATGTCGTTGCGATCTCCGATGGACTCGAGTAGGCGTGCCGCTGGCAGGTTGAGATCGCGACTGTCCTGATCCAGCCCTTGGCGAAGGGCGGTCCTCCAGCGGTCAGGATGCAGGGCAGCGTTTGAGGATACGAGACTGAGAGTCGCTGCGCTCAAGTTCGGCAGGTGTGGAATCAAATCCTCAGCGAGGAAGCTCAGGTGCCAAGGCGACGACTGGCCGATGACGGCGATGGTCCGATCGAGCTCGTCGGGACCAGCGAGCGACGAAAGGAGGAGTTCGCCTTGCCGCCGAACGCCCGTCGCGCCATAGGCAGCGGCGAAATCCGTCGATTCGCGGAGCAATTGCTTGGCCGAGAGATCACCGCGGAGGAGTGCCACGTGGGCTTCCGTCATCCGAATAGCCGGCGTGGCCCCAACGACGGTCGGGAGCCCCTGTGGGTAGGCAGCGACCTGCTGCTCCGCGCCAAGGATGTCGCGTCGCCGTATTGCCATTCTGGCTCGAGCTAGGGCCAGCTGGCGGCGGTCTGCGACTGTGTAGGTGGAATGATCACCAACTCGATCGAGAAGCGACAACGCCATGATTCGGGATCCGAGCGAGTCAAAAGCGTCGGCCGCGTCTGCGAAGGCCTCGGTAGGGATGTACTTGGAGGCATCTGAAGTCATTCCAGAGACAAGGTCGGTGGCCTCCTGGATGCGGCCAAGTCGCAGAAGGATCGACGCCTGAAGGACCCTCGCGGCTGAATGCTCGATAGCCCCCGTCGTCCCCTCAAGAGCCTCGAGGGCTTCTGTGGCCTCATCAAGGGCATTGTCGACGCGGTCCTGAACCAGCGAGTTCAATGCCAGGTTCAGCATCGTTACCCCGTAGTGGTGAGAGCGGTCGCCACGTTGTTCCTGCGCCATCGCGCGGAGTCGACGGTTGACCGCTTCTAGGTCTTGCTCGTCCTTTACGTCTAGGACGGTATGGGCCGCCTCCGCGATCGCGCGCAGTATGGGGATCGGCTGTCAGGGCAGCCAGCTTCCGACCAAGGGCGATGGCACGTTCTCCGTCGCCGAAATTGATGGCGAGCGTAATTAGGTTGAGCAGCGCGTGGTCTCGCTGAATGGGGTCGGTCACGCCCGAGTCGAGGACGGCTTGGCTCGCGGCGATCGCCGCCTCGTAGTCGCCATGCTGCATGTCGACCCGGCTGATGATCAGATCGAAGCCGGGCGGTCGCTCGTGCGCCGAGATCGGGCCGATGAACGCCTCCGCCAAGGCGTACTGGCCATTCCCCATGATCGTCGGGATGGCACCGGCGACCACGCCGAGCATCGCCTCGATGTCGCCCGCCTCGCGATAGTGATGTGCCGCGACCTTCCAGTCGGTGGCAGCGGCAGCCGCCGCCGTTCTCCGGTGGAGGGCCGCGACCGCGTCGGGCCCGTCCATCGACCGAAAGCGCGCCTCGAGGAACCCGCGAACCAGCGGGTGGTAGCGCTGGTGGGTCCGTGGACCGCCGGACAGTCGGCTGAGCAGCGTCAGTCGCTCGGCGGCTGCCATCAGTCGAGCGACATCGGCCGCGTCATGGCCCGATGCGACTTCGGCGAGCTCCGGTGTCACCACCTGCAGGATCGAGGTCTGCATCAGGAAGCGCTGCAGATCCTCCTCGAGGTCTCCGACGACCTCCTCGGCGAGATAGTCATACAGCTCGTGGTCGGCTCCGGTGAGTGTCCGGACGAAATGGCGGATCTCGGCCGGAGACCGATCACGCAACGCCGCCTGGACGAGTTGGAGCGAAGCGATCCATCCCTCGGTGCGCACGGCGAGGTCGGCGAGGACATCGGGATCGATGCGCCGGCCATATGTCTCGGTGAACAGCTGGGCGGTTTCCGCAACATCGAAGCGCAGCTGGTCGGTGCCGAGTTCGGCGACATCGCCCACGGCGCGCAGCTTGGAGAGCGGGATCGCCGGCGCACGACGACTGGCGAAGACGAGTGTCAGGCGCTCCGGCGCGCCAGCCACGAGTTCGCGCGCGAGAAACCGGACGTCAGCCGCATCGTCGACCAGGTGGAAGTCGTCGAACACGAGGGCCGCCCCGCCCGCGGCGATCGATGGCAGCTCGCGAATGAAGCTCTCGACCGCTGCTTCGCGCGACGGACCGCTGCCGCCGACCACCTTCGCAAGGAGATCCGCCGTCGCCGACGCAAAGCCCGCGTCGTGTTCGCGACCTGCGGCGATCAGGTGGTGCAGCAACGTCACCCAGTCGCGATCGTCCGGATCGAGGCGATACCAGAGAGTCCGCAACCGGCTGCGTCGAGAGAAGTCGGCGAGCAGGGTCGTCTTGCCGTAGCCCGCATCCGCGAGGATCAGGACCACTCGACCGTGGACCTTGACCCGGAGCCAGTCGAGCAGGCGCGGCCGTTCGAGCGTCTGGTCGCGGAGCGCCGGACGCTGCACCTTCGCGATCTGGATCGGATAGCCGCGGCCTTCGTCGCTCAGGTGGGCACTCCTGGACGGCTCCGTCAGAGCTGGGCGACCCGAGTCTACAGAGGTCGGCACGGGCCCCGTGACCGACCTGCGAGGCGGGATCGTGCCGGGCCGCTCGAACGGTATCGACCCCTCGCGTGGGGTGTCAACGGAGCCGATCGTGGGGCGGTCGGGCATGGGCGCCATGGTGGCGCCCGGCACTCATCCGGCGATTAGCTGCGAGTCAGCCCTCGTATTCGAAGCCGATCTTGAGCTCGACCCGGTACTCGACGATCTCGCTGTCCTCGACGACGGCGCTCGACTTCACGACCTCGACCGTCTGGATGTTGCGGACGGTCTTCGAAGCGGTGGCGACCGCCTGACGCGCGGCGTCACTCCACGATCGTGGGCTCGTCCCGACCATCTCGCGGATGATGATGACGCCCACGGTGCACCTCTCAGCATGTCGATCGGTCTCGGTTCGACGGAGGGGCCATCATGCCACGAGGCCGACCCGTCGCCGGGCCTCGCCTCGTTGGTGTCTCTGGACGCGAGGCTTTCAAGCCTTGCATCCCATAGGAGAATCGACGGAAGCGCGCGGTGGATCCCTAACCGGCGGCGAGGAGGGAACTGTGAGCCTCAAGAACCTTCTGATGGTCGCCGCGGTCATCGGCGCGGCCTTTGGAGTGGCGTTCGTGGTCGCCAGCGGACCCCTGCTGGCGATCTACGGGATCACGCTGGACAAGGCGGGAACGCTCGTGGCGCAGCTTTTCGGAGCGCTCCTGATCGGCGTGGCGGTTTTGAACTGGTTCGCCCGCAATGTGACCGATCCCGAAGCACGGCAAGCGGTCGTCGTCGGGAACCTGACCGGTGATGTCGTCGGTTTCGTGGTGATCCTGATCGGCCAGCTGGCGGGCATCGCCAATTCGCTCGGTTGGGCGAATGTCGCGATCTACCTCCTGCTAGCCCTGGGATTCGCCTACGTCCAGTTCATGCAGCGAAGCAGCGCCTAAGAGAGCTGGGACTCGATCGGCTTACCGCTCGTCGTCCGGGAGCAGCGGTCGCAGGGCCAACGTGTACAGCTTGTTGTCGGTGCCGCGGAGGACGAGTCCGTTGAAGCCACCCTCGAAGTCCTTCACGTTGAGCAGCGCGATCTCCTCGGTCGTCATCGTCTTGTGCGGGAACTGCAGACCGTTCGGGTCGACGTCGGGCTTGAAGTCGGCGACCGTCAGGTCCGTCCACGGCCAGTCGCGGATGTCCGGGGCGGCGATGCCGGGGCTCTCGATGAGCGTCGCGCGGTATGCCTCGGGCGTGTAGACGTCGGTCGCGACCGACCCACCCTGGTCGAAATCGGCCAGTCGGTCGGCGAGCTTCTTGAACGTCGTCCGGGCCGCAGCGTCGGGACTGCTCGGGTCGTCGAAGCCCAGGGCGTAGATCGAGACGGTCTTCTTGATCCCGCCGGCATCGACCGTGAAGATCGTCGTCCCGACGTCGGTCACCATCGGGTTGTCGTAGTTCGGGCGCGCCGCTGCGAGGCCACCGTCGCCGAGGGCCAGGACGAGGAGCTCCTGGATCTGCTCCTCACTCAGCTTTGCGGTCCGCATGGGATTGAAGGTCATCACCGATCCCTGCGGGGCCGGGCCCTCGAGCATCCCGTTGCGGAAGATGACGGTCCCGTCGCCGTACAGGGTGAAGGGCGGCGCCTGCGACGCCGAGTAGCCCGCGATCATGAACCCGCCACCCTCGTCGTAGCGGAGGAGGATGTCGCTCGCGCCTGTCTTGTGCTCGACCCCGCCGGCGACGGGCGTGCCGCTGGGTGTATCGCTCGGCGCCGCGGATGGGCCGCTGCTCGGTGGCGTCGACGGAGCCGGCGACTGGGCCGCACCGGAGCTGCAGGCGAGCAGGGTGACAGCGAGGACGGGTGTCAGGGCAAGGGGCGCCAGACGGCGCGGATGGTGTGACATGGCCGACGGACGTTCCGACGGTCGGCGAGGTTCCGTCCCGACGATTTCGGCGTGGGTCGGGTGCCAGACAACGGAACGCGTGTCTCGCGCGGTTCGAGAATCGCGAAATCCGTATCGAACCCTTGACGGTGCGCGTATCTTCTCGGCTATGACCCGGGCTACGCCCGGACCACACCGGGCGCGCGCCCCCCAGATGCCCAGCGCTTCCGGTTCAAGGGGTCCGGGCGCCTGCGCGCCCGGGCACCGTCACGGCGTCCGAGCGTGGAGGGTGTTGGAGGGTGTACCAGGACCGTAGCTTGACCTGTCGCGATTGCGCCGAGGAATTCGTCTTCTCGGCGGGCGAGCAGGCTTTCTATGCCAGCAAGAGTCTGGTCAACGATCCGCAGCGCTGCCCGTCGTGTCGCGCCGCGGCCAAGCGAGCCCGCAACAACGAAGGGCCGCGCGAGTTCCATGCGGCGGTGTGCGGGGCCTGCGGGGGTCAGGCCGTCGTGCCGTTCGCGCCGCGGAACGATCGGCCGGTGTATTGCAGCTCGTGCTTCGACAAAGTCCGTGCTGGCACGTTGGACACGCCTGCTCGCGTTTGACTCACATCTGAGCGCGCCATGGCCGACCCACTTGTGACCACGGGAGCGCCGACGACGACTGTCGACACGCGATCGGCAGTCTCGCCTACTGGCGAGATCCTTCGCGACGTCGCCCGGGGCGGGATCGCCGGTGTCATCGTGGGGATCGTTGTCGCGGGCTTCGGCGGCCGGCTCGTCATGCGGTTGGCGACGATCCTCCACGAGGACACCGTCGGTCTCACGACCGAGAACGGTGAGGTCATCGGGAACATCAGCTTCAACGGGACGATGGCCTTGATCACGTTCGGCGGCCTCGGCATGGGCCTTCTGGCCGGAACGATCTGGGTCATCGTCAGCCCGTGGATCCCGGGCCGGGGAACGGCCCGTGCGTTCATGACGGCGATCGCTGCGATAGCCCTCGGAATACCGCCTCTCATCGAACGGACGAACCCGGACTTCGCCCTTCTCGGCTACGACCCGATCGTGATCGTGCTGCTCATCGGGCTCGTCGGCCTCGTCGGCTTCTCGATCGCTCTGGTCGATGACGCCCTGGACGCCCGCCTGCCGCCCCCGCTCGGTGGGATCAGGATCTCGACCGCCGTGTACCTGATCGTCACGCTGGTCGGCCTGGTCCTGATCCTCCCGCTCGTCATCTCGATCCTGCTGCAACAGCCGGAATACTCCGCTCCGATCCGCGCCGGTTGGGCGCTGGCGGTCGTTGGCGCATGCACGCTGATCTGGTGGGTGCTTCGCGCGAAGGGTCGGTCGGCACCGCCGGAGGCATTACGGCTGACCGGAACCGTGTCGCTGCTGGTCGCGGTCGTTCTCGGAGTGGTCACGAGCCTGCCGCATATCATCGGTGCGGCCGGGATCCCCTGACAGGCGCTCGGCGCGGGTCTCAGATCCTCGTATAGGTGAGGTGAAAGTCGAGCTCCCAGGCGGAGCCGTCGTCCGACGTCTCCCAGCGGCCCTGGATCGTGTTCCCGTCCTCGCTGAACTCGCCGATCCAGCGCTGCCAGAAGTCCGACCGCGGCCCGCTCGGCGCCCGTTCCAGCGTCCACGAGCGGCCGTCCAGGCTCATCGTGTAGATGCGCGACACGCCCCGCGAGTCGAAGTAGTGCATGACGTACCCCTCGCCCTCGTCGGCGGGCCCGATGACGGCGAGGGTGTTGGGAAACTCCTCCCGCTCGGTGGTCGAGCGTTGGACCAGGAACCCGCCTCCCGCGAGCCACTCGAAGCCTGTCCATCCGGATATCTCCATCGGCTCGTCGAGAGTCATCGCTCCCGCGACATTCCACTCGCCAACGAATGCATCCAGATCCTTGAGCGGATCAGTCGAGTCGGGCATGGTCGTTTTCCGCCGACGGGATCGTCAGACCGCGCGACGCCGCCCGCTGATCCCCCGGTACACCGCAACGACGATGACGGCTCCGACCACGGCAACCACGATGCTTTCGAGATTGATGCCAGTCACGTCCGCGACGTTGAGGACGGTGCCTGCCAGCCATCCACCGACGACCGCTCCGATGATGCCCAGGACGACGGTCCCGATCACGCCCTCCCGGCCGCCCATGATCATGTTCGTGATGAACCCGGCGATCGCGCCGAGCACGATCCAAGCGATGATCCCCACGACTACCTCCTAGCGACAGATCGGCGCCGCGGTCGAATGACCACGGCATTGGGCCGCCTGATCCATCTCGGCGATGGTAACCCCGCACCTTCGCCCAAGGCGCCTTGTCCTCCTAGTTCACCTCCGCGAACCGTTCGCCGGCATACGAGACGAACCGGGTCTGGCGCTTCTTGAACCAGAGCTGGACCTCGCCGGTCGGGCCGTTGCGGTGCTTCGCGAGCTTCAGGTTGACGACCTCGCCCTCGGCGTCCTGGTCTTCGGTGCCGCCGCGCTCCTTGTCCCGCCACAGGAAGAGGACGAGGTCCGCGTCTTGCTCGATCGCGCCCGACTCGCGGAGGTCGGACAGCCTCGGCTCCTTCGACTCGCGCATCTCGGGCTGGCGTGACAGCTGCGATAGCGCGATGACCGGCACAGACAGTTCGCGCGCGAGGGCCTTCAGGCCTCTCGAGATCTCCGACACCTCTTGCACGCGGTTGGCGTCGCGGTTCGTGGTGGTCGCCTGCATCAGCTGGAGGTAGTCGACGACCACGAGGTCAAGACCGCTCTCGGCCTGGAGTCGGCGCGCCTTCGTTCGGAGCTCCATCGCCGAGATGTTCGGCGTGTCGTCGATATACATCGGCGCCTCGGAGAGCGAGTTCATCGCCGGGGCGATCCGGGCGAAGTCGAGCTCCTCGAGAAAGCCGGAGCGGAGACGCTGGGAGTCGATGTTGGCGACGCTCGACAGCAGCCGCAGGACCAGCTGCTCCTTGCTCATCTCGAGGCTGAACACGCCGACGCTCTTGCGCTCCTTCACGGCGGCGTTTTCGGCGATGTTGAGCGCGAAGCTCGTCTTGCCGACCGACGGCCTGGCGGCGACGACGATCAGGTCGCTCGGTTGAAGCCCGGTCGTCAGGGCATCGAGGTCGGTGAAGCCGGTGCGGACGCCGGAGATCTCGCCGCGATGGGCGTGCAGGTAGTCGAGCCGGTCGTAGGCATCGTGGAGGAGCGCCTTGAGCGGACTGAACCCAGCATCGATGCGCTTCTGGCTGACGGCGAACAGCTCGGCCTCGGCACGGTCGATCGCCTCCTGGATCTCGGCCGGGTCCTCGTAGCCGATTCCCGCGATGCGCCCGGCGGCGCCGATCAGGTTCCGAAGGACGGCCTTGCGCTCGACGATGCGCGCGTACTGCGCGGCGTGGACGGCGGTCGGCGTCTCGTTGCTCAGGCTCGACAGGTACGCTCGTCCGCCGACTGCCTCGAGGTCCTCGCGCCGCTCGAGAGCCTCGGCCACCGTGACGATATCGATCGGCTCGCGCCGCTCGAAGAGGTCGAGGATCGCCGCGTAGATCCGGCCATTTGCCTGGCGGTAGAAGTCCTCCGGACGGAGGAACTCGGCCACCTCCACGACCGCATCCCGGTCGATGAGGATGGCGCCGAGCACGGACTGCTCGGCTTCGAGACTTTGCGGCGGCAGGCGGTCGATCATCGGTCCCCGATGATGGATGCGAAACGAAGACCCCACTGTCGCGGAGCGACACGTCCAATCGGCAGGGCCTTATCCCCCAACCTCATCCACGACTTAGCGTCCCCCGGTTAGCGCCTGTGTGGAAACCTGTGGATAGATCCCGACTGAGCGACTCGGCTCGGTCGGTCCAGATCAAGGCGACCGAGGGAGTACGTGAGCGAGCGCACGTTGTGTGCGTGAGCGAGCGCGGAGCCCGGCAACGCCGAGCTGGATCGACGATCGCGAGCCTGCTCAGTCCAGCTTGCGGATGACGCCGATGAGCTTGCCCTGAATGCGCACGTCGTCGTAGAACTGGGCTGGATACTCGGGGTTGGCCGGCTGGAGCCGGATCTTGTCCTTCTCCTTGAAGAAGCGCTTGAGGGTGACCGCGTTCTCCTCGACCTGGGCGACCACGATGTCACCGTTGCGGGCGGTCGACTGTGGGCGGATCAGGACGAAGTCCCCGTCGGCGATGTGCGCCTCGATCATCGAGTCGCCGCGGACGCGGAGGACATAGGCGTCTCCGCTCGGGGCGAGCATGTCCGGGACCGCGAGGGTCTCCGAGGCGTCCTGATAGGCCTCGATCGGGCCGCCGGCCGCGATCTCGCCGATGATCGGCACGACCCGCGAATCCGCGGTCGTTGCCTGCGGGACCAGCTCGCTGGAGAGGCCAAGTCGGATCGCGGCCGTGGGCGTCAGCCGGATGGCCCGGCTCTGCCCTTCGCCGCGCTCGAGATAGCCGTCCCGAGCAAGCATCTGGAGGTGGTGGTGGACTGCCGAGGTCGAGGCAAGGCCGACCGCCTGCATGATCTCGCGCACCGAGGGCGGATACCCCCGCGCGCGGAGCGTGGCAGCGATGAAATCGAGGATCCTGACCTTGCGTTCGGCGTCGTGCTTCGTCACTCGCGCCTCCTTGTGGGGCATCATACCGAACGGACGTTCGATGTCAAGGTCGAGGGTGGCGGGCCGCTCCCGGATCGCTGGTAGACTCCCCGTCCCGAACCGAGGAGGACACGTCGAGCATGGCCAGCAAGAGCCGCACAGGACGAGCGTCCGTGGGTCGTCTCGTGTCGCTTCTCGCCTTCCTGCCCGTCGCCAGCCGCGTGCCCGACTACGCCCGGCTCATCGGTGCCCTCGTGATCGATGAGCGCATGCCGGCCGACCGCAAGGTCCTGCTCGGCGCGGCGGCCGGATACCTCGTCGTCGGGCGCGACCTCATCCCGGACACGATCCCGGTCATCGGCGGCCTCGACGACCTCGTCGTCGTGGTCCTCGCGGTCGACCTGTTCCTCGACGGTGTGCCGCCCGAGCTGCTCCAGGAGAAGCTCGACGACCTGGCCATCGATCGCGCGTCCTTCGACCGCGACGTCGCCCAGATCCGGCGCTTGACGCCGGGCCCGGTCCGTCGGACCATCCGCCGCATCCCCGGCCTCATGACGGCCGCCGGACGCGCCATCGAACGATCCGGCGTGCTGCCTCGTGCGCGCGCCTGGATCAACAAGGAGGATCCCAGCACTTGAAGGTCATCCTGACCCAGGACGTCCCGACGCTCGGCAAGAGCGGCGAGCTCAAGCAGGTCGCCGACGGGTATGCCACGAACTTCCTGATCCCGCAGTCGCTCGCTGTGCCCGCGGCCGGCGGCGCGTATCGCGCGTGGCAGCACGACATCGCGAGCCGCGAGGACAAGCGCAAGCGCGAGCGCGAGGAGGCCGACATCGCCGCCACCCGCATCGCGTCGACGACCCTCACGATGGGCGTCAAGGTCGGCGAGGGCGGCAAGCTCTACGGGTCGATCACCTCGAAGGACATCGCCGACGCGCTGGCGCGGCGCGGCATCGACATCGACCGCCACAAGATCGACCTCGAGGAGCCGCTCAAGTCGCTCGGCACGTACAAGGTCGCGATCAAGGTCCACGCGGGCATGACGCCCGAGGTCACGATCGTCGTCGAGCCGAAGGGCTAGCCCGAGCTGCTCGCAGCCGAGCCGGCGAGGCGCCAGACGCTGACGCCGTCGGCCGAATAGACGGTCTCGAACAGCGGGCTCGACGCGAAGTCGGTCGGCTCGCCGGCGCAGTCGAGGACGCCCCCGGACGACAGCACGTACGTCGCGTCGTAGCGCGCCATGCGCTCAGCCGCGACCTCCGGTCCCTCGCAGTAGATCGCCTCGATGTCGGCGGCGCGAGGCTCGGGGTCGTAGCCCAGGTTCGAGACGTACGGTCCGAACGTCGTGATCCGCAGGCGCCCGCCGAGGTCGACCGGGTTGTTGATGAAGTCGTCGGTGGCGAAGATCGCGCGCGGCGGGGTGTTCTGTTCGATCCAGCGGCCGGCCGCGGCCTGAGCCTGACTCATGACCACCGCCGGGTGGGTGGCGTGGTGGATGGCGATGAGCGCCGGTGAGATCGCGCAGACCGCGATGACCGCCGCGGCCAGAGGTCGCGGCCATCGGTCGATCAGCCAGGCAGCGGCGATCGCGGCGGCGATCCACATGATCTGGAAGTACTTGTTCATGTCGAACACGACCGCGCTGACCAGGACGAGGTTGGGGACGAGGAACAGGGCAAGGGTCCAACTGGCCAGGAATGCGCGCGCCGGCAGACGGTCACCGCCCCGGGACCAGATGAAGGCCACGATGGCCAGGACGACCGGGATGCCGAGGTTGGTCAGGTAGAAGAACGCGACAGCTCCCGGGCCGTCGACGATGCGCGCCTCGCCCCAGCCCTGGACGACGCGGAACGAACCCTCGGCGCTCTGGCGCAGAGCGGCCGGGAGCACGTAGGGGAGCGCCAACACGACCGGGGCGAGGAACAGCGCTGCGTCCCTGAGGAGCGTCCTCTCGCGCCAGCGGCCCGTCGTCAGAACGAACAGCCCAGCGATCAGGTAGGTCGCGGGGAACGCGTAGAAATGGAACGGTGCCAGAAGGGCCGCGAGAAGCCCGGCCACCAGAACACCGGCGGGCCGCCGGCCCCAGCACGTGACAACAAGGAGGATGACCGCGACCAGTCCTGGCAGCCCGAATGTGGTCGCGCGGTGCGGCAGGAACCCCGTCCCGAACACCGACGCGATCCGGAAGAACGGCCAGCCGTCGGCCCACGAGTTGTCGTAGGGACGCTCGACGACGAGCGCTGTGATCGACGGGGCCCCGGCGAGCACGTCGCCGATGAGGCGCAGCCAGCCCATGCCGCCGCCGAAACAGACCAGCAGCGTCGCGATCGTGGCCACGCTCCGCCGGCCCGTGAGTCGCTCGGCCAGCCCCCATACGACGAGGGCGAGGACGCCGGCCATGAGCGCGCTCGAAACGAAGAACACGGGGATGATCGGCAGGTCGGCCGCCACCGCCGCGATCGCGCCGTGGAAGTCGGCGAACCAGTGGTAGCTCAGCGGCTCGCCAGAGAAATACGGCACGACCGGCGGGAAGTTGCCATGGACGATGCTGTTGCCGATCGCGACATGGACCAGCAGGTCGCTCCAGTTCCAGCCACCGGACACGAAGCCGTCCGGGGTCTCGCGCCAGCCGTTCAGGCCCAGGATCGCCAGAACGACCAGGGCGACCGCGGCCGCGATGATCCACGCCGGTGCGTCGTCCCGCAGCGCCCGACCGATGCTCCGCGGGACGGCACTCAGCGGTGGCAGCGTCACGGGAGTCAGCGATGGCTCCCGCATCCGGGCGATGACCACGGTCGCCATCGCCAGCAGCGCAGCGGCGACCAGCACGGCGGCCCGCCCGAAGCCATCGAGCTCGGCGACGAACCTGACCGTATGCGCCGACAGGTACACGCTCGTGACGACGGCGACGCCGGCGGCGCCCGGTGGCGGCAGGTCGGGGGCGACGCGCCGGACGATGACCCAGCCCGGGACGGCGAACAGCCACGGCCAGACGGCAACGACCCCGAGAGCCGGCACGAACCACGACAGCAGGAACGAGGCGGTGAGCCCGAGGAGGATGACGGTGACGGTCGTCGTCGGCAGGGGATCGACCCCGAACCGGTCGTCGGCGGGTGGCTGCACTGAGGGCGGATGATACCGACCGTGACCGAGCGGACGATCCTCCACGTCGACCTCGATGCGTTCTTTGCCGCCGTCGAGCAGCGCGACCGGCCGGAGCTGCGCGGCAAGCCGGTGATCGTCGGCGGCATCCCGCCGGGCCGCGGGGTCGTCTCGGCGGCGAGTTACGAGGCGCGCGTCTTCGGTGTCCACTCCGCGATGTCGTTGACGGAGGCGGTCCGCCGCTGCCCCGACGGCGTGTTCCTGCCGGTCGATGGCCGGCGGTATCAGCAGGCGTCGCGCGACGTGATGGCGATCCTGCGACGGTTCACGCCGCAGGTCGAGCCGATCTCGATCGACGAGGCGTTCCTCGACGTCACGGGGTCGCGGCCACTGTTCGGCGAGGGACCGCAGATCGCGGCGATGATCAAGGCCGCGGTTCGAGACGACGTCGGATTGACCGCGTCCGTCGGTGTCGCGACCACAAAGCTCGTCGCGAAGATCGCGTCGGACCTCCGCAAGCCCGACGGGCTCGTCGTCGTGGCACCCGGTGACGAGGCGACATTCCTCGCCCCACTCCCCATCTGGCGGCTGTGGGGCGTCGGGGAGAAGACGGCGGCAGTGCTCGCCGAGTACGGCGTGAAGACGATCGGTGACCTCGCCGCGCTCCCGCCCGACCAGCTGACGCGACGGTTCGGCAAACACGGCGGGTCGCTGGCGCTGCGGGCGCAGGGCCTCGACGACGACCCGGTCCACGAGGGCGACCCGGCGAAATCGGTCGGCCACGAGCACACGTTCGATACCGACACGCTCGACGCCGAGACCATCGAGCGGACGCTCCTCGCCATGAGCGAGGGTGTCGCGGGGCGACTGCGTTCGGCCGGCGTCCGGGCATCGACGATCGCCGTCAAGGTGCGCGACTCGTCGTTCAGAACCATCACGCGGCAGCGCACGCTGCGCGAGCCGACCGACCTGACCGAGCCGATCTATCGGGCGGCGCTCGAGCTCGCGCGCCCGGAGGTGCGCGGGATCCGTATCCGGCTCCTCGGCGTGACCGCGTCGAACCTCGGTGAGCGCGAGCAGCTGACGATGTTCGCGGACGAGGATCCCCGACGGCGGAAGGCGATCGAGGCCACCGACACGCTGCGGCGCCGATACGGCTCCGGGGTCGTGACGCGGGGTCGGCTGGTCGGGTCGGGCCTGCCGGCCCCGTTCGAGCGTGACCCGCGCAACCCGCTCGACCGACGTGCGCGGGGCGTCCCGACAGACCCGGTCGACCGGGATCCGGACGCTCCTGGTCCTCGTGACACCCTAGCTGACACGGACGTCGACGACATTCCTCCCGACGACTCTTGACATCGAACACCTGTTCGGTCTAGTGTCGTCACATCGAACAGATGTTCTGTCGGCCGAGTGCCCAGGTCGACGGCTTACAGACCATCCACTCGGTGCCATCTGGGTGGTCGATGCCAAGGCGGGAACGGGCCGGATCTGCCGGTCTGGGGGACCCGCCGGCATCGACCGAACCAGCACCGGGACACGACAAGGAGCCAGACATGGCATTCATCCGTGTAGAGCCGGTCCCGGTCCACGTCCGGACCGATTGGTTCAGCGGCCGCCCGCGTGAGATCACGTGGGGCACCGAGCGACTCCCGATCACCCAGCTCTCCGCCATCCGCGAAGAGGCCGCGGCATACCCGGTCATCACCGGCCCGCGAACGCTGTTCGAGGTGCAGACGCCTCGGGCGCGGCTCGCGCTGTCCTATCAGCACCGATCCAAGCGCTGGACTGTGACCGCTCTCGACGAGGCACGCGCCGCCTACCCACGCCTTGCTGGATCCGCCGATGCCGTCGTTGGCGGTTGCGCGGGCTCCCTCACGCACTTGAGTGCGCTCGGTCGCCTGCTCGCCGCCGCCTAGGCCTCGACGTCCCAGCAAGGCGCGATCGCCAACAACGCCGGCGGCGGAACCCTCCCCCGACTGCCGGCAGCCACGTCAGCAGGGGGCGGGGGCGCCGGTACCGCCTCCGCCCCCTCGACGCGCGAACCTTGCGGGCGGCAACCTACAATCGC
Source organism: uncultured Chloroflexia bacterium (assembly GCA_963780425.1). Taxonomy (GTDB): domain Bacteria; phylum Chloroflexota; class Limnocylindria; order Limnocylindrales; family CSP1-4; genus SPCO01. The sequence goes on along the minus strand of CAWABZ010000012.1, from coordinate 331,552 downwards.
GCGGTGCATCCCACTGGACCGACAGGTCGTTTTCGCGACCTGTCCCTCGATGACTTCACCGAGCGACTCGCCTCGTCGGAGCCCGTCCCTGGTGGCGGCAGCGCATCGGCGGTCGCTGCGGCACTCGGCGCAAGCCTCGTGTCGATGGTCGCGTCACTGACCTCGGGCAAGCCGAAGTACGTCGAGCACGAGCCGATGCTGGCGTGGGCCATGGAATCCGGTCGTCGCCTGTCGGACCGGTTCCTGACGCTCGCCGATGACGATGCCGAAGCGTACGCGGGGTACTCGGCGGCATTGAAGATGCCACGCGAGACAGACGACGAGATCGCGGCGCGGACTGCCGCCATGCAGGCAGCAGCACGCCGTGCCTCCGAGGCCCCGCTCGCGTGCGTCGAGGCATGTCTCGAGCTGGTGCAGGTCGCGGAAGCGCTCGCCGGCCGAAGCAACCCGAATGCATCAAGCGACGTCGCCGTCGCAGCGCTCCTCGGAGAGGCGGCCGCGCGAGGCGCGGCGGCCAATGTGATGATCAATCTGCCCTCGACGGGTGACGCCGAGCTCGAAGGCCGCCTCACCCGGCAAGTCACAGAGCTGCTGGGGGCGATCGACGACCTCACGTCGCAGACGCACCAGGTCATCGGGTCGGGCGATCGTCGCGAACCGCTCGATCCGACCGGACCCGCGTGATCGACGCCTCGACGGACACCGCGCGACTGCTCGAGGGCGGCCCGATCGCCGCCGAGATCCGCGCTGCCGTGGCCGAGGACGTCGTCTCGTTCACGGCACAGCAGGGTCGGCCGCCGGGACTGGCGGTCGTGATCATCGGGCGCGACGCGCCCTCGACCGTCTACCTCGAACAGATCCTCCGCGGTTGCGCCAAGGTCGGCATCGACGCCCGCTTCGTCGAGCTCGAGGGCGAGGCGACGGAGGCGTCGGTCGTGGAGGTCATCCGAACGGTCAACGCCGATCCGACGGTCGATGGCGTGATCGTTCAGATGCCGCTGCCGCCGACGATCCGGCTCCGCGCCGTCATCGACGCGATCGACCCCGACAAGGACATCGACGGGATCCATCCACTCAACGCTGGCCTGCTCCGGCTCGGCTATGACGGGTTCCTGCCGGCCACGGCGCATGCCGCGGTCGAGATCCTGCGCCGCACGGGGATCGAGATCGCCGGCAAGGACGCGCTCGTCATCGGTCGATCGGCGGTCGTCGGGATGCCGGTCGCGTTCCTGCTCGTCAAGGAAGACGCGACCGTCACGGTGAGCCACACGCGGACTCGCGACCTGCCGGGCCACGTGCGACGCGCCGACATCGTGGTCGTCGCGGCAGGGCACCCCGGGCTCGTCACCGGAGCGATGCTGAAGCCGGGCGTGGTCGTCGTCGACGTCGGGATCAACGTGGTCGATGGCCACATCCGCGGCGACGTCGATTTCGACAGCGCGCGGCAGGTTGCGTCGGCCATCACGCCGGTGCCGGGCGGGGTCGGTCCGCTGACCAACGCGCTCCTGCTGACCCACCTGATCCGCGCGGCCGAACGTCAGGCAGCGCGCCGATCGACCCAGGAGACCCGATGAGCTTCCCGTCCGACCTCGATATCGCCCGCTCCGTCACGCCGCGGCCGATCGTCGACATCGCCGCCGAGCTGGGCATCCGCCCGGACGAGCTCGAGCTGTACGGGCCGACGAAGGCGAAGGTGACGCTCGAGGCGATCACGCGGCTGGAGGCGGAACGGCCGCGCGGCAAGTACGTGGTCGTGACGGCGATCACGCCGACCCCGCTCGGCGAGGGCAAGTCGACCACCACGGTCGGGCTCGCGCAGGGTCTCAACAGGATCGGCCGCAGGGCGTCGGTCAACATCCGCCAGCCGTCGCTCGGGCCGGTCTTCGGGATCAAGGGCGGAGCGGCCGGTGGTGGCTATAGCCAGGTCATCCCGATGGAGGACTTCAACCTCCACTTGACCGGCGATGTTCATGCGATCGGGGCGGCGCACAACTTGGGCGCCGCGTTCATCGACAACAGCCTCCACCACAAGAACCCGCTCGGCATCGACCCGCACGGGATCCTGTGGCCACGCGTCCTCGATATCAGTGATCGCGCGCTCCGCCACGTCGTGATCGGCCTCGGTGGCCGCGAGGACGGTGTCCCCCGGGAGACCGAGTTCGTCATCACCGTTGCGTCCGAGGTCATGGCCGTCCTCGCGCTTGCGACCGACCTGTTCGACCTGCGCGCCCGACTGGGGCGCATGGTGCTCGCGACACGCATGGACGGCTCGCCGGTCACCGCCGAGGACCTGGGCGTGGCCGGCTCGATGACGGTCCTCCTGCGCGACGCGATCAAGCCGAACCTCCTCCAGACGCTGGAGGGCGGACCGGCGTTCGTGCATTGCGGCCCATTCGGCAACATCGCCCACGGCAACAACTCGATCATCGCGGACCGTCTCGCCCTGGTGACCAACGACATCGTCTGCACAGAGGCGGGGTTCGGGTCGGACATGGGTGCCGAGAAGTTCTTCGACATCAAGTGCCGGGCGTCTGGCCTCGAACCGGATGCGGCCGTCGTGGTTGCCACGGTCCGGGCGCTCAAGATGCACGGCGGCGTCGGCAAGATCGTAGCCGGCAAGCCGCTGGATCCGGCCCTGCTCGAGGAGAACGTCGAGGCGGTGCGGACCGGGGCGTCGAACCTCGCCGCGCACATCGGGATCGTCCGGAAGTTCGGCATCCCCGCGGTCGTGGCGATCAACGCGTTCCCCACCGACACGCCGGCCGAGGTGGAGGCGATCCGCGAGGTCGCACTCGCCGCCGGCGCCCGGGACGCGGTCGTCGCCACCCATTTCACCGACGGCGGCGCCGGCGCGACCGATCTCGCCGAGGCGGTCTGGGCGGCGACCGAAGATCCCTCGCGCGCGTTCCGGTTGCTTTATCCCGACGAGGCACCGCTCGGCGAGAAGATCCTGACCATCGTCAAGGAGATCTACGGCGGCAACGGCATCGAGCTCACACCGGCCGCCCAGAAGTCCTTGAAGTCGTATGAGTCGATGGGCTTCGGCCACCTCCCGGTATGCATGGCCAAGACGCAGTACTCGATCAGCCACGACGCGGCGCTGAAGGGCGCGCCGTCCGGCTTCACGGTGCCGATCCGCGAGATCCGGCTGTCGGCCGGCGCCGGGTTCGTGACGCCTCTGTGCGGCGAGATGCGCACGATGCCGGGTCTCCCGTCCAAGCCGGGCGGCGAGAAGATCGACATCGACGCGGACGGGAACGTCGTCGGGCTGTTCTAGTCCTTGCGGGCACGCGTTCGGCGCAGCACGCCGACGACCCCGATGACCACGCCGAGGCCGAAGATCGCGAGCGCGATCGGGCCTACCGTCTCGATCAGTGACACGGTCGCGCTCGTGTCCTCACATCATCCCGGTCGAGAGAGCGAAGGCCAGCGCGACGACGAGACCGAGGCCAACGCCGAGGATGCCGGCACCCCACGCGAAGGCGTCGATCGGGCCGAGCGGATCGGTGTCGTCATGCTGAGCATGGTCGTCGTGCCCGTGGTCCTCACCGTGATCGTCGGTCGCGTGGTGCGCGGCAGCGCCCTCGTGACCGGGCAGATCGGTGGCGTGAGGGTTGGTCGTCATCTCCCTCGCATTGTCGCAGACACCAAGGGCCCTCGGGCTCATAGACTCCGGCGGTCATGACCGATCCAAGAGCCACGGGCGGGTCCCAGGTGGACCCGTCGCTTCTCGCCAGCCTGCGCGATCTCGGACCCGACGGTCGGATCCTGTTCACGGTCCGGACGATGCGGATGTTCGGATACGGCTTCCTGGCCGTCGTCCTCGTCCTGTACCTGGCCGCAGCAGGTCTCGATCCGTTGGCGATCGGGGCGGTCCTGACACTCACCCTCGTTGGCGACACGGTCATTTCGCTGTGGCTCACGACGCACGCTGACCGGCTCGGCCGGCGTCGGGTGCTGCTCATCGGCAGCCTGCTGATAGCCATCGCAGGTGTGGTATTCGCCGCGACGAACTGGCTGCCGCTCCTCATCCTCGCCGGGGTGATCGGGGTCATCTCGCCGACCGGCAACGAGGTCGGGCCATTCCTCGCCGTCGAGCAGTCCGCACTGAGCGAGGTGGTGGCAGGCAGGCGTCGGACCGCGGTCTTCGCCTGGTACAACCTCGTCGGCTATGTCGCGACCGCCACCGGTGCGCTCGCGGCCGGACTGCTCGGCCAGATGCTCATCGAGGCGGGCTGGTCCGAGCTCGATGCCTATCGCGCTGTCGTCGTGGCCTATGCGGGGATCGGACTGGCGATGGCCGCCGTCGCCTCGCGCCTCGGGCCGGGCATCGAGGTACCGAGGTCCTCAGCCGCGGCCGCGGCGGATGACGGCATCACGCGCCGCCTGGGTCTCGGTCGTTCGAGGTCGGTCGTGCTGCGGCTCTCCGCGCTATTCTCGCTCGACGCCTTCGCTGGCGGGTTCATCCCGCAGAGCCTGATGGCGTACTGGTTCAGCCTGACATTCGGCGTGGGACCGGCCGAGCTGGGAGCCATCTTCTTCGCGGCTAACCTGCTGGCCGCCGTCTCGTCGCTCTCGGCGGCGCGGATCGCTGCGCGCATCGGCCTGATCCGGACGATGGTTTTCACGCACTTGCCATCGAACGTGCTGCTGATCCTCGTCCCGCTCATGCCGACACTCCCGCTCGCGGTTGCGGTCCTGCTGCTCCGTTACAGCTTGAGCCAGATGGACGTCCCGACCCGGCAGTCCTACGTGATGGCGGTGGTCGACCCGGACGAGCGGTCCGCGGCGGCCGGCGTGACGGGCATCGCGCGAACGGTCGGCGCGTCGATCTCGCCGTCGATCTCGAGCGTCCTCGTCGCCAGCGCGGGGACTGCCGCGATCCCGTTCTACCTGGCCGGCAGCCTGAAGATCCTGTACGACCTGCTGATCTACCGTGACTTCCGCGCCGTGCGACCGAAGGAGGAGGTGGGCGGTTAGGTGCTCGCGCGGCTGGACCAGCGCGGCCTGATGATGCGCAGCCAGATCCAGGCCAGGATCAGCAGCACCAGGACGGCGAGGATCGCGTACTCGAACTGCTTGATGACGCCGCCGATCGACTCCCAGTTGGCGCCGAGTTGGACGCCCGCGAAGACCAGCAGCGCGGTGAACGGCAGGGAACCCAGGAACGTGAACACGATGAAGCGCCCCAGCGGCATGCGCGCCACGCCCGCCGCGAACGACACGAGGGACCGGATGACCGGCACCATGCGGCCGAAGAAGCTGGCAGCGTCGCCGTAGCGCGCGAAGAACGCCTCCGCGCGATCGAGATCCGCGCCGGAGATCCCGACGAAACGGCCCCACCGCTCGATGATGGGTCGGCCGCCCCACGCCCCGATCGCATACGCCACGAGCGCCCCGACCGTGGCACCGATGGTCCCCGCCAGCACGACCAGCCAGTACGACCACGGCTGCCCGGTGAGCGGCTCGACCGCGTCGCCCGTTCCGACGAGGAAACCCGCGAAAGGAAGCACGAGCTCGGACGGGATCGGGATGATCACGCTCTCGATCGCGACCCACAGCGCGACCCCGAGATACCCGACGGCATCGTAGATCTGGGTGACCAGGTCTCGCACCGGCCCGTTCAGGAAGTCGAACACGGCCGGGAGCATAGCGGACTATCCTCGGCGTCGTGACCGACCCCATCGTCCTGACGGGCGCCGATCTGTCGATTACCGATGTCGAGGCGGTTGCCCGGCATGAGGCTCCGGTCCGGCTCGACGATGCGGCGCGCGGCCGGATGCAGGAGGCGCGCGATGTCATCGAGGCTCTCGTCGCGGACGGCGCCGTCGTCTATGGCGTGACCACCGGGTTCGGCGACCTGGCGACGACGTTCATCGAGCCGAAACAGGCGGGCCAGCTCCAGGAGAACCTCCTGATGAGCCATGCCGCCGGCGTCGGTCCGCCGTTCTCACGCGAGGTCGTCCGGGCGATGCTGCTCCTGCGCGCGAACACACTGGCGCTCGGGCACAGCGGCTGCCGGCCGCTGCTGGTCGACCGGTTGCTGGCGTTCCTCGACCAGGGCATCCACCCGGTCGTGCCGGAGCAGGGGAGTCTCGGTGCGTCCGGCGACCTGGCGCCGCTCGCCCATCTGGCCCTGCCGCTGATCGGACGGGGCGAGGTCGAGATGGGCGGTCGAGTCCTGCCGGCGGGCGAGGCCCTGGCAGCCGCCGGGCTGGATCCGTTGGAGTTGCAGGCGAAAGAAGGGCTCGCGCTGCTCAACGGGACCCAGATGATGGGCGCGCTCGCCGCGCTGTTCCTGGCCGACGCGGATCGCCTGGTCCGCACCGCGAGCGTCGCGGCCGCGCAGTCGGTCGAGGCATTGCTCGGCACGGACGTCGCCTTCGCCGCCGCCTACCAGCTGGCGCGACCGCATCCCGGGCAGGTCGCCGTGGCGGCCGAGATGCGCCACCTCCTGCGCGACAGCGGTCTGCAGCAGGCCCATCACGGTTCCACCCACAAGGTCCAGGATCCGTACTCGCTCCGTTGCGTCCCGCAGGTGCACGGCGCCGTGCGCGATGCGCTCGATCAGCTCCGGCGCGTGCTCGACATCGAGCTCAACTCGGCGACCGACAATCCGCTCGTCTTCCCCGGCGGTGGGGTCGTCGACGCGGGCGCCGTCGCGACCGGCGGCGGGCAGGTGATCAGCGGCGGCAACTTCCACGGCGAGCCACTGGCGCTCGCGCTCGACTACGCGAAGCTCGCGATCGCCGAGCTCGGCTCGATCAGCGAGCGACGGATGGCGTTGCTCGTGGATCCGCGGCTGAACGGGGGGCTTTCGCCGTTCCTCGCGGCCGCGTCGGGCGTCGAGTCGGGGATGATGATCTACCAGTACACGGCCGCCGCCCTCGTCTCGGAGCACAAGGTCCTCGCTCATCCGGCCTCCGTGGATTCGATCCCGACGTCCGCCAACCAGGAGGACCACGTTTCGATGGGCTCGATCGCCGCACGGCACGCACGCGCCGTCCTCGAGGGGGTCGAGCGGATCGTGGCGATCGAGCTGGTGATCGGCGCCCAGGCGCTCGACCTGCGCCTCGCATCGATGGCGCAAGGGGGCGGGGCGACGCCGCCGCCGGGTGCCGGTGTCGCCGAGGCCCATGCGCGGATCCGGTCCCGCATCCGGCACCTGGATCGCGACCGCGAGCCCGGGCCGGACCTGGCGGCCGCGACGGCGCTCGTCCACGAGGGTGCTCTGGTGGACCTGACGAGAACCGGCGATTCCGCCGGACCCGGGCGGGGCTGACCCGCGAGGGACGCTCAGCCGGTCGGGACGCTCCGCCGCCAGGCGCGCGACTCGACGTCGTGCTCAGTGCTCCGGGTGATGCCGATGCGCTGCAGCACCGCGTCGATCTCCTCGCGATACGGCTCGCCCTCGCCACGCTCTGCGAGCCACACGAGATAGCCCGGATCGACGCGCGCGACCTCGCCGATCGACCAGCCGAGATGGCGGCCGAACTGGAGCACGCTCCCGGACGGCCGACCGGGCGCCGGACCCGCGCCGCCCGTCCCGTCATGTGGCGGTGCAGGCGCCTGCGCCGCCGCGTAGCCCGCCCGCGCGTCGGCGGTCCGGATCGCCTCGAAGGCGGCATTGATTCGCATCATCCGCCGGGTCGCGCGATCGCCGGCGAGGTCGGGATGGTGGCGCCGCGCCAACCGGCGGCGCGCCGCGCTGATCGTTTCATCGTCAGCGCCGCGAGCGACGCCGAGGACGAGGTATGGGTCCTCGTCCGATCTTTCAGCCATCCGGCCGCAAAGCCCCCGTGCTGCCCGGCGGCGCGGCTCGGACCACACCAGACCGGACTGGACCTCACTGTACCAACGCATGGCTCGGCCGTGTCAGGATCACCGGAACCTTGGCCCCCGGCGGCGTCCCGCGTTTTCCGTGGCTTGCCTCAGCCGAGGCGAAAACCTCGCTTCCAGGGCGGCACGAACTCCTCGCCGCCGACCGGCTGGCGCATCGTCGACCTGCCCAGGATGACGTCGATCTCGGCACGGTACGGCGAGCCTTCGGGACGTTCGGAGAGCCACACCAGGTAGCCGGTGTCGACGCGCGCGATCTCGCCGAGCGACCAGCCGATGTGGCGGCCGAAATCGAGCACACTGCCGGACGGCCGACCGGGCGGCCGACCGGCGCCGCCGGTCCCGTCTTGCCTCCCGACCATGCGTCGAGCGCGGTCGTATTCCGCGCGTCGCTCCGCCGTCCGGAGAGCGTCGAACGCGGCGTTGATGCGCATCATCCGCGCGGTCGCTGCATCCCCGGCCACATCCGGGTGATGTCGTCGTGCCAATCGCCGATGCGCCCTGGCTATCGCACGGTCGTCCGCATCGGATGTGATGCCCAGGACGACATATGCGTCGCCCTCGACCTGATCCAACATCGTATGGGTCCCCCGAGAGGGCAATGCCCCGAGCAGTGCCGTGGTCGGACTGTAGTCGGCGGATCGGCAGTCCGATAGGGGTCCGGCCGAGGCTTTGGCGCGGCGGCGCACCGTAGACTTCGTCGAGCCATGACAAGCCTCGATCCAGAACGGATCTCGATCGTCGACGTCATCGACCAGACGTCGTTCGCCCTTCTGCCACCCTGCGCGGATCCGGGCTTCGATCACCGATCGTGCGACTACTGGGAGGACGCCGACCGCGGCTCGAAGACGATCCGCCTCGACTGGCTCGAGCCTCCGGCCGCGAGCGACGCGAAACCGCCGACGGGCGGCGCCGCGACGACGAGCGCCAACCCGTTCCTCGCCGATGCGCGGGAACGGCCGGCCAACCCGTTCGCGCCGGGCGGTGGCGGCGGATCCAATCCGTTCCTGGCAGACGACGACGAGGCGGGCGGCAATCCCTTCGCGCCCCGTCGTGCCCCGAAACCGACCGTCGGTGATGGCGCGCCTCCGAAGCTTCGTCTCCTAGGCCGCGGGCTGGCCGTCGTCGGCAGTTACGCCAAGGTCCTGCTCCTCGACGACGTCCCGGCCGCGTACTCGCAGTTCGGGCCTCTGTCGGCGTATCCCAGGGCGATGCGGACGCGCGAGCTGTATCCGGCCCTCCCGGATGCGCCCTTGCCCGCCGTCATCACGTGCATCGCGTCGACCGCCGCGGCGCGTGGCGCCGGCCTCGCCCGGACCCTGGTCGATGCCGTCTGCGACGACCTCGGGCGGCGCGGTTTCGCGGCAGTGGAGACCTACCCGGAAATGGGCGCCCGACCCGATGCGACCAGTGCTGCCACGCCGGGCTTCTGGGAGACCGTCGGGTTCTCAGTTGCGGCGCCCGACGATCGCTTCCCTGTCCTGCGCCGCGAGCTCGGGTGAGAGCTCTTCCGCGGCGACGCTCGTGGGTCCTCACCGGCCTCGTGGCGACGGCCACGGTCGCGACCGGGTGCATCCCGCCCCGGCCATCCCCGACCCCGGCGCCGGAGCCCCCGAGCACGCCCACCCCGACCGTCGCGCCGGCCACGCGCCAGCGCCGGCGTGTCGGGTGTGGTGGTGGACCCATCGCTGCTCGATCTGCTGCCTCCCGACGTCGATGGCGTCTCCCTCGACCCGGACCCCGATACGGCCGCCGAGATCGCCGCGGACGGCACGATCGGGCTGTTCGTGTCGGCGATCGCGCTGGCGGCTGCCTTCGGCCCGATCGCGACGGATACTGCCGCCGACTACGTCGTCGTGACTGTGGCGAGACTGAAGCCCGGGACCTTCGATGAGCTCTTCTTCCGCGGCTGGCGAGACACCTTCGATGCGGCCGTCTGCGAGCAGGCGGGCGGCGTCAGCGGCAACGCCGAGACCGAGATCTCCGGCCGCCACACGTACATCGGGACGTGCGCCGGCGGTGTCCACACCTACCACGTTCACCTGCCGGCCCGCGACGTCATCGTGTCGATGCAGGGCGCCGGCGAGGGTCGCTTCGGGGAGCGCGTCGTAGCCGGGCTGGCGGAGTAGCCTGAGTCGATGACGACGACCAGCGGTCCGCGGCCGGTCCGCGCGCCGCGCGGCTCCGAGCTGACCTGCCGTGGATGGGCGCAGGAAGCGGCTCTGCGCATGCTGATGAACAACCTGGATCCCGAGGTCGCCGAGGACCCTGACCACCTCGTCGTCTACGGCGGAACCGGGAAGGCGGCGCGGAGCTGGGAGGCGTTCGATGCGATCGTGCGCGAGCTGCGCGCCCTCGCCGACGACGAGACGCTCCTCGTCCAGAGCGGCAAGCCGGTCGGCGTCGTGCGGACCCACGAATGGGCCCCGCGGGTGCTCATCGCGAACTCGAACCTGGTCGGTAAGTGGGCCACCTGGGAGGTGTTCCGCGAGCTCGAGCAGGCCGGCCTGATGATGTACGGCCAGATGACGGCCGGGTCCTGGATCTACATCGGGACGCAGGGCATCCTGCAAGGCACATACGAGACGTTCGCCGAGGCGGCGCGCCAGCATTTCGGCGGCTCGTTGCGCGGGACCGTCACGCTCACCGCGGGCCTCGGCGGCATGGGCGGCGCCCAGCCCCTGGCGGTGACGATGAACGAGGGCGTCTGCCTGGCGATCGAGGTCGACGAGGCGCGCGCGCGACGCCGGGTGGAGATCGGCTATGTCGATCGGCTGACCCACGACCCAGTCGAGGCGCTTCGCTGGGCGCGCGCCGCCGCCGCCGACGGCGAGGCGGTGTCGATCGCCCTCGTCGGGAACGCCGCGGAGATCGAGCCGGCCTGGGCCGCGGCCGGGGAGAGGTTCGACATCGTCACCGACCAGACCTCTGCGCATGACGCCCTCGGCGGGTACGTGCCGGCGGAGATCGGCCTCGCCGATGCGCTGACCCTGCGCGCGAGCCAGCCCGACGAATACCAGCGCCGGTCCCGCGCGGCGATGGCCGCCCACGTTCGGGCGATGCTCGCGTTCCAGCGCGCTGGCGCGGTGGTCTTCGACTATGGCAACAACCTTCGGGCCCAGGCCCAGGAAGCGGGTGTCGCCGACGCGTTCGACTACCCGGGCTTCGTGCCCGCCTTCATCCGGCCGCAGTTCTGCGAGGGTCGTGGCCCGTTCCGCTGGGCGGCGCTGTCCGGCGATCCTGCCGACATCGCGCGCACCGACCGCGCGGTCCTGGAGCTGTTCCCCGAGGACGCCGGCCTGCGCCGCTGGATCGAGATGGCGCAAGCACGGGTCCCCTTCCAGGGCCTGCCCGCGCGGATCTGCTGGCTCGGCTATGGCGAGCGGTCGCGCGCGGGTCTCGCCTTCAACGAGCTGGTCGCCACGGGCGAGGTCAGCGCACCGATCGTCATCGGGCGCGATCACCTCGACGCCGGGCTCCGTCGCTTCCCCGAACCGCGAGACCGAGGCGATGGCCGACGGCACGGACGCGGTCGCCGACTGGCCACTCCTCAACGCGCTGGTCAACACAGCGGCCGGCGCGTCGTGGGTGTCGATCCACCACGGCGGCGGGGTCGGGATCGGCTATTCGCAGCACGCCGGGATGGTCGTCGTCGCCGACGGCAGCGCGCTCGCCGCCCAGAAGCTCGAGCGCGTCCTGACGACGGACCCGGCGATGGGCGTGCTCCGCCACGTCGACGCGGGCTACGAGCGGGCGATCGACGTCGCCCGCGAGCGCGGGGTCCGTGCACCGATGCTCGAGGAGGGTTGACTCTTGCAGTTCGCTTCACGAAATGACCGCCTGACGAGAACAGACTCGGACTAGCATCAACGGGTGCTGGTCGAGTCCGTCCCGAACGTGTCCGAAGGCCGCCGGCTCGACGTCATCGACCGGCTGGCCGAGGCCATTTCGTCGGTGCCCGGGGCCGCGCTGCTCGATCGGACGAGCGACGCGAGTCATAACCGGTCCGTGTTCACGATCGCCGGTGAGCACGAGGCGGTCACGACCGCTCTCGAGCGCCTGGTCGCCGCCTCGATCCACGAGATCGACATGGACTCTCATGAGGGCGAACACCCGCGTATCGGGGCGGTCGATGTCATCCCATTCATCCCGCTGGGGACGACGACCATGGACGACGTCGTCGATCTCGCGCGCGCCTTCGGCGAGCGGATCGCGACCCGCTTCGAGCTGCCGGTATATCTCTACGCCCAGGCCTCGTTGCGGTCCGATCGCGAGCGCCTGGCCGACGTGCGGCGCGGCCAGTACGAGGGTCTCAAGGCCGAGATCGACCAGCGTGGGCGCGAGCCGGACATCGGGCCGCCGCGCCTCCACCCGTCGGCCGGGGCGGTCGCGGTCGGCGCCAGGCCGTTCCTGATCGCCTACAACATCAACCTCGATTCCGATGACGTCGACCTGGCCAGGCGCATCGCACGTCGCGTCCGCGAGTCCGGCGGTGGGTTGCCGAAGCTCCAGGCCAACGGGTTCGAAGTCCGCGAGCCCGACCGCGGCCACCCGCTCCGGGCCCAGGTGTCGATGAACCTGCTCGACTTCGCCGTGACGCCGCTGTGGCTCGCCTGGGACGCGGTGCGCGATCTCGCTGCCGAGGACGGCGTCCGTCCGGCCGAATCCGAGCTCATCGGTCTGGCGCCCGCTGCGTCGTTCCTGGCCGTGGCCGACCACGCGGGAACGCTCCCCGGACGAGCCGATCGAGGCGCGTCTCGCCGCCGCCGCCGAGTACATCAAGCTGCGCGACTACAGCCCGATGCAGATCCTCGAGCTGCGGCTCGATGCCGCGCGCGGCGGCGCCGGCGCGATGTCGACCGGCGAGGGTCCCCGTCCGTCGTGAGCGGAGGGCCATTCCGGGTCATCGAGGGCGGCCGGACCGGTGAGCCGACACCCGGCCTGCTCATCGTCGGGGCGAAGGAGATCGCGACGCTCGACGGGGGCGTCCGGCGCGGGGAGGAGCAGGGCGAGATCGGCCGGTTGGTCGCCGAGGACCCGGCCTCGCCGGAGGCGCCGGCGGTCGCGGTCTGGGAGGGCCGGGTCGCCGCGGTCGGGCCGCGCGCCTCGGTCGAGGCTGCGCTGGCTGCCGACGGCCTGCCGCTCGCCCGCTTCGCGCGCATCGATGCCGCCGGGGGATCGGTCACCCCGGGGCTGGTCGACCCGCACACGCACCTGTTGTTCGCGGGCTCGCGCGAGGACGAGCTCGTCCTCCGCCAGCAGGGCGCGTCCTATCTCGACATCCTGGCTGCCGGTGGCGGGATCCTGTCGACGGTCGCAGCCACGCGGGCAGCGTCCGAGGCCGCCTTGCTCACGCACGGCCGTCGGTGGCTTGACGAGATGCTCACCCACGGGGTCACGACGATCGAGGCGAAGTCCGGCTACGGGCTCGACCTCGAGACCGAGCTCCGACTCGTGGAAGTCGCCTATCGGCTCGGGCGCGAAGGTCCGATCGACGTCGTGCCGACATGGCTGGGCGCCCACGCCGTCCCGCCGGAGTTCCGCACACGACCGGACGGGACCGAGGCATACGTCCGCCACCTCCTGGACGAACAGCTGCCCGGGATCGCCGCCCACGGGCGGGCGCGGTACGCCGACGTCTTCTGCGAGACCGGGGTCTTCAGCGCCGATCAGTCGCGGCGCGTGCTCGAAGCGGCCCGTGCATTCGGGCTGCTCCCGCGGCTCCACGCCGACGAGCTCGCGCCATCGGGCGGTGCCGAGCTCGCCGCCGAGCTCGGCGCCGCGTCGGCCGACCACCTCGCGACACCATCGCTCGAGGGGATCGCGGCGATGGGAGTCGCCGCGGACGGCGAGGAGCCGGTGGTTGCCACGCTCCTGCCTGTCACGACCTGGTTTCTCATGAAGGACCACCACGCGCCGGCCAGGGCGTTCATCCAGGCCGGCGTGCCGGTCGCGATCGGTACCGACTTCAACCCGGGCACCTCACCCACACCGAACCTGACGCTCGCGATGTCGTTCGCCTGCATCAACCTCGGGATGTCGCCCGACGAGGTCCTGTCCGCGGTGACCATCAACGCGGCCCGGGCCCTGGGGCTGGAGGACGAGATCGGGTCGATCGAGGTCGGCAAGGCGGCCGACCTGGTGATCTGGCGTGTGCCGACCAGCGCGCGGATCCCTTATCACCCAGGTGCGGACTTGGCGCGAACCGTCATCAAGCGTGGCCGCGTCGTCCTGGACAGACCCTAGGGCGCGGCCGTCGAAGGCCGTTCAGGCCTGCTTGCCGCGCGACTCCAGGAGGACGGTCACGGTCTCGGCCGGCAGGCTCGACGCCGTCACCGACAGCTTCGGCTGTGTCACAGGTTCGGCGCCCATCTCGTGAAAGAACTTGGCGAGCACCTCGGCGCAGTCCTTGTCGTCCTCGCACAACGGCATCGGGACGACGATCTTCGGGTCGAGCTGCGCCATCAATGCGGCGGCCTTGGTCGGGCTCAGCGCACCGCCGAGCGGCACGCAGGCGATATCCACCGGACCGATGTCGCCGATCTTCTCCTCGGACAGCAGGTGCCCGATCTCGCCCAGGTGGATGGTGTGGATCCCGTCGACCTCGACCACGAACGAGACGCCCTTGCCGTGCTCCGCCCCACGCGCATCGTCACGGTACGTCCGCACGCCGGTGACGAGGACCTCCTTGACTTCGTACTCGCCCGGGCCGTCGAGGACGAATGCCTGATCGAGGCTCGAGGGGACCAGCGTCGTGCCGTCCCGGGACACCTTGCCCTTCGGCTTGCCGCGAGCGACCGGTGCGTCGTCGGGATGGCTGAACGTCACGACGTCGCCCGTGATCCCGCGCCCCGTCGGCCCGACCACCGACTGATACGGGTCCGCCACGACGACGGCGTCCTTGCCACGCAACCGGACGCAGGTCCGGCCATACCAGGTCACTTCCATCGCGCCGATTCTGACATAGCACGATGCACGGGCGCTCACCACGTGACCGAGCTCATCGCCGGACAAGGAAAGACCGGGAGCGCCTGCCCAATCGGCGCCCCCGGTCGGAGGGAGGGAGGATGGAACCCTGAGGGTTCGTCCGATCGCTACGCTACGGCGCCCTGATTCACGGTCGAGCCGTGAAGCGGTTAAGAAAGCGACATCGAGCCCCTTCCGGGCGCGAAACCCGGAGCGTGTGACAATCCGGCGATGAGTCGATCATCTCGCCTTTCACCGATCGCCCTCGCCGCCGCCACGGCCCTCGTCGTCGCGGCGTGTGGCAACGCGGCCCCGTCCGCGTCGCCGACCGCGACGCCCGTGCCGTCGCCGTCGGCGGCACCGTCGCCGACCCCGGCCGGCTCGGCCGATGTCGACGCCGTCTACGCCGAGATCAACGAGCAGGTCCGCGCGATCCGCGGCCTCGACGAGAAGAAGCCGATCACGCCGACGATCCTCTCGCCTGCGGAGCTGTCGACCGTCATCCGCACGACCTTCGACCACGACTACCCGCCGGCCCAGGTCGCTGCGGACGAACAGCTCTACAAGGGCCTCGGGCTGATCCCGATGGACGCCGACCTCGAGGCGATCTTCGTCGACCTCCTCGAGAGCCAGGTAGCAGGCCTTTATGACCCCGTCACCGACGGGCTGTACGTCCTTTCGAAGGAAGGCGGCGTCGGTCCCGTCGAGAAGGTCTATTACTCCCACGAGTACGACCACGCCCTGCAGGACCAGCACTTCGATCTCGAGGCGATCACCGACGGTCTCGAGGGTCAGACAGACCGGCTCCTGGCACGTCAGGCCATCGTCGAGGGCGACGCGTACACCCTGATGACGTACTGGCTCCAACAGCACCTGAGCCCCGCCGAGATCGGCGAGGTCATCCGGGCGTCGAGCGATCCTGAGCTCCAGGCTGCGCTCAACCGGATCCCGGCGATCGTCCAGGCGCAGATCCTGTTCGCGGCGACCGAGGGCACGCAGTTCGCTCTGCAGACGCAGCTGTCCGGTGGCTGGCCGGCCATCGATGCGGTCCTCCGCGATCCACCCGCCTCGACCGAACAGGTCAAGCATCCCGAGAAGTACAACAGCCGCGAGGCGCCGATCGAGGTCGACCTACCGGACGACCTGGCGTCGCGCATGGGCACAGGTTGGTCGGTCGTGCAGGAGAACACCATGGGTGAGCACCAGACCTCGATCTGGCTGGGCTCCCCGACGGTCGCCGCAGCGGCGGATGCCGCGGCCGGCTGGGGCGGCGATCGGATCGCGGTCCTCGGCGGACCGAACGAGGCGTGGGCGATCGCCTGGCGGACCGCCTGGGACACCCCCGCGGACGCCGCGGAATTCGAGGTCACTGCAGATGCTGCGGTCGCGAAGGCGGGCGGCCCGGGCTCGATCCTTCCCGGTGAGGGCGGCACGACCCGGTGGGTCGTGATCGGCAGCGATGACGCGACCCTCGCCAAGGTCGCCAACGTGCTCGGCCTGGCGGGCTGACTCTGTCTACATCGCCTCCGGAGCGGAGATTCCCAGGAGGCCGAGCGTTCGCGCCAGCGTGACCTGTGTCGCGCGAGCGATGGCGAGCCGCGACGCTGATCGTTCGGGCTCGTCCGGGTCGATCACCCGCGCGTCCCGGTAGAAGGCATGGAAGGCCGTGGCGAGCTCGAGCGCGTATGCCGTGATCCCCTGGGTCTCCTCGCCGACCACGGCATCCTCGACGACCTCGGGGAGACGGACGATGGCGCGCGCCAGGGCGGCCTCCGGACCCCCTGACAAGGTGCCGGCCACCGTCGTCGCCGGAGCGAGCCCGGCCTCGTCGGCCTTGCGCAGGATCGACGCGATGCGCGCGTGCGCGTACTGGACGTAATAGACCGGGTTCTTGCTGGCCTCCTCGTACTCTCCCCGCTCGAGTGCCTCGCGAAGGCCGCGCATCTGCTCGATGTCGAAATCGATCGCGGACGTGGCGGCGCGCGACGCGAAGAACCAGCGCGCTGCGTCGACGCCGACCTCCGACAGGAGCTCGTCGAGCGAGACGTACTCACCGGCCCGCTTGGACATCGAGACCTCGACCCCGTCGCGCACGAACCGCACCCACGAGTACAGGTGCATCTGGACGTGGTCGGGGTCATAGCCCATCGCCTTGGCGGCGTTGCGCACCCGGGCGACCGTCCCATGGTGGTCGGCACCCCAGATGTAGATGAGGTGATCGAAGCCGCGGCTGAACTTCTCGGTCACGTAACCGATGTCGGCGGCGAAGTAGGTCGGCTGGCCGTTGGAGCGATAGATCACGCGATCCTTGTCGTCCCCGAACTCGGTCGATCGGAACCAGACCGCGCCGTCCTGCTCGTAGACGTGTCCGCGTTCCCGCAGACGCTCGACCGCACGGTCCACCCAGCCCGCCTCATGGAGCGACCCCTCGGTCGTCCACACGTTGAAATGGACGCCGAGCCGCTCGAGGCTCGCCTCGATCCCCTGCCGGACCACTCCGGCAGCCCAATGCCCGACGATCCCCGCCGCATCGGCGCCGGACGCATCGGCTTCCGCCCAGACCGCGTCCGGAACCTGCGAGGCCAGGTCCCGGACGTAGTCCCCGTGGTAGCCATCGTCGGGCACCGGCTCGCCACGCCGGATGGCCACGATCGAGGCGCCCAGGTTCGGGATCTGGCCGCCGACGTCGTTGAAGTAGTACTCGCGCGTGACGCGCTGGCCGCCGGCCTCGAGCACCCGACCGAGCAGGTCGCCGATGAACGCCCCTCGCGCGTTGCCGACATGGAGCGGGCCGGTCGGGTTGGCCGACACGAACTCGACGTTGACCGACCGCGTCGAGGTCGGCTCGACGTGCCCCCACGCGTCCGGCTCGGCAAGGATGCCGTCCACCACCGCCTCGAGGGCCGCCGGCTTGACGCGGACGTTGAGGAAGCCCGGTGGCGCCACCTCGACGGCCTCGACCGGGGATGCGGGATCGCGCGTCGCATCGCGCACGAGCTTGGCCGCCAACAGCGTCGCGATCTCCAACGGCGCCTTGCGGTACGGCCGGGCGAGCTTCATCGCCAGGTTCGTGGCGAGGTCCCCGTGGTCCGGGTTCGCCGGGTGCTCGACCTCGACGTCGGGTGCAGCGGCGTCGCCGTCCAGTGCTGGGAATGCGCCATCATCCACGGCCCGCTCCCAAGCACGACGGACGGCCTCGCGGACCTGCGTGCGCATCGGGGGAGGGATCACGGCGCCCATCGTACCGGTGCGGGTCCTGGGTCGTGCGTCCGGGGGTCCGGGGGGACCCTTCGTTGCAGGCTCGCAACGCAATCCGGAGCTGCTGGGCGGTAGGTGACGGAGCGGTGTGGTTCCGACTCGCCGGAGGTACTAGACCGGCCAGGACCTGCATGGGAGTATCCGGGCCTCGGTCGGTGCACGGACAACCTTTCCAAGGAAAGCCACCGACGGGGGGACCATCTATCGAGGCTTATGCCTCCGCTCGGGGATCCGTCACATGTCGTCTACTCGATCCGGCGCGCGACCGCGCCTTGCCCGCCGCTTGTCGTGGCTGGCCGTCCTTTCCCTGACGTCGGCGGCGCTGTTTGCGCCGTCCTCGACCGTGCAGGCGGCGATCCCGGCGAACCGCGATCGCTGGCCCGACGGTGGGCAATCCAGCGGGACCGTCGCATGGCTCGCCGCAGGCATCGGCTGGCGGCGCCACCGTGGCAGGAGGCCAAGATCGTTCTGCCACGGGACAACCGCACGATCATCGTGCCTGGCTTCGGGACCTATCACGGTATCGAACTGTCGACCAGTCGTCGTCTACCTCTCGGCGAGCCCGGTCATGCTTCGCCTGCTCGTCGCACCTTTCGAAGAACTGACGCGGTCGTTCGGTCGAGGTGCCGGGATACCGTCCACACTGGCATCAGTTGCCGTTCACGCTCGTCGACCGCCGGCGCCATCGTCTTCGCGTCAACGACTGACCGAGGACGGCCAGGGGATCGAGCATAGTCCAATCTCCCT
Organism: uncultured Chloroflexia bacterium; assembly: GCA_963780425.1. Taxonomy (GTDB): domain Bacteria; phylum Chloroflexota; class Limnocylindria; order Limnocylindrales; family CSP1-4; genus SPCO01. The sequence goes on along the minus strand of CAWABZ010000012.1, from coordinate 312,742 downwards.
CTGCTTCGACGTGGCAGTCCAGGCACGCCACGCCGCCCTCGACGCCGACGCCGACGCCCGTCGTCACGCCGACCCCGACGCCCGTCGTCACGCCGACGCCGACCCCGGTCGTCACGCCGACGCCGACCCCGGTCGTCACGCCCCCGCCGACACCGCCTGGATCCACGCCGACGCCGACCCCGGCTCCGACGGAGGAACCGCGCCAGGCCAGCATCCTGATCGCCAAGGTCGACAACAAGGGCACCGCCGACCCCGACGACGACGAGGCGCTCGATGGCGCAACGTTCGAAGTCCGGGCGGACGACGGTGACGAGGTGTTCGAAGCCGACCAGGACGAGCTCGTCTTCGGCCCGGCCGCCGCGCCGCTCGGGATGCTCGACACCGACCTGCTCGACGGTGGGATGTACTGGATCGTCGAGACGATCGTGCCTGCCGGCTTCATCGGCACGGACCCGATCCTCGTCGAACTCAACGTCGACCCGTCCGTGACATGCGCCTGGGACTTCGGTGGGCTCATCGCCTGCGAGCCGAACCAGGGCGACGTCTCGGAGCTGAGCTGGACCATCGTCATCGTCGATAACACCCCCGAGGGCAACACGCCCGAGACCCCGCCGACCGGCGGCGTGGGCGGCGCGGTGGGGACGCCTCGCGCGACCCTGCCGGCCACCGACACGCTTGACGGCGCTGGCCCGACGGCTCCCGCCGGCGAAAGCTGGCGGCTCGTCCTCCTGGCGATGGCGGCCTTCCTGACCGCCGCGCTCGTGCTGACCCCGGCTCGCGCCGCGGTCCGCAGGGACGATCGAATCCGCTAACCCCGCGGGTGCCTGGGGCACCCGGCCCTGAGCAGCGAACGACCGTCGCCCGACGTGGGCGGCGGTCGTTCGATTTCCCGGGAAACGGTCGCACGGTGCCGAGTCGCACCGAATGTCGGGAGATTGACCATCCGATGTCGCCGAAAGTACTAGACGACGACCCCGGACCATGGGACTATCCGCGAGCTCGGGTCTGTGCGCGGGGGCGCTGTACCGAGACCGTTATCGCCACGAGGCGTATGCCTCACGCACCTTGGGGACCTTATCGAATGATTGCCCAATCGCGTTCCCGCCTCGGACGGCGGCTGGCTTGGCTCGTCGTGCTCGGACTGAGTGCCACGGCGCTCGTCGCGCCCACGACCGCGCCTGTGCTGGCCGCTTCGGTCACCCCTGTCCCAATCTCGAACAACTCCAGCCCGACGTGCTCCGACTTCGCCGCGACCTTAGGCGGCGGTCAGACCTGGCTGGAGGTCAAGAAGGACCCGCCCGGTAACGGGACGCTCACGGTCGCTGGGTTCGGAACGATCACGATCTCGAACTTCCAGCAGTCCGACTCCACCGATCCGGGGAGCTTCGATTGGTCGTCGACGTTCGGGATCGATGCGGTCCTCGTGAAGGCCGGCTAAGCAAGCACAACCTGTATGTCTACGCACCCACGGCTGCTTCGGCAGAGTCGACGGGCGACACCGAGCTCGAACCGCAGGATGGGTCGGGTAACGGCATCAGCCATATCTCGTTCTGCTACGACGCCGGTGCCCCGCCCACGCCCACCCCGACTCCCACCCCAACCCCGACGCCGACGCCAACACCGACGCCAACACCGACGCCGACGCCCCCTGGCTCGACGCCGACCCCGACGCCGACCCCGACGGCCACGCCGACTGGCGGAGTCGGAGGAGTGATCGGTACGCCGCCGGCCGGCGCGACCGCGGATCCGACCCTCCCATCGACCAGCACGCTCGACGGCCAGGGCACTGACCCGACCGGTGACGGCTGGCGGATCATCCTTCTTGTGGTGGCGGGCCTGCTCGCCGTCGCACTCCTGCTGACGCCCGCTGGGGCCGTCGTCCGGAAGGACGACCGCTCCCGCTGACCTCGGCCTCCCTACGGGGTCCCCGAGACCCGGGCGGAGCGGCGCGCTGTCCGTGCGTCGCTCCGCCCACCGTCTCCACGTCTGAATGACCGGGTGGCCAGTCTGGCCTCCCGGTCTTCGTCGTCCAGGTCCCCGGATCAGATTTGGAATCGGGCTCCGGGCTCCACGAGGTCCACGGGCCCGTCGTAGATCGCCGTGACCGACTCGATCGTGGCCGTCGCGTCGAAGCCCATCTGAAGGTGCGTGAGCAGGACCCGACCGGCACGGGTCCTGACCGCCAGGGCCCCGACCGCCGGCCCGTCCAGGTGCATCGCGTCGTGAGCGACCGGGCCCGGCCCGAATGACACCTCGATGAGGAGGGCGTCACCGGCCCGGACGAGGGGATCCAGATCCTCTGCTCGCCCGCAATCGCCGGAGTAGACGAGGCCGACGCCGTCATCCGGATGCGAGACCCGGAACGCGTGGCTGTCCTGCGTGTGCGTGACGCGGGCCGCCTCGACGCGCAGTTCGCCGATGTCGATCGAGCCCGCCGTGATGGGCTCGACATCCAGCGACGCCGCGGTGAAGCCCGGCTCATCGTGGAGCGCATCGATGCGCTTCTCGAGCCCGGCCGGCGCGATCACGCGGATGCGTCGGGTCGGTTGGAACTGCCACCGGAGGTAGTGGCGCAGTGCCACGAGGTCGATGAAATGGTCCGGGTGGAGGTGGCTCACCAGGACCGCGTCGAGCGAGCTCGGCTCCAGTCGTGCCGCCAGCCGGGGAAAGGCGCCCTGGCCGAGATCCAGGACGATGGCCGTCGAGCCGGATCGCACGAGATAGGCCGCGCCCGCCGATCCGGGGCGGTCGGTGTACGCCGGTCCGGCGCCGAGCACGTCGAGCTGGATGGGGGCCGAGGGTCCGGCGGGCATGGCCGCCAGACTAGCCGACGACGATAGGTGCCGTCGGTCGGGTCAGTTCCGCGGCGTGCGCTTCGGCGTCGGTTGCGGCTTCGGCGTGTTCTTCGGGCCGTTCTCTCCGCCCTGGCCCCCGAGAGCGCCCGGGTCGGTCGGGCCGGCGTTCGGCTCCTTGGTCGGCTTCGGCGTCGGCGCGGCGGTCGGGGCCTTGGTCGGCTTGGCGGTCGGATCTGCGGGCGTGTCGGGGCCAGCTCCGCTGCCGTCGGCCCCGCTGCCGCCGGTCCCATTGCCACCGCTCCCATTGCCACCGTTGCCGCCGTTCGCGGGCCCTGCGGTGTCGATCCGCTCGATCGCCCTGTCGCTGCGGTCCACCGCGCGTTCGATGGCGCGCAGGACGGCCCGAGAGATCGCGTCCGCGGCGCCATCGGGGACCCGAAGGGCGAGCGCCTGGAGCACCTCGACGTTGCGCCCCACGCCGGTCTCGAGGATCGCGACCGCGACCTCGTCCTGGGTCGCGATCGCGGCCTCCGATGCCGCCTCGACGATGCGTCCATAGGCGGCCAGGGCGGCCGCCGCGCCCGCCGCATCACCGGAGCGCGCGGCGTCCTCGGCTTCCCGAAGCCGGACGTCGAGCCGGGCCAATTCCGCGACTGCCCGGCCGGATGGATCGTTCGGCAGCGTCAGGGTCTCGATCCAGATGCGCTGTTCGTACAGGGCGCCGCCCGGTCGCGCCGCAAGGGCCGTGCCGGCCGCGGCAGCCAGGACGACGGCAGCGGCGAGGAGCGCTGTCATCGCACGCCGCATCCTCGAACGTGCGGATCGGCGGGTTCGGATGGAGCGACCGTCGCTCGGGATCGCGCCGGGCAGGGCCGTTTGGGGCACGACGGTCAGGGCCGCGTCCGCCCGCGCGAGATCGGCTTGCCGATGGGCCACGGCCAGCACCCGGGCCCGCATGCGGGAGGTCGACACGAGGTCCGGGGTCAGGCGGGCGTCGGCATACGCGTCAAGGCGCTGCCGCAATCGTGCGTCCCCGGCCACGAGATCGATCATCCTGTCGTCCATCAGCCGATCCGTCCCCTGGAGCCGGCAACGTGGTCGTCGCCGGTGCCCGACTCGTCGATCCGGAGCTGCCGCCGCAGCGCGGCGATGGCCCGGAACTGGAGTCCGCGGATCGTCCCTTCCTGCTTGCCCATCACCTCCGCCGCTTCGCGGGCCGACAGGCCGGCGAAGAAGCGCAGGGCGATGGCTTCTCGTTGTTCGTCCGTGAGTGCGGCCAATGCGACCGCGACCTCATCCATCTCCTGGCGAGCGACGGTGACCTCGTCTGGTCCGGCGTCGCCGCCTGCCTGGCCACTCGCGGTGTCCAGGTCGATATGGTCATGCCGCGTGCGCATATGGTCGATGACGGTGTTCCTGGCCAGCCTGAAGAGCCAGCCCCCGAATGGGATGCCCCGCGATTGGTATCGCGGGAGCGCTTCCAGGGCCTTGACGAAGACGAGCTGCGTCAGGTCCTCCGCGTCCGACGGGCGGTGGACGCGGCTTGCGATGTAGCGATAGACCGGCAGGTGGTAATGGTCGAACAAGAGGCCGAACGCCCAGGCGTCCCCGTCCCGGGCCTCCTGTACCAGCCGCTCGATCGCGGTGTCGTCGAGGGTCACAACGAATGTCCCGCGACGACGTTAGGTGCGCTGGGGATCCGGACCGTGACCGGCGCGTCCCCGCGCCGGAATGTCAGGGCCTCGAAACCTGCGTCCGCTGCGGCTCCATAGCCGTCGTCCAGCCCCCACGCGAGGTTGTCGGCACGATGTGCATCCGACCCGACGGTAACGGCACGGCCGCCCAGCTGGCGGAACCGCGCCACGATGGCCGGCGAAGGGTAGCTCTCGTTCGGCGAATGGCGCAGACCGCTGGTATTGATCTCGAGCGCGGTCCCGCTCTCGACGAGTGCATCCAGGATCCGCTCGTACAGCTCCGGCGCGGCGGCAAGGTCGGCAGGGGTGACGTGCGGGAACAGGAAACGCTTGACGAAGTCGATATGGCCGAGCGCGTCGAACAACCCGGACCGGGCAGCTGCCTCGACCTCGTCGAAGTACGGCGCGACGATCTCGCGCAGCGACCGACCCGTGACCCAGCTCGCCACATTTGACGCGGCGTACGGCGATTCCCGATAGATGTGAGCCGACCCGATGGTGAAGTCGTACGCGTGGGTCGCGAGGTGATCGCGGATGTCGGCCTCCCAGCCGCTGTCCCACGTGATCTCCACCCCGAACCGGATGGCCACGCCGCGATCGGCCCAGCGCTCGGCGGCCTCGCGCACGATCCGCTCGCGCTGCTCGAAGGTCGTGAAGTCGTACGCAGGCGCACTCGGCTCGAAGTCGACATGGTCCGTGATCGCGATCTCCGCGATGCCCCGTTCCGCGGCCGCCACTGCGAACGCGTCGATCGGCACGTCGCTGTCCGGCGACAGGTCCGTGTGCAGATGCGCGTCAAGCGGCAGGTCGCGCGCCTGGCGGTCGATCATCCCCCGTGCCCCCGTGTCCGGCTCACCCCGAGACCACCCCGAGCTCCCGTCCGACGGTGGAGAACGCCTCCAACGCCCGGTCGAGGTGGTCGTCAGTATGGGCCGCGGTGACGATCGTCCGGATGCGGGCGAGATCGAGGGCCACAGTCGGGAACACCACGGGCTGGGCGAAGACGCCCTCGCCCATGAGCCGGTCGCTGAACCGCATCGCGACTTCGGGGTCGCCCATCATCACGGGTGTGATCGGCGTCTCGGACCGGCCGGTGTCGAAGCCCAGGCGCTGCAGCTCCGCCTTGAACCGTCGGGTATTGGCCCACAGGCGCTCCCCCAACTCGGGCTCCTCTTCCATGACCCTGATCGCCTCACGGCAGGCGGCCACGACGGCCGGTGGATGGGACGTCGAGAAGAGGAATGGTCGCGCGCGCTGGGTCAGGATCTCGCGCAGGGCCGTCGAACCCGCGACGTAGCCACCAAGAGAGCCGACCGCCTTGCTGAGCGTGCCGACCTGGATCGCCACACGACCGTGGAGCCCGAAGTGGTCGACGCTCCCACGGCCGGCCCGACCGAGGACGCCCGAGGCGTGCGCGTCATCGACGAACACGGCGGCACCTGCTGCCTCGGCCGCCTCGACGATCCCCGGGAGCGGCGCGATGTCGCCGTCCATCGAGAACACGCCGTCGGTGACGACGAGGATCAGGCGGTATGGCTCTCCGGTGCCGTCGCGGCCGTTCTCGATGGCCTCCTCGAGGATCGAGGTGAGGGCCAGCACGTCGGCGTGCGGATAGATCTTGCGCGGCGCCTTGGACAGCCGCATCCCGTCGATGATCGAGGCGTGATTGAGGCTGTCGCTGACGATCAGGTCGGTCTCGCCGGTGATCGTCGGGATGACGCCGGTGTTGGCCGTGAAGCCGGACTGGAACGTCAGGACCGCGGGCGTGCCCTTGAACGCGGCGAGCTCCGCCTCCAGCTCCTCGTGCATCGACATCGTGCCGGCGATGGTCCGGACCGCCCCGGAGCCGACGCCGAAGGACTGCACCGCTTGGAGCGCTGCCTCTCGCAGCCGCGGATGATGGGTGAGCCCGAGGTAGTCGTTGGACGACAGGCTGATGAGCCGTTCGCCGTCGATCGAGACGATGGGGCCCTGGGCTGAGGTCATCACGCGCAGCGACCGGTACAGGTGCCGCTCGCGCAAGGCGGCGACCTCGTCCTCGAGGAAACCGAGCGGGTCGGTGTGCGGGGCCATGGTCATCGTGCGGTCGGCTCGGGCGTACATCGGATGGGCATCGTGGTCAGCTCACGCGGTCCAGTCCATCACCACTTTGCCGGAGGCGCCGGTACGAGCGGCGGCGAACGCGGCCTCGTGCTCGCGATAGCCGAAACGGTGGGTGATGACTGGCGAGATGTCGAGACCCGACTTGAGCATGACCGACATCTTGTACCAAGTCTCGTACATCTCCCGACCGTAGATGCCCCGCAGGCGGAGCTGGTTGAACACGACGCGGCTGACATCGATCTCGATCTCGTCGGTCGGGATGCCCAGGATCGCCATCCCGGCGCCGTGGGCCATGTTCGCAAGGGCATCTCGCAGCGCGCCCGGGTTGCCCGACATCTCGAAGACGACGTCGAAGCCCTCGACCATCCCAAGCTCGCCCTGGACATCGCCGAGAGTCTCTGTGGTGGGGTCCACCACGCGGGTTGCGCCCATCGCGGTCGCGAGAGCGCGGCGCGTGGCGTTCGGCTCGCTGACGACGATGTAGCGGGCGCCCGCATGACGCGCGACGGCCGTGGCCATGAGGCCGATCGGACCCGCGCCGACCACCAGGACGTCCTCCGCGAGGACGGGGAACGCTAGCGCGGTGTGGACCGCGTTGCCGAACGGGTCGAAGATCGCGGCCACGTCCTCGTCGATGCCGGGCCAGTGGTGCCAGACATTGGTCACCGGGAGGACGACCTGCTCGGCGAACGCCCCGTCCCGTTGGACGCCGAGGCCCACCGTATTGGCGCACAGGTGCCAACGGCCCGCGCGGCAATGGCGGCATCGACCGCACACGACGTGACCCTCGCCGCTGACGATGTCGCCCGGCGCGATGTCATGGACGTTGCTGCCGATCTCGAGAACCTCGCCGACGAACTCGTGGCCGACGATGAGAGGTGGTTTGATCGTCCTCTGCGCCCAGGGATCCCAGTCCGCGATGTGCAGGTCGGTGCCGCAGATGCCGGTCTTGTGGACACGGATCCTGACGTCGTTGATGGTCATCGACGGCTCGGGGACATCGAGCAGCTCGAGTCCCGGGCCGGGTGCCGTCTTGACCAGTGCCTTCATGCACGGAGCGTACCGCGATGCGTGGTGCGCGGACGCACACAGCACCGGTCGGGCGCGGTCAAGCCGGGGCGGCGTCAACCTCCGTCCAGTCGACCACCGGGTTCTCGACGCTGCCGATCCCCTCGACCTCACAGCGGACACGGTCACCCGGCTCGAGGAACACCGGCGGATCGCGGAACACGCCCACGCCCGACGGGGTGCCTGTCGCGATCACATCGCCGACGTCCAGCGAGATTGCTGCGCTGATGTACTCGATCAGAGCTGGGACGTCCCAGATCATGTCCGCGGTGGTGAAGTCCTGCATCAGATGCTCGGTCCCGTCCGGCCTGATCCGCCAGCTGCGCAGGCGGAGCCCGGCGCCGGGGTCCAGTTCGTCCGCGGTGACGAACACCGGACCCATCGGCAGGAATGTGTCGCTGCTCTTGGCGCGCAGCCACTGGCCGTCGCCCTTCTCGCCGTCCCGGAGCGCGGCCGGGACGCCCTGCCAGTCCCGCGCGCTCACGTCGTTGAGGACGACGTAGCCGGCGACATGGGCCATCGCGTCGGCCTTCGACACACGCTTCGCGGGCCGACCGATCACGACGCCCAGCTCGACCTCCAGATCGAGCGCGTGTGTGCCGTCGGGCCGGACGATCGCCGCACCGTCTGCGATGACAGTGTTCGCGAACTTGGCGAACAGGAGTGGTCGAGTCGGGATCTCGCGTCCGCCCTCCTCGGCGTGCTCGCGATAATTCAGACCGACGCACACGATCTTGCCTGCCTCGATCGGGGCACGGACGGCCAGGGCTTGGCGGTCGAGCCCGGCCGCACCACTGAGCGTGTCGGCCATCCGGCGCATGAGCGCGAGATCGTCACCGTCGAGCAGCGCCGACGTGATCCCCCAGGCGGGCATAGGGATCACCCGCTCGTCGGCCGTGATCAGGCCGACGGTCTGCCCGTCCTGTGGGTCGTCGAACAGGCAGAGGCGCATCCGGCGGCGATCAGCTCGGTGAGGCGGCGGGCGTCCCGCTGGGGGCTGCCGGTGACGCGCTCGGCGCAGCCGCGGGGCTCGCCGATGGCGCCGCCGACGGCGCCTCAGACCCGCTCGCGCCGGGCGCTGCGGACGGGCTGGGCGACCCGCAGAGCTTCTCCGGGTTCGCCCGCTCGCCGTAGCGTGCATAGAAGTCGAGGATCGCGGCCTGGTCGATCGTGTCGAGCGGCAACACGCGATCCCACACGAGCGCGGCGAACGGCCACGCCATCTGGTCGAACCGCGCGATGACCGGACCTGGGGACTGCCCACCGGGCTCGAAGCCGCACACAGGGCTCGCCGGAACGGCGTCGTACAACGCGCGCAGCGCTGCCTGATCGGCCTCGGCGCCGCGGTAGAGGATCACGAGCCCGCCGTGCTCGAGGTTGTGGACCCAGCCCTCCGGGATGACCGCGTCATTCGGCCCGTATGGACGGGCGGCGATCGGCCCGATGCCTGCGCCGATGTAATGCCGCCCCGATGCTGGCGGGCAGTACGTGTACTTGACGACCGTGCCCGTCGCGACGTGCGTGTTGCCCATGTCGGGTTGCACGTACCCGGGCTGTGGCGAAGCGTTGGGGGCCGGGCTCGACGTCGGGGACGGCTGCCACTGCGTGGAACACGCGAAGGCCGGCTGCGTTGCCGCGGCGAACACTCCCGCGCCGACGATCGCCACGACAGCGACGATGGCCGCCGCGAGGAGCCAGGTCCGGTAGCGCTCGATGAATGAGCGGCGTGGCGCCGGTCGAGCCCGCTCGCGCCGACCGGCTCGTTCCGGGCTCCGTTGGGTGGCGGCAGGTCGGTCGGCGGCGCGCGCGCCCGACGCATCCGACGAACGCTGCTGTGGGGCGCCCGGGCGTGTCCCGGACGACTGGCCGGACGTGCGCTGACGCCGGCGTGATTCCTTGCTCACTGGTGATGCCTCGGGTGGTCGGAAAGGGTCGCCGGACCGGTGTGGGATCCGGCGGCGACGGAGACCGCGCCACGAGAGGGTACCTGCACGGCCGCGATCACGTGCGCGGCGGGCGTCAGGCCTCGGACAGGTAGCGCCGCACGTCCGGGCGCAACAGCCCTCGGAACAGCAGCAGGCCGAACGCGGCGGTGAAGACGGGCAGCGCCGGGTGCACTGGGCTGAGCAGGAGCAGGAGCACGAGCGGCACAGTCAGGCTGGCGAGGCCGATCGCGAGGCCGTATGCGGCCTGTTTTCGCTGGAGGACGAGCGTCGTCGTGAAGATCGTGTAGGCGAGCAGGATCATCACGACGATCCCGGGCAGGCTGACGGGCGCCGAGATGGCCTGATCGACGACGAACCGCAGGCTCAATCCGATGCCGGCCAGGATGAGCAAGGCGTACACGAGGAAGAGCCGGATGCCGGCCGGCATCTCTCTGATCGAGGCGACCATCGCGGCCGATCGTACCGTGCTGCGGTCACGACCAGCCTCCAGACCAGGAGCGGTCGCATTGATACACGTGATTCCACGTGCCGTCGGTTCGCTACCATGGAGCGGTCGATGGTCCAGCGGGAGGAGAGGTGCTGTCATGGCGACGATCACGTTCGACCACGTGGTGAAGGACTACGGTGACGTCCATGTCGTCAAGGACATGAACGTCGAGATCGGCGATGGCGAGTTCATGGTCCTGGTCGGGCCTTCCGGATGCGGCAAGACGACCGCTCTCCGGATGATCGCGGGGCTCGAGGAGATCACGGCGGGCACGGTGAAGATCGGCGATCGGGTCGTCAACGACGTCGCGCCCAAGGACCGCGACATCGCGATGGTCTTCCAGAGCTACGCGCTCTACCCCCACATGTCGGTGCGCGAGAACCTGGCGTTCGGACTCAAGCTCCGCAAGATCTCGAAGCCCGAGATCGAGCGGCGCGTCAAGGAGGCAGCCGAGACCACCCAGCTCACGAATCTGCTCGACCGCAAGCCGAAGGAGCTCTCCGGCGGCCAGCGGCAGCGCGTCGCACTTGGTCGCGCGATCGTCCGCGAGCCGGCCGCGTTCCTGATGGACGAGCCGCTCTCGAACCTCGACGCCAAGCTGCGCGTCCAGACACGTGCCGAGATCGCGCGGCTCCACCAGCGACTCAAGACCACGACGGTCTACGTCACCCACGATCAGGTCGAGGCGATGACGATGGGCCAGCGGATCGCGGTCATGAACGAAGGGATCCTTCAGCAGGTCGGCGCGCCCCAGACGCTCTATGACAGCCCGGTCAACCGATTCGTCGCGGGCTTCATCGGCAGCCCCTCGATGAACTTCATCGAGGTCACCGTCGAGGGCTCTGGTGACAGTGCACGGCTGGTCGGCCCGTCCGGCTGGGCGGTCCCGGTCCCGCCGCGCTTCCGCGACGCAGGTGCCACAGAAGGTCGCAAGCTCGTCGCCGGCTTCCGGCCGGAGCACCTCGATATCGGCGATCCGAGCGGGCACCGCGCCTCGTTCCGAGCTCGGGCCGACGTCGTCGAGTACCTCGGCAACGAGGAGCTCCTGCATGTCAATGCGGCCGACCAGGACATCGTGGCGATCGTCAATTCGAAGCACCGGGTCATTGCAGACGACCTCGTCGATCTCATCATCCCGCTCGATCTGCTCCACCTGTTCGACAGCGAGACTGGCGAGGCCCTCCACCCGAAGTCGACCGCGACGGCCGCATGACCATCGCCTGACGCGGCCGGCGGCCGTCCCGGCTGGCATACGTCGAGGAGCCCTCCGGTGACGATCGAGACCCCGGCATGGGTGCGGGACGCGGTCTTCTACCAGATCTTCCCGGACCGTTTCGCGAAGAGCGACCGCGTCGTCAAGCCCGGGCCCCTCGAGCCGTGGGATAGCCCGCCCACGGTCCACGGGTTCAAGGGTGGCGACCTGCTCGGGATCGTCGAGCACCTCGACCACATCCAGACCGTCGGCGCGAACGCGATCTATCTGAACCCCGTCTTCAAATCGGCGTCGAACCACCGCTATCACACCTACGACTACATGGCGGTCGACCCGCTGCTCGGTGGGGACGCCGCCCTGCGCGAGCTGCTCGACGCATGCCACGCGCGCGGGATCCGCGTCGTGCTCGACGGGGTCTTCAACCACGCGAGTCGCGGGTTCTTCCCGTTCAACCACGTCCTCGAATCGGGCAAGGCGTCACCCTACCGCGACTGGTTCTACTTCAACGTCGAGGATCTGGATGCGGGCCGCCCGATCCGCGCCTATCCGCTTGAGAACGCGCCCGTCGACCTGGCCGCGCTGACCGCCGAGCAGGTCGCCGACCAGATGGCCGGCCGAACGTCGCTCACGTCCCTGGGCTATCGGGCGTGGTGGGACCTGCCCGCATTGCCGAAGCTCAACACCTCGAACCCGTTCGCCCGCGAGTATCTGCTGTCGGTCGCCGAGCATTGGATCCGTTTCGGCATCGACGGGTGGCGGCTCGACGTCGCGGAGGAGGTCCCGGACGACTTCTGGCGAGAGTTCCGCAACCGCGTCAAGGCCATCTCCCCCGAGGCCTACATCGTCGCCGAGATCTGGCACGAGAAGCCGGGCGACCTGGGTGGGGACATGTACGACGCGCTGATGAACTACCCGCTGGCCACGGCGATCATCTCGTTCACGGGAGCATGGCGGCTCGACCGGAGGGTCATCGCCCAGCATTTCACCATCAATGCGATGGTCCGGGATGATGACGCCCAGACCTTCGCCATGCGCCTGGAGCGCGCGCTCTCGATCTACGACCCGGCAGTGACGGCCGCCCAGCTCAACCTGCTCGACAGCCACGACACCCCGCGGTTCCTGTCGATGGTGAGCGGTGACCGGAGCGCACTGCGGCTTGCCACGCTCATCCAGATGACACTGCCTGGCGCGCCGCTCATCTACTACGGCGACGAGATCGGGCTCGCCGGCGAGCTCGACCCGTACAACCGGTCGGCCTTCCCATGGAGCGCCGACGATAGCTGGGACCGCGACCTGCTCGCGTACATCTCGGGCGTCGTTGCGCTGCGCCACGGCCAGTCGGCGTTGCGTGATGGCGGCTTTCGCGTCGTCGCCGCCGAGTCGCGCTTCATCGCCTACCTGCGCGACGGTGGCAGCGGGTCGGCGCTCGTCCTGGTCAACGCCGGCGACGAGTCGTCTCAGCTCGAGCTGGTCGTGCCTGAGCTGGACGGACGGACCTTGGCAGCACAACGCTGGGCCGGCAACGATCCTGCGTCGCTCCCGGATCTGCTGACCGTCCGTGACGGCACGGCTGGGTATCTCCCTTCCGGCGCGCGATGGCGCGGTGCTGGTGGCCGACTGATGGGTCGGTCCGACCGACCGGCACCGTGCCCCAGAGGTCGCATCCGTCCCGTCGCGTGACCACGTCCTGAGCGGAGAGGCCGCCCGCCCTATACTTCGCGGCCTGTGGCTGATCTCCCCATCGACCTGGAGACCGGGCTGTCCGAACGTCTGGCCCGGATCCTCGATGTCGAGGGCAAGATCCCGCGGGCGATCGAGGCGCTGGGTCCGGTGGAGGGACGAGACGTTGTCGTCGTCGATGGATCCGCCGGTCTTCGCGCTCGGCAACTCAGCTCTCTCGGCGCTCGGGTCACACTCGTGGACGCGAGTGGACCCGCGGCGTTCGACGCGCCCGATGCGTCGGCCGACGTCGTCGTCGGACTGTGGTCCGCGTTCCGCGGTGCGGGCTCGGCCGATTTCAAGCAGGCGGCCAGGCTGCTGCGGCCGGGCGGCCGGCTGCTCGTCATCCACGACTACGGACGCGACGACGTCGCGCAGCTCCGGGGCGATCTGCCGGAGTACGGGATCTGGACGCGCCGCGACGGTCCGTTCCTGACGTCCGGGTTCAAGATCCGCGTCCTCCACTGCTGGTGGACGTTCTCGTCGCTGGACGAGGCGGGCACGTTCCTCGACGCCGCGTTCGGTGAGGTCGGGCGCACGGTCGCAGCCCGGTTGACCCGGCCGCGCCTGTCCTACAACGTCGCGGTCTACCATCGGACCCTGGAAAAGGAGCCCGCATGACCGAGCGCCGCCTCCGCGGGGATCCGTACGCCGACCCGAGCCCCCGCGATGTCGTTCTGGAGGACGACCCGGGATACGAGCCCGAGCAACGCCGGCGCGGCATCTCGCCCGGCGTGATCTTCTTCGTCGTCGCGGTCATCGGGTCGATCGCCTACATGGCGTACGTCCTCACTGTCCGGGAGGCGACCCAGATCCCCCTGCTCGCGTCGGGCGCCGTCGTGCTCGCCATCGTGTTCGGAGCGCTCGCGGTGTTCTGCCTGCGGTCGATCTGGCGCGCCGGGCTGGAGCGAGGCAACGGCGGCACGACGATCCTCACCGCCCTCGTCGGGGGTGGGGCGGCCATGGCCGCATCCGGCTTCGCGGCGGCCGCGATCATCCTCTTCCAGCTCGCCATCGGGCCGGCCTGACAAGGACCCTCTGCTAGAATCTGGCCTCGGCGCGACCGCACGCCCCCATCGTCTAGAGGCCTAGGACGCCACCCTTTCAAGGTGGAGATCAGGGGTTCGAATCCCCTTGGGGGCACTCCCGCTGTCTACCGACGAATTCGCCAGTCCGTGCACACGATGCACTCATAGTGCTCGGCGAGGTCCCGGGACCACGGCAGCAATCTGGACGCACAGGACCGCGAGCACCCGTCCGGCCACGTACACGGTCGGCTCGAAGAACATCAAGGCAAGCAGGAGTCGCGTCGAGGAACTCCGTGGCGATTGAGTCACGGTCACGGCCGAACCGGAGTCGATTGAGGGTGGCACCTCGCTGCGCGGTGGTGCCGAGATGCCCGGGGTCCCGCGTCCGAGGCATCATCGTCGGGTGGGCGACGAGGCGATCCTCAGTGAGACCGAACGAGCGTTCCTGGCGAGAGCGCGCCAGGGCGTCCTCGCGACCCTTGCCCCGTCGGGCCGGCCGCGCCTCGTGCCAGTCTGCTTCGTCCTCGACCACGAGGACGGTCGGACGGATCAGCCGGTGCTGTACAGCGCCATCGACGACAAACCGAAGGTGTCATCCGACCCGCATCGGCTCGGGCGAGTCCGTGACCTCGCGGGGGCGCCGCAGGCGAGCGTACTGGTGGCCCGATGGGACGAGGACTGGTCCCGCCTCGGGTGGCTGCGGGTCGACGGTCGCGGCACGATCCTAGAGGCGCACTCGCGGAGTTACGCTGAGCACCGGCGGGCTGTCGACTTGCTGCGCGCCAAGTACCCGCAGTACGCCAGCCATCGACTCGAGGAACGGCCGGTCATCCGGATCGCGATCGAGGCCGCCCGGAGCTGGGGCAATCTCACGGCCTAACCCGAAGCCGCCTCAAAACTAAGACTCTGCACACACAACGACAGCTGACGCCTGCTTGGCCAGGCATATCCGGCTTGTCCAACGCGAGGATGCCCGCGGCGTTCGCCGAATAACGGGAGCGGCGCGTCCGGCCCCAGGGCTTTTCGCCGAATATGCGCGGTTGTTCGGGCGCTTCCGCCCCGGCGGCGAGCCGACCGACGCTGCGCGAAGAAGACCCTCCGGCCCCTTTTCGCTCCGAATGACACCGACGAGACGCCCGGCGACTAGATTTCCCTGTGACGGAAGGTCCGACTCCCGCCGGGCCGAGGGGATAGGAGGGTATCGATGCGAGGATTGCATACCAGGCTGGCCATCAGGCGGCCGATCCGAGCTGCCACCCTGTTCGCGGCTGTGGTGATCGTGCTCGCGCTGCCAGGGTCGGCGTTGGCAGCGAAACCCATCGAGCAGTTCCGCGACCACTTCACCGAGACATTCGAGAACAACCTGTGCGGCATCGACGGCACCAGCACGATCGTCGTGCAGAACACGTTCACGCTGTACTCCGATGACAGCTTCAAGAGTGCAGGTTCGTTCAGGGAGACGTTTACCGCACTGAATGGCAAGTCGGTCAAGATTTCGAGTGCTGGGACGACCTCGGGGCCGGCGCCCGTCATCGACGACGAGGCCGGAACCATCACGTTCATAACTTCGTTCAAGGGGCTGCCGGAGAAGATCCAGACCGAGCGCGGGAGCGTTCTGCTCCGCGACGCCGGGATCATCACGTTCGCCGACACGTTCGACCTCGAGACCGGCGAGTTCCTCGGGAGCGAGGTCACCATCAAGGGTCCGCATCCGGAAGCAGAGAGTGACTTCGAGGCCTTCTGCGAGGTCATCATCGCCGCTCTGACCTAGCTCGAGTCGCGAACCATCTTTCCGCGCATGAAACGAGGCCCCGGCGGACAGGTCGACCGGGGCCTCGTTGATGTGTCGCGTTGAAGCCGAGCTCCTCTTCGGCGCGGAAGCCGGTCACGTTCTGGTCGAACTCGAGCCCGCCCTCAGACGACACGTCGGTCCGGAACTTGGGACTTCTGGCCCGGAGCTACACGTCAGGCTTCCGACGCCTACGCAGTCCTCGTGAACAGCTTGGATACCGGCGCTGCCAACGGATCAGCCTGGGGCGTGGCGTTCACGGTCGTTGGTAAGGTGCGGGTCGATCCCTGCGACCAGGCGGCCGGATTCGTGGATGCATCGGCCACGCGGGCAATTCGACGGCAATGCAAGGGCGTCCGCAAGGTCCATCTGGGACACTGAACGCCTCAGAGCCTCGGGTGGGGGGCCATCCTCACGGGATGGAATCGACCCGGGGTTCTGTGATTCCGGTGTGGCCACCGTAGGCCGGCGGATGATCGCTGGAGGTGACCGCAGCGGTCCGAGCGGGGCTTAGGCGGCGCCGACGGGACCGTGCGCCTTGGCGACGTCGCCGATGATCTGCGCGAGCTCCTTGGGACGCGACCACATCGGCCAGTGGCTGGTCGGCAGGTCGACCCACCTGGCGTTTCGGAGCTCGGGGATGCCGGCGAGGAACGCCCAGTCGGGATGCTCCCGGGCGTAGGTCTGATACTGCTCCGCCGTGAACCCGGTGCAGATCAGGGTGCTCGGGATGTCACGGCGAGCGTCGTTCGTCAACTCGACCGTCTCGCGGATGAGGCTGCCGGGCACGGGTACCGCCCGCTCGCGGAACGTCTGCTTCTGCTCCTCACTCAGCCCGTCGAGGTTCTCCTCCTCCTCGACCTCGGCCCAGACCATCGGCTTCTCGACGTCGTTGAAGTCCGGATCGAGGGCGCCCTTCCCGGGTGCCGTGTCGACGTAGACCATGGCCGCGATCTTCTCGGGAACCCGGTCGCTCGCGGCATAGCCGGAGAACCCGCTTGCGCTGTGGACCGCCAGCACCACCGGCTTATCGGCTGCCTGGACCGCGTCGACGATCGCCTCGACGTGATCCGCGAAGGTGATCGTCGACCGGTCAGTGTCGACCGATTCGAGGCCGGGGAGCGTGAGGGCGGCGACATGGTGCCCGTCGGCGCGTAGCGCGGCGCCGACCTCGTCCCAGGCCCATGCGCCGAGCCAGAACCCGGGAACCAGGATGATCGGAGCAGAGTTGGCGCGTGCCTCAGTCATGTCTCTCCGTTCGTAGTGGTCCGAGGGACGACGACGGAGAACACGATCCTACGATATCGACGCCCCAGATCGATCCCCGGAGGAAACGCCGACGTGGCGAAACTAACTGCGAAGCAGCGGGCCAAGCTCGTCGACCTTCCCGGCATCTGCTCGCATCACGATTTGCTCACATTGTGGCTTGAGGCTCTGGCAATGCCGGAGACGAGCGACGCGGCGCAGACTGCGCCTTAGACGCGTGATGGGAATTCCGGTGATGCTGTCGGCGTGAATGGGTTGAGGCCACGGTCGCTCTTGCTGCTGCTGCCATTGATGATGTGCGTGGCCGGCTGTTCCTGAGTGCCTCAACATGGTCCACGGAAGTTCCGGTAGCTCGGTCGCTCGCGGCTTCGGGCCGAGCGGGGACGGCACGATCTCGGGGATCAGTCCTCGAGGAGGCCCTTCCCGAACTCGTCCGCCTGCACCCGTCGAGGCGGCCGAGCGCGCTCAAGCCGTGGGCCACACCGTCGTCTTCAACGTCCAGATCCCGGGCTACGGCGAGTGCTGGTGCGTGCCGCCGCCCGAAGGCAAGGTGGTGCAGACCTGGTGGAACGACCACGGAGCTCTATACCTGATGGTCGAGGGCGTGGATCTGGGTCACACCGGCGACGAACAACCCGCCACGGGGTGGGGTTGTTGATCGAAGGCCATGCGGGGGATGAGGCGATCTTGGGCATTCCGGCTAATCAAATCGCGATCCCGATGGCTTCTCCTTGCAAAACCGAGACGCCTTCCCAGAAGAGGAGGTCGCAACACGACCTGGTCATAGTGTCGCGGTCTCGGCGACAACCCCCGCTCACAAAGCCGCCTTCGACCGCAGCCAGGACGTCGCGAGGGCGGATCGAGACTCGAGTTCATGACTCGCGGCGGGTATTTCGTCTTCAAGTCTTGGAGGACTGAGCCATGACTGAGCTCCTTGGTATCGCACAATTCAAGTTTCACGAGGGCAAGCGCGAGGAGTACCTGCGCTTGTCCGATCAGGCCATGGAGATCGTGCGGACGAAGGACTCCGGCACGCTGGGATACGACCTCTACCTCAACGGCGATCGAGTCCGAATGCATGGTCATCGCCGGTACCGCGACTCCGAGCCGGCGATCGACCACCCCACGAGAATCTCGGAGACATGTCCGCAGCGGTCCTTGCGACGGTCTCCGTGGTTCACGGCGAACTGCTCGCTGAGCCGAGCGCAGCGCTCAGAGCGAAGTTGGCTGGCAGCGAAGTGCCCGTTCTCTTCACTCCCTACCGGTCATGGCGTTCATGACTTCGCCGCGCCCTCGGTCGAGCCGCAGGTCCCCGAACGCGACCAGCTGTGCTTCACCATGACATTGTCGCGCTCGGCTGGTCGTCACGAAACGTAAGCCGGAGCACAACACATGCAACGGTGAAGGTCCATGATGCTGGCGGACCCGAACGTCACGCCGTCCGCGGCTAGGCCGAGTGGCCTCAGGTAAACGATTCGGGTCGCTGGGAGTACTGCTGAGGAGGTCGGAATGCCGAAGTTCATGGACGTCCATCACGGGATGCACGGCGTCACGCCGGAAGCTCTGCAGGCGGCGCACCAGGCCGATCTTGATATCCAGGCCGACGAGGGGGTGGACTTCCAGCGCGCCTGGGGCGACCCTGAGTCGGGCATGGTCTGGTGCGTGTCAGAAGCCCCGAACGCGGACGCAGTGCGCAAGATCCACGAGCGAGCGGGCCACCCCGCGACTGAGGTCTATCCCGTGCCGGTCGAGGTGTGACCGTGAGCCGGCGAGGGTGTTGACCCGTCGCACCGGCACCTTCGGTACGTTTCAACGGCCCCGACGCCGACAGGTGCGTCGGGGCATTGATCGCCATCCTTCGCTCCTGGTCCACGGCATCGGTGTCGGGCTGATCCACGCCCCTGCTACCATCGCTCGCGATGGAGATCATGGGCATCCAGCTCCGGACGATCATCAGCGATAACAACGCGAGGCGATGCGCCGGCTGCGGCCAGGTGATCGAAGGCACGCCGTGGCGCGTGAACCTGCTCGACATCGTCGCCGCGGAGACACCCGTCGGCTGGGCAGAGCGACCGGTGATCAACCCCGGGCCGTTCCAATTCCATGGGGATCCGGTGTGCGTCCGCCGCTGGATGGCCGCCCGCGACTACCTGTTCTGTCGCAAGGGCGAGGTCCGTGAGATCATGCGACCGGTCCCGATCCCAGGCCCTGACGAGGCGCCCGATGCCGGTCGATGGGGCCTGTGCGACGGCATCCATCGCGACGATCACGAGTTCGTGCCCGCCTGACCCGGTCCTGTTTGACACCACCGTTCGAGGGAGGCCTATCCTCCGCTCGCCCGGGCGAGATCTGGTACCCAGATTTACCCAGGTTTCCATGCCGGCGGGCCAGCCAGCCGTCTCCCCCCACGGCCGGGCTGGCCCGTCGGCGCCCGTTCTGCCAGCCCAGCGAGGTCCGATGGCCGATCCGACCACCTCGAGCATGCGGTCCGGGCGCTGGCTGTCGCTGGGGCCCGCCAGCCTAGTGCTCGGGGTCGACCCTGACACCTTGCGCCGGTGGGCGGACGACGGTCGTGTCCCGGCGTGGACGACGCCTGGCGGCCATCGTCGCTTCGACCGCGTGGCCCTCGAGCGGCTGTCCAGCCAGCGGCGCGGCCCGGTCTTCCGCTCGCTGACGACGCTCGGCGCCACGCCTGCGCGAATGACCCGTGCGTATCGCCGCCACTACGCCGGCGCGGAGGGCGGACCGCCGCAGCCGGCCGGCGCATCGCACGCCGATCCCGAACGCGAAGCATTCCGGCGCGACGGACGGCGGCTTATCGGCGCCCTCATCGAGTTCCTGGATGCTGACGCGGCCGACGCGGCGACGCGCGACCGGCTCGAGGCCGAGGCATGCGCGATCGTGGATGACCAGGCGACTCGCCTGGCCGACGGCGGCGGCAGTCTGACCGAAGCCGTCTCCGGGTTCGTGGCCGCGCGGGGTCCGTTCCTCGCTGAGCTGGCCGGCCTCGGTCGCCGCCGCTCGCTCGATCCGGCCCGCCTGGCCGACCTATACGGGGACGCCTCGGCGCTGCTGGATCGGCTTCTGCTGCGCTTCATCGAGACGCACCAGCGGATCGAGCGCTGATCGATGCGGCTCGACGTGCTCCTTCCGGCGCTGACCGCACTCCTCGCGATCGTCTTCAGCGCTGCCCTGTTCGACCAGTGGCGTGAGCGGCGGGGTGGCTTCCAGCTGATCTGGGGGATCGGCATGTTGTTCTACGGGATCGCGGCCGGCTGTGAGGCGCTCGCCGGCCTCGGCGGCTGGAACGAGGCCCTATACCGGACCTGGTACCTGACCGGCGCCGTGTGGACCGCTGGCTGGCTCGGCCTCGGTACCGCGTTCCTGCTGGGTCGCACCCGGTTCGGCTACAGCGTCGCCCTGTGCCTGTTCCTCGCCGGTCTGTTCACGTTCCTCGTTCGGAACCGTCCCGAATACGCCGGGGCCGGGGCGCTGCCGCTGCTGTACTTCATCGCCGCGGGCGTCCTCGCACTCGCCGTGGCCGTCGAGACCTACTTCCAGAACGAGCGCTGGCCATCGCTTGCCGCGGGTGCCGTAGTCGGGGCGACCGTCCTCAGCCTCGTGCTCATGGCGACGACGACGATCGCGCCGCCCGGGTACGCCGTTGACGAGGCGACGGGGATGCCCGTCGCGACACTGCTTCCGGCGCACCTCCGGCTGCTGACCCCGTTCCTGAACGTGACCGGGGCGTTCGTGCTGATCCTCGGGGCCGTCTTCAGCACGTACGTGTTCATGCCGAAGCGTCGAGTGCTGCCGTACTCGCTCGATCCACGTCAGCCCGGTGACCAGTTCCTCTTCAACCTGCTCATCGCGCCCGTGGCGATCGTCGTCAACCTCGTTGCGTCGCTGCCGGGGACGATCCGGGCGCTGGCCGCGGGCCGCATCCACAGTCGCGTGCCGGCGACGATCCTCATCGCTATCGGGGCATTCATCCCGACCCTGACGGATTCGCTGAACCGATTCGGCTCGACCGACCTGTTCCAGCTCGGGAAGTTCCTGGGCGTCGTGTTCCTGTTCCTCGGCTTCCTCGTCTCGATCGAGGTCTTCCGCGAGATCCGCATCCCGTTCACCGGGATACGCCTCGCCAACCCGCGACGGGAGTCGCCGGGCGCCATCCGCGAACAGCGGACGGGATAGGTCGCCGGACCGCCTGCCGCGCGACGGGACGCGCGAATTAGCCGGCCCGCGGCGGATCATCGGTCCGGGCTCTACGATGCGCGGATGCCCACCCCGGATGTGACCTCGCGCGGCGCCTCGACGGCCGCGGCGAGCGACCAGGCCTTGCCGCTCCGCGGGTTCGCGATCGTCATCGGCTCGGCGGCGCTGTTCGGGATGCTCGGCCCGCTCTCGCGCTTCGCGTACGAAGCAGGGATGGAGCCGCCAGCATTCGTGGCGTGGCGGGCGATGATCGGCTTCCTCGGTCTGGGCGCCTACGTCGGGTGGCGCGTCTCCCGCGGCGCGACCCGTCTCATCCGCCTGGGTGCCCTGCCGTTGCGGGCTCGTGTGTCGCTCCTCGCCGCGGCCGCTGCCGGTACGACCCTCAACCTGTGCATGTTCATCGCCTTCGATCGCATCACGATCGCGCTGGCGCTGCTCGGTTTCTACACGTATCCAGCACTCGTGGCGGTCGCCAACGTCGCGCTCGGTCGGGAGCGGCTGGACGGCAACCGGGTGCTGGCTCTCGCGCTCGCGATCGTCGGCATGGTCCTTGTCGTCGCGTCGCAGCTCGATCCGGCGGCGGGGATCCGGCTCGACGTCATCGGCATCGCGCTGGCGCTCGGCGCGGCCGTCAGCCAGACGATATTCGTGATCCTCGCTCGCGACGGGTACCCGGAGGTCCCCACCGAGCAGGCGATGACAACGGTCCTGCTCGCGTCGGGGATCGGCGCGGTCGCGGTCGCCCTCGTGGCCGGCGGCGTGCAGTCACTCGCCCAGCCGCTTGCCAACCCGAACGTTCTGCCGCTCCTCGCCTTCACCGGGATCGCTGCGGCCGCGATTCCGTCATTGGGTTTCCTCACAGGGATCCGGCTGATCGGTGGCACCCGCGCCGGCATCCTTATGTTGTTCGAGCCGGTCGTCGGGGTCGCGCTGGCGGCGTGGCTGCTGTCAGAGGCGCTGGCCCCCATCCAGATCCTCGGGGCGATCGCGATCCTCGGTGCCGCGTTGCTGCTCCAGCGCTCGTCGCGACCCGCGGCGAGCGGGGCGGCCGATGCCACGGGACCGGTCATCGTGCCGGGTGGCCCGTAGCGGTACGGAGCACCACGCATGCCCGACGGCGCGATCCGCGTCCTCCTCGTCGACGACCACGCGATGGTGCGCCGCGGGATGCGCGACTTCCTGGGCCTGCACGACGACATCGAGGTCGTCGGCGAGGCCGGTGACGGCGCCGAGGCCGTCGAACGCGCGCTGGTGCTCGAACCCGACATCGTCGTGATGGACCTGATGATGCCGGGGCTCGACGGCATCGAGGCGACCAGCAGGATCAAGGCGGCGCGGCCGGACATCGAGATCGTCGCGCTGACGAGCTTCATCGAGGAAGCACGCGTCGTCGCCGCCATCGAGGCCGGCGCATCCGGGTTCCTGCTCAAGGACGCCGAGGCCGACGAGCTCGCCGCCGCGATCCGCGCGGCTGCGGCCGGCGAGGTCCACCTCGACCCGGCGGTCGCGAGCATCGTCGCCCGCCGCATGCGGGATGGCGGTCGCGGGAGCAGTGGCCACGAGAAGGACGAAAGCATCGCCGCGCTGACAGCGCGCGAGCGGGACGTGCTCGCCTGTGTCGCCCGAGGTCTTCCGAACCGCCGGATCGCCGAGGATCTCGGGATCACCGAGCGGACCGCGCGGACGCACGTCTCGAACATCCTCGCCAAGCTCGGCCTGGCCAGCCGCACGCAGGCGGCGCTGCTCGCCGTGCAGCACGGGCTGGATCGCGAGGCGTGACCGCGGACGTCTCGCCCGGCTCGTACGACATCGCGGGACCGGCGACGGCGCCGGCGATCGTCTTCGTCCACGGCACGCGCTTGACCCGATCGTCCTGGACACCCCAGCTGGAGGCCTTGCGCGACTCATTTCGGGTCGTCGCGATGGACCTGCCGGGTCATGGGGCACTGGCGGACCGCCCGTTCTCGATGGCTGCGGCCTCCGAGGAGCTGGCGCGGGTCATCGAGTCCGCGGCCGGCGGCAGCGCGATCGTCGTCGGCCTGTCGCTGGGCGGCTACGTCGGGATGGATCTCGCCGCGACCCGTCCGGACCTCGTCCGCGGGTTGGTCCTCTCGGGGGCGACCCAGGAGCCGGTCGGCCTTCGCTCGAGCCCGTATCTCGCCCTCGCGTGGGTCATGGATCGGCTCGACGGGCGGGCCCTCGGCAGCCTCAATGCGTGGTTCTTCCGGACCCGTTACCCGCCGGCCATCGCGGACCCGATCGTGGCCGGGGGCTTCTTCGGGGCCGGTGGCGCAGGCGCACTGCGCGCCCTGATCGGCGAACGATTCGCGCCGCGGCTGGCCGCATACGACGGCCCGGTCCTCATCCTCAACGGCGAATTCGACGTGCTGTTCCGGATGGGTGCTGGCGCCTTCGCGCGGGACGCCCGGGACGTGCGCCGGGTCCGCCTCGGTGGTGCCACGCACCTTGCCAATCTGGACCGCCCGGAGGCGTTCACTATGGCCGTCCGGCGCTTCGCGGAGGAGCTCCAGAACCGGCCCTGAACGGGCCCGGTGCTAGACTTGGCCGACCCACCCAACCCTGTGCGAAGAGGTTCGATGCGCGTTCGAAAGGCCGTTTTCCCCGCTGCGGGCTGGGGCACCCGCTTCCTGCCCGCCACCAAGGCGCAGCCCAAAGAGATGCTGCCGTTGGTGGACAAGCCGATCATCCAGTACGCGGTGGAAGAGGCCGTTGCCGCGGGCATCGAGCAGGTCATCATCGTCACCTCGAGCCAGAAGCGCGCCATCGAGGACCACTTCGACCTGTCGTACGAACTCGAGCACCTGCTCGAGGAGAAGGGCGACATCGAGATGCTCCGCCAAGTGCGCCACATCAGCGATCTGGCGCAGGTCGCCTACGTCCGCCAGAAGGAGCAGCTCGGGCTCGGGCATGCCGTCCTGATGGCCAAAGACCTCATCGGGCACGAGCCGTTCGCGGTCCTCCTGCCCGACGACGTCGTCGTCGGCGACCGACCCTGCATCGGCCAGCTGATCCACGCCTACCAACAGACCCATAGCTCGGTCGTGGCGGTGATGGAGATCCCGCGCGAGGAGACGAGCCGCTACGGCATCATCGCCGCCGAGCGCTCCGAGAACCCGCTCGATCACGGGCGCCTGCACAAGGTGACGCGGCTCGTCGAGAAGCCGAAGCCGGCAGGATGCGCCCTCCAACCTGGCCATCATCGGGCGTTACGTCCTTACGCCGAAGATCTTCGACAAGCTCGAGCAGACGCAACGTGGCGCCGGTGGCGAGATCCAGCTGACCGACGCGATCCAGGCCATGATGGAGGAGCAGGGCGTCTACGCCTACGAGTTCGAAGGCACCCGCTACGACGCCGGGACGACGATGGGCTGGCTGAAGGCGTCTGTGGAGCTGGCTCTGCAGCGCCCCGACCTCGCCACTGAGTTCCGGAGCTACCTGGCGGGTCTCCAGCTCTAACGGAACTGGCCGTGACCGCCGGGATCACGTCTCGGCTGCCGCTGACCGGAGGCTGATCGCAGGGGCATGGGATACCATGCTCGCCGCAGCGCGTCGCGAACGTCGGCGGCGCGCCTAACCATGTCGAGGGGCACGTTTGGCGGAGATCGGGACGATCCTGGGTGGCCGATACCGGCTCGTGGAGCTGCTTGGCCAGGGCGGCATGGCGACGATCTTCCGAGCGGTCGACACCCAGCTCGGTCGTGACGTCGCTGTCAAGCTGCTCCGCCCGGAGTACCTGCGCGATCCCGATTTCTCCTCACGCTTCCGGCAGGAGGCGCAGAACGCCGCGTCGCTGAACCACCCCAACGTGGTCAGCGTGTACGACTACGGCGAGGACCCGTCGGGGCCGTACATCGTCATGGAGTTCGTCGACGGCGAGGACCTCGCCGCGATCCTGCGGCGGACGGGCTCGTTGCCGCCGTCCCAGGCCGCCCGGATCGCCGGGGCCGTAGCACGCGCCCTGGCCGCCGCCCACGCACGCGGCATCGTCCATCGTGACGTGAAGCCGGGCAACGTGCTGATCGGCCGGGACGGCCGGGTCAAGGTCGCCGACTTCGGGATCGCGCGGGCCGTGGCCGAGGCCCAGATGACGCTCCCCGGCACGACGCTCGGGTCGGTCCACTACTTCAGCCCGGAGCAGGCTCGCGGCGAGACCGCGACGAACGAATCCGACATCTATGCCCTCGGCATCGTCCTGTACGAGATGCTCACCGGTACGCGGCCGTGGGAAGGCGACACTGCTGCCGCCGTCGCGCTCGCCCGCCTCAGCGGAACGACCCCGGACCCGGCCCTCGTCAGGCCGTCGATCCCCCCGGATGTGGCGGCGATCACGCGCAAGGCCCTCGCTCCGCTGCCGATGGACCGCTTCGCCTCGGCCGCATCGATGGCCGACGCTCTCGAGACATCGCGGACCGTGGCAGGCGGTGCGGCCGCAGGAGCCGCCGCGATCGCCGGCGCCGGGGTGGCCGCTTCGGCCGGTGTCGCCCGCTCCAATCCGACCGTCGCCGCCTACCCGGCTGACGCCTATGCCGGTTCCGGCGGCGAGCCGGTCCCCCAGCCGACCGGCGGGCCCGCCCGAAAGCCGCTGGACGAGGACGAGGGCGCGAGCCCGCTCGTCTGGCTGGCCGGGATCGCCGCCATCGCGCTGCTCGCCGCGATCGCGTTCATCGTGTTCCAGCTCCTGTCCGGGCCGAACCAGCCCACCACGCCCGAGCAGGTCGCCGTCCCCGAGTTCGTCGGGAAGCTGCTCGCCGATGCGACCGGGGAGGCCGATGCGGTCGGGCTGAAGCTCGAGGTGACCGAGCAGCCGAGCGACCAGCCGGTCGGCACGATCATCGCCCAGGACCGGCCGGCCGGCACCCTGGTCGAGGTCGGCTCGACGGTGCGCGTGGCGGTCGCATCTGGCCTCGAACAGGTGCCCATGCCTGACCTGCGCAACAAGACCGAGGCCCAGGCGGTCCAGGAGATCGTGACGGCCGGCCTCCTCCCGGGCGCCAAGACCGAGGCCTTCGACCCGGTCGTGGCCGTCGGTCTCGTCGTGACGCAATCCCCGGCGCCGGGCGTGGTCGTCGCGAAAGGCAGCATGGTCGACTACGTGATCTCGAAGGGACCGGAACCGACGCCCAGCCCGACGCCCAGTCCCACGCCGAGCCCGACGCCGACGCCCACACCGACCCCGACGCCGACGCCCACACCGACCCCGACGCCGACCCCGACCCCGACACCGACGCCGACCCCCACGCCCACTCCGTCCTGATCAGCGGTCGGGGTCGCCCCACAGGTTCCAGCCAGGCTCGATCCGGCCCGGCTCGGCGGGCGCGGTCAGAGCCCCGGGAGCTGACGGTGCCGGCCTCTCGCCGCTGACCGCCGGGTGCGTCGCGGTGTCGACCTCGACGAACGCCAGCGGCCGCCGCCGCTCGTCGCCGGCCTGCGCCGGGGCGATCGTTTGGGGAGGGGTCGAGCCGAGCGATGCGGCGTCCGGCGAGCTCTCCCAGCATCCGCGGATCTCATCACCGCTGAGGGGCTGGCGACGCGCATCCAGCCCGCAGTAGCCGAGCTGTCCCGCGACCGACCGTCGGTAGTGCCGGCATGTCGCGCATGAGGTGGAGGACCGCCGACAGACCCAGCACCGTGCCGTCTCGGCCTGGGGAGTCCCGCAATGCGGACACCGCCACATCGGCATGGCGCGGATGGTAGCTGCGAGTGCGGGCCGTGTCGAGCCCGCGGAGCTCGACTTGCGGAGCCCTACTTCTTGATGTTGATGACGGTCTCGTCCGTCGCCCGGCCGAACTCCGTCGTCCGCACGAGGGCACCCGCGGTTCCACCGCCCCGATCGGCGCTCTTCGGGATGCGTGTCGAGAAGGACGCCTGGCCGTTCGCGTCCGTCACGGCGTCGCCGGTCACGGTCTTGACCCCCGGCACGCTCAGCGTGAACGTCACGCGCGCGCCCGCCAGCGGGCGCCCGTCGGGATCGTCGACGAGGACGACCAGGCGGATCTGGGTCGGCAGGCTCTTCTGGCTGATCGAGTAGGCGGACGCGCTGAGCGACGCGCGCAACTGGCCGGACCCGCGCCGGACGGTGAGCTGGAGCGCCTTCGTGTTCCCCGCCGGGTCCGTCGCGGTGAGGCGGATCGGGTTGGACCCGCTGGTGAGCGGCAGGCTCAGCGAGAACGTCCCGTCACCTGCGGCCGTCCCGCCGATCGACTCCCCCGTCTTCGTGTTCCGAGCATTGACCGTGGACCGGCCCTGAGTGCGACCTTCGAGCGTGACGGCCTTTCGGTTGACCAGCGCGCCGTCCTTCGGGGAGGTGAGGCGGACGGCGGGCGGATCCGTGTCGAGCACCCACCGGGCGAGAGGCGACGACTCGGACTCGCCGCCCGGACCCACGAGCGTGACCGAGAAGTCGTTGATGCCGTCCGTCAGCGTCACCGGGATGATCATCTGCGCCGTCGGGGCCAGCGGCTTCTCATCGATCGGGGTAGGGGCCTGGTCCTCGAGCGCGAGGTAGACCCGCACGAGGTAGTCGGGGTTCCCGGCGAGGCGCGAGGGGACCGTTACCGTCAAGTCGGCCTGGGCCAGGTTCGTGTACGGCTCCGTGGGGGACTCGATGGCTGGTGCCTCCGGGGCGGTCGGCGCGAGGACTGACGGGACCGGAGTCGCCGTCACTCCCTGCACGAAGTTCGTGATCGTCCCACCCAGGGCCCCCGCGACGACGCTGAGCCCGCCTGCGCCGACGTACAGAACCAGGACGGCCACCGCGAGAACGCCAGCGCCGAGGGCCAGTCGTCCGATGAGCGGGATGCCGCGGCTGCGACGGATCGGCGTATGCACGGACAGGCGGCTCTGCGATGGGGCTCGGGGTCGGGCCTTGACGGGGGTTGGACGCCCGCCGGACGGGGGACGGGGTCGAACGTGGTTTGGGCGCGTGCCGCGCCGAGTCGCCATCGCGGGCGATTGTCGCATGCCACCGCCAGTCGGACCGCTTCGAAGGCGGCACGGTCGCAGCGCTTGCGAATGTCGGAGCGGCACGGTGCGTTGTACTCTGGCTCGGTCGCGTGTGCTGAACGACGCGGCGCGCCCCGCAGCATGGGAGGACGCGTGCAGGCCCGCGATCCACGCACCGGACGACCGCTCAACAACCCAGGTCCCGGCCAGCCTGGCCGGACCGGCTCGGGGTCCGGTCGTCCCGCATCGCGTGCGGCCGCCGCAGGTCGTCCGGCATTCGGCCTCGGGCCGATCGCGCGCGTCACGCCGTCCCCGCTCGCCGCTCGGCCCGCGAGCGCCGCCACGATGCCGATGGGCGTGCGGCCTGGCTTCGGCCTCCCCAACCTGCGGCGGAACGTCTGTCCGCACTTCTATATGACGGGTTCCCGCGGGGCGATCCCCATCCAGGCGCCACATCTGCTCAAGGCCCTGATCCGCCAGGACACGAACGTCTCGCGCTGCCAGCTCCGCGGCGGGGTCCACCTCGACCAGGGCTATGTCAACGACGTGTGCCTGACACCGCGCTTCAATCAATGCGTCTTCTACGAGGACGAGCTGACCCGCGAGTGACGGCCAGCTCGCCCGCCACCGACTATCAGACCGCGCTCGATGCGCTCGCGGCGCGTGGCCGATTCGGGATCCGGCTGGGTCTCGGGCGGACGCGGGCACTGCTGGCGGAGCTCGGCGATCCGCAGCTCGCGGTCCGTGGCGCCCTGGTCGCCGGGACCAACGGCAAGGGCAGCGTCCTCGCCCTGGCCGGCAGCGCCTTGCGGGCCGCCGGCCTGCGGGTCGGCGAGACGCCGAAGCCGCATCTCGTCTCCTACCGTGAACGAGTCACGATCGACGGTCGGCCGATCTCGGCGACCGATTTCACGCGCCACGTGCAGGCGGTGCTCGCAGTCGCGGACCGGGTCGCGCGACGTCACGGCGAGCCGACCGAGTTCGAGCTGTTGACCGCGGTCGTCTTCCGACATTTCGCCGAGGCTTCGCTCGACGTCGCGCTGGTCGAGGTCGGGCTCGGCGGCCGCCTCGATGCGACCCATGCCTGGGACGGCGGCGTCGCGGTCGTGACCAACGTCGCGCTGGATCACACCGATCGGCTCGGGACGACGATCGCGGCGATCGCCCGCGAGAAGGCTGCGATCATCGAGCGCGGGGACAGGGCAGTCACCGGTGCCGACGGCGAGGCACTCGCCATCGTTCGCCGCCGAGCGCGCAGGATGGGTGTGCCACTCACCGAGGTGCGGCCGGCGCCGCTGATCGGCTGGGACCGCGACGGCCTGACCGTGGAGCTGGCGCGGCTCGGGGAGGTGCGGGTCGGTCTGCGCGGTCGGCACCAGGCCGCGAACGTCGCCGTCGCCGACGCGCTGCTCGACGCATTGGCCGACGCGGGGATCGC
The DNA here is from genome assembly GCA_963780425.1 of uncultured Chloroflexia bacterium. Lineage (GTDB taxonomy): Bacteria > Chloroflexota > Limnocylindria > Limnocylindrales > CSP1-4 > SPCO01. The sequence continues at coordinate 283,015 of CAWABZ010000012.1, read as the reverse complement.
ACACGCTGACGCCGCGAGCCGGCGCGCCGGGTATGCGAACGCGACGTGGCCCGGCCGCCTCGAGCTCCTGACCGTGGATGGCGACGAGATCCTCCTCGACGGGGCGCACAACCCGGCCGGGGCTGCCGCCCTGGCCCAGGCCCTCGACGACCTGCGCCCATACCTCGCGCCCGGTCGACTGACCCTGGTGGTGGCGTCGATGGCCGACAAGGACGTCGACGGGATCATCGACGCGATGACCTTGGCGACCGCCCTGCAGGGCGCGACGGTGATCGCGACGACGGTCGACGCGGCGCGGGCCATGTCGGCCGAGGCGCTGGCGGCGCGCTGGCGCGAGCGGGCCGCGGCGCCGGCGCAGGTGATCGCCGAACCCGACCCGCTGGCGGCTGTCGAGCGTGCGCGCCAGCAGCCCGGGCCGACGGTCGTGGCCGGGTCGCTCTATCTTGTCGGGGCCGTCCGGTCGCACCTCGTCGACGACCCAGAGCTCCGGGATCCGCCCCTGGCATGACCACCGAATCCACCGACGACTCCGCCACGCTCTCGGCTCGCCAGCCCACCCGAATCGGTCCGACCACGTTCGCCTGGGGCGAACGGACGTTCGTGATGGGCATCCTCAACGTCACGCCCGATTCGTTCTCCGGCGATGGCCTGCTGGGCGATGCCGACCCGGTCGCGGCGGCCGTGGAGCTGGCACGCCGGATGGTCGACGACGGGGCCGACCTGCTCGACATCGGCGGCGAATTGACCCGGCCCGGCCACGCCCCCGTGGACGCAGCAGAGGAGATCGGCCGGGTGATCCCGGTCCTCGCGGCGGTCTCGGACGCCGTGCCGGGCACGCCGTTGAGCATCGATACCACCAAGGTCGTCGTTGCCGAGGCCGCCCTGGCCGCCGGCGCCGATCTGCTCAACGACGTGTGGGGAACCGGCTCGGACCCCGGTCTGGCCGAGCTGGCCGCAAGCGCCGGCGTCCCGCTGCTCGTGATGCACAACAGGGCGGAGGCGCGTTACGACGACGTCGTGCGCGAGGTCGTCGACGATCTGCGGGCTGCCCTTGAGCGGGCCGAGCAGGCCGGCGTCCCTCCGTCCGACCTCATCGTCGACCCGGGCATCGGGTTCGGGAAGACGGCGGACCACAATGTCGCCGTGCTCCGCCATCTCGGTGCGTTGCGGTCGCTGCGCCGTCCGATCCTGCTCGGCACGTCGCGCAAGTCGACGCTCGGCAAGATCCTCGACCTGCCGCCCGAGGACCGGCTCGAGGCCACGCTCGCGACCACTGCCCTGGGGATCGCGGCGGGCATCGATATCGTCCGTGTCCACGACGTCCGGGCGAACGTCCGGGTCGCGCGCGTCAGCGATGCCATCATCCGCGGTCGATGGCGGAGCGAACCGGAGGGAGGCCCAGCCTGAGCGATCGGATCGTCCTCGCGAACATGCAGTTCGAAGGCCGGCATGGCTACTACGACTGGGAGCTGCAGACGGCCCAGCCGTTCGAGATCGATGTCGAGCTCGTCATGAACCTGCAGCCGGCCGGCATCGACGACGACCTGACGAAGACCGTCGATTACGGCCGCGTCTACGAGATCGCGCGCCAGGTCGTCGAAGCGACCTCGTTCCGATTGCTCGAGGCGATCGCCGAGGCGATCAGCCACGAGGTGCTCATCGCATTCGACGTGCAGGAGGTCGGTGTCCGGGTGCGCAAACCGAAAGTCAAGCTGGGTGGACCGCTCGACCACGCGTCGGTCGAGATCTGGCGCCGCCGTTCGTCGGGCTGAAGGGGATGGCCCACTCGCGCTGCGAGCGGGCCTGCGGGTTCCCCTGAGAGGACCGAGGCGACGCTGCGTTCGCCATCGGTCCGAGGACTCAGCGCTCCGGGCGGGTTCCCAGCGTCAGCTGGACTGTCGTCGACTGGCCACCGCGCAGCAGCTCGAGCGTGACCGTGTCGCCGGGCGCGTACTCGCTGAGCGTCGCGTCGAGCGGATGGTCTCCGTCGATCGCCTGGTCGTTGACCTTGACGATGATGTCGCCTTCCCGGATACCCGCGTCATCGGCCGGGCTGCCGGGAACGACCGCCGGGGTCGGCGAGCTCCTGGTTCCCGCCCTGCTGGACCAGTGCACCGTCGTCGACGGGGAGGTTGTTCGTGTCCGAGAACTGCTTGTCGAGCGGCCGGTAGACGACGCCCATGTACGGTCGCGCGAGCTGCTTACCGGCGAGGGCCTGCTCCATGATCGGCCGGGCGATGTCGATCGGGATCGCGAAGCCGATGCCATTGGAGTCGGCGGCGATCGCAGTATTGATGCCGACGACGTTGGCGGCCGCGTCGAGCAGCGGTCCACCCGAGTTGCCGGGGTTGATCGCGGCGTCGGTCTGGATGAGGTTGTTGAGGTTCTCGTTGCCATCGGTCGTGATGGTCCGGCCCTTGGCCGACACGATCCCGCTCGTGACCGAATTCGAGTACGTGCCGAGCGGGCTGCCGATCGCGACGACGAGCTGACCGACTTTCAGGCTGCTCGACTGCCCGAGCTGGGCGACGGGCAGATCCGTGCCCTCGACCTTGACGATCGCCAGATCGGTCAGGGTGTCGATGCCGTAGACCGTGCCGCGCAGGACACGACCGTCGTTGAGCTCGACCGACAGCGTGTCGCTGCCCTCGACCACGTGGCGGTTGGTGAGGATCCAGCCGCGCGAGTCGTAGATGACGCCCGAGCCCACCCCGGTCTCCGGGATGATGCCGGTCGACGTGTCGACGCTGCCCCCGACGGTGATCCGGACGACGGCCGGGCTGGCCTTCGCGGCGACGTTGATCGTGGCCGACGACTCGTCGATCGTCACGGGCTGGTTGTTGGCCCCGACGCTCGTGACGTTCGGCGTGGCCGCTACTGGTGCCGGACGGTCGAGAGCGCCCGAGGCGTTGAGGGCGACGACCGTGCCACCGGATGCCAGCGCGGCTGACAGGAGCGCGGCACCCAGGATCGTTCCCATCCCGCCCCGACCGGTCCTGTTGCCGCGGACGGCACCCTCGGTCACGGGTGCGGGGGAGACGGTGGAGGCCGGTTCGTACCAGCGCTCCGGGGTGGGCGGGCTGACGGCTTCTTCCTGGCGAGTCCACTCGGGCCGGGCGGTCGCCGGTGGCGTGTACCCCACGGGATCGCCGGATGTCCGCATGACGGGCGGCGTGGTCGGTTCGGCAGGCAGCTCGTGCCGCTGCGTGGATTCAGGGTCGTCTGAGCGAGAGTCGGTCATCGTCTGCTGGTTCCTTTGGTCGGCGCCCGCCGGTGAGCGGCGAGGAGGGTGAGTCCGTCGCTCCCTACGGTGCCGACGCCGGATTCACGTGGGGAGACTCGGACGGTGAAGTTTCCGTGATGTTGCGCAGAGCATCATGAGAGGCGTCTGAGGGAGCGTTCCCCGGATCGGAGGCGGTCGCGGCGGCGATCCGCTCGCTCCCCTCTGCCGCCGACGCCACGGCCGCCCGCTGGGCGGCAGGCGTGCCCGCCACGCTTCGTGGGTCGCTCGGCAGCCGGACCGTGAACCGGCTGCCGGTCTCGGGTCCGCTCTCGACTGTCACGGTGCCGCCGTGCATGTCGACGATCGACCGGACGATCGCGAGGCCGAGCCCGCTGCCCGAACCGCGCGCCTCGTTGGCCCGCGATCCGCGGTAGAAGCGCTCGAAGATATGGGGCAGCTCGGACGCATCGATCCCGACGCCCGTGTCGGTCACGTCGATGCGTGCGCCGTCTGGTGCGGACGCCACCGACACCCGCACGACCCCGCCACGCGGCGTGAATTTCACCGCGTTGCCGACGAGGTTCGCGACGACCTGGCCGATCCGCGGCGGATCGTGGCGGATCCTGATCGGCGTCGAAGGCAGGTCCAGCTCGACCGTGACTCCACGACGGGCGGCGAGGGCGTCGTGCTGGTGGGCCGCCGATTCGACGGCCGCCCGCAGATCGTCCGGTCGCAGGTCGAGCAGGACGAGGCCGGAGTCGAGCTTCGAGAGCTCGAGCAGGTTCTGCGCCAGCCAGTCGAGCCGTTCGATCTGACCGGCGCTCGACTCGAGGAACTCGGTGCGCGCCTCCGGGTCGTCGCCCGCGGATTCCATGAGCAGCTGGTTGAAGGTCCGTAGCGCCGCCAAAGGCGTGCGCAGCTCGTGGGAGACGTCGGCCAGGAAGTCGCGGCTGCGGTCCCGGTCGCGCCGGATGAGCTCGACGCTCTCGGCCAGCCGGTCCGCCATCGTGTTGAACTGCACGGCCAGCTCCCCGAGCTCGGATGCTCCGGCGCGCAGCTGGGCCGCGGGCACCCGCCGGGTGAGGTCGCCTTCCGCCAGAGCCCGGGACGCATCCGTCAGCTGCCGGATCGGTGTGGTGAAGCGGCGGGCGAGGGCGGCCGAGACGACGACGGCCAGCCCGAGGGCGAACAGGCCGATCGCGGCGAGCAGCCCTGTGACGTTGTTGATCGCGGTCGCCCGGTACGTGTACGGGTCCGCCAGCGTGACTTCGATCGTGTATCGCCGGTCGACCGGCCCACCCGCCACGTAGTCGAAGACCGACGTGCGCTCGCGTGCCTGCCCGGCGTCCGGCGGTGCCTGACGTGGCAGGAACACCGTGCCGTTCGACGCCGGCAGGAACTGGGATCGTTCGCCAGGGACCGTCACGGTGGTCCCGATCCGGACGATGACATCGGCCTGCGCGATCTGGTCGGCGATCAGGTCACGGAGCCCATCGTCCTCCAGCCCGATCAGCACGCGTTGGTTGACGAGACCATCCCCATCGATGACCGGCACCCCTCGCGACGCGACCGTCGTGGTCAACTTGACCAACGTACTGACGGTCGTCAGCCGCTCCTTGAGGTCGGCCTCCTGCTGACGGGTGAAGTAGTCGTCGAGGCGGTTCACGACGAAGATCGACACCAGGGCGAGCGTCAGCGCGATGACGGTCACGAAGGCGACGCTCAGGCGAGCCTGGAACGTCCGCGGCTTCAACCGCCGCAGACGGCGCAACCAGGTGGACCGCCTGTGCACCGCTAGCTCAGCGTTCCGCGAAGGCGTATCCGACGCCCCGCACGGTCAGGACGAATGCGGGCGTCGTCGGGTCGTCCTCGATCTTCTCCCGAAGGTGGCTGACATGGACGTTGATCGTCTTCTCGTCCTGGTCGAGTGCCTCGTAGTCGCGCAACAGCTCGAGCAGTTCGCCGCGCGTGTAGACCCTCCCCGGGCGCGAGGCGAGGTGACGGAGGATCTCGAACTCGGTCGGCGTCAGGCTGATCCGGCGCGCTCCGCGCTGGACACGCCGCCGCTCGAGGTCGATCACGAGATCGCGGTGGCGGAGGACGCGACCGCCGGCGGCATCGGCGAGATCGCCGTACGACCGTCGCAGCAGCGCCTTGATCCGGCTGAGCAGCTCGCGCAGGCTGTACGGCTTGGTGAGGTAGTCGTCGGCGCCCATCTCGAGCCCGATGACCTTGTCGACCTCGTCGTCACGCGCGGTGAGCACGAGGATCGGCATCTTGGCGCCGGCCGCGCGGACGCGCCGGAGGACCTCGAAGCCATCGATGCCGGGCAACCGCACATCGAGCACGACCAGGTCGGGCGCCTCGCGCGTCGCGATATCGAGGCCCTCCTCGCCGGACCGAGCGACACCGACGTCGTAGCCCTCTTGCTGCAGGGCGTACTGGATGCCGCGCGCGACGGCGTGCTCGTCCTCGACGATGAGAATCGTTGCTGCCACGTTCGGGATGCTATACCCGGGCCCCGATTCAGGCCCGGCGCCCCAAGAGCGCGGGCCCTCGTGGTATCCTGCGCAGCGCTCCGGGCGCCTCGCTCCCCGCCGGCGAGCCGCAGCCCGTCATCCGCACGAACGAAGCACGACCCGAGGTCCGATCCAATGGCAACCGCCCGCCCGTCGCTGGCCGCCGAGCACCGCGAGGTGACCGGCAAGGCCGTCTCACGACTTCGCAAGGACGGCCGCCTCCCGGCCGTCGTCTACGGACACGGCGTGGAATCGACCAACGTCTCGATCGACGCCCACGACTTCGACCAGCTGCGCAAGCATGCCGGGCCGAACGCACTCATCGACCTGTCGGTCGACGGGAAGGCGGCGAACCCGGTCCTCATCAACGGGGTGCAGATCCATCCCGTCCACCGCCGGCCGCTGCATGCCGACCTCTTCCTCGTGCGCATGACCGAGGAGCTCATCGTCGACGTGCCGCTCGTTGCCACTGGTGAGTCGTACGCGGTCACGCAGCTGAACGGGACTCTCCTCCACCCGACCGAGACGGTCCGGGTGAAGGCCCTGCCGGATCACCTGCCCCAGTCGATCGAGTACTCGGTCGAGTCGCTCGCCGACTTCGAGGCGGCGATCTGGGTGCGCGACCTGCAGATCCCCTCGGACGTGACGCTCCTGACGGACCCTGACGAGATCATCGCCAAGGTCCAGGCGCCGCGGATCGAGATCGAGGAAGAGCCCGTCGTCGCCGAGGGCGAAGAGGTCGAGGGCGAGGAGGCCGAGGGCGAGGGCGCCGAAGGCGAGGCCGCGTCTGGCGAGGCGGCATCCGAGGCGACACCCGAGGAGGGCTGACCCAGCCCTTCGCCGCGGCCGCCGGCCCTTGGCCGGGCTGCGGGCCGCGACGCGCCGCCTCCCGACGCTCCAGTTCTCATGACGCTCTCAGCCACGGTCCGGACGATGCCCTGCGACGGAGGGATATCGACCAGAACGTAGCGACGGTCCCGAGCCCACGGACCGCGAGGGCTCCGATGAACGACACCCGTGCGCTCCATCCCGTCGACGATCCCCTCGACGGACGGACGGCCAGTGAGGCCGTCCTCTTCGAGATCAGACGCGTGATCGTCGGCCAGGATGCGATGCTCGAGCGCGTCCTGATCGCGCTGCTCGCCGGCGGCCACCTCCTGCTGGAGGGCGTCCCCGGCCTCGCCAAGACTCTGACCGTCAAGACCCTGGCCGATGTCCTGGACGCGAGCTTCCAGCGCATCCAGTTCACGCCCGACCTCGTGCCGGCCGACCTCGTCGGGACGCGCATCTTCCGACCCGACCGAAGCACGTTCGAGACCGAGCGCGGTCCGGTCTTCTGCAACTTCCTGCTCGCCGACGAGATCAACCGGGCACCCGCCAAGGTCCAATCGGCGCTGCTCGAGGTCATGCAGGAGCGGCAGGTCACCATCGGCCCGGAGACCTTCCCGGTGCCCCGGCCGTTCCTCGTGATGGCGACCCAGAACCCGATCGAGTCCGAGGGCACCTACCCGCTGCCCGAGGCGCAGGTCGACCGATTCATGATGAAGGTGCGGGTCGACTACCCGACGCCCGGCGAGGAGGCCGTGGTCGTGGAGCGCTCGCTCCGCGCCGCCGCCGAGCTCGTGCCGATCCTGACCGCCGAGATGCTGGCACGGCTGCAGGCGCTGACGGCCGACGTCTATGTCGACCGGGCCGTGATCGACTATGCGGTCGCCCTGGCCGGCGCGACACGCGCTCCCTCCTTGGTCGGGCTGCCGAACGTGGCCCCCTTCATCGCCTACGGTGCCAGCCCGCGCGGGTCGATCTACCTCATCCACGCGGCCCGGGCACTGGCGGTCGTGCGTGGGCGTCGCTACGTCCTGCCGTCCGACGTGACGGAGCTCGCCCCGGACGTCCTGCGCCATCGCATCGTGCCGAGCTTCACCGCGCTGGCCGAGGAGGTCTCGGCCGACATGATCCTCGACCGCATCCTGCCTGCCGTCCCGGTGCCCCAGCTGGTCGCGACGGAGCAGACGGCATGACGGCCGTGCGACTCGCCGCGCAGCCGGGCCCCGGCCCCACCCCGGTGGCGTTGCTGCGAGCGCTCGATCTGACGATCGGGCGACGCATCCGCGGTCTGCTGCCGGGTGATTTCCGGGCCCACGACCTCGGTGGAGGTCTCGAGCTCGCCCAGGTCCGGCCCTACCAGCCCGGCGACGATGTCCGCCGCATCGACTGGAACGCGACTGCGCGGACGACGATCCCGCATGTCCGCGTCCACGTGCCGGAGCGCGCGCTGACCAGCTGGTTGGTGCTCGACGTCTCGGCGTCCATGGCGTTCGGCACGGCGCTCCGGCGCAAGGCCGACGTGGCAGAAGGGGTCGCGATCGCGGCCGCGCATCTCGCCACGCAACGCGGGAACCGCCTCGGGATCGTGACGTTCGGCGGTCCGGCCGACCGGCGTCTGGCCCCGACCGGCGGCCGCAACGGCGTCCTCTCGGCCCTCCTCCTTGCCCGCCAGGACATCGAGCTGGACGGTCCCCCGGGCGCCGTTCCGTCGCCGGCGGCAGCGCTGCGCCTCGTCGCGGCGGCCGCCAGGCGCGGCGGCCTCGTGGTCATCGTGTCCGACTTCCGCGGCCCGCGGGATTGGCTGCGCCCGCTGGCGGCGGTCGCGGCACGGCACCAGGTCCTGGCGATCGAGATCGCCGACCCGCGGGAGGGCGATCTGCCGGATCTCGGCGACATGACGCTGATCGACGCCGAGACCGGCCGCGAGGTGCGGGTCGACACGTCGTCGGCGCTCCTCCGCGAGCGGTTCGCCGCCGCGGCCGCCGATGAACGTCGTTCGCTCGCACGCGAGCTCCGGCGACTCGGCGTCGGCCACGTCACCCTGTCCACCGCGACGAGCTGGCTGGACAGCCTCGCGGGGCAGCTGCGCATCCTGGGGCGGGCGTCATGAGCTTCGCATCGCCCGCGCTACTCCTCGCCCTGCTGCTGGTCCCGCTCGCGATCGCCGGATATCTCCTTGTCCAGCGGCGGCGGTCCCGGTACGTCGTGCGCTTCACGAACGTCGACCTCCTGTCCAATCTCGTCCCACGAACGCCGGCCTGGCGCCGCCACGTTCCGCCGGCCCTCTATGTGCTGGCGCTCGCGGCGCTCGTCATCGGACTCGCCAGGCCGTCGGCGATGCTGGCGGTCCCGCGGGAGGACGCGACGATCGTCCTGGCGATGGACGTCTCGGGCTCGATGCTCGCGACCGATGTCGCCCCATCCCGTCTCGACAGCGCGAAGCAGGCCGCGTCAGCGTTCATCGACCAGCTGCCGGCCTCGTTCCGGGTCGGGCTCGTCACGTTCGGCACGGCGGCCCAGGTGGCCGTCTCGCCGACGACCGATCGAGCGGAAGTGCATGCCGCACTCGATGCTCTTCAGGCGGAGGGCGGGACAGCCCTTGGCGATGCGATCGGGCTGTCGCTGGGGATGGCGCAGGACGTGATCGACGCCGCCGCGAACTCGGCCGCCGACCCGGGCGCGGGCTCGCCCAGCCCCTCGTCGTCGCCGTCGGCCGGCTCCTCGGCCGACCCGTCGGCGCCGGCCGGTGCGTCCGAGCCGCCGTTGGTCGCGACCGTGCTCCTGTCCGACGGTGCGAACTCGACGGGCCGGCTCGAACCGGCTGAGGCGGCACGCAGCGCTGCGGCCGCCGGGATGCCTGTCTACACGATCGCGCTCGGCACCGCGACGGGTGTCGTGTCGGTGACCGACGAGTTCGGTGTGCGGCACACGATCGAAGTCCCGCCGGACACCGACACGCTCGCCGCGATCGCCGAGACCACCGGCGCGCGGTCGTTCGAGGCGCCCACCGCCGACGATCTCCGGCAGATCTACGAGAGCGTTGGCTCACGCGTGGGTGTCCGCTACGAGGCCCAGGAGATCACCCAGTGGTTCGCTGCTGCTGGCCTGGTCCTGATGGTGGCCGGCGCCGGTCTCGCCGCCCACTGGTTCAACCGGTTCCCATGACCGACCCGCATGCCCGGACCGAGGTGGCGATGGCCTGACCGTGTCGTGCCCCCAGCCACACGACCCAGCACTCACAGGAGACGCACATGCAATGGGATGACCAGTCCACGGGCGGGACGGAGACGCCACCGCCCATCGAGGATCCCGCGACGACCAAGCCGGCGACGGACCCGAATCCGTTTCGTCGGACCCTTCTCACCGCCGGGATGGCGGCAGCACTGCTCGTCGCCGGCGGCGCCGCGGTCGTCGCGGCCGCCAGCCCGGATCCGTCGACCAGCCCGGTGCCGGGAGCGAGCGGGCAGCCGTCGACCGATGGGTCGACGGACTCCTCGCGAGGTGAACGGCTCCACGACGGCCAGCCGTGCGACGAGGACGGCGGTGGCTCGGGCGGTTCGGGTGGCTCCGGCGGCTCGGACGGCGGCCAGACGCCGGACCCGTCGCCCGACACCCCGGATCCGTCGCCCGACACTCCCGACCCGTCGCCGAGCACGCCTGCACCGTTGACCTAGGCGGAACCCACGACTCGGGCGGCCGGCATCTCGCCGGCCGCTCGATCATCCCGTCCAGCTTGGTAGGACATCGTCGATCTCCTGGAGGACGTCCAGGAAGCCGGCAACCGGGCCCGATGGCGGCCCGATGTCGCGTCGCCTGATCGCCACGATCCGACGACGGATCGGCGCCGCTCCCTCGATGTCGATCGCGCGGAGCCGACCGTTCGCCAGCTCTACGGCGACCGACGTATGGGGCAGCAGCGCGACGCCGAGGCCCTGGCCGACCATCTGTTTCGCCGAGTCGATGTTGTCGAGCTCCATGACGCCGCCGGGCGCGACGCCTGCCTCCCGGAAGAATGCGTTTGTCAGGTCGTAGTAGCTGGACGTGCGATCGAACAGGATGAGCCGGGCGCCCTCCAGCTCGTGGATCCCGACCGTCGTCCGGTCCCCGAACCGGTGGCTGCCCGCTGCAACGAGGACGAGCTCGTCGTCATAGAGCGGCCGCATCTCGACGTCCGGGTGGCGGAGCTCACGCACCAATCCGAGATCGATCTCGCGGCGCAGCGCCAGATCGAGGATCTCCTCCGAATGGCCGGTCCTGACGACCAGCCGAACATTCGGGAACCGTCGCGTGTACCGGACGAGGAGCGACGGCAGGACGTACGTACTGACCGCGGGCGCGGCACCCAGGACGAGTTCGCCAGTCCCGCCCCGGCGGAGTTCCGAGAGCAGGCTTGCTCCGGCATCCAGCGCGGCCATGGCCCGCTCCGCATACGGGAGGAACGCGCGGCCCGCATCGGTCAGATCCATCCCGTGCCGACCGCGAACGAACAATGCGGTGCCCAGTTCCGACTCGAGCGCCTGGATCCTGGCGGTCAACGCCGGCTGCGTCACGTGCAGCGCACCGGCGGCGCGGCTGAGATTGCGATGACGGGCGGTCTCGAGGAAGCCCTCGACCTGGCTGAGGAGCATGGCTGGCCATCCCACGATATCAATGAGATTGATAGGAAACATAACATCATTCGATTGGACTGATGGGTCCCCATCGACTAGCCTTGCCACCTCGCCGGCCTTCCCAGCGGGCGCACCGAGGAGACCTTCATGGGCCCGAACGCGATACCCACCCGCATCACGATCGACTTCCGGGACGCGGCCATGCCATCGCGGACATGGATCCTCGGCGTCGACGAGGGCGGGCCGGACCGCCTCGAGCTCATCGCCTTCGAAGGTCGCGACGTACCGCGGTCGCCTGCCGGACGCCCGGGCAGAGCGGCTCCGATCCGGTGGGCCTGCGGCCGCCCTCCTCGCGGAGTGCGCCTGCCCGGATTTCTGCGAACGCGACCACGCGAACGAATAGCACAGCGCCAGCCGTCAGCCGCCAGATGCGTTCGCGCTCCGATCCGGCCATCGACGCTCGCGTCGCCGATCTGCGGGACTGGTTCGCCTCGCCACGGTTCGCCGGCATCGTCCGACTCCATACCCCTGGCGAAGTCGCCGAGCAGCAGGGAACGATCCCGCACGACTACACGATCGCTCGCGCGGCGGCCGAGGCGTTCTATGCGCGTCTCCGCGACCTGTTCGAGGCGGGGCTGCAGATCACGACGTTCGGGCCGTACTCACCCGGGCAGGCCGTGGTGATGAAGCGGCTGGGCATCGAGGGCATCTATCTCGGAGGCTGGGCGACGTCGGCCAAGGGATCGGCGACGGAAGACCCAGGTCCCGATCTCGCGAGCTACCCGCTGAGCCAGGTGCCGGACGAAGCCGCCGGACTGGTCCGCGCCCTGCTCGCCGCCGACCGCAACCAGCACTTCCTTCGTACTCGGATGACCGACGACCAGCGGGCCGCGACTCCCGACGGTCGACTTCCGGCCGTTCATCATCGCCGACGCCGACACGGGGCATGGCGGTGACGGGCATGTCCGCAACCTCATCCGCCGGTTCGTCGAGGCCGGTGTGCCCGGCTATCACATCGAGGACCAGAAACCAGGTGCCAAGAAGTGTGGGCATCAGGCTGGCAAGGTCCTCGTGTCGTCGGAGGAGCAGATCAAACGGCTGAACGCCGCCCGACTGCAGCTCGACATCATGGGGGTGCCCGGGATCATCGTGGCGCGGACGGACGCGGAGTCCGCGACGTTTCTCGAGGGTCGGACCGACGAACGCGATCAGCCGTTCATCCTCGGGGCGACCAACCTCGAAGTCCCGAGCTATCGCGCCGGACTGGTCGCGATCCTCCGGACGCTCAATGGCCTCGGGCTGGAGGACGTTCGCGGCCACCTCCTGTTCGCGCTCCCCGATGGGGAGCTCAAGGTCGCGACGGACTGGCTCGACCGGACCGGTCTGCTCGATCGCGTCCGACGGCTCGGCGAGGCCGCTGTCGGCGGCGATCGCGATGGGCTCCACACCACGTTGGACGCGCTCGACGACGAATACGCCGCGACTTGGCAGACCCACGCCGTCCTGCGGACCTACAGCGAGGCCGTGGCCGACACCCTGGCAACCCGGATCGCTGACGGCGAAACGTTCACGACGAGCGTCGAGGGGTGGCGGACCTTCGCCCGATCGGCCTCCTTCAGCGAGATCCGCGTCGCGGCCGATGGGCTCGGCCTTCGGGTCGCCTGGGATCCGGAACTGCCCAAGACGCCCGACGGCTACTACCAGGTCCAGGGCGGTATCGACTACGCGATCGCCAAGTCGCTCGCGGTCGCGCCGTTCGCGGACCTGCTATGGATGGAGACCAAGACCGCCGATCTCGAGGACGCGCGCCGATTCGCCGATGCCATCCACGCGGTGTACCCGGACAAGATGCTGGCCTACAACCTGTCGCCGTCGTTCAACTGGGACACGACCGGGATGGGCGACGACGAGATGCGTCGCTTCCCGGAGGAGCTCGGCAAGCTCGGCTACGTCTTCGACTTCATCACCTACGGGGGCCACCAGATCGACGGGCTCGCGGCGGAGGAGTTCGCGCGGGCGCTCAGTGAGGACGGGATGCTCGCGCTCGCGCGGCTCCAACGCCGGTTCCGACTGCTCGAATCGCCATATCGGACGCCGCAGTCGCTCGTCGGCGGCGACCGTCTGGATGCGGCGCTCATGGCCTCGTCGGGTCGGACCGCGGCGACCAAGGCCATGGGCAAGGCCTCGACCCAGCACCAGCATCTCGTCCAGACCGAAGTGCCGACCTCGCTGCTCGAAACCTGGCTGGCAGCGTGGCGGGACCATTGGGACCACGGAGGAGCGCTGCGGGTCGAGCTGCGGCCCCACGTCGCGGGCTCGGACCTCCTCGAGATCCGAGTCCTCGACGAGGAGGGGCGTCCATGGCGGACGTCGTGTTCACGAGCATCGTCGATCGCCGCGGCCGCACGATCCTGTCGGTCCGCGATCAGAACACGAACGCGGCGGTCCGTCGCCGTCGCCTGATGACACTCATCCAATTGTTCCTCGTACACCGCTATCGGGCTTCGTCGATCCATTACCTCACCCCGACCGACGACAACGCCGCGCAGACCGAGCGGTATGCGCGAGCTCGGGTTGTTCTCGACCGTCCAGACCGAGATCGGGCAGATCATCGTCGGACAGGTCGATCGCGCGCGGGTCGCTGAGCTCGTGGCGCCGGACAGCCCGGCGTTGGGCGACCTCATCCGCACCGCCACAGGCGCGCGCCCAGCCGCGCCGGTCCGCGCCGGCGGCTAACCGGACCGGACCCCCGACGCGTAGACGATGGCCGCCCGGAAATGCAGCTCGTCGGGGTCGAGCGCCATCAGGCGCTCGCGGAATCGCATCAGGAACCGACGCCGGTCGGCGCGGCCCATCTCCTCGAACAGCGTTTCCTCGTCGTACTCCGTCAGGAACGCGATGTAGCCGTCGACGGTGAACGCGTGGTCGAGCAGCGCGCGAGACGCGTCGACATCACTGAAGCCGGCACGCCGGAGTTCCGCCACCGCACGGTCGACCGACGGGATGTCGCCGGTCCTCGGCCGGTCCTCCTCGTCCTCGTAGCCGAACTCCGCGAGCAGCGCGTCGAAGATCCGGTCCGGCGCGAACGCCCGCTCGTCGACGAGCCACGTGACGTATTCGAGGCGACCGCCCGGCCGCAGGACTCGTCGGATCTCTCGCAGCGCCTTCGGCCGGCTGGCCACGAGCTGGAGCACGAACGATGACATCGCGAGATCGAACGTGGCGACGGCGAACGGCATGTCGGCCGCAGCCGCGACCGTGCCGGTGAAGCGCGAGCGAAGCCCGTCACCGGCCTCGGCGACGAGCGCCTCCGTCGTCGCGACCATCTCGCGCGAGGCATCGACGCCCGTGACACGGACCGTCGGCCAGCGGGCGAGCGCGGGTCGGCTCAGGTTGCCGGTGCCGACACCGACATCGAGCAGCTCGGTCGCTCCGGCCTCGACAGCGGGACCGACCCGGTCGAGCAGCGCGACAGCGCTCGGGGCCAGCACCGGCGCCCACCAGCGTTCGTAGCCCGCGGCGATCCGGTCGTACTTCTCAGCCTGTTCCGACACGGCCTCATCGTGCCATGCCGGCGAGGACGGGTCAGCCGGGCGCCGCGACGTCTCCCCGTCGACGCCCGATCCCGATGAGACCCAGGCGGCGCAGGATCGCGATCACGATGACGGCGAGGACGCTGATGCCGATGATCAAGGGCAGCCAGACGATGGCGAACCAGATCCCTGCGGTCGTGAGCGCCTGAAGGATGTCGACCAGGCTGGCCGTGGCCTCGTCGACGACGGCAGCTGGCTCCCAGCCCTTGGCCGCGACCTGCACGGCCACGACCGGCGTGCTGAAGCCCGCCGTCAAGGTCGCATAGGACGCCTGATCCTCGAGCGCGGTCAGCTGGGCCGTGAGTTGCTCGATCTGGCCGCGCACGGCAGTCAGCTGGGCCTGGACCTCGAGCACGTCGGTGACCCGCGCGGCCTTCGCCGAGATGTCCTGGAGCGCCACCTCGCTCGCCCGCAGGTTCTTGATCCGTGCCTCGAGATCTACGACAGCGCCGGTGACCTCGACCGCGTTGGTGGTCTCGTTCACGACCTTCGTCGACGGGCCGGCGATGCCCCGGAGCAGATCGAGCGCCTCCTCCCAGCGGTCGACCGGCACCCGATATGTGATCGTCGCGACCGGGCGGTCGTCGACGTTCTCGGTCTGCGAGGCGCCGATATAGCCGCCCATGCGGCGGACACCGTCACGGGCCGCGAGGAGCGCCGCCGGGACGTCGGCGACCTGCAGCTCGATCGTGCCGGTGCGGACGATCTTGGCGTCGTCGACGAGGTTGCCGACCTCGTCGGGAGCCGACGCCGCGCTCGGGGCGGCGCTCGCCGCGGGTGCGGCCTGACCGCCACCGAACTCGTCGGGTGGCGTGACCGCATTCCCGACCGTGGACAGCCTTTGGCTCGCCGCGCCGCCACAGGCGACGATAGCCAGAAGCGTCACGAGAAGAAGGACCGTTCGGATGATCGATGACCGGTTCGGACGCATTGCGCGACCTCCGTGATGCCCCACGGCCGAGTGGTCGCGCGTGGCACGGTGCGGACGCCCGATGTCGACCCGCGGTTCCGCCGCTGAACGACCGTGACCGCTCGTTGCGCCACATCGCGCGGCCAGCCGGCGTCCAACCGCCGAGCGCCAGGATCCGTCGTGCAGCCCGACGCCCGGCTCCAACCCCGAGGTGTGCCCATGGACCGTCGCGACGCCCGTTCCCTCGCCCGAGGCCTCCTACTCATGGCCTTCGGGATCGGTGTGCTCGGTGAGATCGCGCTCGATGGGCCGGCTCCCGGACTCAACGTGCCCTTGATGACGGGTGTCGTCCTGGGTCTTGCATGGATCGTGCGCCGACCGGGTCGCGCGCCGGACCCGCTCGATGCATGGCTGCCGCTCACGGCCATGGTCCTCGCGACGTTCGTGGCGATCCGCGCCGACCCGTTCGTGGCACTGCTCGACCTTGTCGGGGCTGCGGCATTCACCGGCGCGTCGGTCGTCGCGTTCTCCGGTCTCGCGGTCACCCGCCGATCCCTGAGCGCGATCCTCGCGATGGGCGTGTGGGTCGTCGAGTCGACGCTGGCGGGCACCGCTCGGTTGCTGCGGGCCGCACGCCCGCGGCCGGGAGAGACCATGCCGGAGAGGCCGCCCTGGATGGGGTCGGTGCTCCGTGGACTTGTCCTGGCCATCCCGCTGGTGATGATCTTCGCGGGCCTGTTCGCGTCCGCCGATCCGATCTTCCGGCGCGGCATGGACGACCTGCTCGGCTTCCGCATCGATCTCGGGGACCTGCCCGGTCGGCTGATCTTCGTGGCATCGGTCGCGTGGCTGGCCGGCGGCCTGCTTGCCATCTCGACGCGCGGGATCCCGGCGATGGAGGGCGCGTCGCTCGGTGCGGCTTCGCAGTCCGCAACGGTTCGCATCGCCCGGTCATTGGGGACCACCGAGGCGCTCGTCGTCCTCGTCGCCGTCGATCTGATCGTCGGCCTGTTCGTCGCTTTGCAGCTGGCGTACCTGTTCGGCGGGCTCGACACGCTGGCAGCCGCGGGGATGACCTACAGCTCGTATGCCAGGCGGGGGTACTTCGAGCTCGTCGCGGCGGCCGCCCTCTCCGGCGGGATCCTGGTCGTCCTCGAGTACCAGGTGCTCGCGCGGACCCGCGCATACGTAGCGTTGGCCATCGGCCTTGTCGGGCTGACCCTCATCGTGCTCGCATCGGCGGTGCTGCGCCTGCAGCTCTATCAGGATGCCTACGGGTGGACGGAGCTGCGTTTGTACGTCGCGGTCTCGATCGCCGCGATGGCGGCGACACTCGGGACGATGGCGGTCTTCCTCGCGACCGACCGAACCCGCTGGCTCGGCCATGCGATGGCGGTCATCGGGGTCGTCGCGCTCGTCAGCCTGAACGTCCTCGCGCCCGCCGCGTTCGTGGCCGAGCGCAACCTCGAGAGGGTCATCGACCCCAGCCTGGTCCCGCCCGACGGTGAGGTCGCGCTCGATGCCGACTACCTGGGCGTTCTCCCGGACGACGCGATCCCGGCCCTGGTGGCGGCCCTGCCACGTCTCCCGGAGCTCGAGGCCGGCAGGATCCGGCGCCTGCTCGTCGAGCGACGGACCGAGCTGGAAGCGCTCCCGGCGTACGACGGGCCGTTCGCCTGGAACTTCGGTCGTGAACGCGCGCGGGACGCGCTCGAGACGGTCCCCTGATCGGCTGACCTACACTCCGGGCATGGCCATCGACCTGCCCGTCGCCCCTCCGATCGAGCCGATGCTGGCCAAAGCCGTCGACCGGCTGCCCGATGGCGACGGCTGGCTCTTCGAGCCCAAATGGGACGGCTTCCGCGCGATCGTGTTCCGCGACGGCGACGAGGTGTACACACAGTCGCGCGACCTCAAGCCCCTCGACCGCTATTTCCCCGAGCTGGCCGATCCGCTGCGGGCCGCCCTGCCGGAACGCTGCATCCTCGACGGCGAGATCGTCATCGCCCGCGACGGGGCGCTCGATTTCGAGGCGCTGCTCCTGCGCATCCATCCAGCCGCGTCGCGCGTGAACATGCTGGCCGCAGAGTCGCCGGCCAGCTTCGTCGCGTGGGACCTCCTCGCACTGGGCGATGAGGACCTGCGCGAGGTGCCCCAGGCCGAGCGGCGCACGCGACTGGAGACCGTGCTGGCGGGCGTCAGGCCGCCCGTCCACCTCACGCCGGCCACCACCGACCGCGCGACCGCCGCCGACTGGTTCGATCGTTTCGAGGGGGCCGGGCTCGACGGTGTCATCGCCAAACGCGCCGATGCGCCGTATCAGCCGGGAAAGCGCGCGATGCTCAAGATCAAGCACCAGCGCACCGCCGATTGCGTGGTCGCCGGCTTTCGGTGGCACAAGAACGGGCCGGGCACGCACGTCGGGTCGCTGCTGCTCGGTCTGTACGACGACGCCGGCAAGCTCAACCACGTCGGGATCACGTCATCGTTCACGTGGGACCGCCGGGCCGAGCTGGCCGAGGAGCTCGCGCCGCTCCGCGTGAACGCGGTCGAGGGCCATCCGTGGCGTGAATGGGCGGAGTGGGCCGGCTGGGGCGACGCGGAGGCGTCGGGGCAGCGACTGCCAGGGGCGACCTCGCGCTGGAACCGGGGCAAGGACCTGTCGTGGGAGCCGCTCCGCGCCGAGCGGGTCGTCGAGGTCGCCTACGACCATCTCCAGGGCAACCGGTTCCGTCACGCGACGACGTTCAAGCGCTGGCGCCCGGACAAGCCACCCGAGGCGTGCCGGTACGACCAGCTCGAAACGACCGCGCCCTTCGAGCTCGAGGCGATCTTCGGCAGCTGATGGACGCGTGCGGCTGCGACGATCGCTTCTCGATCTTCGACCGGGCATCGGCCGAGGCGGACGTACAGAGGTATCGCCGCAATGGGCCGGATCGAACGACCCGCCTCCTGCTCGACATGATCCGCGCTCACGGCGTTCGAGACGCCAGCGTGCTGGACATCGGCGGTGGCATCGGTGTCGTCGACCACGAGCTGCTCAAGGAGGGCGCGGCACGGGCCGTGCTCGTGGATGCATCCGCGCCGTCGCTCGACGCCGCTCGGGAGGAAGGACGGCGACGGAGCGACCTCGATCGGCTCGAGACCGTCCACGGGGACTTCGTGACGCAGGCATCGGCGATCGAGCCCGCCGACATCGTCACCCTCGATCGCGTCGTGTGCTGCTACCCGGACATGTTGTCGCTGGTGCGCCTGTCGGCGACGCGGGCGCGCGGCGTGTACGGGCTGGTCCTGCCGCGGGATCGCGCGATCATCCGCTGGGGCCTGCGCCTGATGAATGTCTGGTTCCGGGTCCGTGGCATGACGTACCGGGCCTTCGCCCATCCGAACGCCCGCATCGACGCGATCGTCGAGGAGGCGGGTTTGCGAGCCAGGTCGGAGGCCCGCACGTTCTTCTGGCGGGTCGTGCTGTACGAGCGCCATCCGGCCGGATCCTGAGCGAAACGTGACCTTCGGCCACTGATTCGCGGTGCGCGGGCGCCCCGCTGACGCTGCCGCTCACTCGCGACTGGGACCTTCGTCCCATGGTGGGCCATTCGGTGCGCGTGCCTAAAGTCGGGTATTCGAGGAGCCACCCACTCGAGGCATCGTCAAGCATTGTTCGGCACACGCGCGCGGCCGCCACGGCCCGTGCTTCTGATCCTGGTCTACGGTGCGTTCCTGGCGATCGTCGGGGCCGCCGCGACGGCCCAGTCCTTCCTCGTCGGCGAGCACTTCTCGACCGCGACCCTCACCAGTCTGGTCGGGAGCGACGCGGCGACGATCCGGGCGTTCGTGAACGCCTATGTGCAGCCTGACGTCCTGTCCGGGTCGGCGACACCGTCACGGGCAGACGTCGCGCGCCTCGAGGCGCAGCTCGCGACTCTGCCGCGCGCGGGCGAGATCCTCCGCGTCGAGCTCCGACGGCCGGACGGGACGATCGTGGCTGCGAGTGATCCGGACCTCCATGACGTGGCGACGCCGCCCTCCGGCGAGTTCGACCTCGCGCGCGGTGGGACCGCCCAGGCGGCCATGGGCCCCGCCGCTGAGTCCGGCGCGGGTCCTGCCGACTTCGCGTCGCCGATGATCCTGCGCGAGTTCCTGCCGCTCAAGGTGGGCGGCGAGGTCCTCGGCGTCGTGGGTGTCTGGCGGGACGCCGTCCCGATCCTCGACCGACTCGACCAGATGCGGCGCGAGATCGTGATCGTCACGCTGACGGCCGGTCTCGTCGCGGCCGGTCTCCTGTTCCTCGTCTTCCGCTCGGCGCAGCTGCGGCTGACCCGACAGACGACGGCCCTCCTCGAATCGACCCGCCGCGACCCGCTGACCGAGACCCTCAACCACGGCGCTCTCGTCGCCTGGCTGGCGGAGCAGATCGAAGGGGCGCGCGACGAGGTCAGGCCGCTCGGGATCGCGCTGATCGACATCGACAACTTCCGGCTGCTCAATGACAACCATGGCCACGAAGCCGGCGATCAGGCGTTGCTCGCGGTCGCAGGGACGCTCCGGCAGCACGTCCCCGACGGCATCGAGATGGGCCGCTACGGCCCCGACGAGTTCCTGCTCATCGCTTCACCGACCGTCGTCGCCCACCTCGAGCCGGTCGTCGACCGCGTTCGGACCAGCCTGGTGGACCTCAGTCTCCGGTTCGCCGAGACCGAGCGGCTACCCATCACGGTCAGCGTCGGCATCGCCACCTTCCCCGACCACGGCACATCCGTGACGACGCTGCTCGCGGGTGTGGTGCGGGTGCTCGAGGAGGCGAAGGCCAGCGGAGGGGATACCGTCCGGCACGCCGCCGATCGCTCTGAGGACGACTCCGCGGCCAGTACCAGCTTCGATGTCCTGCAGGGGCTGGTCATCGCGGTCGACACCAAGGACCGGTATACCAAGCGCCACTCCGAGGACGTCGCCCGGTATGCGACGTTCCTCGCGCGGCGTATCGACATGCCGGCGGACGAGATCCGGACCCTGGCCGTCGCGGGGCTGCTGCACGACATCGGAAAGATCGGTATCCCGGACGGGATCCTGCGCAAGCCGGGCCAGCTGACCGAAGCCGAGTACGCCATCGTGAAGCAGCACGTCGCACTCGGCGACATGATCGTCCGCGACCTGCCGGACATCGCGGTGGTCCGGGCCGGCATCCGGCACCACCACGAACGGTGGGACGGGCAGGGCTACCTCGACCGACTCGAAGGCGAGGCCATCCCGCCCATCGCGCGGATCCTTGCCGTGGCCGACGCCTTCTCGGCGATGACGACGACACGCCCCTATCGCAAAGCACTCGACGTTCGAGAGGCCCTCGTGCGACTCGGTGACGCCGCCGGGACGCAGCTCGAGGAGCGCCTCGTCATCGCATTCATCGATGGCATCGAGCACGACGCCGATCCGCCGCTGCCCGGCGAGGCGGGCACCGAGCATGGCGCACTGTGGGACCCGCGGAGGCGGGTCGCGTGAACGCCTGGCGCCTTGGGCGCTCCTTCGTTCCGTTTGTGGTGGCAGGGCTCGTCGCCTTCTCCGTGGCGCCGGCCGCCTCGGCTGGATTGCTGGTGACCGCCAGGGACGATGCCTATACCGTCCTCCACGACCGGGTCCTGACCGTGAGCGCCGCGGCCGGCGTCCTCGATAACGACTCGGGTGTGGGCCTCACGGCGGCGAAGCGCACCAATCCGGCGCACGGGACAGTGACCGTGAACAGCAACGGCAGCTTCACGTACCGGCCGGCCGCGGGCTACGTCGGTGCCGATTCGTTCACGTACGACGCCCGCGTTCTGAACCTGGGCATCCTCGTCACGGATACAGCGACCGTCAATCTGACCGTGACGAACCCGAATTCCCCGACGGCGGCGAACGACGCCTACAGCGCGACGACCGGCGTCCGATTGTCGGTCCCGGCGGCGGGCGTCTTGGCCAACGATTTGGATTCCGACGGCGACGCCTTGACGGCCGTTCTCGTCGACGGCGGCGGCAACGGCTCCCTCGACCTGAACGCGAACGGGAGCTTCACTTTCACGTCGGGCGGCTCGTTCACTGGAACTCGGACGTTCACGTACCGCGCGTCCGATGGGGCCGCATCCTCGCCCACGAGGACCGTGACGATCACGGTGACCGCCCCGCCATCCACCCCGGCACCGACACCCGCGCCCACCCCGGCGCCCACGCCGGCACCGACCCCGGCTCCCACGCCGGCGCCGACTCCGAAGCCCACGCCGACACCGGCCGCGACCGCGCCACCGGTACCGACCGTGACGCTCCCGCCGGCGCCCTCGATCGCGCCGCTCCCCACCGTCCGGCCGCTGCCGACGCTGCCATCGCTTCCGTCCGCCTCGCCGATCGGATCGGCGCTGCCCACGTCGACACCGACCCCGACACCGCGACCCTCGGCGTCGAGTGCGACTCGACCTCCATCCGATACCGCGCCGTCGGAGTCACCACTGATCGGGGTCGGTCAGATCGATTCCGGGGGCGGTGGCGCGAGCGCTCGACCCGGGACCGGCGATCCCTCCGCCCCGGTCCGCCCTGCGCCACGCCGCGCCGATCGACCTGTTCGTCGTCCCGGGCGCAGGCGTCGGGGACGGACTCGAACTGGACGCATCGTCCACTTCGTTCGGCGGGTTCGAGTGGGCCGTCCCGGCCCTGGTCCTGACCGTGCCCGGGATCCTCATCGTCATCGCCGTCGTGGTCCAGGCGATGATCGGGCTGGCCTGGCTGCCGGTCGCCCGCCGCTCGCTGGACGACGATCGGCGCCGCCGCCGTTCGGGTCTCGCCGCGGTCAGTTCTCGCTGACCTTCTTGCGCGGCGCGCGCTCCAGCTGACCGGCGCGATCCGGCCACTCGTAGCCGGCCCACGGGTCGTAGTCCGGATCCAGCTTCTCCTGCGGAGGCCGCTCTCCCTCGGGCACGTGGGTCAGGTTCACCCGGACCCGATACCACAGCGACGAGCGGCCGCGCATCCCGTCGACCAGGACGTCCGCAGGCTCGAGCGCCTCGGCGGCCGTCGGATGGCGTACCTTCCAGCGCTCGAACCCCTCGAGCGCCTCGGCCTTCGATGCGGCGCGCGAGATCTCGATCACCGGGACGTTGGTGCGGCGCCGGCCGGTCGGTGTCGGGCGTGAGCCCTCCCAGTCGGTCGGGAGCCCGGCGTTCCGATCGCCCGCCGCGACCGCCGCCGCCCGTTCCGCGGCGACCTCCGGGGGCGGCCCGCCCGCCTCGCCCCGTCCGGTCTCGTACTCGGTATCGGGCCTGCGCTTGCGTGACGGCTGGACCCGCGGCGGCTCGCCGGCCTGTTTCGCGTAGTTCGGCGGCCAGGGCGCGTCGCCCTCCCCTTCTGCCTCGTGTTTTGCCGACAGCTCGAGGAGGGCCTCCAGGGAGCCGACGGCGTCGTCGATCCCGGCGCCCGGGTCGCCGATCGAGGCGAACCGCGCCGGCACCGTGGCGATCGTGAACGCCTCGGCCTCGCAGGTCGGCACCTCGTCCCAGGACATGGGCATCGAGACCCGCGCATCGGGCAGCGGTCGCACCGAATACGCTGATGCGACCGTGCGGTCCTTGGCGTTCTGGTTGTAGTCGAGGAACACGCCCTGGCGCTCCTCCTTCCACCATTTCGACGTCGCCTTGCCCGGCATCCGCCGCTCGACGTCGCGGGCGAGGGCCAGCGCCGCACGCCTGACCTCGGGATACGTCCAGCGGCGCTCGATGCGGACGTTGATGTGGATCCCGCGTGACCCGGACGTCTTCGGCCAGCCGACCAGGCCGACGTCCGCCAGCGCGTCGCGGCACGCCATCGCGACGTCGCGGATCTGCGGCCACTCGATGCCCGGCACCGGGTCGAGGTCGACCCGCAGCTCGTCGGGGTGGTCGAGGTCGTCGGCGCGGACGGGATGCGGATTGAGATCGATGCAGCCGAGGTTGACCACCCAGATCAACGCCGCCGCCTCGTCCACGACGATCTCGTCGGCGGTCCGGCCGGACGGGAACGTCAGCTCGGCGGTCCTGATCCAGTCGGGCGTGTTGTCGGGTGCCCGCTTCTGGAAGAACGGCTCCTTGGTGATCCCATCGACGAATCGCTTGAGGGCCATCGGGCGCCCGCGGATGCCGGTCAGCGCGCCGTCGGCGACAGCAACGTAGTACCGGACCAGGTCGAGCTTCGTGTATCCGGTGTCCGGGAAGTACACCTTCTGTGGGTTGGAGATCGACACCTCGCGACCGCCGATCTCGAGGATCTCCTTGGGCGTCGGCATACCGGAACCATACCGCTCGACAGGCATCCCGCCGGGATGGATGATGCCGAGGCTGGGTACAACGCTGTCGATTCGGGAGCCGGCCGTTCGTCGTCAGGGTGATGGTCACCGAACCGTGGCCAGCGTAGCCACCAGGAGGCATCGAGATGCGATACGCGATCCTCATCTATGACGAGAACACGGCGAACCCGTCGCCAGAACCGCCGAGCCCCGAGGTCTTCGGCGAGGTCATGAGTGCGTACAACGGCTACACGCAGATGCTCAAGGACAAGGGCGTGTACGAGGCCGGCGAGGCGCTCCAGCCGGCCACCACGGCCACCTCGATCCGGATCAAGGACGGCCAGACCGTCACGACCGACGGCCCATTCGCCGAGACGAAGGAGGGGCTCGGCGGCTTCTACATCATCCGGGCCGACGATCTCGACGAAGCGCTGGCGCTATGGCGCCCAGTGCCCCGGCGCGCGCTTCGGCGCAACGATCGAAGTCCGGCCGGTGATGGACGTGGCCTATCCGCAGGAGTCGGATCAGGCACCGGTCGGGGCGACCGCGGGCTGAATCTCGACACCGCCGCCACCCACGACATCGTCGACCGCCTGTTCCGCGAGGAGCAGGGACGGGCGGTCGCGACGCTCATCCGCGTCCTCGGCGACTTCGACCTCGCCGAGGAGGCGGTGCAAGACGCGTTCATCGCCGCACTCGAGGTCTGGCCCGACCGCGGCATCCCGGCAAATCCGGGTGCATGGATCACCACGACCGCCCGGAACCGGGCGATCGACCGGATCCGCCGCCGTCGGCGCCTTCGCGACAAGACCGACGAGTTGGCCCGCGATGCGGCGATCGAGGCGGATCTGGCGGCGATCGAGCCCGGCACCGGTTCGGACGACGACATGCCGATCGCCGACGATCGACTGCGCCTGATCTTCACGTGCTGTCACCCGGCCCTGCCGCTGGACGGCCGGGTCGCGTTGACACTGCGGACGCTGGGCGGCCTGACGACACCGGAGATCGCGCGCGCGTTCCTCGTCCCTGAGACGACGCTGGCCCAGCGGCTCGTCCGAGCCAAGAGCAAGATCCGCGCGGCCGGCATCCCGTATCGCGTGCCGCCGCTCGAGCTGCTGCCCGAGAGGCTCGATGGCGTCCTGAAGGTGCTCTATCTCGTGTTCAACGAGGGCTACTCGGCGTCGTCGGGCGACGCGCTCGTCCGGCGCGAGCTCAGTGCCGAGGCGATTCGACTGGCACGGGTCGTGGTCTCATTGCTCCCCGACGAGCCAGAGGCGACTGGGCTGCTGGCGCTCATGCTTCTCCACGATGCCCGCCGCGACGCCCGCGTCGACGCGGCCGGTGATCTCGTGCTGCTCGAGAACCAGGATCGGACCCGCTGGGACCCCGAGCGGATCGACGAGGGCGGCGCGCTCATCGAGCGTGCGCTGCGGCTCGGTCGCGCAGGTCCGTACCAGATCCAGGCGGCGATCGCGGCGCTGCATGACGGTGCGACCACGTGGGCTGCGACCGACTGGCCGCAGATCGTCGAGCTGTACCGCCGCCATCTCGCGCTCGATCCTTCGCCCGTCGTCGAGCTGAACCTCGGGGTCGCCGTCGCGATGTCCGAGGGCCCGGACGTCGGACTGGCGGTGATCGACGGCGTGGCCGCCCGCGGCCAGCTGGACAGCTATCCGTATCTGCACGCGGCCCGGGCGGACCTGCTCCGGCGACTCGACCGACGCTCAGAGGCCGCTGGTGGCCTACGGGCGTGCCCTCGAGCTCACGACGAACGGGGCGGAGCGGGCGTTCCTCGAGCGCCGGCTGGCCGGCATCGGTGCGTCAGGTCCGGGCACGGAGCGCCTTTCCTAAGGTGCCCGGCCGCGATGGCCTCAGCCCGGGCCTGCGCGGCCAGCTCGAGCAGCACGTCCACGTCGCCCGCGTCAGCGATCATCGGCGCCATGACCTTGACCGGCGCCTACGCGGCGGCCCGGTAGCACGCTCGGAGCTGGGTCAGGAAGAGCTCGGGCGCGTTCGCCTGCCAGGCGCAGCGCACGGACACCGAGGAACGGGTTGTCCTCCGGCGGGCATCGACAGGTACGGGATCGGCTTGTCGCCGCCGATGTCGAGCAGACGGATCGTCACCGGGTCCCCGCCGAATGCCTCGACGACCACTGCCGTGTACGCGGCGACCTGCTCGTCCTCGGATCTGGCGGCGCACTCGCGTTCCAGGAAGAGGAATTCCGTCCGGAACAGCCCTACGCCTCTGGCCCCCAGCGTCACCGCAGCCGTCCGCCTCGTCCGGCGCCGCCGATGTTCGCCAGCAGCGTGACCGTCACGCCGTCGGCTGTCGTGGACGGGCTCACTCGGCCTCGCCGCGGTCCCGATCGCGGTCCCGGGCACTGCCGTGGCAGCGGCCTTAGCCCTCGAATCGACGGCGCGTCTCGGCGGAGCCGGGTCGATGACGATCTCGCCCGTGCCGCCGTCGATGGCGAGCGTCGCTGCCGGGCGGCGCGGCTCGGATCGCCTCCACCGCCGCCGCTGCGCTCCGACGACCGCCGGGATGCCGTAGGCGCGCGCGAGGATCGCCGGCGTGTGCCGTCGGCGACGACCCAGCCAGCACGATGCCGAGGAGCCGCTCCCGTGGCAGCGTCGCCGTCATCGACGGGGACAGATCGTCGTCGACGACGATGGCCGGCCCTGCAGCGTGCGCCTCGCTCTGGCAGACCCGCCGAGCGTGCCGCGCGATGCGATCGCCGACGTCGCAGGACGTCGGTCGGCCCGTGCCGCAAGCAGCTCGTCGTCCAGACCGCCGAGCATGCTCAGCGATCGATCGCGATGCGGCGATGACTGCGCCGACCGCGTCGAGGCCGTTGCGCGTCATCTGCTCGCGACGCCGTCGATCGAGTGCCGGGTCGCGCGCCATCTCCGCCTGCGCCGCGAAGATCGCCGCCTCCGCCTCGTGTCCGGCATCCCGCACCTCGCTCCGCCAGCTCGCCGAGGTCCTTCGCCGCGGCAGCCTCCGATCGCGCCGCGCACGATCCGGTCTAGCTCGTCGTCTCACCTGATCAGCGGTCGATGCGACCGGTCGTCGGGCAGTGGCGCCCGCGCGACCGATCGCCCACGGTCCGATCGCGACGCCTGCGCGCCGCTGGGACGCCGCGCGAGCCGCGCGCTCGGTCCGGTCATGCCTCGCAGCACCCGCTGCCCGCTCGATCGTCGGATGGATGATCACGGCGTCACGGTCCTCCGGCGCGAACCCGACGCATCCGCGTTCCCGGCGAGCGGCATGCCGCGACCGACCAGGCGACCGCGGTCGCGAGGGCGGCATCGTCGATCCGTCATCGGCGAGGTAGCCGGCCAGCAAGCGTCGCCCGCGCCGACCGCGTTGATCGACATCGTCGATCGGGCGCCTCGCGCGTGGCGTCGCGGCCGGTCCCGTCCACGAGCGACCGCGCCGTCCGGCCCGAGGCTCACCAGCACCGTCTCGGACACCTCGCTCGACCAGGCCACGGCGGCAGTCGACGACGTCGCCGAGCGTCTCCAGCTGACGACCGATCAGCTGCTCGAGCTCGCGCGGTTCGGCTTCAGCAGATCGATCGGGCAACCGATGCACGCTTTGAGCGCCTCCCCGTCGGCGTCGACGGCCATCCGGACGCCGTCGGGTGCCGGCCGCGCCGAGCCTCGCGTACAGATCAGTCCGGCGCACCGGGCGGTAGCGAGCCACATCCGACGATCCAGCGCGCGCGACTCGCCCAGCTCCGCGCGCGCGATCGAGGAGCGCTGCGACGTCGTACGTCGCCCATCGGCGGCCCCGGCTCGTTGATCTTCGTGACCGTGCCATCGTCCTCGACCAGGCTCACGTTGACGCGGATCTCGCCGGCGATCGTGACGGGATCGAGCGGCGTCGTGGTACCCGAGCAGGCCGGCCAGCACCGCCAGCCGAAGCCTCCGACACGGGGACCACAGCGATCGTCTCGATGCCCTCCGATGTCAGCGCCCGTGAGACGTTGATCCCCTTGCCGCCAGGCTCGGCGGTCGCCGACGAGGCGCGGATCGACCTGCTCCGCGCTCGAGCGGTGGGATGCGCAGCGTTCGGTCGATGCTCGGATTCGGGGTGACCGTGACGATCAACGGTCCTCTCGGCGGTCGCCAGGTAGCGGGCGAACAGCGCGGCCTCCGCCTGCGGTGGTCCACGACGCCGCCCGGATCGAGTCTCTGCTCCGACCGTCCGGGTCTCGCGCTCGCCGAGGTCGCGCGACCGAGGTCAACGGCAGTCCCGCGAGGTGCGGGATAGATCACGATCTTTCCGGCGAAGCGACCCTCGACCAGCGCCTCGCAGGCTTTCCCGGCCGCCTCCATGCCGCCCACAGCGCCCAGCGCGCGAGCCGGTCTCCAGCTCCCCCGCGAGCGTCTTCTCGACCACGAGCGCCTGGTCGGCGATCCGCGAGCCGGACGTCCCCGTGTACTGGGCCCCGTCGAGATACACCGGGCTACATGTCCAGGCGACGCGCGTGCCCGACCGGGACACCGGCGAACAGAACCAGCATCCCGTCGGGCGCCAGTGCCGACGAGGCCGTCTGCGCACCGCGGCCGCGCTCGGTCGCGGTCACGATGATGTCGTCGGCTCCGCGACCACCCGTCAGGCTCGGAGATCGCGGTCGCGAGTGCATCCGGCTCGGTGCCGAGCGCCGACAGGACCAGCGTCGCGGCCGCGCTCGGTCGGCCACGGTCTCGAGCTTGCCGCGCGCGATCGTCGAGGCGACTCGCGTCGAGGTCGATGCCGATCACCAGCCGCGGACCCTCGGTCATCCCGAGTGCGCGCTCGATGTGCATCTGGCCCATCGGCCCGGCTGCGCCGACCACCACCGTGACGCCTCCGGGTCGGATGTCGGCGCGGTTGCGGCGCCTCGCCGTACGCCCCGGTCGACCTTCGTCGCCCGCTCGTACCGAGGTAGGCCGTGTAGTGGTAGTGGATCCGGCCGACGTCGATTTCCACTGGCCCGTCGAGCGGCTGCGTCGCCGACGATCGCCATCGCCCCGCGGAACGCAAGCGCGTCGGCGGCCCGCTAGATCGTGGCCGCGGACCTGATCCCGAGGGCGATGACGTCGTCGAACGGGCCTGTCGCGTCCTCGAGAGGCAGCTCCACGGTGCGCGGCCTCCGGAGCTGCAGCTCGGACTGCCGCGGTCGAGCAGCCTCGCTGGTTCCGCTCAGGACGATCTCGCGCGGTCGCGTCAGCAGGTCGTCGAAGCTCGTATGCCGCGGGTGTCGTCGGGCCGTCCGATGATCCAGCGCCCGACCACCTGCCAGTGGCCAGAGCCGTCGGCGTTGGTATACGCCGCCTCGACGCAGGCCCAGGGTTCCGTCAGCGCGGTCTCCGCGTAGCCCAGCCGGTCATCGACCGGGCACGACGTAGGCGCCGTCATCCGCCGCGAGCACTTCAGGCCCGATGACGTGGTAGCCGATCAGCCCGCCCGGGATCGTGTAGCCGTACGCGGTGCTCCGGCCGTCGACGTAGATGTCGGGCTGGATAGCCAGTCGCTGACCGGGCCGGAACCGGTCGACCAGGTCGTCACCGACCCGCCATCACGGTGACCGACGTCTCGTGGCCGATCCGTGTCGGTTCCGACGGTCAGATCGCTGCCGTACAGCTTCGGGTGGTCGCCGCCGAGGCGGATGAGCTTCACGTCCGAGAAACACAGCCCGACCGCTCGACCCGGATGAGCAGCTGGTCGGCGCGGGGTCTCGGGACATCCACCCACTCCGGCGCGCCATCGCGACCGACGTGCTCCATGTCTTTGCCGTAGACGTTCCAGGCGCGCGTCCGCTTCGGGATCTCCTCGCCGGCCGCCCGGTACGGTGTCGTATGGGGCAGACGCTGAGGTCGGTCACGACGGTCGGCTCGGGACGCGGGAGGTCCGCATTCTTGAGGACACGCCCGGTGGATCCATGATGCCGACCTTTGTCCCGATGGTCTTCGGGCTCGCCGCGAACAGTCGCTCGCGTTGATCGCGATCCAGCGGTAGCCGGGCAGCGGTCTTCAGCCGCGCGATGGCCGGGTCGATCGCCGCCGCATCTGGCTGCCACGACGATGCTGGCCCTTGTGGGCCACGAGGTCGGCGACACCGCTCTCGTCGGCCGTGGCCGGCAGCTATCTCTGTGATGAGCGAGGCGGCGATCGCCGCCTTGTCGAGTCGGGCCATCGTCAGTCACTCCCGCTGGTCACGATCGCCTCGACGGCCTCCAGCGCACCCAGGGCGTCGGAGCCGTCAGCTCGCAATGTAACCTCGTCGCCCACTCGAAGCGCCCAGGCCGAGCAGCCCCGTGATGCTCCGCGCATCCGCACGCTCGCTCGCCGGCTTGGATCGACACGTCCGCATCGAATCTGCGCACGCTTCTCGACGATCTCGCGCCGCTGGCCGCGCATGGAGGCCCGCCGGATTGGTGATGCGGACGATCGTGGACGACCTCTGCCGGGCCCGTGTCGGGAGCGACTCGTGCCCGTCAGTCTCGC
Organism: uncultured Chloroflexia bacterium; assembly: GCA_963780425.1. Lineage (GTDB taxonomy): Bacteria > Chloroflexota > Limnocylindria > Limnocylindrales > CSP1-4 > SPCO01. The sequence goes on along the minus strand of CAWABZ010000012.1, from coordinate 252,559 downwards.
CGGCGGTCAGGCGCTCGGTGGATCTCGGCCGGGTCCTCCGAACGGGCGAGTCGGTCGCACAGCTCCGCATCGTCGAGGATGCCGGCGAGCCGCGACAGGATCCCGATGTGCTCTCCCGACGTTGCCGCCAGGCCGATGACCAGGCGTGCCGGCTCGTCTCCCCACGGGACGCCTGACGGGTACTGCACGACCGCGATCCCGGTGCGCAGGATCGTGCCCTGCGCTTCGCTGGTGCCGTGCGGCAGCGCGATGCCGTTCCCGAGGTACGTCGAGATGATCGCTTCGCGGTCGCGCATGGCCGCGATGTAATCCGGCGTCACGTAGCCGTGCTCCACCAGGAGTCCGCCGACACGATCGATGGCCTCCTCCTTCCTGCTCGCGACCGCCCCCACCACGATCGCGGAGGCGCGCAGAACGTCGGAAGTCGTCACGGGACGCCGTCGGACGAGATGGCCTCCCCCGCCTGCAGCCGCCGGACCAGCAGGTCCGCGGCCGGGTTGTTGAGGAAGTTCTTGAATGGGAGGACGACGGCGTTCGGTGCCGCCTTGCGGGCGCGCTCGGCGAGCCCTTCATGTGCGAGCACCACGTCCGCGTTCGGCGGGATCTGGTTGACCGGTGAATGGATCACCTGGATCGTCAGCCCCGCGTCCTTGACCCGCTTCTTGAGCTGGTTCGCCCCGATCAGGCTAGAGCCCATCCCGGCTTCGCATGCGAAGACGATCAGCTGGACCTCATCCGCCTGTTTTTCGACCATGGTCCACCCCTTGATGGTTGTCCGTCGCGGTGATGATGTGCCGCCCGACGAGAGGGAGAGACGTCGGGCGGCACCGAGTGAGCGAGCCGAAGGCTCAGGCCGGGTCGCCGCCGGGACGGCGGACGGCGCCGACTCGGCCTCCGTCTCTTCTTCCTGACCGCGGACCGGATACAGCCGCAGGATGGCGGAACCAACGAGGAACGATGCGACAGCGCCCGTCGTCACCCCGAGGAGCACGCCAAGGTGCTGACCCGGGGGAGTCACGGCGAGGTAGGCGAAGATGCTGCCCGGCGACGGTGTCGCCACGAGCCCTGGCGTCGAAGGCCACGAAGACGAAGTCCGCTGCGATCCCACCGGCCCACATGGCGACGATCATGATCGGATGCGCGAGGACGTACGGGAAGTACACCTCGTGGATGCCTCCGAAGAAGTGGATGATCGCGGCGCCAGGGGCCGTCTGCTTGGCCATGCCCTTGCCCACAAACGTGAACGCGAGGAGCAGACCGAGGCCCGGTCCCGGGTTCGTCTCCAGGAGGAAGTGGATCGCCTTGCCGCTCTCGCCACCTCGCCGACGCCGAGTGGCGCCAGGACACCGTGGTTGATCGCGTTGTTCAGGAAGAGGACCTTCCCGACTTCGATCGGGATGTCGGCGAAGCGGCAGCAGGCCGGCGGTGATGATCGCATCGACGAAGCTGCCAAGTGCGTTTGACCCGAACTGTGACGATCGGGCCGATGATGATCAAGCCGATGATCGCCAAGAACGCCCCGAGGATGCCCGCCGTGAAGTTGTTCTCGAGCATCTCGAAGCCGTCTCGGGTCACGCTCCATCGTGAATTCGTCGATCTTCTTGATGCAGCAAGCCCGCCGATTGGGCCGCGATCATGGCCCCGAGGAACATCGATGACCTCTGCATCCGACGATGACACCCGGCAGTCATCACTGCGCCGATGACGCCGCCGCGGTGACCGTAGATCAGGCTTGCCGCCTGTGTAGCCGATCAGGATCGGCAACAGGTACGTGATCATCGGGCCGACCATCTGCCGCGAGTTGCTCGTTGGGCGTCCAGCCCGTCGGGATGAAGAACGCGGTGATCAGGCCCCAGGCGAGGATCGCCCCGATGTTCGGGATGACCATCCCTGCCAGGAAACCGCCATAACGTTGGATTCGTTCCTGCACGATGCCTCCTCCACTCCCATGGCTAGGCTGGAAGCATCGATTTCGCGACCTTCCGTCCCACAACTGCCAATGTGGCGACACCGAGTTGTGACAATCACGATCGGTCGTGCCGTATGTGTCAGTGTGCCGGCGCTCCCAGGATCCGCGACAAGCCGTCGGACGTCGCGCTCGCGCAGCAGCGGGCTGACGACGAGCGACTGCGCAGACTCGTCCGACCGCCTCCAGGGCACGGTGCTCACGATCAGGTCCGTGTCGCGATGCCTCGTCATCGAGCTCGAACGCAGCTTTCGACACCACCCGGACGATCTCGACCTGGGAAACTCCGCCAGGAGTCGTGAGACGAGGATCCAGGCCGTCGCCATGCCTGCCGGGCAGACTACCGTGACGCGGATCTTCGGCCGCAGCCGATGGCGTTCCAGCGAGCCCGCCAGGTACATCGTCAGGAAACCGACCTCTTCGGGTGGCGTTGCGGTACCGCCGACCGAGTCCGACCTCGGCCAGGATGTCCGCCGCGACCCCGAACACCTCCGGGTACCGCTCACGGACCTCGTCCTGGAGCGGGTTGCTCACAGGCAGACCGTAGCGCAGGCGGACGCGCAAGACGGCGCAGGTGTTCAACGAGGCTCTCGCGTAGCTGCTCGTCGTCCGCTAGCGACGGGTGCAAGCGCTCCGCGGCGAGCTGGACGATCCGATCGATCAGGCGGTAGTCGCGGGTGCCCGGCAAGGCATGCGTGCCGACTCAGCTCCACGAGGCCGAGCAGCGATTCGGTGATCGCCGCCACATCCGCCTGGCCGAGCGGAAGACCCGTCGCGGTCGTCATCGCGACGGCGATCCGCGCCGTCGCCTCGGACGCGGGGTGATCCAGCAGCGAGCGCAGCCGACCAGCGGCCAGCTTCGCCGGGCGACCCGCGCCGACCCGTCGGGCGATGATCGCCAGCGCGATCGTCGCGGTCAGCAGCCCTCGATCCTCTGACCCTGCTCACCTCGGGCTCCAGGATCGTCCGGAAGGTCGGCAGGTCGAGCGACGCGACAAAAGCGTCGATTCCGTTCGCGGCCGGGTCCGAGCCGTCGGCCGCGGCCGACGGCATCCTGGCTGGTCCGCAAGGACGTGCGCCGGCACGGTCTCGAGGACGATCGCCAGCATCCCGCCGCGCACGTCGATCTCGGAGCCACGGATCGCGACGCCGACCCCGGGGATCCGCGCGCAGATGCAGTCGGTGGCCCTCGAGCCATGTCTCCGCCGCCCGCACATCCCGACGGATCGCTCGGTCGCGAGACATCCAGCGCATGTTCGAGCGTCTCGAGACGGACGCGCCTCCGGCGAGCGCATCCAGCAGCTCCTATGATGACCCGCGCGCGCCGGTCCACCGCGTCCAGGACCTACGGCCCGGCGCGCGCTGCATCGAGCCTGCCGCGACACCTCCGACCGCCGTCGTCTCCTTACCCTCGATCCACATGCCACGCCACGACGGCGGATCAGCCGGAGCCCGCCTTCACCGATGACCGCCTCGACCGACGCCAGGTTATAGCGCATCCACGCGTGGCGTCAGGCCGACGTCGCTCAGCCAGCGTGTCCGACGCTCGTGGGCTCAGCCGTCGAGCAGCGCGCGCGATCCGTGCCTGCCGACTATCCAGTGGGAGCACCATCGGCATCCTACGCCGCGCCGTCCCCGTCTGGCCGGCCTGGTTGCCGCCAGATCGAGGGGAGGCATGCGGGCACTACCATCCTCGTCGTGACTCCTGGCCGGATCGTCGCGACTCTCGACCGGCCGTCGGTCGCCCTGGCGCTGTCGGCTACGACGATCCTGCTTCCGATCCTCTTCGTCGTCGCACTCCAGCGCCCCCTCGACCAGCCCTTCGCCAAGGACGTGACTCTGTACCTGGATGCCGCGGACCGGTGGCTGGCCGGCGGCCCGTTCTACGAGCCGCGTCAGCTGGCTGGACCGTACGAGGTGGCACACGGCGACATCCTCTATCCGCCCGTCGGGCTGTGGCTGTTCGCCCCGGCCGCCATCCTGCCGCGGATCCCGGCGCTGATCCTGTGGTGGGGCATCCCGGCCGCCCTCACCGTCTGGGCGATCCATCGCGTCCGGCCCCGACCCGCGGTCTGGCCACTCATCGCGCTGTGCCTTGCCTGGCCGACGACACCGCTCAAGATCTGGACGGGCAACCCGGTCATCTGGAGCATGGCCGCGATGGCGGTCGCGATCGTCTGGCGTGGTGGCGCCCCGTTCGCGCTGCTGAAGCCGAGCCTGTTCCCGTTCGCCCTGTTCGGGATCCTGCAACGAACGTGGTGGATCGGGCTCGGGATCTTCGTCGCGCTGTGTCTGCCGTTCGGCGGGATGTGGCTCGACTGGACCACGACGGTCCTCAACGCGGAGGGTGGCGGGCTCCTCTATTCGGCACTGGAAGCGCCGATGCTCGCGCTGCCACTCGTTGCATGGGCTGGGCGGCGCCGCGAGCCGGCGGGACCGTCGGCCACGGATATGCCATCCTCGGGGGCATGATCCCGACCACCTCGGGGCGTCGATGCTGACCGACGTCCTCGTTCTGCTCGTCAGCCTCGTCGTCATCCTGTTCGCGGCCGAGCTCTTCACCAACGGCATCGAATGGATGGGTCGCAAGCTCGGTCTCGGCGAGGGCGCCGTCGGATCGGTGCTTGCGGCGGTCGGCACCGCGCTGCCCGAGACCCTCATCCCGATCATCGCGATCGTCTTCGCGACAGCGGAGGGGTCGCACGAGGTCGGGGTCGGCGCGATCCTGGGCGCACCGTTCATGCTGTCGACGCTGGCGATGTTCGTGACGGGCGTGGCCATCGTCGCGTTCCGGGCGCGCCGGACGATGGGCACCGTCGTGGCCGTCGATACCGGGATCCTCGCGTACGACCTGCGCTACTTCTTCGTCGGGTACGGACTGGCCGTGGGGGCGGCCTTCCTGCCGGCAGACCTGTCGGCCGCTCGCTGGATCGTCGCGATCGTCCTGATCGGCCTGTACGCCTGGTACGTCAAAGGTCACCTGGCCGGCGAGGCGGCCGATCACACCGAGGATCTCGCGCCGCTCCGGATGCGCACGCTCGATCGGGGCGCCTATCGAGTCGACCCAGGTGATCCGCGGCTCCGCGTCATCGTTCTCCAGGTCCTGGCGGCCATCGGCCTGATCATCATCGGGGCGGTGTTCTTCATCGATGGCGTCAACAACGTCGCCCACGCGCTCGGTGTGAGCGAGGTGCTCCTGGCCCTCGTGATCGCGCCGATCGCCACGGAGCTGCCCGAGAAGTTCAACTCGATCATCTGGGTCCGCCAGGGCAAGGACACGCTCGCGCTCGGCAACATCACCGGCGCGATGGTGTTCCAGTCGACGATCCCGACCGTCGTCGGCCTCACGCTGGCAGCGGATACCTGGGTCGTCGAGGAGGGCTCCTACACGGCCTTCGCGTCGGCGGCGATCGCGCTCATCGCGACCGCGGTCATCTTCATCCCGGCACGTCGGCGGGGCGGCCTGGAGGCGCGCCACCTGCTCGTCGGCGGGGTCTTCTACCTGGGCTACCTGATCTTCGTGATCGGCCTGATCGCAGGCATGTACTAGCGTCGCGGCCTGACGAGATTCGCCAGTAGGAGCGTGGCGTCGGCCACGATCAACGCGACCGTGCCGACTGCCACGAGGCGCTCGAGCACGGACCGCGGCTGCTCGGTGTCGTGCCAGGCGGTCCCGTGACCCTCGACGTCGACACCCAGGAGACCAAGTTCGGCCTGCAGCCGCTGGCGGAAGACCGTCTCCCATTCATCGAACGGCACGGCCAGGCGCGCGATCCTCGCATCGAGCTCCTGCAGCTGCCGTCGGCGAGCCGCGTCGGACAGGCCGTCCGCCCCAGCCAGCTCGGCGATCGCGTCCTCGATCCGCTGTGATTCGGCGCTCGTCGTCATGTAGGCCGGCGATGTCGTGAGCTCTGCGGCGATCGCGGCTCGGGCGCGGGCCGTGGCGATCTTCGTCCCGGAGATGGCGACGTCCGACGGATACACGAGGACCTCGAGATCGGAGCCGGTCAGCATCATCACACGGTCCGGCACCAGGCCGCCGAGTTCTCGGCCGGCAACCTTGTCGAGGAGGCGGGGAGGGAGCGAGACGATGGCGGGGGCTGGGTGGACCGTCACGGGCAGGTCCGCGGCATCGAGCACCCGACGGAGATCATCGAGGACGCGGTCATGGCCGCCCGGTTTCACGATGACTGGGACATGCGCGTCCTCCCAGCGCTTCGACAGACTGCGCACCTTGCGGACGAGGGACACGCCACCGAGCGTCACGATCGTGACCGCCAGCACGACCGTGAATGGGTAGCCCCGCAGCACGCCGGTGACGAGTCCGGCACCCGTCGGTCGGTGACCGGGCTCCGCCACGTAGATCGCGGCCGCGCCGATGAGGAGCGGGATGATGAGCGCGAGGGCAAGCATGCCGAGGCGCACCCAGTTGTCGTCCACCGCATCGGGGATGGGGACGAATGCGAGCAGGAATGCCCCGATCTCCGGCACCAGGATCCCGATGAGCGTGAGTACCCATGCGAGCGACCCGAGGGCGATGACGAGGAGCATCGACTGCTTGCGGCCTTCGACCTTGCCGAACAGGAGCAGCGTCGCCCACCCGAGGATGCTGTTCAGCACCCGTCCGGCGAATCGCCCCGCCATCGCGAAGACCGATCCGATGATCGCCATCTGCCGATCATGCGAGCCGCCGGAGCCACACGGGATCGGACGGTGATCGGCATCGGGCTTGCAGGTGCGTGTCGATCCGTGCTCCTGGTGGGCAGCGGCCTCAGGCGGCTCCGTCGAGGGTCCGGGACACCGGCTGCCCGCGATTGACGATGCGGCGCTCGCGTCCTGCCGACCAGCCCCCGGATGGTACGGTACCAACCTGGACCTGGATCGCGTCGGCTACCTGCTGAAGGACCGACTCGGCGAGGCGCGCGAGCTCCTGGATGCGGCGTATCGGGTCGCGTCGGCGGCTCGGCGATCGACCCCGCCGTCATCGCGGAGCCGAGCCGATCTCAACGAGATGTTGACAATGGGATCGCATCCTGTGCCCGCTGGACCGAGGCAGCTCAGGTAAACGCGTGCCGTGAGCGTGCGGCGCCCGATCTGTCGAAGGAGCGCGATGACCATTCCGCAGGAGTCTGGATCGAGGGGAACGAGGCCAGACGGTGACGCCGAACGACGGCGCCTCGCCGAGGCCCGCGATGACGGGGTCCCCTGGCGTCGCTGGGGCCCATACCTATCCGAACGGCAATGGGGCACGGTCCGCGAGGATTACAGCGACGACGGCGATGCGTGGTCGTACTTCAGCCACGACCAGGCCCGCTCGCGCGCCTACCACTGGGGCGAGGACGGGATCGCCGGGTACGCTGACGAGCGTCAGATCCTGTGCTTCGCGCTGGCCCTATGGAACGGCCAGGACCCGATCCTCAAGGAGCGCCTGTTCGGCCTAACGAACAATGAAGGCAACCACGGCGAGGACGTCAAGGAGTACTACTTCTACCTCGACGCGACGCCGACGAACTCGTACCTCCGCGAGCTCTACAAGTACCCCCAATCGGCCTACCCATACGACGACCTCGTCTCCACGAACCGCGGACGAAGCAGGACCGAGCTCGAATACGAGCTCCTCGACACCGGCGTGTTCGACGAGGACCGCTACTTCGATGTCGTCGTCGAGTACGCCAAGGCGAACCCGACCGATACTGCCGTCAGGGTCACCGTCACGAACCGCGGGCCGGAGCCCGCGACCATCCACCTCCTCCCGACCCTCTGGTTCCGCAACACGTGGTCATGGGGCGGCGAAGACCCCCGGCCCGAGATGCGCGGGGCCGTCGTGGACGGCATAGACGTGATCGACGCCTCCCACCCCGAGCTCGGCGAGTTCCGGCTGACGTGTTGGGACGCGGGCGAAATGCTGTTCACCGAGAACGAGACCAACGCCGAGCGGCTCGCTGGCGCCCCGAACCGGACGCCCTACGTCAAGGATGGGATCGGGGCCTACCTCGTGAACGGCCGGCGCGACGCGGTCAACCGCAAGCGAGTCGGGACGAAGGCCGCCGCCCATTACCAGCTGACGGTCGAGCCTGCGGCGTCGGCGTCGATCCGCCTGTGGCTGGGCGAGGTCGGTTTGAGGCCGAGCCCGTCGGGCGCCGCTGTCGACGCCCTCATGGACCTGCGCCGGGCCGAGGCTGACGAGTTCTACGCGACGGTCATCCCGGCCACACTCGACGACGACGCCGCCCTCGTCATGCGCCAGGCGCTAGCCGGGATGCTGTGGTCCAAGCAGACCTATCACTACGACGTGCATCGCTGGCTCGGCGAACACGGCGCGGATCCGTTCGCGGCGAATGTGACCGACGTTCGCAACCACCACTGGCATCACATGCTCAACGCCGACGTCATCTCGATGCCGGACAAGTGGGAGTACCCCTGGTTCGCGGCCTGGGACCTCGCGTTCCATGTCATCGCGCTGTCCCTTGTCGATGAGGACTTCGCCAAGGGCCAACTCGACCTGATGCTGCGCTCCGAGTACCTGCATCCCAGCGGCCAGCTGCCGGCTTACGAGTGGAACTTCGGTGACGTCAATCCGCCCGTCCACGCGTGGGCCACGATCTTCACCTACCGGCTCGAGGAGGCCACGCGCGGCGAAGGCGACATCGACTGGCTCGAGCGCATCTTCCACAAGCTGCTGCTGAACTTCACATGGTGGGTGAACCGCAAGGACCTCGCTGGGGACAACCTCTTCGAAGGTGGATTCCTCGGCCTCGACAACATCGGGGTCTTCGACCGGAGTGCACCGCTCCCGACGGGCGGGTACCTCGAGCAGGCCGACGGCACGGCCTGGATGGCGCTGTTCTGTCAGAACATGCTCGAGATCGCCGCCCAGCTAACGATGCATCGGCCGTCGTACGCGCCGCTCGCCGAAAAGTTCGTGGAGCACTTCCTCTGGATCGCGTCCTCGATGATGCACGCTGGCGCGGACACCGGCATGTGGGACGAGGACGACGGCTTCTTCTACGACGTGCTGCGTCTGCCCGACGGGCGCTCGGAACGGTTGAAGGTCCGCTCGATGGTCGGCCTCCTCCCGCTCTGTGCGGTGACATCTTTCGAGGGCGAGCTCCTGCGCAAGTACCCCGAGCTCGCTGAGCGGATGCGCAGCTTCCTCGCAGCACGGCCGGAGTTGCGGGCCTTTATCCACGACCCGACCCTGGTCGGTGAGAGCGGCCGGCGACTCGGGTCGATCCTCGACGAGACGAAGCTCCGGCGAGTGCTCGCCACGATGCTCGACGAGTCGGAGTTCCTCAGCCCTCACGGGATCCGGTCGTTGTCGCGATATCACGCCGATCACCCGTACGTCTTCAGGGTCGGCGACGAGGATTACCGGGTCGACTATCTGCCCGCCGAGTCGGACACCGGGATGTTCGGAGGCAACTCGAACTGGCGCGGGCCGGTCTGGATGCCGGTCAACGCGCTGATCATCCGGGCCCTGCTCCAGTACTACAGCTTCTACGGTGACGCATTCACGGTCGAGTGCCCCACCGGGTCGGGGCAGCTGATGACGCTTTACGAGGTCGCTCATGAGATCGAGCGTCGCCTCGCCTCGATCTTCCTGCGGGATGCCTCGGGTCATCGGCCCGTCTACGGCGGGCTGGCAACATTCCAGGACGACCCGAACTGGCGCGACGAGATCCTCTTCTACGAGTACTTCCACGGCGACAACGGGGCCGGCCTCGGCGCGAGTCACCAGACCGGATGGACCGGAGTCATCGCCCGGGCGATGCACCTGTTCGAGACCACCCCACCGGAACGGGTCGTCGAACTCCGCCAGGCCGGAACGCCCGTCGAGGCCTGAGATGGGACGGCCCCGCTACCCATCGCTGTACTGGATCAACGCGCGCGTCCGGCTGACGTCAAGGGACATACTGTGGAGCGTGTCCAGACGCCCGAGCGGAGTGCCGTCGCGGCGGCCTGGCAGGAGGCGAACATGTCGAACGACACCCGCAGCTCTGACCTCGCGACCGGCGCGCCGACGATGTCCGTGCCGTCAAGCAAGCCCGGCCTGATCCGATCCATCGCCCATCGCCTGGCAGGCGAGCAGGTCGGCCTGCCGGTCGAAGGGCACCTGGCCTCGCTTCAGCGGCGCGACCGGGTGGCTCAACTCGGAGCCGCTCACTCCTGAGGGACTCCGGGGACGGGTGGTCCTGGCCGACTTCTGGACCTACACCTGCATCAACTGGATTCGGACGTTGCCCTACGTCCGGGCGTGGGACGCGAAGTACCGCGCCGCCGGCCTCACCATCGTCGGCGTGCACACGCCCGAGTTCGGGTTCGAGCGAAACGTCGACAACGTCATCCCCGCTGCGCGCAACTTCGGGGTGGGATTTCCGATCGCGCTCGACCCCGACTATGCGGTCTGGAGCGCGTTCGCGAACCACTTCTGGCCGGCTGTGTACATCGCCGATGTCGAGGGACGGATCCGCTACCACCACTTCGGCGAGGGTGAGTACGCCGCGATCGAGATGGTGATCCAGCAGCTCCTGATGGACGCAGGCGTGGAAGACGTCGATCAGGATCTCGTGGACGTCGACCCCGTCGGGCTCGAGGTGGCGGCCGACTGGCGGACGCTCCAGTCGCCCGAGTCGTATACAGGCTACGGGCAGAGCGCCGGTTTCGCGCAGGACGAGGTCGCTCGGTTCGACGAACCCCATGCATACACCGCACCCACGCGGCTCCCCCTCAACTACTGGGCGCTCGCGGGGACGTGGACGGTTGCCCGGCATGCTGCCGTGCTCAACGAGCCTGGCGGACGTATCGCGTTCCGCTTCCACGCCCGCGACGTCAACCTCGTCATGGGGCCTGCGTCCCGGGGAGCTTCGATCCCGTTCCGGGTCTTCCTCGACGGTCAGGCCGCGCAGGACGTTCACGGGACGGACGTCGATTCCGACGGCAGCGGGGTCGTGAACGACCAGCGCACCTATCAGTTGATCCGGCAGTCCGGGCAGATCGCCGACCGCACGTTCGAGATCGAGTTCCTCGATCAGGGTGCGGAGGCCTACTGCTTCACGTTCGGCTGAGGCGGAACGATTTCCCGGAGCCTTCGGCAAGCGCACCCTGGAGAAGGGATTCGGAAGGACCATCAAGGCGATCGAAGCCCGGAATCAGGTCCGGCCCCAGCTCCAGGCTGCCCGAGGGGATCGCTCAGCTTGAGGTCATCGAGTGAGCTGGGGCGTCGGCCTCCGACCTCACCGGCACACTGAAGCGATAGCCGAGTCCTCGAACGGTTTCGATCGAGCCCGCGTGATCTCCCAGCTTCCGCCTTAGGGAGCGCACGTTGGCCTCGATCACGTTGCTCCCGCCGGCGTATTCGTATCCCCAGACGTCTCGCAGCAGCGCGGCTCGCTCCACGACGTGCCCCTGGTGCTGCTGGAGGTAGCTGATCACGTCGAACTCGAGCTTCGTGAGGTCGACCCGCCGCCCGTCCAGGACGAGCTGATGCTGAACGAGGTCCAGGATCGAGTCGTCCTCGATCTGCAGCTCCGCGGCGACGAGCCTAGCCAACCAGCCGTCGATCGACGACGGACCGAAATCGTTCTGGGTGGCGTAGTACGGCACACCATCGAACTCGATGGGATCGCCGGGCAGCAACTCGAAGCCGAGCGGGGCCACCATCGGGCCGTATGTCGCCACGTCCTGGACGATCGAATAGATCCGCCGGAGCGTTGGCCGCATCTCCATGTACAGGCGCTTGATGTCGAGCCAGCTGGCGGCCTGGACCGGAGATGGCGCCTCGCCGTGGTCGCGAGACAGCCAGGCTCGGCTGTAGAGGACGCGTTGGCCGCGCGGCACCGGATTGCGCCGGAGATGATCCCAGCACCTGGCGAGGAAGAGGTCCTCTTCGACGAGTCGGTGGCTCACGCTGTCGATCTCGCACACGGTGTAGAAGCCGGCGACCGTATCGAGCCGGTCACGCAGGACCCGGAAGGCCTCCGGCGCGAGGCGCCACCATGCCGCGATCACGCCTGCCGAGGCGGCCGGCATGTGTCGGGTCGCGATCTCGGCGATCGCCGCACCGTCAGCCGGCCGGGCGGCCTCGGCTGAGTGGAGGTGGTCGGTCGTCGGGAAGAACGCCTCACGGACGATCGGGTTCTCGAGGATGTACAGCAGGTCTGCCGTGTACCGCCACATCTCGTGCTGCGGGGCGTGGGCGACCTCCTCGCGGAGCTGGCGCCAGGCCGCCGCACGATATCGCTTGGAACGCGCAGGATCGGACGAGCGGAGCAGGGCAGCGATCGACTCGCGAACCGTGTCGTGGATGACAAGACCGTCGTCGCCGAGCTCCACGAACGGCAGGGTGCCTAGACGGTCGAAGGCATCCTGTGGGGCGGTTTCGGGGAGCATCGCGGCGAGCAGCGACAGGGTCGGCCGACGGACGACTGAGGCGGCATCAAGGGCCACGCGGGTCTTCGGGTCGAGGCCTCCGAGGTAGAGATCGGTCAGGCCCTCGACGATCGCCTTGACGGCCACCGCCTCGAGACTAACGCCCGGCCGTTCGATCAGCGCCGAGGCGGCGAGCCGAAGCGACAGCGGGTGTCCGCGCGCGAGACGGTAGATGCGGTCGGCATCGCCGTCATCGACTCCGGCCCGTTCGAGAAGGTCCTCGGCTTCATCGCGACGAAGGTTCTCCAGCCGAAGACCCCGAAAGAGTCCACCCAGGGCGGTCGGCCAGCCGGTCATGGGCGGCTCCCGACCCGAAAGGACGATGCGGATCTTGTCCGACAGGGCGGGCACGAACGCCTGGCGCAGCCATGGATCGAGCAGCCGAGCGAGTTCATACGTGTCGAGAACAAGCACGACCCGTTCACCGAGTCCGTCCAGCCTGGTCGCGGCGGCCTCGGCGGTGGCCAGCTCGCCACCCGTCTTGCCTTCGAGCGCGGCGAGGAACCCTCGCTCGGTCGGCTCGATCGAGCGGCAGTCAAGTCGGACGACAGTCGCCCCGACGGCCCGTGCCTCGATGCCGAAGGCCTCGACGAGTGCCGACTTGCCGATGCCCGCGATCCCATGGACGAACACCACGAGGGGACCGTCCTCGCCGAGCAAGCGGCGAAGGACGTCCATCTCGTCGTCGCGCCCGACCAGCCGCGTCGCTTGCTCATCGATCAGCTGGCGAATGGTCTGGGTCATCGGGCGATTCTGCGCTGTGCGTCAATCAGGCCGCGATCGCGATCGAAGCCCGGGTGACCTGGCTTGGGCCCTCGAGGATCCCGAAGACGCTCGAGGTGATATTCGCGAAGTTCGGATTGGTCGCGAACGCCTTGAAGAAGTCGCTTCGGGCGAAGGCGTCCATCGCCTGGCGGTCGACCCACGTGTACACGCCGCCATACGTGTTCGACGCTTCGTCCGCCAGCCAGACCTTCGAGAGGAGCCCGGGAACCCGGGCGAGCTCCGGGGCAAGCCCGTCGCATGCGCTTCGGTAATCGGCGTCGCTGAGGTCCTTGAGGTTGAAGTTGACGACCTGGATGATCACGGTGTTCGCTCCTTTCGTGAGTGGTCGAGGTCAGTCCTGCGGGCTGAAGTCGTAGGCCCCATCCGAGTGCCACGATCCAGTCGCATCGACCGCCTCCCGCGTTTCACGAGTGACCGTACGGCCGCCCCGGCCTGATGGAGTGAACCTTCCCTGAAAAGAATCTGAAGATGATCGGGCCGCGCTCGAGCAGTAGGCCGGACGCTCCGTTAGAACGGCTTGGTGACCATCAGGACTACCACGATGGCCACGGTGGCGATCTCAAAGCGACGCGCGAAGGCGACGGCGGGATCGGCGAACGCGGCCCGCAGCTCCGGCGTCATCAGCCCCTGTCGCCGGGCGTCTGCCATCGCCTCTTCGAAGACCCGACCCCTCGGCAGGAAGACGAGCGGCACGAGCGGCAAGGGGGACAAGAGAAGGATCACCGAGAGCACCATCCAGCCTGTTGTCAGGCCCAGCCATGGATAGCCTTGGGCCCAAGCCGTCGCCAGGCCAGCGAGCAGGATCGCTGGGCCGCCGCGAATGACGAGCTTTTCGAACGGAGCAGCCCCGTTTGCGAGCGTGTGGGCCGACTCAGGGTCGCTTGCCTGCGCCGCCAGCCTCAGGAGCACCCACCGACCGATCAGGCCCGAGATGAAGGCGAAGGCGATGCCGACATGCAGGAGCTTGACGAGGTTCGCCGCTTCCATCCACGCACCCCTCAGCCAGGTTTAAGTCCATCAGTGGTTCGTCGCGCGATGGGCGTGTCGTTCTCGGTCTCACGATAACTGAGGAAATCGACGAAACAACGCCGCTGCACCTTCGGCGACTTCGTTGTCCTCGGATCCCATCGGCGGCCGCTCGGCCGTGTCGAGTGGGGGTTCGGCTGCGATGGCCCCCGAACCTGGCTCGGTCTCGAGTCCGGCGGCGCTACGCGGGAACGGCTGCCTTGAGCTCCGCCTCGGCGTGGGCGATGAGTCCGATCTGCACGGCGATCTTGCCGCGAACGTGGCGGGTAGCCTGGAGCGCGACCGCGTCCTGGATGTGGTCGAACGGGAACGCCTGGATCGCCGGAATGCGGAGGCTACCTTCCGCGATCCGGACCGCGATCTCCGGGAACCGATGGTCGGCGGCGTAGCGGACCGTCATCTTGCCCTCGATGCCAAGCCCGGCGACGCCCTGCATCTCTGGCGGCAGCACCGTTGAGGTCACACGGCCACCGGGCTTCAGGACGGTTGCTACCCCGGCGAGCAGGTCCGGGATACCGACGAGATCGATCACCGCGTCGGCCCCGTCCGGGAATCGCGTCCGGAGCTCTTCGACAGGATCCTCGACGGTATAGTCCACGACCGCGGCCGCCCCCATCGACTGTGCGTAGACCGTGAATTCGGGTCGGGTGATCGCGATGACCTCGACGCCGCGCTCAGCGGCGAACTGAGTTGCGAAGCTGCCGACGCCGCCTGTCCCGCCAAGCAGCACGAGCCGATCACCCCGGCGGAGCGCGACGTCCTCGACCGCCGCTGCGGCAGTGAGCGCCGAGTGGCCGATGACGGCGGCCTCTTCCCAGGTGATCGTGCGCGGCTTGTGGGTGAGGCCGCTGATCCCGAGGGTGACGAGGTCGGCCATCGTCCCTTCGCCCATGACCTGCTTGCGGATGAAGCCGTAGACCTCATCGCCCTCGCGATAGGCCTCGACTCCGGCCCCGACTCGCTCGACGACACCGGATGCATCGATTCCGATCACCAGCGGAAACCGGTGCTCGACGTAGTCCTTCATGAAGCCGGCCATGACGAAGATGTCGGTGGCGTTCATACCCGCCACATTGACCCGCACCAGCACCTCGCCGTCGCCCGGCACCGGGTCGGGGAGCTCGCGGATGCTTCCTTCCTCGCCGAATGCATCGATCGCGAACGCGCGCATACGTCCCTCCACCCGCCACGTCGTTCTCAAGGGGCGCTGGCAGACCACCGGCGGCGTTCGCGCACGGCCCCTCGCCGCGCGAGGCGATGCGCCATTGTCGCAGTTGCCCGTCAGGCCGGTGTCAACTGTAGTGGTGGTCGGCCGCCTCAGAGCGCGAATGGCGGCAGGAGCTAGTGCTCGAAGACGACCTCGCCGGCCTCAAGGACGAGCCGCGGGCGAGCGGTCGACAGTCCGCCGCCAGGGACCGTCGGCTCGTCGACGCACGCCGCTGGCACGATCATGAGGTCCGCCCAGTAGCCGGGGGCCAGCCGTCCCCGGTCGGGCTCGCCGGCGGCGAGCGCCGGATGGAGACAGTGGGCGCGAACCGCCATGTCGAGCGTCAGGGCCTCATGAGCCCCGAAGACGTCGGCGGGCGGCCAGCTTGGATCTGAACGTGTCACCGCGATCGCGAGCCCAGGCCACGGGTCGATGTCCTCGTAGGGAGCGTCGGCGCCGAAGGCGAGCAACCCGCCACGGTCGGCGACGGTTCGCCAGGGGTAGCCGATCCGTTCCGCCCGATCGCCGACACCCGCCCGCGCCCACCGCGCATCGCCGCGGAGATGGATCGGCTGGACCGAGGCGACGACGCCGAGCTCGTGGAACCGACCGATATCCGATGGGTCGACGAACTGCAGGTGCTCGATCCGGTTCGGCACCATCGTCATGCCCGCGACGGGCCCCAGAGCGTCGAGCGCCGCCCGAACGGTCGCGTCGCCGATCGCATGGATCGCCGTGGAGATCCCTGCTGCCGCGGCCCGACTCGCCAACTCCGCCAACTCGGTGGCGGTCGTCGTCGGGAGGCCGCGCGGACCGGTCGGAGGCGCGCCGCGCTCGTCGTCGGGCTCCCACGGCTCGAGGAGATACGCCGTGCGGGAGAAGAGGGATCCGTCTCCGAAGATCTTCAGCCATCCGAACCTCGCTCGATCGGATTCGCCAAGCGGCGCGCCGCTGCGAAACCCGCCCTCGATCGCTGCGCCGAGCGCTTCGGTACGGATGGACGCATGGACGCGAACCGGCAGGCGGCCGCCGTCCGCGAGGTCGCGAACGATGGCGATGCCGCCGGTCAGGTCGACGTCCGGGACGAGCTGGGCGAGGTCGTGAACAGCGACGATGCCGTACGCGAGCAGGCCTCGACAATAGGCCTCGATCGCGGTCGCGAGCCACTCCCTCGTGGGCTCCGGGGCATGCCGGGTCACGAGCTTCGATGCGCCCTCGTGGAGCATCCCGGTCGGCCGACCGCGCTCGTCGCGGCGGATCCGTCCATCCGGCGGATCACCCGTGGTCGCGTCGATCCCGGCCGCGGTCATGGCCGCGGAGTTGACCCAGACCTGGTGCAGTTCGTGCGACCACAGGAACGCCGGCCGGTTCGCCACGACACCGTCGAGATCGGCGGCGGTCGGCCAGTCGCCCCAGCGCGCGACATCCCAGCCGGTGCCCTCGAGCCAGGCTCCGTCGGGTAACCGGCCATGCGCCACTGCGATGATCTCGAGGCCCGCGGCGAGGGTGGCCGCGTCGGACAGGTCGACCTGGTTGACGGTCCGCGCGGCCTCGACGAGGTGGATGTGCGCATCGCGGAGGGCGGGCAGCACGACCTCGTCCGGCGCCAGTGCGAGTCGTCGCGTCGACGCGCCGGCGAGCGCGTCGACATCGCGTCGGGGGCCGGCGGCGACAACGCGACCACCGGCGACACCGATCGCCTCGACCCACCCGAACCCGGTCTCGCCGGCGAGCGTCGCGATCCGCCCTTCCACGAGTAGGTCGAGGGTCATGCTGGTCCCCACGAGGTTCATCATGACCGGACCTTCCGCCGTTCGCCCCGCGGCAGGCTGGATGCCGGACGCAGAGGATGCGCGGAGGGCGACACTCTGCGACATGCAGCGAATCCGCGACGAGCTGCGTCGCGCACTTGTCCCGGCACTCGCCTTGGTCACGGCATTCTTCCTGGGCGCGATCGTCATCGTGCTGACCGACTTCGAGCACCTACGACACATCGGCACCGATCCGCTCGCAGCGATCGGCGGCGCGCTCGTTGGCGTGTTCGACGGCTACCGCGCGATGTTCTCCGGGGCGATCGGCGACCCGGGTCGCATCGTCGCCGCGATCCAGAGCGGTAACGCCGACGACATCGCGGCAGCCATTCGACCCATCTCCGAAACGCTGGTCAGCGCCACGCCGTTCATCTTCGTCAGCCTGGGCCTCGCGGTGTCGTTCCACGCCGGCCTGATCAACCTCGGAGCGGACGGGCAGTTCCTCATCGGCGGCCTGGGCGCCGCGATCACGGCGACGCTCGTGGCGGGGCACCTGCCGCCGTTTCTCGTCCTGGTGGTTGCGCTGCTCGGCGGGACCATCGCCGGGGGCGCGTATGGGTTCGTTCCCGGCTTCCTCAAGGCGCGGACGGGGGCGCACGAGGTGATCACCACGCTGATGCTCAACGGCGTGGCGCCGGCCCTCGCGTTCCTCATCTTCCGGCGTCGATCGATCTCTCGGGGCCGCCGCCGGCGATCCCCGCCGTGCCGCCGATCATCGACCTGCGACGATCCGCGTCGACTACGGCTTCGTCGTCGCGGTCGCGATGGCCGCCGTCGTGTCCTTGCTGCTGTTCCGGACCACCCGCGGCTTCGAGCTCCGAACAACCGGCTTCAGCCGCACCGCCGCCCGCGGGGCCGGCATGCGGCCGGGCCGGACCATGATGCTGGCGATGTCGCTGTCCGGAGGGCTGGTCGGCATGGGCAGCGCGTTCTTCGGCCTCGGGCCCGCCGGGGGCTTCTCGGGCGGGCCGTCGAACGACATCGGGTATGTCTCCATCGCCCTCGCCCTGCTCGCCGGCCTGCGACCCAGCGGCGTCGTGGTCGCGGCACTGTTCTACGGCGCGCTCACCACCGGAGCGAAGAGCATGGTCATCGTGACCGGCATCCCGCTCGCCCTGCTCGTCGTCATCGTCGCCTTCGCCATCATGTTCGTGGCGGCGCCCGGCCTGACCCGGTCGATCTGGCGGCTCAGGGCGCCCAAGCCAAGCACCGAGATCGGCGCGATCACGCCCGTCGGCCCAGCGGACTCCACCTGACGCAAGCCGAGCAGGCGAATTCTCGCCTCGGTCGAGAAGGGAGTGGAGCCGACACTCGGATTTGAACCGAGGACCTGCTGTTTACGAAACAGCTGCTCTACCGCTGAGCTATGTCGGCGCGGGGCAAGGATAGCTGATGACTCTAGACAGCAGTTGTTCCCGCGCTCGACACCGAACGACGGCAGCGGCCGATTTCGAACGGCACAACGCTCGAACAGCTGATAACTGCACAGGCCGCCGCGTTCTTCCCGGGGACGGGACATGGTGGCCCGTCCCATGGGATCGCGGCCGGTCGTCCAGCCGTCGTTGACTGTGTCAGTCGGCTCCATTATCCGTGCCGGTCGATCCGAGGCTTCACGTGATACGCGCTCATAACGCGTTCGCTTCCATCAGGTCCTTGAGGTTGGCAAGATCGTGTTCGAGCTGACGCTTGCCCATCCTCATGAAGATCGGCTCGGCTACGCTGAAGAACCCGCCTGACTCCGCCTCGAAGGTCGTGTCGATTCGTGTGCTGCCGCCGATACCCTCCAGGGCCATCGAGCCTCGGAACGAGAGCGGTCCCGACGTGCTCTTCATCGTGATCTTCCGGTTCGGCTCGAACTCCGTGATCTCCACTTCGCTTTCGATGCGGCGTCCGAGGAACTTGTCGACATAGCGCGCGGTCGCGCCCACCCCGACGGGCCCCGCCGACGTCATCTTGGCCTCGAGCGCGGACGACGACCATTTCGGGGTGTCCTCGAGGTTGCTCAGGACGGCGAAGACGTCCTCGACGGATCGATCGATCGTGGTCGTGATCTTGGCCTTTGTCATGACGGCCCTCCTATCTCTTATGGGCTGGCATGCCCGCGCCGAATCGGCAGGATCCGTCAGGGATGCGCTGCGACTGCCGCGACCGTGTACTCCTGCCCGGGTCGCAACGCGGTCAAGGTGACCAATGCGAAGGCACCCCAAGCAGCCACATTGAGCAGACCCCACAGGATCGGCGGGCCGACCGCGATCGGCACATCCAGGAGCAGCGCCACCAGGAAGAGCGCGCCGTACCAGCGCGGGGCCGGGCCTCGAGCGACGGTCGACGCGACAGCCATCCCCAGCGCCCCCAGGAAGAGCATCGGCAGGCCGGCGCCCAGCACCGTCTGCACGGTGCTTCTCACCACATCGAACGCCTCGGCGAGCCCTGCTCGCGTCGTCTCGTCCGCGCCCGCGTACGCCACCGACACGCCGTAGTAGTTCAGGCCGGCGCCAAGGCCGGCGAAGACCGCGATCGCCCCGGCGAACAGGAGTCCCGTCGCGACGCCCGCCAAGCGGCCGCGGCCGAGCGCCGTCCAGATCGCCGGCAAGGTAGCCACCACGAGGACCCACGCTCCGAGGCCGCCGAGGGTCCAGGCAAAAAAGTGGAGCGGAGCGTCGGTCGGGAAGGTGATCGGCGGGAATGTGGAAGTGGTGCCATCCGTGAACCCGGGTACAGCGCGGAAGGCGACCGCGTGGACCCCATGGAGAAGTGCCATGGAGAAGCCTCCGACGGCAAACGCCCGGATCGCGAATTGGCTCATCGGAGCACCTCCGCTCGAGCGGAGGGCCGTTCTATTCCTCTGGTCGCAGCGGCTTGCTCAGGTACGTCCGATGACCGACGGAGCAGGACGATGGCCGCGACCAGGACCCAGAGCGTGAAGAGGAACGGCGGCATCGGCGCGAGTCCGAACGTTGGCACGGCCATCGTGACGAGCAGCGCGACCGCAAGCGCTGCGGCGCTCCAGCCAAGCCAGCGGGGCAGCACGCGGGTCGCCAGTACGACCGTCGCGGTGGTCGCCAACAACAGGGCAGCCGCCCCCCAGCTGGCCATGTAGGTTCCGACGTTCAGGGTGTGCACGACGCGCGCGAGTTCGATATCGATGTCACGCCCGGCGGCCAGCCGCTTTGCGCCGATGAACACGAGCGACATGAGAGTTATCCCGACATAGAGGATCCCCGACCCAAACGCGGCAGCGGAGACCAAACCGGGTGCGCCCTCGGCGCGCCGTAGTGTCGCCCACAACCGCGCCGTAAAGACAATGAAGAGAAGAGAGCCGACGACCATGCAGTAGATGCCAACCCACGCCCAAACGCTGGACGGACGTTCGAGCTGCGCGAGGATCACCTCGTCGGACGAGTCGAGCGTAGCGAGCGGGCCGCCCGTGCTGACCGCCCCGACGACGAATCCCGCCACGACAAGCACCGCGTACAAGATGCCCGCGGCCGCTCCCAGCCGCAGCCCCGATCGATCAATCATGACCGCGTCCCAACTCGCCTCGTTCTTGACACGGCGAATTAATTGACGATATGATTCATATCACCAATGTCAAGAGGTCTGCGAAAAACCGTCGGGCAGCTGACCACTCCGCGCCGCCGATACGACCGCGCGCTCCGGGACGCGCGGGCCCAGCAAACGCGCGAGCGGATCCTTGAAGCGCTGGTCCGGACGATGGCCCGCGGCGTCGCCGAGGTTTCCGTGCCGGCCGTCGCCCGGGAAGCCGGCATTTCGGTCCCGACCATCTACCGCCACTTCGGCTCGAAGGCCGGACTCATCCGAGCGCTCTCGCCCTACGTTGGCCTGAAGTCGGCACTCGTGCCTGAGCCGCCTCCACAGAATCTGGACGAGCTGGAGTCGGTGGCACGGAACGCCTTCCGGCAGCTGGACCGGCTGGACCCGAGGGTTCGCGCCGCGATGGCAAGTGAGCTCGGAAATCGGACGCGCCGTGCCCATATGCCCGAACGCCGGGAGATACACCGCCACGCCATCGAAGGGAGCGCGCCTGACCTGGCGCCCGAGGATCTTGACCGTCTGGCGGACCTGTCAGTGATCCTGCTGTCGTCGGCCTCGATCCGTGCCTTCAAGGACTACCTGGGTACGAGCACGAACGAGGCGGCCGATCGTGTGACGTGGGCGATCCGCACGCTCGTTCGTGGCTCGACGGCTGGGCCCCTGCGACAAGAGGAGTTGGAGGCCCAAAAGGAATGATCAACCCGCAGGGAGGCTTGCCCGACGGCTCGAGAACACACGAAGGCAAGTCGCTGGACATCGAGTGGGCCGCCGCCGACGGGCAGGTCTTCGTCCTCCAGGCTCGGCCGATGACCGCCCTCCCGGACGAATTGAGCTGGCAGCCGGGTGCCCCGGGCTTGTGGATGCGGAACTTCCGTCTCGGGGAGTGGCTCGCCGGGCCGGTGACGCCGCTCTTCGAATCGTGGCTATTGACCCGGATCGAAGATCGGTTCCAGGAGAACGTGTACCGGCTGGTCGGACTGCCGATAACCCAGCCACTCCACGTCATCGTGAACGGCTGGTACTTCTACGGATTCAACGTCCCGAGCACGCCAGGCGCGATGCTCACCACGCTCGTCAGACACGTCCTGCCCCGACTCCTGCGGAACCCGCGGCGTGTCGCGATGGCCCTTCCGCCGATCTCCCGCATGGGGATCGATCTCGCCGAACAGGATTGGCGGACACGGATCGGCCCGCGTTACAGAAGCCTCGTGGCGGCGGCGGGCGAGGAGGTCGAACGGGCCGACGGCGAACGGCTCGTCGCGCTCGTCGACGAGCTGGCGACCGTGGCCGGTGATTTCTTCACCTCGCTGGCGATGGTGGCCGGCTTCGCCTCGAAGACCGAGCGTCCGCTGGCGACGTTCTACGGCCGGTATCTCGCGCCCGCGATCGGCGGGTCGCAGGTCGACCTTCTCGCCGGGCTCGGCGACGAGGCGCCGTCACCCGCGACCCACGCGGTCTGGACGCTCGACTGGGTCGAGCCGACTCTGGGCGAGGCCGGTGTCGCAATCGACGCTACCGCGAGCGCCGACCGCCACCTGGCCGCACGCGAGCGACGGCTCGCGGCCGAAGCCCGGGCCCGCCAGGCGCTCGGAACCAGCCCGAAGCTCGCCCGCCGGTTCGAACGCCTCGTCGGCGACGCCCAGCGGTTCGGTCGCGTCCGCGAGGAGCAGGTTGCAGAGTTCACTCTCGCCTGGCCAGTCCTTCGGCGGGCCGCCCTCCGGCTCGGCGCCATGCTCGTCGACCGCGGGAGCCTCGATGCCACCGAGCAGGTGTTCTGGCTGACGAGGCAGGAGCTCGTCGAGGCGCTGCGTGGGGCTGTCCCGCCGCTCGGGATCAGCGCAATCGAACGCCGGGCGACCTGGGAGCAGCAGGCACGCCTCGCGCCGCCGCTCATGATCGGCGAGGTGCCGCCACTGCTTGCGAAGTTCCACCGCCAGGCCGAGCTGTCGATCCGCGGCGCGAACTCCTCGGCCGGTGCCGACATCGTCGGCATCCCGGCGAGCCCCGGCCGCGCGACGGGGACTGCTCGGGTCGTCCGCAGCCTTGACGAGGCGGCGCTGGTCAAGAGCGGCGACGTCCTCGTGTGTCCCCTCACCGCTCCAGCATGGACGCCGCTCTTCGGTCGCATCGCGGCGATCGTCACCGACACTGGTGGGGTCTCCGCCCACGCATCCATTGTCGCCCGGGAGTACGGCATCCCGGCCGTGGTCGGGACGCGCGACGCGACGGTCCAACTGCTGGACGGCGAGCTCGTCGAGGTGGATGGCTCGGCCGGCACGGTGCGGAGGGTCGCAGTGAGTCGGTGAGCGTCCGGCACGGATGTCGGCCTACCCTATCGGATCGTCCAATTCTGCAGAGCGATTTGGGTAGTCAGGGTCGGTTTGGAGGCCAACCGCCCACAGCGTCGCTCCTGGCGAGGCATCCCTTCGAATCGAATAGCTGATAAGTGTGCCCATTTGTATCGACCCGCCAAGCACGGTAGCACTGCGCATAGGGCCAGAGACTTACGAAACAGCTGCTCTACCACTGAGCTATGTCGGCCTGAGCGCGAGTATAGGCGATGCCCTCAGGCAGCAGCTGTTCGCGCCCATCCAAGCGTGTGGGGATCGTGCACGAGCGGCTGGCACAACGCTCGAACAGCTGATAACTGTCAGACGCGCAGCGGACCGCTGACGCAGCGGGCTCGCCGAATTAGAGCGAGTGTTCTGTTCCGCGAAGTTAATGACCGGCTGCTGCCTCGGATTCGAGAAGAAGTAACGATCGGTTGAGACCTCGTTGAACTATCGGCGGCGAGCGACGACGACAGTGGCCGAGCCTGCGCGGAACTTTTCGCTGGATCTACGCTCGACGCGCCCGGGCGACTCGGTAGACCTCGATTGGTCGATCCAGCCCCTTCAACTGGTGCTGCCCGTGCTCTTTGAATTCGATTTCCTTGTTGTCCACTAGGCCGCGCGTCGTCGCCGAGACCAGAACCTCCGAGCTCCTGCCGAGCGACATGATCCGGGCGGTAGCGTGGATCGCGATGCCGCGGAGCTCGGTCGGCCCGACCTCGATCTCGCCGGTGTGGATGCCGATCCGGACGGAAAGTCCGACGTCGCGGACGACGTCCGAGATTGCGACACCGGCACGGACGGCCGCCTCAGCACTCGCGAAGGTGGCCAGGAACCCGTCGCCAGTGGTGTCGGCCTCGCGACCGTGGAACCGGTCCAGCTGACCGCGCACGATCCGATTGTGGTCCGCGAGTAGCTGCTTCCATGCTCGGTCGCCGAGTCGCGACGCGATCCTCGTGGAATCGACGATGTCGGTCATGACCATCGTGGTGACGACCCGTTCGGGATCGTGGGGAAGGCCCATCGAGCCGATGTTGCCGGCGACGTCCAGAAGGATCACGGGCTCGTCGCCGACGACCCAGGCGTCGTGGCCGGGAGGGACGTCGGAGACGTCGTTGGGCGCCATCTCGACCCGTTCACCATCGTCCATCTGAACCGCCAGCCGGCCCCGCAAGCAGAACGTGAGTGTGGTGGATCGGGCATGACGGATTGCCCATGATCGGACCGAGGCTCGACGACCAACGCCAGCCAGGCTCGAGCAGCGCTCGGCCAATAGTGAGCGTCCCGAGCCGCGTCAGCTCACCGATGCCGAACGGAAAGGGCCTTGCTTCGTCCGGCTCGGCAAGGTGGCGAAGCTTGATCGCGCCCATGGAGTCAGCTCGACTCGGCGGCGAGGAATGCACGAACGGAGCGACCCACGGCCTCCGCGTCGTCCCACCACGGCATATGCCCGGCGCCGTCCAGCACTTCCAGCTCGCCATTGGGAAGGCGACCCGTGAAACGGCGCCAGAGGTCCACCGACCCCGCCGGATCGTCCGACCCGAAGAGCATTCGGACTGGATGCCGCACGGCGGCCGATTTCCGCATCCGTCGGGATCACGCCCGGCCGGAAGCTGGACCCTTGGATGAGGGCCTGGACCATCGCTCGCTCGGCCCGCAATGATCGGGTGTCGCGGGCCAGAGCCGTCCGCCAGGCGATGAAGCCGTCCATCCGGCCTTCCGCGACGGAACGACCATGACCGATGGCCTCGAGCTGCGACCGGAGCGCTCGCGAAGGCGTGGGTAGTCGCACCATCACCGCCCCGATGGGTGACGCGAGCAGTCGGATGAACCGCGGCACGGGGACGGCAAGACCGCCACCGAGCATCACGACGCGACCGACGCGACTGGGCTCGTGTTGCGCAAGGCGGAAGGCCCACAGGTTGCCGACGGAGGCGCCGATGAGGTCCGCTTGCTTGACGCCGAAGTGGTCGAGGACGCCCCGCTGGATGTTCCCGGCGGTCATCCCGTACGTCGAAGCCTGCCACTTGGTCGGCGAGCTGAAGCCCCAGCCGGGGCGGTCGATCATCAGGCAGCGAAACCCGGTGAGCTCCTGGATCAGCGGTGCCCAGTAGGGTCCGGTGCCTCCCGTCCCGGGAATGAACAGGATCGGCGGGCCGCTGCCCGCTTCGACGACGCGGATCCGGACGCGCGGTTCGTCAAGCGCGATGTGGTGTTCGGTGACGTTTATCCCGTGGGCCGCCCAGAGATCGGCCTCTGCGACCCGGTAGCGCGTCGCAGCCGCAGCCATTCCCCGTCGGTTCGTTCCACCGTTGCTGCCATGTCGCCTCCTCGTCGCTGAATGATCGGAGGGTGGCGGGCGGGTCGTCGCGGCATAGACCAAAGTTTGGACTACCCATTCCCGGTTCCGCGGCGGACACTGCTCACATGCGGACCTACGGACAGTACTGCCCGATCGCGCGCGCCGCCGAAATTCTCGCCGAGCGTTGGACGCCGATCATCTTGCGCAATCTGCTGCTCGGCGCTACGACATTCGGCCAGATCGCGGACGGGGCCCCGGGGATCTCGCGGACGCTCCTTGCGTACCGGCTGAAGGAGCTCGAGCGCACTGGAGTGGTCACCGTTACGGCAGCCCCAACGGGTCGCGGAACGGTTTACGGCTTGACGAAGGCAGGCCGGGACCTCCACGGCGTGATGCTCGCCATGGGGACCTGGGGTGAGCAATGGCTCGAGCTCGCCCCGCAGCATCTCGACCCGGGCGTCGTCCTCGACTCGTGGTGCCGCTGGTATCTAGACCGTGAACGGCTCCCGGATCACAGGGTCGTCGTCCGTTTCGACTTTCCAGGTGTGACGAAGAAGGCCAACGAACTCTGGATCATCTTCGACGCCGAACGAACGGAGGTCTGTCGAACGAACCCCGGCTACGACGAAGACCTCGTCGTGCGCGCGACGCCGCGGGCACTCGTGGATTGGCATCTCGGGCGGATCGAGTGGACCGACGCCCTTCGGGCCGGCGACATCGAGGTGGCTGGGCCGCCGGGACTCTCGCGCGCACTGCCGACGTGGAACCGCCGTAGTGGCTGGGCCGCCCTCGACATCGTCCGCGAAGGTGGTGCCGGAAATCCGGAGATCGGTTCGGCAGGCGTTACTGGTCCGACATCAAACGCGCGGCCCGGCATCTCGGTACGGAGAAGCCCGATCATCGTCCGCCGGTGAGTCTCGCCTGAGGCGCCGGGCCGGTCACAGCCTGCCCCAGCGTTCGCGAACTGGCCAGCCAGTCGCGGCGGGCGGCAAATCCGGGACCGTCGAACAGAGGGGAGGACCGCTGACCGAGCGTGGAGCACGATGAATGGCTCGATTCAGGTCATCTAGGTCAGCTCGGGGACGATCGGGCCTCAGCGTCCGTCTGTCGCCAAGAGGCTCCCGACGCGAATAGCTGATAAGTGTGCCCGTTTGTATGGGGCCCCCACTCGGGGTAGCACTGCGCATGGGCCAGAGACTTACGAAACAGCTGCTCTACCGCTGAGCTATGTCGGCCGGAGCGCGAAGCATAGGTGATGCCTTCAAACATCAGCTCTTCGCCGCTCACGGATCTCGCTCGCGATAAAGGTGATGGGCCTGGCAAGTGCTCGAATAGCTGATCACGAGGAGCATGCAACGGCGGTCGCATCGCGGCTGCTCGTGCGGCGATCAGGGCTTCGCCTTCGGCCACGGATGCAGCCACCCGAGATCAGGGCGCATAGTCCGTGGCCACGACGCGGCCATCGACGATCACCGATGCCCAGGCGTAGAAGGGGTCGACCAGCCCGGGGTCCGTGCCTCCACCGGCAAGGTCTCCGCCAAAGGAGATCCGCGCGCCCTCCGGCCCGTACCCCCCGGGCGGGTAGAAGGTGTCGAAGGAGGTTTAGCCGACGTCGTATGAGCGTTCGATCGCAGACTCCGTACGGCCGGTCCGGCATCGACGCTGTCCGTTCGGCCGGTGTGGAGGTTCGTACGGCCACGCCCGGTCGGGTGCCGCCCATCCGGCGCGTCGATGGGCAAGTTGTCGATCCCGTATCGCCAGTCGGGGATGCCGTCGCGGTCGTCATCGACGACCACGCCGTATGCGATCCATTGCTCGGTGGGATCCACGAGCGGCGGGTGGTTATCGACGAGTTCGATGAAGAACTTCGCCCCGTTGCCGCTGTCCACCACCCGGATGTCGACCCACAGGATGGCCGTCGGACCCGGTGTCGCCCACAGGATCCGGGACGCTGGACGGACCGAAGTCTGCCGAGAACGGCACGAGGATCGCGCCTCTCCGACCGGCTCGGGTCGCGACGGGCGCGGGCCAGTCCTCCTTCAGGCTCGCCTCGGTCCACAGGAGCGGCGTGGGCGTGGGGCTGGGCGTCGCGGTGGGCGTCGCGCTTGGACCAACGACGGCGGGCTGGCTCGGGCTGGCGCTCGCACTGGGCGTCGGGCTCGGACCGCCGATCGCGGGCTGGCCCGCGTCGGGCCAGGAGGAGGGCGCCACCGAGGACGAGCACGGCGACGACCGCCGCCGCCGCGAGTGACGGCCTGAACATGGATCGAGTCCTCCACGGGCCGAACACGGCCCGCTGACGGGTTCGATGGACCTCGTCCAGGACGGCATCGACGACCCGATCCGGCAGGACCTCCATGCCGGCCGTCGAGGTAGGCGGCGAGGAGGGCTTCGGGATCGCGAGGCTTCGTCATGCCAGTTGCTCCTGGTCGAGGATGGGCGTTCGGGCGTCGGCTTCGAGCGCCGCCCGGATCGCCGCGGTTGCGTAGGAAAGTCGGGACTTCGCCGTCCCGAGGGGGATGCCGAGGTGGTCCGCGACCTCGGGCACGGTCAGCCCAAGGGCGTAGTGGAAGACCAGGACGGCCCGCTGTTCCGGCGGGAGTCGCCGGAAGCCGCGGTCCAGCTGATCGCGGTCGTGGACCATCAGGAGGGACTGTGCACATCGGCGTCGGCCGGTGCGTCCGTCTCGAGCAGGACGACATCGGCCGCGAAGTGCCGGCCACGCCGCGCTTCGGCGTAGCACGCGTTGACGAGGATCCGATGGAGCCACGCCTCGAAGCGATCGAGGTCGCGCAGGGCGGGAAGCTCCCGCCACACCTGGACGAGGGCCACCTGGACGGCGTCCTCGGCGAGGTTCGCGTCGCGCAGGATCCGATGCGCGATGAAGATGCAGCGGTCGCCGACCTCACGAACTAGGGCGGCGAAGGCCTCCTCGTCGCTGAATGATCGGAGGGTGGCGGGCGGGCCGTCGCGGCGATAGACCAAAGTTTGGACTACCACATTCCCGCGTATCCGCGGCGGACACTGCTCACATGCGGACCTACGGACAGTACTGCCCGATCGCGCGCGCCGCCGAGATTCTCGCCGAGCGTTGGACGCCGATCATCTTGCGCAATCTGCTGCTCGGCGCTACGCACATTCGGCCAGATCGCCGATGGAGCGCCTGGGATCTCGCGGACGCTCCTTGCGTATCGGCTCAAGGAGCTCGAGTACGCTGGCGTGACCCTTAGGGCAGGCCCAAACCAGGCGGTCGTGGATCGATTGTACGGTTTTACCAAGGCCGGCCTCGACCTCAACGGCGTGATGCTCGCCATGGGCACCTGGGGTGAGCGATGGCTCGAGCTCGCCCCGCCGCATCTCGACCCGGGCGTCGTCCTCGACTCGTGGTGCCGCTGGTATTCTCGCCCGTGAGCGAGCTCCCCGATCACAGCGTCGTCGTTCGTTTCGACTTTCCCGATCTGACCGCGAAGAGGGCCAACGAACTCTGGATCATCTTCGACGGCGAACGAACCGAGGTCTGTCGAACGAATCCCGGCTCCGACGAGGACCTCGTCGTGACCGCCGACGTCGCAGGGCACTCGTCGAGTTGCATCTCGGGCCGGATCGAGTGGATCGATGCCCTTCGTACCGGCGATTTCGAGGTCGTGGACGCGATGCGACTCTTGCCAAGGCGCTGCCGACGTGGAACCGCCGTAGTGGCTGGGCCGCCCTCGACATCGTCCGCGAAGGTGGTGCCGGAAATCCGGAGATCGGTTCGGCAGGCGTTACTGGTCCGACATCAAACGCGCGGCCCGGCATCTCGGTACGGAGAAGCCCGATCATCGTCCGCCGGTGAGTCTCGCCTGAGGCGCCGGGCCGGTCACAGCCTGCCCCAGCGTTCGCGAACTGGCCAGCCAGTCGCGGCGAGCTGCAAATTCCGGGACCGTCGAACAGAGGGGAGGACCGCTGACCGAGCGTGGAGCACGATGAATGGCTCCAGATTCAGGTCATCTAGGTCAGCTCGGGGACGATCGGGCCTCAGCGTCCGTCTGTCGCCAAGAGGTTCCCGACGCGAATAGCTGATAAGTGTGCCCGTTTGTATCGGGCCTCCACTCGGGGTAGTACTGCGCATAGGGCGAGAGACTTACGAAACAGCTGCTCTACCGCTGAGCTATGTCGGCCGGAGCGCGAGTATAGGTGATGACTTCAAACATCAGCTCTTCGCCGCTCACGGATCTCGCTCGCGATAAAGGTGATGGGCCTGGCAAGCGCTCGAATAGCTGATGACGAGGAGCATGCAACGGGCGGTCGCATCGCGGCTGCTGCGCGGCGATCAGGGCTTCGCCTCGGCCCACGGATCCAGCCAGCCGACATCGGGCGCGTAGTCCGTGGCCACGACCCGACCATTCTCGATCACCGCCGCCCATGTGTAGTAGGGACCGGCCAGGCTGGTTCTTGTGCCTCCACCCGCCACGTCTCCGCCAAAGCCGAGCCGCGCGCCGTCCGGCCCGTACCCCCCGGGCGGGTAGAAGGTGTCGAAGTAGGTCTCGCCGACGCCGCCGTATGGCGGTCCGGCCGCCGACTCCGTTCGGCCGGTATGGAGATTCGTACGCCAGGCCCTGTGGGGCGCGACGCCGTTGGCGAGCTCGCTGCGGGCCATCCGCTCGCTGTCGGGGTTGCCGGCCCATCCGGACGGGTCGATGGGCAAGTTGTCCACCCCGTATCGCCAGTCGGGGACGCCGTCGCGATCGGCATCTACGACCACTCCGTACGCGATCCATTGCTCTGTGGGATCCACTAGCGGCGGGTGATTATCGGCGAGTTCGATGACCACCTTTGAAGGGACTGCCGGTGTGCACGACCCGGATGTCGACCCACAGGAGCCGGACGGACCCGCTGTCGTCCGCGGGATCCGCGAGCTGGAAAGGACCCAAGCTCTCCTCGGACCGGCAGCACGATCGCGCCACTCGACGGGCTCGGAGCGGACGGGCGCGGGCCAGTCCTCCTTCAGACTCGCCTCGGTCCACAGGAGCGGTGTGGGCGTCGGGCTGGGCGTCGCCGTGGGCGTCGCGCTCGGCCCAACGACGGCGGGCCCGCTCGCGCCGGCGCTCGCACTGGCCGACGGGCTCGGATTGCCGATGACGGGCTGATCCCGTCGGGTCGTGAGGAGGGCTCCGGCGACCAGCACGGCGACGACTGCCGCCACCGCGAGTGACGGCTTGAACATGGATCGGGTCCGCCATGGCCCGAGCACGCCCCGCTGACGGGTTCGATGGATCTCGTCCAGGACGGCATCGGCGACCCGATCCGGCAGGACCTCCATGCCCTCGACGAGGTAGGCGGCGAGGAGTGCTTCGGGATCGCGCGGCTTCGTCATGCCAGCTGCTCCTGGTCGAGGATGGGTGTCCTGGCGTCGGCTTCGAGCGCCGCTCGGATCGCCGCGGTTGCGTAGGACAGTCGGGACTTCGCCGTCCCCAGGGGGATGCCGAGGTGATCTGCGACCTCGGGCACGGTCAGCCCGAGCGCGTAGTGGAAGACGAGGACGGCGCGCTGGTCCGGCGGGAGTCGCCGGAAGCCGCGGTCCAACTGATCGCGGTCGTGAACCATCAGGAACTCGTCGGCGTCGGCCGGTGCGTCCGTGTCGAGCAGGACGACATCGGCCGCGAAGTGCCGGCCACGTCGCGCTTCCGCGTAACACGCGTTGACGAGGATGCGATGGAGCCACGCCTCGAACCGGTCGAGGTCGCGCAGCGCGGGAAGCTCCCGCCACACCTGGACGAGGGCCACCTGGACGAGGGCCACCTGGACCGCGTCCTCGGCGAGGTCGGCGTCGCGCAGGATCCGATGGGCGATGAAGATGCAGCGGTCGCCGACCTCACGAACTAGGGCGCCGAAGGCCTCCTCGTCGCCTCGCCTAGCCTGATCCACGATCGCTCGCAGCATCCGCTGCCTCCTGATGTCGACGCCGGATGGGCGCCGTCAACGAGCATGAGTCTGGGGGCTGGCGCAATCGTTCGATATCGGCGCCGATCTGCAGCGCGACCGAGCAGTCTGCGGAGGGTTGACGCAACTCGACGGTTGCTATACGTTAGTAGCAACCGATTGGTTGCTATGGACTCCGGAGGATGTCATGGGTTTCCCAAATCAAATCGAGCGGACTGTCGAGATCGCGCATCCGCCGGCCAGGGTGTGGGCGGCACTGACCACGGCCGAGGGCCTCGGCACCTGGTTCGGCAATGCGGCCACGATCGACCTGCGGCCCGGCGGCGAAGCCAAGATGACGTGGGCGAGCGGCGAGAAGGCGTCCATGCGCATCGAACGAGTCGAAGAGCCCACTGTCTTTGGCTTCACCTGGGGCATCTACGGCCTGCCCGACGACGACCCGCGCCGCACCTACGTCGAGTTCACGCTTGGCGCCGATCGGCACCGGCACCCGCTTGACCGTCGTCGAATCTGGCTTCGCTCAGCTGCCGGAGGACAGCCACCGCAAGGCCTTCGACGGCAACACCGAGGGCTGGGCCAGCGAGCTGGGCGAGCTGGTCGAGTACCTCGATGCCACAGCGGCCTGACTTCGAGGCGGTCGCCGAGGAGGTCTTCACCGCCCTGGCTGACCCAACCCGCCGGGGGATCCTGGCCGAACTCGCGGCCGGCGGGCCGGCCACGGCCACGGATCTGGCCACCCGCCTGCCCATCACCCGCCAGGCCATCGCCAAACACCTGGCGCTGCTGGGCGAGGCGGGGCTTGTGGTCGCCGAACCGGGGGAGCGGCGCCGGGTGCGCTACCGACTTCACTCCGCCCCCATGCAGGTGGCGCAACAGTTCCTGGCTGCACTGGCCCGGGATTGGGACGGCCAGCTCGAAGCCCTGCAGGACCATCTCAACGCCGCCGTCGCGGCTCAGCCAACACGAATGAACAAGGGAACGAAATGATCATGAATAACGACACAGCAAGCGCCTGGATCCGACCTCCGGAGTGGCTGCCTGATCAAAGATCCGTAACGAATCACCGGATCGGAACGCGCGAAGAATGGGCGCTGGCGCGCGAAGCGCTGCTGGCGCGTGAGAAGGAGCACACGCGGCTGGGCGACGAGCTGGCGCGCCAGCGACGCGAGCTGCCGTGGGTACGTGTCGAGAAGGACTACCGCCTCGACACGGACGACGGCCCGCGCACGCTTGCGGACCTCTTCGATGGCCGCAGCCAGCTGCTCATCTACCACTTCATGTTCGGTCCGAGCTACGAGGCTGGCTGCCCGATCAACTCGTCGATCGCAGACAGCATCAACGGCGTCATCCCGCACCTCAACGCACACGACGTAACGATGCTCTTCGTGTCGCAGGCCCCCCTCGAGAAGTTGCAGGCGTACAAGCGGCGCCTGGGATGGGAATTCCCCTGGGTGTCGTCAGCCGACAGCGAGTTCAACCTCGACCTCGGCTACTCGACCAGCGAGGAACATGCGCGCGCGTTCGTCGCCCAGAACCTCGGATCCCTGCCGCCGATCGTCGAGCGCAACGCCAGCGCGAGCGGCACCGACATCGCTGGGTACCTGACGGAGAGCCCGGGCTTTAGCGCCTTCGTCCTCGATGACGGGGTCGTCTACCAGACCTACCAGACCTGGTGGCGCGGGCTCGAGTTCCTGATGGGCTACTACCCGATCCTCGATCGGACCCCGAAAGGCCGCGACGAGGACGATGGGTTCCAGCTCTGGATCCGCCGCCATGACGAGTACGACGGCCAGTGAAACCACGAGAACACGAAAGGGAAAGAGGAAGATCGTCTCAAGGGGCGGTGCCATACACCCGCTCCCTCAGTGCGCGCCGAGAACCGAGCGCTCGAGGCCGTCGAGCCCACGACCAGCGCTCGCTGGATCCGCACCCTGGCGAACGGACTACGGCCGGTAGTCTCCGACTCGGAGGTGGCCTCGATGCCCGACGAGCCTACTGAGGAGCCGCGCGTCCCGACGGGCGAGCCACCCGGATCGGACTGGGCCGCCTACTACCGGTCCACGATCGGGCGCGAGCCGCGCCCTCTGTTCACGAAAGGCATAGCCGCGGTCGAAGCGGCCGGGGTCGCACCGGGGCAGGCGATCGAGATCGGATTCGGCGATGGGCGGGAGACGCTCGCTCTCCTGGAGGCTGGCTGGCGTGTGCTCGCCATCGACCCCGCGCCGGCCGCGGCCGAGGTCCTGCGATCGCAGGTGCCGGCTCACGCCGCCGGTCGCCTCGAGATCCGGTCCGTGACGGCGGAGGACGCCGATCTGCCGCCGTTCGACCTCCTCTACGCGGGGTACTCGCTCCCGTTCCTGGGTGCCGACCCGTTCGATCGCTTCTGGAACGCTGCCCGCGACCGGCTGCGTCCCGGCGGCATCTTCATCGTCAACTTCTTCGGCCCGCGCGATTCATGGGCCGGACGGGAGGGTATGCGATTCATCGACATCGATGCCGTGCGCCGGCTCGTCGATGGCCTCGAGGTCCTCGCGCTCGACGAGGAGGACCAGGACGGGAATTCGTTCCTCGGCCCGAAGCATTGGCACGTCTTCGACGTCATCGCCCGGCGATCGCCAGAGCCGAGCGGATGAGCGTCCCAACGACACGGAGCGACGGTTCATCCGAAACGGATGAGAACGCGGGGCGGCAGGCTGCGAGCATGAGGCGACCGCGGTATCCCAAGGAGACGTCCCCATGGCCACGGCAACGCCGCGGCCCGCTAGGCTGACGAGCGAACAGCCCTCAGAGAAGGCAAGGCGCCAGCTAAGCACGGACCGGAGGCGATGAAAGATGTCCGAGGGTGCGAACGCCAGCGAGCATGTAGAGGCACCGGGCACCAAGTCTGCTCGCCATCCTGTTGGCGATGGCGATGTTCGTGCTGGTCGTCGACACGTCGATCATGAACGTCTCGATCTCGGCGGTGGTCGCCGACCTCGGCACGGACGTGAGCGCCATCCAGGCCGCGATCGCTCTCGAGGCCCTGGTGTCGGCGGCATTCATCCTGATCGGCAGCAAGATCGGCGACCTCTTCGGACGCAAGCGGGCTTACGTCCTGGGCCTGCTCGCATACGCGATCGGCGCGCTGGCGATGGCCCTGGGCCAGAGCGTGACGGCCATCTTCGTCCTCTGGGCCGTCGTGGGTGGCCTCGGCGCGTCGCTCCTGCTGCCCGCGATGCAGTCGCTCATCCACGGCAACTTCGAAGGGGCGGCCCAGAAGGCGACATACGCCCTCGTGGGCGCGGCCGCAGCCATCGCAGCCGCCGTCGGACCCCTGATCGGGGGCTTCATCACCACATTCCTGTCCTACCGCGTCGCGTTCCTGCTCGAGGTCGTCATCATCGCGATCGTGCTGTCGGGCATCAGACTCGTTCGTGACGCGCCGTACACGGGCCCGCGCCAGATCGACCTCGTCGGCTCCGTTCTTTCGGTCTTCGGCATGGGCGGCCTGGTGCTGAGCATCCTCGTGTGGCAGGAGGGCGGCGAAGCCGTCGGCCTGCTCCTGGCGATCGGCGCGATCTCCCTTGCCGGGCTCGCGTACTGGCTCATCGCGCCGGAAGCGCGAGGGCAAGCCGACGCTGATCGATCCGGATCTGTTCACGTCCAAGCTGTTCAGGTTCGGGATCTCCGGGCAGGGCCTCCAAAACATCGCGCTCGGTGGCGCGATGATCACCATCCCGATCTACCTGCAGATGGTCCTCGAATACAACGCGCTGCAGGCGGGCCTGTCGCTGGCCCCGCTCTCGCTCAGCATGTTCGGGACGGCGATCCTCGCCGGCAGGCGGGCGGGAGCGCGGCGGCCAAGCAGCATCATCAGAGCGGGATTCGCGCTCCTGCTTGGTCGGGCTGCTCCTGTTGATCCCGATCGTGCCCCGCGCCGATGCCGGCTGGTATCTGGCGGTCCCGCTGGTGATCGCAGGGATCGGGCTGGGGCTGCTCGTCTCCCAGCTCAATAACTACACGCTCGCGCCGATCGACGAGGAGCGGGTCAGCGAAGCCGCCGGCGTGAACTCGGCCGCGGGCTCATTCGGGCTGTCGTTCGGCTTGGCGTTCGCCGGCGCGATCATGCTGGCAGCGCTGGCCTTCAACTTCACGGCCTTGGCGGAAGGCGAGCACCGTCCTCTCCCCGGCTCAGCAACAGCAAGTCGCTGCTGCGCTGGAGCACGACGCCGAGGTCATGTCCAACACCGATCTCGAACATGCTGCTCGTCGACCAACCACCGGCCATCCAGGACGAGATCATCCGCATCAACACCGAGGCGCGACCGCTGGCGCTGCAGGTGGCGCTGCTCATCCCGATCCTGGCGAGTCTCCTCGGGCTGGTCGTGTCGTTCCGGATGATCCGTCTCCCGGACCCCGTGTCATCGGGGGCGGCCGAGGGGCTGGCGCTCGGCTAAGTCGGCGGCCGCGTGGCCCCCTCTCCGTCTTGTCCCTCACGGAGGAACGCCTCGACACCCTCGGTCACGGATGCATACAGGTGGCCCTGGTCGATCGTCTCGAGCAGCCCGAAGCGCACGATCGTGTCCCTGACGCTCGTCGGGAGCTCCGCGAACGCGAGGTGGATCCCCTGCGCATTCAGCTCGAGATCGAGGTCCGTGAGCATCGTCGCGGCGGTCGTATCGATGTCGGTGATCGGCTCGGCGGCGACGAGGATCCACGCTGGCGGTGCGTCAGCGGCTTTGACGAGCTCGCGGATGCGGTCGCGGAACTGGTTCGCGTTCGCGA
Organism: uncultured Chloroflexia bacterium; assembly: GCA_963780425.1. Lineage (GTDB taxonomy): Bacteria > Chloroflexota > Limnocylindria > Limnocylindrales > CSP1-4 > SPCO01. The sequence continues at coordinate 216,462 of CAWABZ010000012.1, read as the reverse complement.
AGAAGAGCGGTGCGGACCAGCGGACGATGAGCAGCCCCGGAACCTGTTCCGAATCGGGATAGTGCCGGATGTCGTGCCAGCCGGGGACGCCAGCTGGCTTCCCGAGGACCGTCGAGTACGGTGCCGCGACTCGCGCGAAGATGTAGACGGCCGACAGGGCCACGGCGATGACGATGCCGAGGAGGACGCCGAGGAACATGACCCCCAGGGCACAGGCGACGGCGAGCCCGAACTCTGTCCGCTGCACCAGATACAGCCGGCGCAGCGCGGCGGCGTCGAACAGGCTGATCGATGCCGCGATGACGACCGCCGCGAGGACCGGCTGCGGCATGGCCTGGACGAGGCCCGGCGCGAACAGGAGCATCCCCACGACGAGGGCCGCCGCGATCAGGCCGGTCAGCTGCGTCTTCGCCCCGGACTGGAACGCGACCGCGGTGCGCGATCCGCTCGTGCTCACGGGAAAGCCCGTGAACATCCCCGCCGCCAGGTTGGCCGACCCGATCCCGACGAGCTCCTGGTCGCCGTCCACCTCGTAGCCAGCGCGCCTGGAGAAGCCGCCGGACGTCGAGATCGTGTCGCCCATGGCGACCAGCGAGATGCCGAGCGCCGACGCGAACAACAGCGGGAGGTCCGTCGCCTCGACAGCGGGGAATGCCGGCACGGGGAAGCCCTGGGGCAGGACGCCGATGACGTCGACGCCGCGCGCGGCGAGGTCGAGCACGACCGAGAACCCGATCGCGACGACGACGGCGACCAGGATGCCGGGCGTCTTGGGTGCCAGCCACTTGAGGCCAAGGATGAGGACCAGGCTGAGCAGGCCGATCCCGAGCGCCCACGGGTTCGTCATCTCGAGACCGCCGAGGAACGCGCCCACCTCGCCGATGAGTCCGTCGGCATCGGTCGAGAAGCCGAAGAGCTTCGGCAGCTGGCTGATGAGGATGACCACCGCGAGACCGGCCAGGTACCCGGTCCGGACCGGATTCGAGAGGAGGTCGGCGACGAACCCCAGCTTGAGAGCGCCGGCGCTGACGGTGACGGCGCCCACGAGGAGCGCGAGCATGCCGGCGAGGGCGATCGCCTGTTCCGGGTCACCGGCGGCGAGCGGCAGGATCGTCGCGGCGATCATCGGACCCAGCGACGAGTCCGGCCCGAGGACCAGGATCGGCGACGGTCCGACGAGGGCGTACGCGATGAGGCACACGACCGTCGTGTACAGGCCGGTGATGGCGGGCAGTCCGGCCAGCTCCGCGTACGCCATCCCCTGCGGGACGAGCAGCGTGACGAGCACGACACCGCGATCAGGTCACGCGACAGCCATGACCGCTCGTACGTCCGGATGACCCGGACGCCCGGCACCCACCGCTCGACCCGTGCACGCGCGGGGCTCGCCGTCATGTCGGACTCAACCCCAGCTCCGGTCATCGCGCAGCGCTCTGCGCCGACGACCTACTCGGGCGTCGTTTTCGCGGATGCATCGGGATGCTAACTCCCGGATGATGTGACACGACTTTCCGATGTGTATCCTGATGGACGTAGTCCAATGGGGGTGATTTCGGGGCGTCTCATGACCTCCAAACTGCACGCTGTCGTGCGTGGCAGTCACCGAGGGGATCGCAGACGCGGTCAGCCGGGGAGGATCCATGGGGTACAACCTTCGGAATCGCAACTTCACGAAGTTGCTCGACTTCAGCCCGCGCGAGATCCACTACTTGCTGGACCTCTCACGTGACCTGAAGCGGGCGAAGTACGGCGGGTACGAACAGCAGCACCTGCGCGGCAAGAACATCGCGATCATCTTCGAGAAGACCTCGACGCGGACCCGCGTGTCGTTCGAGGTCGCCGCGTACGACCAGGGTGCCCACGTCACCTACCTCGGCCCCGAGGGCTCGCAGATCGGCCACAAGGAGTCGATGAAAGACACGGCCCGCGTCCTGGGTCGCATCTTCGACGGGATCGAGTACCGGGGCTTCGGGCAAGAGATCGTCGAGGAGCTGGCCGACTACGCGGGGGTGCCGGTGTGGAACGGCCTGACCGATGAGTTCCACCCGACGCAGATCCTCGCCGACGTCCTGACCATGACCGAGTTCTCGGACAAGCCGATGACGGAGATCGCCTACTGCTACCTCGGCGACGCTCGCAACAACATGGGCGACTCCCTGCTTGTCGGCGGCGCCAAGCTCGGCATGGACGTCCGATTGTGCGCCCCCAAGGCGCTCTGGCCGGCCGACGACCTGCTGGCCACCTGCCGCTCGATCGCCGAGGAGACCGGAGCGCGGATCACCCTTACGGAGGACACGGAGGAAGGCGTCAAGGGCGTCGACTACCTGTATACCGATGTCTGGGTGTCGATGGGCGAGGACAAGTCCGTCTGGGACGAGCGGGTGAAGCTGCTCCTGCCATACCAGATCAACGCCGAGCTCATTGCAAAGACCGGCAATCCGCAGGTGAAGTTCATGCACTGTCTGCCGGCCTTCCACGACCGCCACACCAAGGTCGGCGAGGAGATGTTCGAGCGCTTCGGCCTCGACGGGATGGAGGTCACGAACGACGTCTTCGAGTCCGAGCGAGCGATCGTCTGGGACCAGGCCGAGAACCGGATGCACACGATCAAGGCCGTGATGGTCGCGACGATCGGCTTGTAGCGGCGGCAGCGAGGTCGGATCGATGCGTATCGTCATCGCCCTCGGCGGCAACGCCCTGCTGAAGCGGGGCGAGCCGATGACCGCCGGGCATCAGCGGGCCAACGTCCGGGTCGGGGCCAAAGCCCTCGCCCGGGTCGCGCGCGAGCACGAGCTCGTCATCTCCCACGGCAACGGTCCGCAGGTCGGCCTGCTTGCCCTCCAGGGCGAGGCCTACAAAGAGGTCGAGAGCTATCCGCTCGACGTCCTCGGCGCGGAGACCCAGGGCATGATCGGCTACCTCGTCGAGCAGGAAGTCGGCAACCTGCTGCCCGAGGAGCGGCCGCTTGCCACGATCCTCACGATGGTCGAGGTCGACCCCGACGACCCGGCCTTCACCGACCCGACGAAGTTCGTCGGGCCGATCTACGACGAGGCCCAGGCGACGGCGCTGGCCGCCGACAAGGGCTGGTCCGTCAAACCGGACGGCGCGTACTGGCGGCGGGTCGTCCCATCTCCCCGGCCAAAGCGGATCTTCGAGATCCGGCCGATGCGCTGGCTGCTCGAACAGGGCGCCGTCGTCATCTGCGCGGGGGGCGGCGGCATCCCGACGATGTACGCCCGCGATCGGGAGCGCTACCTCGTCGGGGTCGAGGCGGTCATCGACAAGGACCTCGCAAGCAGCCTGCTCGCCCGCGAGCTCGACGCCGACCTGTTCGTCATGGCCACCGACGTCGATGGGGTGTACACCGACTGGGGCACCCCCGCACAGGCGCGCATCGAGCGGGCGACGCCGGACCAGCTCAAGGCGATGGACCTGCCCGCCGGCTCGATGGGCCCGAAGGTCGACGCCGCCGTGGAGTTCGTGGCGGCGACCGGGAAACGCTCCGCCATCGGGTCGCTCGAGGAGATCGACGGATTGGTCGAAGGGAGCGGCGGCACACAGGTCGTTGCGAAGGAGGAAGTCTGATGGCGTCGTTCGGCGTGCACTCGGAGGTGGGCAAGCTCCGCACGGTCATCGTCCACCGGCCCGACCTCAGCCTCAAGCGGCTGACGCCGGGCAACCACGACGAGCTGCTGTTCGACGACGTCCTGTGGGTCGAGCGCGCCCAGTGGGAGCACGACCAGTTCGTCGCCCGGATGCGCGAGCGCGGGGTCGAGGTGCTGTACGTCCAGGACCTGCTGACCGAGGCGCTCGCCACCGGCGAGGAGGTCCGTCGCCGGCTCATCGAGCTCGTCGCCTCCGAGGCGGTCGTCGGGCCCAGCCTCGTGGAGCCGGTCGGCGCCTGCCTGTCGAGCCTCCAACCTGATGCGCTGGCCCGCCACCTGATCGGCGGCCTGACGGTCGCCGAGTCCGGCCTCGATCTCGGACGGCTCAAGGGCTCGTCGCTTATCGCGGCCGCCATCGACGACGAGTCCACCTTCGTCCTGCCGCCGCTGCCGAACTCCCTCTTCACCCGCGACTCGTCGTGCTGGATCTACGGCGGCGTCTCGATCAATCCCATGTACTGGCCGGCGCGTCGGCGCGAGGCCTACAACATGGGCGCGATCTACCGCGCGCATCCCAAGTTCCGGGACGCGTCGTTCGAATACTGGTATCCGCCGATGGGCGACGACGACCGCTTCCGGCTCGAGGACTTCGGCCGGGCGTCGCTCGAGGGCGGCGATGTCGAGATCATCGGCAAAGGGACGGTGGCGATCGGGATGTCCGAGCGGACGACCGGGCGGATGATCGAGCAGATCGCCCGGTCGCTCTTTGCCAAGGAGGGAGCGGAGCGGGTCATCGCCGCGGTCATGACGAAGGACCGCGCCCACATGCACCTCGACACGGTGTTCACGCTCCTCGACCGCGACAAGGCCACCGCATTCCCGCAGGTCGTTGCAGGGATCAGGGCGTTCAGTCTCAGACCGGGCCCCAAGCCCGGGACGCTGGACGTTCGCGAGGAAAAGGACTTCATCTCAGCGGTCGGGGACGCGCTCGGCGTCAAGAAGCTCCACGTCGTCGAGACCGGCGGCGACGCCTACCAGCAGGCGCGCGAGCAGTGGGACGATGGCAATAACGTCGTCGCCCTCGAGCCGGGCGTCGTCGTCGCGTACGAGCGCAACACGTTCACGATCTCGAAGATGCGCGAGGCGGGGGTCGAGGTCGTCACGATCGAGGGTTTCGAGCTGGGCAAGGGCCGCGGTGGCGGGCATTGCATGACCTGCCCGGTCGTGCGCGACCCGATCTGAGGGAGGACGCCATGGACCGCTCGACCCGCTGGATCGTCGGCATCCTCGCCGTGCTGGGGATCGTGGCCCTTGCTGGCGTTCGCGCGGGGAGGCGCGGAACGTGGCAACCCTGACGCATCCCCGCCGGCGGTGATCGTGCACATCGCCGCCTGATACGGTGGCGAATGATCGGGGGCACCTGGGAGGGGCACGTCGATGACTGACGACACCGGCGCCGGCAAGACGCCAGACGCGGCGCGGTCGCCACGCGAGCCGTCCCTGCTGGACGCACTCATCCCGCTCGTCACGCTGATCGGTCTGATCGTCCTGACGATCGGCCTGTTCGGGACCGACGCGACGAGCGGGCCGTTGCAGGTCGCGCTGCTCACGAGTGCCGTGGTCGCCGGCCTGGTCGCATACAAGAATGGCTTCGCCGTCTCCCGCATCCGCGAGGCGGCGATCGGGGGCGTGTCCTCCGGGATGAGCGCCCTGTTCATCCTCCTCGCCGTCGGAGCGCTGATCGGGACGTGGAACATGGCCGGCACGATCCCGACGGTCGTCTACTACGGCCTCGGGCTGCTGAGCGCGACCTGGTTCTACCCAGCGACGGCCATCATCTGCGGCGTCGTCGGGCTCGCGATCGGGAGCTCCTGGACGACGGCGGCGACGCTGGGTGTGGCCTTCGTCGCGCTCGCCCCTCTGGTCGGGGCCGATCCGGCCATCACCGCCGGGGCCGTCATCTCGGGCGCCTACTTCGGCGACAAGATGACGCCGGTTTCCGAGACGACGGTCCTCGTGCCATCCATGGTCGGCGGCGTGACGACCAATGAGCACATCGGCGCGATGATCTGGACGTCCGGGCCGGCGGTCGTGATCGCCATCATCCTGTTCACGATCCTTGGCCTGACGACGCCGGCGACGGGACAGGAGTTCGATACGGCAAGCGCCCAGGCGACACTTGCCGGGGAGTTCTCGATCGGCTTCCTCAACATGCTGCCGCTGGTCCTGCTCGTCATCTTCTCGATCCGGCGCATCCCGCCGTTCCTGGCGATCTTCAGCTGCGCGCTCTTCGCGGGCGCATTGGCGTCGTTCACCCAGCCGGAACTCGTTGCGACGTTCGTCGACAAGCCCGGCCAGGGACCGCTGCTCACCGGGATCGAGGCGATCTACGCGGCGATGGCAAACGGTTTCGTGTCCGCCACGGGCAACGAGACGATCGACACCCTGTTCTCGCGCGGTGGGATGAGCGGCATGTTGACGACGATCTGGCTCATCCTCGGGGCGCTGAGCTATGCCGCGATCATGGAGGAGGCAGGCTTCCTCGATCGGCTGATCAGGCCGATCGTGGCTCGAGCGAAGTCCACCGGGCGACTCATCGCGTCCGTGATCGGCACCTGCATCGGCCTGAACATCATCGCCGGCGACCAGTACGTGGCGATCGTGATGCCGAGCCGCGTCTATCGCGCAGAGTTCGCTCGCCGCGGGATCGCGCCGCGGATGCTGTCGCGCGCGGTGGAGGACTCCGGCACGGTCACCTCTCCGCTCGTGCCATGGAACAGCTGCGGCGCCTACATGGCGGCCGCGCTCGGGGTCTCCACGTTGGCCTACCTGCCCTTCTGCTTCTTCAACCTGGCGAGCCCTCTCATCTCGCTCCTCTACGGCTTCACCGGGTTCCGGATCGAGCGCATCCAGCCGACCGGCGAGCCGCCCGGCGTCCTCACCGGACATCGGCCCTATCGCGTCGCAGCCCCTGGAGGGAGGCCCCGCATGACCGCAGCCACGAACGCGGAGACACCGAGCGAAGGGCGTCGCGGCTTCGCCTTGCCCTCGGCGTACACGATCCTGTTCATCCTCATCGTCATCACAGCGATCGCGACGTGGATCATCCCGGCGGGAGCCTACGACCTCGACCCCGACGGCGAACCGATCCCCGGGACGTATCACCAGGTCGATCCGAACCCGCAGCGGATCGTCGTCGACTCGTTGATGGCCCCGATCAACGGGCTCTACGGCATCGAAGGCGAGGACGGCAGCATCAGCGTCTGGAACTCCGGCGAACTATTCGGGGCCATCGACGTCGCCCTGTTCATCCTCGTTATCGGCGGCTTCCTTGGCGTGACGATGAAGACCGGCGCGATCCAGGGCGGGATCGCGCGGATCGTCGCGCGGCTCAGGGGCCGTGAGGGGTTGCTGATCCCGATCCTGATGACCGTGTTCGCCATCGGCGGGACGACGTTCGGGATGGCCGAGGAGAGCCTGGCGTTCTACGCACTCGTGATCACGGTGATGATCGCGGCCGGCTACGACTCGCTGGTTGCCGCGTCGATGCTCCTGCTCGGTTGCGGCATCGGCGTCCTCGGCTCGACGATCAACCCGTTCGCGACCGGCATCGCCTCGGGCTTCGCTGGCGTGTCGATCGAGGAAGGCATCGTCGGGCGTCTCATCATCCTCGTCGTCGGCACGGCCATCGGGATCGTCTTCGTCATGCGCTACGCCGCGCGGGTCAAGGCTGACCCTGGCCAGTCGCTCGTGACCGACCAGAAAGCGGCGAACGAAGCCCAGTTCCGCACTGGTGCGGGCGACGACGACGCTGCGTTGACCGGGGGCCAGAAGGCGGTTCTGATCCTGTTCGCCCTTGCCTTCGTCGTCATGATCTACGGCGTCATCCCGTGGGAGGACCTCGGCATCGGCCTGCCGACACTGTGGTGGTGGTTCCCCGAGATGACCGCGTCATTCCTGCTGTTCGCGATCCTCATCGGACTCGTCAGCCGGATGTCGGAGACCACGTTCACCTCGACCTTTGTCGATGGCACTCGCGACCTCCTCGGCGTCGCCCTCATCATCGGCATCGCCCGCGGAATCACGGTCATCATGAACAACGGGCTGATCACCGACACCGTGCTCAACGCCGCGGAGCAGGCGATGGGCGGGCTCGGCGGAGTGGCCTTCATCAACCTCATGTACTTCCTGTTCCTGCCGCTCTCGTTCCTCATCCCGTCATCGTCTGGTCTGGCGACCGTGGCGATGCCGATCATGGCCCCGCTAGCAAGCTTCGCCGGGGTGCCAGCACCACTCGTCGTGACCGCCTACCAGAGCGCGAACGGGCTCGTCAACCTCGTGACCCCGACCTCCGCGGTGGTCATGGGTGGGCTGGCTATCGCCCGCGTGGGCTATGGGACGTGGCTCCGCTTCGTCTGGCCGGTCCTGATCTCGCTCGCTATCCTGACGGTCGTCGTCCTGACGGGTGCGATGCTGCTGCAGTGATCGCACGGGTTTGTCGGCGGCGTCGTCACCCTCCCTCGAGGCGGGCCACCTCAGCGAGCAGTTCCGCGGCGATCGCATCCACGTCGCGGGTGCCATCGAGCCGGATGAGGGGCAGGTCCGCCCGAGCCCATGCGTCGATGACGGGCGCGACGCGGGTCTCGTAGTCGCTGACGCGGCGATCGAAGACGGCCGCGTCCCCATCATCCGTGCGTCGCTGGAGCTCCGCCCCGCAGCGGACGCAGATCGTCGTCGGCGTATGGTCCGACCAGCCGCAAGCCGGGCAGATCATGCGCCCGAGCATGCGGTCGCGGCAGACGGCCTCTGGCGTGTCGACGACGACCGCGATCCCGTGGTCGATCGGGGCCGCGAGCCACGCCTCGAGCTGCGCGATGTCGCGCGGGAAGCCGTCGAGGATCACCCCGGTCGTATCCGACGGCAGGCCCTGGATGAACTCGCGCACGATCCGGACCGCCAGCTCGTCGGATCCGTACCCGCCGGCCGCCATCGTCTCGCGCAAGGCCCGCTGCTCATCTGAGGGTCCGGCGGCCCACTCGCGCATCGCTTGGCCGGTGGAAAGGGCCAGGTAACCGGAATCGGCCAATCGCTGGCCCACCGTGCCCTTGCCCGAGGCGGGGCGTCCGAAAAGGACCAGCGTCGTCATGTCGACCTCCCGGCGCCGAACCGCTCGGCGAGCACGCCATGGCGGAGCCCGAAGTCGCTGACCGTCAGTGATGTCTGGCCGAGCTTGTCCATCACCGTCCGGACGATGCAGGCGCCGGCCAGGATCACCTCGGCTCGCGCCGGCTGGAGGCCGACGATCGTCCGGCGCGCATCGGCGTCGAGCGTCCGGAAGTGCTCGATCTCGCGGTCGATCGTCTCGCGATCGAGGACCGTGCCCCGGATGATCGCCGGATCGTAGATCGGCCAGCTCGTGCTTGACCGCCGCGAGGTTGGTCACCGCCCCGCCCATGGCCACGAGCGCATCGGGTGTTGGCGCGGCCATCGAGGCTGGCGAAGTCCTTCGGCCATGGTCGACAGGACCTCGGCCAGGGTCTCGGCCGAGATCGACGCGGTCGAGGCCGAACCGCTCTGTATACGCCACGGCCCCGAGCGGCAGGCTGAAGCGCTCGTCGATGCGGCCATCGTGGCCGAAGGTGAACTGCGTGCTGCCGCCGCCCGTGTCGAATACCACGACGTGACCGGCATCCGTCGGGAGGCCGATCGAGACCGCCGCATAGGCGAGCCGGGCCTCCTCCTCGCCGCTGATCTCTTCGACATCGACGCCGGTCCGCTCGCGGATGGCCGACAGCACGTGGTCGCGGTCGCGCGCGGCTCGCACCCAGGCGGTCGCGACCGCCGCGATCGCGGCGACGCCCTCGCGTTTCGCCTCGTCGGCCATCGCGCCGATGACCTCGATCGTCCGCTCGAGGGCGGCAGGCGCGACCGTACCGCCGCTCTCGAGGCCCTCGCCCATCCGGGTGATCTCCGCGCGGTCCGCGACCGTTCGCCACGTGCCGTCGTCGAGGCGCTCGCCGATGTGGAACTTGACCGAGTTCGTCCCGACATCGATCACCGCGTAACGCGGGGGCCGGCCGCTCAAGCAGCGCGGCGAGCCCGACCGGGTAACTCGTGTTGACGTAGCCCCCGAGACCGACCGAGCGGACGGCAGCGACCACGGCCGCCGGGTCCTCGTCCTCGATGGCGATCGTCCGGATGGGCTGTCCGTCGGCGGTGACGTCGGAGACCTCCGCGGTGCAGCCACCGGGCGCATAGCGGACGCGTCGCTTGTGGACCGCGACCGCGCGAACCGGCGCTACCGGGCCGTGCGACCTCGGCGAGGAAGCCATCGAGGCTCGCTGCCGCGTCGTCGGACGGGGTGGACGGAAGGCGAAGCGCCTGGGTCACGATCGCCAGGTCGGCCGGCGCCAGCGGGAAGGCGACCTTCGCCACCGGCTCCCAGCGCTCGAGCCCATCCGGGTTCACCTCGCGGAGCGTCTTCACGTCCATGAGGTCGAACCGGATCTTCACGACATCGGTCGTCGGCTGCCCGTCGTCGACGAGCAGGTAGATCTCATCCGACTCCTGCACGGCGCCCGGGGTCATCGCCCCGAACGCCGCCTCGGCGGCCCCGAAGTGCTGCCCGAATGTCCGGAACTCCCAGCGCGGGATGATCACGCTCATCGGGACGCGGCGGCGCTCGACTCCCTCACGAGGCCGTCGCGGGCAGCGGTGCACCGCCCGTGGTGACGGCCTCGGTCGAGGCTGCCCGACGACGGAAGACCTTGCGGATCTCCGCCACGATGATGATCAGGGCGCCCGCAACGATGCAGATCGCCCACTGATCCACGCTGAGCTCCACCGTGTCGAGCACCCGCTGGAGCGGACCGAACGTCGTGGCCAGGAAGATGGTCAGCAGCGACAGCGCCGATGTCTTCAGCAGGACGCTGTTCTCGAGGAGCTCACTACTGAAGATCGTGCGCTCCTCGTCCGACGTCTCGATCGAGAAGAAGAGGTGCAGCATCGAGAACGTGACGAGGCCCATCGTGTGGGCGACGGTCTCGTCGAAATTGTTCCCGGCCCAGACGATGACGGCGAGGGTGATCGCAGCCATGACCAGGCCGATGAACGCGAGCCAGGCGAACAGGGGCCGCGGCAGGATCTGCTGGTCCTTGGGCCTGGGGGCTTCCTCCATGAGGCCCTCGCGTTGTTTGCCGTAGCCGAGGCCGATGGCCTGGAAGATGTCGACGGTGAAGTTGATCCACAGGGTCTGGAGCGGCAGGAACGGGACGCCGCCAAGGATGCCGAAGATGCTCGCGCCGAGGAACGTTCCGATGAAGCTGAAGAGACACGCCATCTGGAACCGGATGTAGCGCACCAGGTTGTCGTACAGTGCGCGCCCCTGCTCCACGGCCCGCACGATCGTCGCGAAGTTGTCGTCGGTCAGGATCATCACGGCGGCCTCCTTGGAGACCTCCGTGCCGGTGATGCCCATCGCAACGCCGATGTCGGCCATCTTGAGAGCCGGCGCGTCGTTCACGCCGTCGCCGGTCATCGCCACGATGTGGCCCTTGCGGCGGAGGATGTCGACCAGGTGGACCTTGTCTTCGGGGGCCACGCGGGCGATGACGCCGATGTCGTCGATCCGGCGATCGGCTTCCTCGTCGGACATGGCGCGGAAGTCGGCGCCGGTCATGGCCTGGCCCTCGATCCCGAGCTGGCGGGCGATGGCATCGGCCGTCACGGCGTGGTCGCCGGTGATCATTCGTACCTTGATACCGGCGGCCTTTGCCTTGGCGATGGCGTCCCGGGCCTCGGCGCGGGGCGGGTCGACGATCCCGACCATGGCCAGGAGCTGGAGGTCGTTGACCAGTGGCAGGAGATCGGCGTTCGGGTCGAACGTGGCCGGATCGAAGTCACGCTGCGCGGTGGCCATGACGCGCAGGCCCTGGGCGCCGAGTCGCTCGTTCTCGGCAAGGAACGGTTCGCGGACCCGGTCGATCGGGACGTCCGCACCATCGGGACCATGGGCCGAGGTGGCCCGGGCGAGCAGCTGGTCGGGGGCCCCCTTGACGAAGCACCGGATGACTGTCTTGCCAGCGTCATCCTCCATGCGGTGGAACGTGGCCATGAACTTGTAGGCCGCATCGAACGGCAGTGTCGCCACCCGCGGATAGCGCTCGCGCGTCAACGTGGGGTCGACGCCGCCCTTGGCGGCGAGCACGACGAGCGCGCCCTCGGTCGGGTCGCCGACCAGCGAGCCATCGCGCACCTCCGCGTCGGCGCACAGGGCCATCGGCAGCAGCAGTCCCTCGAGCGGCACATCGGGTTGCCCGCCCGTATGCGTGATCTGCCCGTCCGTCGAGTAGCCCTCGCCCGAGATCGCGTAGCGCCGCCCGACCACCGCCATCTGCACTGCCGTCATCTGGTTCAGGGTCAGGGTGCCCGTCTTGTCCGAGTTGATCGCCGAGGTCGAGCCGAGTGTCTCGACCGAGCGCAAACGCTTCACGATCGCGCCGGACGCGGCGAGCGCGGTGGTGCCCGACGTGAGGATCGTGGTCACAACCGCGGGCAGGCCGGTCGGGATCGCCGAGACGGAGAACGAGATCGCGGTCAGGAACAGGATGTCGAACGGTGTGTCTCGCGCCAGACCGATCAGGATCGAGACCAGGAGTGCGATGCCGGCGATGACGAGGATCTGGTTGGTCAGGGTGTTGAGCTGGCGGGTGAGAGGCGTGACCTCGTCCTTGGTCCGCTGGAGCATGCCGCTGATGTGACCGACCTCGGTCGACATGCCCGTTGCGACGACGAGGATCGTTCCCGCACCGCGAGTGACCTGCGTGTTCATGAACGCGAGGTCGATGCGATCGCCCAACGCCGAGTCGTCGGGGACGGCATCGATCTGCTTGGGGACCGGGACGCTCTCGCCGGTCAGCGCCGACTCATCGATCTCGAGCGTGGCTGCGCTGAGGATCCGCGCGTCCGCCGGGACGAGGTCGCCGGCCTCGATGTTGACGATGTCGCCAGGCACCAGGTCGCCCATCGGTAGTTCGACAAGGTCCCCGTCGCGACGGACCTTGGCCTTCACGACCATCATCTTCTGGAGGGCGGCCACGCTGGCCGACGCCTTGCCTTCCTGGCTGAGGCCCATCGCTGCGTTCAGGAGGGTCAGGGCGATGAGGACCACGCCGGTCGCGACCTGGTTCGGGATGAACAGGCTCAGGACGCCGGCCGCCAGCAAGACGATCTGCATCGGGTCCTTGTATTGGCGCACGAATGCCTGCCAGCGCGGCTCCTTGGCCGCCTCGGCGAACTTGTTGGGGCCGTAGCGCGCGCGACGCGTCTCCACCTCGGCGGTCGCCAGGCCGTCGGCGACGGTGACGCCCTGTCGCTCGAGCGCCTCGGTGGGCGTCAGGCCGTGCCAGGCGGTTCCCGCATCGGCGGCGCCAACGTCGCTCCCTGTCATCGTGAGCCTCCTAGTCGTCCATTACGGCTGAGTCTGATGATGCGCCGGATCACCGGCGCATCATTGCCCGTGTCGGCATACACGACGTCATCAGGTTCGGGTGATGCCCAGCTCGGCGACGCAACATTTGCCGCAGGCTCGCTGGCCGTCGGTGGGACAATGCAGCAGTACTTAGAGAGCAAGCCACGGGAGGCGCGACATGGCACAAGCGATGACGACGATCGCCAACAAGCCGGCCTGGGTCGATCTCGCTAGCTCCGACGCCGAAGCGTCACGGAGCTTCTACTCGAAGCTCTTCGACTGGCAGGTCGAGGTCAATCCCGATCCACAGTACGGCGGCTACGGAATTGCGAAGACCGGCGGCAAGGATGCCGCCGGGACTCGGCCCCAAGATGGACCCGAATGGCCCGACGGCATGGAACCTGTACATCGGAACAGATGACATCGAGGAGCTGACCCGAACGGTTCAGGCCGCCGAGCGGGACCGTCGCCATGGCCCCGTTCGACGTGGGCGACCAGGGCCGCATGGCTGTCTACCAGGATCCAGCGGGCGCCTACATCTCCGCCTGGCAGGGGACGCGCATGGGTGGCTTCCAGACGAACGCACCGAACTCGTTCGGCTGGGCCGAGCTGAACGCCCGAGGCGTCGAGAAGGCGCTGCCGTTCTACGAGCGGGTCTTCGGCTGGACCACCCGTCGGAGCGAGATGGGTGAAGGACAGCCCGACTACACCGAATTCCTGCTCGGAGAGGAAAGCATCGCTGGCGCCTGGGAGATGAATCCGATGGTGCCCGCAGAGGTGCCGAGTTACTGGCAGATCTACTTCACGGTCGAGGACGTCGACGCAGCCTTTCGGAAGGCGATCGATCTGGGCGCGACGGAGATGCTCTCGCCCCAGGACTTCCCGGGCGGACGCTTCGCGATCGTGAGCGACCCGGAGGGAGCAAGCTTCGGTCTGCTCAAGACGGCGCCCCGCTGATCGCTCGACCGCGCTGACCGCCTGGCGGCATGCCTCGGCCCCTTGACCGAAGTCGTCCCAGGAGTCACGAAGCGGCGCCGGAGGAGATCGGCGCCGCTTCGCGGAAGACGCGACACGAGAGGGTGCGTGCCGCGTGAGGGAGAAGTCGATCGGTCAGGCCGCGCTCGCCTGAGGGACCTGGCTTGCTTCGGCCAGGCGACCGGATCGATAGAGATGCCGCAGGAACAGTACGCGGTTGATCTCACCGAGCGTCCAGGACGCGTCGCCGACGCGCAGGCCGTTCAGATAAGCCACGAGGTTGGCGGCTTCGGTCGATTCGAGGCCCTGCCGGATGAGGGCGCGATGCGTGTCGCGGATCTTCCGCGACCCCGGAAGGACGTCTGCTGGCAGTTTCGCGATCGATGCGGATGGGTGATTCATGAGGGATACCTCGGGCTTGATCTGCTGTCACCACGCTAGTAGCACCGGCCGGCCCGGCGAAGTCACAAGGGTCGTGACTGTCAGGTGAGGTCCGTCCCAGCCAGACCGTGACACCTGTCACCGCGCAGTCAGGACGCTCGCGACTTCCGACACCCGAGCGCGCCCGATAGGGTCGGACGACGACAGGTCCGTGTAGAGACACGACCAGAGGAGAACGACTGATGGCCACCACCACCTCCGGGCGATCGATCGCCCGGCCGACGACCGGGAGCCGCACCGAAGCGGCGCCGAGCAAATGGGCCATCTTCGGACTCGTGTCGGTCGGCACGTTCATGACGACGCTCGACGCCTCGATCGTGAACATCGCGCTGCCGTCCATCGCGCGGTGGTTCGACACGCCGGTGAGCGGTCTCGTCGAATGGGTCGTGATCGCCTACCTGGTCGCGATCGCCGCCACGCTCCTCACGTTCGGCCGGCTGGCCGACCTGGTGGGCCGCGAGAAGGTCTGGGTCGCCGGGCTCGCCCTCTTCACCGCAGGCTCTGTCCTGTCCGGGCTCTCCCCGACGCTCGCGCTCCTGATCGGAGCCCGGGCCCTCCAGGGGCTCGGTGCCGCTATGGTCTTCGCACCGGCCCTTGCGCTGGTCGTGGATGCGTTCCCGGTCGAGCAGCGCGGACAGGCGCTCGGGCTGAATGCGCTGATCGTGTCGCTCGGCGTGACCGCGGGCCCGACCATCGGTGGGCTCATCACCGAGAGCTTCGATTGGCGCTGGATCTTCTTCGTCAACCTCCCCCTCGGCATCATCGGGCTGTTCGTCGCCCGCCGCGTCATGCGCTTCCGCGGGGGCAGTCGGGCGGGTCGGCTCGACGTGCCAGGGGCGGCCCTGTTCGGCGTCGGCTTGGCGGGCATCTCCCTCGCCCTGTCTTTCGGGTCGGAATGGGGCTGGACCTCGGCGCCGCTCCTCGTCACGCTGGCTGTCGGGCTGGCGGCCCTGGGCACGGCCGTCCTGGTCGAACACCGGCAGCGCGATCCGCTGGTGGATCTCTCCGAACTCCTGTCCATGCGGCTCGGCCTGCCGTTGGTCAGTTTCCTGTTCAGCATCATCGCCCTGTTCGCGGTCGGGTTCCTCCTGCCCTTCTACTCCGAGGAGCTCCGTGGCTTCGGTCCCCTTGCCGCCGGCCTGCTCCTGACGCCGTATTCGATCGCGCTTGCCGTGTCGTCGCCGCTGGCCGGGCGACTGGCCGATCGCGGTGCAGGTCGATGGCTTCCGACGATCGGGCTTGCCCTGGCCGCCGCGGGACTGTTCCTGCTCACCTCGATCGACACCGACACGTCGCCCCTCGAGATCGGCCTGTGGCTCGCGATCTCAGGCGTCGGCCAGGGCCTCTTCCTGTCGCCGAACACGCGCGAAGTCATGAACGCGCTCCCGAGCGACCAGAGTGGTCGAGCGTCGAGCCTCATCGCGACGACCAGGGTCGTGGCCCAGAGTCTGTCGGTGGCCGTCGCCGGAGCGGTCTTCGCCGGCCTCGGCGGGGCGGCGGCGGGCGCCACACTGGTCGGCGGGGCATTGACCGGGACCGATGGCGCGGCGCTCGACGGCACGTTCCTCACAGCGATGCACGCCGCCATCCTCGTAAGCGGACTGATCGCGGCGGTCGGCGCTGCCATCAACCTGGTCGCACGCCTGCGACACCCAGCTACTCGTAGGGCGACGGCGGGACTCGTCCGCTCGAGGTGACATCCGTCACTCACGCTAGGGGACGAGCGTGACTTCATCGTCACCGCAGACGCCCGTAGGGTCGGTGTCATGGCTCGTGATATCACTCAGAGGGTCGCCGACACCCTGACCCAGATCCGTCTGGAAGCGACGCGCGGCGTTCGCCGAGGGCGGTTCCTAGTGTTCGGCGTTGCCCTTCCGGTCGTCTTCTACATCGCCTATCAGGTCGCCGGGATCGGCCGCGCGACCGATCAGGCGTTCGAGGGCGTCGCCTGGCCGCAGTACCTGATGGTCTCGATGGCGGCGTTCGCCGCGATGAGCGCGGCCGCCGGCGTCGCGGCGGGGGATTGGGGCGAGGCTTCCGCGCCGGTCAGCTCCGGAGGGCGGAGAGCCGCCATCGACACCGCCGCTCAATCCTCCGCCGCGCGCAACCCTGCGGGCCTGAATCTGGTCGTCCGGGGGGCTTCCGGCATGCTCCTCGCGCTGCCGCCGTTGGTCCTCGTCGGACTCGCGGCCGCACTCGACGGGGTCCGGCTGCCCGGCCTGGAATGGCTCCTGCTGGCGGGCTCCCTGTGGCTCGGCGCGATCCCATTCGTCGCCCTTGGCCTGCTGCTCGGCTTGCTCTTCGACGCTGACACGGGTGATGTCGTCCTGCTGTGCGTGCTCGTCCTGCTCGCCATCCTCGGCGGGTTGTTCCAACCGATCGACACCCTGCCGGCCCCGCTGGCCGCGTTGGCCCCCGTGTTACCGTCCTACCGTCTGGCTGATCTCGGCTGGACGGCGCTCGCCGGGCGCGCCACGAACCCCGTGGATGTGCTGGTCCTGGCGGGGTACACGGTGGCCTTCGGCGCTGTCGCCGTCTGGCGCAAGCGAAGCGAGGGATCGCGGGTTGGTGACAGCGGGCACACCAACGGAGGAGCGGCCGTCCGGCGTCCCGTTCGACGGGATCTTCCGTGGTGACAGCGCGCTTGGTGTGGCGATGCGGCTCGTGCCCCTGGTGCTTGTCCTTCCGCCGCTGGTCACGTTCCTCCTCACGGACCCACCGACCGAGCGCGTGGCGAGTCTGGTGCCGGCCGTCGCCGCGTTCGTCGCGATCGCCCTGTGGGCCTCGCTGGCGCCTCGCGAGCAGCTTCCCCGCCGTGCCCTCGTCGCGACCATCCTGCTCACGGTCCTTGCCGTCCTCGTCGTTCTTATCGCACCGCGCTCCCACTGGCTCGTACTCTTCCTCTACCCGGTCGTCATGGCGGGCTTCCTGGCAACCGTTCGCCAGGCCTTCGTCGCGATCGTCGCGGTGTCGACCGTGATGGCGATCGTCGGCTGGTCGGTCCTCGCCGACCCCGCCAACCGGATCGAGCGACCGCTCGAATTCGCCCTCATCGGGTTCGGCGCATTTGCGGCGCGACGCCTCGTGATCGTCAACCGCCAGCTGGACCAGGCCCGCGCGGAGATCGCTCGACTGGCGGCCGCCGACGAGCGCCTGCGGATCGCCCGGGACCTGCATGACCTGCTCGGCCACGGTCTCTCACTGATCGCCCTCAAGTCGCAGCTCGCTGGGCGACTCCTCCCAACCGACGCAGCCCGTGCAGCGGTGGAGGTCTCCGACATCGAAGGCGTCTCGCGGCGTGCGCTCGAGGACGTTCGCGCGGCCGTCAGCGGCTATCGCCGGATCAGCCTGGACGGTGAGCTGGAGGGCGCCCTGATCGCGCTCGAGGCGGCCGGCGTCGCGACCGATGTCGATCACCAGGCGGGTCTCCTGCCCGCCGAGGTGGACGAGGCGTTCGCGTGGTCGGTCCGGGAGGGCGCGACGAACGTCGTCCGGCACGCACGCGCGCGAACGACGGTCATCAGGACGCGGCGGTCGGATCGGGCGGCCGTCCTGGAGATCGTCAACGACGAGGTCCGGTCGGCCGACGACGCAGTCGCGCCGCCTCGTGGGAAGCCGCGGACGGGCAGCGGCCTGACGGGCCTCGGGGAACGGGTCGCCGCCGTCGGCGGCAGCATTGATGCGAGTCGTGAGCCGGACGGGGGCTTCCGTCTGACGGTCACCATCCCGCTACCGGCGACTCCGGCGTGATCCGCGTGCTGATCGCCGAGGACCAGGCGATGGTCCGGGCGGCGCTCGCCGCGCTGCTGGCGCTCGAAGGCGACATCGACGTCGTCGCCGAAGTCGGTCGCGGCGACGAGGTCGTTGAGGCAGCGCTGGCTGCCCGGCCCGATGTCGCACTCCTCGACATCGACATGCCCGGGAAGGACGGCCTCACGGCCGCCGGCGAGCTGCGCGAGCGACTCCCGGAGTGTCGGGTCCTCATCCTCACGACATTCGGCCGGCCGGGCTACCTGCGGATGGCGATGGAGCGCGGTGTCGCAGGTTTCCTGCTGAAAGACGCGCCAGCCGGGCAGCTGGCGGACGCGATCCGACGGGCCATGGCGGGTCTGCGGACCGTGGACCCGGCGCTCGCCGTCGCGGCGCTGAGCGAGGGGTCGAACCCGCTGACGGAGCGCGAGCGGGAAGTGCTCATCGCCTCGACCGAGGAGGCGACCGTCGCCGACATCGCCGGGCGACTCTTCCTCTCGGAGGGCACGATCCGCAATCACCTGTCCGCCGCGATCCAGAAGCTCGGGGCGCACAATCGCGCCGAGGCGGTCCGCATCGCGCAGGAGAAGGGCTGGCTCGAACCCGGGTCCTAGGTCCGTCCGCGGCCCGCTTCGTCCGGTCCGTCCCCGATGACCCTCGGATCCGCCTCGCGCATCGCGGCTGCCAGCCAGGACCGCGCGCCGGTGAGCGCGATGGCGAGGCCGATCACGACGAGCAGCGGCCCGAGCGCGAGACCGAGAGCGACGATGCCCGCGCCGACACCGATGGAGAGCGGGGCGAAGGCAGGTGCCGGGATCCGGCCGGGTTCACGCCCGATCGGCCATCCGTCACCCGTCCGCTCGGCCTTCCTCGACCTCGACCAGAGGATGGCCGAGGCGACCGCACTGGCGGCCCCGAACCCGAGCAGCATGACGGTCCCGGCCGGCTCATAGGCCACGAACCAGTAGACGGCCCCGATGATGAGGCCGAACGCCGCGATCCGCACGAAGAAGAGGACCTCCTCGGGCAGCCGCGTCATGGCTCGCTCGCCGGTGGCAGTCCCGGCCGCGCGCTCAGCATCCATCCGCCAGTCGAACACCGGACGGGCGGACCGGATCGGCGGGAGGCTGGTGAAGTTGTGCGGCGGTGGGGGTGACGTCGTCGCCCATTCGAGGGTGAAGCCACCCCACGGATCGGCCGGCGCATCGGGTGGTCGACGGAGCGCGTCGCCGACCGCCAGGAGGAACGGGATCACGCCGAGACCGAGAACGACCGAGCCGACCGTCGACAGGACGTTCAGTTCGACCCACCCGTTCGCGGCGTCGTAGTCGGCGATGCGCCGGGGCATCCCGAGGAGGCCAAGCTGGTACTGCGGCAGGAACGTCAACGTGAAGCCGACGACCCACAGCGCAAAGTGAAGCCGGCCCAGCGTCTCGGACAGCCGCCGCCCGGTGATCTTGGGGAACCAGTAATAGGTGGCCGCGAAGATCGCGAAGACGGTCCCGCCGATCAGCGTGTTGTGGAAATGCGCGACGACGAAGTAGGTGTCCTGCAGATGGAAATCGAGCGCGGGTGAGGCGAGGATGACCCCCGTGATCCCCCCAAGCAGGAACAGGTACAGGAAGCCGAGCGCCCACAGCATCGGCGTCTCGAATGTCAGGTGCCCGCGCCACATCGTGGCGATCCAGTTGAAGAACTTGATTCCCGTGGGAACCGCGATCGCGAACGACATGAGACTGAAGAACGGGAGGTTGACCGCCCCGGTCGTGAACATGTGATGGGCCCACACCGCCATCGACAGGCTGGCGATGGCGATCGTCGCGAAGACGAACGCGGTGTAACCGAACACCGGCTTGCGGCTGAAGACCGGGATGATCTCGGTGATGACACCGAAGAACGGCAGGATCAGGATGTAGACCTCGGGGTGGCCGAAGAACCAGAAGATGTGCTGCCACAGGATCGCGTCGCCGCCGATCGTCGGATCGAAGAAGGCGCCGCCCAGATGGCGGTCGATCAAGAGCATCGCGAACGCGGCGGTCAGGGGCGGGAACGCGACCAGGATGAGCAGGGATGTCACGAGGATGTTCCACGTGAAGATCGGCATCCGGAACATGCGCATCCCCGGCGCGCGCAGCGCGTAGATCGTCGCGATGAGGTTGACTGCGGCCAGCACGCTCGAGATCCCGACGAGGGCCAGCCCGACGATCCACAGGTCGAGCCCGACGCCCGGTTCGTACGCGCCAGTCAGCGGGACGTAGCCGGTCCAGCCGCCCGCGGCGGCGCCCCCCGCGGTCAGGAAGCCGGCCAGGACGACGAGCCCGCCGAAGAGGAACAGCCAGTACGTCAGCGCGTTGAGGCGAGGGAACGCGACGTCCGGGGCGCCGATCTGGAGCGGGACGATGTAGTTGGCGAGTCCCGTCCCCATCGGCGTCCCGAACAGCAGCAGCATCACGGTCCCGTGGATCGTGAACAGCTCATCGAACGCCTGCGCATCCATGACCTGCAGGCCGGGAGCCGCGAGCTCGGCTCGCAGGAGGAGCGCCAGCAGGCCGCCGAAGAGGAAGAACAGGTACGACGTCGCGATGTAGAGGATGCCGACCCGCTTGTGGTCGGTCGTGGTCAGCCACCCCGTCAGGCCGCTGACCGGAGCATGGATGCGTTCCGCGGTGGCCGTGCCGACCACACCCTCGGTCGTGGTCACGGCGATGTCCCGGCGCCGGCCTGGTTGTCGGCCAGCCAGGCTTCGTAGTCGGCCCGGGAGACGGCCACGACCTTGAGTGTCATCGCGGCGTGACCGACCCCGCAGAACTCGGCGCATTGGCCGGCATAGGTGCCGGCTTCCTCGACCGTGAACTCGAACTCGGTCGGGCGTCCCGGCGTCGCATCGCGCTTGAACAGGAACGCCGGGACGTAGAACGAGTGGATGACGTCGGGCGAGGTCAGCGTCACGTGGACCGGCTCGCCGACCGGCACGACCATCTCGGCGGGGGTGTCCGGCAGCCCGACGATGCTGACACCGTCGTCGGGATAGTCGAACCGCCACTGCCAGCGGAAGGCCGTGATGGCGACATTGATCCCGCCGTCCGTCCGCTCGTCCATCGCGCGCGACCGCGCCGACCGTCAGCCAGAACAGGACGAGCACGGTGGCGATGGGGATCGCGGTCCAGGCGATCTCGAAACGGTGATCCCCGGTGATCTGGGGCGGCGGCTCGTGCGCGGTCGCGCTCCGCCGCCGGTAGCGCAGGATCGCGAACGTGGTCAGTCCCCAGACGAGGCCCGCGACGACGATCGCGGGCACGAGGAACGCGTTCCACAGGTCGTTGACGACACGCCCCTGCGTCGTGACGGAGACGGGCAGGCAGCCGGCGAGAGCGAGCGCGGCGAGGCACAGGAGGATCGCGACCGGCGGCCACGATCGGGGACGCGCCCGCTCCCTCACTCGACTTCCTCGAAGCCGCCGTCCGGCGTCCGACGGAGGACGGATCCGCCGTCCGGGCCGAGGGGCCGGCCTGCCCGGCGGCGCGTCTCGATCGCAAGCCGATAGGCGATCAGCGCGACGACGATCGGGCCGATGAACGCGAGGAGCCGCAGGGCCGCTCGTCAGCTCTTCGACTCCGACGTTGAGGAGCGCAGCCAGGAGGTCGTTGGCTCCGGCGAGGGTCAAGACGACGAAGAGCGTCAGGACCGCCGACCCCACAGCGAGTCGAAGCGGCGCCTGCCACGGGAACTGGAGCAGATGGTGGTCCCGGTGGTCGCCGCTGATGCGCGCTTCGATGAACGGCCACAGTGCGAGGGCGCCGAAGATGATCGTCGGCACGACGATACCGGGCACGAAGGGACTCGGGATCGTGACGCCGAAGATCGTCGGCTCCCAGTTCGGGCCCACACGGAGCAAGCCCTCGAGCCAGCCGAGATACCAGTCCGGCTGAGCGGGCGACGCGGCGGCGGACGGCACGTACGGTCCGTAGACCCAGACCGGGTTGATCTGGAAGATCCCGCCCATCAATGCCAGGACCGCGGCGGTCACGAAGAACAGGCCCACCGACCGGAACGCCTGGCCGGGCCACAGGTGACGCCCGACCACGTTGGTCTCGGTCGCCTGCCCGCCGGGGAACTGCGTGTGCTTCTGGAGGAAGACGATGCCGAGGTGGACGGTGATCGCCCCGATCATCAGGAGGGGCAGCAGCATGATGTGGAAGACGTAGAACCGGCCGATCAGCTCGCTCGGCGGGAACTCGCCGCCGAACAGGAGATACGCGAGCCATGGCCCGACGAACGGGATCGCGAACGCGACCGAATAGACGATCCGCAGGCCCGTCCCGGACAGGAGGTCGTCGGGCAGCGAGTACCCCGTGAGCCCGGCGGCGAGGGCCAGCAGAAGGAGGCTGACCCCGATGAGCCAGTTGACCTCGCGCGGTCGTCGGAACGCGCCGGTGAAGAACACCCGTGAGACGTGGACCACGATCGAGGCCACGAACACCAGCGCGGCCCAGTGGTGGACCTGCCGCATCAGCAGGCCGGCACGCACGTCGAACGACAGCCGCATGACCGAATCGAAGGCCGCGGACACCTCGGCGCCCTGGAGGGGCACGTATGGACCGTCGTACGTCACGGTCCCGCTGTCGGCCGCGAAGAAGAAGGTCAGATAGATACCGGTCGCGACGAGGATGATGTAGCAGGACAGGGCGACCTCGCCGAGCAGGAACGACCAGTGGTCCGGGAAGACCTTGCGCAGGAAGACGCGGGCGACCTCGGCGACACCGGTCCGCTCGTCGAGCCAACCGACGAGCCGGTCCAGCTCCGTCGCGCGCGGCTCGCTCGAGCGGCTCGCTCGCGCCGGCTCGTCTCCGCGATGCGGCTCTGCGGAGGCGGCTGCGGGCGCCGTCGGGACGGCAACCTCACGAGGTCATGTTCCAGAACGCCGGGCCGACCGGCTCCGGGAAGTCACCGAGCGCCGTGAACGTGCCGTCCTCGGCCATCGCGATGGGAAGCTGTGGCAGTGCCCTCCCGGCCGGCCCGAAGACCGGGATGGCTCCCTGAAGGACATCGAAGGTCGACTGGTGGCACGGGCAGATGAGCATGTGGTCCGGCGCCCGGTACAAGCCGACCGGGCAACCGGCGTGCGTGCACACCTTGGAGTAGGCGACATACCCGTCGGGGGCGTTCGCGAGGCGGTCCGGGCTGAGCCGAAGAGCATCTGGCTCCACGCGGATCAGAAGGGTCTGCGCCTGCGCGGACCCCGCGTCCCCTTCAGGAAAGACGGTCGCCACACTCCCGAGCTCGAGATCGGCCGCGCGGACCGGAACGCCGTCGATGTCGACGAGCCGGCGGCCGGGTGCCCAGCTGGTCACGAAGAGCTCGCGACCAGGAGCCGGGCCGAGCGACAGGGCCGGGATCGCCAGCGCCGCCGCCAGCCCACCGAGCGCCCCCAGCAGCATACGGACGAGCAAGGTCCGCCGGGTGAAGCCGGCCTCCTCGTCCATGATCTCGCTGACCGCGGGGCCGGGTGTCTGCGAGGCCAGCGGATGGCGCTCCTCGACGGCGATCGGCGTCTCCATCAGTTCCTGGGCCCACACGACGATGCCGAAGCCAAGAGCGCCGAGGCAGACGGCGAGAAGGACGCCTTCGACCTGCGTCTGGCCACCCAGGCCATAGACCGCGAGAAGGGCGAGTCCCGTCAGCATCGTCAGGGCGAACGCCGCCGCGACCA
The DNA here is from genome assembly GCA_963780425.1 of uncultured Chloroflexia bacterium. Lineage (GTDB taxonomy): Bacteria > Chloroflexota > Limnocylindria > Limnocylindrales > CSP1-4 > SPCO01. The sequence continues at coordinate 192,509 of CAWABZ010000012.1, read as the reverse complement.
GGCGCTCCATCCATCGCTCGCGCTGCGTCATCGGCCGCCCAGCCGCTCGATCCGCCGAACGGCCAGGAGCAGAAGGCCCATCCCCACGATCCACGCCACGTAACCCTCGACGACCGGCCCCGCGCCACCGACGGTCAGTCCGCCTGGCGCGGCGTCCTCCTCGAGGTAGATCAGGTACGCCGCGATCGCACCAAGGTCTGCGTCGCTGATCTGACCGGGCCCGAACACCGGCATGGCCCCCGGGCCAGTCCTGATGGCCTCTCCGACCGTTACCGGCTCGACGCCCAGCAACGGCGGGGCCACGTATCCGCCGCCGACCGCATCCCCGCCCGCTCCTGGACCGTGGCACGCGGCGCAGCTGTCGATGAAGAGCTCGCGACCCTTGGACAGGTCGGCGCCGGCGACCTGGACTGCCGGGATCGGCGGGCCATCGCCCAGGGAGGCGACGTAGTCGACGAGCGCCCTGATCTGCTCGTCCGAGAACAACGGGTCGCGACGGACCATCGGGGCATCCGGCGCCGGCAGTGGCATCCGACCCGTCCGCAGCATGAAGTCCGCAGCCGCGGCGCCGACGCCGATCAGTGACGGCCCATCCGCCGAGCCGACCCCGCCGGGGCCATGGCACGCTGCGCAGCTCTCCAGATAGAGCGTGAGCCCCTCACCACCGCTGACCTGAGCGCTCGGAGGACCGGCCGCGGAGGCAGGACGAACCGGGGTGACCGCTCCGATCAGGAGGCACCCCAACACGATCGCGATGAACGCGACCAAGCCCCCTACGGCGCGACGATCGTCTTGCACCTCCAGGCTCCTCCGCCGGATGCAGGGCCTCTCAGCAGCGACGCTCGTGTCTGCGGCCATTCTACGGACCGGATGCCAGCCACCGACCGCGACTGGTGGCCTGCGGCATCCGAACCGGACGCGGCCGGGCGTCCACCCCGCCGTGACATCCATCACGGCGGAGGTGGTGGTTGACGTCACCCGCGTTTCAGGACCGCCGTGACTTCTGCGTTCTCGCTTCGATCCATACCGTCGAGATGGACAGCAACGACCCCTGAGCCCGGGAGGAACGCAGCGATGATCAGAACAACGGTTGCGACGACCGTGATGGTCCTTGCGGCGATCACCAGCCTGGTGTCCGCATGCGGGACCGGGTCCACGGGCGTGGGCTCGGCGGATGCAGGCTTGACGTGCGACGAGGCGTTCGCCCAGGCGATGGCGATCGATCCGGGGTCGGACACTGTCCAGCAGGTCGACGGCACATTCGCTGGATGCTCCTCGCTGGAATCCTGGGTCGCTGCCGCGCAGAGATTCCCGGATGCGTTCGGCGGGCAAGACCCGGCGACGATCGCTGCGGAGCGCTGTGCGGCGTCCCCCGAACTTGCGAGCACCCCTGTGTGCATGGAGCTCAGCGCCTCTTCATCGTGAGCGCCTCCTGAGCTGGCCCTTAGGAGTTCAGCCGGTGGCGAGCAACCGCAGGGCCAGGCCCAGCAGGACGATCCCGCCGCCGGCCGTCCAGACGTCCCGTCGCAGACGAGAGCCACCTCCCGCGGCCGCGCGTGCTCCGAGCCAGATCGCGACCGGCAGGCATATCAGAGCGGCCGGTCCATAGAGGAGATGGAGCGGATCCACGGGGCGCGATCCGCTTATCAGCAGGGCGATCCCGACCAGTCCTGCTGCCGCGACGAGAACGAGGACGGCCAGCACAGCCCGGTCGACGCCGAAACGGTGGTCCGAGCGGCCGCCCGAGCGCCTTCCGGCGATCGCCGACCAGATCGCCACCCCGACGACCCCGGCAGACGCAGCGATGGACGCCCACCCAAGGAGCTCGTGCAGTGCCGTCACGCGACGCACGGTAGCGCACCCATGACGCGCGTCACGGCAATACGGGGATGGACCTCACGCCTGGATCAGGACGAGCGCGACTTATCGGGCGCACGTGCCCCGGGGATAGTGCTGGCAGGACATCCCACAGCACGAAGGAACTCGCCATGACTCATGCAGGTCTTCCGAAACAGACCGGTTCATCGACCCTTTCCGGGACTCGAGCGGGCCTGGCTGGCACGCTCGTCCTCGCGACGGCCCTCGTTATCGCCGCATGCGGCGGCGGCGCGGCCCCCTCCACGTCGGCAGCGCCATCACCGCCGGCGTCGCCCGCCATCGCCGGCGCACTGCAGAACGACTTCATCGGCGTGGTGAACAGCGTGAGCCCATCGGTGGTCGTCATCGAGACCAAGACCGGCCTCGGATCCGGCGTTGTGTTCAACGCCAACGGCGACATCCTCACCAACAACCACGTCGTGACTGGGAGCAAGACGTTCAGCGTGACGCTCGCCGACGGTCGCAAGCTCGACGGCACCCTGGTCGGCACGTACCCGGCCGGTGACCTCGCCGTCATCCACGTGTCAGCCACGGATCTTCAGCCCGCGACGTTCGGCGACTCGTCGAAGCTCGTCGTCGGCGACATCGTCCTTGCGGTCGGAAACCCGCTCGGGCTGCAGACCACTGTGACGGAAGGGATCGTCAGCGCGATCGGGCGCGATGTGTCCGAGTCGAGCGCCGTGACGCTGTCCGGGATCATCCAGACGAGTGCCGACATCAACCCGGGCAACAGCGGCGGCGCGCTCGTCGACCTGTCGGGCAGAGTCGTCGGGATCCCCACCCTGGCCGCCCTCGACCCGGAGTTCAACGACACGCCGGCGTCCGGGATCGGCTTTGCCATCCCCAGCAACGCCGCGGTCGATGTCGCGGGGCAGCTGATCGCGAACGGTCGCGTCACCACCCCGCCGATGTCGAGCGCAGCACCGTCGGCGTCCTGATCACCCAGCCCGCATCGATTCCGGCAGAACCTTCCACTCCTTCAGGAGGAACCATCGATGCAGTACACACGACTCGGTGACCGCGGCCCGCGCGTCTCGCGGATCGCATTCGGCAACTGGTCGGCCGGCGGTGACTGGGGCCACGTCGATCGTGACGCGGCCATCGCCGCAGCCCGCGAGGCCCTCGACCTCGGGATCACCCTCTTCGACACGGCGCATGCCTACGGCTTCGGCGCCGCGGAAAGCCTCCTGGGTGAAGCGCTCCGGCCCGAGATCCAGTCGGCCCGCGAGTCGATCGTCATCGCCACGAAGGGCGGGCTCCGCAACGACGACGGCCTGACGGTCCGGGACGCCAGCCCGGCCGCGCTCCGTCGTGACCTCGAAGCGAGCCTCACGTCGCTCGGCACCGACTACGTGGATATCTACCAAGTCCACTGGCCGGATCCGGCCACGCCGCTCACCACGACAGCCGAGACGCTCGACGGGTTCGTCCGCGAAGGCCTGGTCCGCTTCGTCGGCGTGTCGAATTACGACACCCGACAGATGGCCACATTCCAGACGCATCCGACCCATCGACACCCTGCAGCCGCCGTACCACCTGTTCCGCCGCGACATCGAGGAAACCATCCTCCCGTTCGCCCAGGAGCACGGCATCGGCGTCCTGATCTACGGCCCGCTCGGCCACGGCCTGCTCAGCGGCAGCATGACCGAAGACACGACGTTCGCGGCCGACGACTGGCGCTCCAAGAGCAACCTGTTCGTGGGCGACGGGTTCCGGCGGAACCTCGCGATCGTCCGCGACCTCACCCGATTCGCGGCCAGCCGCGATGCCACGGTCGCCCAGCTCGCGATCGCCTGGACGCTGGCCAATCCAGCCGTCGATGTCGCGATCGTCGGGGCCCGCAGCGCGGAGCAGATCCGCCAGACCGCCCCGGCCGCCGACGTCCGACTGTCGATGGAGGGCATGGCGCAGATCGATCGGATGCTGCGCGGTGATGTCGCCGTCGGCGGACCGGCACCCGAAGCGATGCCAAGGAGCTAGTTCGATGACTGACAAGATCCCCTCCCACTTCCAGGATCGCCATCCTGGGCACGGGCAAGATGGGTTCCACGCTCGCGGCACGCCTGGCCGAGGTCGGCCACGAGGTCGTGCTGTGGAACCGGACCCGGTCGAAGGCCGAGGCGCTCGGTCTCGGCACGGTCGCCGATACGCCTGCGGCCGCCGTGCGGGACGCCGACATCGTGGTCAGCAGCCTGACCGGCCCCGACGCCGTATTGGCTACCTACCTCGGGCCAGGACGGTGCGCTGACCGCCGGCGACGGCAAGCTCTTCGTGGAGATGAGCACGGCCGGGCCGGACCTCGAGTCGGCCCTTGCGGCGCACGTCAGTGCGGCGGGCGGGAAACTGGTCGACGCCCCCATCGTGGGAGCGCCCCCGTTCGTCCGAGCCGGCCAGGCGGCGATCCTCATCGGCGGCGCCGATGCCGATGTCGCCCTTGCCAGCCCGATGCTCGCTGCGTTCGGGACCGTCCGCCACGTCGGACCTCTCGGCAGCGGTGCGCGACTCAAGCTCGTCGCGAACAGCATGCTCGCGGACGTCATCCTTGCGGCCGCCGAACTCCAGGTCGCCGGCGAGAGCACCGGGCCTCGCCCCGGACGACGTGTTCTGGGTGCTTCAGCGGCTCGCACCTTCGCTCGAGGCGAGGCGAGCTGGCCTGATCAACGATCGCCACACACCGACTCTGTTCGCCTTGCGCGACCTCCGGAAGGATATCGACCTGGCTGTCGCCCTCTTCGGCAAGTCGGCGGCCCTGACCCCGCTGACCGATGTCGCGAGAGGACTCGTCCGTACCGCCGCCGAACAGACCCCTGACTTCGACATCAGCGCGGTCGAGCGGCGGTACCGGCGCTCCGGCCGGGCGACCCCGATCGCCGCACCAGCTGTCCACTGAGGGAGCCGAAGGATGTCCGTCGTCTTCGTCACGGTCCTCTCGAGCTTCATCGCCTCGGCGGTCGAGTTCGTCGAGGCGCTCACGGTCGTCCTCGCGGTCGGCGTGACCCGTCAGTGGCGGTCGACGCTGCTCGGCGCGGGCGCTGCTCTCGTCGTCCTGATCGCGCTCGTCGCGGGCCTCGGCCTGACCATCGCGACGCTCGTGCCGATCGAGCTCTTGCGTCTCATCGTCGGGGCAGTGCTGATCGTGTACGGCCTGCAGTGGCTGACGAAGGCGATCCTTCGGTCTGCGGGAGCACGAGCGAACCGAGACGAGCTGGCGACCTTCGGCCGGCAGGTCGTCGCCCTGGCCGACGAGCCGCCGGTGCCAGCCAGCGGCATGGATTGGATCAGCTTCACCGTCGCCTTCAAGGGCGTCCTGCTCGAAGGCCTCGAGGTCGCCTTCATCGTCGTGACCTTCGGCATCGCTGGCGGCCTCCTCGGACCTGCCCTGCTCGGGGCGGGGCTGGCGGCGATCGGTGTCCTGACGGTCGGGATCGCGATCCGGCGACCCCTCGCGCGCCTGCCCGAGAACCAGTTGAAGTTCGGAGTGGGCCTGATGCTCGTGTCCTTCGGCACGTTCTGGGCCGGCGAGGGGGTCGGCATCGCCTGGCCGGGCAGCGATCTGTCGATCGTTCTGCTCCTCGCCGGCTATCTCGTCACGTCTCTCCTTGCCGTGCGAACCGTCGCCAGCGGGCTCGCGAGGGCGGCCCAGCCGTCCTCGCCGGCGCCGGTGCGACAGGAGGTCAACTGATGCGCTACGTGATCGCCTTCGGGCGGTTCTGGTACGACTTCCTCATAGGCGATCGACCCGAGTTGTTCGTCGGCCCGATCGTCGGTCTCGCCATCGTGGCCGTCCTCACATCCCTCGGCTGGACCGGGGCGAGCGGTCTGGTGCTGTTCGCCTTGGTGGTCGCCAGCGGCGGCTGGGGACTGACCCGCGACCTCGCCGAGGCGCGCGCCAAGACCGTCCGATGACTCACGCCGTGCCGAGCGACGTACGCATTCCTGCTCGGGTGGGATCAGGAGCGTGCCATCCCCTTCTCCAGCCCCTCGATCTTGTCGAGAAGCACGTTGATCGCCTCGTCCTGCGCCTTGAGGTGAGCCTGGATCTGACCGGTCTCGTGGAACGTCGCCGAGGCATCCGTGTAGGTCATCGCCGCTCGCTTGTCGGACGCCCGCCCGAGGATGTTCTGGCCGACCATGATGACCGAGAGCATGACGAGCTGGATGAACGTCTGGCTGAGCCATTGGACGAGCGTCAGGAGACCACCGCCGATCGCCTGCGGGAGGACGACGAGGGCGAGGGCAGCGAATGCGTAGGCACACCACATCGTGCCGACCACGGTCGTCAGGACGAGCGCGATCCTGCCGTTGACGCCGACGTGTTCGGCGGTCGTCGTGGGCGGCCCGACCTTCTTGCGCTCCGCGATCCGCGGGTGCGGCTGGGGTTCGAAGCTGATGCGCGGCATGTTGGCCTTCGAGCTGGGATTCCGATCGACCTCGAGTCCATCATCGCCGACGCCGGTCGGTCGCTCTAGGCCGCCGCCGTCGGCGTGGGTAACCGAAGTGCATCACCTCCCAGATCGCGTCCTCGCGACACGTTCGAAAGCGATCCCAGTGGTTTCGCGCCCATGCTCAGCGATATCCTGCTCGGCGGGCTGGTGACCCAGCCCGATCGCCGACCGGCCCCGCGGCAGGTGGCGAGATCCAAAGGCTGGGAAGGGGGAGGTAGACCATGGCAAGCTCGGGATCCACGCATCCGACTCCGCAGCTCGGCCTGCCTACGCTGCTCGCTCTGTTCCTGGTGCCGGGCGCCCTGATGACCGCGGCATTCGTCATCGCCGCGCCACTCCTCGAGAGCGCGGGTTTCCCGCCGATCGCCGCTCTCCTGCTGGCGATCCTGGTCGTTCTCTTGCCCATCGAGCTAGGCATCCTCGTGTGGGCCGGCCGCGGCAGCGACGCCCGGATCCGCTCCGTCGTTCCGTACCGCCGACCCTTGCCGCTCCGTGACTGGCTTTGGCTTTTGCCTGCCTTGGTCATCGTCGCGTTCATCGGCTTCGGCGTCTCGATGGCCTTCGAGCCGGCCGTGATCGACAGCGTGTTCGGTTGGCTGCCGGACTGGTTCGTCCGCCCGATCGACATCGACCGCATCGCCGACTACAGCCGCGACGCGTGGCTGGTGACGCTCGCCGCCTTTCTCGTGCTGAACGGCTTCGTCGGCCCCATCGTCGAGGAGCTCTACTTCCGCGGGTACCTCCTTCCGCGGATGGACTGGATGGGTCGCTGGGCGCCGCTCGTCAACGTGAGCCTCTTCTCGCTCTACCACTTCTGGTCGCCCTGGCAGATCGTCGGGCGGATCCTCGGCTTCGGGCCCACGGTGTACGCCGTGCGCTGGAAGGAGAACGTGTACCTCGGGATGGTCGTGCACTGCACCCTGAATACGCTAGGCGTGCTCATCGTCTCGAGTCTGGTTCTCAGTCGCACCTAGCCAAGGGCAGGCCGCCACCACGGGTCGGATCCCGGGACACGTCGACGGCATTTGAGCGCTGGTCAGTCGGAGTCCCGTGCCCGCTCGAGAGCGTCGAGCAGCAGGTCCAGACCGAATTCGAACTCCTGGGCGTAGTCGAAGCCGGCCTTCAGGACATGATCCACGATCGCCTCGTGGAGATACGGATAGTCCGCCGCGGGGACCGCCGTGAGGATGGTCTCCGCCACACCCGCGAGCTCCTCCGGGGTGCCTGATGGCAGGTTCTGCTCCTGGACCGCGAACCCGTAGATGTAGCTATCGACTGCGAAAAAAGCATGAAGCGCCATCTCGACCGAGAAGCCCGCCTGCCGCAGATTCCCGACCACCGCCTCCGGGTAGCGCAGTCTCGCCGGACTGGCGTTGGTGCGCGACTCGATCAGACCGCCCGCCCACGGGTGGCGCGCCAGCATCTTGCGGGCCGAGATCGCCCGCCGCCGCATGGCTGCCTTCCAATCGTCTCCGCTGGTCGGCACCTCGATCTCGCCGATGACGATGTCGGCGAGGCCGTCGAGAAGGTCCTCCTTGTTGGCGACGTGGTTGTACAGCGACATCGCCTCGACGCCGAGCTCACGGCCGATCTTGCGCATGCTCAGTGACTCGATCCCGCCCTGGTCGGCGAGCTCCGCCGCGGTACGCAAGACCCGGTCTCGGCTCAGTGGGATCGGTGGCCCCGTCTTCCTCTGTCCCTTGGTGGGCATCTCGGCCTCCTGCCGCCGGCACTTCCAACTCACAGTGTAAGTCCAGGCTTGACAGACTTACGGTGTACGTCCAGCATACGCCATGTACTTACGCCGTAAGTCAGGACGGAAGGGATATCTCCAACGTCCGCGGAAACAGGGTTTCGGGAGTCGCACGATGGCTGATGTGATGGATCGCGCCGACCAGGGCATCCTGCGCTGGGGCGGTCTGGCTGGGGTCCTTGGTGGCCTGCTCTTCGTTCTCGTCTTTGTGATCGTCGGCGTCTTCGTGGGCGCCGACGTCGCCGAACCGGCGGGGGCCATCATGCGGTTCCCTGACATCAGGTCGGCGCGCACGGTCGAGAACGGGCTCTACCTGATCGTCCTCATCCTGTGGTGCGCCCATGTCGTCGCGCTGGGCCGCGCGCTCGGCGGTACGCGCCGCGCACCCGCACTGTTCGGGGGTGTACTGGGGATCGTCGGCCTCACCGTGCTGGCTGCGGGCGCCCTGCCGCACGCAGTCAGCGTCCCGCTCTCGGACCTTTACCACGCCCCCGGTGCCACGGCCGCCGATCAGGCGACGCTCGTGATGGTCTGGCAGGGGATGCAGGCGATGTTCGACGCACTGCTGATCACCGGGCTCGTCATCCTGCCCGTCAGTGTCCTTGCGTTCGGGGTCGCCATGCTCGAGGCGCCGGGCTTCGGACGGCGTATCGGCTCGGTGAGCGTCGTCCTCGGCGTCATCGCGGCCGTTGCGGCGATCGTCCTCCTGATCGACCCGCTGTCGTTCATCGCCGTGGTCGGCATCCTCGCGCTGATCGTCTTCCATGTCATCGCCGGAAGCCGTGTTTACCGGCTGTCGAGGGCGTGACTCCGGCCGTCAGGCAGCGACCTCGGCCCGGTTCCGCCCGACGCTCAGGCCGACGAGGTTTCGTCCTCCGGCGGAGCGTCGGATCGGCCGTCTTCCGGCGTCTCTGACAGCAGGCGCAGAACGATCTGGAACCCGATGACCAATGCTGCGCCGAGTAATGCGATCTCGAGGCTGACCGCCAGCCAGACCAGGATGAAGACGATGACCCCGATGCCGATCCGCTCGATCGCCTGACGGTTCCCGCGGACAGTCTTCGCGAGCGAGTCGCGGTCGGGGGCCCTGGCGGTGGCACCCTGCACGCTTGTACTCGCCGCCGTCCCGGCCCGCCCGGCCGCGTCGCCGACATACGAGGTCGTCGCGACGACCCAAGTCGGTCGACCCCACAGGTAGGCCGAGATCGCCACGATCGCAGTGGCGACGACGATGAGCAGGGTCCAGCCGCGGAGGTCCTCGAGCGTGACGCCAAGCATGGCCCGCGTCGCACCGGCGATGTCGCCATCAGCGATCCCGCTGACGATCACGTCCTCCGCGGTGCGGATCGCCATCCGCGCAAAGAGGAAGGCGACGATCGTGCCGATCCCGAGGTAGATGAGCATCTGGCGTCGATCGCGAGCCAGCCAGACCGTCACGGTGACAAGGATCACGCTCAGGATCACGAGGAGGACCACGACCAGGTCAAAGATGCGAACGACCGTTTGGGCGGCGACCAGGCGGTCGGCCGGCATGAGCTGGATCGTCCCGAAGTCGGGGGGAAGCGTCACACCGAGGGCCGTCTCCACGCGCTGCGCCAGGACGTCGGGGGCCTCCGGGGCGGCCAGGTCGGGCAGCTGAACCTCCGCTGGGATCAGCCCGATGGACTGCAGCTCGGTCAGTGCGACCCCGACAAGCGGAAACACATCGAGCGTCACGTAGCCGTCGACGACCGCCACGACATCCGACTCGCCCCGTAGCAGGCGCACGATCCGCTCGTGGCTGAACGACAACGACTCGACCAGGGCCGTCTGGATCCTTGGATCCTGGAACGCGACCTGAAGGCGTTGTTCGATCCCGCTGCGAACGGCTGCGGTCAGGGGACCCGCCAGCGGCTTTAAGGCATCCGGCAGTCGCGCGTCGAGGCGAGCCTGCACGCCGATCGCGTCGACCACCTGGATACTGATGCGTCTGCTGATCGGATCGGTGACCGCCGGGTCGGTCACGACGTTCTCGATGAGCGCGCTGAAGCGGTTGGTGTTCAGGGCGACCTGATGGGTCCAGATCGCTACCGTGGTCAGGACGATGGTGAGGCAGGCAAGCAGCAATGCGATGCCGGTGAGCAGCCGCCTCGGCCGACCGCGGCTCCGTCGGCTCGCCGTCACGATCACGTCGTCCTGAGCCATCAGATCATCCCCTCGCGTCCTCTCCCCTGGCGACCAACACTAGCAGGGGCTGTCTCTGCCCCGGCTCAGGATCAGGCCTGAGCGTGCACCTTCGCGAGTCCGTCGAGGATGAGGTCGAGGCCGTATTCGAACTCGTCGCCGTAGTCGTACCCCGGTTGCATCACGTGGTCCGTAAGGATCTCCATGAGGTGCGGGTACTCACCGGCAGGAAATGGCTCGAGCATGGTCTGCGCCACCTCGCCGACATCCTCCGACGTTTCGAACGGGAGGTTCATCTTGGTCAACGCGAAGCCGTAGATGTAGCTGTCCAGGAGAGAGTAGGCGTGGGCGGCCATCGCGATGTCGAAGCCACCCGCGCGAAGACTGCCGATCACCGCGTCGTGGTGTCGCAGGTTCGCCGGCCCCGGTGTCCTGCGCGACTCCATCATGCCGATCGCCCATCGATGACGGAGCAGCGCGTCGCGGACCGAGATGGCCCGCTTGCGCATGGCCCTCCTCCAATCCGGCCCGCCGTCAGGCAGGTCGATCTCACCGAAGACGATGTCGACCATCCCGTCCACGAGATCGTCCTTGCTGGCGAAGTGGTGGTAGAGGGCCATCGCCTCGACCCCGAGCTCCTGGCCGAGCTTGCGCATCGTGAGTGCCTCGAGGCCGCCTTGGTCGGCGCGCTCGACGGCGGCCTGCAAGACCCGCTCACGCGTGAGTGGGACCCGGCGCTCCGCTTTTGCGATGTCCGTGGCCATCTGCCTCACTTTCTCGTGACCTGGGGTTGACACGACCTACTTTACACCGTATGGTTTACGGCGTCAGGTTTACAACGTAAAGTAGCAGGAGTCCCCCGATGAAGGCGATCATCCAAGACAGGTACGGTTCACCCGCCGTCCTGGAAACACGTGACATCGACAAGCCCGAGATCACCGACGACGAGGTCCTTGTCCGCGTCCATGCGGCGTCCATCCATGTCGGGGACTGGATCCTCATGACCGGCGATCCGTACGTCATGCGAATGGCGACCGGGCTGCGCAAGCCGAAGAACCCGGTTCCCGGCACGGATGTCGCAGGGACGGTCGAGGCGGTCGGCAAGGACGTGAAGGGATTCGTCCGAGGCGACGAGGTCTTCGGTTGGGCCGTCGGCGCGTTCGCCGAATACGCACGAGCAAACGAAGATCAGTTCATCAAGAAGCCGGCCAACCTCACGTTCGAGCAAGCGGCGGCTCTCGGGGTGTCCGCGACGACCGCCCTTCAGCTCCTGCGTGATGACGGACATGTCCAGCCCGGGCAGAAGGTGCTCGTCAATGGCGCGTCAGGAGGGGTCGGCACGTTCGCTGTGCAGATCGCCAAGGCGTTCGGCGCCGACGTGACGGGTGTGACGAGCACCAAGAACCTCCAGCTCGTCCGCTCGATCGGGGCTGACCATGTCATTGACTACACCGCCGAGGACTTCACGAAGGGCGGACCACGCTACGACCTCATCCTCGATAACGTCGGGAACCACTCGATGTCCGAGACGAGGCGAGCACTCACGCCCGGGGGGAGGCTGATCTCCAATGGTGGGGGACACGCCGGCGGCAAGCTCGGCCGGACGATCAGGACCGCCGTCGTGTCCATGTTCGTGCGCCAGCAGGCCGGACCGTCCCTGAAGACCCAGAACACCGCCGACCTGGAGGTCCTCAAGTCGCTCGTCGAAGCCGGGAAGGTGACGCCGGTCATCGGCGGCACATACCCGCTGGAGAGGACGCCCGCAGCGATCGAGCACGTGGCACAGGGACACGCTCGAGGGACCGTCGTCATCAGCATGTCCCAGGCGTCCGCAGGTGAGGCCGCCCCCGCGACTGCCATGACCCTGGCCGGGACGGCCGCATGAGTGTCCAGCTCGATCCCATTCAGACCAGCAGGTCGTCATCGACCGAAAGGAAGCTCCCCATGTCCAAAGCAACAGTGACAAGACTCTTCATCGGTAGCGTCATCGCTGCCGTCGCGGGTGCGATCCTCTTGATCATCGCCGTCGGGCTGGCTCTCGCGAACGACGTGTTCGTCATGAACGGTGCCGACGTCGTCGGCGTCCAGGGAGGCCCGCTCGCATTGGCCTTGTTCGGGCTCGGCGTCGCGGGCGGCCTGACGATCGTCGGCGCCATGATCGGCGGCCTCGTGTCGTGGATCGGCGCCCTGTTGAACACCTCACAGCTCGACAGCAAGACGTGGTTCCTCGTCCTGCTGCTGCTGGGGATCTTCAACTTCGGGCTCTTCGCGATGATCGCGTACGTGCTCGCCGGGCCGGATGGCACGTCAGCCGTGGCCCCGCGAGGATCCCAGGTGCCCGCGTCGGCGTGACCGAGCCTCCCGCGATCCCCGTCGCCTTGCCCGATGCCCTCTCCGAGGGCGTCGGGCATCTCACCGTCCCGAGCAAGGAGCTCACGATGACCGTCACGCGATCGATGACCGGTAAGGTCGTCCTGATCACCGGTGGGACCGGTGGGATCGGCAGGGCCGCCGCGACAGGCCTTGCGTCGATGGGAGCCCGCGTGGGTATCACCGGCCGCGATCGCACGCGGGCCGAGGAGGCCGCGGCGATGATCGCCCGTGACTCTGGCAACCCAGCGGTGGACGTCTTCGTAGCCGACATGTCGTCCCAGACCGAGGTCCACCGGTTGGCAGGCGAGGTGCTCGCGACGTACCCGAGGCTCGACGTGCTGCTCAACAACGTCGGTGGATTCTGGGCTCACCGTCACGTGACCGCCGACGGTCTGGAGCACACGTTTGCCCTCAATCACCTCGCGCCGTTCCTGCTGACGAGCCTCCTGCTGGATCGGCTCGTCGCAAGCGCTCCCGCACGCATCGTCACCGTGTCATCGGGCGCCCAGTCCATGGGCACGATCGACTTCGACGACCTTATGGGCGAAGGAAAGTACTCGGGCCAGCGGGCCTACAACCAATCGAAGCTCGCCAATGTGATGTTCACCTAGCGAATTGGCGAGCCGCCTCAAGGGCACCGGCGTCACGGCCACCGTCCTGCACCCCGGCGTGACCAGCACCGGCTTCGGAGCCGAGGATAAGGCTCGAGGCTGGGGACCGATCATCGCCCTGATGCGCCCATTCATGAAAAGCCCTGAACGCGGCGCGGACACTTCAATCTTCCTTGCCAGTTCCCCTGACGCCGAAGGCGACGACATCACCGGCCGGTACTTCGTCGGCCGCAAGCCCAAGTCATCCCACACGTCCTCGTACGATCCGAAGACGACTGCCAGGCTGTGGCAGGTCAGCGCCGATCTCGTCGGCCTGGCGGTCGACCCAGCGCACTGACGAGATGGCCGCCAGGCCGCGGCGCCGTCACCACCACCCCATGCGCTTCGTCCAGCCGAGCATCCCCGCGACGACCAGGCCCATGAACGACAGGACGACCGCGAGCTGCAACACGTCTGTCCGATCGCCGACGATGAGGTTCATCCCGTAGATCGAGGCGATCGCCGTGACCGGCAGGAGCACGGCGGCGATCAACGCCAGCCTTTCCATCGCGACGTTCATGCGGGTGGTCGTCCGCGCCTGGTAGAAATCGATGACCCCCTGCGCGAACTCCTTCTCGCTGTCGCTCATGCTCCTGACCCGTTCGAATCGATCGATCAGGTCCTGGATCAGTGGCGGCGCCTCAGGCGGGATCATCCGCGTCAGTGCAGACATTCGGGCGAAGACATCACCGGATTCGGCGGCCATCGTGCGGATCGATAGGAGCTCGTGTCGCACGAGGAACATCTCCTCGAGGACGCGCACCGGGTCACCCAGCTCGCCACGAACCTTCTCCTCGAGGCCCGCGACCTGCACCGCCAGGCGCTCGAGCTGGGCGCCCTGGCGATTGGCCAGCGAGCTGACGACCGCGTAGGACAGCTCGAACGGGGTCGCTGCGTGGATCCGTCCCGAGTCGAGGCGCTCGACGATCTGCTCGGTCTCCGTGAACCCGAGGTCCGCCGGGAGCTCCGGAGTCGGCGGTCCATGCGTCGTCACCAGGTAGCTGCGCCCGATGAACATGCCCACCTGGATGAACTCGGTGTGCCCAGCGTCGCCGGGTTCCGGGGCATGCAGCACGACGAACATGTGATCCGGGTATGCATGGATCTTCGGAAGGTGGCTTCGTTCGAGGATGTCGCGCACGGCCAGCTTGTGGAACCCGAAGCGATCCGCCAGGGCTTTGGCCTTCTGTCTGTCGCACGATCGGACGTCCACCCAGAGGAAGCCGTCGTCGCGCTCGAGGAGGGCCGGCACGTCCGCCCACTCGCGGGTCTCGATCCCCGACGGGGCGATCCAGCGAACGTCCATGCGCGTCTCCACAAGCGGCATCGGCGCGGAACCGCCAGCGTCGCGAGTATAGGCACGCCTCCCGCTGACACATTCCGTCTCGCCAGCGCGTTAACGCCCCGACCATGTCGGGGATATCCTGCGGGTCCAGCCTTCATCGCGAGTCGCCCACCCAGGAATGCGGACCGCGGCGCACGCGGGCCGGTGGCGGGTGATAGAAAGGGAGGAGCCCCCATGCGCCGAGGCTTGCGCGTCGCAGCTGTTGCCATGCTGCTCATTCTCATCGTCCCGATCGCCACGACGAGTGCCAGGTCGGGCTCGGTGCGCTTTGCGACATTCAATGCGTCACTGAATCGCAACGCCGCGGGTCAGGCGCTGATCGATCTCTCTGCGCCGGGCAACGCGCAGGCGGCCGCCGTGGCCGAGATCATCCAGCGGGCTCGCCCCGATGTCCTCCTGATCAACGAGTTCGACTTCTACCCGGACGAGGCTCTGGTCGACGCGTTCCGGGACAACTACCTCGCGGTCGCCCACAACGGGGCGCCGCCGATCGCGTATCCCTACGCCTTCGTGGCGCCGTCGAACACGGGCATCTCGTCCGGCTTCGACCTCAACAACAACGGGGTGACGGACACAACCCCTGGCGACGGCTCGTACGGAGACGACAGCTTCGGGTTCGGCCTGTTCCCAGGACAGTTCGGGCTCGTCGTCCTGTCGCGCTACCCGATCGACCAGGACGCGGTCCGGACCTTCCAGCACTTCCTCTGGAAGGACATGCCCGGGGCGCGACTGCCGGATGACCCGAACACGCCGACGCCCGCCGACTGGTATTCAGCGGACGAGCTCGCGGTCTTCAGGCTCTCGTCCAAAAGTCACTGGGACGTCCCGATCGACATCGACGGCAAGACCGTTCATTTCCTCGTCAGTCACCCGACCCCGCCCGTCTTCGATGGGCCGGAGGACCGGAACGGGACCCGCAACTTCGACGAGATCCGCTTCTGGGCCGACTACATCACGCCCGGCCGGACGTCGTCCTATATCTACGACGACGATGGGGTGTTCGGCGGTCTCAAGCCAGGTTCCCCGTTCGTGATCGCCGGCGACCAGAACAGCGATCCGCTCGACGGCGACAGCATCCCCGGGTCGATCCAACAGCTGCTCGAGCATCCGCTGATCAACACCAAGACGACGCCCGCGAGCGCCGGCGGCACCTTCTGGGCGGCTGCGCAGGACGCCCTGAACGACAGGCATCGGAGCGATCCTGCGTTCGACACCGCCGACTTCTGCGACACCGCCGTGGCGCCACCCTGCAGTGGGCCGGGCAACCTCCGCGCCGACTACGTCCTGCCCCGCAGGAACCTCAGGATCACGGACTCCGCGGTGTTCTGGCCGACCGCCAGCGACCCGCTTGTCTACCTGACCGGCACCGGTTTCCCCGTCCCGAGCTCGGATCACCGACTCGTCTGGGTCGACATGACCGTACCGGGCTAGGGCGACGTCACGGCGGGTCAGGCCAGGCACATCCCGTCGTCGGACGGGTCATTGACCGGAGTGGCATAGACTCACGGTCGGACGCCATCGGCGATCTGACGACCAGCGAGCTGCGTCCGGTCGCCAGATCGCGATCTCGACAACTGCCGGCTGAGGAGATGACCGAGGAGTCCCGCTCGCCAGGGCAGGAGCCGCCGCGACGGCCGGGCCGTCTCGGACGGTCGGTGCCGTTCGCGTCCGGCGCACTCGTCGCGCTTCTCGCCGTCGTGGCCTATGGCGTCCTGTTCCCGGCTCCACGACTGACGGAGCAGGATGTTGATGCGCGTGTCAGCGAGGCCCTCGCATCGGTCACACCCGCGCCGGCGTTCTCGGAGCTCGTCTATCAGGCCGTGCGCCCATCGCTTGTCCTCGTCGAGACCAACGGGCCAGAGCCGAGTGGTGCGTCCCCGCGGGACAAGGGGATCGGTAGCGGCGTCGTCGTGAGCCAGGCCGGCGACATCCTCACGAGCCTGCATGTCGTGGCCGACGCGTCCGATATCCGGTTGACGTTCGCGGACGGGACGCGATCCAACGCGGAGATCGTGAGCAGCCAGGCAGAGATCGACATCGCTGTCCTCCGCGCGACGCAGCCGCCGGCGGAGGTCGTGCCGGCCACCCTCGGTGACCCGAACGGGGTGCGCGAGGGCAGCGAGGCCTACGCCATGGGCAGTCCATTCGGCCTCGCGAGCTCGATGAGCGTCGGCGTGATCTCCGGCGTCGATCGGACGTTCCTCCTCGAGGACACCAACACCGTCCTGCGCGGCCTGATCCAGGTCGACGCCGCGGTCAATCCGGGGAACTCCGGGGGACCGTTACTGAATAGAGAGGGTCACGTCATCGGGATCGTGACCGCCCTCCTCAATCCGACCGGCGACGACGTCTTCGTCGGCATCGGTCTCGCCGTCCCGATCGACGTCGCGGGCGGGGCCGCCGGCCTGCCCCCGTACTAAGCCGCACTGCAAGGGGAGCGACGAGTGGACCAGTCTTCCAGCCACGACCAGGCGGCCCCGATGGAGCGGCTGCTGTACGAAGTGAAGAAGGTCATCGTCGGGCAGGACCACCTGCTCGAGCGTCTGATCGTCGCGTTGCTTGCCCGCGGCCACATCCTCGTCGAAGGCGTGCCCGGTCTCGCCAAGACGATGGCCATCAGGACGCTCGCCGAATCGATCGGTGGTGAGTTCAAGCGGATCCAGTTCACGCCCGATCTCGTCCCGGCGGACCTGATCGGGACGCGGATCTACAACCAGAAGACCGGCGACTTCGGGACGAATCTCGGTCCGGTCTTCGCGAACCTCCTGTTGGCGGACGAGATCAACCGCGCTCCCGCCAAGGTCCAGAGCGCGCTCCTGGAGGTCATGCAGGAACGCCAGGTGACGATCGGCAAGGAGTCGTTCAAGGTCCCGGACCCGTTCCTGGTCCTCGCGACGCAGAACCCCATCGAGACCGAAGGGACGTATGCGTTGCCGGAGGCGCAGATCGACCGCTTCATGCTCAAGGTGCTTGTCGGCTACCCGAGTCCCACCGAGGAGTTCGTCATCGTCGAGCGCATGACCGGGGCGTTCCCGTCCGTCCAGCAGGTGCTGTCGACCGATGCGCTGATCGAGATGCAGCGGGCTGCCGACGCGGTGTACGTCGACCCGGCGCTCATGGCCTACGCGGTTCGCCTGGCCACGGCGACCCGAGAGCCGGAGACGCACGGTCTCGCCGAGCTCAAGCGTTACATCACGTTCGGGGCGAGCCCGCGAGCCTCCATCAACCTCATCCTGACCGCTCGGGCCCTGGCCTTCGTCCGCGGCCGCGACTACGCCCTCCCCGAGGATGTCCTGGACATGGCCCTCGACGTGCTCCGGCATCGCCTCGTGCTGTCGTTCGAGGCCCTGTCCGACGACGTGACCAGCGACGCTCTGCTGGAGACCCTGCTCGACCGGATCCCCGTTCCGGTCGTGCCGCTGCGCGACCATGGGAACGTCCACGTCAGCGCCTGAGCGCATCCTCCAGCGGCTCGACTGGCAGGTCATCCGTCGCCTGGATGGCCTGCTCCAGGGCGACTACGGGACGCTCTTCCACGGCAGTGGCATCGACTTCGCGGACCTGCGCGAATACCAGTACGGGGACGACGTCCGCTACATCGACTGGAACGTCACGGCCAGGACATCGACGCCGTATGTCCGCCAGTACGTCGAGGACCGCGAGATCACCGCCTGGTTCCTGCTCGACCTCAGCCCATCGGTCGATTTCGGGTCCGCCGAGTCGGAGAGGCTGAAGCGAGACGTGCTGGTCGATTTCGTCACGACGCTGGCCCGGCTCCTCACCCGCCGCGGCAATCGCGTCGGCGCGATCTTCTACGGGCGGCAGGTGGAACACGCCATCCCCGCGCGCGGTGGTCGGGTCCATGTCCTGCGCCTCGTGAACGATCTTCTGCGGCAACCACGGCTGCCGGGGGCGCCGTTCACGGACCTCACGCCCGCTTCTGCAGGCCGGCCAGCAGATGATCAAGCGCCGCTCGCTGCTGTTTGTGATCTCCGACTTCATCAGCGCCCCTGGGTGGGAGCGTCCACTCAACCTGCTGACCCAGCGGCATGAGGTCATGGCCGTTCGGCTGTTCGACCGTCGCGAGGTCGAGTTGCCCGATGTCGGAGCGTTGCTCATGGAGGACGCCGAGACCGGCGAGCAGATGTACGTCGACACGCATGACAAGGCGTTCCGTCGACGATTCCTCGAGGCAGCTGAGCACCGCGAGGCCACGCTGCGCGACGCCTTCCGGCGATCCGGCGTGGACGCTGTCTCGCTCTCGACCGATGAGGACCTCGTCCAGGCGATCGTTCGCATGGCCACGCGCCGGCGCCGGCGGCGGCGGAGGTAGGCGTGTCGTTCCTGTGGCCGACGATGCTCCTGCTGCTTGCGACGATCCCGCTCGGCGCGCTCCTGTATCGGAGGAGCGAGGGTCGCCGGCGGCAGCGGATGGCCGACCTTGGGCGCCTGCGGGTCGGGCCTGCGGCGACCGTCGCCCCGGGGCGGGCCGCCGTCGGACGGCGCATCCCGGCCGTCCTCATGCTGGCCGGCCTGACCGCTCTCGTGCTCGCCCTGGCCCGGCCGCAGAGCGTCGTGAGCACCCCGCGCTTCGAAGGCACCGTGATCCTGTCGTTCGACGTGTCGGGCAGCATGGCCGCTGACGACATGGCGCCGACGCGGATGGAAGCCGCGAAGGCCGCAGCTCGATCATTCGTCGCTCGCCAGCCGCCGTCCATCCTGACGGGCGTCGTCGCTTTCAGCGACAGCGGCTTCTCGATGCTCGTGCCGACCGAGGACGAGGCCGAGATCCTCGCGGCCATCGACCGCCTGGATCCCGAGCGCGGCACATCGATCGCCAGGGGGATCCTCTCCTCGCTCACCGCGATCGCCGCTGCAGACCGCGACCCGGCCGAGGGTTTCTACACGAACCGCTCGCCCGATCCGGTGACGCTGCCCGACGTCGTGCCGGCCGGGACGTTCGTGCCCGCGGCCATCGTCCTGTTGACCGACGGCGAGAACAACCAGCGGCCCGACCCGCTGGAGGCGGCCCAGGCCGCAGCCGACCGCGGGGTCCGCATCTTCACTGTCGGGATCGGCACCGCTGAGGGAACGACACTCGAGGTCGAGGGTTTCAAGGTCCACAGCCGGCTGGACGAGCCGTCCCTTCAGCGCATCGCCGACATGACCGGTGGCGCCTACTACACGGCCACCGATCCGGCGCAGCTCGCAGCGATCTACGACAGCATCGAGACGCGTCTCGTCCTGCGACCCGAAGCGACCGAGGTGACCTCGCTCTTCGCGGGGATAGGGATCGTGCTCCTGGTCGCCGGTGGTCTCGCGGGCCTGGTCTGGCTCGGGCGGCTCCCATGACTGGCAGGCAGGTTTCCTGATGGACCTCCTTGCGCCCGGCGTCCTGATCCTCCTTGCACTGCTGCCTGTCCTCGTCGGCGTCCGATTCTGGCTCCTCCGGCGCCGACGGCCGGGGATCCGCTACTCGAGCCTGTCGCTGGTGTCGGCTGCAGCGCCGCGATCGTCGTGGATCCGGCGTCATCTCCCCTTCGCGTTCTTCCTGGTGGCGCTGGCGAGCCTCGTCGTCGCCATGGCGCGCCCGGTCCAGATCGTCCCGGTCCCTGCCGGGAGGACGACCGTCATCCTGGCGATGGATGTCTCACGGAGCATGTGCGCGACAGACATCCCGCCCAATCGCCTGCTGGCGGCCGAAGCGGCGGCGGCCTCGTTCATCGACCGTCAGGGCGCGACGACCCAGATCGGCATCGTCGCGTTCGCGGGCTTCGCCGAGATCGTCCAGGCGCCGACGACCGACCAGGAAGTGCTGCTCGACGTCGTCGAGAGCCTGACGACGGGTCGCCGGACCGCGGTCGGCAGCGCGATCCTCAAGTCACTCGACGCGATCGCCGAGATCGACGACAGCGTGGCCCCGATCCCGGACGCCGGATCCGCACCGGAGGACGCGCCGGCAGCGGTCCCGCGTGGCGCGTACGCGCCGGCGATCATCGTGCTGCTCACCGACGGCGCGAGCAACGCCGGACCGGTGCCCGTCGAGGCGGCCCAGGCCGCCGCGGCTCGCGGCGTCCGGGTCTACACGATCGGCTTCGGGACGGCCGACCCGAACTCGGAGCGGCCGCCGTGCGGGCTCCAGTTCGTCGGGAACGAACCGAACCAGACGGGCCTCCCACCGGATCCCGGCCTCGGGGGCGGAGGTGGGGGTGGCGGCGGCGGCTTCCGGCGCGCCATCGACGAGGAGACCTTGATCGCCGTCGCGGAGGCGACGGGCGGCGAGTACTACCCGGCCGAGAGCGCCGACGAGCTGAACACCGTCTTCCGGAACCTCCCCACCAACCTGATCACGCGGCACGAGATCATGGAGATCAGCGTGATCTTCGTCGCGCTCGGCGCCGTGCTGGTCGCGATCGCGATCCTGCTTGGCCAGGCATGGCGGCCGCTGCCGTGAGGTCCAGCCCGACGGGCATCCGGGGAGCGCAAGCGCGAAATCGGGACTTCCGGCCACGAACGTGTCGATTCGGCCGGGAGCCGTTCGTCGCTAGGTCGTAAGGGCCGACCGCATGGGCGGCCGCCGAGTCGCTGCAGGAGGTGTCCCATGGGGACGACAGTCGTTCATGTCGAAGTCACCGGCAAGGATGGAGAACGGCTCCAGAAGTTCTACAAGGACGTGTTCGGGTGGAGCCTGGATACGAACAACCCGGGCGGCTACGGCATGTACCGCCAGGACGGCGGTCTCACCGGCGGCATCGGCGCCTCGACCGACGGCAGCGCGGGCCATGTGACGTTCTACGTCCACACGGACGACCCGCAGGCCGTGCTCGACAAGGTCGCCGCGGGCGGGGGCCAGGTGATCATGCCGCTCACCGAGGTCGCGCCGGAGACCACGGTCGCGCTCTTCGCCGATCCCGAGGGCCACGTCGTCGGGATCATGTAGGGCTCGACGCGACGTTCGATCACGGAGAGGCCGGGCCCGCACGAGGGTCCGGCCTCTTTCGCGCGATAATGCGGACGAGCGATCCAGATGCGTCCGTCAACGGCGCGCCGATACGCGGCCCGCCTTCGTCGTTCGATCCTTTTCGCCGGGCTGGCCTGGTTGCTGGCGGGCGCCTTCCATCAGGCCGGCATGGAGGTCCGTGCTGCGGACCCCACGACCCCTCCGAGCGCCCACGTCCTGACCGCGACCGGCGTCGTCGACAACGTCCTGGCCACGTACATCGAACACGGTATCGAGCACGCGGCCGGCGGACGGTTCGTCGGCGGTGATCGTCACCTTGAATACGCCCGGCGGCAGCCTCGACGCGACCCAGCGGATCGTGAGCGCGCTGCTCGAGGCGCCGCTGCCGACCATCGTGTGGGTCGCCCCGAGCGGCGGCCGAGCCGCCAGCGCGGGCACGTTCATCACGCTCGCGGCGCACCTGGCGTACATGGCACCCGGCACGAACATCGGGGCGGCGTCGCCGGTCGGGGCAGGCGGCGAGGAGCTGACCGGCACGATCGGCGACAAGGTCAAGAACGACGCGATCGCCAACATCCGGTCGATCGCGGAGGCGCGCCATCGTGACGTCGATTGGGCGGTCTCGACCGTCGACAAGGCTGTCTCGTCGACGGCGACCGAGGCGGTCGCGGTCGGCGCGGTCGATGGGATCGCGACGTCCATCGACGACGTCCTCCGTCAGGCCGATGGCCGCATCGTCGAAGTCCGCTCGCAACCGGTCACGGTCGACCTCGCCGGCGCGACCGTCACTGACCTGGCGATGAACCCCTTCCAGTCGATCATCCATCTGCTGTCCGACCCGAACATCGCCTTCATCCTCCTGACGCTCGGCTTCTACGGCCTGCTGTTCGAGCTGCAGAGCCCGAACTTCGTCACCGGCATCCTGGGTGCGATCGCCCTGATCCTTGCGTTCATCGGGTTCGGCAGCCTGCCGCTCAATGTCGCGGGGCTGATCCTGATCGGCCTCGCTGTGCTCCTCTTCGTGCTCGAGACGACGGTGACCAGCCACGGCCTGCTGATCGTCGGGGGACTGGTCTGCTTCGTGCTGGGCGCCTTCACGCTGTACACGGCACCGGGCAGCCCGGTCGCTCCAGACGTGTCCGTCGCGGCCCCCCTGATCGTCGGTCATGGCGGCCGTGACCGCTGCCTACGTGGGGCTCGTGCTGGTCACCGTCGCGCGGGTGCGCCGTCGCTCGTTCGTCTTCGCCGGTGAATACGGCGCCGGCGGTTCGACGGCCGTCCCGGTCGGTACTGTGGGCGTTGCCAGGACCGACCTCGAGCCGCGCGGCGTGGTGTACGCCGCCGGCGAGGAGTGGACGGCGCGGTCGAGCGACGGATCGGAGATCGCGAGAGGCGCCCCTGTGCGGGTCGTCCGCCAGGAGGACCTGACGCTCGTCGTCGAATTCGGGACCGGCAGGCGTGCCGGATGGTGGATAGGAGGTTCGCGTGGAGCTAGCGGTCATCTTGCCGGCGGCGTTCGTTCTCCTCGTCCTGGTGGTCGTCGCGATCGCGTCGATCAAGATCGTCAACCAGTACGAGCGTCTGCTCGTGTTCACCCTCGGGCGGACGAGCCCGAACGAGGTGAAGGGTCCGGGCTGGGTGTTCATCGTGCCGATCGCCCAGCGCGGCGTGCGGGTCGACCTCCGAGAGCGCTTCATCGAGATCCCGAGCCAGACGAACATCACCCGGGACAACGCCCCGATCAGCATCGACTTCCTGATCTACTGGCGGATCGTCGATCCGTACAGGAGCATCGTCGAGGTCCAGAACTTCGAGGGCGCGCTCCAGAACATCGCGACCACGACACTGCGTGCCGTCATCGGCGACATCCTGCTCGACGACGTCCTGTCGAAGCGCGAGCAGATCAACGAAGTCCTGCGCGTGAAGATGGACGAAGTGACCGAGCGCTGGGGCGGCAAGGTCACGACGGTCGAGATCCGCGAGATCATCCCGCCGCGCGACGTCCAGGACGCGATGAACCGGCAGCTGTCCGCGGAGCGCACGCGGCGTGCCGTCATCATCGAGTCGGAGGGCGCGCGCCAATCGGCGATCAACGTCGCCGAGGGCACGAAGCAGGCCGAGATCCTGCGCGCCGAGGGCGATCGGCAGGCCGCCATCCTGCGGGCCGAAGGCTTCGCGCTGGCGCTCGAGCAGATCTACGGCGCGGCGTCGAAGGTCGACCAGAAGACGATGGCGCTGCAGTACCTGGAAGCGTTCAAGGCGCTCGGCGCCAGCCCGTCGACGAAGTACGTCATCCCGCTGGAGATCACCGGTCTCGCCGAGTCGTTCCGCGGGTTCCTCGCGGCGTCGAACGAAGGCGGTCCGCCGAAGACCGGCTGAATCACGATGACCCCGGGCAGACGCCCGGGGTCGGTGTCATGCGGCTGGCCTATCGGCGGGCTCACCCTGGGACGGCGGCCTCAGCGAACGACGCCATGTCCGGGTAGCGGGCATCGGGTGAGGCATCTGCCGGCGGGGTCGCCCCCGATCCCGGGCGATCGGACCGTCGATCGATCCACACGGTCGTGAGCCCGAGGTGCTTGGCCGGCACGTGGTCATGGAACAGGCTCTGGGCGACGTGCACGATCCGCTCGCGCGGCAGGCCCAACCGCTCGAACGCGGCCAGGAAGTTCGCTTCGTCGGGCTTGTACGAACCGACCTGCTGCGCGGTGACGATCCAATCGAACTCGACGCCGAGCCGGCGGTTCGAGGCTGCGAACAGGTCGTCATCGCAGTTCGTGATCACGCCGAGCCGGAAGCGTCTCTTGAGACGGGCGAGCGCCGCCTCGGAATCCGGCGAAGGCCGGCCAGTCACCGACGGAGCCGGAGAACCCCGCGACCTCCTCGGCGGTCGGCGTGAATGCGAGCTCGTTCGCGACCCCGCGAAGACTATCCGCGAGGACCTCTCGGTATGTGCGATACGGGCCGGCCTCGGCCGTGGCCTCATGCCGGGCGAACCGCACGAGGACGTCCTCGTCGTCAGTCGTCGCCTGGTGGGCTTCGAGGATCGGTCGGAACGCGGCGGTCAGGCCGGCCTCCCAGTCGATCAGGGTCCCGTAGCAGTCGAAGGTGAGAGCCTCGACATTCCCGTAGTCGATGGGCGTGGGCACGGGGGATCGGGTCCTCCTGCGGGTCGGCCAGGGGCAGCGGGGTAGCATGATCGGGTCGACCGAGGGAACTGTAGCCGGGAGGACATCGTCCCGAGCGCGATGGATGACCTTGGCGCGGTCCCTGATCCGGTCGATGGCGATACTCATGCTCGTTGCCGCGTGCGCAGGAGCTGCCGCACCGTCGTCGAGCCCCGCACCGTCCTTCGATGGCGGGCCCGTCACGACCGAAGAGCAGGCGGTCGCGCGCGTGATCGCCCACGAGCCTCGGCTGGCAGGGATCGTGAAGCGCGACCCCGACATGATCGGCCAGTCGAGCTGGTACGAGGTCATGCCGGCTTCCGGGGTCGGTGCCTTCATCGTCACCGTCCGGATCGGCTGGGGCGATTGCCAGGCCGGCTGCATCGACGAGCACACGTGGGTCTACGCGGTGAGCCCGGATGGCAGCGTGACGCTCCAATCGGAGGGCGGCGGCACCGTCCCGGATTCGGCGTGGCCGGGGGGCGCCGGCGAGCAGCCCGGCCGCACCGGGATCCTCGTGACCGCGGTGGCCGGACCGACGTGTCCCGTCGAGACCATCCCACCGGACCCGGCCTGCGCACCACGCCCGGTCCCTGACACGCTGATCGATGTCACCGATGGCACGGGACGACAGGTCGCCCGGCAGTCGACCGACGGCACCGGCACGTCATTCTTCGAGCTACCGCCGGGCGCGTATGCCGTCACCGTCGCGGACACGGGTGAGGGATTCTTCGGCATCCCCGAGGCGCAGAAGGTCGAGGTGGTCGCCGGAGCCGTCGCACCCGTGACGATCGCCTTCGATACGGGCATCCGCTAGCAGCGATTTTTCGGTGCCCGACGGCACCGCGACGGCATCCCGCAAGGTCCACCGCAAGGTCGGCGACGGTACATTCCGCGCATGCCCGTTCGGTCGTCTCGCACCAACCTCATCCACATCGGGATCATGGCCGCGGTGCTCATCGTCTCACTCGTGACCGTGGCGCTCGCGTCGGGCGGGATCGGGTCGACCGCGACACCGGGAGCGGCCACGGCATCCGACCCTGGCGACACGGCGAACAAGCCGGACAAGACCAAGAAGGCCGATAAGGCGGACAAGGCCAAGAGCGTCGACGTGACCGTCACCGGCACCCTTGGGACTCGCATCGCCGCCGACGGGTCGACCGAGTACACGCTCACATCCGGCGACACCGTGCTGCTCCTGGACGCTGGCCCGGCCTGGTTCTTCCGGGACGCCTATCCGCTCGCACCGTTCGTCGGCAAGCAGGTCACGATCGGTGGCGAACAGAAGGAGGGCTCGACCAGCGTCGATGTCCTCACCGTGGATGGCACCGCGCTCCGCGAGCCGGGCAAGCCGCCCTGGGCCGGCGGCTGGAAGAAGGTCGGCAAGGATCATCCGGGGTGGACGCAGGAGAAGGCCGATCGCGAGGCGGCCAAGCAGGCCGACAGGGCAGCCAGGCGGGCCGCCAAGATGGAGCGCTTCGGGCTCCAGTGCTGGCCTCCCGGCCTGTGCAAGGATGGCTCTGCCAGCGACGTGAACCCGGGCGCCTCGACAGCACCCTAGGACGACCACCGACTCTCGCGCGTGCGCACCCACCGCGTACGATGCCGCCATGCGGCTGCCCGTCGCCCTCGTCCAGCTCGACGCGACCGGTGACGTCGAGGCGAACATCGATCGCGCCACCGCACTCGCGGCCGAGGCTGCTGCGGGCGGCGCTCGACTGGTCGTCCTGCCGGAGTACCTCCACTACCGGGGCGACGACGACGGATTCCGGGCGTCGGCACGACCGATACCCGGGCCGTTCACCGAGGCATTCGCGGAGGTCGCGCGACGGCACGACGCCGTGGATCCTCGCCGGCAGCGTCGCGGAGACGTCGGACGACCCCGGGTGTCCCTACAACACCAGTGTGCTGCTCGATCCGAACGGCTCGATCGCGGCGACGTACCGCAAGATCCACCTCTTCGACGTGTCGGTCGACGACGGCCCGGTCGATACCGAGTCCGCCCGCGTCTCGCCCGGCGACACGCCGGTCGTTGCCGACGTCGACGGCGTCCGTCTCGGTCTGTCGGTGTGCTACGACCTCCGGTTCCCGGAGCTGTACCGCACGTTGGCGCTGGCAGGGGCCGAAGTGCTCGCGGTGCCGTCCAACTTCACCGAGCGGACCGGCCGCGACCATTGGGAGGTGCTGCTGCGCGCGCGAGCGATCGAGAACGGCGCGTAGGTCCTGGCCCCTGGCCAGTCGGGCGGACCACCGGGGCAACCCGCGTTCGGGCGGTCGATGGTCATCGATCCGTGGGGCACCGTGGTCGCCCAGGCGTCCGACGGTGTGGGCATCGTCCGGGCGGACGTGGAGACGGACCGCGTCGCCGCGGTCCGTCGTCAGATCCCGTCTCTGGCCAACCGGCGACCCGAGGCCTACCGGCTGGCGTGAGCGGCCCGGTGGACCGCCGACGCGCTACTTCACGAGCTGGATGCCGATCGCGCCGGCGCCCTGGATGGGCCCGCCGCTGACGGCGCCTGTCGTGATGTACCGGACGAACCAGCCGGCGATGCAACTGCTGCTGCCGTTGCCGGCGATCGGGACGAGCGTCGACCCGTTGCCCTGGCACGCCAGGTTGTGGCCGCCGTTCTGGTCCGACATGTAGTCGAGGAAGAACGCGGCGACCCGGATGATGTGGTAGGTGGCGTGACTGCCCCCGGACGTCGTGCAGTCACCGTCGCAGATCGGGATGAAGACGACTTTCCCGGAGAATGTGTTGACCGCGTCGACCATCGGCTTGGCGCAGTTATTGCCGTTGTCCGAGTTGACGGTGACGGGAAAACTCGCGAACTGGACGGCCGGCGGATTGAGGACCTCGTCGTCGCAGTTGTTGGTCTGGCCGTCGAGGTCGAGGACCATGAACGAGCCGCCACCGGTC
The DNA here is from genome assembly GCA_963780425.1 of uncultured Chloroflexia bacterium. Taxonomy (GTDB): domain Bacteria; phylum Chloroflexota; class Limnocylindria; order Limnocylindrales; family CSP1-4; genus SPCO01. The sequence goes on along the minus strand of CAWABZ010000012.1, from coordinate 164,857 downwards.
TTGCACAGCGGCACGATGTATTCCTGGCCCTCGGGGTTCTTGTCGACATCCGGGCCGTCGGGGTTGCTGATCTGCCAGTTGATCTCGCCCGTACCGAGGTCGCCGTTGACCTCGCAGTCGACGATGTTGACCGGGAAGACGACGGGCAGGATCTGTCCCCCTGACAGCGCGCCAGCCACCGACGTCGCCTCGGCGGAGGCGGTGAACTGGTTCATGCCGAGCACCCTGGCGAACGTCGTGTCGAAGTTCTGCGATCCCACGGCCTGGACGCCCTGGGCGTTGGGCGGGATCACGCCATCGCCGACCCGAGCGGCCGAGCCTAGCCCCCCGGAGGGAACGCCGCCGTTGTTCAGCAGCTGCCCGGTCACGTCGGTGTAATAGCCGAGGTACGAGCCGAGCGCATTCGCTCCAGACACCATCGTCATCGCAGCGGCGACATTCGAATCCGTTTTCGCTATGCCGCCGAGATTCTCCGCCAGGACCGTCGCGCCGGCGTTCGCGATAGCGTCGGCGCCGTTCTGTGCCTGGCGCTGATGGGCGTAGGCGTTGCCGGCTTCGAGCACGAGGGCGACCCCGCCGATGAGGGAGATCATGGCCATGGCAGCGATGACGATCACCTGGCCTCGTGGCCGCCGGGTGGAGACGTGGCGCGGCATCGGTTTCCCTCTCATGGTTGCTTGGGGCAGTTGGCGGCGGCGGCGCCGTCGTTCGGATCGAGCGGACAGCTGTATTCGACCGACAGCACCGAACGGGCTGTGAACGTCACGCCGTTCTTGAAGACGATGTTCCCGATCAGCGGGGTGATCGGCTGATAGGTGGCCTCGAAGCTCACGACCGCGAGGCAGCCGACCGCCACCAGGGCGCACTGGGTCGAGGTGTCAGGGGTCCCGTCCGCATTGACCTGGTAGAAGTTGACCGAGACGCTCGGGTCGTTGAGCTCGACGATCGCGGTCTGCTGCTTCGCGCGCGCCACGATGCTCGGCTTGTACTGATTCACGATCGCCGTCCGTGCGCCTTCGCGCGCCGCGTTCGTGAGCGTGTTGTAGGCGAAGACGGCTCGACCGAGGTCGAAGATCGCCACCAGCAGCAGGATGAAGATCGGCAGGACGAGCGCGAACTCGACGAGGGCCTGCCCGCGCCTCGTGCCGCTGGAGCGTCGATCGAAGAGGCTCATGAGATGTCCACCGCCACGCTGCTGTTGCATGGGACCTGCGATGCGGCCGTGATCGACTGGTACCTGATGGTGTAGTTGCCGTTCGGGGCGCCAGGATCGTCGCTGACCGTGCCGGTAAAGCCGGCAGCCGTCCACATGGCCTGGGCGTTGTTGCGCTTGACACCGTCGAAGTTCGGGACCGTGCACAGGGCTGTGCCGAAGCGTGATCGTCTTCGTGGCACTGACGGGCCCGGTCGGATAGGTCACCGTCAGCGTCACGTCGTACGAGCCGGCCGAGCTGTAGCCGTGGCTCGCTGTGGTTCCAGTGCCGGTACCTTGACCCGCCCCGAACGTCCAGTCATAGCTGGTACCACCGGGCGACGAGGCGTCCGTGAAGTCCACCGTCGCCGGCGCGTTCGGACCCGACATGACGTAGGTGAAATCGACCGTCGAGGGCGCTGCCACGTTCACGGTCATCGATTCGGTGGTGGATCCCCAGGGGTTCGTCGCCTCCATCGTCACGATGTACGATCCCGGCGAGCTGAACACGTGGTCGAGGGGGTCCTGCAGCGGCGATGTCGTGCCGTCGTCCGGGAATGTCCACAGCCAGCTCGTCGGGCTGCCGCCGGACGTGTCTCGGAAGGTGACGGTAAACGGCGCGGTCCCGCTCACTGAGTTCGGCGCCAGCGTCCCGTTGCCTGTGAACGCGGCGTTCGGGGCGCTCCCCGCAGGCCCACCACCGCCGGTCGACGTCATCCCGCTCTTGACCGGGAAGACCGACGACGACGCCACCGAGATCGAGCCACCAAGGACGTCCCGGATCCCCGGGGTGATGAGGTTGAACGTGCAGGACAGCGCGACCGATGCGGAGTCGCCGATGTCGTCGGCGGCTCCGTTGCCGCCGGTGTCACTGAATGTCGGATCCGGGGCCGTCGTCACCCCACTGACTGTCGGCAGCTGACAGTTCGTCGCGGACGCGTCGTTGCGGATCTGGTTCTGGTACTTGGCCTGGACGTCGACATCGCCGCCGCCCTGCCATGCCGTGGGGTTGTTCGCAGCGAGGTTGGCCGCGATCCGGCTCATGCTCTGGAGGTTGATCCAGCCGAGGTAGACCCGACCGAAGTCGAGCGCCACGAGGGTCAGGTACAACAGGATCGGCAAGACGATCGCGAACTCGACGAGGCTCTGGCCTCGGCGGCGGCGGTGGCGGTCGTTGCTTCGCCCGTCGGCGGGTCGCATGAAGCGCATCAAGGGGTTTCCTGCGTGCGGATTCGAAGAGGTGCGGCCGATGCTCGGCGTAGCACCTTTCACGGTCCCTTGAATTGGTGCGCGACTGCATAGCCCGGACGGGCTACCCGTGGGGGTCGATAGTCCGGCAGCTGGCGACGTCACGGTTGCGCGCGGCGCGGCCATCGATGACCCGGAATTCGAGAGAGCCGCGCCCCCCGACGCGGCTCTCCGAGGTCCGATCGGCGCCCCCAGCGCCGACAGGCTATTTGATGAGCTGGACCGAGAACGTGGTCCCGACCGGGCATCCTCCCGGCGGGCAGGGCCCGGTCACCGTTCCCTCCGTGATGAAGGTGATGAACGCACCCTTGAGGCACTCTTTGGCATTCGTCACCCCGCACTCGGCGGTGTTGTTGCCGTTGACGAATGCCCCCTTTCGGAGCGGCGAGCTGGAACGAGAGGAACTTCGTCATGTGATACCACTGGTTCTGTGCCGGCGCCGCCGACGTTCGCCGTCGGACAGCCGCTGATCAGGGTGTTCGTCGGCTCCGTGTTGCAGGTGCTGTCGAAGAACGGCAGGAGCACCGGCTCGCCCGCATAGGTATTCAAGCGCGTCCTCGACCTGCTTGGCGCTGATATCGCCGGTCTGGGTGACGTACTGCCACGAAGGCAGCGGGACCGAAACCGGCGGAGGGTCGAGGATCACGTCGGCGATCTCGCTTGCCCCACCCGCCGGCGGCGTCCAATCCAGCCAGCCGACGCTGCCGGGATTGCCCTCCGCAGATCGGCAGGACGATGGCTTGGCCCGTCGCCCACTGTTGGGGTGGATCGACCGGCAGGGTCTTGCCTGTGTTCGTACATGCGAAGACGGTGACGGGGAACGTGACCGGGAGGAGGTTGCAACCCTCGAGCGTGTCCAGACAGCCACTCGACGGTCCGGCCACTGCGGTCGCATCCTGCCGGATGGTCCATTCGGTCAGCCCGACGACCCGGACGAGGAACGTGCCCTGGATGCGTGTCGCCGTCACGCGGACACCCGCCGCGCTAGCCGGGATGGATCCTCCGGCGACCACCGGCGGGTCGCCCGAGAGCGGGTTCCCCTGCCAGTCGGTGTAGTGCGCGTCCACGGGTCCGACAGTCACCGCGTTGGTCGTGGCGGTCGATTGGATGGCGTTCCACACATCGAAGCCGGTGTTCGTGGACGCGGCGCCTTCCGCCTGGTGCTTACCGAGAACCACGGCACCAGCACGGGCCGAAGCGTCTGCGCCGTTCTGCGCGTTGCGCTGCTGCGCCCAGGCGAAGCCAACATCGATGATCAGGCCGACGCCCAGGATGATCGCGACAAGGCCCCCGGCGAAGATGACGATGGCCTGCCCGCGAGATCGACTCCGGTCGGTGGTACGCATCTCGGTGGAACCCCTCTTGTGCTTCATGGCGACGAGAACGCCCGCTCGACTCGCATCTCGGTGGTCGAGGACAACTGGATCGGCCCGATGAGCGAGCCGATGATCGGCGTGATGGCGCCCCATTCGTGGTCGACCTTCACTTGCGCCGTGCAGCCGACCTGGACGGTGCCGGGGCAGTCCGGCAGGGTGAACGTGACATCGATCGCGTCCGGGTTGAGGCCGAGTGCTGACCGCTTCCCCTCGGCGACGACCCCCGCCACATCCTGATTCACGATCGCGAGGCGTGCCGCTTCGCGCGCGGAATTCGAGACAGCGTTGTAGGCGAAGATGGCTCGACCGAAGTCGAAGATGCCCATGAGGATGATCAAGAGGATCGGAAGGACGAGCGCTGTTTCGACAAGCGACTGTCCTCGCTGGTCTCGCCGCGCGCTCACTTGTCCGCCACCTGGATCGACGAGTCGCAGCCGACGTATGTCCCGCCGACCAACGTCTGGGAGACGATCGTGAACGTCCTGTTCTTCGGCTTGAAGTCGATGTTGTTGGCAGAGAAGCCGGCCCCGGTCCAGGTCCCCGTCGCCGTCGAGGACGACGTATTCACGAAGCTCGGGACCTTGCACGGTGCCGGAGGTGGCGCCGGCAAAGGCGGCCCGTGCGAGACCGTCATCGTGGTGTCGGGCTCCATGCAGTCGCCCGGATCACCCGCCGGAAGCGTGACCTGATCGATGACGATCCTCGTGTCGTTGCCGGTCGGCAGGAACGCGCCGGTGAACCCAGCATCCGTCCAGGCATCCCGTGCATCGGCGACGGCGATCCCCCGGACGTTCGGGACGTACAGGCATGTCGGCGTCGGCTTGGGCGTCTGGAGTGGCTCGAGAGTCACCGTCATCTTGGACGCGAAGAAGTACTTCGGAGAGACGCAGACGTCGGCGCCCGGCGGCGGAGTGACCGTGTAGGTGTCGACCGTGCGGGTGTCGTCCGGCCCTGCCGGCGGCACGAACTCAGACTCGAGGAACCCCGCCGAGACCCAGGCGGCCCGTGCGCCCGCGACGGACAGGTCGGTCACATCTGGCGCGGTCCTACAGTTGTCGGGCGGGGGCCCCGGCGGTGGCGCGGGCGGTCCTGTCGGGCACGCCGCGAGACAGCCCGAGCTGACCGGGAATGACGCGCTGGACGCCACGCTGATGGTTCCGCCGAGAACGCTGCCGATCACCGGCGTCAGGACGCTGAAGTCGCAGCTCAGATCGACCCGAACGAGCTCGCCGGGCTCCTTGGTGGGGCCGAACACGGGATCTGCCGCGGGGTCAGGATTTGGTGTGCAATTGATGGCGCCGAGGTTGTCGGCCATCAGCGTGTCGTATTCGGGTGGCCCGGAGCCTGCGTCCCAGTCGTGCGGATGCAACGCCGCGTAGTTGGCGCCAACGCGAGCCGCGTTGTTCAGGGAGATCCAACCGAGGAAGACGCGACCGAAGTCGATCGCGAACAGCAACAGCAGGATGAGGACGGGTAGCGTCAGCGCGAATTCGACGATGGTCTGACCACGCGAGCGCTCGGCGCGACTGGATCGCGACGGACGGAAGGCGAGCATGAGTCCCCCGACAGGCTGGTACGAAAGTCCCGGAATGGTCGCACCGGCACCTTGCACCTGACCTTGCCAGCGGTGCTGCGGGGCGACACCCAGACCCGAACGGGTACCACGACGGGGGACCAGTGGGTCAGTTGTCCGGCGGTCCCGTGCGGCGCACGATCGGCCCCATGAAGAAGCGAATCCTCGCCGCGTTCCTCTGGTTCTACTGCGGTTGGTACGGTGGCGCGCTCCTGGCCGACTTCATCGGCGTCAGTCCGCTGCTCGGCCCGATCCTGGGCGCCGCATTGGCTGCGCTGGTCGTCGGCGACCCGCGCCGGATCATCTGGTCCGCCCCGACCGTCAGCCCGGCCGCGTCCGAGGCCACGCCAGAACCTGCCTGACTCCGAGCCGCGCGCGGCGCGGCCGACCGAAGCGGTGAGCGCCGGGTGCCTGTCGTCACCCGGCGCTCACCTATCCCCCTTGGGAACTTCGATCGACGGCGGCCGCTAGCGCACCAGCTGCACGGCCAGCGAGGCGAACTCGCCAGGTGAGCTGCCGGTGGTCGGGCCGAGGAAGAACTGCTTGCGCCACACGCCCGAGATGTTCTTGCCGCCTTCGCACTCAGTCAGCTGGAAGCCGGCGAACCCGATGATGTGGTACCAGCCGTTGGCGCCTGTGCCCCCGGCGTAGTCCCAGATCGGGATGGTGACCACGATCTCGTTGTCGATGTAATAGGAACAATCGGCGCTGGCCTTGTTGCCGGGCAGGCTTCCGATGCCGATCCAGATCCGGATCACCGGAGACCGCTGTGCAGCAGCCGAAGCTGTTCGACGGCGGGCCGATCTCCTCCTGGAGGAACGGCCTGTTGTTATCGCATCCGGACGTCGTCGACATTCCGAGCCCGAAACCGGCGCACTGACCGGTCGCGCCGAACTTCAGCCAGCCGAAGCCGCCGGGCACGTTCAGGTTGCCCGGGGTGAGGTGCTGGGGCTGGCATTCCGGGCTTGACCCGACATCGCCCAGTGCAGAACGGATACGTCTCGAAGAAGGCGAGCGCGATCCCCGCCGGGAAGACATTTCCGATCGGTGGCGCCGCGGCGTATCCGCCCCGTGCGGTGGCGACCGAGCTGGCGGTCCAGTCGCCGCTGCCGATGACCCCGAGCAGGTACGGGTGGAACGTCCTGCTCGACCCAACGGTGACGCCTTCCGTCCCGGCCGGGATCGTGCCGCTGCCGACCCACCCGGTGAACGCCCCGGCGCGGCTGACATAGCGCGGCCCGTTCGGCGATCCGTAGGTGACCGGCGTGCCGCCGTTGGACGCGATCGTCACGTCGATCGTCGAGACGACGTTCGCGTCGGTGCCGTTGACGGCGTCGTTGTCGATCCACGTCGCGATGATCCGGGCCCCCGCGAGGGCGGCGAAGTCTGATGCGTTCTGCGACGCACGACGCTGGAGCAGTGCGTTGCCGCCATCGATGACGAGCGCGACGGCCAGGATGATGACGACCATGCTGAGCGCGAACAGCGCAAGGATCTGGCCTCGCGGACGCGCCTCAGGCGGATGACTGGGCATCGGGTCCCCCTAGTTGATGACCATGGATGTCGACGCCGACATCGACACGATGCCGACGATCTGGGAGATGACAGGTGTGATCGGTCGGAACGTTCCAGCGACACGGACCGATGCGACGTTGCCGCTTCCGTTGCTGGTGCATGAAGTGCCCGTCCAAGAGCCGGTCGGCGTGCCACCGGACGGGTCGCATCGAACGAATACGTCGGTCGCGGGGACGACCGCGAACGGCGCGATCATCCGGTTGGCCGCGGTCACGATGTCGGTCTTCATCGAGGCACTGGACGCCGGGCAGGTCGGTCCGTTGGCCGAACCGCAGCCGGCGTCCGACGAGCCGATCCAGCTCGCCTCCACCGACGCGAGTCGGGCCCCTTCCCGTGCGGCCTGGGACAGGACGCTGTGCTGGTAGACCAGGCGGCCGCCGTCGATCAGGCCGAACAGGAACAGGATGAAGATCGGCAGGACCAGGGCAAACTCGACCAGGCTCTGGCCGCGTGATCGCCACCCGCCGTGACTGGACCGCCACGCACCCGTCAGCAGCCGCCTCACGGTGACACCGACCGCGTGACGCTGTGGGAGCCGCTGGCGCTGGTCACGGTCAGCGTGACGTTCCACGTGCCGTTATTGCTCGGGAAGCTATGGAACGGATTGGGCGCGTTGCTCGACGGGGAGCCGTCGCCGAAATTCCACAGCCACGCCGTGATCGGGCAGCCGGCCGGCGCCGACGAGAGGTCTGAGAACGTGATGTCCCGCCGCGGATTGCCCGACAGCCAGCTGAAGTTCGCGACCGGGTTCGCGCACGGCGCCGGCGTGGGCGTCGGGGTCGGCGCCGTCGTCGGCGTCGGCGTCGGACCGCTGGTCGGCGTCGGTGTCGGGCCTCCGGTCGGGGTCGGTGTCGGCACGGCCGGCGGCACGGTCACGGTGCGGATCGCCGTGAGGGTGCCACCCTGGTTCGTGACCTCTAGCGTGACGACATACGTGCCGGGCGACGCGTACGTGTGGGTCACCGGGATGCTCGATCCGACATCGGTGTCCCCGTCCCCGAAGTCCCAGTTGTAGCCCGAGATCGTGCAGATCCCGGTATCAGGCTTCGATCCGTCGGGGTTGGCGATGATCTGGAGTCCGGTGGCGACGATCGAGAACGTCGCGTTCGACGGTCCAGCGCAGGAGCTCGGGCCCCCGCCCGTCCCTCCCGCCGCGGACACGAACACGGCCGTCGTGACATTCGCCGACATCCGGAGGCTGCCGCCGAACATGTCGTTGATCAGCGGGGTGAGGAAGGTGAACGGCTGGCGGACTGTGACAGTCAGGGTGTTGCCGGCGCCAGCGCCTCCCGGCGCCGCCGCACAGGCGATCGTCGTTCCGGCCTGATTCGCGCAGCTGGTGATGATCGGGTCGAGCGGGCCTTCGCCCTGCGACTGCGCGTTCTTCTCCTGGACCGCACGGGCCTGCATGCCCACGGTGTCGGTCGGCTGCGTGGCGCCGTAGGCGGCGGCTTCACGAGCGGCGTTGCTGACCTGGATGTACGTGAAGAACAGGCGACCGAAGTCGACTGCCATCAGCAGCAGAGCGAGGAAGATCGGGAGGACCAGCGCGAACTCGACCACGGATTGACCGCGGCGGCGTCTGGCCTGGCGGCTCGCACTATGCGGCGCACGCGCACGCACAGGCCTCCGCCATCGGAAGCGATCCCACATCGATATAGGTCCCCGGCGGTTACCCGGCGAACACCGGGTAGTCGAGCGGGATTATCGGGCATGGAACCTTGCGGCGAACCTTGCAGAGTCCGTTTCTTCACGAAGAGTGGTGCGGGGTCGCACCGAGGCCATAACGGAATCAGTGCGGGCTCGTTGCGACGCCTTTTGCTCAGGCCTCGTCGCCGGATTCACCCGGCAAGGCGATCGTGAAGGCCGCACCCCGACCCGGTTCGGAGGGCTCGAGCGTGAGCTCGCCGCCCATGGCGCGACACAGCTCGCGCGAGACGTACAGGCCAAGGCCACTGCCGCCGTCCGGAGCGGGGTCGCCGCCTCTCTCGAACCGCGTGAACAGGCGGCCGCGGTCGTCGTCGGCGACGCCGGGTCCGCGGTCGCTGATGGTCAACCGCACGCGGCGCGCGTCGGCGTCGACCGCGATGGCGGCACCGACCGGGGTGCTGCCACCGTACTTCACGGCATTGTCGAGCAGTGCCCACAGCACCTGGTCGAGCTGATCCGGGTCGGCGATCGCGAGCCAGCCCGCGGCTCGGTCGTCCAGCTCGAACTCGACGTCGTCGACCCCGAGTGCTTCCCATGCCTTGCGCACCCTCGTCGCGAGCGAGACGACCTCGCTGCGTGGCTTGAGCGCCCCGGACTCGAGACGCGTCACGGTGAGCAGCTGGCGGACCATCCGCGACAGCCGTTCCGACTGTTCCGCGATGATCCCCAGCCGCCGATCCGGCGATGACGCGTCGAGCTGTTCGGCATACGCGCGGATGCTCGTGAGCGGTGTCTGCAGGTTGTGGCTGACGCCGCGCAGGAAGTCGTCCTTGGCCGCATCGAGCTCGAGCAGCTGACGGTTCTGCGACTCCACTTGAGCAAACAGTTGGGCATTCCGGATCGCCGCGGCCATCTCGCTCGCGAACAGCTCGAGGAGGTCCTGGTCGGCGGGTTCCCAGCGGCGCGTCGCCGGCAGCCGGCCGATGAGGATCCCGATGTCCTGGCCACCTGCGCGCATGACCGCGCGAAGCGGCCGCGACACTCCCGGCACGACCTCCTCTTCCTCGACGATCGACGCGTCGCCCATGACCACCGTCGCATCGATCAGTGCGAAAGCCGATGTTGCGTCCGCCCCCGTTCGATGCACGAGCGCCTCGACGTCGTCATGGAGCGAGACCTCGTCGATCGCCGCCAGGATCCGGCCGAGCTCGCGGTTGCGGCGCTCGAGGTCCGCCGCGAGGCGATTGTGGCTATCGGCCAGCCTGGCCAGCTCGTCATCGCCGACGACCAGCATCGGGCTCCGGAGGTCGCCCTTGGACACCCGGTCGACCGCGGCGACGACCGAGCGCAGCGGCGCCAGCAGCTCAGTCGCCAACGCGAACGCCGCGACGATCGCGAAGGCCAGGAGGATCGCAAGCGCGAACAGGAGGACCTGGGCGAACGTGGCGTCGACGGACTGGTCGCCCAGGATCGATTCGAACGCAAGGACGACGACGCCGAAGACGGCGAGCGGGACGATCGCCGCAAAGAGGAGCGCCGCGGTCAGCCGGGAGCGGAAGCTCATGCGCGGCGGTCGATCGACCGGCGCGGACGGTGAGTCGCTGGACGGCCGGACCAGTCGGTCGTCAGCCACCGGAGCGCTTCTGCGGCGCGGCTGACACCAGCCGATACCCGACCCCGCGGACCGTTTCGACGTGGGCCGGACGGTTCGGGTCGACCTCGACCTTCTGGCGGAGGCGACGCATCGTCACCCACACATAGGACGGATCGGCGTCCTCGGTCTCGGCCCATCCGCGCGCGAGGAGCGTCTCGGTCGTGACCGTCTGTCCGAGGTTGGCGGCGAGGGCGTACAGCAGTCGCGATTCAGTCGGGGTCAGCTGGACGACCTGACCCCCGACCGTGGCTTCGCGGCGATGGAGATCGAGCGTCAACGACGGCCCGAGCTTCAGGCTCTGGCGAGGGACCTTGTCGCCCAGCCGGCGGAGGACCCGGTTGATGCGCGCCCGCAGTTCCGGGTAGTGGTACGGCTTGGTGACGTAGTCCTCGGCGACCTCCTCGAGCAGGTCGGCCTTGGAGTCGCCGGCATCGATCGCGGAGAGGACGATGATCGGCAGGTCCGCCTGTGCCTTGATCTCGCGCGCGAGGGTCAAGCCGTCCATCCGCGCCATCATCATGTCGATGATGAGGAGGTCGGGCCACGCCGATCGCAGGCGGCGAAGTGCCTCGTCGCCGTCCCGCGCCGTCGAGATCTCGAAGCCGTCGGCACGCAGCTGGTCGGCGAGCAGGACGAGCAGGTTCGGATCGTCGTCGACCAGCAGGATCCGGGGCGCGTGCGGACCTGACAGCATGCCCGCGAGTATAGGGACGGCGTTCGCGACGACCGCGTAGTACCGGCGCCGTGTCGTCCCGGCGTCCGGTTGGTGCGGTCGGGCACCGGTTTCTGCGGCCAGGTGTGGTCCGGGGTGGAGCAGACGTCCGAATGGGGGATGACTTCCGGCGGACCGGTCAGTACGGTAGGCGCCCGCTCGTTTCCGGAGCGGCCAACTGAATAGTCACTCGTCCCGTGTCCGGGCGAGGCGACCTCGGGCCCAGCACGCAGCTCTCATCCTTGTTCGTTCAGCCTTCTGCGACCCCGAGACGCCACCCGTCACGCCGGGCGTCTTGGGGGACCTTGATGTCGCGCGTATCCAGCCGCCTCTCGTTCGTGGGTCATCGCTCGCTTGTCGTGATCCAGACCTTCCTGTTGATCGCGACGTTGTTCGCGCCGATCCCGGTGGCCGCAGACGATCCGACGGGCGACCCCGGCGCCAGCAGCGCCCCCCACGACCGAACCGGCTGGCGACGACCGGAGCCGACGCCGGATCCCACGGCCGAGCCGACGCCGGATCCCACGGCCGAGCCGACCCGCCGCGACCCCCGACCCGACGCCGGAGCCGACCGCTGAACCGCCGGCCGCGACGCCTGAGCCCACGCCGGAGGCCCCGGTCGCGACCCCTGACCCGACCCCTGCCCCCACGACCGAGCCGTCCACGCCGGTCGGCACGCCGACGATCCAGAGCGACCTCGCCGACTACCCGCCAGGCGGGCTGGTCACACTGACGGGGTCGGGCTGGCAGCCGGGCGAGTCCGTGCACATCTTCGTCAACGACGACTGGGGCAGCAGCTGGTCCCGCAACGTCGACGTTACCGCGGACGCGTCTGGCGCGATCGTCGACCAGTTCAACCTACCGAACTGGTTCGTTGCCGTATATAGCGTCATCGCCACAGGTGGCGCCTCGGGTACGGCCAGGTCCAGCTTCACGGACTCCCAACCTTCGAACAATGGAGTTACATATTCCGCGCCGGCCAGCGTGACGGTCGCGCCTGGGGGCGAGGCCATCTACGGAAATGTCAGCGTCGCTTTCAATACCGGAAACGGCAACCCATGCACGGTCGATCTCGGGGTCAACCCGGCGCTTCCAGTTGGAGCCACGGCTGTCTTCGGCAGTAGCACCCTAACGTCCAGCGGCGCGACTATGTCAACGTCCTTCAAGATCACCACAACAAATGCAACGCCAGTAGGAACGACTACATTCAAGGTCACAGCCGCACGACAAAGCAATTGCCAGGGAAACGGGACCGAAACGTCGACCGCCTCGCTGACCCTGGTCGTCACCGCGAAGAAAGTCGGCGCCCTTACGGTCGGAACGCAGACGGGAACACTGTCGGTTGGGTCAGCGGGCAGCGCCACCTACACGATCACCGTAAACCGCGGCGCGGGGAGCGGTGCCTTCACAACGGGCCTGAGTGTGACCAGCACTCTCCCGACGGGCGTAACTGCGTCCTTCAGCCCGACCTCCCTTAGTTTCGCGGCCGCGGATACGTCAAAGACCTCCACGCTGACCATCAGCACGACATCTGCCACGCCTTCTGGCTCGAGCTCATTCACCGTAAAGGGCAACAATGCCGCCGTGCCCGGCGACTTCGCCACCGGCAACGGTGCCCTCGTCATCGGCCAGGCCAGCTCGACGGTGACCGTCGACTGCACCGCCGGCGCCCCGTACACCTACAGCGGTGTGGCCCAGGAGCCGTGCACCGCCGAGGCGACCGGCGTCGGGATGGACCCGGTCGACGTGACCGACTCGATCGTCTACAGCGCCAACGTCCACGCCGGCACGGCCAGCGCCGCCGCCAGCTGGGACGGCGACGACGATCACACCGGCAACACCGGCTCGTCCACGTTCGTCATCGGCCAGGCCAGCTCGACGGTGACCGTCGACTGCACCGCCGGCGCCCCGTACACCTACAGCGGTGTGGCCCAGGAGCCGTGCACCGCCGAGGCGACCGGCGTCGGGATGGACCCGGTCGACGTGACCGACTCGATCGTCTACAGCGCCAACGTCCACGCCGGCACGGCCAGCGCCGCCGCCAGCTGGGACGGCGACGACGATCACACCGGCAACACCGGCTCGTCCACGTTCGTCATCGGCCAGGCCAGCTCGACGGTGACCGTCGACTGCACCGCCGGCGCCCCGTACACCTACAGCGGTGTGGCCCAGGAGCCGTGCACCGCCGAGGCGACCGGCGTCGGGATGGACCCGGTCGACGTGACCGACTCGATCGTCTACAGCGCCAACGTCCACGCCGGCACGGCCAGCGCCGCCGCCAGCTGGGACGGCGACGACGATCACACCGGCAACACCGGCTCGTCCACGTTCGTCATCGGCCAGGCCAGCTCGACGGTGACCGTCGACTGCACCGCCGGCGCCCCGTACACCTACAGCGGTGTGGCCCAGGAGCCGTGCACCGCCGAGGCGACCGGCGTCGGGATGGACCCGGTCGACGTGACCGACTCGATCGTCTACAGCGCCAACGTCCACGCCGGCACGGCCAGCGCCGCCGCCAGCTGGGACGGCGACGACGATCACACCGGCAACACCGGCTCGTCCACGTTCGTCATCGGCCAGGCCAGCTCGACGGTGACCGTCGACTGCACCGCCGGCGCCCCGTACACCTACAGCGGTGTGGCCCAGGAGCCGTGCACCGCCGAGGCGACCGGCGTCGGGATGGACCCGGTCGACGTGACCGACTCGATCGTCTACAGCGCCAACGTCCACGCCGGCACGGCCAGCGCCGCCGCCAGCTGGGACGGCGACGACAATCACACCGGCAACACCGGCTCGTCCACGTTCGTCATCGGCCAGGCCAGCTCGACGGTGACCGTCGACTGCACCGCCGGCGCCCCGTACACCTACAGCGGTGTGGCCCAGGAGCCGTGCACCGCCGAGGCGACCGGCGTCGGGATGGACCCGGTCGACGTGACCGACTCGATCGTCTACAGCGCCAACGTCCACGCCGGCACGGCCAGCGCCGCCGCCAGCTGGGACGGCGACGACGATCACACCGGCAACACCGGCTCGTCCACGTTCGTCATCGGCCAGGCCAGCTCGACGGTGACCGTCGACTGCACCGCCGGCGCCCCGTACACCTACAGCGGTGTGGCCCAGGAGCCGTGCACCGCCGAGGCGACCGGCGTCGGGATGGACCCGGTCGACGTGACCGACTCGATCGTCTACAGCGCCAACGTCCACGCCGGCACGGCCAGCGCCGCCGCCAGCTGGGACGGCGACGACGATCACACCGGCAACACCGGCTCGTCCACGTTCGTCATCGGCCAGGCCAGCTCGACGGTGACCGTCGACTGCACCGCCGGCGCCCCGTACACCTACAGCGGTGTGGCCCAGGAGCCGTGCACCGCCGAGGCGACCGGCGTCGGGATGGACCCGGTCGACGTGACCGACTCGATCGTCTACAGCGCCAACGTCCACGCCGGCACGGCCAGCGCCGCCGCCAGCTGGGACGGCGACGACGATCACACCGGCAACACCGGCTCGTCCACGTTCGTCATCGGCCAGGCCAGCTCGACGGTGACCGTCGACTGCACCGCCGGCGCCCCGTACACCTACAGCGGTGTGGCCCAGGAGCCGTGCACCGCCGAGGCGACCGGCGTCGGGATGGACCCGGTCGACGTGACCGACTCGATCGTCTACAGCGCCAACGTCCACGCCGGCACGGCCAGCGCCGCCGCCAGCTGGGACGGCGACGACGATCACACCGGCAACACCGGCTCGTCCACGCTTCGTCATCGGCCAGGCCAGCTCGACGGTGACCGTACACGGCTATGACGTGACCTACGACGGTGGAGCGCACACAGCGACAGGCACCGTGTCCGGTGTCCTCGGCGAGTCCCTGACCGGGCTCGATCTGAGTGGCACGATGCACACGAATGCCGGCACCTACAGCGACCCTTGGACGTTCACCGATACGACGGGCGATTACTCGAATGCTTCGGGGACCGTAACGGACAAGATCGCCAAGGCTCCGTCGACGACGACGGTCACGTGCCCATCGAGCGTGGTGCACACAGGCTTCGCGCTTACGCCATGCTCAGCGGCCGTCGCGGGCGCTGGTGGGCTCGATCAATCCCTTACCGTCGGTTATGCGAACAGACATCCTTGCGGGGATCGCAACCGCGACCGCGAGCTATCCAGGGGACCTGAACCACGACCCAAGTAGCGACACTGGGTCATTCGAAATCCTCACGGGCTTCCGGGTCGTCGGGTTCTTCCGGCCGGTCGACATGACGCCGTATCTCGGCACCCGCTACCTCAACTCGATCAAGGGCGGCCAGACGGTGCCGTTGAAGTTCCGCGCTTACTCGATCGACTCCTGCAAATACGCTGGCGCAGCAAATCGCCTCCACCGCCGGGATCAGCATCGTCGTAAGACGCTGCGAGCTGCTACGGAGGCATCGTCGACGCCGACGTTCTGCCCGCGACGACTGGTGGCACCAGCTTCCGCTACACGGACGGTCAGTTCATCTTCAACTGGGCGACCCCGAAAACCGCGAACAAGTGCTACCGCGTCTACGTGCAAACCGCTGATGGTTCCACGACCATGTTCGCAAGTACCCTGACGAGCGCGAACGCGCAGGAGGCGTGGTTCAAGTCCAAGTAGGAGCTCGTGTCAGCTCAAACAACGGCTGCGAGGATCGGCCAGGGGCCGGTCCTCGCTGTCATCCTGGGAGTCACCGCAGTCGTCGGTTTCGGTATCGGCACTCTGATCGGCAGCCAGGATCCGAGCTCCACCTCGGCCGATCCGGTCGCGCCCGCCGCCCTGGCGACCCCGACGCCGACGCTCGCCGCGACGCCGATGCTGTCGCCATCTGCATCGCAGCCCTCGTCGGCCACCACGAGCCCGTCCCAACCGGCCGCGACGGCAGCTCCGCCGCAGGAGATCATCCTCACCCTGAGCGGGACCGACCACGACGTCAGCGATCCATTCGAGGTGGTCTCGGGCTGGCAGATCCAATGGCAGACGGACGGTGCCTCATTGGCCATCGCTGTGACCGGCGATCAGAACCTCGGGGTCATCGTCGATGAACCCGGGCCGGCGAGCGGCGTGACGTCGCTCGCGCCTGCCGGCACGTTCCGCCTCGATATAGCGGCCAGCGGTCCCTGGTCGATCACCGTCGTCCAGGGCGGCGGCTGACCCTACGGCGCCTTCGGATCGACGAACCGGCACCGAGCCCGCAGCGGGCATGCCTCGTGGTCCGGCCGGTGCGCGTGGCACACCTTGCGACCATGCTGGATCAGATTGACGTGCGCCTCGTACATCTCATCAGGCTGGAAGACGCCGAGGAACAGGTCGTGCGCTTCGTCGACCGTGGCCTTGGGCGGCAGCAGGCCGACCCGGCGCACCACGCGCTCGACGTGACGGTCGATCGGCATCAGCGGCATCCCGAATGAGAACAGCAGCAGCACCGAAGCGGTCTTCTTGCCGATGCCATCGATCTGCGTCAGCCAGTCGCGAGCTTCGAGAGCAGTCATGTCGCCCAGGAATTCCAGCGAGTAGTCGCCCCGCTCTTCACGGACGTGGCGGAGCGTCGCCTGGAGCCGCGGCGCCTTCTGGTTGGCCAGGCCGCCCGGACGGATGACATCGGTCAATTCGGGGAGCGGCGCGAACTCGACCGCGGCCCAATCAGGCGGCGCTCCGTCCGGTAGACCGACGCCGCCCCAGCCAGCACCCGGGTGGTGGGCCTCAGGCGGCAGACCGCTCGGGTAGGCATGGCGGAGCGCCTCGAAAGCCACCTCGGCGTTCACGTCGGCGCTGTTCTGGGTCAGGATCGTGAGGATCAGCTCACTCGTCGGATCGAGCCGGCGCTCCCAGACCGGGTGGCCATAGAGCGCTGCGAGCCCGTCCAGCGTGAAACGTACGATCCCCGGCCGGTACCGCTCGAGCCGCCTGGCGTAGCTCGCGCCCGGGTCGGAGAACTTGCGCTTCCTGGGACGGCGCTTGACGGGCCTCTTCACGACTGGGCCGGGACCTGTCACCACAGCGACACCAATCGCGCGATCCGCTCACCGCAGCGTTCGAGCGGCGCGATGCCGGCAGCCATCGCCTCCTCCACGGACTGCGGCCGCTCCACGACCGGCACGGCGATCGCCCCGACCGCGGCGAGCGCCGCGATGCCATCCGTCTCGACCCCACCGCCGACCGCGACGCACGGCACGCCCGCCGCCGCCGCCCGCTTCGCGACACCGAGGGCGGTCTTGCCGAAGCCGGTCTGGGCATCGATCCTGCCCTCGCCGGTGATGGCGACATCGGCGCCGTCAAGGCGTGCCGTGAAGTCGGTCGCGTCCATCAACAACTCGACACCGGGGCGGAGTGCGAACGACCGGAAGTGGCCCTGGACGGCAAGCAACGCGAAGCCGACGCCGCCTGCCGCGCCCGCACCCGGGGTGTCGCGCTCGATGCGCCCCTCGCGCGCCTCGAGCTCGTCGGCCCAGGCCGCGTTCCGCGCGTCGAGCGACGCCACATCGTCCGGTGTGGCCCCCTTTTGCGGACCATACGTCGCGGCAGCCCCGGCCGGACCGAGCAGCGGGTTCGAGACGTCGCACGCAACCTCGAGGTCGGTCTGGTCCAGCCGACGCCCACCGTCGGCAAGCCCTTCGAGGAGGCCGCGGCCACCGTCGGTCGTCGCGCTGCCGCCGATCCCAAGCGTCACGTGGCGCGCACCGGCGTCAATGGCAGCTCCCACGAGCTCGCCGGTCCCGATCGACGTCGCGCCGATCGGATCGCGCTCAGCGGCGGTGACCCGGGACAGGCCCGACGCTTCGGCCATCTCCACGACGGCGCGTGTTCCGTCCTCCGACAACAACCAGCGCGCATCGATCGGGCGTCCAAGCGGGTCGTGCACGGTCGAGGTCTGCCATATCCAACCACCCGCCGCCTCGATCGCGGCGAGCGTGCCCTCGCCGCCATCCGCCAACGGGCACAGGAGGATGGCGTCGTCGGGCCGCGCCCGGAGCCAACCATCGGCCAGGGCCTGTGCGACCTGCACAGATGTCAGCGACCCCTTGAACGAATCGGGCGCGATGAGTACGGTCCTCACCGCAGGTCCTTGTAGTAGTAGGTCGCAGCTTCCGGGACACCGGCCGTGTCGAGCGCGTAGTCAGGGATGGTGCCCACCGTCTGCCAGCCGAGCGACTCGTACATGGCTGCGGCCGGGCTGCCCGTCACCGTATCAAGCACGAGCATCCAACGACCCTCGCTGCGAGCGCGCTCCTCCGCGGCATTCATCAGCGCCCGGCCGAGGCCCTTGCGCCGAGCCGACCGATGGACGATGACCTTGCCGATCTCGGCGCGGTGCGGTGAGTTCGGATTGCGCGAGCGCTCGAGGAGCGTCGACCCCACGATCCGGTCAGCGTCTCGCGCAACGAAGACTGTGATCGCGCCGCCCGCGACGCCCGCCGACCGGGCCGCCCACCAGGCCGTCGCCTCGGCCGCCGTCACACCAGCAAGGAAGTTGACCGAGGCGCCCCCGTCGACGGCGTCCTTCAGGAGTGTTCCGAGCCCCTCGATCGCGTCCTCGAACGACGCCGGATCGAGTGCCTCGATATTCACCGGATGGAGGGGTCGAGCGCCGCCCCGATCGCTGCGCGCCGACGCTCCAGGTACTCCGGGATCCGGATCATCGGCGGGCGCTCCTGATCGGCAAGCTCGATGACCTCGAGCGACAGCCGTCCCTTGCCCGAGCGAGGCAGCTTCATGGTCGATCCGAGCTCGGCGAACAGGCGCACCTTGCGGCGCTCTTCGAGCCGCTTCATCACCGCCTGCAGGATCACGAACGACATCCGGGTCAGGCCTTCGAGCTCCTGGTTCCGATGCACTCGACGCTCGAGGTCGACCTGGCCGAGACCCTCGATGCCGACCCGCTCCGCGGCGTCGATCAAGTGGCCGATCTCGACAGCGTAGCCCGTGAAGAACGGAATCGATTCGAGCAGCGTCCGTCGTCCCGCGTACTCGCCTGCGAGCGGCTGGATGAGCCCTGACAGCTCCGGGTAGAAGAGGTTGATCAGCGGCCGGGCGACGAGCTCGGTGACGCGGCCGCCGCCGCCCTCCTTGAGCACGCCCTCCTGGACGATCGGTCGCTGGTAGTACGCCTTGACGTACTGCAGCCGCGGCTCGTGCAGCAGGGGGCCGAGTGTCCCGTAGACCATCCGGTGGTGCCAATGGCGGACGTCGGTATCCGCCCACACGATGATGTCACCGGTCGTCGCGAACACCGACTTCCAGAGAGCCTCGCCCTTGCCGCGGAAGGAGCCGTATCGGGCGAGCACGTCCGGGTGCTGGACGACGCGTGCTCCCTCGGCCTCGGCGATCTCGCGCGTCCGATCAGTCGACGCGGAGTCGATGACGAGGATCTCGTCGAGCAGCGGGACGCGACCGACCATCTCCCGGATCGCCTTGCGCACGATCGGGCCGATCGTCTCCTCTTCGTCGAGCGTCGGCAGCACCAGCGAGACCGTGACGCCCTGCTTCTCCTTGAGCTGGACCAGGCGGCGCAAGTCACCGAACTCGGCGTGGTGGAAGTTCGACTCGCCGAACCAGCGCTCCACGCGGGCCGGCACGGCCCGGGCTTCTTCGGCTGCCCGGTCGGCGGCGATCAACGACTCCGCCTTCCCCGCGAGCGTGTCGAATGTCGCGCCGCCGATCTCCTCGCGCGTCTTGACGACGACGACCGACGGCTTGGCCCGCGCGGCGATCGCCTCCGGGAGTGCGCCGAACAGGTACGAGTCGACGCCATCGCCGCCAGGGACGGCTGAGGCGCCCATGACCACGAGGTCAGCCTTCTCGGCCTCACGCAGGATCGCGTTGCGCACATTGGGCGCCTCGCGCAGGACCGCCTCACCCTTGCCCTTCAGGTGCTGCTTGATGAACGTGGCAAGCGCCCGTTCCGCCTGGGCTCGCACGGCCATCGTGATGCCCGGCGGCACGAGGTGGAGCACGACGACCGTGGCCCCGTGATACGTCGCGATGGCGTCGGCGAACCGGATCGCGAGCTCGGCGTGAGGCCCGCCGCGTACGGGGACGAGGACGCGCTTGATGTCCCGTGACCCGCGCTGCTTGACCACGGCGATATCGCATGGGGACTCGCGGACGACCTCGTCGATGGTCGGGGAGAACACCGTCGGCCCGCCATTTCGCCCATCGTTGCCGATCGGCGCCTTGCCACCCCAGCCGAAGATGATGAGGTCGGCCTCCTGCTCCGCCGACGCCTCGATGATGCCCTCAGACGCGTGCCGCCCGATACGGACGATGGGGTGGATCGGCGTGCCGCTGGGAGCGTAGTCGAGGACCTTCTGGAGGAGGCGGCGGGCGTGCCGGGCGCGCGTCGCGCCCTCCGACAGCGGCATCCCCTCGGGCACCTCGACGATCCCGAGGGCGGACAGCTCGCCAGCCCGCGGGTCCAGCATCGCCGCCCCCAGCCGGATCAGCTCCTCGGCGGTGCCCGGGTTGGCGACCGGAATGAGGATGCGCGCCGGCAACGGCGATCTGGGACTCATCCGCCGTCCCCTGCGCCCCAGCGCTGGACGAGGTATGGCTTGAGCCGCTCGAACTCGCGGGCCTGACGCTCGACCCGCTCCTCCGCCTGGTCGGTCGTGATGTGCCGGTTCTCGATCACGAACGAGCCGACCCTGCCGAAATAGATCGGGACGAGCGCCGCGACGAGGCTCTCCAGCGGATGAGGTGGCTTCCGGGCGGTGACCACGAGGTCGTAGACGACCCGCGCCCAGACGTCGTCCGGGAAATGGAACGCGCTGACCGCCTCGGCCATCTCGAGCGTGGTTGCCGATGTCGATGCGACGTCGCCGCCGATGCCGAGGCGCGCCCGCGCGGAATCGCCCAGCTGGCCAGCCTCGGCCGCGAGCTCCATGACCGTCTCGAGGGACTCGGGGGACAGCATCGAGCCCCACATGTCGGCGAGTGCAAGCGACCCCGCGTGAAACTCGGACAGGAGGCGAAGCGTGTTCACCTCGAGCGGCGGCGGGTCGATGATCCGCTCGAACCCGTAGGCCGGGACGTCGTGACTGCCGCGTATCGGCAGCCAGTGGTCGGCGTTGCGCACGGCCAGCCGCAGGATCGTGCCGACGACCTGGCGGAACATCGGGCCGAGGTCGGCGCCAGGGTCCTTCGGATCGTGGATCTTCGCCCCGAGGCGCGTCTGGCACACGGCGAACCCGCCGGTCAGCGCCGATGTCGTCATCCAGATATCGATGCCGAACTTGCTGACGTCGTCCGTCCAGTCGTCCAGCGTCAGGTAGTGCCGGACGAGGTCGCCGCTGACGCCGAAGTCGCCACCGATCGGCTGGCGGATGCGATGGCCGTACAACGCTCGCGTCAGCGGATACGTGACGGTGTTGGTGATCGTGCCGTCGTACTTGTAACGGGCATACAGCGGCGCCACGAAGTCATAGCCGCCCTTGAGGATCGGGCCCGACAGCAGCTCGATCCATTCCGGCACGATCGAGCGCAGGTCGGAGTCGACCACGACGAGCGCCTGGACTTCCAGTGCCGCGGCGATCTCGAAGATCGTGCGCAGGGCCGCGCCCTTGCCGCCGACCCCGTCGATCTCCGGATAGGTCAGGCTGACGCGCTCGAGCTTGTGGTTCGGGCGAGTCAGCAGGATCTGCTCGACGTAGTCGGGCGGCTCGGTCTCGATGACGACACGGCCGGTGCCATCCGGTGAGCCGGCGTCCGAATTGACGACGACGGGCCGGAGATCCGGGAAGTACTGGACCAGCCCAGCCTGCGCCGCGCGCACGACATAGCCGATCGTCGCCGCGTTCTTGAAACTGGGGATGCCGACCATGATGTCGGCCGAGCCGAGCCGGGCGATCTGATCCCGGACGGTCGGTGTCAGAACTGTTTGGGGCATCGGCTAGACCGTACACCGCAGAGCGATCCCGCGCTTGGCCGTGGAGGTTATCGGCGGGGCATATCCGATCGAGTCCAGTCGTCGGCAGTCTCGCCCGGGTGGTAGCGGGAGTTGGCGGCCTTGAACGTCATCGCGCGGAACCCCTGTGCCCGCCACGAGCCGATCCACGTCCCGATCGGCTCGCGGACGTACGGGCTCGCGCGGACGAGCTGGCTCGGCACCAGGATCGATTCGAGGACGCGCTTGCGCTCGAGCAACGGGACGTCGAGCAGCCATTCACCGTCGAGCCAGAGCAGATCGACCACGACGAGATTGACGACGTCCCCATCGTCGAAGCGAAGCTCCTCGGCCTCCGCTTGGCGCCGTTTCTCGAGCTCGTCGATCCGGTTGCGGCGCCCGCCGATGAGCATCCGCGACATCTGTCCGGACACCGTCGGGTAGTCGGGCGTCCACGTGTGCACCCCGATTCCCTCGGACGCGATCTGCTTCGTCAGGTAGCCGTCGAAGATCGCGCCGTCACCCACGACGCCGCTCGTGGCGCGCTCGAGGGCGTGAGCAAGTGCCTCATGCCCGTCGAGCGTTTCGCCATCGACCCAGATGCTCCCGCGGCCGTCGCCGACCGCCGCCAGGACCCGGTGACCCGGCCACCCTGGCTCGACCAGCGCGTCGGGGATGTTCGCGGGGCGGGTGGCCCCGAACTCCTGGGGTCGGAGCGGCCGAACGAGGTCGTGGGCGTCGGTGCCGATCATCTCCACGCATCGTAGCGGGACTCGGCCCGCGTATCATCCGGCCGTGGCCAGCGCCGCCCCGCCCACCGGCCCAGCGTCACGCGCCCGCGCCCGCGGCCTCGCCGGCCTGACGCCGAGCGGCCGGGCGATCGTCCCGACCGCGTGGTCCCTGTACGACTTCGCGAACACGATCTTCAGCTTCGCGGTCGTCTCGGGGGCGATCGGCCTGTACCTCAACGACCAGTTCGGCCCGCGCGACGGTGGCGTGCTCCTGGCCGTGTCGGTCGCGCTGAGCGTGGGCGTCAACGCCATCGTCTCGCCGATCCTCGGGGCGATCTCCGACCGGGGCGGTCGGCGGATGCCGTTCCTCCTGGCGTTCACGGCACTGTGCATCGGATCGACCTTCTTCATCGCGGACGTCGCGCCGCTCATCGGTCTCGCACTATTCATCGTCGCGAACTTCGCGTACCAGGCCGCGTTGATCTATTACGACGCGACGCTCAAGACCGTGTCGTACCCGGAGACGCGCGGGCGCCTGTCTGGCATCGGGACCGCGATCGGGTATTGCGGCACGATCGTCGTCGGGCTGCTGATCCTCCTGCTCGATGTGCCGGTCGAAGCCCGCTTCCGGCTGGCGGCAGCGCTGTACCTCGTCTTCGCCATCCCGATCTTCCTTGTGGTCCGCGAGCCGCGGGCCCGCGACGAGCAACCGCTGCGCGCGGCCGATGTCATCGCGTCGTTCGGTCAGCTCCGCGCCTCCATCGAGCATGCGCGCACGGTGCCCGGCCTCGGCCGGTTCCTCGTCGGCCGGTTCTTCTACAGCGACGCGGTCAATACGGTCATCGTGGTCATGAGCGTCGTCACGACCGAGGCGCTTGGCGTGTCCGACGCGGCGGCGAACGGGATCCTGCTCGGCCTCACGATCGTGGCGATCGCGATGAGCTTCGTGTGGGGCTGGCTCGCCGACCGGATCGGGCCGAAGCGGACGCTTCTGATCGTGCTCGCGTCGTGGGCGGTCGGGCTGGTCATCGGCGGCATCGCGATCGGACTCGGGCCGGCAGGCCTCCCGCCGTTCCTGGTCGCCGGCGCCATCCTGGGCTCGGGCCTGGGCGGCGTGACCGTGGCCGACCGGGTGCTGATGGTGCGGCTCTCGCCACCCGACCGGATCGGCGAGTTCTTCGGCCTGTACGGCCTCGTCGGGAAGGGCTCGCAGGTCATCGGCACGCTGCTCTACGGTCTGACCCTGTTCCTGTTCCTCGACCGGCTCGGCATCGGCGCCTACCAGCTCGCGGTGCTCAGCCTCCTCGTGACGATGATCATCGGCGCCTGGCTGATCCGGCCGGTGCGCGACGATTGGGCGGGCAGCGAGGAGGTGCCCGTGAAGCCGGTCGCGCCGCCCGAGCGGCTCGCACCGGCGACCGCGCCGATCGAACCGCGCGACCTCTAGCGATCCGTCAGTCGGCGTAGCCGTCTGGGTGTCGCCGGCGCCAGGCCCACGCCGAGCGGACCATCCCCTCCAGGTCCGGTTGCTGCGCCACCCACCCGAGCACCGCCTTCGCGCGCTCGGCCGAGGCGACCAGCACCGGCGGATCCCCGGGCCGTCGCGGCCCGACCTCGTAGTCGATCGGCCGACCCACCACGGCCTCGGCGGCCGCGATGACCTCCAGGTTGGTGGCGCCCTCGCCGTTGCCGAGGTTGCACGCGAGCAGACCGTCGCCTGTGCGCTCGTCGTCCGCGACGGTCGCCTCGAGCGCGAGGAGGTGCGCGTCGGCGAGGTCGGACACGTGGATGTAGTCGCGGACGCAAGTCCCGTCGCGGGTCGGGTAGTCGTCCCCGAACAACGTCAGCCGCCGGCCCGCGTCGACCGCCTGCAGGATCGCTGGGATGAGGTGGGTCTCGGGGTCGTGGTCCTCGCCGATCGCGTCGGTCGCGCCGGCGACATTGAAGTACCGCAGCGATACGCTGCGCAGCCCGTAGGCCCTCGCGTACCAATCGAGCGCACCCTCGAATGAGCGCTTCGTCTCGCCGTACGGATTGATCGGGCGGAGCGGCGCGTCCTCGGTGATCGGGGTGGCGTCCGGCTCACCGTAGACGGCGGCGGTCGAGGACAGGACGAACCGATCGACGCCGGTCTCCCGCGCGGCCTCGAGCAGCGAGATGCCGCCGGCCACGTTGTCCCGGAAGTAGCGGGCGGGCTCCACCAGCGATTCGCCGACGAGCGAGCGTGCCGCGCAATGGAGGATCGCCTCGATCTTCTCTTCGGCGAGAAGCGAGGCAGTCGCCGACCGATCGCCGTAATCGCCGACGACCAGGCGAGCTCCGTTCGGCACCGCCGCCCGGTGCCCGGTCGACAGATCGTCCAGCACGACGACCTCATGGCCGGCCGCCAGGAACGCCTCGACGGAGACCGCACCCACATAGCCCGCCCCGCCGGTGACGAGGATCCGAGTCATCGGCCGAACCTTAGCGGCGGCGGAGCCGATCGATGATGGATCGACGCTCCTGGGTTCTGGCGGGCACCGGCTGCCCGTCGGGCGCTGGCGCCGCCTCGGGGCGCCGGCGTGGCGGTGGGGCGGCTGGCATCGGGTCGGCCACGGGCTCGCCGCGGGTCGCGAGCACTTCCTCGAGTCGGACCGCCAGCCGGCGCGCCGCCTCGTTCTCGGGATCGATGACGAGCGCGCGGCGGGCGAGCAGGTAGGCGCCGAGGTCGTCGGTCCGCTCCAGTGCCACTCGCGCCAGGCCGACGACCGCGATCGAATTGCGCGGATCCGACGTCGCGACCTGGCGGTACAGCTCCTCGGCGCGATCGACGCGCCCGAACGACAGGGCCCGCTCGGCTTCGAGCAGCAGCTCGATCATCGGCTGGGATCCTGCGCGGCCATCGACCGCGCGACCGCAAGGAGCCGGTCGCGGGTGTTGAGCGTCGGATCGCCGATCACCCGATCGAGCAGCCGCTGCAGCGTGCGCCCGACGATCGGCCCGGGCTTCCAGCCGAATTCCGTCATGAGGTCGGAGCCGTCGATCGCCAACGCCTTGAGGTCGAGTGCCGCGCCCGAGGCCAGCTGGGCCGCGACGCGGCCCTTGAACTCGGTGAGCCGGCCGGCGTCCGGCGGATTGCCGGACCCGACGTTGTCCGCCTCACGCAGGAGGAACAGGTCGTCGAGCGCATCTTCCCCGACCTTCACGATGAACCGACGGATCGCAGCGTCGGACCAGGTCGGCACGTACCCGAACATGTGGTTGCGGATGAGATGGACGACGCGCTCCCGCTCGGTGGCCGGCCAGCGCCAGCGATCGAGCACATCGCGGGCCTGCTGGGCACCGACGATCTCGTGGCCGACGAACCGGCCGTCAGCCATCGTCGATGGCTTGCCCAGATCGTGCAGCAGGGCCGCCAGCCGGATGCGTGTCGGCTCCGACACAGCGCCGTCGACGGCGCGCAGCGTGTGGTCCCACAGATCCTCGCCCGGAACCTTGTTCTGGGGCACGCCCCGCTGCGCCGCCAGCTCGGGTGCGAGGTGAGCGAGGAGACCGGTGTCGAAGAGGGGCCGGAGCCCGGTGGACGGCAACGGGGCTGCGAGAAGCTTGCGCATCTCCGCCCCGACGCGCTCGCCCGACAGGTGGCTGACGAGCTCGGCGCGCGACTCGATCGCGGCGAGCGTGGCGGGCTCGATCGTGAAGTCGAGTGTCGCCGCCAGCCGGACCGCCCGGACCATGCGCAGCGCGTCCTCACCGAACCGCGTCGCGGGGTCGCCGACCGCTCGGAGCGTGCGCGCCGCGAGGTCGGCCCGGCCGCCAAACGGGTCGACGAACCGCGGCTCGCTGCCTGGTTCCGCACCCCACGCCATCGCATTGACCGTGAAGTCGCGACGCGCCAGGTCCACCTCGATCGAGTCGCCGAATTCGACTCGATGCGGCCGCCGGTAGTCGGCGTAGTCGTGGTCGGATCGGAAGGTCGTGATCTCGACGTCGCCGACTGCTCGGCCACGGCTCCGGACCGCGACGGTCCCGAACTGGTTCTCGTAGACGGCCCCCGGGAACATGCTCGCCGTGATCTCGGGGAGAGCCGAGGTCGTCAGGTCCCAGTCGGTCGCCGTGCGTCCCAGGAGAAGGTCCCGTAGGGACCCGCCGACCACGTACGCGGCGTGGCCTTCGGACCACAGTGTCCGGAGGAGGTCGTGGACGGCGGCGGGGATCGCCGATGATGGATCGACCGGGGCTCGTCCCGCGTCGAGCGTCAGTTCCGCCCCAGGAAGAGGTATGACCGCCATGCGTCGTTGCGCTCGTCCGCGAGGTACGGCGTGAACAGCGAATAGATGTCGCTGCGTGGCTCGAACGGGGCGCGGTGAAGCCGGAGGCGCGCTTCCTCGAGGGTCTTGCCGCCCTTGCGGTGATTGCACGTCTTGCACGCGGTGACGAGGTTCTCCCATGTGTGCCCGCCCCCTCGATGACGGGGCATGACATGGTCGAGCGTCAGGTCGTGCGTTTGGCGACCGCAGTACTGGCAGACATGGCGGTCGCGCTGAAATACCTCGCGTCGAGACAGCTTCACGCGCGGTCTGGGACGGCGGATCATGTGCTGCAGCCGGATCACGGAGGGCGCGCGGAACTCAGTCCGCGGCGTCCGGATCATCTGGTGGTCGTACTCGATCACCTCGGCCTTCTCGCCGAACAGGAGACGGAAGGCCCTTGGCAGATTGCAGACGTTCAGCGGCTCGTAGTTCTGGTTCAGAACGAGAACGACGCCGTCCATGGTGGGCGGAGGATATCAAGAACACGGCGCGCCGCTGAGCGGTTGACCTACTGGTCGGCCATCCCGTGCCCCGTCACGCCTCCCGACCAGTCGCGCGACCGGTCCGATGGTCCCAGCCACCGGCCTGGCCCACCTTTGTCGTGAGCGGCTTCCCGAGCGCCTTCGCGATGAAGCGCGCCGCGACGAGGACGCCTTCGAGCGACACGCCGTGCTCGTATCCGGACGCATCGAGCAGGTACACGAGATCCTCGGTGGCGAGGTTGCCCGCCGCTCCCGGCGCGTACGGGCAACCGCCGGTCCCGCCGGTCGCGGAATCGAACGTCCGCACGCCGGCCGCGAGACCCATCGCGACGTTGGCCAGCGCCGTCCCTCGCGTGTCGTGGAAGTGGTACGCCTGCTGGCCCAGAGGGATCCCCGCCGCTTCGGCCAAAGACACGACCTCGGCGACCTGGTCCGGGACGCCCACACCGATGGTGTCGCCGAAGCAGATCTCGTCGGCACCGAGCGCGACCAGCCGGACCGCCACGTCGACCGCGTCAGCTGGATCGACTCGACCGGTATATGGGCATCCGAACGCCGTCGAGACGTAGGCGCGTCGCCACCAACCGAGCTCCCTGGCACGCGCCAGCACGGGCGCGAACGCTGCGAGTGATTCGTCGACGGTCATGCCGATGTTGTGCCGCGTGAACGCGTCAGTCGCGGCCGTGAAGACGGCGATCGCGTCGACGCCTGCCGCTTCCGCGCGAACCATGCCGCGCTCGTTCGGCACGAGGACCGGGTAGCGGACGCCGGGTCGTCGAGGAAGGTGCGGGACAAGGTCGTCAGCATCGGCGAGCTGGGGGATCGCGCGCGGCGACACGAACGAGGTGGCTTCGATCTCCTGGAGACCGGCGTCGACGAGCAACTCGATGAAGCGAAGCTTGACGTCGGTCGGGACGGCGACGGCCTCGTTCTGGAGGCCATCGCGCGGCCCGACTTCGTAGATCCGGACGTGGCGCTCGCCGGGCCCCGGCGTCATCGACCGGCCGTCAGACGAGTGGCGGGTCCACCGCCCGCTCGATCCGGGCGATCTCGATCTCGATGCGGCAGATCAGCTCGATCGCCTCGACGTGCTCCGAGCTGCCGTGGGACGCCGCGTTGCGGCGCGCGCGGGTCTCGCGATGAAGGTCGAGGAGCTCCACACGGGTCTGCGGCAGTGTCGTCCCTCCGCGCTGGGCGGCCTTCGCCTCCTGCTTCGACCGCTTCTCGAGCTTCTTCTTGGCACCCACGTCGGAATCGTACCGCGTCCGCGATCAGGCGGGCTCGACGATCGCGAGCCGCTGGCCGCGGACGACCTGGTCGCCGGCACCGACGAACAGATCGGTGACGACCCCCGCATGGCTGGCCATGACGGCGTGCTCCATCTTCATCGCCTCGAGGGTCACCACCGCGTCGCCCGCCTCGACCGCTGTCCCGATCGTGGCGCCGATCGACAGGACCTGGCCGGGCATCGGCGCCACGAGCTCGATGGGACCCGCGCCATGGGCGGCTGCGGCGGCGCTCGCCGCTCGGTCGACATCGGGCGGTGGCGCCAGATGAAAGGCGATGCTCCGGCCGGCCAGGTCCAGGTGCACCGTGTCGCCGTCGCGGGCCATGGCCGCGCGCGTCGTCGCGGTGCCTGGTGCCAGGCGCACCGTCCGGACGGAGTCCTCCGCGGCCAGGCGCACGCTTTGTGCCGCATTCAGCCGGAACCCGTCATCGGCGGCGAGGCCGGTCAGCAGCGTCCGAGCCGCCGCGGCCCACGCCGCGTCCGGGATACGCGTGCGCTGCCGCCAGTCGTCCGGTGGCCAGATCCGTTCGAGGCTATCGGTCCGCGCTTGCCCGGCGCGGACGACCGGCTCGCGGACGAGCCAGCGCAGGAACCGCAGGTTCGTTGTCAGACCCAGGATCACGGTCGCGTCGAGTGCCGCGGTCACGCGGTCGAGCGCCTCGCTCCGGTCGCGGCCGTGCGCGACGATCTTGGCGAGCATGGGGTCGAAGCGACCCCCGACCTCATCGCCTTCGTCCACTCCGGCATCGACCCGAACGCCGTCGCCGGCAGGCCAGCGCAGCTGGAGGATCCTCCCCGTCGCCGGAAGGAAGTCGTGCTCGGCATCCTCGGCGTAGACCCGGACTTCCACGGCGTGGCCGTCCCAGCGGATCTCGGACTGATCGACGCCGAGCGGCTCGCCGCCCGCGATGCGGATCTGGTCGGCGACCAGGTCCCGGCCCGTCACGAGCTCTGTCACCGGATGCTCGACCTGGAGGCGGGTGTTCATCTCGAGGAACGTCAGATCGCCGCGGTCGTCGAGCAGGAACTCACACGTCCCAGCGCTCTCGTATCCGACGGCTCCCGCCAGTCGCAGCGCGGCGTCGCCCATCCGCTCGCGGATGGCGGCGTCGACGCCCGGAGAACCGGCTTCCTCGAGGACCTTCTGGTGCCGCCGCTGGATCGAGCAATCGCGCTCGCCGAGATGGACGCCATTGCCGTGTCGATCGAACAGGACCTGGATCTCGACGTGCCGCGCCCCCTCGACGAGGCGCTCGAGGATGAGCCGGTCGTCGCCGAATGCGGCCGACGCTTCGCGCCGGGCAGCCGCCAGCTCGGGAGGCAGCCGGTCGAGGGCGCGGATGGTGCGCATGCCCTTCCCGCCGCCACCGGCCGCGGGCTTGATCAGAAGCGGAACCCCGATCCGCTCCGCGGCGGCGATCAAGGCAGGGTCGGACTGGTCGGCGTCGTCGTAGCCAGCGGGTGTCGGGATCCCGAGGTCAGCGGCGATCCGACGCGAAGCGGCCTTGTCGCCCATGGTGCGGATGGCCGCCGGCGGGGGACCGATCCAGGTCAGCCCGGAATCGAGGACCGACTGAGCGAAGTCCGCGTTCTCAGCGAGGAAGCCGAACCCCGGGTGGATGGCATCCGCGCCGGAGCCCCTGGCGGCATCGACGACGGCCTGGCCGTCGAGGAGGTCGAGTGCGTCCAGGCCGGCCGTGTGTGGCACCACCACGCCGATGGCAAGCTCGGCGCATGTCCGGGCGATCCGCCTGGCGATCTCGCCGCGGTTGGCCACGAAGACCGTCCGAATGGTATCTGGCGAGTGCGGCGGTCCGGCCTCTTCGGGTGACGCCAACGCGTCAAACGCGTCAAACGCGACACGCCAGCGTCCTCCGACGCGTCGAGCAGGTAATCGGCCACTCACGATCCACCGCTGGACGGTTCTCGTGGACGTCCCTAGGTGCCGTGCGACCTCGCTGGGACTAAGTTCTTTGACCACTTCGTCGCGAGTGTCGCATACGACGCGACTTGCGCCTAGTCGCTGTCGCCAGGCGGCTCCCACTCGGGTCGCCGCTTCTCGTCGAATGCGGCAAAGCCCTCGCGTGCCTCGTCGGTAACGCGCTGACGGGCGATCACCCGCGCCGTGTGCCATTTCGCCGATCCGTGCCCAAGACCACGAACCTCACGGACGATGGCCTTGGCCGCGCGAACTGCGGTCGGACCAGCCGCAAGGACATCCCCGATCGCGGCATCGACTGCGTCATCGAGCGCCTCCTCGCCCTCGACGACCTCGTGGACCAGTCCGATCCGCTGCGCGCGCACGGCATCGAACCGACGCCCGCCGGGGAACAGCGCCCGCGCGTGCGAGTCGCCGATCTTGGCCACGACGAACGGCGCGATGACCGCAGGCAGGATCCCCAGTCGCGTCTCCGTGAACCCGAATCGCGTGCCGCTCTCGGCGACCACGAGATCGGATACGGCGCACAGGCCCATCCCGCCGCCGAGTGCGGCGCCCTGGACGCGGGCGATCACCGGCACGGGACAGGTGTCGATCGCCTCGAACATGTCGGCCATCGCCATCGCATCCTGCTCGTTGCCCTCGACGTCGAGCGCCATCGCGGCGCGCATCCACGAAACGTCAGCACCCGCGCAGAATGATGGCCCCTCGCCGGCCAGGACCACGACGCGGAGCTGGTCAGGGTCCTCGCGGGCGAGACTGCCGAACGCGGCGCGAAGCTCGGCGATCACCGACGCGTCGAAGGCGTTGCGGACATCGGGTCGTGCGAGCGTCACGCGTGCGATGACGCCGTCGGGACCGGAGCGCTCGAGACGCAAGGCCGGGCTCACCGCCGCATGGTACCGACCCCCAGCGCGTCGGATTCGCGAACCTCTGGTGCCACGAGTCACCGAATCACTCCACCAGACAGGTACATTTCACCCATGGGTCCCGCGAACCCTTGGTCCCCGAACTGGCGGCCCGACCCGACCGGCCATCGCGCCATCGCGATCCGGTCAAGCCGTCGCGGGGCGCTGCTGGCCGGCGTGCTGCTCTGGCCGCTGGTCCTGCTGGCCACACTGACGACACCCGGCGCGCTCGACGCCGATGTCCGGCAGGTCGTCCTCGTTGCAGCGTTGTCGTGGCCGGGCCTGGCGCTGCTCGGCGCGGGGCTCGCCCCGGCGGCCCTCGGCTCCCGGATCGACGCGACAGTGGCGGGCATCGCACTGGGCATCGGCGCCCCGATCGCGGCGATCACGTCGGCCCTCATCGGGGTCGCGATCATCGCGTCGATCTCGAGCACGGGCGCGGGGGTCGGGGAAGCCCTCGGGATGACGATCCGCCTGGGTGTCCTCGGGGCCCTGCGCTGGGCGCCGTTGCTGGTCGTCGTGGTGGTCGTCTGGCTCGTGGTCGTTCGGCAGACGGAGCGTCGCCGGACCGATTAGTCGAGGACCGTCACTGAATCGCCGACGCGGATGCGGCCCGGCTGAGCGACATCGGCGAGAACCCCGAAGTCCGCGTGCTTCCCCTCGCGCAGTCCGCGGTAGGCGATGAGCGTCCGCAGCGTGTCGAGGTCGCGGGTGCCGGTCGAGGGGTCCTGGGTCGTGATCGCGCAGCGCGCATCGGGCTTGGTGACCTGCAGCACGGCGTCACCGAGGGCGATCCGGTGACCGATCCAGGTGTCCTCCTCGTGCGGCTCGGCATCCTCGAGATCGATGAGCATCCGGAAGCGGCGGCCATCCATAGACTCGACGCCCGCGTGGTGTGCCAACTCTCGGAGCGAGCCGTCCGAGATGATGCTCGTCGGGTTGCCGCGCCGCGTACCGCCGGGCCGGTCGCAGCGGATGACGCGGATCGGTCGACCGGCGAACGACGCGATCGCCTCGGCCCACGGGCCGATGACGACGCGGCCGACCCCGGTCCTGCCGTGGATCGGCGTCTCGACCGGCTCGCCCAGCCCGACCTCGTCCTCGATGACCGTGCCATCTGGGAACCGCATCCAGAGCGTCGTCCCCGCCGCATCGGTATGCGTCGAGATCCTGACGAGCGGGCCGACGATCAATCGGTCGACCAGGCGGTTCGCATCGTCGGTCAGGAAGAACCGCCGATCCTCGACGACGCCGACCTCGGTGACATCGATCTCCTCGGGGTGCTCAAGACCCATGCTGCGGACGGGAGAGATCGAGAAGCGGGCGACGCGTGGCACACCCCGATGCTAAAGCCTCACCGAAGTCCCACGCTCGCAAGCTCCGCCTTCGCCAGCCGGCCGAACTGGCCTGCCGCGTAATCGCCGAAGGGGTCGGATGTGTACTCGAGCAGCTCGGGGTAGCTGAGTCGATTGATCGCGCGCGTGGCCAGAGCGCGCTGCATCGTGGCGGAGGACACGTCGACCGGCGCGCGCCGGATGGCCCGATGTGCTGCCCGGACCGTCGCCAGGCGCTCCGCTCGCCACGGGAGGTAGCGCGCCAGCCACGGCACCAGCATCACGGCCACCACCAGCAACGCGAGCAGCCGCGCGACGAAGATCAGCAACGCCTCGAGCTCCTGGCCGGCCTGGACGATCGGTGCGCCGGCGGTGTCGAACACGCCGGTCGCCAGCGAATCGATGCCCACGCCGATGAGCGGCACCCCGTTGAGCGCGTCGCCGAGCTGGGCGCCGGCACCCTGGATGTTCCTGCCGCCGCCCTGGAGGACCCGGCCCGCTTCGG
The DNA here is from genome assembly GCA_963780425.1 of uncultured Chloroflexia bacterium. Taxonomy (GTDB): domain Bacteria; phylum Chloroflexota; class Limnocylindria; order Limnocylindrales; family CSP1-4; genus SPCO01. The sequence goes on along the minus strand of CAWABZ010000012.1, from coordinate 131,506 downwards.
CGAAGGCCGAGATCGCGTCATGGATGCGCACGCCGATGACCACCCAGAGCGCCACCCAGGCCCATGTCGCCAGGTCGGTGATCAGCTCGCGGGTCCTGGCTGTCCCGACCTCGCTGTAGAACTTGAGCATCCCGATCCTCCCTGGTCACATCCGAAAGACGCCGAATCGTGTTTCGGGGATCGGCGCGTGGAGTGCGGCCTCGAGGCCAAGGGAGAGGATGCGCCGCGTGTCCATCGGGTCGATGACCCCGTCGTCCCAGAGCCTGGCCGTCGCGAAGTACGGTGAGCCCTCGCGCTCGTATGTCTCGAGGATCGGCGCCTCGAAGGCGTCGCGCTCCGCGTCGTCGGCGAAGTCGCCCCGGACGGTCGACAGGACGCGGGCCGCCTGCTGTCCGCCCATGACCGAGATGCGGGCGTTCGGCCACGACCACAGGAACCTCGGCTGGTAGGCGCGACCGCTCATCGCGTAGTTCCCGGCCCCGAACGACCCCCCGATCAGGATCGTGAACTTGGGGACCTCGGCGGACGCCACTGCCATCACCAGCTTCGCCCCGTCCTTCGCGATGCCGGCTTCCTCGTACTCGCGGCCGACCATGAACCCCGTGATGTTCTGCAGGAAGACCAGCGGGATGCGCCGCTGGCACGCGAGCTCGATGAAGTGGGTGCCCTTCAGCGCCGACTGGCTGAACAGGATCCCATCATTCGCGAGGATGCCGATGGGCACGCCGTCGACGTGCGCGAAGCCGGTGACGAGGGTCTCACCGTAGAGCGGCTTGAACTCGTGGAACCGCGACCCGTCGACGAGACGGGCGATGATCTCGCGGACCGGCACCGGTCGGCGCGGGTCGGCGGAGACGGCGCCGTACAGTCCGGCCGGGTCGACGGCCGGGGCTTCCGGGGCGCGGCGGTCCCACGGCGGCAGCGGCGGGGGACGGTTGAGGTTGGCGACGATCGACCGTCCGAGCGCCAGGGCATGCTCGTCATCGAGCGCCTCATGGTCGGCGACGCCTGAGCGGCGTGTATGGACCTCGGAGCCCCCGAGCTCCTCGGCCGTGACGTCCTCCCCGGTCGCGGCCTTCACCAGCGGCGGCCCACCGAGGAAGATCGTGCCGGTGCCCTTGACGATGACGGTCTCGTCGCTCATCGCCGGCACGTAGGCGCCGCCGGCGGTGGACGAGCCCATGACCAGGGCGACCTGCGGGATGCCCGCCGCCGACATCCGGGCCTGGTTGTAGAAGATCCGCCCGAAGTGGTCGCGGTCGGGGAACACGTCGGCCTGGAGCGGCAGGAACGCGCCGCCGCTGTCGACCAGGTAGATGCACGGCAGGTGGTTCTCGAGGGCGATCTCCTGGGCACGGAGATGCTTCTTGACCGTCATGGGGTAGTAGGTACCGCCCTTGACCGTCGCGTCGTTGGCCACGACCACGCACGTCGTGCCCTCGATCCGCCCGATGCCGGTGACGATGCCGGCGCCCGGCGCATCGTCGTCGTACAGCCCATTGGCAGCCAGGGGGCTCAGCTCCAGGAAGGCCGAACCCGGGTCGAGCAGGTGGTCGATGCGGTCGCGGACCGGGAGCTTGCCGCGTTCCCGGTGACGCTCGATCGAGCGGTCGTCGCCGCCGGCGCCCCTGTCCGCGAGCTCCGACTGCCGCCGCCGGAGGTCCTCGACCAGGGCGGCCATCGCGTCGTGATTGGCGCGGGTGTCCGCGGCGGCAGGGTCCAGCCGGCTGCGCAGGACGGGCATGGCCCCGATGATAGGTCGCCGGGTCGGTGCCAGATGCCCGGCCCATGTGCACGTGGTGACCATTCGTGAGGTCGAGCGACTGGTCACGGGGCGTTCGATACGCATCTGGTGCATGGTGTGACCCATAGCGAGGTCGGGGCGCACTGAATGTCCGTTTGGTGCATGCCGTGACCCAGCCGGGCCCTTGGGTTGCGACGTCGGCACCCCCGATCGCCGATGCGGTCGTGTGGTGACCACCGATAGGCCCGGTCGGGGCGGAACCGCGCGCGAGACAGCGACGTCGGGCGGCCATGCTCGATCGGTTTGCCAGGCTGGCCATCACCATTTCGATCGCCGCGATGCTTCTCGCCTGCTCACCGACGGCCGTCGCGTCGCTCCTTCCCGCGGCCGCAAGCCCGCTCGTCACGGTCACGACGCGTGGCGGGGAATGCATGGACGGACCGTGCGGGTCGACGATCGTCATCGAGCGTGAGGGACGCATGCATCAGACCGCGCCCGTGGTTGCCGAACTCGGCACCGTTCCGGCGGAGGTCCTGAGCACGCTCGACGTGGCGGTCAAGGCGACCGACTTCGGGGTCATCAGATCTCGGCCGTTCACAGATGAGTGCCCCGTCGCGTTCGATGGCCAGGAGGTCATCTACGAGTTCGGTGTCCCGACCGGCGTCGAGCGCATCGCGTCCTGTGAGACCGAGATCGACCCTGACAACCCTGTGTTCGCCGCTACGACCGCGGCGCTTGCCGCCGCAGGTGCGATCCCAAATCCCTGATCGACCGTTCAGTCCAGGACGCTGTCGAGGGCGGCTTCGATCGTCGTGTAGCGGAATTCGTAGCCGAGCGCGGACGCCCTGGCTGGCCCGACGCGCCTGGACCCGAGCAGCAACACCGACTGCTCGCCGAGCACGAGCCGGACGAGCCAGGCCGGGGCAGGAAAACGCGCCGGACGATGCAGGACGTGGGCCATCGCGCGGACGAAGTCGATCTGGCGGACGGCGCCAGGACTCGTCGCATTCAACGTCCCGTCCGGGATGTCGTGGGTCATCGCCAGCCGGAAGAGCGCGACGGCGTCGTCGATGTGGACCCAGCTCAGCCATTGCTCGCCGTTCCCGAGCCGGCCGCCGAGGAAGAGGCGGACCGGGAGCGAAAGGAACCAGACGAGGTCCGCATCGCGGGCCAGGACGTGTCCCATCCGCAAACGCATGACCCGCACACCAAGCGACTCGGCGCGCCGAGCCTCGTCCTCCAGGGAACGCGAGACCTGGGCGAGGAACTCGCTGCCCATGGGGGTCGCCTCGGTCATCGGCGTGGGGTCGTCACCAGGAGGCGACTCCGGATATGCGTCGATCCCCGACACGACGACAAGCCGCGACGGACGTCGTTCGGTCGGCAGGCGCCCCATCGCGTCGACGATCGCGCGGATCGGGTCCACGCGACTCGACGCGATGACGGCCTTCCGCCGGCGGGTCCACGGCCAGGGCGCGACGCGCGCGCCGGCGAGGCTGACGACGACATCCGTCCCCGCGATCGACTCCGCCAGACCTGGCACATCCTCGGCAGACCACCGGGCCAGCCGGGCTCCCGGCGGGATCACCTTCCTCCGGCGATCCGGATCCCGGGACAGGACGACGACGTCGTCCCCGTCCGCGAGGAGCGATCGCGTCAACGCGCGACCGACCAACCCGGATCCACCCACGATCGCCACCTTCATCGGAGCTCTCGACCTTCCAAGCGTGCTACTCTGTCATAGCAAGTTATGACGCAGAAACTCGCTACTGTCAATGCGCATGAATCGATCGGCGATGCCGACCGACCTGTGCGCCCGTCCACCGCTGAGACGATCCGGCTCGATCTCGCCGACGCGTGGGGTCAGATGGGCGCTGCCTGGGGCGTGACACCGGCGATCGCCCGCGTGCAGGCATATCTCATGGCGCGCCAGGAGCCCCTCACCGAACGCGAGGTCCGCGAGGCGCTCGGGCTGTCGCACCGAGCAGCGAGCCTCGCCCTCGCCGAAGCCGAATCGTGGGGCCTCGTCCAGCGCGTCTCCGAGCCGCGGCGGGTCGGTCGACGCGGACCGGCGGGCACGGCGTTCCTTGCCGTCAACGATCACTGGCAATGGTTCGGCCGCGTCATCGCCGAGCGCAAGAGCCGGGAAGGCGATCCGGTCGTCGCCGTGCTCGAGCAGAAAGCCAAGGAGGCGGCGGCGGCCGCCGAAGCGGACCCGGACGACACCGAGCTGGCAGCCCTCCATGACTGGCTGTCGTCGTTCGTCGTGTTCGTCCGGCTGTTCGATCGAGCGGTCGGTATCGTCCCGCAGCTGGAACCGCGCGAGCTCGAGCGGGCCCTTCAGCTGCTCGATCGCGTCCCCGACGACACGGTCCTGCGCCTGTTCGATCTGCTCGGCGGTCTCGACGACGACGACGTCCTCGAGCTGGTCGAAACGGTCTCGCGCCTCTCGCCGAAAGCGGCGCGCCGAGCGACCAAGCTCATGTCTGGTGTCGTGCGGACCGTCTCCCGGTAATCTCGTCCGGTGAGCGAACCGCGGGTCGATCGGCCACACGTTCCGGGCTATGGCATCCCGAAGTCGACCAAGGGCATCCTCCCGTGGTCCTGGGTGGTCGAGCGGCTCGAGAAAGCCGAGATCTACTGGCTGGCGACGGCCGATGCGGACGGAGCTCCGCATCTCAACCCGATCTGGGGGGCGTGGGTGGACGGCCGCTGGTACGTCGAGGGCGGCCCGACGCGCTGGAAACGGAACCTCCGCGCGAATCCGCAGATGGCGATCCACGTCGAGGCCACGGGCGAGGTCGTGATCGTCGAGGGGAACGCCGCCGAGGTCGTCGCGCTACCGCCCGAGAGAGCCGACAGGATCCTGGCCGGCTATGCCAAATACAAGCCCGGCTACGAGGCCGACCCCGCGAACTGGGCACAGGGCGGGCTGTGGGAGCTGCGACCGATCAAGGCCTTCGCGTGGACGATGTTCCCGACCGACATGACGCGGTACACGTTCGACGACTAGCCCGCGCCACGCGCCAAGAGCGCGCCGACCGGTCCATCGCAGTCCAGAGCGCGCACCGCGCGCCGATGTGTGCCGGCCCTTGGGCGGAATCGGCCCTCATGACATAATCCTGAACGCGCGCGAGACCGTGGCCGCCTCGAACGGGCGAGGACCCCGGGGCCAGAACCGGCCGGCGGGCCGAGCGCAGATCCAATCTGAGGAACCACAGCCCACATGACCGTCGAAACCTCTACCTGGGCGACCAAGAAGGGCCTCGCCCAGATGCTCAAGGGCGGCGTCATCATGGACGTCGTCACTGCCGACCAGGCGAAGATCGCCGAGGACGCCGGCGCCGTCGCCGTGATGGCGCTCGAGCGCGTGCCCGCCGATATCCGCAAGGCCGGCGGCGTCGCACGCATGTCCGACCCGGCGATGATCACCGAGATCATGGACGCCGTGACGATCCCGGTCATGGCCAAGGCGCGCATCGGCCACTTCGTCGAAGCGCAGGTCCTCGAGGCGCTCGGGGTCGACTACATCGACGAGTCGGAGGTCCTCACCCCGGCCGACGAGAACAACCACATCGACAAGCACGCCTTCAAGGTCCCGTTCGTGTGTGGCTGCCGGAACCTCGGCGAGGCCCTGCGACGCATCAACGAAGGCGCCGCGATGATGCGGACCAAGGGCGAGGCCGGGACCGGCAACATCGTCGAAGCGGTCCGCCAGCTGCGTGACGTCAACAGCGAGATCCGACGCCTGCAGGGCATGCGCGATGACGAGCTGTTCGTCGCGGCGAAGGACCTCCAGGCGCCCTATGAGCTCGTGAAGGACGTTGCTGCGAACGGCAAGCTGCCGGTCGTCAACTTCGTCGCCGGGGGCATCTCGACGCCGGCCGACGCGGCGCTCGTCATGCAGCTCGGGGCCGAGGGCGTCTTCGTCGGCTCGGGCATCTTCAAGAGCGAGGACCCGGCCCGGATGGCCAACGCGATCGTCCAGGCGACGACCTTCTTCGACGATGCCAAGAAGATCGCGGAGGTCTCGAAGGGCCTGGGAGCCCCGATGCGCGGCATCGCCCTCGAGGAGATCCCGGAGCAGGAGCGACTCGCCGTTCGCGGCTGGTAGGGAAACGGCCGCTGAGCGGCTGGCGCACCACCGCGTACCATCGGCTCACCATGAGGATCGGGGTCCTCGCCCTTCAAGGGGCGTTTCGCGAACATCTCGACACGCTCGGCGCCATCGGCGTCGAGGGAGTTCGCGTGCGCGAGCCGGCGGACCTCGATGGGGTCAGCGGGCTGATCCTGCCCGGCGGCGAGAGCACGACCATGCGCCAGCTCATCGAGCGCTGGGGTCTGCGCGAGCCGATCCTCGACCTGGCCGCGAGCGGCGCCCCGATCTTCGGCACGTGCGCCGGCATGATCGTCCTCGCGCGCGACATCGCGGGCGACGAGGAGCCGATCCTGCCGCTGCTCGACGTCCGGGTGGAGCGCAACGCCTTCGGGCGCCAGCTCGACTCGTTCGAAGCCGACCTGACGGTCGACGTCCTCGGCGACACGCCGGTCCACGCGGTCTTCATCCGGGCGCCGGTCATCGAGCGCACCGGGCCTGATGTCGATGTGCTCGCCCGCCTCGATGACGGGCGGGTCGTCGCCGTGCGGGAGCGGAACGTGCTCGCGACCGCGTTCCATCCCGAGCTCGCCGGGGAGACCCGCTTCCATCGACTGATGGCGACCATGGCCGCCGAGCACGACGACCCGGGCGAGGGATCGGGCCGTCGCCACCACCCGACCCGCCGCGCGCAGCTGCGATGACGGCGGCACGCGACCGATGACCGTTACGCGGGCGCCTCGCAAGCAGGGCAAGGTCCGCGCCGCGCGACTGACAGACCTCGCGGCGCTGGGCGAGCTGTCGCGTCTGTGCCAGTCGGACGACGCGTCGACCCGCTCGCTCGGACTGCCGGTCAGCGGCCCACCGATCGGGGTGTTCAGCCTGTTCCGGCTGCCACTCGGCGCCTTTCGCCCGAACGATCTGATGTACGTCTACGAGGTGGATGGACGGATCGCCGGACTCATCCGCGTGGAGCGGGAGTCGACCCGCGACGAGTGGACGATCGTCGAGCTCGATGCAGTCGGCATGGCCGACGCCGGCGACATCCGCTACCGCCTGGTCAACCAGCTCCTCCGCGAGGGCGGCAAGCGCGGAGCCGCGCGATTCCACGTCGCGTGTGCCGACGTCGACGGGAACGTGGAACTGATGATGCAGGCGGGTTTCATCCGCTACGGCGAGGAGCAGATCATGTTCCGCCCTGACGGCGAGCTACCGAAGCCGTGGACCGACAAAGCCGCGAGCGACGCTCGCATCCGGCCCGCCCAACCGATCGACGCGCTGGCGCTCAACCGGCTGTACACGGCCGCGACGCCCGGCCCCGTGGTCCGGCTCGAGGCGATCCGCCTGCCCGACTGGGAGCGCCAGGGGAACCACTGGCGGGTGCCCCGCTCCAGCCTTGCGCCGATCCTGCGCTTCGCCGACATCGAGGCGTTCGTGCAGCGCGCGCCGGGCGGCGGCAAGGACGGCACCGAGCTCGATGCGTTCATCCAGGTCGGCGTCGCGAAGGAGGACCAGCCGCATTACCTGAAGGTCCTCGTGCGGCCGGAGGCCGACCCCTCGGCCATCATCTCGTTCGGACTCGGCATCATCGAGGCCCGCACGACCCGGGGCAACGAGCACCGTCACGACCACGGCGTCATCTCACCCGTGCGAACCTATGAGGGGCCTGTCGACCGGAGACTGGAGGATGCTTCCTTCGGATCGATCGCGAGCGTCACGCTGCTCATGAAAGAGACCCTCGTTCGGGTCGCCGAGCCGGCGCTCGTCCCGGCCGTCCGATAGCCGTGGAAACGGAGGCAAGCGTGGGTTCCAAGGAACGCCAGCGCGAAACGATCGACGATCTCGACGCGATGCTGTCGTCGCTACCGCCGGAGATCGTCGAGGCCGTGCATGCCCTGCCGGATCGCGAGGCGCTCATCGAGGTCGTGCTCGACCTCGGCCGTCGCCCGGAGGGACGCTTCCCCGATGCCGAGGTCAGCCTGCTGGAGCGCGAGATCACCGAGGCCGACATCGCCTTCGTGATCGACCACATCGGCTCGTTCGGGGACGACAACCGCGCGGGCATCGAGCGCACGCTCCACCGGATCAGCGCGATCCGCAATCGGAACGGCAAGGTCGTCGGCCTGACGTGCCGGGTCGGCCGCGCCGTCTACGGCACGATCGAGATCATCAACGACTTCGTCGAGACCGGTAAATCGATCCTGATCATGGGCCGACCCGGCATCGGCAAGACCACGATGCTGCGCGAGGCCGCGCGGGTGCTGGCCGACGACCTCGGCAAGCGCGTCGTCGTGGTCGACACGTCCAACGAGATCGCCGGCGACGGCGACATCCCGCACCCGGCGATCGGCAAGGCACGCCGCATGCAGGTCCGCACGCCATCGTTGCAACACGAGGTGATGATCGAGGCGGTCGAGAACCACATGCCGCAGGTCATCGTCATCGACGAGATCGGGACCGAGCTCGAGGCGCAGGCCGCCCGGACGATCGCCGAACGTGGCGTGCAGCTCATCGGCACCGCGCACGGCAACAACCTCGACAACCTGATGCTCAACCCGACGCTGTCCGATCTGATCGGCGGCATCCAGAGCGTCACTCTCGGCGACGAGGAAGCCCGCCGCCGGCGCACCCAGAAGAGCGTCCTGGAGCGCAAGGCGCCGCCGACTTTCGATGTGATCGTCGAGATCCAGGATCGCGAGCGGGTGGCAGTCCACAGCGACGTCGCCGAGACCGTCGACGCGTTGCTGCGCGGCGATGCCGTCGCGCCGGAGCTGCGCTGGCGGGACGAGGAGGGCGTCCATCGATCGCAGGGCCGCCCTCGGCCGTCGCCCCGCGAGCAGCTGGGCGCTGAGCGCTTCGCCGGTCTCGTCGGTGGCGGCTCGCCATGGCGGATGGAGCCCGGCTGGCGCGGCGATGGCTCCGGGCGGGCCTCCGGCGGATTCCGCGAGGCGGAGCGCGGGACCTTCCGGCCCGGCTACCGACCCGGCGCATCCGGTGGCTGGCGGCAGACCCGCGGCGGACCCGGGCGTGAATCGCCACAGCGTGGCCCGCTGTCGAGCGGTTTACAGGACGTGATGCCCGGCGAGCGGTTCGCGAGCCGTCCGGGAGATGCACCGTTCGTCGCCGGCGACATCGCCGATCGCGGTCCACTGGAGCGCGGCGGCGCACCGACGGCCCTCGAGGCCCGCGCGCGCGAGGCGCGCGAACTCGAGCGCCAGAAGGCGTGGCGTGACCAGGCATCGCGTGCGATGCAGAGCTTCAAGGCCGAGGAGGGCACCGCACCCGTCAACGCCGATGACCTCGACCCGCACGACGAGATCGGCTCACTTCCGCTCGGCGCGATCGAGGGCGAGCACGGCGAGACGGTCCTCGAACCGGGCGGGTCACCGCTGCCGACGCTGCGCGTGCTCCCGCAAGGGATCAGCCGCAAACGCCTCGAGCAGGCAGTCCGCGACCTCGGCCTCCCCGTGGTGATCGCCCGCGACGTGGACGAGGCGGACGTCGTCATGACCCTCAAGAACGAGTACAAGCAGAAGACCCCGCTCCTCCGCGAGGCCGAGGAGCGGGCGATGCCGATCTATGTCCTCAAGAGCAACACCGTCCCGCAGATGCAGTCCAGCCTGACCTCGATCTTCTCGCTCGAGATCGATCCGCGCGAGGCGGCGCTGCGCGAGACCGAGGACGCGATCGATGTCGTCCTGTCGTCCTCCGAAGCGGTCGAGCTATCACCGCAGAACGCCTACATCCGGCGGCTCCAGCACCAGATGGCGGAACGAGCGAACCTCGTGTCGCGATCCCGTGGCCGCGAGCCTTTCCGGCGGGTGCGCCTCTATCCGGACGCCGCACGCAGCACCTGGCGGTGACGTCCACGCCGACCCCCGGCCCCCTGCGGGCCGTCTTGCGTCGACTCGGGAGCGGTCTCATCGCCTACGGCGTGATCGGCCTCGTCCTGGCACTCGTCGTCCTGATCGCCGCCGTCTGGGCCGGGGGCCGACTCGCGGCGGTGGGCGGGCAGGTCGAGACCCAGATCGCCGCGGTCGTCGAGACGCTCGATCGGACGTCGGTCGCCCTGGCCGATGCCGGCATCTCGGCGACGTCCTTCTCGGGCACCATGGAGCGCACCCCACCGGTCGTGCGTCAGACGGCGCAGGCCATCGCCGACGTCCGGACCGACCTGCGCTCGGCCGAGAGCCAGCTCTCGCAGTTCGAGATCCTCGGCCGCCAGCCGCTCGGCGGCGTGGCCGATTCGTTCGGACGCATGGCCGCCAACCTCGACGGACTCGACGAGCGCCTCGACCTGATCGCCACGGACCTCGAGAGCAACCGAACCGCGTTAGTCGCGAACGCCACCTCGCTCAGCGCGCTCGGCGCCCGACTCGGCCTGGTCGCCGACGACCTGCGCGGCGGGGTGGTCGAGGAGGGCTTCGCCGACCTGCGCTCCAGCGCGACCGTCCTGGCAGTGGTGCTGCTCGTCTGGATGACGATGCCCGCGGCCGGTGCGCTATGGCTCGGCTGGTGGCTCCGGCGCGAGGTCGGGCACGGGGACGACGACTAGCGCAGGTCCCGCCGCAACGCCGATCTCGCGGCGAGATGGCCGCTCATGCCATGCACCCCGCCGCCCGGCGCCGCCGAGGAGGAGCACAGGTACAGCCCCTGCCCAGCGTGATACGGATCGAGCGACAGCGTCGGGCGGAAGAGGAGCTGGCGGATATCGGAGATGCCGGCGTTGATGTCGCCACCGACGTAGTTCGGGTCGTGTCCCTCCATCTGGGCCGGCGAGTGGGTCCGGCGAGCGAGGATGCGATCGCGAAACCCGGGGGCGAACCGCTCGACCTGGGACTCGATGCGGTCGGTCATGTCGACGTCGGATCCGGAGGGTACGTGGCAGTACGCCCATGCGGTCGTCCGATCCGACGGTGCTCGTGATGGGTCCCACGGGTGGTACTGGACGAGAAGCGTGAACGGTCGGTCGGGCGGCCGGCCGGCTGCCACCTGCCGCTCGGATCTGACGACCTCGGCGGACGACCCGCCCAGGTGGATCGTCGCCGCGCGACGCAGGCCGTCGGCGCTCCACGGAACGGGGCCGTCGAGCGCCCAGTCGACCTTGAAGACGCCCGCTCCGTAGCGGAAGCCCTCGTAGCGGCGGCGCGTACGATCAGGCAGGCGGTCACCGGCGATCGATACGGCCGCGCGAGGTGTCGTGTCGAGCAGGACCGCGCGGGCCTCGGGCAGGTCGTCGAGGCCTGCGATGTACTGGCCGGTCACGATCTCGCCACCGTGTTGCAGGAGCTCGGCGGCCAAGGCGTCGGCGATGGCGGCCGAGCCACCACGGACCATCGGCCAGCCGACCGCGTGTGCATACGTCCCCAGTACCAGGCCGAATGACGCCGACAGTGGTCGGTCGAGCGGCACCATCCCGTGGGCGGCGAGCCCCAGGAACAGGGCCTGCGCGGCATCTCCGCGGAAGCGGGCGCGCGCCAGCCCACTGGCGGATCGCAGCGCAGTCGGCCCGAACCGAGCAAGTGCGATCGGGTGGCGTGGGACGTGGAGCACCGGACGCAACAGCTCGCGCCCGAGCTTGTCGGCGTCGCGGGTCAGCGGTCCGAAGAGATGCAGCCACGCCGAGCCGTCATCCGTCCGGCGGTCGCGATCGAGCCCGGCCGCGGTGGCCGTGAACGAGCGCTCGAGGACGACGGCCCGCCCCTCGTCGAGGGCGTGGGCGACCGGGGCATCGGGGTGGATGAACTCGACGCCGTGCGCCGCCCAATCGACGGTGCGGAAGAACGGCGAGGCGAGCGCGAGCGGCACGATCGTCGAGCACACGTCGTGGCGGAACCCGGGGAGCGTCAGCTCCTCGGTCCTGGTGCCGCCACCGATCGTCGGTGCGGCCTCGTAGACGCGCACCGAGCGACCCGCCCGGGCGAGAGTCACGGCCGCGGCAAGGCCATTCGGACCCGCACCGACAACGATGGCGTCGAGCGCCGGTGCACCCGACACGGTCACTGTGCTGCGCCGACCGCGCCTGCCCCGGCCTGGAAGGGGATGCCCGCCGTGTACACGACGTCCGGCCAGGTGCCGGTAAAGCAGACCGGGCCGTACGTCCCTTCGTCGAGGTCGCCGGCGCCTGTGACGGGCTGCCCCGTCCCGGCTTGGTCGTCGGCCACAGGTCCCGCGACCACCCAGTCCGGCGGCGCGTTCGTCGGATCGACAGGTCGGGAGGAGCGCCAGGAGCTGCGCCCAGCGATAGGGCGGGCGAACGCCCACGATGACGATGCCGGACGGCGTGCCGGCCATGCCCTCGTACTCGACCACATGCAGCCCGGTCTCGTCCGACGTGCCGCTCAACGCGCATGTCGCCCCATCGAACGACGCCGACAGCGAACCGGCAAGTCGGAACGGCGTCGCCCGCGGCTCGCCACGTCGAAGAGCAGCCAGGAGTGCCGTCTCGACGGCGGCCCGGTCGGCGCTGACCGCGAAACGCACGATCCGGCCGGCGTCGTCGCGCGTCAGCCGCCCGTCGTCCTCCGCGATGACCGCTGCGTCCTCCCACGCGACGAGGTCCGAGTCGCTCAGCGTCAGCGCCGCCAGCTCGTCCCACAGCTGCTGGCCGTCCTCGGGCCGCATCCTGCCCGGGTTCCGGATGAGGGACTCGTACAGGAGATCCGCCCCGCCCGCCTGGTGGTCGTCGGCCAGGCGATCGGCGAGGTCGACGGGCACCGGGACGTCGTCGGTGGCATCGAGCGGCACGATCGAGATCGGCACGTCGGTCGCGAGCACCGCGGCGACCGCGGAGGGATCCGCGTATGCGTTCCACTCGAGCGGGTCGCCGGCGTCGAGACCGTTGACGAAGACGTTGCCCGGCGCATCGATCGTGCCGAGCATGGCGTGGATCCCGGCCACCCGATCTGCGAGCGTCGCGTCGGCGGCGAACGCATCCTCGAGGTTCGTGAGCGGCCCCAGGGCGACGATGGTTGGGGCGCTCGGACTGGACTCGACGGTCGCGGCGAGGACATCGACCGCGTCGCGAGGGAGGCCCGCCTCAGCCTGCGGCGGGATGTTCAGCCCGAAGGCCTCATCCGCCCGCGACCGCCAGTCGTCCGGGAACGGATGGGCATCGGGGCCGCCGTCCTCCCGACCACAGCCGAACGGGATGTCGGGCGAGCCCAGCTCGTCCAGCAGGTAGCGGGTCAGCAGCCGCCCGGCCTGGCAGTGGACGAGTCCCGTGCCGGCGATCGTGATGGCGCGGACATCGACCGCCGGGTCCCGCAGCAGGATGAGGATCGCGGCGATGTCGCTCAGGTCGAAGTCGGCGTCGATGATGATCGGGACCCGGGTCATCGGCGGATCGCTCGACTGCGGCGCCGGCGGGCTCCCCGCGCTCGGACCGCATGCGGCGAGCATCGCGAGGAGGCCGACCACGATCACGCGTCCCGTCGTGAGGATCCGGCGCATCTGCGCATCGTAGGCCCGCGATGCCACGAGCCGTCAGCGATCGAGAGCCCCGTGGATGGAGACCGCGTCGCTCACGCGGGAGCGCCGGCGGCGATCCCATCGACCGCCTCGACCGCGCGGTCGACCTCCCCGGCAGTGTTGTAGTGGACGAGCCCGAGGCGGAGGATCCCGCCGGAGTCCGCCTTGCCGAGCCGCTCGATCAGCCCGGTCGCGTAGAAGTCGCCATCCCACACGTAGATCCCGTGCCTGCCCAGCTCCTCGGCGGCCTCGCGCGGATGGACACCATCGATCGAGATCGACACGGTCGGCACCCTGTCGGCGAAGCGCGCAATGTCGGTGATCCCGTGGATCGTGACGTCGGGGATCGTCTCGAGGCCATCGATGAGGCGCGTGACCAGGGCGCGCTCGTAGTCGACGATCGCAGTCATCCCGGCGACCAGCTCCGACCGGCGATCCGCGGCTGTCGGGGATCCGTAGCTCCGTCCGATGTCGCGCAGATAGTCGGTCGCGGCGAGGGTGCCGGCGATCGACTCGAACGCCGCCGTGCCGGTCTCGAACCGATCATGCGCGGGCCGAACCTTGAACGCCGGCAGCCCGTCCAGGACATCAGCCTTGCCGTATAGCGCGCCCAGGTGCGGTCCGAACCATTTGTACGCGCTGCAGACGAGGAAGTCAGCGTCGAGAGCCCGGACATCGATCGGGCCATGGGGCGCGTATGCCACCGCGTCGACATAGGCCAGGGCGCCGACCTCATGTGCGCGGGCGACGATCTCGCGGACCGGGTTGACCGTGCCGACCGCGTTGCTGGCATAGCCCACGGCGACGAGCTTCGTCCGGCTGCTGAGCTTCGACTCGAGATCCTCGAGATCGAGCGTCACGTCGTCCTCGCGGATGTCGACCTTGCGGACCGTCAGACCGCGATCCGCTGCCATCGCCTCCCAGGTGCTGACATTGGCTTCGTGATCGAGCCGCGTGACGACGATCTCGTCGCCAGGCGTGAGCGTCGCCCCGATCGACCGCCCGATATGGAGCGTCAGCGTCGACATGTTGTAGCCGAACTTGATCTCGTCCGGGCTCCCGGCACCGAGGAAGTCGGCGACGGCTGCGTGCGCCTCCTCGACGATCGCATCCGACGCCTCGCTCGTCGCGAAGGCGCCACCGGCGTTGGCGTTCGTGTTCGTCAGGTAGTCACCGACCGCATCGATGACGCGCTGCGGGACCTGGGTGCCACCGGGGCCGTCGAGGAACGCGACTGGCCGGCCGTGCTGTTCGCGCCGCAGGGCTGGGAATTCGGCGCGCAGCGCCTCGACGTCGAATGGGGGCATCGCCTCAGCCGACCGTGACCTGGACGCCGGCTTCCTCGAGGATGCGGTGCGCGCGCCGGGCGATGAGGGCGGCCATCGAGTCCTCGGTCGCTGCGACGATCGCCGCAGTGCCGTCGACCTTGGCCAGGGCCGAGCCGTACGCCTCCAGGTCGTCGAGGATCACGTGTTCGGTCTCCCCGTCCAACTCCGCGGTGATCATGCCGCGGGGCGTGACGCGGATCGTCAGATGCGGAGGACCGGCGGCTGCCGCAGGGAGGGCGCCGGTGTCGCGTGCTTCCGGCTCCGCGGCGACGATGGGTCCAGGCTCAGGCGCGGCGATGATGACCTCCGGCTCCGACGCGACCGGGTCCGGCGGCGACCCGGTTACGGGCTCGGGTTCGGGCGATGGTCCCGGTTCAGTCACAGGCTCGGGCGCGATCGTCGGTTCGATCGATCCGGTGGCTTCTGGCTGGGTGTCGGCGCGGGGCAACGAGAACGACGCCGCTAGTGACGCGGGCGGCGGTGACGGTGGCAACTCGGCGGCCGCCGTCTCGGCCGAGAGTCCAGCGGCCGCGAACGCCGACCGCGTGGACACGACGTCGGGTTCGACCTGTGGCGCCACCCCGGTCGGTGGGACAGGTGCCGGGAGTGTCGCGGAGGCCGGGCCCTCCTCCGCGAGCTGTGTCGCCCGGCGGTGCGCGATCCGACCCTCGAGCCACCAGATGAGGGCAACCAGGAAGATCGCGCCGACCACCAACATGCCTGTCGCGAGGCCGCTGACCGCGACGGCCGTCCGGATATCACCGATGAAGAATCCCAGGACGCGAGGCACGATGAATCCACCGACGAGACCGATCCAGGCGGCGAAGATGAGAGCCTCGCCGCGGCTGGATCTTCGGCTCGAGGCGATGGACGACGTCGCGCACGATCGCTGGCACGCGGAAGAGGTTGAAGATCGGGATGAAGTTCTCGACGAAGGCCATCAGGCCACTCGCCGCCGGATAGCCCAGGCCGAGCGCCGGCATCGACGTCACAGTCCGACTGAGCCAGAGCGACCACGCGATCAGCGCCAGGAGGGCGATCCCGAAGGCGAGGATCGCGACCCTGTTCATGTACGCCAACTGGTCATCCGTGGGGTCGATGCCGCCAAGGATCTGATCGCCCAGTGTCGCGACGAGGTTCCATTGGACGATCTGCATCACGGCCACGACCAGGATCAGGATCGAGGCGAGGAGCGCGGCCCAGCGTGACGACCGGAATTCGGGAAGTCCGATCTCGCGGACCTGGCCCTTGGTGGTCGGGTCGATCTCGGCGGGATCCACGGCCGCGCGATCCTTCGGCGTGCGGCAGTTGTAGCACTGCTTTGCGCCGGCGTTGTTGATCGAACGGCACTGGCCGCAGACCCAGAACTCCCCCGCCAATGTGCTCATCAGTGTTCCGTCGTTCCGGTGAAGGTCCAGGCGTCGAGCCGGATGGCCGGCACGACGACCCCTCCGAGGAAGCCCTTGAGCGTCTTGCGCTCGCTGGCCACCGCGACTGTACATGCCAGTGCCTCGAGGTAGCTCTGTGTGAATCGGAGGTTCCTGACGGGACCGACGATCCGCCCGTCCTCCACGAGGAACGTCCCGTCGCGGGTCATGCCCGTGATGATCGCCAGCTTCGGGTGGACCGGGTTCGTGTAGTGGAAACGCGTGACCAGCAGACCGCGATCCAGGCCGGCGATCAGGTCATCACGTGACGAGGTGCCTGCCGCCATGAGCATATTGAGAGGGAACGGGCCCCACGGGTTCGGGGCAGGGAGGCCGTGGCCCGTCGACGTGACACCATCCCGTGCCGCGGTCTGGGCGTCGTGAACGACGCCCCGACAGACACCGTGCTCGAGCAACGTCACGCGCTGCTTCGCCACGCCCTCGTAGTCGAAGGCCATCGGCAAGCCGGCCGGATCGTGTCCGTCGTCCACGATCGAGACCAGGTCGCTCCCGATCGTGCGACCGATCTCGACGAAGCTCCGCTCCTCCTGCACGGCAAGGGCCGAGAAACCCAGGTAGCCGAGCATGTCGAGCAGGTCGACGACCGCGTACTCCTCGAGGACGACTGGATAGTCGCCGGCATCGATGCCGACCGCGTTCGCGGTCGCCCGCGCCTTCTCGGCGGCCTCGCGACCGATCGCCCGGGCGTCGAGCGTGGTCGCGTCGACGGCGGCGTGCTCCGCGTAGCCCGAGCCGCCGTCCGGCCCCATCGACACCGTGAGGAGCTGCGCGACCGTCCGCGTGCCACCGACCCGGATCCCTGTGCTGCTCGCGACGGCCGTCGTGTCCGTCCCGGTCGAGAACGACCCGTAGGCGTTGACTCCGGCCTCGTCGGCGGCCGCGATCACGGCACGGACGCCGTCGGCACGGAGTTCCGGCGATGCAGTCGCCGTCGCGGTGGCGTACGCGGCCTCGACCTCGTCGACCTTGGTCGGCGCCGGCAGCCCTGCCCAGTCCTCGAGCTCCTCGACGACCCGGGCGATGGCGCCTGCGTTCGCGGCGAGCCGCCGGAGCCCCTCCTCGTCGGTCCTGCCGGACGACGCGACCCCGACGCGCTTGCCGACCACGAACCGCAGGTTGACGGTCACGTTCGTCTCGGCGACGTTCTGGTGGATCTGGCTGTTCGCGAACCTCGTGAGCGATTCATCCTCTGCCAGCACGAGGGCCTCGGCCTCGGTGGCCCCATCGGCCATCGCATGCCGAAGGGCACGCTCCGCCAGATCGAGAGCGTCGCGGGCTCGCTCGTCGTTCACCGGCCGCTCACCACTTGCCCACGCCGACCTGGACGTCCCGGAAGCGTGCTCCGGGGACGGCGTGACCGACATGGCCGGTCTGGCCGGGCTCGCCCTTGCCGCAGTTCGGTGTCCCGAGCATCACGTAGCTCCGTTCGTCGCCGACCGCGTCGCACGAGCGCCAGAACTCGTAGGTGATGCCGGTGTAGGTCGGGTTCTTGAATAGCTTGCCTTTCTTGCCGCCCTTGATCTCGTACGCGACCTCAGTAGCGAACTGGAAGTTCAGGCGTCGATCGTCGATCGACCATGAGCGGTTGGCGGCGAGGTAGAGGCCGTCGTCGGTGTCCGCGACGATGTCGTCGAGGCTCATCCCGGGGCGGGGGAGGAGGTTGATGTTGGTCATCCGGATGAGCGGGATGCGGTTCCAGCCGTCGGCACGCATCGCGCCGCTGCTG
Organism: uncultured Chloroflexia bacterium; assembly: GCA_963780425.1. GTDB lineage: Bacteria > Chloroflexota > Limnocylindria > Limnocylindrales > CSP1-4 > SPCO01. The sequence continues at coordinate 113,694 of CAWABZ010000012.1, read as the reverse complement.
GATCGCCCGATCCGGGGCGCGGTCTCGCGGCTGCTGAGGTACCCGACGAAGACGCCGTCCTGAACGAGCGGGACCGCCTGGGCGGCGACGCCCTCGTCGTCCCAGCCGAACGTGCCCATCCCGCCGTCCGCCGTGGCGTCCGCGACGATCGTGACGAGGTCCGACCCGTAGCGGAACCCCTCGGCCAGCTTGTCGGTCGTGAGGAAGCTCGTCCCGGCGTACGACGCCTCGGTCCCGAAGACCCGGTCAAGCTCCGTCGGGTGACCGCAGCTCTCGTGCACCTGCAGGTAGAGCTGCGACGGATCGAGCACGATCGTGAACCGACCGCTCGGGCACTGGGGCGCCGTGAGCAGGGCGACCGCCTCATCGGCGAGTGGTTCGGCACGGTCGGCGAGTCGCAGGCTGCGGATGTACTCGTAGCCGGCCGCCTGCCAGCCACCGCCCGAATCCGGGTATGACCGCCGCTGATGCTCATCGCCGTCGACGGCATTGGCCTCGACCGCCGAGCCGACGTGCGTGATGGTCTGCTCGGTGTACGAGCCGTCTGTCGCCGCGAACGTCTTCCATTCGCGTTGGGCGGCGTACATCGACTCGGTGAACGCGATCCCCTTCACGCGCGCGGCCGCCTGGTCGGCGGCCAGCAGATCCCCGATCTTGCGCTCGAGCGGGACGGCGAACGGGTCTTCCTCGATCGACGTCTCGTAGCGGCCATGGGCCGCTGGACGTGGGGCGAGGTCGGCCGGCTCGCGCAGCGCCGTGGCGCTCGCACGAGCGATCCGCACGGCCTGGGCGGCCACACGATCGGCCTCATCGAGGCTCAGCACGTGGCTGCTGGCGAAGCCCCAGGCCCCATCGACGATGACGCGGACGCCGAACCCCTCGCTCTCGTTCGAGGCGACGCCCTCGACGCGACCGGTCTTGATCGCGATCGATTCATCGAGGCGGCGGACGACCCTCGTGTCGGCGTATCCGGCGCCGAGGGACGTGGCGGTATCGAGTGCGCGCTCGGTGAGGTCTCGCATCAGGACCGCCCAGCCTAGCAGCGGCTCGATGGGTGGACACTCGGGCGGATGCCGTATCGCCGCCGGTCCAGCGACGGCGGGCAACCGTCAGACGTTCACGATCCCGCTGAGCGCCTGGGCCGTGAGAACGACGCCGAACCCGAGGACCACGACCGCTGCGCCGAGCGGCACGGCCTGACGGACACGCGCGACGCCGCCCTCGGCCTGGATCCGGTCGAACCGATCGCGAGCCGCGACGAGGGCCAGGCCGATGCCGGTCATGACACCGGCCATCCCGAGCCCGAACGCGACGACCAGGATGAACCCGAACGCTGGGCGGCCTGCCGCGATCGAGCCGAGCAGGATCAGCAACGCGCTGGTCGATGGGATCAGCCCGCCTGCGAGGCCGAGGACGAACAGGCTTCGCCAGGTGATCGTGGATCCGGGAGCAGGCCCGTGGCTGTGTCCCCCGGGGTGATCGGGGCTGTGCGCGTGGTCGACATCGTGGTCGTGTGACTGCCCGTGAGCGTGTGAGTGCCCGTGGCCGTGGGCGTGCCCGTGGTCGTCGGCGCGCTCGTGACCGCCGACTCCGGCACGTCGACGTCGGATCTCGCCGAACAGCATCCAGCCACCGATCGCGACGATGGAGATCGCGGCCACCACGGGCGCCCAGCGCACGACGACATCGGGCGCCAATGCGTCGCTCGCCGCCACCACGACCGCTGCGAGGGCCAGGATGCCGGCCGTATGAGACACGCTGACCGAGATCCCGAGCCCGAGCGCGTGCCGCGGTGAGCCGCGGGTGCCGACGAGGTAGGCCGCCATCAGCGTCTTGCCGTGGCCCGGTGTCAGGGCGTGTCCGGCACCCAGGGCCGCCGCGGTGATGAGCGAGATCAGAAGGACAAGCGGCGTCAGATCGGTCTCGCTGAAGATCCCCGGGATCTCACCGCCACCGATGCCGCCCGGGACGACGGCCGGCTGGTCCGTGGTGGTCGGCTCGGGGCTCGGCGTCGCCAGGCCCACCGGCTCCGCATCCGGCACATCGAAAGTCGCCAGCGCCGGACCGCCGACGGTCGCCTCGACCGCGAGCGCGTCGTCCGCCAGCGGGATGGCGATGCGGTCCTCGGGATACGACAGCAACCGGTCCGACAGCGTCACGTCGCGCAGCTCGCCCTCGACCGCGCGCAGGGCCACCCCGGACCCGGTCGCGACGATCTCGCGCCAGCCGAGGCGCTCCGGGTACGAACCCTCGCTGAATGTGACCGTGACTGGCGCCGACCCGACCTCCTGCCCGAGGCGTGCCTCGTACGCGCAGACCTGGCGCATCGTCGACAGGCCACCGGCGCCCAGCGGGAACGACAGGCCCGCTTCGGTGAGGTCGAGGCCGAGCTCCGCGCCATCGACCGCCAGGGCGATCGACCCGCGGACCTCGTCGCACGCGGTCACGCGACCCGCGTCGACCTCGTCGTCCGACACGGACCCGTCCCCGTCCAGATCGAAATCCTGGCGCGCCTGGAAGGTCGGGATCTCGGCGTGATCGATCACGACGTCGAGCAGGATCCGATCGACCTCGACGCGGACCTCGGCGTAGTGATTGATCGTGAAGTTGCCGAGCGGATGCGCGCTGGCGGACGCGGGCAGGGCCGTTCCAACGCCGATCGCGATGGCGACGGCGAGAAGGCGAAGGGCGAGAGATCGAGGCGGGCGTCCCATGCGGGGAGGGTACGCGCGACCGTCCGCAGCGGATGAGCAGGGGAGATCCCGGCGCCCGCTCCGAGTCCGATCCGAGGCCACGTGTCGGCTACACTCGCGCCGATGACACGAGCCGACGCCGAGGCCCAGCGTGGAGCGTTCATCACGATCGATGGCCCCGACGGCGGCGGCAAGACGACGCAGGCCGAGCGCCTCGCCGCCCATCTCGCCGAGCGGGGGGTGCGCGCGCACGTCACGCGCGAGCCCGGTGGAACGTGGCTCGGGGAACGGATCCGCGAGCTGCTGCTCGAGCGGACCGGCTCGACCGCCCCGACCGACCCGATGGCCGACGCACTCCTGTTCAATGCCGCCCGGCGGCAACTCGTCCGCGAGGTCATCCGCCCGACGCTCGAATCGGGGGCGGCGGTGGTCTGCGCCCGGTACACGGACTCGACCCTGGCCTACCAGGGCTACGGCGCCGGCGTCGATCTCGGGCACCTGCGGTTCCTGGCCGACGCTGCGACGGACGGGCTGCATCCGGATCTCACGATCATCCTCGACCTGCCGGTCGAGGTCGGCCTCGCCCGCAAGGCGCCCGGGGACGTGACCCGCTTCGAGGCCGAATACGACCTCGCATTCCACCGGCGCGTCCGCGACGGCTTCCTGGCGATCGCGGACGCCGAACCGGACCGGGTCGCAGTGATCGATGCAACCGGCGCGATCGACGACGTGAGTGCCGAGGTCGCGGATGTCGTCGTTCGGCGATCGATCCTCGAGTGAACCGTCTGCTCCCCGCGTGCGCAATAACACATGAGCGAGTCGTCGGGCCCGCTTCCGCTCCGCGTGGCGACCGTCACGGACGACGCGGATCGTGCGGCACTGGAGCGGATCGCCCGCGGCGAGCTCGGGGCGCTCGACGAACTGTACGAGCGTTATAAGACCATGGCCTACTCCATCGCTTTCCGGATCACGAATGACGCGACGCTCGCCGAGGACGTCGTCCAGGACGCTTTCCTCGGTGCGTGGCGCAATGCCGCCCGCTACATCGAGGGGCGGGGCAGCGTCAAGACGTGGTTGCTGTCGATCGTCCATCACCGCGCGATCGACGCGGTCCGACGCCGCCGAGCGACGGTCGACCTGCCGGACGCCAGTGATGCGCCGCCACCGGCGCTCCGGATGCCCGACGTCTGGGCACAGGTCGTCGCGAACCTCGACGCGGCTGAGGTGCGCGCCGCGCTGGCATCCCTAACCGACGTCCAGCGCGAAGCCATCGAACTCGCCTATTTCGGCGGGCTGACCCAGGTCGAGATCGCCGATCGCACGGGCACCCCACTCGGGACCGTCAAGAGCCGGATGCGCCTCGGCCTTCTCGCGATGCGTCGAGTGTTGTCGCCATGACCGACCCGCGTCGTCCCGCCGAGCTCAGCCACGACGAGGCCGTCGACCTGGCGGCGTCGTTCGTGCTCGGCGCGCTCGACGCAGACGAGATGGCCGCCGTCCGCGCTCACCTGGCGTCGTGCGCGGAGGCGCACGACGAGTTCGACGAGCTCGGGAGCATCGTGCCGGTGCTACAGGCAAGCCTGCACCCGGTCGAGCCGCCGCCCGCCCTCAAGGATCGGATCATGGCCGCCGCTGCTGCCGACCTTGAAGCTCGTCGACGGGAGGCGGTCGAGACCGAGGCGGCCGCGCCGCCGGTCGCGGCCGAAGATGCGCCTGCGCACGACACGTCCGTCTGGGCCGGTCCTCCTGCCGCGACAGCCTCGCTTGTCGTGGGTCCTCGGGCTCGCCGCCGTGCTGGCGATCGTCGCGCTCGGCGGCTGGAACCTGTCGCTCCAGTCGCAGCTGGGCGAGGCGCAGGCCTACCAGCGGCAGGTCGCCGCGGTCCTCGATTCGGCCGCCCAGCCCGGCGCCCTCACCGCTGTCATGAAGAGCCCGACCGGTGATGGTGCGACCGGGCTCGCGGTGGTCGCGCCCGACGGCACCATGCGCATCGCGATGCGCGACCTGGCCCCGACGACCGGCCCCGAGGTCTACGAGGCGTGGGCGATCCTTCCGGAATCGGCGCCGGCGCCCCTCGGCGGGTTCCAGGTCGGCTCGAACGGCGTGGGCTACCTCGAGACAGGCGGGTCGCCGACCCAGAGTGGGGTCGTGCTGGCGCTGACGCGTGAGCCGGGACCGGGTGCGACCGCGCCATCGAGCGACCCCATCTCCGTCGGGACCGCCACCTCGTCGGGATAGTCGCGCTCCGTTCGACGCGGAGCTATGCCGGGGTGTTCGCCCCTGCGACGGATCCGCTGCCCGCGTCCTTGGCCCGTGTCAGCGCGTCGGTGGCGGCCGCGATCAAGGACTCCGCGTCACCGGCGTCCGCGGGAACCGTGCCACGCCCGCCGACACGCTCACCTGCCTGCCGGCCACAGCCGGGAGAGCGGCGATCCCGTCCTGGACGCGCTTCGCGACCACGGCCCCTGCCGCCCCGGGCGCGACGAGCACGAACTCGTCCCCGCCGATCCGGCCGACCGTGTCGACCAGTCGGACCGATTCGGCCAGGACGGCAGCCACGCGGCGCAGGATGTCGTCTCCGACCTGATGGCCGTCGCTCGCGTTGGCAGAGCGGAAGTCGTCGATGTCGAACAGCGCGAGCGAGACCTCGCCGCCCTGCCGGCCCGCGCGGGCCAGCTCGAGCTCCAGCACGCGCGCCACGGTCCGCTCGTTGGCGATCCCGGTCAGCGGGTCCGTGTGGGCCATCCGCTCGAACCACTCGGAGCGCTCGGCCGAGCTCGAGGCGTGCCGCGCCCGGTCGGTGGCAAGGGCGGCCAGCGAGGCCAGCGAGGCGATGACGTCGCGGTCCTCGTCGGAGGTCGCGTGCGGGGCCGGCCAGGTCAGTCCGAGCACGCCCAGCACCGCCTCGACTCCGCCGACGCCGATCACCAGCGGAACGTACGAGCCGATCACCGAGGTGCCGTCCGGCCCGGGCGACTCGTCGTCGTACGAAGCCCCCCCGCCGGCGGCGACGACCGCGTACTGGTTCGCTTCGTTCTGTGCCGCCTTCGTGAGCGCCGCGGCCATGTCATCGTCGAGGCCGATGGTCGCGGCCACCAGGAGGCCAGGACGGTCCGGATCGACCAGGAAGATGGCGGCGGTCGTCGGGCCCAAGGCGGCGACGCCCGCGGCGAGGATGCCGGTCAATGCCGCGTCGAGGTCTTCTGCCGTCGCCGCCTCGATCGCTGCGGGCAGATCGGTTCGGGGATCGCGGGTCGGAGCGTCGCTGGCCACGGGTGGACTCCTGCACGCGTCGGGTTCGGAGGGCGCATCGTACACCGCCCGAATCGCGCGGAGATGCGTTGACCCCGCACGCGCCGTCCCCCGATACTCCGCGCGATGAAGCTCGTCGTCGCGATCGTCCACAACGAGGATGCCGGGGCGCTCGTCGACGCGTTACTCGAGAAGGAGTTCCGGGCGACGCGCGTCTCGAGCTCGGGCGGGTTCCTGAAGCAATCGAATGCCACGATCTTCCTCGGCGTCGAGGAGGGCGAGGTCGAGGAGGTCGTGGCCATCGTCCGAGAGAGGTGCACGTCACGGACGCAGGTCGTGAACCCGATGCCCCCGATCATGGAGCCCGGCGAATTCTTCATGCCGTACCCGCTCGAGGTCGAGGTCGGCGGGGCCACCGTCTTCGTCGTCCCGGTCGACCGATTCGAGCGGCTGTAGCCGCCGTGCGCGACCCGGCGCTTGGGTCACCGATGACGATCGCGGCATACGCCTGGGTCGACGCGCTCGCCGACGGTGCGCCGGACGTCGTCGCCGCGTGGCGTGGGATCGAGGAGGGTCGCTTCACCTCCGTCCACCGCGAGGTTCGGGAGCGCGCGGGAGCCGGGACGGCCGAGCGGACGGTCGCGCAGCTCGCGACGCTCGCCGACGCGCTGTCGGAGATGGTGAACGGGATCCCGGACGATCTGCTCGCGGCGCCGGGCGGAGAGGCCGACTGGAACGTCGCCGAGACGACCGGCCATGTCGCCGACGCGCGCGCTGGCATGAGCCTGGCCGCCGCGAAGGCGGCGGCGGGCCTGTGGCCGGCCGATGCTCGCCCGGTCGTGCCCGGGATACCCGGCCCTCCCGGCGCGGACCGACTGGCCCTCATGAAGCGCATAGCGCAGAGCCAGCGGATCGTCGAGCGGGCCGGCCGGACCGTTGCCGGCCACGAGTCGGATCCCTGTCCGCTCGAGCATCCGCTCGTCGGTCGACTCCGTTGCGGCGAGTGGATGCTGTTCGCGGGCGTCCACGACCTCATGCACCTCGAGCAGCTGCACGACCTCGTGGCGGCAGCCAGATGAGCCCGTCGCGGCCGGACCTCGTCGATTGCTGGATGTTCCGGGTCGTCCACTCCGCTCGGGACGTGCCCAGCACCGAGATCCTCTTGCTGCGCCGCGCGCCGGGCCGGATCCTGCCGGGGCTGTGGCAGTGCGTGTCCGGTTCGGTCGAGCCGGGCGTGAAGGTCGCCACCGAAGCGCTTCGCGAGCTCAAGGAGGAGACCGGCTTCGGTCCCGACCAGATCGAGGCGTTCTACGACCTCGACTTCGTCAACCAGTTCCACGAGCCGTCGTACGACGCGATCGTGACGGCCGCGATCTTCGCGGTGCGCGTCAGGGATGGCGCCCAGCCGAGCCTGTCGCATGAGCACGACGACGCGCGCTGGGTGGCGGTCGAAGACGCATACGCCGAGGTGATCTGGCCCGGCTATCGGACGGCCATCGAGCGGATCCGTGACGACCTGATCGATCCAGAGCGCGCCGCCTGGTTCGAGCTGACCCTGGAGGGTGACCGGAGGCTCCACTAGGTCCCGAGGCGGATGCCCGGTCCCGCGCGGTAGACTCGGGGTCGAGGCGGCCCACCGTGAGGCGGCACAGGAGGGCGACGTGATCGACCGGACGGACGTATCCGAGACGAGCAGCCCGGCGGCCGCGCGCCGCGCCTTCCGCTCGAAGGTCGACACGATCCGGCCGACGTACGGCTTCGAGGACGTCTCGCTCGCGCCGGGTACAGACACGATCGAGCCGTCGGACGTCGACCTGGCCCAGGTCTTCTGCGGCATCGACCTTGCGATCCCGGTCCTCGCGTCGGCGATGGACGCGGTGGTCGACGCGCGGATGGCGGGGGAGCTCGCACGGCTCGGCGGCCTCGCCGTCCTGAACCTCGAGGGGATCCAGACCCGCTACGACGACCCCGACGCGATCCTGGACCGCATCGCGACTGCCGCCGATGCCGACGTCCAGGACCTGCTCGCCGAGGCCTACCAGCGACCCATCCGCGAGGACCTCATCGCTGCCCGCATCGAAGCCATCCATGCGGCGGGCGCCAAGGCCGCTGTCGCGTCGACTCCCGGCGCCGCGCGTCGGTTCGGGCCGTTCAGCGCCGAGCACGGCGCGGACATGTTCCTCGTCCAGAGCCAGGTCTCGTCGGCACGCCACCTGGCCACGGGCTATGACCCGCTGTCGCTGGAGGAGTTCACGCGCTTCATGCCGATCCCGGTCGCGGTCGGCAATACGACCAACGCCGAGGCCGCGTTCGCGTTGATGGAGCAAGGGGCGGCAGCGGTCTTCGTCGGTGTCGGACCGGGCGCCGCGTGCACGACCCGCGAGGTCCTCGGCATCGGTGTCCCGCAGGTGACGGCCATCAGCGACGTCGCTGCGGCGCGCGACGCCTATCTCAACGAGACCGGCCGGTATGTCCCGGTCGTCGCCGACGGCGGCATGCGGCGCGGGGGCGAGGTCGCCAAGGCGATCGCCGCCGGGGCGGATGTCGTGATGCTCGGATCGCCGCTGGCGCGTGCCGCCGAGGCTCCCGGTCGCGGAACGAACTGGGGGATGGCAGCCCCGTCGCCGACCCTGCCACGTGGCATTCGGATCACGGTCGGCACGGTCGGGCCGCTCGAGCGGATCCTGGTCGGCCCCGCCCATGTCACGGATGGCAGCGAGAACCTGGTGGGCGCGCTGCGCCAGTCGATGGCCGCGCTCGGCGCACGGACGATCCGCGAGATGCAGGGCGTCGAGATGGTCTACGCCCCATCGACCCAGACCGAGGGCAAGTCCTGGCAGCGAGCCCGCTGACGACGGCGGCATCGCGGGTCGGCGACGACCTCTTCTTCGAGGGCAAGGTCGCGCGGCTGACGACACGCGGGCGCCGGACGGTCTGCCGCGACCGGTCGCTGTCGGCTACGTCGACGAACCGGACGGGTCGATCGTCGTCGCGGCCGGCGACCGTGCGCAGTGGGCCGACAACCTGTTCGCCGATCCGCACGTCGAGGTCGAAGTCGGCGAGCGGCGGTTCACGCGCGAACGCCGAACCCCTCGAGGGCGCCGATCATGCGCGCGCCGTCCGCGGGCTGATCCTGCGCTACGGCACGCCCGCCGAGCGGCTCGGCCGCGGGCCCTCGTTCCGGCTGCGACCGCGTGGCGAGGAGCAGGGCTGATGGCGATCGACGTCACCATCGACTCGACGATCGCGCGATCGCCCGAGGCCGTCTTCGCGAGGCTCGCCGACTCGCGGCCTGGCCGTCGTGGCTCATCGCGAGCGGCATCCTGTCCGTCGAACGCCGACACGAGCGGGCCGATCGTCGCGCGGCGAGAGACTGACGGTCGAGCAGCTCGCCGCCGGCCGGGCCGCGACGTTCGCCGCCGACGGTCACCACGCTCGAGCCCCCGACGCGACTCGTCGTGGATGGCCGCGACGGGGACGGCGTGACGATCGAGATCGATGCATCGCTGACGCCCACGGACCGGCACGGTGAACCAGGCACGGCGCTGCGCTGGACGATCCGGATCGGCCTGCCGTTCCGCTATCGGTTCTTCGAATCGATGGCGCGTCCGCAGGTCGAGCGGGCGGCTGCGCTCGACGTCGAGGCGCTGCGCCGCCGACCTGGAGGCGGCGCGCAGGACTGACATCCGTCCATGCCGATTCGGGCCGAGCGACGATGCCGTCGGACCGACGGTCGCGACCATCCTCGGGTCATCGACCCGTGGACTGGGTCGGGCCCCGAAAGGATGACCCCGCATGATCGCCCCCGATCGCACGTACGACCCGATCCGCTTCCATCGCGGGACCCGCGGGTTCGCCGCGTTCGTCACGGGCCTGAACGGGTTCGTCGTGCTCGGCGCCGCGCTGCTCGTCGTCCCGACCCTCGGGCTCGACCGGATCGCCGCCAGCTGGGCGGTCATCGTCGGCGTGACCGCAGGTGTGGCTCACTTCGTCGCGATCGCTGGGCTGATCCGCGGCCGTCGCTGGGGTGCCTCGCTCGTCGGTTACCTCGCGGCCGCCGGGATCGCCGCCGCGTCGTTCGCTGCCCTCCTGGCCGCGACCGGCCATGCGATCTTCGGGGCAGGAGCGGGGACCGCACTTGGCTTCTTCATCTGGATGATCGGGTCGTGGGCGGTCGCGAGCCGCTTCGCCTTCAAGCCGTTCACGTTCACGCCGCAAGCCCATCGCGTCATGGCCCCGGTGCCGAAGCCGGTGCCCGACGCGCGCCCCGCGACCGGCCTTCGCAAGCGGACCGTCACCCGCCCGGTGGCGGCGGCGGCCTGACGCGATACCTCATCTGGCCCATCCCCGACAGGACGTTCGCCGGATTTCGCCCCAGCGGACGTCCGTGCACCATCGGCTCATGGACAGCTTCGGGATGGTGATCATCGCCATCAGCGCCCTCGCCCTGCTGGAGGTTGCGGCCGCCAACCTTCGCGGTGAGGAGCGCCACCGTCGCGTCCGACGGTCCTCCCGAACCGGCCGCTAGGGCCTACGCGGTCCCGCGAGACTAGGTACGCAACCAGCTCAACACCGCCAGGACGCGGCGATGATCTCCGGCGGCGGCTCGAGTCCGAGCTTGCTCAGGATGCCCGGACATTGCCCTCGACGGTCTTCTCGGTCAGCCCGAGCCGCTCGCCGATGGCGCGGTTGGATCGCCCCTCGGCCATCAGCTCGAGGACGGTTCGCTCTCGTGGGGTGAGCTCGTCGAGCGGACCGCGCGGGCGTCGGCGTCCGAGCATGACCGAGACGACCTCGGGGTCGACGACCGAGCCACCGGAGCCTACTCGTTGCACCGCGCTGACGAACTCGGCCAGGTCGCCGACGCGATCCTTCAGCAGGTAGCCGATGCCCTCGGGCGCGTCGCGCAACAGTTGCAGGACGTGGCGGGTCTCGATCGTGTTGGACAGGATCAGCAGGCCGATGCCCGGGTGGTCGGCTCGGATGCGCGCGGCGGCATCCAGGCCTTCGGTCGTGTTCGTCGGTGGCATCCGGATGTCGATGATCGCGACATCAGGAGCCGAGGTCCTGACCAGGCCGAGCAGTCCCGCGACGTCCTCGGCCTGACCGACGATCTCGAAACCAGCCGACGCGAGCGCCGTGGCCAGGGTCTCACGGAAGAAGGCCGCATCGTCGGCCAGCACTACCCGCATGGGAAGTCCGCGCGGATCGTCGTACCGCCGCCGTGCGGGCTGTCCACAGCGAACGAGCCGCCGACGGCAGCGACCCGATCGGCGAGACCCTGCAATCCCGAACCGGCATATGCCTCGGCGCCACCCGGGCCATCGTCCCGCACCGTCATCCGCAGCGTGTCTCCGTCGTGTACGACGTCGACGGACGCGGAGGCCCCAGCGGCGTACTTAGCGACGTTGGTGAGGGTCTCGACCACGACGTAATAGGCCGCCGACTCGATCGCGGGGTCGAACCGTCGATCCGGTACGACCGTCGAGACCTGCATCGGCGACCGCTCGGCGAGCGCGCCGATCGCTGCTGCGAGCCCGTCCTCGGTGAGGACCGCTGGGTGGATCCCGCGGGCCAGCTCGCGTAGCTCGGCTAGTCCACGTTCGAGGTCGGTCGCCGCGCGGTCGAGCATCTCGGCCAACTCGGGCGTCCCGTCGCCGACCTGAATGCGTGCCATCTGGAGCGCAAGCGCGAGCGTCACGAACCGTTGCTGCGCTCCATCATGCAGGTCGCGCTCAACGCGTCGTCGCTCCGCATCGCCGGCAGCCACGATCCGGGCCCGCGACGCCTGGACCTCTGCGAGCTGGATCCGCAGCTCGCCTTGGAGCCGTTCGTTCTCCAGGGCGAGGCCGGCCGCGGCGGCGACCGAGGCGAGCAGGTCGGGCCGCTCCGAGAGCGCCGCGTCGTGGACGAGCGCAGCGATCGTCAGGCCGCCTCGGTCGATGCGTGTCACCGCCCGGTTCGGTTCGTCGTCGCCCGCTGGCAGGATGACATTCGCACCGGCCGCGTCGACGAATCGCTCCGTACCGGGTACCCGGTGCGCGATCGTGAGCGACGGGTCGGCGAGTGCTCGAGCGAGCGCGGCCTGCAAGTCGCCGGGTGCCGGATCGGTCCCACCGAGACCGACGACGAGGTCCGCGACTCGGCCCCGCGCCAGGCGGTCTTGGCCGACGCCGATCAGGAAGGCGACCGGGATGACGGAGATGGTGACGACTGTCAGCCACTGCCCGACGTTCCAGGCGACCGAACGCTGGGCGAAGCTCGTCGATCCGAGCAGGGTCATCGTCTCGACGACGATGCCCAGCGCCAGACCGACGCCGCCAAGGAGGATGGGTCCCGCGACCGCCCGGCCGGCCGCGGACTGGCTGCGCCATCGTGCGATCACGAGTCCGAGGATCGCCACGGCCACGATCGCGATGGCGATCCGGAACAGGGCGTCCCCCTGTTCGCGCAGGGTGACATCGGCGACGTAGCGATCCACCGCGGAGGGGACCGTCACGTCAAGGTCTGGTGTCCAGGGGAAGACCGCCAATCGAAAGACGCTGCGCGCGGCCAGGATCACGAAGGCTGCGCCGACCACGAGTCGAGACGAGCGCCATCGCAGGTGGCCGCTCGGGTAGGCCAGGATCAGCCACGCCAGGAACGCGTCGAAGTATCCCTGTAGGGCGTGAGCCGTGCGATCGACGAGGTGGATGCCTGTGGTCGACGCTGTCCCCGCATACCAAGCGAAACCGATCGTGATCATCAGTGGACCGATCCGGCTGTCCGGAGTGCGCGACCACGCGACATACCCGCAGACGAGGAAGGCGAGGCCAGGCACCAGGTCGCCGATGACCCACACGATCGGCCACCCGGCCTCTAGCCGGATGGCCTCGGCGAGGATGGCCCAGGCCACCCCCGCGAGCACGATGAACGGCCGAGCCGCGGGTGGCACGCGAATGCTCGCCTGCGACAGCTCGGCCGTCATCCGTTGCCCATCAGCCGGCCGGCGACCAGGGGTGCGTCTCGGTGATGATCGGCAGGACCGGGTCCGGCGGGTCGGGCACAGTCAGGTGGAGCAGACCGCCCTCCGTGCGCCAGGTGAAGCGGACCACGTCTCCGGCGAAGTCCGGCGGAAACGTGGTCGTCTGATCGAGGGCGTCGTCGCCGACGGCTACGAACGTGCCGCGAAAGACGGGCCATTTCGGCGCGGGCTCGGTCTTCTGGAGGGTCGACCACGTGCCGTCCGCAGCGAAGGTGGTCGTGAACGTGCCGGTGTTCTCGCGGACGAAGTTGTCCCTGGTCATCCCGATGGTCGCCAATTCATCGTCACCAACCAATTCCAGGTCGTCAGCGGTGATGGTGGTCGTCCAGCTCCCGATCGGGAAGCCGGCAGGAAGGGCGATGGGACTCTCCGCGGAGGCGGCGGGAGCAGACCCGCTCGCCGTTCCAGTGATCGAGCTACACCCGGCCAGCACTGCCGCGGCCAGGCTCATGACGAACAGCCCTCGCACGGGGCGTCTGAAGCGATCGTTGATCATCGTGATGCCTCCTTCGCCGACTTCCGGAGGATCGCGCGCAGCGTATCCCCCGAGAGCCGGGATTTCGAGATGAATCCGGCAGCCCCGCTGTCGGTAAGCCGCCGGCCGTAATCGGTCGCGTCCCGGGTCGACACCAGGACAACGACCGGGGGTGACGGGCCACCGACGAGCTCGCGCGCGACGGCGAACCCGTCGATATCCGGCAGCTGAACGTCCACCAGGACGATCGCCGGATGGAGTCGACTCACCTGGTCCAGGGCGGCGCGGCCATCTGGCGCGTCGGCCACGACGTCGAACCCGGAGCCAGACAGCAGGATCCGTGCATGCGCGCGGAACCCAGCGTGGTCGTCGACGATGAGGACGGTAGGTCTATCCATGCCAGCCATCGTGTCGCCGACCGTTCCCTCGAGCCACGGTGCCAGCACGGAGCCAGGCGACAGGGAATCCGAGTACCTGCACGGCAGACGGCGACGATCGCACCGGCGACGCTCCGCCCGGCGGCTCAAGGCGAGCCGATACGGAGGACGATCCGATGCGACGCATGATCCTTTCGACCACGATCGCAGGCCTCGTGATGCTGGCCGGTGCCGTACCCGCGCTGGCGGGCGGAGAGCGCTCCGTGCGGTTCTCGTGGTCCGACAGCTATGCCGTCCAGCACGATTGCGGCATCGTCGAGGCGGCGACCGTCGACGTCCGCGGGACCGCCTACTTCGCAAATTCGGGCGCATGGATCAAGGACAACGTCGGCTTCAAGTACGAGGCGACGTACAGCGGTCCGGGAGGATCGCTCCTGAACAGGACCAACCAGGTAGCGACATTCACGCCCGACCAGGGTTCGCTGCGAGCCCAGGGGACGTTCATCCACGGCGGGCACGTCGGGACCGTCGTTTACGACGTCGGCCGGCTGGTGTTCAACATGACCGACGGGTCGACATTGTTCGCCACGCCCAAGGTCATCCCCCAGGGCGATCCTGACGCCCTCGCCCGGATCGACGCCGCCCTCTGCGAGCTGATCGGCTAACCCGTTTGCCGGCCGCTCCGTTCCGGCCCGGGCCACGCGGTCCGGGCCGGTACACTGCTGTCGTCGGGTCGGCGCAGCGGAGGGTGGCATTGGCGGACACCGAGGGGTCAACCCGGACCCAGTCCGAGCGGGGCGAGCGCGATCGCGGCAAGACCGTGCACGGGGAGGCGGCGAACGCCGGTCACCGCGTCCTCGCCCCCGATGACGCCGAGGTCGAGGCATACCTCGAGACAGCCCTCCACGCCCCCTCGCCGGACCGCGCGACCGGCGATGCCGCCACGACGACCACTGGTCCCGTGGTCGTCCTCGATTTCGGGAGCCAGTTCGCCCAGCTGATCGCCCGACGGGTTCGCGAGCTCGACGTCTATTCCGAGCTCCTGCCGCACGACACGCCGTATGCCGAACTCGAACGGCGCGGGACGCGCGCGATCATCCTGTCCGGCGGCCCGATGTCGGTGTACGACGAGGCGGCCCCGAAACCCGACCCGGCGGTATGGAGTGGCCGCATCCCGGTCCTCGGTATCTGCTACGGCGCCCAGCTCATGGCGCGCGAGCTCGGCGGCGACGTCCTGGCGGCCGGCAAGCGCGAGTACGGCCCGGCGAGCGTCCGGCTCGACACCGACGACGGCCTGTTCCGCGGTCTCGATCGCGTCCAACCGGTCTGGATGAGCCATGGCGACTCGATCACGCGGCTGCCCGAGGGCTTCACGTCGACCGCGCAGACCGATGCGACGCCGTTCGCCGGCCTCGAGGCGCCCGACCGGAACCTGTACGGCATCCAGTTCCACCCCGAGGTCGTCCACACGCCGCGCGGCAAGGACGTTCTGCGCAACTTCGTCACCGGAATCGCCGGCGTCGAGCCGTCCTGGACGGCGGCGAACTTCATCGAGACGACCGTGACCGGCATCCGCGACCGCGTGGACACGCACGCGCGGGAGACCGGCTCGGACGGGAAGGTCATCTGCGCCCTGTCGGGTGGCGTCGATTCGGCAGTCGCCGCGGCGCTCGTCCACCGCGCGGTCGGCGATCGACTGACCTGCATCTACGTCGACCACGGGCTCATGCGGAAGAAGGAATCGGAGCTCCTGCGCGTCACGTTCGAACGCGATCTCGGCATGCAGCTCGTCATGGTCGATGCACGCGAGCGCTTCCTGACTCGGCTGGCCGGGGTCGAGGACCCCGAGCAGAAGCGGCGGATCATCGGCGACGAGTTCATCCGCGTGTTCGAGGAGGAGGCCGCCAAGCTCGGCCGCATCGACTTCCTGACGCAGGGGACGCTCTATCCCGACGTCATCGAGAGCGCAACCTCCGAAACGAAGGCCGCGCAGAAGATCAAGACGCACCACAACGTCGGCGGCCTGCCCGCGGACCTCCGTTTCCAGCTCATCGAGCCGTTGCGGTACCTGTTCAAGGACGAGGTCCGCAAGGTCGGGCTGGAGCTCGGGCTGCCGGAGGCGATGGTCATGCGCCAGCCATTCCCGGGTCCCGGCCTGGCCATCCGCATCATCGGCGAGGTCACCGCCGAGCGGCTCGACACGCTGCGCGAGGCCGACTGGATCGTCATCGACGAGATCAAGGCCGCCAACCTCTATCGCAGCCTGTGGCAGAGCTTCGCGATCCTGACCCCGGTCCGGTCGGTCGGCGTCATGGGCGACGGACGGACCTACGCCAACGTCGTCGCGATCCGCGCCGTCACATCGGAGGACGGGATGACGGCCGACTGGGCGAAGCTGCCGTACGACGTCCTGGGCAGGATCAGCAGCCGGATCGTCAACGAGGTCCCCGGCGTCAACCGGGTCGTCTATGACATCAGCTCCAAACCACCAGCGACGATCGAGTGGGAGTGACGACGATGGGGTACCCCGCAGACCCCGGACCGATGGGGTATTCCGGACCGATGGGGGCGCGGTAGCATTCCGCCATGGTCGACGACACGCATCCCGTGGCTGGGTCGACGGTCTCCGTCTGCCCGTGGTGCTCAGCCAACTACACCGGCGATCCCGAAACCTGTCCGTCCTGCGGCGCCGCGCTCGCGGTCGACCCGGCGACTGACCCCGCCCTTCCTGGGCTGACGGCCATCGACGCCGCCGCGATCGTCCGGGCGAAGACACCCGTCGCGCGACCGCGCAATCGACTGCTGTCCTGGATCAGCGGTGAGTACCCGGACGCGTCGCCCAGTGCGACCGAGGCCGGGGCGCTCGCCCCGCCCGATCTCAGCGTCCGCCGCGAGATGCTCCGCCTCGAGCTCGAGGCGGAGGTCGCGAACCTCCAGGCCGAGGCTGGCGCGCTCATGGCCGAGGCGACGCTCGAGGGTCACGCGCCCGAAGCATCCCCGGAGACCGTGGCCGCAGCGGCCGCGGCGGTCGAGGACCTGAGCGACGTCACGACCGAGCTCGCCGAGGTCGACGAGGCGCTCGACACCGACCCGCTCGGCGACGAGGACCGCCAGCCGGCCTGATCCGGACGGCCGCGTAGACTTGCGGCCGTGCCCGACCGACTCCCACCGCCCGGGCCGTCGTACCTGCGCGAGCACGAGGTCCGCGTCGGCGATCGAGCGCTGCGCGCCGGGATGGCGCGCCCCTCGGAAGCTCCAGACGGCTGGTGGATAGCGCTCATGTGGGTGGCGGACGACGACGGCGTGGTCAGCTTCCGCGATGTCGCGCCCGCGGCCGGCCCGCCGCCGGATCCGCCGCTCGCCCGTCTCGGGCCTGCGCTGTCGGGCGCGCTGTCCGGGTTGATCCTCGAGGATGGCGGGCGGCTCCAGCTGCGAGTCGGTGGGCTCGTCCCGCCGGACGACCCGACCCGCCCGTGGCGCGCGCCGTTGGCGGTCCGGGCGGCATTCCGCTTCGAGCCGGCGCGCGCGGCCACGATGCGACCCAACGAGCTGGCCGAGACGGTCCTCGCCGCGTTTCGCCGTTCCGTGGAAGGCCTCGGTCGGGGGTAGCATCGTCAGGCGATGCGCGACATGTTCGACGATTTCCTGGAGGAGCTCCGACGTCGCGAGGCCGAGGCCCGCGGCGAGGAGCCACGAGGAGAGGCCGCCCCGACGGCCGCGACCGGTCGGGCCGGACAGCCCGGATGGCGGCCGACGCCCGGGCCGCTTCCGGGCCCCGTGGTGGGTCGTCATCCTGGTCGTCATCGTTACGATCTTCGTGGCGAGTGCGGTCCTGGACCTGTGGACCGATGCCCTGTGGTTCCAAAGTGTCGGGTTCGACGCCGTGTTCTGGACCCGGTTTGGCGCCCAGCTCGGCCTGTTCGTCGCCGCGGCGCTCGGCTCACTGGCGATCATCCTGATCAACCTGTCGGTGGCGGGCCGGCTGTCGCCGCCGTCGGGTGGAGGCGCGTCGTTCTCGGGTTGGTTCGAGCGCCTCAACGACGCCACCGGCTCCCGTCGCGTCGGCGGCCCATCGGACGGGGGACCGCGGACGATCACGTTCGGGCCCGAGGACGTCCCGGACCTTACCCCGATCGCCCGCGCCATCCTCGTCGTCGTGGCCGTCCTCGTCGGGCTGGCGATCGGCGCGTCGGTCGCAGCGTCGTGGGAGACCATCCTGCTCTGGGCGAACCGCGTGCCGTTCTCGCCCGAAGGTGCCGCGCCGGTCGTCGATCCGGTCTTCGGACGCGACATCGGGTTCTTCCTGTTCGAGCTCCCGTTCCTGCGACTGGTCCAATCGTTGTTCAACGCGATCGTCATCGCCAGCCTCGTCGCGGTCGGTATCCGCTACCTGGTGGCCGCGACCCGCGGGAACCTCGAGTTGACCACGCAGATCCGGGTGCACCTCGGGATCCTGGCGGGCTTGCTCCTCCTGTCGATCGCATTCGGGTACCAGCTCGACAAGTTCGAGCTCGCCTATAGCGGCCGTGGCTTCGTGACCGGCGTGAGCTACACGGACCAGAACGCCCAATTCTTCGCGTACGACGTCCTGACCGTGCTGTCCGGGCTCGCCGGCGCGCTCCTCGTCGGCGCCGCGTTCACCCGGATGCTGTGGCCGCTCGGCCTCACGCTGGGAGTCTGGCTGCTGGCGTCGCTGCTCATCGGACGGGTCTACCCCGAGGCGATCCAGCGTCTGACCGTGGACCCGAACCAGTTCGCACAGGAAGAGCGGTACATCAGCAACAACATCGCGATGACGCGATTGGCGTTCGGGCTGGACAGTTGGGAAGACGACCGGCCGTTCCGCGGTGAATCGGTCCTGAGCGAGGAGGTCATCGAGCAGGAGGCCGCGACGTTCCAGAACGCCCGGCTGTGGGACTACCGCCCGCTCGCACAGTCACTCGACCAGCTCCAGACCGTCCGGCGGTACTACGACTTCGTCGACGTCGACACCGACCGATATGAGATCGACGGCGAGCAGCGCCAGGTGATGCTGTCGGCTCGCGAGTTGGCGCTCGACCAGAACCCCGGCGCGACCGGCTGGGTCAACCAGCGCGTCAACTTCACGCACGGGATCGGCGCCACGATGGTCCCGGTCAACGAGGTGGCCAACGAGGGACAGCCGCGACTGCTGATCGGCAACCTGCCGCCGGTCTCGTCGTCAGGAGCACCGACCATCCGCGAGCCGCGGATCTATTTCGGTGAGCGCAATTCGTCGTACATCGTTGTGGGAGCCCGCCAGAACGAGTTCGATTACCCGACCGGCGAGGGTGACGAGACGGGCGCTGCCGGGACGTCGACCCGGTGGACCGGGTCGAGCGGGATCCGCATCGACACGACCCTCATGCGAGCCCTGTTCGCGCTGCGCTTCCGCGACCTCGATCTGCTCATCACCGACCAGGTGACCGCTCAGAGCCAGCTGCTGTTCCACCGCTCGCTGCGCGACCGGCTCGGACAGATCGCGCCGTTCCTGCTCTACGACAAGGATCCCTACCTCGTCATCGACGGCTCGGGGCGTCTCGTCTACGTCCAGGACGCGTATACGGTCTCGGATCGCTTCCCGCACGCGCAGGGCTTCGACCCGCGCTCGGCATTCGAGACGACCGGCCTTGGACGACAGCCGTTCAACTACATGCGCAACAGCGTCAAGCTGACGATGGACGCCTACGACGGCACGATGCGGTTCTACATCGCCGATCCGGACGACCCGATCGTGCGTGCCTACGCCGGTGTCTTCCCGAGCCTGTTCCGGCCGATGAGCGAGCTGCCCGACGACCTCCTGCCCCACCTGCGGGTCCCGGAAGAGCAGTTCAACGTCCAGACGCGGGTGTTCGGCCGGTACCACGTGACCAGCGCGGAGCAATTCTTCCGCAACGACGACCAATGGACGGTCCCGCAGAGCCAGACCAGCGAACAGGCCCTCCCGTCCGAGGCCTACTACGTGATCATGCGGATGCCCGGCGAGGAGGAGGCCGAGTTCCTCCTGCTCCAGCCGATGGTGCCGATCAGCCGCCCGAACATGATCGCCTGGGTCGCGGCCCGCATGGACGAGCCGAACTACGGGGCGACCCGCATCTACCGCTTCCCCGCCGAGACGACGATCTTCGGGCCAGCCCAGATCGAGGCACGGATCGACCAGGATCCCGCAATCAGCCAGCAGCTCACGCTGTGGCGGAACTCGGGCAGCAACGTCATCCGCGGCAACCTCATCGTCGTCCCGATCACGGATTCGATCTTGTACCTGCAGCCCGTGTACCTGCAGTCCACCGGCTCCGCCTTTCCTGAGTTCCGGCGCATTGTCGTTGCCTCGCCGCGTGAGGTGGTGTGGGCCGAGACGCTCGCCTCCGCGCTCGATCAGCTGCTCGAGGCTGAAGGTGGGACGGCCGGCCCGTCACCGACGCCGACCCCGCGGCCGACGACCAGCCCGACGCCGAGCCCGACGACCTCGCCCGACCCGAGCGCGCCGTTGCCGGCCGACGTGCCGGGCCTGATCGAATATGCGAACCTGCACTTCGAGCTGGCCCAGGCCGCCTTGCAGGACGGCGACTTCGGCCGTTATGGCGACGAGATCGCCAAGGTCGAAGCCGCCCTCCGCCGTCTCGATGAACTCGCACCTGGTCTGGCTTCCCCGTCGCCCGCACCGTGAGCCTCGGAGCGACCCTCTCCGGCTCGCTCCTGGCCGTGCTCGACCGGCCGTCCACCTGGCCGTTGGCGCTCGCGGGGTTCCTCATCCGTGGCGGCTGGCTGTTGGTGGTCGCCCCGATCGTCGTCCTGCCGACCGCGGTCGGGCTGGCGAATGCCATCGCCCCGCTGCTCGAGGACATCGCGTTCGGTCGGCGCATGGGCGAGCTGGTCGTCCTGATCGTCGTGGCGCTGGTGGTCGTCCTCGGCTGGCTCATCGGCGGCGGCTTGTTCGCGGCACTCGCCGAGCTCGAGGTCGTACGACGGATCGCCTCCGACAGCCTGGAAGGTCGAGCGTCACGGGTCGAGGCCGCCGATCCGTGGACGGCAGCGTGGCGGATCCTGGCCGTTCGCCTCGCTGCCCACGTCCCGTTCGCGATCGTCACTTGTGTGGGGTGCGACGCGGATCGCGTCCGTCGGCTACGCCGAGCTGACCGTGCCATCGGACGTGACTGTGCCTGTTCCGTGGCGGATCGCCACCGGTGCTCCCGACGCGATCGTCGGCGTCGTCCTGACATGGCTCCTCGGTGAGGCGATCGGCGCGATGGGTGCGCGGCGTGTCGCGCTCCGCGGGGAGGCGGCGCGACAAGCCCTGCGCGCGGCGATCGCCCGGTTCGCGCGCTCGCCGGTCAGGCCGACGCTCCTCGCACTCCTCCCGACGATCGTCCTCGTGGGTGTCGTCGCCCTGACCGCGATCGCCGCCGCAACCGCTCTGGACGCCGTGCGGTCCGAATTCGCCCTGGACGATGCGTCGGCCGGCACGACCGCGCTCCTGGTGGTCTTCGTGGGCTTGTTCGGGGGCGGGATCGTGCTGCTCGCGCTCACCACGGCGTGGCGCGCGGCGATCTGGACGTTCGATGCGGTCGCTCAGGGAAGCGGGACGTTCGGGGGAGGCGGTAGCACCCGGACGGGGGACTAGGAGGGCTGTTCCCCCTCTGTCACCCTGACCTTCCTTCGACTCGCGGGGAGGGTCGGATGCGAACACACGAGGTGATGGATGACGGCGCAGTCGATCGTCTGCGGATCATGCGCGGCGGATGTCCCGTACGGACGTCTGTCGTGCCCGTCCTGCGGGGAGCTGCTGGCTTCGGTGGCGGGCAGTCGACGATTCTCGGCGGCCGCAGCGCGATCCAGAGTGCGTGCCGCCCCATCCACGGTGCCTGACCCGCCATCCACCGTGCCCGACGTGCTCTACGACGCGGGCGCCGCACCGAGTGCTGCAGTCGTCGACGGCCAGCTATCCATCCAGTCCACACATCGGGACGCCGATGCGGAGCTCCCGTGGGCGGGGTTCGGCCATGGTGCAGCGCACGTCGATCAGGCGAACGGAACCGCGGCCGCCGACGCAGACGAGGACGACGCCGTCATCCTGGACGACGGCGAGGACGCGTCGGTCACGGCGGGCCCTGCCTGGGCGGCCGGTGGGGCCGGCCTGACCGGGAGCCGGACACCTTCGTATATGCCACGCGGGACCGCGGCTGCTGCCGGAGCCACCCTGCCCGCCTCCGGCGTCGCCGCGAGCCCGTCCTTCGCCGGTCCGGGCGCATACGTGCCGCCGATGCCTGTCACCGTCGTCCCAGCCGGGCCTCCGGCTCCCGCGCGCGAGTGGGCCGGCCACGGACCGGAGCCCGGCCGCGCATCTGACGGGGTCGCTACGGCACCGCCCAGTCCAGAGGCATCACCCGCGTCCGCCGCCGATCGGCAGGCGCGTTTCGCCGAGTTCATCGGCTGGCTGTCGGTCGCCGGCGCCGCATTCGCGGCGGTCGGATTCCTGCTTCCGTGGGGCATGGTCGTGATCGGGTCGGCAGGCGTCGGCTACTTCGATCGCTGGGGTCTGTCCGGGCCGGGCCACGTGATCATCGCCCTCGGCATGCTGGCCGTCCTCGGTCTGGCTCTGATCAAGAACGTCATCCCTGTCTGGATCAGGACGGGGCTGGTCGGGCTGGGCCTGGGCGCCTACCTGATGGGGCTCGTCTGGCCCTACATCTTCGCCCTGCCCGGGACCGGGCCGGGTGCGCTGATCGCGGCCATCGGCGCGGTCGCGCTCACGGTGGCCGGGCTGCTGGCCCTGATCACCGAGCGTCACGCCGGGACCGATCGCTCCGTCTGACACGGGTCGTCCTCGGGCGACCGGGCGGGCGGATGGCGGGGGGACCCCTGCTACACTGCCCCCCGACCAGCACGACCCACGGAGGCGGTCTCCAGGCGCATGAATCAGATCTTCGATGGTATCGGCAAGACGGTCGGCGACATCGTCGACAGCTCCGTCGTCCAGCTCGGCGTGCGACTGATCTTCATCTACATCGTGGTCCTGTGGATCGCCACGGCCTACTGGGCGTTCCGGGACATGCAGCAGCGGTCCGACAACGCGATCCTGCCCTACCTGGTCGCCGCTGGGATCATCCTGTTCACCCCGTTCCTGTTCCTCCTCGCCGTGTGGGTCTACAAGATCGTTCGGCCACATGAGAAGGTCGGCGAGATCTGGGAGCGGAACCTCGCCGAGGAGGCGCTGCTGAACGAGGTCGAGTCGGTACACCACTGCCCGACCTGCGAGCGGCGGGTCGACGAGGAATGGATCATCTGCCCATCCTGCCGAACGCGCCTGAACCGGGTCTGCCCGAACTGCTCGAGGCTCGTGGGCCTCGACTGGTCGCTGTGCGCATGGTGCGGCAAGGACTTCGAGCGACGTGACGTCGTGCCGGCCGGCATGATCCAGTCCTTGCCGTCAGGCATGGAAGCCACCGGCCGGATCGCGGCGCAGGGCGGCGGCGCGACCCCGTCGATCCCGGCCGCCATGCAGCAGTCCGTCCGTTCGCGCTCTCGACGATCGCGCGCGACGGCCGCCCAGGATCCGCTGCCCGAGCGTTGACCGACCCGACCCCGGACGGCAAGGATCGGCCGGGCGCATCCACGTTCACGATCGAGGGTCGATCGGCACCAGGTCTGTTCGTGGTCGGCTGGCTGGCGACGCTCGTCGGTCTCGGTGCGACCGTCGTCGCGGTCATGGCTTCGCCGGGTCTCGCGCGCCAGGTCCTGCTGATCGGGGGAATGATCATCCTGTCGATCGGATTGGTCGCGGGGGCCGGCGGGCAGGCGATCGAGCGCCGGACGCGCGGCGCGCTTCCGTACACGGGCCCATCGCCCTTCCTGCTGTTCGCCGCGGCGATCCCGGTCTCCTTCCTGGGCGTCGTCCTCCTCGGGTTCGGCTTCGAGGCCACGGGCATCCCCATCGACGGACCGTTCGCGCCGCTCGCGTCGGTGATCGTCCAGGCACTCGTCTACATCGGGCTCATCCGGCTGCTGGTGGTCGACACGGGAGGCCTGTCGTGGGCGGACATGGGCATCCGACGACCGGACCTTCGCGCGGTGCGGGAGTTCGGCCATGGCGCCTTGTGGGCGGGCGGAGCGATCCTCGCCACGATCCCCGTCGCGATCTTGCTCTCGCTGGTGTTGCCCGTGCTGCCGACGAGCCCCTTGCCGCGGACCGGCGAGCTGGGTGGTCTCCTGGTCAACCTGGCGGCCGGGGCGATCGTGGCGCCGATCGGCGAGGAGGTCATGTTCCGCGGTCTTGCGACGACAGCGTGGACGCGTGGCATGGGTGAACGACGCGGGCTCATCCGGGCGGCGCTGTTCTTCGCCTTCGCCCACGTTCTGACGATCGGTGGGACCTCGGCAGGCCCCGCCATCGCGCTCGCGCTGGCCGCGTTCGTGGGCCGCATCCCCGTGTCGCTGATCCTGACCTGGTTGTTCGTGCGCCATCGATCGATCTGGGTCCCGCTCGGGCTCCACGCGACCTTCAACGCCACCCTGCTCGTCCTCGCTGAGGTCGTCGCACCGCTCGCGCCGCCGCCGGTCTGAGGCGTCCCCGGCGGGCTAAGGCGCCACCAAGCCGCCGATGAGTCCCGGGTGAGGGTCGCTCGGTAGGCTGCGCGGCGTCCTCGAGGTCCGGATGGCGGGAGGAATCGGCGGGCTCTCGTCGTCCGGGCCGCGGGGACACAGACCCCCCTGTAGCGGAGGCCGCGGTCGTGGACCCGAGCACCGTGACCCGCGGCGGCCGCGCGATCCGAGGCGACGGCCACGCCGGCCACGCGATCCGCGAGCTGCCGGAGGCCGAGCGGCCGCGCGAACGGCTCGCCCTCCGCGGCCCGGGCGGGCTGACGACCGCGGAGTTGATCGCACTGCTGTGGGGGAGCGGGGTTCGCGGCCGATCCGCGGTGGACATCGCCACCGACGCGCTCGCCGCCCACGACGGTCTCGCCGGACTGGCGCGCGCGACCGACATCGAGCTCGCGGCCCTGCCCGGGATCGGCGCGGTGAAGGCTGCTCAGCTCGTGGCAGCGTTCGAGCTCGGTCGGCGGCTGCTGGCCGACTGGCCGACGGCGCGCTGGTCGATCCGGGGCCCGCGCGACGTTGCCGACCGGCTCATCCTCCAGATGGGCGGGCTCGAGCGCGAAGAGCTGCGTGTCGTGATCCTCGACACCAAGAACCATGTGCTGCGCGTGGCCACGGTCTACCAGGGCAACGTCTCGGCCTCACTCGTCCGCGTCGGCGAGCTCTATCGCGATGCGGTCAGGCTCAGCGCCGCGAGCGTGATCCTCGTCCACAACCATCCGAGCGGCGACCCCACGCCGTCACCCGACGACCTGCACCTGACCGCCGAGGCGCTCGCCGCAGGCAGGTTGCTCGACATCGCGCTGCTCGACCACCTCGTGATCGGCCACGACGCGTACGTGTCGCTGCGTGACCGCGGCGTCGATTTCGACCGTCCGACCGCGCCACGGACCTGACCGAGCGGACCGCTCGGAGCCCTCGCGTGACCCTCTGGTAGACTGCGCGGGCCTAACGGCCCTGAACCTGACCAACCGCCCGGCGCGACGCGGCCACGATCCCGGCCTGTCGTCACGCCCGACCCCCATGGCGATCCACGAGGACCCTCTCCCCGACCATGCTCGACCGCCTGCTCGGCCTCTTTTCCCGCGACATCGGCATCGATCTCGGAACCGCGAACACCCTGGTCCACGTGAGGGACCGCGGCATCGTGATGAGCGAGCCGTCGGTGGTCGCGATCGACGCGAAGACGAAGCGCGTGCTCGCCATCGGCGCCGAGGCGAAGCGCATGGTCGGCCGCACGCCCGCCAACATCATCGCGGTGCGGCCGCTGCGCGACGGCGTCATCAGCGACTTCGACGTCACCGAGCAGATGATCAAGTACTTCGTGAACCGGGTGCACGACCGGATCGGGCTGATCCCGCGCCCGCGCATGCTGCTGGGTATCCCCTCGGGCGTCACGGAGGTCGAGAAGCGAGCCGTGCGCGATGCCGCCCTCAATGCCGGCGCCCGCTGGGCTCGCCTCATCGAGGAACCCATGGCCGCGGCGATCGGCGCCGGCCTGCCGGTGAGCGAGCCGTCGGGCAGCCTCATCGTCGACATCGGCGGCGGGACCACGGAGGTCGCGGTCATCTCTCTCGGTGGCATCGTCGTCAGCCGCTCGATCCGGATCGGCGGCGACGAGATGGACCAGGACATCGTCACGTTCGCCCGCCGCGAGTACAACCTGTTCCTGGGCGAGCGGACGGCCGAGGACATCAAGATCGCGATCGGCTCGTCCTATCCCGGTGAGTGGGACGCACAGCGCGTGACGCTGCGGGGCCGCGACCTGCTGACCGGCCTGCCGCGCAGCGTGGAGGTCGGTGCCGACCAGATCCGCGAGGCGATCGAGCCGTCCGTCGCGCAGATCATCGACACCGTGAAGGACACGATCGAGGAGACCCCGCCCGAGCTGGTCGCCGACATCATGGACCAGGGCATCGTGGTGGCCGGCGGCGGCGCGCTCCTCGCCGGCCTCGACCGGCGCATCGCCGAGGCGACGCAGATGCCCGTCCACATCGCCGACGACCCGCTGACGTGCGTGGCGCGTGGGACCGGTGTCGTGCTCGAGGAGCTCGACGCGATGGATCGGGTGCTCGTCGCCGAGACGTACTCCCGACCGCCGCGCTGAAGGACAGTGGCGGTCGGCTTGACCGCCGACCGATGATCGACGTTCGATGACGACCCTCTCCACAGACCGGATCACCCGCCGTCGAAGCATCGTCTTCGTCGGCCTGCTGTCGGCCTGCCTGGTCCTGATGGCCTTCTCGTCGAACCCCCTCATTCGTGAGTTCCAGAACGGCATCGGATTCGCGTTCCGGCCGATCCAGGGCGTGCTGAACGACGTGGCGAGCGGGGTAGCCTCGATCGGGGCGGCGGTCGCGGAGATCGATCGGCTGCGCGTCGACAACGGGACGCTGCGCGCCGACAACGAGCGGCTGCTGACGGAGAACACCCGGCTGCAGGAGATCGCCCGCGAGAATGTGCTCCTGACGGACCTGCTCCAGCTGCGGGCAGGATTCGACTATCAGACGGCAGCGGCCAACGTCATCTCCCGCGAATCATCGGAGTTCCGCCGCGTCATCACGGTCGACAAGGGGACGAACGCCGGCATCAGCGTCGGCGACGTCGTCGTGGCGGGCGGTGGGGCGCTGGCCGGTCGAGTCATCGAGGTGGGCCCCGACAGCGCGACGGTCGTCCTCCTGACGGACGGCACCTCGACGGTCATCGGCCAGCTGGTGTCGAATGCTGCGAGGGGCCAGGTGGTCGGCCAGCTTGGCGGCGTCCTGGTCATGGAACAGATCGACTCGAGCGACGAAATCGCCCTCGGCGATGAGGTCGTCAGCGCCGGGATCGAGCTGGGCGGCGGTGTCCGGTCGCCCTACCCGAAGGGCCTGCTCATCGGTCAGGTCGTGGACATCCGGCGAGACGCGAACGCCGTCGTCCAGACCGCCTACCTGCAGCCCGCGGCGGATTTCGAGAAACTCGAGTTCGTCCTGGTGATCCTCGACTACGAGGGGGGCCTGCCGCCGCTCGAGGAACAGCCGATCGACTGCACCGATCCGGATGGAGGCGCGACGCTGCCGGAGGGCGAGCAGCCGTGCATCCCCGCGACACCACGACCCAAGGCGAGCCCGCGCTGACGGGAATCCTGGCCACGAGCCGAGGCACCGCTCCGACTGGTCCATTCACCGCTCAGCGGTGGTATAGACAACGGAGCGACCCGCGAGGTCGCCGGATCTCTCCGAGGCGAGCGTTATCGCACTCTGCCGGCCGCCTCCGTCGTCGATCTCACCGCTGAGCGGTGCGTTTACCGACGCACGCCGTCGATAGCACCTCCCAGCGACGAACGGCCCCGGACGACGCGGGTGACAGGACTAGACGACGACAACCGCATTGCCGCCTGGGCACCTACCCGCGGCAAGCGCTTTCATCGCAGCACGGGTGTCCAGTGGGAAATTGCCACGCAAGCCTTCCCGACCGACCGCCAGGGCACGCCGGTTCGCTTTCGTGTCGGCAACCAGCAGGATGACGTGTCCCACGGAGGCGTCGTCCCGGAACTTCAGCATCACCCGCCGTTCGGTCGCCTGCAGGTCAGCGAGCCTCGTCTCGGCCTCGAACGCATCGTTTCACCCGTGTCCATCGAGTACGGCGTCCCAAGCGCGGGCGTCCGCTCGACCCAGGAGCGGCACCTCGGTCCGCCATCGGATCGACTGCGGGAGGCGGACGCGGACACGATCGAGGAGCCGCACCTGTGCGATGTCCCGAACCGGGTCAGCGTCCGGGAAGAAACGCAGGCTCGGTACCAGTCCGACGGCCAAGGACATCCGACATAGCTGTTCGAGCCGCACGTCGCGCAGCAACCCGCGCTCGAATTTATCGACCTGGCTCGGCGAGATGCCGACCGCGCGCCCACGTCACCCCGACTCAGCCCGCTGGCGATCCTAGCTCCCCGGAACTCGCGACGCGTCCCTTCCGCCCTCGTCCTCGCGAGGACAACGGCACGCTCGATCCGTCGTACTCGAGCCGTCATCAGGCAATCGTGACGGCTACCGCTTACCCCGCGATCACCCCATGCGCTGCTACCCTTCGGCGCCATGAAGGGCATCGTGCTGGCCGGCGGGACGGCGACCCGGCTCTTCCCGCTGACCATCGTCACGAACAAGCATCTGCTGCCGATCTACGACCGGCCGATGATCTATTACCCGATCGAGACGCTGGCGGGGATGGGCATCCGCGAGGTGATGGTGGTCGTCGGCGGCAAGAGCGTCGGCGACGTCGTCGAGCTTTTGGGCGACGGCTCCCATTTCGGGCTCGACTTGACGTATCGGTATCAAGCGGGGGCATACGGGATCGCCCAGGCGATCGGCCTGGCCCGCGGTTTCGTCGGCGCGGATGCATTCTGTTGCGTCCTCGGGGACAACATCCTTCGCGGTCCGGCCCTCGCGAGCATCGCGTCCGAGTTCGAGGCGAGCGACCACGGCGCCGGGACGCTGCTCTATCGCGTGTCGGATCCGCAGCGGTTCGGTGTCGCGGAGCTGGATGCCGAGGGCAAGATCGTCGGCTTCGAGGAGAAGCCCCAGAGCCCGAAGAGCGACCTGATCCCGATCGGCGTGTACTTCCTCCGGCCCGACGCGTTCGGCGTCATCGACCGGCTCGCGCCGTCGGGTCGCGGCGAGTTCGAGATCACCGACGTGCTCAACCACTACATCCCCGACGGCCGCCTCTTCACGCGGATCTACGAAGGCCATTGGACCGACGCCGGTACCGTCCCGTCGTTGCTGCGGGCCGCCGAGCTGGCACGCGACGATGACGCGGCAGGCCGTCTGGCGCCGCCGATCGAGCGCCCGCTGGCGTGACCGAAACTGGCGTGACCGACGCTGGTGCGAATGACGCAGGCATGACCGGGCCATCTGCACCGCGTCGCCTGCTCGTCACCGGCGGCGCCGGCTTCATCGGCTCGTGCTACGTCCGCGACGTCCTGGCCAGGCACGATGGCACCCAGATCACCGTGCTGGACATCCTCACCTACGCCGGCAACGAGGCGAACCTCGCGCCGGTCGGCGCCGATCCGGAGCAGGCCGGGCGCCTTCGCTTCGTGAAGGGCGACATCGCCGATCCCGCGGTCGTCGAGGCGCTCGTGGCGGAGGCCGACGCGGTCGTCAACTTCGCCGCCGAGTCCCACGTCGACCGGTCGATCCTCGATCCCGAAGCATTCCTGCGGACCGGCGTCATCGGCGTCCACGTGCTGCTCGAGGCCTGTCGCACCGCCGCCCATCGACCGCGCTTCCTGCAGGTCTCGACCGACGAGGTCTATGGCTCCGTCGAGGAGGGCGCCTCGCATGAGGACGATGCTCTCGCGCCGCGCTCGCCGTATGCAGCCGCCAAAGCCGCCGGCGAGATGCTCGTCCGGAGCTACGTCGTCACCCACGGGCTGGATGCGGTCGTGACCCGTGGCTCGAACACGTACGGGCCGTATCACCACCCCGAGAAGCTCATCCCGCTGTTCGTCACCAATGCGATCGACGACCTTCCGCTCCCGCTCTATGGCGACGGTCTCCAGCGGCGCGACTGGCTGTACGTCGCGGACCACGCCGGCGCGATCGACCATGTGCTGCGTCACGGCACAGCCGGCGAGACGTACAACGTCCCAGGCGGCGTCGAGATGACGAATCGCGACACGGTCCGGCTGTTGCTCGAGCGGCTCGGCAAGCCATGGTCGTTGGTCCGCCACGTCGAGGACCGGCCGGGTCACGATCGGCGCTATGCGATGGACGGCAGCAAGATCACGGCCCTCGGCTGGCGACCGCGGACGTCGTTCGAGGAGGGGCTCGCCGCCACGGTCGAGTGGTTCGTGGCGAACGAATCCTGGTGGCGGGCTGCCCGGTCGGGCGATTGGGACGCCTATTACGAGCGCCAGTATGGATCGCGACTGCGGTCCGCCGGCTGATGCGGGTCGCGGTCACCGGGGCGAACGGACGATTGGGACGAGCGCTAGTCGGCGCGCTGGGTGATGCCCCGTTCACGGGCCCCGCCGGCCCCATCGCCTGGACGCGCACGGATTTCGACCTCGACGCGCCGGCGGCGATCGGCGCGATCCTCGACCGTGACCAGCCGGAGGTCGTCATCAACGCCGCGGCGTGGACCGATGTCGACGGCTGTGCTCGCGACCCCGAACTGGCGTTGCGCCGGAACGGCGAGGCGGTCCACGTCCTTGCCGAGGCCACCGCATCGCGCGGCATCGACCTTGTCCAGATCAGCACGAACGAGGTGTTCGACGGACTCCGCGACCACGACCGGGGTTACATGCCCGAGGACCCGGCGAAGCCGAACAATCCCTATGGGCTGTCGAAGTTCGCGGGCGAGGTCGCGGCGGCTGCCGCATATCGCGGCCGACAATCGAGCCTCGCGATCGTTCGCTCGGCGTGGCTATTCGGGCCGCCCGGCAACGATTTTCCGACGAAGATCCTCGCCGCGGCCGAGTCGGTCCGCGCGGCCGGAGAGCCGCTCACAGTCGTCGGCGACGAGTTCGGATCGCCGACATACACCCATGACCTCGCCGAGGCCATCGTCGACGTCCTCGGCTCGGGCGACGTCAGAGGCGTCCATCACGTGGTCAATACCGGGATCGCGTCCCGTGCCGATTGGGCACGCGAGCTCTTCCGGCAGGCGGCTCTCGACGTGCCGATCGACGAAGTGACGTCGTCGACCTGGCAGCGCGCCTCGGCGCCACCGCCGTGGGGCGTCCTCGAACCGACGCAACTCCCATCGGGCGAGCCGCTGCGCCCGTGGCAGCAGGCCCTCGCCGATTATCTTCCGCTGCTTCGGCGGCAGCGGACCGCCACGGCCGCCAGATGAACGCCGACGCGGAGGCCTCCGCGATACCAGGCGTCAGGTACGGGACGGTCCAGCGCTTCGCCGACGAGCGCGGTTCCTTTCGCGAGATCTGGCGCGAGAGTGCCGTCGACCCGATCGAGACCGGGGACGCAGGCGCCATGCCAGGGTCGCGGCCACGCTTCGTCCAGGCGAATCTGTCGACGTCGTCCGCCGGGGTCCTGCGCGGCCTGCATCTCCACCGACGTCAGCTCGATCGCTGGATCGTCGCGACCGGTCAGGCGTTCGTCGCGCTCGTCGACGTGCGCCCGATGCTGGCTGGCGGTCGACGGCCGGCGGTCGAGACGCGCGACCTTCGCGAGGACGGCTGGGTCGAGATCCCGGCGGGGGTCGCCCATGGGTTCCTCGCCATCGAGCCGCTCGACCTCGTGTACCTCGTGACGATCGAGTACGACGCGAGTGACGAGCACGGGTTCGCCTGGGACGACCCGCTCGCGGCCGTCCCGTGGCCTGACGTGTCGGGCGCGCCGGATGGACGGCCGATCCTATCCGAGCGCGACCGCACGAATCCCTCACTGGAAACGCTGGTCGCTCGGCTCCGCGCGACGGCCTGAATCCGCTCGACTCCCGCACATCGCACCGCCGTACACCAGAGTGCTCTGCGCTGCCCTCTGATGTGGCTAGCACGGTCGGGACCATCCTGCGATTGAGCGGCCTCCTCTCGTTCGGGAGGCTTGACGGGTTCCTCCATGCCCAGTCGACGGAGCCCTGTGCACCGATCCCTCGCCGTCCTTCTGCTCGCTCTGACCGCGGTCGCCGGCACCCTCGCCAGCGCCACGCCTGTCCGCGCGGCCGCCGCGCTGAGCCCGGCCAAGGTCGTCATCGTCGTCGGCGCCACGCACGGCGCGACGGCCGGCTACAGGAAGTCCGCCGACGCGGCCTATGCCGAGGCGATCCGGCATACGTCGAACGTCGTCAAGGTCTACAGCCCGAATGCCACGTGGTCGAAGGTGAAGGCAGCGGCTGTCGGCGCGTCGGTGCTGATCTACTTCGGCCACGGCAACGGCTGGCCCAGCCCGTACACCTTCGACCCGAACTACACGACGAAGGACGGCTTTGGGCTCAATTACGACTCGAACCGCGACGGCAAGCTGTCCGATTACGAGAACCGCTATTACGGCGAGCCGTACGTCAAGACCCTCGACCTCGCGCCGAACGCGATCGTCCTGCTCCATCACCTGTGCTACGCGTCGGGCAACTCAGAGCCAGGCCACGCGAACCCGACGATGACGGTGGCCCGCCAGCGCATCAGCAACTACGCCGCGGGCTTCTTGCAGTCTCGCGCTCAGGCGGTGCTCGCGGACGGGCACCGCGGACCGGTCGACTATCTCCGCGCGCTGTTCACGACCGACCAGACGATCGAAGCAATGTGGCGCACGGCGCCGAGTGCCAACGGCCACGTCAGTGGCTTCACGTCGACGCGCACCAGCGGCGTCCGGGCGCTCATGGACCCGGAAGGCTCGTCAAGTGGCTTCTATCGCTCGCTCGTGACTGACCCGACGTTGACCACGACGATGGTCACCGGCGTCGTCGACACGGGACGCCATCCGGCGGCGCTCCTCGTTCCGGGCCACGCCGCCGTCGTGACCGAGGGCGCCGCTCTCTACCCCGATGTCGCAGCCGCCTCGACTGGGGCGGTGCCCGGGGCCACGCTCCCTGCCGGCACGAGGCTGCGTCTCGTGGCTCGCCCGAGCGCGACGGCGTTCGATGGTTCCGCACTCTACGAGGTCGAAGGCCTCGACGACCCCGAGATCGCGGGCATCGTCCGCGGCCCCGACCTCGCCCCACGAGACAGCGCGTCCCCGCGCGTCGTCGCGGTCGATCCCGCGAGCCCGCTCGTGTCGCCGAACGACGACGGCCTTGCCGACACCGTGCAGCTGACTGCGAGCCTATCCGAATCGGCGGCGTGGCGGATCCGTGTCCTGGACGGCGATGGGGCGACGCTCCGTGAGACGGCCGGCGACGGTGCGCATCCTGCGGCGACGTGGGACGGCCGCACCGCCGCGGGCGCTGGGGTGCCGGACGGGATCTACGCATATCGGATCGACGCCACGGACGCCTGGACGAACAGTGGCTCGAAGACCGGCTCGATCCGGGTCGACACGACCGCCCCGGGACTCGAGACCACGGCACCCGCTGAGGACAGCCTCACCTGGTTCTCCCCGAACGGCGACGGCTATCGCGATACCGCCGGTCTTATCGCGTCGACCTCCGAGAGCGGCTCGGTCCTCGTCCACGTGCGTGACGAGGGCGGCAGCGTCGTCCGCTACTTCAGCGTCCCGGCCGGGGCGGGGTCGGTCGCCGTCGCGTGGGATGGCAAGGGCAACGACGGTCGGGTCGTCGCCGACGGTCGATACGACGTCCGGTTGACGCCGCGGGATGCAGCCGGCAACACGGGCGTCGGCGTGACGCGGTCGTTCGGGGTCGCGGCCCTGCTCGGCTTCGTTGCGACCTCGAAGACCCTGTTCTACCCGCAGGATCTCGACAACCTCGCGACGGGCACCCGCCTGTCGTTCACCCTGATCCGTCCGGCGAACGTCACCTGGACGATCCGCGACGCGGCCGGCGCGGTCGTCGCGACGCTCGCCGATGGCGAGGCCATGGCGGCCGGCGCCGTCGGTCGGACGTTCTACGGCAAGCGTCTCGACGGGTCGATGCTGCCGACCGGTCGCTACACGTCGTACGTCAACGCGACTGACGGGACGATCTCGTGGAGCCAGGTCGTCGCGTTCGAGATGTCGGCGTTCAGCATCCGGCCGTCGGCCACCTCGGCCACCCGTGGGCGGACCATCACGGTCACGGCCGTCTCGGCCGAGACGCTGTCATCGACACCGAGGCTCTACGTCACTCAACCGGGCAAACCGCTGTGGTCGGTGGCGATGACGAAGCTGAGTGGGCTGACGTATCGCGCGACGGTCACGATGAAGACCGGCGGCGCGGCCGGCACAGTGACGTTCAAGGTCGTCGCGTACGACAGCGGCATGCGCGCCCAGCGCTCCAGCGCGTCTCTCCCGCTGCGTTAACCGGGAGCGCGCGGGGACCCCTCCGCAGGCCACCGGACCACTCCGTACCGGTCTCGACCGGGACCTTCGGCGCCTTGCTCCGGAGGTGTCGAGCGGCGTACCGTCAGCGGTCCGAACAGCCCGAGGTGCGCCGTGCCCGTGACCCCCAGCCGCCCGCCCGCTTCCTCGCGCCTGATCGGCCTTCGCGCGATCGGTCTTGCGACCCTCCTCGTGGCCCAGACGACAGTCGCCGCCGCCGCTGCGTCGACGCCCCGTCCGGCGACCGCGGCGGGAGTCGCTGCGGGCCTGGAGTCGTCCATCCACTGGGAGCAGGCACGGGCGCACGAGAACGACCGGATCTCATTCACGCCGGGCGCACGGGTGACGGTCGGGTTCACGCCGCGCTCGTCGGATCGCTGGACCGTCGGTGGCGTGGCCCCGCAGCGGCTCCCGGCCGGGCGGCTGGATGGGAAGGCCATGCGCCAGCAGGCGTTGCCAAGACCCCGGCTGCCAAGACCCCTGCCGCTCCCGCTGCGTCTGCCGAGCCGGCGGCCGAGCCCGCGACCCCGGACCCCTCGGTGGATCCGTCGGTCGACCAGCCGATCGTCGACCCCGACGTTGTCGTCGGCGCCGCTCCCGCCTCGTGGTCGTCGCCGACGGAAGAGAGCGCGATCACGCCGCAGGCACGGGTCGACCCGGGCGCACTTCGGCGCGAGGTCTTCGGGTTCCTGCCGTACTGGCAGGTCAACTCCAGCACGCTGCGCATCCAATACGACAAGATCTCGACCATCGCCTACTTCGGCGTCGGTGCCGATTCGTCCGGGAACCTGCAGAAGCGCAATAGCAACGGCACGACGACGACAGGCTGGAGCGGTTGGACCAGCGCGAAGATGACGTCGATCATCAACGACGCCCATTCAACCGGGACGCGCGTCGTCCTCACGGTCCAGAGTTTCGCCTGGAACTCGACCGGGAAGGCGCGCCAGAAGGCCCTGCTCGGCAGCTGGAGCGCGCGCCAGAACCTGGCCCGCCAGATCGCGGCGGCGGTCCGCGACCGCGGCGCCGACGGCGTCAACCTCGACTTCGAGCCGCTCGTTGCGGGCGCCGAGGGCCAGTTCACCGCGCTGGTCCGCACGATCCGGACCGAGTTGAACAAGGTCCGCAAGGGCTACCAGATCACGTTCGACACGACCGGCTTCATCGGCAACTACCCGATCGAGAACGCCACCGCCCCGGGTGGCGCCGACGCGATCTTCATCATGGGCTACGACTACCGGGGCTCAACCAGCAGCCCGGTCGGGAGCCTGGCGCCGCTGTCGCGCTCGGGCTACGACATCCGCGACACCGTGGCGGCGTACGCCGCCCGCGTGCCGGCGTCGAAGCTGATCCTCGGCGTGCCGTACTACGGGCGCGCCTGGTCGACCGACACGGACCAGGTCCATGCCCGGAATATCAGCGGGGCGAAGTACGGCGCCTCGACGACCGTGGTCTACACGAGCGCGCTGCCGTTCTTCACCCAGTACGGCAAGCGCTACGACACCACCGAGCAGGTCGCCTGGACGGCCTACCACCGCGAGAACTGCACGGGGACCTACGGCTGCGTCAACCCGTGGCGCCAGCTCTACATCGACGACGCCCGGGCCCTTGGGGCCAAGTACGACCTCGTCAACCGGTACAACCTGCGGGGCGCGGGGATCTGGGCGCTTGGCTACGACGGGACCCGGACCGAGCTGTGGGGCGCGATCCAGTCCAAGTTCATCACCGACTCGGTGCCGCCGACGCTGTCGGGCGGATCGATCTCCGCCGCGCGGTTCTCGCCGAACGGAGACGGCGCGATCGATTCGACCACGATCCGCATGTCCGCCACGGGCCACGTCAGGTGGGGCTACCGCGTCCAGGCGGTGGTCGGCGCGTCGCTCGGTCCGAACCTCCGGAGCGGCACGGTCGCGAACAAGACGCTGGCGTTCACCTGGAACGGCATGGATTCCTCACCCGCCGTCGTGGCGGATGGGGCGTATCGGGTGACGTTGTGGGCAGAGGACGCCTCCGCGAACCGGTCGGAGCGGCCGTTCACGGTCTTCGTCGACACCCGCGCGTCCACGATCGTGACGAGGGCATCGCGCGGCTTCCTGAGCCCCGACGGCGACGGCCAGTCCGATTCGCTGCCGTTGGCGTGGACGTCGAGTGAGGCGGTGGCCGGTGCCGTTCGTGTCAGGGACAAGGACGGGCGCGTCCAGCGCGCCTGGTCCTTCACGTCCCGCTTGTCCTGGAGCGGCACCTGGGATGGCCGCGGACGCGACGGGCTCGCCGTCAAGGACGGCCGCTATACCTACCAGGTCGAGGGCCGCGATCGTGCCGGCAACCCGACCGTCACCAACCACACGATCCTCGTCGATCGAACCATCCGCTCGGTGCGTTGGACGGACGGTTCGTTCGACCCGCGCGCCGGCCAGCGCAGCCAGGTCCGCATCGACCTGCGTCGCGCGGCAGTCGTGTCGGTCCGGATCTATCGCGGCACCTCACTCGTTCGGACGGTCTGGACCGATCGCTCGTTCGGTGCCGGGGTCCATGCCTGGAACTGGGATGGGCGATCGTCGGCTGGCACGTACGTTGCGGCGGGGACGTACAAGATCGTCGTCTGGGCACGAAGCTGGGTCGGTACGACGTGGTCCGCCCGGACCGTCGTCATCCAGACCCACTGACGGCCAAGAGCGCCACTACACTGCCGGCCATGACCAACGAGGACGCCCCGGGATCCGGGACGTGGGTCGTCCTGCCGACCTACGACGAGGCCGACAACATCCGGCCGATCTCCGAGGCGATCCTCGCAGCGGTCCCCGATGCCACGCTGCTCGTGGTCGACGACGGGTCGCCGGACGGGACCGGCCGCATCGCCGACGAGCTGGCCGCGACCGACAAACGCATCCGCGTCCGACATCGGGCGGCGAAGCAGGGTCTCGGGCGGGCCTACCTCGACGGGTTCGCGATCGCACTCGAGGGTGGCGCGTCGGTCGTGGTCCAGATGGACGCCGACTTCAGCCACGACCCGACCGCCCTGCCGTCGCTCATCGCTCCCGTGCTCGATGGGTCCGCCGACCTCGTCATCGGGTCGCGCTACACGCCAGGTGGTGGCGTCGTGGACTGGGGCCTCGGCCGGCGACTCGTGTCGCGTGGTGGGTCGCTGTTCGCGCGGATCGTCCTGGGTCTCTCACCGCACGATCTCACCGGCGGCTTCAAGGCGTGGCGCGCCAGCACGCTCGGGTCTGTCCCATTCGACGGCGTCCATGCCGGCGGCTACGTCTTCCAGATCGAGATGACGTTCCGCGCCAGCCGGGCGGGGGCGCGGGTGCGCGAGATCCCGATCACCTTCCGCGACCGGCGGGTCGGCCAGAGCAAGATGTCGCGACGGATCGTCGTCGAGGCCCTCGTCGTGGTCGTGCAGTTGCGACTGGAGGATCTCCGCAGCCGTTGGCGAGGCTCGCGCCAGCCGAGATGAGCCGAACCCCGGGGGTACGCGTCGTCATGGACGTGCGCGCCTTGCAGGAGCCGGCGCGCGCACCGCGCACCGCTGCCTACCTGGAAGGACTGCTCGGGGCGTTCGATGCGGACCCGCTGTCGGGTGAGTCGTTCGCATTCCTGCTGGCCAGCGACGAGGACGACCCGACCGCGCGGTTCAGCAACCTCGAGGTGATCGGTCGCCGGCTGTTGCCGCCGATCCGTCTCCTGCGCTCGGCTGCGCTGACGGTCGACCCGTTCCTGTTGAGCGGCGCGTCGATCGGGGCGGCATGGCGTGCCGAGCTCGGTGGAGCGGCCGGCGCCGTGTACCACACCGCGGGCGGTGGGCTGCCGATCGCCTCGGGGCTGCCGACCGTCGCCACGCTGCTCGACCTTGCGCCATGGGAGCTGCCGCGCTCGTTCCAGCGCGGGGCGGCGTCGCGCTTCGGCCAGCGGCTCCGTGCGCGTCTGCTGCGCGATGCCGCGGCGGTGCTCGTCGGGAGTGACGATGTCGCGCGGGCCGCACGGCGTCTCCTGCACCTGCGGCGCGACCGCATCCGGGTGATCCCGCTGGCACCGCGACCGGCGTACGCGCTCGGGCCGGTCGCGCTCGCCGAGCGGGGCGGGGCTGCCCGGGCGATCGCGGACAGGCTCGGCCTGGGGGATCGGTACCTCGTGTATCCCGGTCGCCACGACATCCGCCAGGACGCATCGACGATGCTGGCCGCCCTGGCCTCCCTGGGGCGCGGCGGCCGACCCGACGATCTCGACCCGGCCGTGCCCTGGCCACCCCGTGTCCTCGTCCTGGATGCGACACCAGAGGATCGTGCCTCGCTGGCGCGGATCGCCGCCCGGCACGGCGCTGGCGACCATCTCATCTACGCGCCGATCATGCCGGTCGAGGATTCGGCGGCCGTGGTGGCCGCATCGCGCGGCGTCGTCCTGCCCATGGTCTCCGAGTCGAGCGGACTCGCAGCCCTTGACGCGCTGGCCGCCGGCGTGCCGGTCATCGCCTCGGCGGTCGGTGCCCTGCCCGAGGTCGTCGGGACGGCCGGGATCCTCGTGGAGCCGCGCGATCCAGATCGGATGGCGGCGGCGCTGGCCGCAGCGTGGAGCGACGATCCGGTCCGCGCCGGGATCGTCGAGGCGGCCCGGGAGCGTTCGGCAGACGGGGCCCGGACCTGGGCCGATGTGGCTGCCGATGTCAGGGCGATCTACGCGGAGGTCGGCCGGCGCGGCTGACCGGCAGGCCGATCAGGACGGCCCGAAGAGGCGTTCGCCGATCGCGTCAGAGCGCCTCGTCGCGCGCCTGCCGGAACGTCGGGGTGTACTTCGGGACCTTGCCGTCCTTGATCGTGATCTTCGAGCCCTTCGGCATGACCTGGATGAACGTCTGCCCGACGGTCAGCGTGACCAGCTTGCCGGCCGCATCGTAGAAGCGGGTCGGATCGGTGATCGAGCGCTTGCGCCACGTGCCCTTGATCGTCGTCCCGTTCGTCGAGATCCAGGCCGCGCCGCGCCCGATGAACTGGGCCTCGAGGCGGTTCTTCCTGGCTCCCGTCGTTGAGCCGCCCGAACGACATCGTCATGACGATGACGTTCTTGGGCGCGACCGGCTTGTCGACGCCACGATCGATCTGCCGCTTCTCGCCACTCACGGCTCGGCGGTAGGTGTTGCTCGCGCGGTCGTAGCGGTACGTGATCGTGTTCTGCGAGTAGACGACCGTGATGCGCGTGCCCTCGGGCCGCAGCAACGGGTGCTTGTCGGGCGCGAATCTCCATGCCGCCTTGATGGGCTCGTTCTTTGCGCCGACTCGTCGTGACAGCTGATAGAGCTCCTTGCCGCTCGTGTAGACGTTGTGGGGTGCGAACCTGTCCCGGGTGCGGTGGAAGTAGATGCCGCCCCAGCGGAACTCGTCGGCGTTGTAGACGAGCTGGCCGCGTCCCTTCTCGCGCAGCGTCTGCATCGCCTGGGGTGAGCCGCCGACATGCGCGTAGACCGCCTTCCATTCGGCGGCCCACGCGATGTAGTACTGGCGGGCGCTGCGGACCGGTCCGACCGACGGCGGGATGCGGTCCTGGAAGATCAGCATGTAGCGCGGGATGCCGCCTTCGGCGGGCGCCTGCCACACGATCGCCGCGTCGTTGAAACCGCTCTGCGGTCGCGCATCGTGGTGGTCGTCGATCATCACGGCGACCGGGTGGCGCTGCGCGACGGCCGGCGACACGAGACGGCCGGTCAACGGCGCGGGCACGGGCGTCGGCGTGGGTTCGGGCGTCGGTGTCGGCGTGGGCGTCGGGACCGGGGTCGGGGTGGGGACGGGTGTCGGGGTAGCGGTCGGCTCGGGCGTCGGTGCTCGGTGACGGAGACGCCAGTGCCTGGCTCGCGGGTGGAGCCGCGGTCGGTGCGACGGCCGCCGCCAGGGCGCCCACGCCCACCCCGCCGACCGCTGCGAGCGCCAGCGCCAGGACGAAGATGGATCTGCCCGAGCCTATGCGGCGTGTGGCCACCTGGTCCCCTCGAACCCCGTCCGCGCGGGCGTCTGCGCGCTCCTCGTCGGACCGCGGCAGGATAGACCATCGGCGCGCGCCCGTCGTCAGAGGCGTAGGCTGCAGGCATGAGCGAGATCACCACCGATCCGACAGGATCCCCAGAGACGACCGGATCCACGGCGTCCGAGTCCACGCCGCCCGAGACCACCCGCGCCGACCGGATCGAGGTGAACCAGGGCGGCATGTATGCGGCCGAGGCGGGCACCATCAGCATCATGCAGGGCGGCATCTCGACGGCCACCGCCGACGCCATCGACATCCACCAGGGCGGGATCGGTCGCGCGAACGCCACCGACATCGCGGTCAGCCAGGGCGCCGTCGGACTCGCGCGGGGCGACACGGTGTCGCTGGATCGCGGCCTGCTCGGCGCGGCGTTCGGGAACGAGACCCGCGTCGTGCAGTCGATGGCGAACCTGATCGGCAGCAACGAGTCGGTCGTCGACCAGTCGCTCGTCGGGACCCTGGTGGGCGGCCGTGTCATCGTCCGCCAGCCGAGCGCCATCGGGATCCTCATCGCCGGCCGCGTGGAGGGGACCGTCCGCCCGATCCTCGATTGGCGAGGCGCGCTGGCCGCGGGCGCAGTGATCGGGCTGATCTCCGCGGTCCTGCGCCGCCGCTGAGCGCTGCCGCCGCTGACCGCCGCCGCTGACGCCTCGGCGAGAGGTCGCCGGACCCTCGGCTATACTCGGATTCCCGTCGTCCGCCCCTGTTCCGCGACGACCGCTGCGAGGAGCCCGACCTGCGCATGATCGATCCCACCGCCCGGATCCACCCCAGTGCGGATCTCGAGGACGGCGTGTCCATCGGCCCCCGCACGTCGGTCTGGCACCGCGCGCAGGTCCGCACCGGCGCTTCGATCGGCGCTGACGCGATCATCGGCCGGGACGCGTTCATCGATGAGGGCGTGGCCCTCGGCGACCGGGTCAAGGTCCAGAACGGCGCGCTCGTCTACCACGGCGTCACGGTCGGCAACGGCGTGTTCATCGGGCCGGGTGCGATCCTCACGAACGACCGCAATCCCCGTGCTGTGACCGCGACGGGCGACCTCGCACGCGCGCAGGACTGGACCGTCACCCCGATCCACCTCGCCGATGGCGCCTCGATCGGCGCAGGCGCCGTCGTCGTCGCCGGGTGCGACGTCGGCACGTACGCGATGGTCGGCGCCGGTGCGGTCGTCACGCGTCCCGTCGCCGGCCATGCGCTGGTCGTCGGCAACCCTGCGCGCCGGATCGGTTGGGTATGCGCCTGCGGAGCGCGCCTCGACGAGCGGGGGACAGGCCGCTTCATCTGCCCGTCGTGCGAAAGAGAGTATGTCTACGTCCCGGACGGGGAGACGCTCGAGGAACGGTCCGGTCCGGTCGTCAAGCAGGGAGCGCCAGCATGATCCCCGTCGTCCGCCCCGATATCGGCGAGGAAGAGATCGAGGCCGTCGCGGAGGTGCTGCGCAGCGGGATGATCGCGCAGGGCCGCCGTGTCGCAGAGCTCGAGGAGCGCTGGGCCGAGTTCATCGGCGTCCGCCACGCCATCGCCGTCGCCAACGGCACGCTCGCGCTGATGGCGATCTACGCCGCCCTGGACCTCGGCCCCGGTGACGAGGTCATCACCGTCAGCCACTCGTTCAACGCGACCGGTAGCGCGGTGCTGTCGACCGGTGCCACGCCCGTGTTCATCGACATCGAGCCCGATACCTACAACATGGACGCGGATCGCATCGAGGCCGCCATCACGCCCCGGACGAAGGCGATCTGCCCGGTCCACCTGTTCGGCCTGCCGGCCGATCTTCGCGCGATCCGCGAGATCGCCGATCGGCACGGGCTCGTCCTGGTCGAGGACGCCTGCCAGTCGCACGGGGCGACATTCGAGGGACGGAAGACCGGCAGCTTCGGGCACGGCGCGTTCAGCCTGTACGGCACGAAGAACATGACGACCGGCGAGGGTGGCTTCATCACGACCGACGACGATCGGGTGGCCGACTGGATCCGGCTCTACCGAAACCAGGGCATGCGTGAGCGCTATCACCACGAGATCCTCGGCTACAACTTCAGGCTCACCGACATCGGGGCCGCCATCGGTCTCGTCCAGTTCGACAAGCTGGATCGGAACACCGCCCGTCGACAGGCGATCGCGCGACGCTACGACGAGGCCTTCGCCGGGACAAGCATCGTGACGCCGGTCATCCCGTCCGGGCGGACGCACGTGTACCACCAGTACACCGTCGACGTCGGTGACGAGCGCGACGCGATCGTCGCGGACCTCACCGCGGCCGGCATCGGGACCGGGATCTTCTACCCGATCCCCGTCCATCGGCAGAAGTACATCCTCGAGCGTGGGATCCACGCCGACCTGCCGGTCACGGACCGCGCCGCCCGAAGGTCGCTGTCGCTGCCGATGTACCCCGGTCTGAGCGAGGTCGACCAGGCGACCGTCATCGACACCGTTCGTGCCGTCGTCGAGAGGCACCGCGTCCCCGAGGAGACCGCGGCTCGATGACGAGCCCCTGGTCACCGGCCGGGGACGGGCCCGTCCGCGTCGGGCTCATCGGGCTCGGCGCGATGGGTCGCAACCACCTCCGGATCCTCTCGTCGCTGCCCGGCGCACGTCTGGTCGCCGTCGCCGATCCGGACCGTGAGGCGCTCGATGGCGCCACGGCCGGCTCCAACGCCCAGGGCTTCGCCGAGCCGATGGCCCTGCTCGCGGAGGCCGACCTCGACGCCGTCGTCATCGCATCGCCCACGACCACCCACGTCGCGCTGGCCCTCGCCGCGATCGACCGGGGCGTGGCCACACTCGTCGAGAAGCCACTCGCCGCGACGCCCGAGGAGGCGGGCGCGCTCGTCGACGCCGCCCGCGCGCGCGGCGTCCCCCTCCAGGTCGGCCACGTCGAGCGGTTCAATCCAGCGGTGCTGGAGCTCGGCCGGCTGCTGCACGAGGGTCGGTGGCTGTCATCGGTCTACGCCATCACCAGCCGGCGGGCCGGCCCGTTCCCGGCGCGCATCCGCGATGTCGGGGTGACCGTCGATCTCGCCACGCACGACGTCGACATCCTGTCCTGGATCGCCGGCGAGCGTCCCGTCCGGGTCGTCGCCGAGACCGCACAGCGCATCCACGCCGACCACGAGGACCTGCTGTTCGGGCTGATGTCGTTCCCGTCGGGGACCGTCGCGATGCTCGACGTCGACTGGCT
This sequence comes from uncultured Chloroflexia bacterium, assembly GCA_963780425.1. Classification (GTDB taxonomy): domain Bacteria; phylum Chloroflexota; class Limnocylindria; order Limnocylindrales; family CSP1-4; genus SPCO01. Next base: position 70,158 of record CAWABZ010000012.1, on the reverse strand, counting down.
TACGCCGGCGAAGCGACGCCAGCTGGCGGTGGTCGGCGAGGAGGGCATGTTCGAGCTCGACTACCTGACCCAGCGCCTGACGTTCACGCGCGCCTCGGACATGACCAACCCGCGGCTCATCGGTGGGTACGCCCCGACGTTCGCTGGCGACGAGGTCGAGCTGCCGGTCTCGAACGAGGAGCCGCTGGCGGTCGAGCTGGAGGCCTTCCTGAGCGTGGTCCGCCGCGGCGGCCGCCCGATCGTCGATGGCGAGGACGGCCGCTGGGCGGTCGTGCTGGCCCACGCCCTGCTGACCGCGGCGCGGGAGCAGCGGTCGGTCGAGTTGGTGTCGGCGTGAGCCCATCGACCCGACCCAGCTCCACGGGAGATCTGTCCGGCGGCTCGATCCAGTTGCCGCCGCGGCCGTGTCGTCACAGCGAGGCACGGTCCGTCTCGCCATGGACCGGAGAGCCCGGCACGGCCGGGACGGTGGCCGTCGTGGGTGCCGGCAAGATGGGCCTGCCGCTCGCCGCGCAGTTCGCCGGGCACGGCTGGAACGTCGTCGCCGTGGACATCGACCCGCGTGTCGTCGACTCGATCAACGAGGGTCGCTCCCATGTCGGGGAGGAACCGGGTCTCGCTGAGCTCGTGGCGCGTGCCCACGCCACCGGCCGGCTCCGGGCGACCGCCGACGGCGCCGAGGCGGCGCGCGCGGCAGACGTGGTGGTCCTGATCGTCCCTGTCATGCTCGATGCGAGCCAGCATCCCGATCACCGCTGGATGGACTCCGCGGTCGACTCGATCGCGCCCGGCGTCCACGCCGGCTCCCTCGTGATCTTCGAGACGACCCTGCCCGTCGGCGATACGCGCGACCGGTACGCACCTCGACTGGAGGCCGCCAGCGGTCTGCCGGCCAGCGGGTCGGGCACGGACCGGATCCACGTCGCCTTCTCGCCCGAGAGGCTGTACAGCGGCGCCGCGCTCGCCAACCTGGCGACGTACCCCAAGCTCGTCGGTGGCCTCGACGCGTCCGTCGACGGCTCTCGCCGCCGCGTTCTACGAGAGCGTGCTCGACGCGGAGGTCGTCGCCATGTCGTCGGCGGAAGCTGCCGAGTTCTCGAAGCTCGCCGACACCACCTACCGCGACGTGAACATCGCGCTCGCGAACGAGTTCGCCCGGTACGCCGATCGCATCGGCGTCGACATCACCGAGGTGATCGCGGCGGCCAACAGCCAGCCGTACAGCCACATCCACCAGCCCGGGATCGGGGTCGGCGGGCATTGCATCCCGGTGTATCCGCATTTCCTGCTCGATCGCGCGCCGGAGCTGTCGCTCGTCGCGCGTGCGCGTGAAGTGAACGACGGCCAGGTCGACCTCGCTGTCGCGGCTGTCGAAGACGCTGCGGGCGACCTCACCGGGGCGGCGGTCCTCGTGCTCGGCCTGACCTATCGCCACGGGGTCAAGGAGCTGGCGTACTCGCGGGCGACGCCGCTCATCGACGGGCTCCGCGCACGCGGCGCGCGGGTGCTCGCGTACGACCCGCTGCTGAGTGTCGACGAGATCGACGCGAGCCGGCGCCGAGCCGTGGCCGTGGGGTTCCCCTTCGCCCGATGTCCGCGCGATCGTCACCCAGACGGGCGATCCTGCGTGGCTGGACCTGGACCCGGCCTGGTTCCCCGGACTGCGGGTCGTCTACGACGGCCGGAACAGCCTGTCGCCGCTCGTCGAGCGGCTCGGCCCCGGCGTCGCCTATCGCGGCGTGGGGGTGCCGACGACCAGCGGCCCGCGCGCGACGCCGTCGACTGACGAGGCCGACGTGCGGATCGCCAACGTCGTCGGGACGCGTCCCCAGCTGATCAAGGCCGCCGCGCTCGAGCCGGCCCTTCGGGCGCGGTTCGACACGACCTCATCGACACCGGTCAACACTACGACGACGCGATGGCCGGGTCGTTCTTCCGCGAGCTCGGCCTGCGGCGGCCCGAGCTACGACCTCGGGATCGGTGGTGGTTCGGGTTCGGCCCAGACGGGCCGGATGCTGATCGCGCTCGACCCGATACTCGAGGACCTGTCCCGGACGTGGTGGTCGTCTGCGGCGACACGAACACGACGATCGCCGCGGCACTCGTGGCGGCCAAGCAAGGCATCCCGATCGCCCACGTGGAGGCCGGCCTGCGCTCGTTCGATCGGCGGATGCCCGAGGAGATCAATCGGCTGGTGACGGATCACCTGTCGCGATGGCTGTTCGCGCCCACACCCGCGGCCGTCGCCAATCTCCGTGCCGAGGGGATCGTCGATGGCGTCGTCGAGGTCGGGGACGTGCTCCAGGACCTCGCCGCGCGGACCGCCCGCGAGGTTAGGGATCCGGCCGTCCTCGGCTCGGTCGACCTGGCCCTGATCCCGGGCGGGTACCTCTTCGCCACGATCCATCGGGCCGAGAACCGGGAGCCCGATGCGATGACGGCTTGGGCCGCCCTGTTGAACCGGGTCGCGCGCCCGGAGCGCCCGGTCATCCTGGCGCTGCACCCGGGCACGCGCGCGGCCCTCGAGGCGGCCGCGATCGAGCTGTCGCCGGACGTCCGCGTCATCGAGCCGCAGGGGTACCGCACGACCCTCGGGCTGCAGCTCCACGCCGCAGCCGTCCTGACCGATTCGGGCGGCGTCCAGCGCGAGGCCGCGTGGCTCCACGTCCCGTGCCTGATCCTGCGCGGGACGACCGAATGGGTGGAGGCCCTGGCGGACTCGGGCGGCACGATGGTCATGGTCGGGCTCGATGCGTCGCGCGCGACAGCGGAGCTCGAGCGGCTCGCACCGATCTCGACGGCAGAGGCCGACGCCCGGGCCAGGGCCGCCGACCTCCGGCTGGAACCCGCCGGCGCCGTCGACGCGATCGTGGCGGCGCTCGGATGACGAACGCGACGAGGCGCGCCACCGGCGGCACCTGGCCCGGTGGAGCCGCAGCGCCTGCTCCTCGTTCTCCCCTCGACCGCTGAATTCGATTCGCGGACGTACCGCATCGCCAGCGCCGCGCGAGCTCGAGGCCACCACGTGACGGTCCTCGCCCGCTGGAAGCCCGGCCTCCCCGAGCGCGAGGTCGACCCAGGGGGCTACGAGATCATCCGGGTCCGGGCGGACCCCGGGGAGGCGCTCCCTGGCCGAGCGTTCGTGCGCCGCATCTTCCGCCGCATCCGGCCGCAACGAAGCCCGGCGGGCGCTTCGGCGCCCCCGTCTGCCCCGGTCCGGCGCGGCAGGGCGACGCCGGCGACGCCGGCCAGCCGGTGCGACTCGACGCGCCCGCGCGGCGTCGCCTCGCGCTCCCTGTCTCGCCGTCTCGCGAGCCGCGTCGTGCGGCGCTGGTCGATCCTGCTGACCGTGCGCTCGCACGCGCGCCATGCGCGCGAGGCGGCACCCCCGGCCGACCTCATCCACGCGATGGCCTACATGGGCATCCCGGTCGGGCACGCGATCGCCGACGGCGAATCGCCGCGGCCGAAGGTCGTGTACGACGCGCGCGACATCTACATGGACGCGGGAAACCTCGCCGCCACGCGCGGACTGGCGCGCGCGACCATCGCCCGGGCCGAGCGCCGATGGGCCCGACGCGCCGATCGTGTGATCACCGTCAACCAGCCCTACGCCGATGTGATGGCCAAGCGCTTCAGGGTGCCGACGCCGCTGGTCGTGATGAACTGCTCGTACCGATACGAACCGGCGGACCCGCGCGAGCGTAGGTTCCACGACCGGCTCGGGCTCGCGCCATCATGCCGCGTCGTCCTCTACCAGGGCGGCTTCTCGCCGGGGCGCGGCATCGAGGAGCTGTTCGACGCGATCACCTTGATCGACGACGCGGTGCTCGTGCTCATGGGCTACGGCTACGAGGAGGCAGCCTACCGCGAGCGCGCCGCGTCTCCGGAGCTGCGCGGGCGCGTCCATCTGCTTGCCGCGGTCCGCCCGATCGAGCTGCTCGACTGGGTCGCCGGGGCCGATGTGGTGGCGATGCCGATCCAGCCGACGACGCTCAACCACCGGCTCACGACGCCGAACAAGCTGTTCGAGGCGATGGCCGCCGGTGTGCCGGTCGTCGCGAGCGACCTCCCCGGTATGGCGCCGATCGTCCGCGAGACCCGCTGCGGGCTGGTGGTGGATCCTACCGATGCGGCCGCGATCGCCGCGGCCTGCCGGGAGATCCTCGACGCCCCGCCAGACGAAGCCGCAGCGTGGCGGCGGCGCGCGCTGGCCGCGGCCCACGAGACGTACAACTGGGAGAACCAGGCGGACCGACTCTTCGCCGAATACAGCCGGTTGACCGGCCGTCGCTGGTGAGTCCCGCGGCCGGCACCGTGGATCGCCAGGCCGTGGTCATGTTCGTCCGCAACCCGTGTACCAATGACGTCCGGGTCCTGCGCGAGGCGGCGACGCTTCACGCGGCCGGCTGGCCGACGACCATCGTGGCCCTCCAACCGGGCGGATCGGACGCGCCGCCGGATCACGAGGACCGTGACGGCGTGCAGATCATCCGCGTGCCGGCTCCGGCGGATTGGCGGGTGCGCTGGCGGGACATGCGCTACTACCCGTGGCGCGCGCTCCGGGGCGTGCCTCGCGCCTTCGCTCGGGCACTCCGCTCTGGCCCCTCGGGCATCGGCGATGCGCTCGGCGTGGTGGCCGTCTCGCTTGTCACTCTGCCGTACACGCTGATCCAGGCGGCTCGATACGTCGCCAGCCGACGGGCACGGCCCCGTCCGCATGACGTCGAAGACGGTCTCGATCACCTGGCGTGGTGGCGCCTGTCGGCTCTGGGCTGGGCGACGGCGGCCGCAGCCGCAAGCCCCGCCCGCCGACGTCTACCACGGCCACGACCTGACGGGCCTGCCGGCCGCCGTCCGCGCAGCGCGCCGAGACGATCGCTCCGTGACGGTGATCTACGACAGCCACGAGCTGTTCCTCGAGGCCGGCGTCGAGGCGCGCCAGCCGTGGTGGGTGCGCCGCATCCTCGGCCGGCTCGAACGCCGCTGGATCGCCGGCGTCGACGGCATCGTCACCGTCAATGCCTCGATCGCCGCTGAGCTGCGGCGGCGGTACGGCGGACCACCGGCGGTCGTCGTGCGGAATGCCCCACCGCGCCAGCCCATCGCCGCGACCCGGCCCGACCACCTGCGGTCCGCTGCAGGGATCCCGGCGGATGCCCCGGTGGTGCTCTACCACGGCGGGTTCCAGCGCGATCGCGGCCTCGACGTCCTGGCCGAGGCGATGGCGGACCAGCGGGTCGCGCGCGCGCACCTCGTCTTCCTGGGGTTCGGGCCGCTGACGGAGTCGCTTCATGCGCTCGCTGCGGAGCCGCGCTTCGGTGGCCGGCTGCACGTCCTGCCTGCCGTGCCCTCGGATGAGCTCCTCGCGTGGGTCGCGTCGGCCGACGTGTCGGCGATGCCGAACCAGCCACGGACGCTCAACGAGCGCTACTCGACGCCAAACAAGCTCTTCGAGAGCCTCGCTGTCGGAACGCCGGTCGTGAGCAGCGATTTCTCAGAGCGCCGCCGGATCGTGATCGACGACCCGGACGGTCCGCTCGGCGCGGTATGCGACCCGACGCGTCCGGCAGCGGTCGCAGGCGCCATCGGCGAGATCCTGTCGCTCGACGATGCGGCGATGGCCGACCTGCGGCGGCGCTGCCAGCACGCCGCCCATGAGCGGTACTGCTGGGAGCGAGAAAGCGCGGAGCTCATCGCGCTCTATGCCCGGTTGGCGACGCAGTGAGCCTGCGCGTGCTCGTCGTGGCGCGGGCATACCCGTCGTTCGACGCACCCGGTCGCGGCAGCTTCGTCCACGACCACGTGGCCGCGCTCCAGGCGGCGGGCGCCGATCCGATCGTCGCCTCGTTCGAAACGATCCAGGTGCGAGGTGACGACGACCGCCGGAAGGCGCGAGCCGCCCGCGCCGAAGTTGCCTGGTCGGTGGCGCTCGCGGATCCCGCGGCTTGCAATGGCGGGCCGCGGCTCGGGGCGCCGCGGGCACCGGTCGCGCGACTACCGGTGATCCGGACGTGGGGAGCCCTCGACGGATCCGAAGTTCCCGAGATGGCGGCCCGCCACGCCGTCCCGCTGCTGGCGTTCGGTCGAGCGCTCGCCACGCGGAGTGCCGCGTCCGGCCGCCCGATCGATGTGATCCACGCCCACAACGGGCTGCCGGACGGCGTCGCGGCGCTGTCGCTGGCGGCCGAGCTGGGCGTCCCGCTCGTCGTCACCGAGCACGACTCGACCCTTCGCGATCGCCTTCGCCGGCCGGAGGCGGCTGCCGCCTACCGCGACCTCCTGCGCCTTGCACGGGTCGTGGCCGTCAGCCAGGCCCAGGCGGATCGGGTCACCGCGGCGCTCTCGGACCACGGCGAGCCCGTGCCGGTTCCGTTCGCCATCGTCCCGAACGCCGTGCCCTTGGACCACTTCCCGCCTGCGCGACAACCGCGTCGCGACGCCGACCAGCTCCTGTGGGTCGGCGCCCGCTCCGAGCACAAGGGGATCGACACGCTCCTGCGGGCGATGGCCGTCGCCCATGGTCGGCGGCCGTCCCTGCGCCTGCGGATGATCGGCAGCGCCACCAACGCCGAGGACGCCCGATGGCAGGCCCTGGCCGACGAGCTCGGGATTCGCGACGCAGTCACCTTCGAGCCGGTCGCCGCGCGGAACGTCGTCGGCGCGGAGATGCAGCAGGCCGGCATCTTCGTCCACCCGAGCCCGTTCGAGACGTTCGGCATGGTCGCGGCCGAGGCGCTCGCGTCCGGCCTTCCGGTCGCGGCTACGCCGTCGGGTGGGGTCGAGGACATCGTGGGAGAGGACGGACGCTTCGGGGAGATCGCCACCGACGCGACGCCGGACGCCCTGGCCGATGCGATCCTGCGACTCCGCGATCGGCTCGCGGAGATCGATCGGGATGCGATGCGTGCCAGCATCGAGGACCGCTTCTCGCCCGCGGCAGTCGCGACGCGGACGCTGGAGCTCTACGACGAGGTGCGCCGTGCCGCGGGTCGGTCGCCGGCCACGCCGCGAGCCGGACCGCCGCCGGGTCAAGCCGCCCCATCCTCGAAGCCGATCGTGGCCGCGCTGTTCGTTGCCGCCCACGGCGCCGACCGCCTGTCGGCGAGCCATCTCACCAGCGGGCGACTGCCGGTGGCGGTCGTCGCGCCCGATGCCACTCCCCGGACGACCCGCAGCGAGCGCTGGGTCCGCCGGCTGACCGGGACACGGTCACCGGATGCCCGTAGCGCGTTCCGAGATGCGATCACGACACACTGGGACGAGCTCGCCGCGGGACACCCGGACGGGCGGGTCGTGATCGTCCCGGCCGACGTCGGCGACCTCGAGGCCGCGCTCGAGGCGCTCGGCGAGACGGGTCGGACCAACCTGGCACCCGGGTCGCGGCGCTGGCTGGCCGACCGTCAGGACGCGTCCACGGAGCCTGTGCGACGATGACAAACATGCCCCCCACATCGACCGAGGCAGCGGCAGTCGCTGACGCAACGGCAGCGACTGACACGCGGATCGCGATCGTCGGCCTCGGTTACGTCGGGATCCCACTGGCCCTCGCGTTCAGCGAAGCGGGCCTCGACGTCGTCGGGCTCGATGCAAGCCCGGCGCGGGTCGAGGAGCTCAGGGCCGGTCGGTCACCGATCGACGACATCGACGACGAGCGACTCGGGCGCGGCCTGGAGCGCGGGCTCCGGATCATGGCCACGGAGGACGCCGATGTCGCGGCGGTCGACGCGGTGTTCGTGTGCGTCCCCACCCCGATCACGACGACCAAGGATCCGGACCTCGGCCCGGTCCTCGGCGCCGCCGACTACCTGTGCAGCCGGCTGCGTCCGGGCCAGCTCATCGTCCTCCAGTCGACGACGTTTCCCGGGACGACGACCGGCCCGTTCCGCGAGGCCCTCGAGCGCAGCGGTCTCCGCGCCGGCGTCGATTTCGATCTCGCGTTCGCGCCGGAGCGCGTCAGTCCCGGTGACCCGGCCAGCGCATCAAAGGACATCCCGCGGCTCGTCGGTGCGACGACCCCCGACGCGACACGGCGAGCCGCCGCGCTCCTCGGGCCGGATCAACACGCGGGTCGTCGAGCTCTCGTCGCCCGACGCCGCGGAGCTGGCCAAGCTGCTCGAGAACGTGTTCCGCAACGTGAACATCGCATTCGTGAACCAGCTTGCCCTGCTGTGCGAGCGGATGGGCCTGGACGTGTGGGAGGTCATCGACGCGGCCGCCACGAAGCCATTCGGGTTCATGCGGTTCACGCCGGGACCCGGCGTCGGCGGTCACTGCATCCCGGTCGATCCGTACTACCTGGCGTGGCGGGCACGGGAGTTCGACTTCATCGATCGATTCGTCGAGCTCGCGGGAGACATCAATTTTGCGATGCCGCGTCACGTCGTCGACCTCGTGGCCGAGGCGCTGAACGACCGTGGCAAGGCGCTCAAGGGCGCGCGGGTGGGCGTCGTCGGCGTCGCCTTCAAGCCGAACGTCCGCGACGCCCGGAACTCCCCGGCGGCGGGGGTCATCGCGGGGCTTCTCGCACGTGGCGCGAGTGTCACGTTCCACGACCCGCACGTCGACACCTTCCGGGCCGCCGACGGCAGCGAGTATCGGGGAGTGTCACTCGACGAGTTGGTCGACGGCTCGGACGTGGTTGTCGTCGTCACGGCGCATCGGTCGGTCGACTGGGCGCGCCTCTTCGACAGAGCCGAGCTCGTCGTCGATACCGTCGACAGCTCCCACGGCCGGTCACTTCGGTCGCGCCAGGTCCTTCGGCTCGGGGCCGGCTGGTCGGCTCGCGCCTGACGGTGGCTCGCGGGCGGGCGGTCCTCCTCATCGCGAATACCGCCGCTCCCTATTCGCGGGGGCTGCGTGTCGCCCGCAGCCTCGCTGCGGCGGGCTGGGAGGTGGAGATCGCCGCTGTCGCCGGTCCGGACGTGCCCGACCTGGAGCGCGACGGCGACGTCCTGACCCGCCGCTACAGACCGTCGGGACCCCTCCGTCGGTGGTCCACGCAGCCACCGACCCCCAAGCCGCCGACCCAGGTCCTGCGCAGGCTCGCTCGATACGTGGACAAAGGGCTCAAGGCATGGCTGTGGCCGATCCACGTTCGCGCGTGGTGGCGGACCCTCCGCCGCGACCTCCCGCCCGCAGACCTCTATCACGCCTTCGGCATCCTCACCGTGCCTGTCGCGCTGGACCTGGCCGCGGAGGCCCGTCGCCAAGGGCGACTGGGCATCGTCATCTACGACGTGATCGACGCGATCCTCGATTCGAACAACTACCAGCATGTTCCGGGTCCGCTCCTCGATCGGTACCGGGCCAAGGAGGCGGGCTGGGTCAGGCGCGTCGACGCGGTCGTGACCGTGAACGAGGCCCTCGCCGAGCACTGCGCGACGATCTGGCCGTTCCGCGAGCGCCCCACCGTGCTGTTCAACGCGCAGGAGCGCTGGGATCCGCCGGCGACGCGACCCGATCTGATCCGGCAGGCAGCCGACCTGCCCGCCGACCGGTCCATCGTCCTGTTCGTCGGGCGCCTCGGTCGCGAGCGGGGGCTCGAGGAGGCGTCCGAAGCCGTCCTGAAGCTCGACGATGCGGCATTCGTGATGCTCGGTTTTCCGGTGTCGAAGGATTGGGCGGCGGAGCTGGCCGCGCGTTCGGCAGACCCTCGGTACAAGGGTCGGCACGTCGTCCTACCGCCCGTCCACCCCGACGAGGTTCGACTGTGGGCCGCGTCTGCGGACGTGTCGATCGTCGCCGTCCCAGCGAACTCGCTCAATCAGCGGCTATCGATGCCGAACAAGTTCTGGGAGAGCTTGACGGCGGGCACACCGGTCGTCGTCGGTCGAGACCTCGAGGTCATGCGGGCGATCGTGGAGGCCGACGACCTCGGCGCAGTCGCCGATCCGAGCGATCCGGACGACCTGGCGAGAGCCCTGCGCGAGGTCCTCGAACAGCCGCGCGAGGAGTTGCAGGCCATGCGGGCTCGTTGCCTCGCCGTATCCCGCGACACGTACGCCTGGGAGGCGGTCGTGGTCCCGTACCTGGAGCTCGTCGAGCGGCTCGCCACCAGCGCGGCCCCGAGACGTGCTGACGTCTAGCCGAGGCCGCGTCCGGGACGACGCGCGCGAGGCTGGACCGTCTCGTCAACCTGGCCGGTCACCAACGACGACCGGTCAGCCGGGTGTACTCGTCGAGGAGAATCTCGGCCTGCGACTCCCAGTTGTACGTCTCGTGTGCCGCAGCCAGAGCTCGGGCGCGCATCGCCGCTCGCTCGTCAGGTGACGCCTCCACGATCGTGCGGATCGCCGCCGCGATCCCCTCGATATCGTCCGGGCGTACCGCGATCCCGCAGCCGGTCTCACCGGCGATCGGGCCCATCCCGGGGTGGTCAGAACAGACCGTCGGCACCCCGGCCGCTATCGCCTCCAGGAACTTGTTAGGCGTCGACAGGTAGTTGTTGAGCGTGTCGTGCTGGAACAGCACGCCGACCACGTCTGCCGACGTCACCCAGCCGAGCAGCTCGGTCGGCGGGACCGCCGGGAGGATGAAGACCTTGTCCCGGTTTTCGGGGAGCTGGGCCATGGCGCGGAACTTGGCCTCGAGGGCGCCGTAGCCCATGACGACCAGAACGCAACCGGGAACAAGCCTGACCGCCTCCATGAGCTGCTCCACGCCCCGCCCGACCGACAAGCCGCCCTGGTAGAGCACGACGCGGGTCGCCGGGTCGAGGCCGAGCCGCTCGTGGAACAGCCGCGGATCTGGCTCGGGTGGCGCGAACCGGTACGAGCAGTTCATGACGACGACCGGCATCTCCACCCCTAACCGACGCGCGAGCTCGGTCGCGTACGGCTGGTTGACGGTGAATACTCGATCCGCGGCATGCGCCCAGCCGCGCTCCACACGCGCCAGGATGGCCTTGATCGGCCCACGAAGTCGAGCGAGGTTCGCGGCGACCATGTAGATGTCCCGCGAGTCATAGACGACCCGTGCCCGGTGGCGCTTGCCCAGCGCCAGCGCAACAGGGATCCCCATATACGCCATGCCGTGGTAGATGTCGGCGGCCGGCGCAGCCGCGAGTGCCTGGTGGCGATGGCTGCGGATCATGAGGAAGATCCGTGCCCGGCGGACATAGCCCCGAAGGGGACCGGTCAGACCCGTGCCCGGCTTCCCTTGGGCGGGATGGGCCCAGCCGGGCGCATACTCGTCGTCGTTCGTCGTCGATGCCGACCCTGCGGTCGGCCCGGCGCTCGATGCCGCCGTCGTCCCGGTGCCTGGGCGGCTCGGGCCGGAGCTTAGACCCAGAGCTGCGATGATGGGCAGCGTCACACGTGGCAACGGCATGCCGTCGAGGGCGGTGGCCTCCACGCGGACGATCGGGTAGCCCTCCTCGTGAAGCTCGTGACGCGCCAGCCCCGGTTTCCAGCGCGCGAGGACGGTCACCTCGTGCCCCCGCTCGTGCAGCGTTCGGGCGATCCGATACGTCCTCGAATCGAACTCCCCGGTCGACGGCAGGACGACCACACAACGTTGGGGCACGATCCCGTCTGGCACGGCCGCGAGTGTATTCGACGCTGCAACGCCGAGCGCTCCAGGCGGCGTCGCGTCGCCTGACGCCATGGTTGCGACCACCGTCCGGACATCCCGAGTCACAAGCCGGAGATCCTCGACCTAGCGCGCGCCGGGCAATCTCCGGACGGCCGCCGCGGCGAGCCGTCGAGCGCGACCCAGAGATCGTCGCGCTGAGGGCAGCTGGAGCCGGCGCAGCCGCTTCGGGAGCCTGGCCTCGACGAGCTTCGCCGCCGCGTGTCGCTGTGCCCCCCAAGCGCGACCCGTCCGAACCGACCTGACCAGCAGCGCCCGTCCGAGGTCGTGCAGGCCCTGCCGCGCGAACATCGCGCTCATCTCGGCCAGGATCCGCGGCGTAGCGCCACGGTCGTGCGCCTGCAATCGGCGAATAAGGATCCCGTCACGCAGGATTCGCTGGCGGACCGTCGTCTTGGACTGGTGCATCAGGCCGCGGTCGGCAGATAGGGCTTTGTCGTGGACCCGGTAGTGGAGATGGACGCCCGGGATATGGGCGGCCGGATGACGAGCGAGCACGCGGAACCACATCTCCGCGTCGACGTCGGCCCGAAGGGCCTCGTCGAACGGCCCGACCTCATCGAGCACGCTCCGCGGCATCATCACGGTCGAGCCGTTGATCGGGTTCGCCCAGAACACGGTCACGAAGAGGTCCGGGTGACGCCATGGGATGTCGCTCCGATCGGCGACGAACGCGCCCTGCGCGTCGATCTGGTCGAAGCCCATGAACGACAGTCCGAGCTCGGGATTCGCCGTGAAGGCGGCGACCTGGCGCGCGATCTTGTCGGGCACGAATGCGTCGTCCGAGCTCAGCCAGCAGACGTACTGGCCCGTGCTCTCGCGGATGCCGTGGTTGAGGGCGTTCGCCGCCCCGTGGTTGGTCTGGCGGATGGCGCGGACCCGATCGCCGTACGACGCGAGGATGTCCGGCGTCTCATCGGTCGACCCGTCGTCGACGACGACGACTTCGATCGCCGGGTATGTCTGCGCCAGGACGCTGTCGATGGAGTCGCGCAGGTACGAGGCCTGGTTGTAGGTGGGGATGACGACCGACACGAGCGGCGACTGGTCGGGCTGCACCCGCGCATGATAGGCAGTCGGGTCCGGATCCCCTGTCGATGGCTATCGTCGGGTACGATCGGGCGCGCCGTGTCGACCCTCCCGCCCTCCCCGCCTGCGTACGACCCGCAGGAGTATTGGACGACGCTCCATCGGGACGCGAGCCTGCGGGCGGTCGGCCAGTCCGGCCTGCCGGCCGATCTCAACGTGTGGCTGTATCGCATCGGTCGTCGCAATGTCCGGGCGTTCATGCGGCGCCACGGCCTCGCTGACCTGACCGGCCTGAGTGTGCTGGACATCGGGTCCGGCACCGGTTTCTGGATCGACGTGTGGCGGTCGATGGGCGCCTCCACGATCGACGGCGTCGAGCTAGTGCCGGCAGCGGTCGAGCGCCTTCGGGAGAGCTTTCCGGAATCGACCTTCACAGTCGGCGACATCGCCGACCACGGGGTCCTGCCGGACGACCAGCGTTTCGACGTCGTGGCCGTCATGAATGTCCTGCTCCATGTCGTCGACGACGACCGGTTCGCGGCAGCCGCGGCCAACGTCGCTGCCACAGTCCGGCCGGGCGGTCGCCTTCTGCTTGCGGAGCCCGCGCTGGTTCGTGCCGGCTCGGTCCGTCCGGCGAAGCCCGGGGCCAGCTCCAAGGCCCGTTCGATCGGGACGTACCGCGCCGCGTTCGAGGCGGGCGGCCTGCGTCTGGTCGCTGTCGGCCCGAGCACGGTGGTCGGTGCCAACCCCATCGAGACCGGGGATCCGCGCTACCGTTGGTATGCGGGTGCATGGAAGCGCATCGGCCGCTGGGCACGACGCTGGCCGCGCCTCGCAGGCATCATCGGTCTCGGGCTCGCGGTCGTCGATCGCGTGCTCATGGCGACCGGGGCCGCCCCGTCGGGCAAGCTCATCCTCTTCGAGCGACCTGCATCGCCCGCCGACACGCCATAACCGATCGAATCACTCCGGAGGAGTCCATGGCCGTTCTTATCACCGGTGGCCTCGGCGTCATCGGGCGCCGCCTGGCGGAGCACCTGCGCGAGCACGGATACGATGTGAAGGTCACCGACGTGGCGATCCGCAGCGAGCCCGACTATCGGCGCGCCGACGTGACCCGCTACGAGGAGCTCACCGAGGTCTTCCGGACCTGGCCGATCGAGCACGTGTTCCATCTGGCCGGCGAGGTGGGGCGAGAGAACGGCGAGCAGTTCCCGCGGCGCTGCGTCGACATCAACGTCAGCGGCACCCTCAACCTCGTCCAGCTCTGCCAGGAGTACGGCGCGCGGCTGTATTTCGCCAGCACCAGCGAGATCTACGGCGATCACGGGTCCGACCTGGTCACGGAGGAGCTGGAGACCGACACGGTCCTCGCGCCGACCAACTGCTACGGCTGGTCGAAGCTCCACGCGGAGCACTACCTCCGGCATTTCAGCGAGAGCCAGGGGCTGAAGGCGGCCGCGATGCGCTTCTTCATGTGCTACGGGCCGGGGGAGCGGCCGGACCCGTTCCGGAGCGCGATGACCAACTTCATCGACAGGGTCCGCCACGACCGCCCGATCACCGTGCATCGCGGCACGTCGCGCAGCTGGTGCTATATCGACGACATCGTGGCCGGCTGCCGGCTCCTCATGGAGAACTGGGACGGCGAGCGCTACGAGGGGTTCAACATCGGGCGCGCCGACCCGCAACCGACGACCGACGTCGCCGCGCTCATCTGCGAGATGCTCGACAAGCCCACCAGCCTGATCGAGCTCGCCGACCCGGGCCCCCTCGTGACCCCCGTCAAGAACGCGTCATTCGACAAGGCACAGCGCCTGCTCGGGTACGAGGCGCAGGTCGGGCTGCGCGAGGGCATCGAGCGGACGATCGCCTGGCACGAGGCGACCCAGCCCTGACCCGATCGCCGTGACGCGCGTCCTCGTCACCGGGGCCGGCGGGTTCATCGGGCGTCACGTCGTGCGCGGGGCGCCGTCCGGGTGGGATGTCGTCGCGCTGTCACGCAGCCCCGCACCGGCGGATGCACACGGACGGTGGGTCCGGTGGGCTGCGACGGACGCGTTGCCGTCCGAGGTGACCGGCACGCGCTACGACGCCGTGATCCACCTCGCCGGGAACGCCGATCACGGCCTGGCCGTGCGCGAACCGTGGCGGGACCTCGAGGCGACCGGCGTGCTCGGCGCGTCGATCCTCGGCCAGGTCGATGCGGCACGCATCGTCCTGCTGTCGTCCGCGGCCGTGTACGCCGGGCTGGATGGCCTCGTGGACCCGGCGGTCCGAGTCGACCCGCCGATGCCCTATGCCCTGTCCAAGCTGTACGTGGAAGGTTTCGTCCGCTCGCGGGTCGCCGCCGGGCACACTGGAAGCGCCGCGATCATCCGCCTGTACAACGCGTTCGGCCCGGGCGAGCGGCCGACCCGCCTGGTGCCGCGCGTCGTCGACGCCATCAGGAGCGGGTCGCCGTTCCGGCTGAGCGGTGCCCCCGATTCGCTCTCGGACCCCGTGTTTATCGACGACGTCGTGTCGGCGCTCGTCGCCGCCGCGACCGGAGGCGCCGGTGGCACATGGGACCTGTGTGGCGGAGACCCGCGGCCGCTCCCAGAGCAGGTCGGACGCATCGCTCGCTCGATCGACAGCGAGCCGCCCGACATCGAGCAGGTGCCGGATCCGACCCAGACACCGATCCATTTCCACAGCGACCCGCGCCCGCTCGCCGACGCACTCGGGACCCAGGTCCCGAGGCCGTTCGAGACCGGCGTGCGCACCTACGCCCGCGAGATGGGCTGGACCGCGGCCTAGCCCGGCAGGCGGCTCCGGGCTGCATCCGGTGGCAGCGATCCCTGCCCGGCGTCGGCGATGGCGCGGGCCAGCGCGGCCTCGCGCTCGGCCTTGGTCCGCTCGGAATGCTCGCGGTGGATCGCGACGACCTCGGCGGGGTCGCCCTCGGCCACGATCCGGCCCCCCTCGAGGAGGATCGCCCGGTTGCAGAACTCCATGACCCAGTTCATGTCGTGGGTCACGAGCACGACGCCCTTGGCGCCCTTGACCAGGTCGAGCACGCGCTGCTTCGACTTCGTGCGGAACGACCTGGTCGCCGGTGGCGAGCACCTCGTCGAGCAGCAGGATGTCCGGGTCGACCGAGGTGGCGATCGCGAAGCCCAGGCGGGCACGCATGCCGGACGAGTAGGTCTTGATCGGCGCGTCGATGAACGGGCCGATGTCGGCGAACTCGATGATGCCCGGGGTGATCTGGCGCATGAGCGCCGGGTCGAGGCCGAGGAACGCACCGGCCAGGCGGATGTTGTCGAGACCGGACAGCTCCTGGTCGAAGCCGGCACCGAGCGTCAGCAGGCTCGAGATCCGGCCATCGACCTCCACCACGCCCTCCGATGGCGTGATGATCCCGGCGAGCACCTGGAGGAGCGTGCTCTTGCCCGCCCCGTTCGGGCCGATGACCGCCAGCGACTCCCCGTGGACCAGCCGGAAATCGACGTCCCGGAGAGCCCAGAACTCGATCGGCCGGCTGGCGCCGGAACAGGTTCACGAACGAGCGGTGGAGCGTCGTCTTGCGGGTGAACCGGAGGCTGTACTGGACGCCCAGGCCGTGCGACCTCGATGGCCACCGGCGCATCGGTCGGCATCGGTGCCGGCACCGCCGCGCTGAGGCGCTCGTCGACATCGACCATCACAGCACCTTGGCGAATGCCGGCTCGACGCGCTTGAAGAAGAGCGTCGTCAGGCCGAGGAGGACGAGTGACCCGAGCAGGACGGATCCGAGCGCCGTCCAGTCGGGGAGCTGTCCGTCGTAGATCACGGCCCGGTACGCCGTGAACATCGTCGCCCACGGGTTCAGCGTGAGGAGCCGCTGGATGACCGGGTAGGAGTCGGTGGCGGCGATCAGCTGATCGAGCGAGAACAGCGCCGGTGAGAGGTAGAACCACAGGCGCAGCACGTGGCGGGCCAGGTTGCCCACGTCGCGGTAGAACACGTTGACGGCCGCGAGGAGGATCGTCAGCGCGAGGTTGAACACGAGCTGGACGGCCGCCATCGCCGGGATGAGGAGCAGGGTCAGCTCGATGCCGGTCGCGGAAGAACAGCAGCATCAGCGCGAACAGCGGGATGAGCCCGAAGGCGAAGTTGACGATGCCGGCCATGACCGCCGCGACCGGCAGGACGAGCTTGGGGAACTGGATCTGGCGGACGAGCCGTTCCGCGCCCGAGACCGACGTGATGCCGTCCTGGATCGAGGTCTGGAACCACTTCCACGGCAGGATCGCCGCGAAGAGGAAGAGCGGATAGTCCGGTCCGCCGCGCTGGAAGATGACCGACACGAGGACGACGTAGACGGCCATCTGCAGGAGCGGGTCGAGCACCCACCACAGGTTGCCGAGGAGCGTGTCGGCGCCCTTCTTGTGCAGGTCCGCCTGGACCAGGTAGCCGATCAGCCGCCGTCGCCCGAGGACCTCGACGACCGCTTCACGCAGCGACCCGAGCGGGCCGGGACGGGCGGCACTGCTGCGAAAATGGGTGGGGACTTCCGCGCTCAGATCCATCGGCAGCGGAGGGTAACACGGGTTCCGCACTGGCCCGTGCGGTACGCTCCGCGCGCCCATGGAGCGCCCACCGACCGTGCCGACCGCCGCGCCGCGGCGCATCGCGATGCTCACCCATTCCTACTACGAGGAGGATCCGCGGGTCCGGCGCGAGGCCGAGACGCTCGCCGCATCCGGTCACCGCGTCGAGGTCTTCGCCCTCCGCCGTCCGACAGATCCCGAGCGCGAGACCATCGCCGGCGTCGACGTCCGCCGGCTCGGCGTCCAGCGCCACCAGGGCGCATCGCTCCCGGTCTACCTGCGCGAGTACCTGTCGTTCTTCGTCCGATCCGGCGTCGCGCTGACGCGCGCCCACGTCCGGCGGCGCTTCGCGCTCGTCCAGGTCCATACGCTGCCGGACTTCCTCGTCTTCGCGACCGTGCCGCTCAGACTGACCGGCGTCCCCGTCATCCTCGACCTGCACGAGGCGATGCCGGAGTTCTTCGGGAGCCGCTTTCGCGGCCGAAGCCGCCGGATCGGGCGCTGGCTGCTCGGGGTGCAGGAGCGGCTCGCATGCCGCTACGCCAGCGCCGTGGTGACCGTGAACGACGCCCTCGCCGATCGGTTGCTCGACCTGGGCGTGCCGCCTGCCAAGCTCTCGATCGTCCCGAACGCGCCATCCCTCGCGCGGTTCTCGGCGGACGCGTACCCACCCCGCCCGTTCATGGCCGACGGGTCGCTCCGGCTCGTCTACGCCGGAGCGCTCAGCCCGATCTACGAGCTCGATGTCGTCCTCGACGCCGTGAGCAGGCTTCGCCAGCGCGACCCCGCCCTCGACGTCCGTCTCGACCTCTACGGCCGCGACTTCGAGGAGGTGCCGCTGCGCGACCAGGCCGCCCGGCTGGGCATCGCGGACCGCGTCGTCTTCCACGGCCGGATCCCGGTCGACGAGGTGCCGGCCGCGATCGCCGCGGCCGACATCGGCCTGGCGCCGACGCGGCGCTCGGCCTTCACGGACTACTCCCTGTCGACCAAGGCGTTCGAGTATGCCGCGATGGCCCGGCCGGTGATCGCCTCGCGCCTGCCGATGGTGGAGCGATCGTTCGGCGACGACGTCGTGACGTACGAGCCCGGTGACGCGGACGATCTCGCCACGGCGATCCGTCGGGTCGTGGACGTCGCGGCGGACCGGGACGCGCGAGTCGCTCGCGCGCTGGGACGCGTCCGGGACCGATCGTGGGAGGTCGAGGGCGCGCGCTACCTGGCGCTCGTTGACCGGCTGACGGCCGCTCGCGACCCCGCTCCGGACGCCGGCCAGCGCCGGGCCGGCCGCGGTTGACCTAGCCGGAGCGGACAGTACGGTACGATACCGGCCGCCCATGACATTCCCGGCCGTTATCGGCCGTGCCATCCCTGCCATCAGGATCCACACCCGAATGACGTTCCGTGCCAGGCCGGTCGTGAAGCGTTTCCAGCGACCATCGTGGGACAGCCGCGACCGCCGTAACTTCTACCTCAACCTGGGCTTCGGCCTCGCGGTCGTCGCCGCGCTCGTCATCCTCGGCGCAGCCGTCGTGCTGAGCTACTACAACGAACACCTGGCCCCGGTCGGCAGCGTCGACGGTCAGGCGATCACGAGGGACGACCTGCGGGACCGCGCCGACATCGAGTCCTGGCGGCTCGAGATCGCGCAGCGGCGCATCAATACCCAGGCCGCTGCGGGCCGTCTGACCCAGGCGCAGGCCGAGGCCCAGTCGCAGCTCGTCCAGCAGCAGCGCCAGCAGCTCCTGCCGTTCTCGCTCGAGCGCATCATCGACAACCGGATCCAGGCGACGCTCGCGACCGAGGAGGGCGTCACTGTCGCCGACACCGACGTCGACGCACGGCTCATCGAGGAGGCCACGACCCCCGAGGCGCGCCACTCCTGGCAGATCGAGGTCAAGCCCGTCACCGACAGCGGCGCCAGCGCGCCGACCGCCGAACAGGTCGCGGCAGCCCGAACGACGATCGAGAAGGCTCTCGCCGACATCAAGGGCGGCAAGAGCTGGGACGACATCGCCAAGGTCGTCTCGACCGATTCCGCGACCGCCCCGCAGGCGGGCGATCTCGGCTGGCTGACCAAGGACGACCAGCAGACCGACGAGGCCTTCCTGACAGCCCTGTTCGGTGCGGCCGTGAACACGCCGACCGACGTCATCGAGGGCGAGGACGGGATCTTCCGCATCGGCCGGGTGACCGAGATCGAGGCGGAGGCAGTCGATGCCGCGTATACCGAAACACTCGTCAACGACGGCGTCGACCTCGCGAAGTACCGCGAGGTCGTGCATGGCGACGTCATCCGGACGAAGCTCGAGGACAAGCTCGTTGCCGATGCCTCGAAGCCTGCCCCACAGCGCGAGACCGCCGAGATCTACCTGAGCCAGGAGACGGCCAACCTGCCGGCCGACGCGGTCAAGGTCCGCCACATCCTGTTCTCGCCGAAGGACGATCCGAGCGCGGCGCAGGCCGGCGAGATCCCCGCGGACGACCCGTCGTGGGGCCAGGCCAAGCTCGACGCCGATGCGGCCTATGCCCGGCTCAAGGCCGACGTCGACGGGTTCGACGCGCTGGCCCGCTCGGTGAGCGACGAGGAGAGCGCCCTCGGGCCCGATGGCACCGGCGGTGTCCTCGATGCCTACATCAGCGCCGACAGCGGCTTCGTCGAGTCGTTCACGAAGCCCATCCTCGACGCCAAGCCCACCGACGGCCAGCTCCTGCCGCCGATCAAGACCGAATTCGGGTACCACATCGTGCAGGTGATCAGCCACGCTCCGGACCTGGCCGAGATCAAGCAGCGGATCGATCGGTGGCGCAGATTTCGCGGCGATCGCCCGCGAGGTCTCGGAAGGCGCCGAGGCGGACCGCGGCGGGGAGCTCGGCTGGGTCGCCAAGCACCAGCTCGACGAGCGGCTCACGACCGCGATCTTCGCGGCGTCGATCGGCAAGACCTCGGACATCGTCACGGTCGAGGAAGACGGCCAGTACCTGTACAGGGTCGTGGCCGAAGAGGTGCGCACGCCGGAGGGGCGGCAGCTCGAGGAGATCCGGTCGCGGGTGTTCGGCGACTGGTACCAGCCCAAGAAGGACGCCGTGACCATCGTGCGCGACGAGGCGATCACCGGGGGCGCGGGCTAGCGGCCCGGACGTGCTGGACGCCCTCGTCACCGAGGCGCGACTCCGGTTCGGCCTCGATCCGGCCGCCGGCCTGCAGATCGTCGCGGCCGAGCGCCTCATCGCCACGCCGCTGGAGGCGTCGCGACCTGCTCTCGTGGTGCCGCTCGCCATGCTCCGACCCGCCAGCCCTGCGGCCGCGAGCGATGCGGCCACCCCGACGCCGCTGCCCGGCCGGCACGGCCCGCGCGGCCGCCAGGCACGTGACGTGCTGATGCGCGCCTATCCGCTCGATCACCCCGTCGGGCGGTTCGGGACAGCCGACGCGACGACGATCGGTGACCTCTCGGAGACGGACCTGGCGGCGCCCCTCTACCTGGCGCCCCTCGCCGCCGAGGCGGCGGTCTTCGGACCCTGGGCGATGCCTGCCATCAGCGACCGCCTCCGGGCGCCCGACGGCTGCCCGTGGGATCGGGAGCAGACCCATCAGACCCTGCGCAGCCACCTCCTCGAGGAGGCGTACGAGGTGTACGACGCGCTCGAGGCGGGTGCCACGCCCGAGCTCGCGGGCGAGCTCGGCGACCTGTGGCTCCAGATCGTGCTCCACGCCCAGCTCGCCGCGGAGGCCGGCGTGTTCGACCTGGCCGACGTCCAGGCGGCCATCGCCACCAAGATCGTCCGGCGCCATCCGCACGTGTTCGGAGATGCCGAGGCCCGCACCGCCACGGACGTCAACCGGCAATGGGAGCGGATCAAGGCCGCGGAGCGCGAGGACGAGGCCGACGGCTCGACCGCGAAGGGCGCGCTCGACGGGATCTCGGCGTCGCTGCCGGCGCTTGCGGCAAGCCAGGAGATGCAGGAGCGGGCGGCCAACATCGGCTACGACTGGCCATCGATCGAGGGCGTGCTCGACAAGGTCGTCGAGGAGACCAACGAGTTGCGCGAAGCAGCCGACGACGGCGCCGACCCGGCAGCCTGGGCGGAGGAGTTCGGCGACCTTCTGTTCGTGCTCGTCAACGTGGCGCGCAAGCGCGGGATCGAGGCCGAAGCCGCCGTCCGTGCCGCGAATGCCAAGTTCGGCCGCAGGTTCGGCCGGGTGGAATCGATGGCGGCAGCCCGCGGGGTCGCCCTGCGCGACCTGGATTTCGCGGCACTCGACGACCTATGGGATGCAGCCAAGGCGGAGGAGAGGACGACGACATGACGATCGGCAATCCACCCACGACCCGTGCCGACGGCCGCGCCCTGCGCGACCTGCGCCCGATCAGCTTCCAGCTCGGCGTCCAGAAATGGGCCGAGGGGTCGTGCCTCGTGCGGTTCGGCGACACGCAGGTCCTGTGCGCGGCCACGATCGCCGATCGCGTCCCGCCGCACCTCCGCGGCAAGGGCACCGGCTGGGTGACCGCCGAATACTCGATGCTGCCGCGCGCTACCGCCGAGCGGACCGACCGCGAATCGGCCAGGGGCGGATCGGCGGGCGGACGCACGAGATCCAGCGGCTCATCGGCCGGTCGCTGCGCGGCGTCGTCGACCTGTCGCGGCTCGGCGAGCGCACCGTGACCGTCGACTGCGACGTGCTCCAGGCCGACGGAGGGACGCGCACGGCGTCGATCACCGGCGGATACGTCGCGCTCGGGGCGGCGCTCATCACCTACGGCATGGAGCGGCTGCTGACCTCCAAGGTCGCGGCGGTGTCGGTCGGGATCGTCGAGGGCGCCACGTACCTCGACCTCGACTACAGCGAGGATTCGCGTGCCGAGGTCGACATGAACGTCGTCGGCACGGACGCGGGGACGTACGTCGAGCTGCAAGGCACGGCCGAGGGCCAGCCGTTCGACAGGTCGGCGATGACGTCGATGCTCGATCTCGCCGACGAGGGACTGGCCCGGCTGTTCGCCGCCCAGACCGAGGTGCTCGCCACGGTCAAACGGTGACGATGGGCCGCCTGCTCATCGCGACGCGGAGCGAGCACAAGCTGCGCGAGCTGCGCGAGTTGCTCGACCTTCCGCGGGCGGAGCTCGTGTCCCTCGACGAGCTGGGCGTGGCCGGCGACCCGGTCGAGGACGGCGAGACGTTCGAGGCGAATGCCGCCATCAAGGCACGGTTCGGGCTGGACGCGACCGGGCTGCCGACGCTCGCCGACGACTCGGGGCTCGAGGTCGACGCGCTCGACGGCGGGCCGGGCGTGCGGACGCGTCGCTACGCCGGCGAGGAAGCGACCGACGCGCAGAACAACGCCAAGCTGCTCGCCTCCCTCCATGGCCTGCCGCCGGATCGCCGCGGGGCTGGCTATGTGTGCGTGCTCGCCCTGGCCATGCCCGGCGAGCCGCTGGACTTCGCCCGTGGGGACCTGCCGCGGTCGGATCGCGACCGAGCCGCGGGGGACCGCCGGTTTCGGCTACGACCCGATCTTCGAACCGGAGGGCGAGCCGCCCGGTGGTCGCACGTTCGGCCTGTGGACACCGGCGGAGAAGAACCGCATCTCACACCGTGCGCGTGCCGCTCGCCAGATGGCGCCGCGCCTGACGGCGCTCGGGTTCTGATGCGCATCTGCGTCTTCTGTGGGGCGAGTCCCGGCAAGGAGCCGCGCTACCGTGCCGCGGCCCACGAGGTCGGGGAGGGCCTCGCGCGGCGTGGCATCGGCCTGGTCTACGGCGGCGGTCGGGTCGGGCTGATGGGTGCCGTCGCCGAGGCCGCGCTGGCGGCCGGCGGCGAGGTGATCGGCGTGATCCCGCAGGGCCTCGTCGATCGCGAGCTGGCGCACCCGGGGCTCACCGAGCTGCATATCGTGGACACGCTGCACGAGCGCAAGGCGATCATGGCCGACCTGGCCGACGCGTTCATCGCGCTGCCCGGCGGCCTGGGCACGCTCGAGGAGCTGGCTGAGGTCGTGTCGTGGGCGCAGCTCGAGCTGCACGCCAAGCCGATCGGGCTGCTCGAGGTCGGCGACTACTGGACGCTGCTGCTGGCGTGGCTCGACATGGCGGTCGCCGAGGGCTTCGTGGCGCCCGCCCATCGGCGGCTCGTGACCCGCGGCGACTCACTCGAGGCGCTCCTGGCGGCCTTCGCCGCGTGGCAGCCACCGCCGGGTCGCTGGGAGGCGGGCCCCTAGGGCGAGGGTTTCGGCGTCGGCCACGGCTCCGGCGTGCCACCCGGCTGCGGGAACAGCCTGGCAGCGACCTCGCGGATGGCCGGCAGGTCCGGCATCAGCGACGAGCCGTAGCGGGTGTCGACCGAGCGCACGAGCGGATGCCTGATCACGGCCCGGGTGATCCCGCCGATCCCATCTCGTCGATCGCGGCGGCGAGCTGGGGCAGCCGTTCGATCGGCAGGTCGGTCCGGATCGAGTCGCCGACCGCGCCGAGCAACCCCGGGAGCTCCCAGAACACGCTGCCGCCATCGGTGGCGGCGTTCTTCAACGCCAGGATGATCTGCTGCTGGCGGCCGGCCCGGGTGAAGTCGCTCTCACCGGCGGATTTTCGGCTGCGCGCATAGGCGAGGGCATCGACGCCGTCGAGGTGGTGCTTGCCCGCCGTGATCGACCAGCCGCGTCCGTCGGCGCCGAAGCCGTCGTAGCCCGGGTCGTCGATCGCCTTCGCGACCGTGATGTCGACGCCGCCGACCGCATCGACCATGTGGATGAAGCCCTCGAACTCCATCGTCGCGTGGTAGTGGATCGGGATCCCGAGCAGTTCGCCGAGCGCGTCCTGGAGCGTCCGCGAGGCCGCCCTTCGGGAAGTCCGCCGGGTGACGGTCGGCGTACGACATCAGCGAGTTGAGCTTCGGCCCGAAGTCGTCGCCGCCACCGAGTGGCACGTTCACGAGGTCGCGCGGCAGCGACACCATCGAGGCGGTCTTGCCGACCGGATCGAACGACACGACCATCATCGTGTCGGTCAGGACCGTCGTCCGACCCGGTGCGGCGTCGACGCCGAGGACCAGGACATTGAGGCGCTCGTTCGAGCCAGGCCCGGGAAGGGTGGGCCCACCGTCGGCCGCCGGGGTCGGGGCCTGGAAGATCCGCGCGAATGCGTCACCGAACGCCGTCCCGTAGCGGTACACGGCGAGGTGCGGCAGCACGACGAGCAGTGCGATCACCAGGCCGCCGACGATCCCGAGCCGGCCCGTGGGCCCGTGGCGACGCGTGTCGAGGAAGGCCTGCCCGACCGCGAGCAGCCGCCACAGCAGGATCAGGAGGTTGAGTGTCAGCAACGCGCCGAGCACCGTCGGTGCGACGGCCCAGCGCCGCGATCCGGGTCGGCGTCTGGGTCGCCCAGACCAGCCCGACCACGATCGCGACCAGGAGCGATGGGATCAGGAAGAGGGCGGTGAGCCTGCGCCGTCGATTGAACGACTGACCGAGACCGGGAACGATGGCGGACAGACCGGCGGCGAAGAGCCGGCGGCGGTCGATGGGTCCGGACGCCGGTGCGGTCCGGATCCGACGAGCGTGCACGACGGGCGAAGTCCCCCTGTGACGGCCGAGGTCCGCCCGAGTCTACCTGAGGCCGTCTCGGACGCGACATGGAGACGCCGGGCGGTCGATCAGCCTGCCAGTGACCACCCGGCGTCTGGGTCTACGACGAGCCGGGACGTCCGGGCGTTACGCCGGGGCGCTCGGTTCGCGCCCGTATGATGACCCGGCGTATGCGGATCGCAGTGACCGGTGGTAGCGGCAAGCTCGGCCGAGCGGTGGTCGATGAGCTGCTGGCGCATGACTACCAGGTGATCAACCTGGATCGCGTCCCGTCTTCGGATGGTCGAGCCGCGTTCACGCGCGTCGACTTCACCGATTTCGGGCAGACGGCCGGCGCGTTGACTGCGGTCGATGATCGCCATGACGGCCTCGACGCGGTCGTCCATCTGGCGGCGATCCCGGGTCCGGGCATGGTCCCGAACGCGACGATCCTCGCGAACAACGTGATCTCGACCTACAACGTCTTCCAGGCCGCGCGGATGGCCGGGATCCGAAACGTCGTGTGGGCCTCGAGCGAGACCGTGCTCGGCCTGCCGTTCGACGTCCCGCCACCGTACGTCCCGGTCGACGAGGAGGTCCCGTTGCGGCCGGCGACGGCCTACTCCCTCGGCAAGACGCTCGACGAGGAGATGGCGCGCCAGTTCTGCCGCTGGGATCCCGACACGAAGATGATCGCGCTGCGGTTCTCGAACGTGATGGAGCCGACCGACTACGCAGGGTTCGAGGACTTCCAGGCCGACGCCACCGTGCGCAAGTGGAACCTGTGGTCGTACGTCGACGCGCGGGACGGCGCCCAGGCCGTCCGACGTGCCGTCGAGCACGACGCGACCGGCTTCGACGTCTTCATCATCGCGAGCCCGGACACCGTCATGCGGCGGCCCAACGCCGAGCTGCTTGCGGAGGTCTTCCCGGACGTTCCGCAGAAGCGCCCGATCGAGCCGACCGAGACGTTGCTCTCGATCGACAAGGCGCGGCGTGTCCTGGGCTACGCGCCGCGCTTCAGCTGGCGGGTCGCGGACGGGGCCTGAGCCCGCGTGCCGCTAAGCGGCGACTGCCGGGACCTCGACGATCGGCGTATGGGTGTGGACGGGCGCCGTCACGGCGGCGAGCAGCCGTCCAACGCGACTGTCGCGTGGTTCGGTCAGGGTCGCGCAGTCGAGCCAGACGATCCCGTCGCGCCAGACGGCGGTCGTGTGGTTGCCACAGGCGCACATCGGCTGTGCGTCACTGGCTCGTTCGATCAGGTCGACGATCATTCGGTCATCGTTCATGGGATAAGTGCTCCGGTAAGTATGGATACGGTACGTTTTCCGTATCCTACCATACCTTGCCTTGATACGGTCCGTTCCGTATCATTACGACATGGCACTCACGACCGTGGCCCGAAAGGGCCGACCGCGTAGCGACGAGGTCCACCGCAAGATCCTCGACGCCACCCGCGAGCTCCTGAGCGAGGACGGGTTCTCCGACCTCCGACTCGAGCATGTCGCGGCGCGTGCGGGCGTGGGCAAGGCGACCATCTACCGTCGTTGGGGCTCCAAGGAGGCCCTGGCGCAGGAACTGCTCGCCGAGCTCGCGGGTCCCCACATCGCGGTGGCGGTGACGGGCGACACGCGCGAGGAGCTCCTCGCGGCGGTCGTCAACCCGATGCGCGCCGTCACCGAGACGTCGTTCGGCCCGGTGATTCGGGCATTGCTTTCGCAGATCGCCGTCAACCCGACGCTCGGCGACCCGTTCCGGGCGACGGTCGTGCAGGCACGCCGCGACGAGATCGCGCGCGTGATCGCACGCGGGATCGCCCGCGGCGACCTTCGTCAGGACGCGAACGTGGACGTCGCCACCGAGCTATTGGTCGGCCCGGTTTACTTCCGGTTGATGTTCGGCGGCGACCTTGACGATGCGTTCGCGGAGCGCATCGTCGATGCCGTGCTCCGCGGGTACGGCGACACATCTCAGACACCACGCGGTGCCAGCACTCGCGCTGCGCACAAGGAGACTTCACCAGCATGAAACAGCGAGACACCCTAGCCCTCATCGCGCATGACGGCCGCAAGGCCGATCTGATCGCGTGGGCGACCTACAACCGCGAGCGGCTCTCCGGTTTCGACCTCGTCGCCACGGCCACCACCGGAACGCTTCTCCGCGACAAGGTCGGACTGAAGGTCGAATCGGTCCTGTCGGGACCGATGGGCGGCGATGCCCAGATCGCGGCGATGGTCGCGGAAGGCCGGATCCGGGCGGTCTTCTTCTTCGTCGATCCGCTCAGCGCGCATCCGCACGACCCCGACATCCAGACGGTCATGCGAGTGTGCAACGTCCACTCCGTGCCGATCGCGACCAACGTCACTGGCGCGGACCTGTTCCTTGCATCGCCGCTGCTCCACACATCGAAGGTTGCGCTGGCGGGCTAGCCGGCCGGCTCAGCCGACTCGTTCGGTGAGGTGGATGGCGACGATGTCGCCTTCACGCTTGTCGATCAGCCGGCGCAGGTCCGCCTTGATCGGCAGCTTGTGGCTGCCGTCGCCGAGCGCCATGAAGGAACTGCGGAAGGGATGCCCGTCGACGGTCCCGGCCACCTTGACGAGCCCGCGGGTCCCGAAGAATGCGGCGGTCCAGTCGGTCACGACGTAGGTCCAGCCGCCCGCCGCGGGACTCTTCTCCAAAGGCGCGGTGAACGTCCTGTCGAGCGAGGTCATGACATCTCCTCCACGACGTAGAAGCGGTTCCCGTCGGGGTCGTCGAACGTGTACATCGGTGGCACGTCGTCAAAGCGCAGCATCTCGCCGACGTTCACCCCGCGCTCCAGCATCGCGGCGTGCTCCGCTTCCGCGTCTGGCACCGTGAACCGGATCCCGGTATCGCCGCCGACATCCGCCGCGGCCTCGGTGGCCTGGAGCGCGATCGACGTCGAGGCACCTCGCGGGGCGACCTCGATCCAGCGCATCGTGGGGCTGATCGGGGCATCGAGCCGCTTCTCGAAGCCGAGGTTCGTGACGTAGAACTCGATGGCGGCGTCCTGGTCGGCGACGTTGACGCCGATCGTGCGGACGTCCTCGATGGTGGTCGATGGCATCGTCTGCCTCCTTCGCGGTCAGCGCTCGCCGTACATGAGCGAACCCGGCGTGGTGAGGGTCTCGCCGGTCTCGAGCCAGGTCTTCAGCCCGGACAGGATCATCGGCCAGCCGCCGTAGAGCTCCTCCGGGGCGCCCTCGCTGAGCTGGTCGTGGGTCACGATCAGCCGGCACGAGTCGCCGACGGGCTCGATCTCCCAGGTCACACGCGACGTGGCTTCACGCTCGGCGTCCTCGCCCCACTTCGCGTTCATCGTCTGCACCAGTCGGCGCGGCGGATCGACAACGAGGTTCTCTCCCTCGACGAGCGGCCCGTCGGCGCCCGGATGGTTGAGGGCGTAGGGCGAGCCCGGTGCCCAGTCGGACTCGATCCTCGCGCCGAAGTGGTACTTGGATCGGATCATCGGATCGGTGATCGCTTGCCACAGGCGCTCGGGGGTCGTGCTGATGTAGATCTCGAAGACCTTCTCCATATTCATCTCCAGCTCTGTCCTGAGGCCGGTCAGGCCGGCCGCCCACGGCTCCGTGTACTTGCTCACCCAGCGGTCGTGGAGGAGGCGGATCGGCACCGGGTTGAGGTAGTGCAACTTCTCCCGTCCGCGGCGCTTGCTCACCACGAGACCGGCGTCCTCGAGCAGTCCCAGGTGCTTCGCCACCGCGACCCTGGTCATATCGTGTCGCGCGGTCAGCGCCGCAAGGGTCTGGCCGTCCCGCTCGAACAGCGCGTCGAGCAGGGCTCGACGGGTCGGATCTGCGAGGGCCCGGAAGACCGTCTCCATACCGAGAGAATAGGAAACCAACTGGTTTCCTGTCAAGTGGGTAGGAGATGTCTACAAGACCTTGCCGCCTAACACCCTTGACAAGCCTTCGCCGCGTTTGGGTTCGTCGTCGATCGCTTTCGCGGTGGATCGCCAAAGCCAACCACCGACAGGTTCGCGGCATCTGGACAGGCGACAACACACTAGAAGGGCGCCCGACAGGGATGACCATGGACACGTTCGCAGCGGCCGAGAGCTTGGCGACGTCGCCGGATGACGCACTCGTCCGTCGTGCGCGCCTAGGCGATGCCGCAGCCTTCGATGCCCTGATCGCGACCCGCATCGACCGCTGCTATCGCTTGGCCTGGTCGATCCTTCTCAATGACGCCGACGCCGCCGATGCGACCCAGGACGCATTCGTGGCCGTGTGGCGGCAGCTCCCGAGGCTTCGGGAATCGGCGGCCTTCGACGGGTGGCTCAATCGGATCGTCGCCAATGCCTCACGGATGGCACGCCGGCATCGTGTCCGGCTGCGGGAGGTCCGCGTCGCGCCATCATCAGCAGATCCGGGACCGTCGGCGCTCGAAACACCGTTCGACCCGAACGCGCGAACGGAGATCGACGACGTGTCTGACGCGGACGCGATCAGCCGGGCGTTCGACCGGTTACGACCTGAGGACAGATCGATCCTTGCGCTTCACCACGTCGACGGACGGCCCGTCGCCGAGATCGCGCGCTCGTTCGGGATCCCGGTCGGAACTGCGAAGTGGCGGCTCCACGCGGCCCGCCGGGCGCTCGAGCGGGCGATGGAGGCCGAGTCATGAACGAGCGACGCGTGACCGACGCCCAGCTCGCAGCCGCTCTCCGCGCCCACCTCCCGGCGCGGGCCCAGCCCGGCCTGCGCGAACGGATCATCGAGGCGGTCGAGACCACGTCGCAGCAGCGTCCATTGCCGTCGTTCCTCGGGGCCTTGTCGGACGCCGACCCCATCGCGCGCCGACGGAGTCTGCTGGTCGCCGCCGCCCTGTTGATCGCGCTGGCCGTCGCCAGCATCGCGGGCACTGGTGCGCTACGCCTCCTCCTGGCCGACCCTGCGCCGGAGCTGACCCAACAGCGGCCGAACGACGTCCCTGCGGTCGTCCAGCCCGACCGTACGCCGGAGCTGACGCTACAGCGGCCGGAGGATATCCCGGCCTTCGTCCTGTCGGTCTACGACCGGCTCCCGGCGCTGCCGCCCGTAGCCATCACGACGCTCGAGGATGGCTCGATCAAGGGTCGGATCTACATCCATCGATCTGGCGCGGTGCGCTTCGAGCGCTACGCCACGCTCGATGCGCTCGAGCCCGATACGTACAGGATCCTGAGCGGATCTGGGCTCGGTGAGGTAAAGATGGTCGGGTCGGAGAGGGTCTGGACCGAGCAGGAGGACGCCATCTCCGAGGATCCGCGGGTGTTCCTCCTCGCGGAAACCGTCGCACCGGTCCTGAACTCGGGCGAGGGGTGCGCGATGACCCGCGCGGGCGAGGGCGGAAACCCCGCGGCAGGCTGGACGTACGTCGGCTTGGAATACGTCGCAGGACGACCCGCGCACCATGTCGCGTGCATCGCGGGCGACCTCTGGATCGACGCGGAGACCGCCCTTGTGCTGCGCAGCCGCGCCCCTGCGCAGAACGAAGCGAACCAGACCATTCCCGGCAGGTTCAACACCTTCGAGGTGACCAATGTCGAATTCGGCGAGCAGCCCGCAACTCTGTTCGACATCGTCCAGCCAGAGGGCGTCGCCCGCATCACGCCCGAGCAGGAATGTGCGCTCGATCCCTACTGTTCCGCGACGCCTGCGCCGCTCCTGACGGCGCCTCCTGGGGCGACGCCAGGCGCCATACCCCCTCCGCCGGCTCAGCGCGCGTCCAACGGCTGGGTGGCGTTCATGAGGTACTCGGGGATCGATAGCGGCAGCCCGGGCGAGATCTACCTGGTTCGCGAAGGCGTCGAGCCGCGCCGGCTCGTCGCGTCCAGCGCCGACAACGGGCGGATGCTCTGTCCGAGATTCTCACCTGACGGGACCAGGCTTGCGTACGGGGAGGGCACAGGCCCATCGGGCCCCGAACGGCTTGAGCGGCCCCAGCGAGCCGTGGTCATCATCAACCTGGATCGCGATGGGTCGCGCATCGGGTCCGAGACACGGATTCCGGTCGTTGGAAGGGGAACCGTGCCGTGTCCGGAATGGTCCCCAGATGGTCGGCGGATCGCGTTCCAGTCATTGGCGCCCTTCGACGAGGGGGCTCTGTCGATCGCGACATTGGGCGTCTCTCCTCCGTCGATCGACACGGTGGTAGTTCCGGGTGGTTACTTCGCCTTCAAATGGTCGCCCGATGGGTCCGTCATCGCCGTCAGCCCCCCGTCGGGAGTCGCGCTCATCGATACCCACAGCCTGGAGTCGCGAATCCTTCGCAAAGGCGACTACTTCGGGCCCCTGGCCTGGTCGCCCGATGGCTCGCGACTCATCGTTTCAACGCTTCAGTCCTTACGCATCGTGCGCATCGACGGAACGGCTTCGGACATCGATCTGGGGGCAGGCAGCAGTCCATCGTGGTCGCCCCGCGGCGACCTCATCGCCTACACCGGGAACAAGGGCGCCCCAGACGAGCGCTTGGTCCTCGTCCGCCCGGACGGCTCCGGGGCGCGCACCATCCCTGTGTCGTACCCGCCCGTCATCTGGTCACCGGATGGCCGTCGGCTCCTCTACCTCGGTACCGATGGAGACGGAGAGTTCTCTGTGACCTCCATAGCCGTGTCGGGCGACTCCGCCCCGGTCGTGCTCACGGCACCATCGATGGACCTGTACGCCGCACAGTCGGGCGACCTCTCGTGGCAGCCGGTGTATCCGTGAGAAATGAAGCCGCGGGTGCCTCGGGTGACGAGCTGAACGACTACCCCGACCTTCCGCTCGACGAACGTCGCCTATGGGCTCTGCGTCCCCGCCGGCACGGTCCGATCCCGATTGCATCGCGCGATGCGCGGCCAGCGCGCGACCCTCGAGGCGGACGCCAGACCAGGCACGCGGGAGGTTGCCCGATGAGCTCCGGATCGCGACGTCGCCCGAAATCGTTCGGTCGTGGTTGGAGTACGGCGCGACCGCGCTGCGGGACAGCGTGCTCGAGCAGCTCCCCGCGACCTCATGGCGCCGTGCCAGGTGGCCGGTGCGGAGGTTCACGGTGATGAAGAACGCCTTCGTTCGGATGGGCATCGCGGCCGCCGCCGTGGTAGCTCTCGTGCTCGTGGGATTGCGGTTCCTGCCAGCCGGTGATGACGCGGGCGAGCAACCGAGTCAGAGCGTAGGCGGTCCCAGCCCGACCGCAATTCCGAGCCCGGCCTCGTCTCCGATACCGCTCCAGGGCGGCCCCTTGCGGCCAGGCACCTACTTCATCGGTCCGGACCTCAAAGACCACTGGATGGCGTGCCCTGAACCGCCCACGCCCGGGTGCAGCAACACGATGCTGCTGACGTTCACAATCCCGCCATACGCCTCGGCCACGGTCGTCGATCCGCAGGACGGCTGGGCCGGGGTAGCCGGGTCGATCTGGCTCTACCCGGAGCAAAATCGCCCGCCGGCTGGAGCGGGCATGATCTTCACACGCGGCGGCTGGTTGCGCAGCGATCCCTGTACTCCGGCCCAAGACGCCAGTGGTGAGACACCAGTCGACATCCCGGTCGGGCCGACCGCCGATGACTTTGCGACCGCCCTGGCCGATCATCCGCTCCTCGACACGACGACGCCGATCGACGTCACGCTTGCTGGCTACTCCGGAAAGTACATGGACCTCCAGGTGCCGGACATCTCACGGTGCACCTCGAGGTACGAGCCTTGGGACGGCAACATCTACGCCCAGGGATCAGGCCACCGATGGCACCTCTGGATCCTCGATGTCGATGGCCAACGCGTCGTGGTCGAGGCCACCGACTTCGCCGGGACGTCGGCGCAAGACCGAGCCGAACTCCAATCGATCGTGGACTCGGTCGCGATAGAGCCCTGACACGACCCGCTTCCCGCCGCATCCGCCTGAAGTCCGAAATGAGCGCATGCGTTGACGTACCTCGAGCCCTCGTGCGGGGCAGGATGGCCTCTAGGGCCGGCAGGCGTATCGGCAAGCCGGCTGGGACTGGATCGCCAAACAACGGGAGCATCGAGTGCGGCCCTAGCAAACGGGCAGACCCATACTCATGGCGCGCCGAAACACGCCAATCGGAAGGAGCATCGGTGCCTGAGCTGCTCTCAGAGTTGAGGGACGCCTGCCAGCGTTCGTTATCCACATCAAATGACGAGACGATCGCTCGTGGCGAAGCGGATCGAACTCGAGGGCCGTGCCTTGTAGTGGCCGGGGACGGTTGCGCTCGCTGCCGTCCCCGGCCCCTGTGTGTGTTCAGAGAGGATCATGACGGACGTGCAGTACGTCTGCGGCATGCGGCGGACAGGCGCCCTCGCATTGATCGCTGCATGCATCCTGGTGGCGGCCTGTGGCCAGCCCGTGCCAAGCGCCTCGGCCCCCGCGACCTCCCCGAACGTCCCAGGCGATACCACCCCGCCGACGTTCGTGACTGCTCCACCTGCGGACGGACAACGCATGCCGAGTTTTTCCGCCACCGCGCCGCCGATCGTCGGCGGGCGGCGAGAAACGATCGGCGGGGACCGTCCGACGACCCTATACGTCCCCGAGGCCGACGGTCCGGTGCCATTGCTGATGCTCTTGCACGTCTTCGGTGGCAGCGGCCAGTGGCAGGAGGACTACTGGCGGCTCGGCCGCGTCGCGGCGTCCCATGGGATGGCGTTCCTCCACCCGGACGGCACCGTGGACAGCCATGGGGCCCGGTTCTGGAACGCGACGGAAGCGTGTTGCGACATCGATCTCACGGCGGTCGACGACTCCGCGTACCTCGACGGCCTCATCGCGGAGGCGAGATCCGTGGCTGCCATCGACCCGCGCCGGGTCTACGTCGTCGGGCACTCGAACGGGGGGTTCATGAGCTATCGGATGGCATGCGAACACGCCGACGAGGTCGCCGCCATCGCGACCTTCGGCGCGGCCACGTTCGCGAGCCCGACCGACTGCCGGCCGTCCGAACCGGTCGGCGTGCTGCACATCCACGGTGCGGCCGATGGGACGATTCTCTACAGGGCATGGACATAGACCGTGGCCCGTTGCCGTCGTCGCCGGAGCCTCACGCGCTGGCTACGTCAACCCCGACCATCCATATCCCCGGCGCTGTGGAGTCGACGGAGAGGTGGGCGGCCTACGATGGCAGCGAACCCAAGCTCATCGAAACGGATCAGCGGGTCGACGTGGCCGTTGTCGCTGATGGACCCGCCGGACCGGCCGAGTCGACGGTGGCGGTCGCGTCCGGCTGCGATCCAGGGGGGCACGTCGAACTCTGGACGATCCCCGGCGCCGGTCACTTTCCGGAGCTGTCCGCTGCTTTCGCGGACTCGGTCGTGGGCTTCCTGCTGGCGCATCCGAAGCCGTAGTCGGATGCGACCCCATCCCGACCCAGGTTGATCGGCTGACGTTAGGGGCCCAACCTCGGAGGGAGTGGCTCCGGTTGGTTGCACAGTCGCACGCTGGACAGACGGCATCACCAGGCTTCGGACCGAGGGAGTCGCCCAGCGGGTCGGGCTTGCTCCCAGTTCGGTGCGCCGGATCCCCGCCCAAGAGGTGCCGTTCATCGCCGTCGGCCGGCGAGATACTAGGCGCTACCGCGAGGTCGAGGTCCAAGACTACCTCCACCGTCACCATGCCGCGACGAGCGCCGACGTCGATCGTCTGCGCGTCGCGCTCGACCCCTACCGCAAGGGCTCGCGCGTCCTCGGAGTTCGAAACGTCGAGGCTTGAACCCGTGCGATGTGATCGTCTTGACGCGCACCCGGCACCGCGCCTAGTGGTGCCGATCGGCACCGGAGGGCTTGCCCTGCGATGAGCGCGGCATATGCTGGCATCGGATCGGGGGACTCGCTGCACGCGGTCGATGTCCGGGTTGCTTCGGCCGTCGTGGGACGCACAGGTCGACCCGACCTAGGAGGACTGGCGATGCGACGCCTCTGGATCTCTGCGACGTTGTGCCTCGTGACGGCTCTGGCACTCGTGACCCCCGCCCTGGCGAAGGAGCCGGTGCGCGAGCCGTTCGTATTACCCGATGTCATCGAGGACACGAGCTGCGGCTTCCTCGTCGTCGCGACCTTCCCGGTGAACCAAGAGTTCATCACGACCTACTTCGACAGTGCTGGGGAGCCGGTCAAGCAGATCATCACGGGCAGACTCGTCGCCACGCTGAGGAATCCCGCGAATGGCGTGACGGTCACGATCAAGATCTCCGGGCCGTCCCACGCGTTCCTCGCGACCGGTGAGTCATACGCCTCGGGTCGCGTCGGAGGACCGGTCGGGTTCGAACCTGGCCTGAATGACTTCTCCGGGCGTGTGAATCTGGTCACCGGCGAGCTTCGTGGCCACCTGGAGCCGCTCTGTCCGATACTGGCAGGCACATAGATCCCGGCTGGACAACCGGCCATCCTCACATACTGGTCGGCGGTTGCGACGTCGAGACCGGTGGGGGAATTCCTCGTTGACCTCCGTCGAGGGAAGTGCGTCACGTGGCCGTATGATGAGCCGCGTCGGGACTCCGGGGAGTGGCGTAGTTGGCAACGCACGTGCTTTGGGAGCCCTGAGGCCGTTAGCGCTGTAGCTGGGGTGCTCCTGAGCGTGGACTCCGGGAGCGAACGAACCTCGATTATCCTGCGGTTCGCGAGGACCACGTGGAGTAGCGGCGGCGAACGCGGCCTTTCCGATTGATGCCGCACACGAACGGCGGCGACTCTGTCGCCGGCAGATCGCCGCGTTGTCTAACCCCCGGTCGGCCGGACCGACTGGCCGGCTGCGACCTTGACAGTCGGGATCGAGGGTCCGTGACCGGTGGCGGCCGCGAAGTGGTTAGTCCGGGAGCGTAGCGATGTCTATAGACCGAGGGGTTCGCCGCGGAAGGTCCTTCGATTGCCTGTAGACCCCTAGCGATGGCGCCGACGTCGCCCAGTCAGACGTGCCGGTGTAGGTCCGCTTCAGGTGTCGCTGGGGCATCGTCGCCGCGCGGCGGCTGTTGCCAGCCCATCTCCGACACATCGCGCTGCGGGACCGAAAGGTGGACGACTTCGTGCTCGACATTGGCGATGGCCGATGCGGGAACGTAGATGTCGCTCGCCAGCCCGGTGGAGGTGAGGACGTAGTTTTGACCAACTTCCCGAACCGCGCCCACGCGACGTCCGTCGTTCCCGACCACCGTCCAGCCAGGCTTGAGGTCTGCCATTCGCACTTCGGTCCTTGAGTCTCCTCGGCCAGCGTTCACCTAACATAACGCTGGCCCGGGCCGGTGTTCGTGGGGCGGCGGGCCGACCACGTCGATCGACGGGCGGGATCCCTGCCGTAAGACCCACACGATGACCACATCGTGGGTCGCCGAACGGTGCGGGTGATCCACGGAGAGGGCTCGACCGCATTGCGGTGGTCCATGCCACGTAGCCCATTGCGACCGGCCGATGCGCTATTCGGCGGCCGCCTTCCGCGCAGGCCTTCCGGGCGATGCGTCCACCGCACATCATGCCGACCGGGAAGGGCATCGTGCGCTCGATGCGCGTCTGGGCCGACCTCGACCTCCTGCTCACGGCATCCTCGATCACCGAGGCGCACCAGCTGACCCTCGACCCTGACGGCCGGCTCGGTTCCCAAGGCACTCACCCTGTCTGGCTTGGCTCGATGGGCGCAACAGCCCTGCAACGCTCCGGGCTATCCCGGACCAATTGGTGGCACGTGGAGGGGGCTACAATCCTCTTGCCTCGCGAGCGGGTCGGCCCGGATGCTCAGATCGCGCATAGAGAAAGGACTCGTCGGCATGAGGCTTCAAGGGACGTCGAACCGTGGACGCCTGACCGCCGTCGTCCTGGTGGTGCTGGCCATCGTCGCGGTGGCGGCCTTCCTCTACTTCTTCACCCCGATCCTGTAGGAGGCCGTCATGCGCAAGGGCAAGAGCGTGATCGGCAAGCCGATCCTGAGCTTGGCGGACGGGACACGTCTGCACGAGGTCAAGGACGTCATCCTCGGCGCCGGCAACGACAACGTCGTCGGACTGCTTGCCGATGAAGGCGGGTTCCTTGCGAGCTCCCACGTCGTCCCCATCGAGGAAGTCGTCAGCTTCGGTCGCGACGCGGTGGTCGTCGCCCGACGCGAGAGTGTGATCGCGGCGAACGAGGTGCCCGAGATCGGGTCCATTGTCGCGCGCGACCAGTCGCTGCTCGGGACACGCGTGTTCACCGAGACAGGCGACGACCAGGGCAAGATCAACGACGTCTACTTCGACGAGCCGACCGGGCGGATCCTCGGCTTCGAGCTGTCCGGCGGCGTCTTCACGGATGCGGCCCAGGGGACGCGCTACGTTCCCGTCGAGGAGCTCGTGCGAGTCGGTCCCGATGTCGCCTACGTCCATCCCGAGACGGCGGACCTGCTCGAGCAGCAGCGGGGTGGTATCAGCGGTGCGCTCGCCGGTGTCGGCGACAAGGCCAAGAGCGCGGTGGGCGAAGCCACCGACGGCGCCAAGGCCGCCACCGCGGAGGCCAAGCCAGAGGACGCCCTCATCGGGAAGCGCACCGGGCGGGACGTCGAGGACGACAACGGCGCGGTCGTGGTCCCGGCTGGCCGCCGCGTCACGAGCGACGACATCGAACGTGCTCGCGCGGCCGATAAATTGGCGGATCTGACCGCCGCCGTCGGCCTGGGCGAGGCGGGCTTGGCCGCGGCCAGTGCGAAGGATGCGCTGGGCGCGGCCGGCGACAGCGCGGCGGGCATGTGGGACAAGTTCACGCGCAAGGTCGGCGAGATGACCGACGCGGCCGGCAAGAGAGTCGACCACGAGCAGATCAAGCGCCGTCTGGACCAGATCGAGGACGCAGTCGGCCGCCCGGTCACGAAGGTGTTCCTGGACCTCGAGGATCGCGTCATCCTCGACCTGGGCGATCTGATCACCCACGCCGCGGTCCAGCGCGCCCACGACGCGGGCGCGCTCGATAGCCTGCTCGGGTCGGTCTACAAGGGGGAGGTCGCCTTCCAACGGGACGAGATGCGAGCCGAGAGGCCAGGCGAGGCCACACTCGAGGTCGCGTCGGGGCCGGGCATCAGCGCACCGGCCGTCGAGGATCTCCGCTCCAAGGTCGATGAGACCGAACGCCAACGCGACGAGGAAGCGGAGGCCAAGAAGGCGCAGGCGGAACAGGACCGTGAGGCGCGCGAGGCGGAGCGCGCCAAACGAGGGCGTGAGCGGGAGAGCGCGGCCAAGGAGCGCGAGCAGGAAGGGACCGGCGACACCGGCGGCGAAGTCACACTGACGCCTCGCTGAGTACGGCAGCAAGGATAGGGCGCCCGGCGGCACTAGCGTTCCGATGGGCGCCCGTTCCAGTGTCCATTGCCGGCTACACGGGCGCGAAGGGTCACGGGTTTGCGGCGATTCCAGTCCTGGTGATCGGGCCTGACGCTTCGGGGCTAGGTACGACAGGTGCGTCACATTCAAGCCTTCGATCATCGACGTCGCTTCCGTGTAACTCGTCCCGCCCTCCTTGGTAACGGGCTCGCGGGTCTCGTATGTGAGGACGAACGCCGGCATCGAAAAGGCGGGTTCTCGCCCCACGGCTTCTCGCCGACCTCACGCAGAGTTCCAGCGTCTAGGTCGACATCGTCGAGCGTTAGACCTAACACCTCGCTGCGCCGGCAACCGGTGTCGATGAACGCAGCGAGGATCGCCTCGTCTCGACGGCCGGCGAATGTCTTGTCGGTCCGCGCAGACGGCGAACAGGCGTTTCAGCTCGCCCTCGCGCAGGACCGGCGGTGGCGTCTCGGAGAGCCGCGGGGGGTTTCATTCGATCCATCGGGCTTCTCTTGATTTCGCCTTCGTCGACGAGCCAACGGAAGAACGAGCCGACCGCCCGATAGCGGTTGTGGGCGGTCGTCGGCTTCCAGCGATCGAGTAGATCGGTGATGAACGCCTCGACGTGCTCTCTGGTGATCGCGGCTGGCGATGTCGGCATGCACCGCTCAGCCAGAAAACGCGCGAGCTGCCGAGCGGGAGGGGCCGTACGTCGACAGCGTCGCCGGGCTCATCCGCTGAACGGTCAGGTGGCGGCGCCAGGACGCGCTGGGCGCCGCAAGCTCCGACGTGGCCGTATGATGAGCCACGTCTGTGGTGGTGATCAGCGCGTTCCCTCGCTGCCGAGTGATTCTAAGCACCGTTCAGCATTGCGATTAGAACGCTGTAGGCCAGCCGCCACCGGCCGTGAACCGGAGCACATGCGGTCCCGGAGCACGAAACCGCCGGGGAGTGGCGTAGTCGGCAACGCACGTGCTTTGGGAGCACGAGATCGTGGGTTCGAGTCCCACCTCCCCGACCATCCACATCCGTCGATGGCGCGAGTATGTTCCGCGCGATCCGGAGTTGTCGACGGAGGCGGGCTGAGCACACGCCCCGCGGATGGCGTAGCGTGCCAACGTGAGCCTGGAAGTCGAGGATCTGAACCGGCGTCTGCTGCGCGCTCGCGACGCCATGGACCGCGCCTACGCCGAGCCGCTCGATGTCCGCGCGGTGGCCGCGGTGGCCCATATCTCCGAGGCGCACTTCAGCCGCAGCTTCCGCGCCGTCTTCGGGGAGACACCGCATCGATACCTGCAGCGGCGGCGAGTGGAGCGTTCGATGTTCCTGCTGCGCGAGACCGACCGCAGTGTCACCGACATCTGCCTCGACGTCGGCTTCACCAGCCTGGGGACCTTCAGCCGCATGTTCCGGGAGATCGTCGGCGAGACGCCGTCGCACTATCGCGCTGGCCACGGGCCGGTGGTGGCTCCCAACTGCGTCCAGCTGGCCGCCATGCGTCCGCGGGTGGGGTACGGCGAGGCAATGAGATCGAGCAGTTTTGGAGAAGCCGCCGGTGCGGCAGCGCCCTAGGATCGGGACCAACCCCGATGAACACGCACAAGTGAGGATCGCCATGATCAACAGGCTGAACGTCGCCTCCATCTATGTCCTCGACAAGGAGGAGGCGCTGGACTTCTACGTCAACAAGCTCGGACTCGAAGTCGGCAACGATGTCCGGCAGGGTGACTACCGCTGGCTGACGGTGCGCGTTCCCGGCAACGCGGAGACCGAGGTCTCCCTGGAGCAGCCCGGCCCGCCGCTGCACGACGAATCGACCGCTGCGCAGCTCCGCGAGCTGATCACCAAGGGCGCCCTGGGCGGGCTCGTCTTCATCACGGACGACGCCCGGGGCCTGTACGAGACCCTCCAGGCACGCGGCGTCACCGACTTCACCCAGGAGCCCACCGACCACTTCTATGGCACCGACATGGGCCTGCGCGATCCTTTCGGCAACCCCATCCGGATCCTGCAGCAGGGAAAGGTCGCCCAGAAGGCGACGGCCTGACCCGCCCGGCCTTGCCTCTGGCTCCGGTCGACCTGCGCAGGACCAGACCGGGATCGCACAGCACCTGAGGACGAGCCCGCCGGAGCCGGCGGGTTCGTCGAATTCAGGCCATGGCCGTCGCCACGGCCACGACGGCAAAAGCGCCGATGATCAGCCCGGACGCGACGTTGACCCGTCGCAGCCCAGCGGGCGTCAGCCGCGACCGGAAGGCGCCGACCGCGATGACGAGCACGACCCACCACGCCGCCGACCCCGCGAACACGCCGAGGGTCAGCGAGGTGGCGCCGGCCGCGTCGCCGCCCGTCGCGCCGAGGCCCACGAACAGCGCGGCGAACGACAGGATCGTCATCGGATTGGTCAGGGTCAGGCCGAGCGTGCTCAGGTACGCGCCCGGCAGCCCGCGGCGGCCATTCGTGCCGGTCGTGGCCGCCTCGCCCGGCACCGAGCGGAACGTGCGCCAGGCGAGCCACAGCAGGAAGGCGCCGCCCACGATCCCGAGCACGCGTCGCCAGTCGACGAGGAGGTCGGTGACGGCCGTCAGGCCGAACGCGGCGATCGCCCCGTACGTCGCGTCGGCGGTCGCGACGCCCATCCCGGATACCAGCCCGACCAACCGGCCCTGCGCGAGGGTGCGCCGGATGCACAGCAAGCTGATCGGGCCGACCGCGGCGGCGATCGTGAACCCAAGGACGAGGCCTCGGAGGAAGAGCGTCGGATCCATGGTGTGGGCTCCCGTGAACATGAAAAACCCTCGGCGTTCGTGCCGAGGGTGTTCCTCTCAGATCAGTTGTCGGCGCCCGCGTGGGGCGCAGCCATCAGCTCGAGCGGGCCCTCGCGGGCCGCTGCTGCGACAGGGCGGCGGTGACGTCGATGGGGTGATGCATCGCGCGCAGGGTGCGGCATGACGCGGGGGCGTGTCAATGATCTCTACCCTGGAACATGACATGTTCCGTCGCGCACCGGAGCACTGGTCCCAGGCCATCTCCCGTGCCGTTCGGAACGTCGAGATGTTCCAGATCGCGCGGGACTCGCGGATCGGGGTCCCGGTCATGTGCTCACGCTGAGTTCGTAACCTCGGGATGTTCCAAGCGCTCAGAAGGTCCGCTTCGCGCCACCGCTATCATCGCCACATGGACAGCCCAGCCCTCGCCGCGGTCTTCGGGCGCGCGGACACCGCTCCGGCGCGACGACCGACACCGCCGACGCGGGGACCAGCACGATCGAGCCTGTCGACCACGACCGGTTCCCCGACGTCGCCACGCGCCGCGCCATCGACGGCGGCAAGGCCAGCCAGCGTTTCCGCGATCTCCTCGCCGAGGGAGGACCGGTCCTGGCGGACGGGGCCATGGGCACGATGCTCTTCGCCAACGGGCTCCAGTTCGGCGATCCGCCCGAGGTCTGGAACCTGACCCAGCCCGAGGTCATCCGGCGCATCCAGCGCGGCTACCTCGACGCCGGGTCGCGGATCATCATGACCAACACGTTCGGCGGCAATCGCCTCCGGCTCGGTCTGCACGGCCTGAGCGAGCGTGTCGATGAGCTCAACCGCACTGCCGCGATCCTCGCACGGGCCGAGGTCAACGCCGCAGGCGGGACAGCCCTCGTCGCCGGTGACATCGGTCCGAGTGGCGAGATCGTCGCCCCGCTCGGCACGCTCGACTACGACATCGCAGTCGACGTGTTCCGCGAGCAGGCCGCGTCGCTCGTCGCCGGTGGCGTCGATCTCATCTGGATCGAGACGATGTCCGACCTCAACGAGATCAAGGCCGCGATCGAGGGTGTTCGCCGCGCCGCGCCGGGCATCGCCCTGGTCACGACGATGACCTTCGACACGCGCGGCTACACGATGATGGGCGTCTCTCCCGAGCAGGCCGTGGAGGCGCTCGTGGCGTGGGGCGCCGACGCTGTCGGTGGGAACTGCGGCAACGGACCGGACGAGCTGCTGCCGGTGATCGAGCGCATGCACGCCGCGAACCCGGACGCCGTCCTCGTCGCGAAGTCGAACGCCGGGATGCCCGAGCTCGTCGACATGCGCGCCGTCTACCGCGCCGACCCGCCGAC
Source organism: uncultured Chloroflexia bacterium (assembly GCA_963780425.1). Classification (GTDB taxonomy): domain Bacteria; phylum Chloroflexota; class Limnocylindria; order Limnocylindrales; family CSP1-4; genus SPCO01. The sequence goes on along the minus strand of CAWABZ010000012.1, from coordinate 27,991 downwards.
GATGGCCGCATTCGGCGTCCAGATGCACGAAGCTGGCGCCCGGATCGTCGGTGCGTGCTGCGGGAGCACCCCAGATCACCTGCGCGCGATGCACGACGCGCTGATCCCGGCCGCGGCTCACTAGCTCCGGATGGGGGAGCGGCCGCTCAAGATCGGCGTCCAGCTGCCCGAGGTCGAACGAGAGGTCCGCTGGCCCGAGCTGCTCGACATGACCCGGGCCATCGAGGATCTCGGGTACGACTCCGTCTGGCTCGGCGAGCACCTCCTCTATCGCTGGCCCGACCGACCCTCGCGTGGGCCGTGGGAGGCCTGGTCGATGCTCGCCGGCGATCGCCGCGGTCACCGAGCGCATCGAGTTCGGGCCGCTGGTCGCCTGCACGGCGTTCCACAACCCTGCCGTCCTCGCCAAACAGGCCTCGACGATCGACGAGATCAGCGGCGGCCGGCTGATCCTCGGCCTCGGCGCCGGCTGGAACGAGACCGAGTTCCGCGCGTTCGGCATCCCGTTCGACCATCGCGTCGACCGGTTCGAGGAGGCGTTCACCATCATCCGGACGTTGTTGCAGGACGGCGCGATCGACTTCGACGGGCGCTTCTACCAGGCGCGCGACGCCGAGCTGCTGCCGCGCGGGCCGAGACCGACCGGGCCGCCGCTGATGATCGGCTCGAACGGCCCGCGGATGCTGCGCATCGCCGCCCCGCATGTCCAGGCCTGGAACAGCTGGTTCGCCGACATCGGCAACGCACCCGACGGCGTGGCCGCGCCTGCGTGACGTCGTCGACGCGGCGTGCCGCGACGTGGGGCGTGACCCCGCTGACATCGAGCGGACGGTCGCGGTCCTGGTCAAGTTGCCTGGCGGCACCGGCCGCGTCCAGGGTTCCTACGCCGAGGCGCAGCCCGTGCCGCTGGAGGGCTCGCCCGAGGCGATGGCCGAGGTCCTCCGTGCCTACGCACGAGCGGGCATCGCTCACGTCCAGCTCGTGATCGACCCGATCACGCGGGGATCGATCGAGGCGTTCGCGCCGGTCCTGGCCGAACTGGAGCGCTGAACCCGCCCTCCGGCGTCCCGTGTGGCGGTACTAACGTTAGGGTCGACGTGTGGGTCGCCCGCTGCCCAGAATCGCCGGGCTATGGCTCGGATCGCATACGAGGGGACCGCGATCGGCCGCTGCGCTCGTCGCTGCGGCCGTGCTTGTGGCCGCGTGCGGGGGCGCACCACCGAGCGCCGCGCCCACCGCCGTACCGGCGCCGCTCGCGACACCGAACCCGCACCTCCCGAGCCCGGCCACGGCTCAACAGGTCTTCAGCGGCCTGGGCAAGGCCGGCCTGCGCATCACCGCGAACACGGCGTCCCTGGGCGCCGAGGGGAGTGACGTCGTCACCAAGATCTACGCCACTTACCTCGGGTGGCCGCTCGACGTCACGCAGTACCGGTCGTCGACCGCCCTGACCCGGTTGACCGAATGGCCGGTCGGCGAGGCGCCCGGCAGCGGTGAGCCGCCGATCGCGCTCGCGGGCATGAACATCCTGATCACCTGGGGGCCGACCGCATCTGGCACCGTGCCCCAGAAGCCCGACAGCCGTCAGTCGGACGGGCTGCGCGAGCTCGTGACCGCCCTCGACCTGCTGCTTTCGCCGCTCCGAGCACGCACGAACGTCCCGGTCGCGTACTCCGGACAGGTCGCCACGGCCCCCAGCACGGCGCCATCGGCGCCCACGCCCTGACCGTCGCCCCGAAACGCGGGGTCACGACGAGGCCGGAAGGCCGTACCCTGTCCGCATGACGGACGTCGTCCGGCCGCGAGCCCGTAGCGCGTCGAATCGCTCCGGCGAGGAGGTCTCGGACCTCGACAAGCGGATCATCGAGCACCTGCAGGCCGACGGGCGTCGGCCCTTCACGCAGATCGCCGCCGACCTCGGCGTGAGCGAGGCCGCCGTGCGTGCTCGCACCAATCGACTGATCGAGCGCGGCATCCTGCAGGTCGTCGGCGTGACCGATCCGTTGAAGCTCGGCTTCCACCAGATGGCGATGATCGGGATCCGCTGCGAGAGCGACCGGCTCGTGTCCGTGGCCGAGCAGGTCGCCGACATGCCCGAGGTCGACTACGTCGTGATCACCGCCGGCACGTACGACCTGCTGATCGAGACCGTGTGCGAGGACAACGAGGCCCTGCTGCGCTTCCTGACCGAGAAGCTGCGAGCGATCGACGGCGTGCGCGAGACCGAGACGTTCGTGTACCTACGCATGGTCAAGCAAACGTACCAGTGGGGGACCCGCTAGAAGGCTGGCGCCTCCGCGCACCGTCCGTTGCCCGTCGCACGCACGCACCGGCCGATTCGGCCATTCCCGCGGCTAAGATGACCATGTGGAGCTCGAGCCGATCCTTGCCCTGATCGTCGTTGCCGTGATCGCGAACCTGGTGGTCATGGCTGCCCTCATCGCATCGCCGGTGATCGGGCGTGTGCGGTCCAGGGGTGTAGTCGACGACCGGCTCGATGTCCGGGCGGAGCGGACGATGGCGGCCGCGGCGGTCGTTGGGCACGCTGACGACGAGCGCACCGAGGACGGGGTGCCGACCCGGGCGTACGACCGCGTCGTGCGCATCGCATCGTGGGTCTTCCTGCTCGCCGCGACGACCATCGTCGGTGTCACCGGCCTGTGGCCGGAGAGCCAGACCGCCATCTTCATCCTGCTCGCGCTCGCCGGCGTATTCGTGCTGGTCATCCACGACCTGCTGCCGACGACGGCGCTCGGTCCGGCCAAGTTCCTCGTCGAGGGCTCGGTCGCGATCACGGTCGCGACCATGCTCGTGGCCCTGACCGGTGGCGCGGAGAGCCCGTTCTTCTTCGTCTACCCGCTGATCGTGGGCGGCGCCGCGCTGGTCGTCAGCCCCGGCATCACCCTCGGGCTGGCGCTGACCGCGGCCCTGGGCTACGTGCTCGCGGTCATCCTGGGCTCGACGGCCGCGGTCCTCGCGGAACCGGTCACGACCGCGACGGTCGGGATCAACCTCACCGCCCTGATCCTCCTGGCCTACATCGCGATGGTCATCGCGCGGGAGCAGCGCAGCTCGCGTGACGCGGCGATCCGCCTGTCGACGATCGACCCGCTGACATCGCTGTTCAATCGCGGCTTCTTCTTCGCCGCCCTGGAGCGCGAGATCGCCCGCAGCGCCCGGTCGGGTCGCGGGTTCTGCCTGCTGATGATGGACCTTGACGAGCTCAAGGCGATCAACGACCGGCTCGGCCACTTCCACGGTGATCGCGTGTTGAGCGCGGTCGGCCAGGTCGTGAACGACGGCGTCCGGCGGATCGACACCGCCGCCCGGTATGGCGGCGATGAGTTCGTCGTGCTCCTGCCGGAGACGGACCCGACCGGTGCCTTCGTCCTCGCGGAGAAGATCCGGATCGGCGTCAACGAGCTCGCTCTCGAGCTGCCCGACGACGCGGTCCGGCCGTCGTTGTCGGTGGGTGTCGTGTCATTCCCGGACGACGGCCAGACCGCGGACGAGCTGATGATCAGCGCCGACCGCGCCATGTACACCAGCAAGCGCGCGGGCAAGAACCGGGTCACGGGGGTGAGCATCCCGGCACCCGCCGAGAAGCGAAAGGGCGCGATCTCGAAGGCCTAGGGGCTCGCTCCGGCTCAGGCGCTGACCGACCACCGGAACGCCATCGACGCCGAGAGTGCGCGCCCCGGCGCCGCGGTGGGCGGCTCGGTTCCGTCGGCCTCGGCGAGGTTGATCGCATCGGGAGGCGCGGTTTGAGGCTCGAGGCAGATGCCCTCGGCGCGCTCGTCGAATACGACCCAGACGTCGGCGGTCGAGGTCATCTCGAGCTCGAGGACGCCCGGCCAGCGCAGGCGCGGAGGCGCGCGCACGCCGGTGAACGCGTCGTCCCACGGGCGCGGGCCGGGGCGCGATCGCGCGCCTGTCGGCAGCCCGTCGACACCCCGGACGTACATCGATGACGCGTCGAACTCGAGCTCGACGGCCGCGTCGCCGACCCGGCGCCGGAACCACGGATGCCAGCCGAGCCAGGCGGGCATCTCGTCGTCCGCCTCGAGGGTCAGGGTCGCGTCGAGGCCACCCGGCTGCAGCGAGATCTCATGGGTGACCCGGCCGGCGAACGGCCAGCCGGGACCGAGATCGACCGCCAGCGTCGCCCTGTCCAGGCCGTGCGACACGACGCGCCACGGGCGGTCGAATACCGTCCCGTGGATGGCGTGGGGCGGCAGGTTGCGCTTCAGCTGGTGGACGCGGCCGGCGAACGTGAAGCTCCCATCGCGGATCCTGCCCGCGAACGGGACCATCGGGTAGCAGCCCCACCAGATCGGCCCGGCACCCTCGGTGACGAGGATCTCGTGGCCCCTCACCTTCAACGAGGCGAACCGCGCTCCGACGCCGGCGTCGATCGTCAGCGTGTCCGCGCCGGTGCGCAGGACCAGCGGGGCGCCGCCCCCGGCCGATGGCGGCGGCGTCACGCGGTCAGCGTCATGACCCGGTCGGGCCGCAGCAGGAACGGCGGGAGATAGGCCGGGATGTTGGAGAACGGCAGCACGTCCGGGTGCAGCTCGATGCCCAGGGCCTCGGCCATGAACCGCCGTCGCGCCTGGATCCGGGCCCACGCCTCCGGATAGCCGCTGGCGAAGGCGGCGCGGAGCGACTGGTCGGCGAGGGCGATACCGTCCTCGATGTTCGATGTGAAATATGGCGTCCCGGTCGCCGGGATGATGTCCACCTGGAACGCCATGCCCGAGCGGAGCTCGATCGACGAGCCCGGGCGGATCGGCGAGTTCACCCATTCGTCGAGCCCGATCTGGTGGCCCGGGTTGAGGAAGATGCCGAAGAACGGTTCGCCGAGGTGGCGGTCGATGATCGCGTGCAGTGCCCCGCCGGTCTGGCCGATGTGCAGCGCGCGATACCACTCGGCGACCGCGGTGAAGTACGGGCCGACCAGCCGCTCGACGTAGTCGCCGATCGCAGCGGGCAGGTCGGTCGCGTCCTCGACGACGAAGCCCGCGCGGCAGGTGAGCGCGCCCCAGATCCCGAAGGCGACAGTGAACGGGTCCCCGCGCTCGATCGGCCGGTCGCCCGGGCTGAGCAGTCCGAACGCGGCGCGCGGTCCCGCGGTGAGCATCAGGTGGCACGACAACGGGGAGCCGTCCCAACCGAGCAGCGCGACCGCGTCGCGCTCGCGCATGCCTGGCCGCAGACCGGTCAGCACGGAACGGACCCCGCTCGATGTCGTGCACGCGGCGGCCTCCATCGCCGCCAGCTGCTCCACCTCGTTGATGACCCGCAGGCCGTCACTCGGATCGATCAGGAGGTCGACTGCGTTCTCGACCGAGCCGCGAGACCCCGTCAGCGCCCGGAGCTCGTCCGCGAAGACGGACGGCACGTCGAGCATCGACGTGTCCGCGTACGGTTTCCAGCCGACGACGCCGACACGGGCACCGTCATTCACGCCCTCGCCCGCGAGGATGTCGGACAGGGGCCGCGATCGGTCGCGCGGCTGACCGGGCAGGCTCAGGTCCTGGTACAGCTCGCGACGCATCGGGAGCGGCGCCGCGCCGGCCATCCCGAAGCATTCGTTGCCGACGAGGATCGCGGGCTCGGTAGCGTCGCCGACCACGAGGATCGCCTCCTCGAACCGCGGATCGAACCCGGTCAGATATGCCAGGTTCGCGCTGTGCTCGCGGTCCGCATATACGACGATGCGGTCGTAGCCGCGCTGCTCCATCCGCTCGCGCAGCCGCTCCATGCGCTGGCCGTAGACGGACGCCGGGACGCTCGGGCGTCGTCGACGAACGGCCGAAGTCCGGCAGCGCGACCTCGGCGAGACGGGCGTGGGGTGCCGTCGTCATGGGGCCACTATCGCCTACGGGCTCACCGGCTGAGCGGCCGTCGCGCCTCGCTCGATACGTACGACCCGGTCCGCGTCCACCGGCATCCACGGGCCGACCTCGCCGTCCGGCCAGGTGACGCGGACGTCCGCACGCTCGGCGGCGCCGAGGCCGAAGTGGATCGGGACCAGCTGACCGCTGGCGTGCCCGCCACCGACCGTGACCTCGCGCTCGACCTGCGTCCCGCCGGTGCGGACCATGATCCACGAGCCGATGGCATCGCGATTCGAGCCCTCCTGCTGGAGGTCCACGGCGATCCAGTGGCCCATCGGTCGTGTCGTTTGCCGGTCGCCCGACCCAGCGTTCCGCCACAGCTTGACGTTCGCGCGCCGGGCGACCTGGACCACGTCCAGCAGCCCGTCCCCGTTCAGGTCCACGAGTGCCGCCCCGCGGACCCGGTCATAGCCGACCATCCCCGCCGCCGGCGCGCCTTCGACGAAGCTGCCGTCAGCCTGGCCGATCAACAGGTTGCTGGGGTCCTTCGCGGCGTACTCGGTCTGGGTCTCGACGTTGCCCTTGCTGACATACAGGTCCGTGAACCCATCGTTGTTGACATCCTCGAACGCCGGATGCCAGGCCGTAGACGCCTGTGGGTCACCGCCGGCAAAGGGTTTGTGGGCGGTCACCCCGCGCCGCAGCGCGATGTCCTCGTATCGCGGCTGCGTCGGGCCGTCCGCCAGGGTCTGCAGCTTGTTGTCGGCCTGGCTGGTCAGGTAGACCTCCGGGTACGCGTCGCCGGTGAGGTCCTGGCTGGCGATGCCCATGCCCCAGATCCGCAGCAGGGCCCAGCCCTCGGCGCGCGTATAGAGCCGCGGCGCCTGACCGGCCTCGATCCGCCACAGCTGTTCCTCGCCGTCCCGGTAGTAGTGGCGGTCGTTGGACACCCGCAGATCGCGCCGGCCCGACCGGTCCCAGTCGCTGAAGAGCATCGAGAGCGTGCACCAGCTCGGCGTCAGCGCGACGGGCTCGGCGTAGGTCATATCCGACATCGCAGGTCGCACGAGCCGGTCGTCCGCGCATGCGCTCGCCGGTTCGCCCTGCTCGTCGAGCGTCAGGTAGTCGCCGAAGGCGAGCGTCGGCAGGGCCGCCCCCGGCGACTCCCATGTCGCACTGAACCCGACGGTCCAGCCGCTTCCCCCATCGAAGGCGAGCGACTCGTTGGCCCGCTCGAACCGGCAGTCGCCGAGGCCGCGCAGGATCACGTCCTCGCCGAGTCGGAGCACGGCCAGATCGATATGACCGTCCCCGTCGATGTCGACGGGGTACGCCCCGGTGACCGATGGCAGGTCCGTCGAGGGATCCGCGGCCTGCTCGAACCGGAGCGCGCCGCCGATCTCGCTCCGGTTGCGGTACAGCCCCGCGTTGCCCTCCCCGCCCGCCAGGTAGAGATCCGTCTGCCCGTCGTCGTCGCAGTCGAACGCCGCGACGCCGCCACCGACGACGTACGGGTAATCCCCCGCATACGTGTGCTCGATTCCGGCCTCCACCGCCTCCTCGATGAGGTGCGGCGGATCAAGCGCGACAGGCGGCCCCGATGCGACGGATCCCGCCGGTGACAGGGCCCGGACGACGAGGAGACCCCCGGCCACGAGGGCGACGACCACCAGCGCGATCACGACCAGCCGAGCACCGCGGGTAACGCCTCGAGCGCGGGTGGTGGTCGACACGGGCGGTGGCACCTCCCGGATGCTCCCTGGGCGACTGACCGCGGTATTAGAGCACAGGGATCACAAACCCCCTTGACCGCACCCTAGCGGCCCGCCATCCTCGTGCCTCCGTCGAAGTCCGAGCGGAGGGGTTCGCGCGATGAATCGATTGCGAGGGGGGACTGTCGCGGCAGTCTCGGCGCTCGCGTTGATGGCCGCCCTGCTGGGCGCCTGCGGTGACGCGAGGCCGCCGTTCGTGGCCGAGGCATGCACCCGTGGCGACCTCGGGGGCAGATCCGTGGCTCGCGTCTGGGATGACCAGACGCTCGAGCTCATCCGGCAGGTGGTCCCCGCGCCGACCGTGCATGCGCGCAATCTCTTCCACGTCTCGGCCGCGATGTGGGATGCGTGGGCCGCCTATGACGAGACCGCGGACGGGCTGTTCGTGACCGAGAAGCTGCGGGCCGACCAGCCGGACGCCGCCCGCGAGATCGCGATGAGCTACGCGGCCTACCGCATCCTGCTCTGGCGCTACGGCACGGTGTCCGACCTGCCGGCCGCGACCCAGCAGCTGACCGCGACGATGGACAGCCTGTGTTACCGGACCGACTACACCTCGATCGACGGAGACAACCCGGCCCAGCTCGGGAATCGCATCGGCGCGGCCGTGATCGAGTTCGGTCGGAAGGACGGCGCGCACGAGGAGGAGCGGTACGCCGACCCGACCTACGCGCCGAAGAACGAGCCGCTGGTCGTCACCGAGCCCGGGACGGTCATGACCGACCCGAACCACTGGCAGCCATTGGCGCTCGACAAGCAGATCTCCCAGAACGGGCTGCCGATCCCCGGGCAAGGTCCAAACGTTCATCGGGCCGTACTGGGGTCACGTGACGTCGTTCGCGCTGCCGCCCTCCGACGCCGGGACCCCGATCGACCCGGGGCCGCCGCCGCAGCTGGGAGACGCCGCTACGGATAAGGCATTCAAGGACGAGGCGGTCGAGATCATCCGACGCAGCCATCTGCTGGACGCCACCAATGGCGTGACGATCGACATCAGCCCGGGTGCCTTCGGCGATAACACCCTTGGCGCCAACGACGGGAACGGCCACGATGTCAACCCGGCCACCGGGCAGCCGTACGAGCCGCACGCTGTGCTGCAGGCCGATTTCGCCCGGGCCCTCGCCGAGTACTGGGCGGACGGGCCGAAATCGGAGACGCCGCCCGGTCACTGGAATGTGCTCGCCAACGAGGTCTCGGACAGTCCGGGCTTCGCGTTCCGCATCGGTGGCCAGGGCGAGCCGGTCGATCGGCTCGAATGGGACGTCAAGCTGTACCTGGCACTGAACGGCGCGGTCCACGACGCGGCGATCGCGACGTGGGGCGTGAAGGGTTTCTACGACTCGTCCCGTCCGATCTCGCAGATCCGCTTCATGGGCGGGAAGGGGCAGTCGAGTGACCCTGCCGGACCGTCGTACGACACGCAGGGACTGCCGCTCGAGCCCGGCCTCATCGAGGTCATCACCCCGGAATCCAGCGCGGCCGGGCAGCGGCATGCCGGGCTGTCCGGTCATGTCGGCGAGATCGCCATCAATGCCTGGCGCGGGTTCCCGAAGGATCCGAAGACGCAGACGAGCGGAGTCGGCTGGATCCGGGCGGTCGATTGGGTCCCCTACCAGCGCAGCACGTTCGTGACCCCCGCGTTCGCAGGCTATCCGTCGGGGCACAGCACGTTCAGCAGGGCCGCGGCCGAGGTCCTCACGGCGTTCACCGGCGACGCGTACTTCCCAGGCGGGATCACCAGCTTTACGGTCAAGAAGGGCGACCTGCTGCACGAGGAAGGACCGACCCAGGACACGACGATCCAGTGGGCGACCTACTTCGACGCGGCGGACCAGGCCGGGATCTCCCGGCTCTTCATGGGTATCCATGTGCCCAGCGACGACGTCGAAGGACGCAAGATCGGGTCCACTTGCGGCAAGGACGCGATCGCCCTCGCGCTGCGCTACTTCAACGGGACAGCGACTCCCTGATCCGCGGCCGCGAAGATCGACTCGATCACTCGCAGATTCGCCACCGCATCCGCGGGAGGCACGGGCGTCGGCAGGTCATCGAGGATCGCCGTCGCGAAGACCTCGGCCTCGACCGTGTACGGGTCGGCGGTCGGGAACTCGAGCACCTCGGTGGCCGGCGCCACCGGCGGGTCGCCGCCGGCCGTCAGGAAGATACGCGTCGGACGGTCCGGCGGGATGTTGAACGGGATCTCGATCGAGATCCGCCCGTCGGTCCCGTAGATGTCGACCCGTTGGTCGGTCTCGGTCCGCGTCGAACACGTGAAGCTGGCGATGCCGGCGTCGAAGTCGAGGATCGCGCTGGTGAGCACGTCGACGCCACTGTCCGGGTCGCGCTGCATGGATGCGGCGATCCGCGTCGGTTCACCGTCGAACAGCATCCGCGACAGGTTCACCGCGTAACACCCGATGTCGAACAGGGCACCGCCGCCGAAGGCGCGGATGTTGCGGATGTCCGCCGCGTCGTCGTTGAAGTAGGAGAACCAGGTCTGGACCGCGGACAGCCGTCCGATCCGCCCCGCCTCGACCAGCCCGCGCGCGGCGACCCACGACGGATGGTGGCGGTACATGAACGCCTCCATCAGGCGCACCCCGGCGGCGTCGGCGGCCTCGATCATCCGTTCCGCGTCGGCCGCTGTCATCGCGAGCGGTTTCTCGCAAAGGACATGCTTGCCTGCCCCGACCGCGGCGATCGTCCATTCGGCATGCAGGTGGTTCGGCAGCGGGATGTAGACCGCATCGACGTCCGGGTCCAGGAGGAGCGCCTCGTAGGAGCCGTGGGCATTGGGGATCCCGAACTTCGCCGCAGCACTAAGGGCGAGCTCCGCGTTCCGCGAGGAGATCGCGACGATCTCGCAGCGGTCGGCCTTCATCATCCCGGGGATCACCTTCCCGGTCGCGATCTTCGCGGTGGACAGGATCCCCCAGCGCAATGAGCGCGTCATGGTCCGGCTCCCTCGAATCCGTATTGACATGGCCGCCCGGTTGTACGAGTCTCGCACAGCCATTTGAGAAAGAGGAACACAAACCTCGTGTTGATCGGTCGGGACGAGCTCGGACACCGGAGCGAGACCGTTCGGCGGGCGAACCTGAGCACGATCGTGCGCGAACTGCATGGCAGCGGCACGCTCTCGCGCTCCGAGCTCGTCGGCCGCACCGGCCTGACCCGGAGTGCCATCCGTGGACTCATCGGGGAGCTTGTCGCTGGGCGCCTTGCGACCGAAGGGCCTGCGACCCTCGACGGCACCCCGGGGCGGCCGTCGCCTCTCGTCCGGCCGGATCCGAACGGCGCGGTGGTACTCGCTCTCGAGATCGCCGTCGACTCACTTGCGGCGGCGACGGTCGGGCTGGGCGGCGAGGTCGTGGACCTCATCCGGGTCGATCTCCCGCGCGGGCGGTCGAGCGTGATCGACATCGCCGCCGAGCTGGCGGTTCTCGCGGTCTCTGTCCGAGATCGTCTCCCCGCGCCGGACGCGATCGTCGGCGTCGGCGTCGCCGTCGTCGGTGTGGTCCGCCGGAGGGATGGCATGGTGTCGACGGCTCCCAACCTGGGCTGGCGCGATGAGCCGCTCGGCGTGCATCTCGCAGAGGCCCTCGGATGGGACGTGCCGATCACGTTCGCCAACGACGCCGACCTGGCGGCCCTCGCGGAGCATCGACGTGGCGTCGCCCGCGGTATCGACGACATCGTGCTCGTCTGGGGGTCGGTCGGCGTGGGCGGTGGCCTCGTCGTGGACGGCGAGCCGCTGACGGGCGTCGCCGGTTACAGCGGCGAGGTCGGGCACATCCCGGTCAACCCCGACGGGCGGCCGTGTCGCTGCGGGTCCCTGGGCTGCTGGGAGACCGAGGTCGGGACGAGCGCCCTGCTGCGCCGCGCCGGTCGACCGCCGGAGGGTGGAAACGACGCCGTCGACGCGGTCCTTGCCGCGGCGGAGGCCGGCGATCCGGTCGCGCTCGCCGCTTTTGCCGAGACCGGCCGCTGGCTCGGGATCGGTCTCGCCGGCATCATCAACATCCTCAACCCGGAGCTCGTGGTGCTCGGTGGTCGGTTGACCGCGAGCTATCCGTTCGTCCGGTCGACGCTGGAGGCCGAGCTCGATCGGCGTGTCCTGCGCGCGTCGCGCCGCATCGTCCATGTCGTCACGACCAGCTTGGGGGCCGACGCACCACTGCTCGGCGCCGCGGAGCTGGCATTCGAACCGTTGCTCGCCGATCCCGCGGCTTGGCTGCGACCCCGCGTCGCCCTGCCCGCGTTGGCAAGCGCCTGAGATCGTAGAAAGGAGGAGCCGACAGGGGGCGCGGGGAACAACCGATGGTAGCCTTTGGGTTCGACATCGAGTCACTCGAGGCGCTACGGCATAGGAGGAGTCAACGATGTCCATTCGACGGATGACCGCGCTCACGGTGGGCGCAGTCCTCGTCCTTGCCGCCTGCTCGAGCGGCGGCGGCGCCACCACGGCACCAAGCACCGGCGCGAGCGCGCCCGCGAGCGCGGCGTCGACCGAACCGAGTGCGAGCGCAGCCGCGTGCACAGTCGCCGTGTCCTGGAACAACTACCAGCAGCCGCGCTGGGCCAAGAACGACCAGCCGAACATCAAGGCGACGGTCGAGGCTGGCAACGGCACGTACATCGACGCCGACGCGAATCTCAGCAACGAGCAGCAGCTGACCGATATCGACACGCTGATCTCGAAGGGCGCCAACGTCCTGATCCTGCTCGCGCAGGACACCAAGGCGGTCCTGCCCGGCCTTCAGAAGGCCAAGGACGCCGGGATCCCGGTCATCGCCTATGACCGTCTGATCGAGGACCCCAGCATCCTCTACATCACGTTCGATAACGTCGCTGTCGGCAAGGCCGAGGCCGAGGCGATCCTGGCCAAGGTCCCGGAAGGCAACTACGTCCTCATCAAGGGCGACCCGGGTGACCCGAACGCCTCCACGTTCCTGCCGCAGGGCTGGGACGACGCCGGACTGAAGGCCGCGGTCGACGCTGGCAAGATCACGATCCTCAACGGCCCTGACGGGACGTTCACGGACGCCTGGAAGACCGAGAAGGCCCAGCAGAACATGGAGGCCATCATCGACAAGGCCGTCGCCGACGGCACCAAGATCGACGCCATCCTGGCGGAGAACGACAGCACGGCACTCGGCGTCGCGGCTGCCCTCACGGCCAAGAGCTACGGCTACCCACCGCTGAGTGGCCAGGACGGCGACGAGGCCAACCTGCAGAACGTCGCCGCCGGGATCCAGTACGTCGACGTCTGGAAGAACGCCAACGAGCTCGGCAAGGCTGCCGGCGCCGCTGCCCTCGAACTCTGCAAGGGCACGGCCATGGCCAGCCTGTCGCTCCCAGACGGCCTCGTCGAAGCGAGCGTCGCGCCGGCGGCCGGCTTGACGGCTCAGCCTTTCACCACCCCTGACGGCAACACCGTCAGCTCGTTCATCCTTCAGCCGACTCCGCTCACCGCCGAGAACCTGAACCTGGCGGTCGACGGTGGCTGGATCACCAAGGAGAAGCTCTGCGAGAAGGTCACGGCGAACCCGCCGGCGGCCTGCCAGTGATCAGCGCCTCGCGCTGAAATCGTCACGGCCTGCGTGCCATCGAGCACGCAGGCCGTTTCTGTCATCGCCCATCGGGAGGGTCGCCGTGACGAACGTGGCCGACGCGGCTCCGGGTCAGGCGCAGGCGCCGCCTCGCACCTCGATCCGCGGACTCATCGCGGCGACGGAGATCGATCTCCGCCTGTTCGGGATGCTGGTCGCGCTGGCGGCGATCCTCCTCACGTTCAACATCCTGAGCGGGGGCAAGTTCTTCCAGCCCACCAACATGGTCACCCTGGCCGTCCAGGCGTCGGGCATCGCCGTCATCGCGACCGGCATGGTCCTGGTCATCGTTTCGCGCAACATCGACCTTTCGGTGGGATCGCTGGTCGGCATCATCGCCATGACCTATGCGCTCCTGATGACCGAGATCCTGCCCGACGTGCTGGGCCTGCCCGCTGACTTCCCCTTCCGCTGGGTCATCGCCCTCGGCATGGGAATCGCTCATGGGCGCCGCCATCGGTGGATTGCAGGGCTTCATCATCGCCTACGTCGGGGTGCCCTCGTTCATCGTCACGCTGGGCGGTCTGCTCACGATCCGCGGTTTCGTGTGGTACCTCTCGAGCGGCGCCGCGGTATCCGGGCTGGACCGGGATTTCCAGCTGATCGGCGGCGGAGCGATCGGCTCCATCGGGGGCCCGGCGACCTGGGTCGTCGGCATCATCGGAAGCGTGGCGATCATCGGGTTGCTCATCAACGGCCGACGACAGCGGCGAAGGTTCGGCTTCCCGCTGCGGCCGATGTGGGCGGAGGTGCTGCTCGGGGTGATCGGCTGCGTCGCAGTCCTCGGAGTGGCCGCGTTCGCCAATGCGAACCTCTGGCCGCAGGGCCTCGCCAATCGGATCGCGATCGAGCAGAACTGGGGGCCGGCGCCCGCAGGCGGCTGGAAGATCCCGACCGGCTTCCCGTACCCGATCATGCTGCTGATCGGCGTGACCCTCGTGATGACATTCATCGCCAACCGGCGACGGTTCGGGCGGTACGTCTACGCCTACGGAGGCAACCCAGACGCCGCAGAGCTGGCCGGCATCAATACCCGCTGGACGATCCTGAAGACCTACGTCTTGATGGGCGTGCTGTGTGCCCTCGCTGCCGCCATCGCATCCGCGCGGCTCAACGGTGCCACTCTCGATGTCGGCCAGAGCTACGAGCTCTATGTGATCGCCGCGGCCGTCGTGGGCGGCACCTCGTTCGCCGGCGGCATCGGGACCATCCCAGGCGCAGTCCTGGGCGCCTTCGTGCTGGCGTCGCTCGCGTACGGTCTGAGTTTCATCGGCGTCAACTCCCCGGGCCAGAACATCGTGGCGGGGATCGTGCTGATCCTCGCGGTCGGCTTCGACACCTTCAACCGCCGGCGTAGCAGCTCATGAGAGGCGACAGATGACGACAGTCGCGGCACCGCCGCTCGTCGAGATGCGCGACGTCAACGTCGCGTTCGGCGGCGTCCACGCCGTCGAGGATGTCACCATCGATCTGCAAGCCGGCGAAGTCGTCGGGCTGGTCGGGGGGAACGGGGCAGGCAAGTCCACGTTGATGCGTGTCCTGTCGGGTGCCCACCCGGCGGACTCGGGTGAGATCAGGATCGACGGGAAGCCCGTCGTCATCACCAACCCGCGCGATGCCAAGGCCTACAACATCGAGACGATCTACCAGACACTGGCCCTCGCCGACAACATCGATGCCCCCGCCAACCTGTTCCTCGGGCGGGAGTTGACGACGCGCCTCGGTAGCCTGGATGACTCGAGCATGGAGGCCGAGACTCGCAAGGTGATGGGCCGCCTCAACCCGAATTTCACCCGCTTCGCGCTGCCGGTGAAGTCGCTGTCGGGCGGGCAGCGCCAGGCCGTCGCCATCGCCCGTGCGGTCTACTTCAATGCGCGGATCCTGATCATGGACGAGCCGACGGCGGCGCTCGGTCCGGCCGAGACGGCGAGCGTGCGTGACCTGATCCGCCAGCTCAAGGGTGAGGGCATCGGGATCTTCCTGGTCAGCCACGATATCCACGACGTGTTCGATCTCTCCGAGCGGATCGCGGTCATGTACCACGGCCGGATCGTCGACATCGTGAACAAGGCCGACGTGACCCCGGATGAGGTGCTCGGGATGATCATCCTCGGCAAGCGGCCCAAGGAGGCCAGTCAGACGGAGCTCGCGCAACTCGAGCTGCGCGGCTAGCGGTCGACTTCTGGGGCGCTGGCGCCCGTGCGCTCGGCGGTCCGGTGGAAGGTCGGCGCGAGCGCCGGGTAGAGCTCGCGGTACGCCTCGTGCGCGTCTGCATATCGCTTGACATCCGGCCCCGGTGATGCCGCCGGGCTGACCCTGACCAGTTCTCGGGCGGCGGCCTCCACGGACTCGAACCAGCCGGCCCCGACCGCCGCAAGCATGGCGGCACCATAGGCCGCGCCCTCGGTGGTGCTGACCGTCGCCAGCTCGGCGCCGAGCACATCGGCCAGGATCTGGCGCCACAGCGGGCTGGCCGTGCCGCCGCCCGAAGCCCGGACCTGGGACGGGGCCGGCATGCCGGCCGCGATCATCTGGTCGAGCCCGTCGCGTAGTCCGAACGCGACACCCTCGAGCACGGCGCGCGTCATGTGCCGTCGATCGTGACCGATCGTGAGGCCGACGAACGCACCGCGCGCCAGCGGATCCGGGTGCGGACTCCGCTCCCCGGTCAGGTACGGCAGGAACAGCAGGCCGTCGCTGCCGGGGGAGACCTCGGCGGCGGCCGCTGCGAGCGACCCGAAGTCCTCGCCCGGTGCGAGCGCGTCGCGGAACCAGCGCAGGCTGCCCGCCGCCGACAGCATCACGGTCATCATGTGCCAGCGGCCGGGAACGGCATGGCAGAACGCGTGGACCTGTCCCGCCGGGTCCCGAAGCGGCTCGTCGGTCGTGGCGAAGACCACCCCCGACGTCCCGAGCGACAGGGCCACGACACCGGCGCTGACCGCGCCGACACCGACCGCATTGGCCGCCTGGTCGCCGCCACCCGCGACGACCGGTATGCCCGCCCGCAGCCCGGTCGCTGCGGCCGCCTCGTTCGTCACGGACCCAGTGACCACGGGTCCCTCGTACGTCGGCGGCAGCCAGGCCGGATCGATTCCGAGCGCGGCGAGCACCTCCGGCGACCAGTCGCGTCGCGCGAGGTCGAACAGCAGGGTGCCCGCGCCATCGGCCTTGTCCAGCGCGTGCTCCCCGGTCAGCCGCAGCCGGACGTAGTCCTTGGGGAGGAGCACATGGGCGACCCGTGCCCAGATCTCCGGTTCGTGGTCGCGCACCCAGACGAGCTTCGGTGCCGTGAACCCGGTCAGCGCGTCGTTCCCCGTGATCGCGATCAAGCGCTCCCGTCCGAGCGCGGCCCGGATCTCGTCGCACGCCTCGGCGGTGCGCTGGTCGTTCCACAGGATCGCCGGTCGCAGGACGGTGTCCGCGGCATCGAGCAGGACCGCCCCGTGCATCTGGCCGGTCAGTCCGATCGCCGCCACCTCGTCGGCGGCGATGCCCGTGCTCGCCAGGACCGAGCCGGAGGGAGGCGACCGTGGCGTCCCACCACAGGCCGGGGTGCTGTTCCGTCCAGCCGGGTCGCGGTACCTCGAAGTCGTACGCGGACGCGCCGCTGCCGACGACCGCGCCCGAGCTATCGACGACGACAGCCTTGGTCGCGGTCGTCGAGACGTCGATGCCGATGACGTGCGGCATTGGCCGATCCGAGCCGATGTGACCTGGCGTTCGGACCTAGCGGTCCGCGGCCCAGATCCGCTGGTTGACGAGGTTCTCGAGTGCTTCCTGTCGCCCCGACGTCGGCCGGGGATCGATCTCGCCCGCCGCCACGCGAGCCTCGAGTGTCTCGAGCGATGCCTCCCCTTCAAGGATCTCGGTTCCGAGGCCCTCGTTCCAGCCCGCATATCGGGCATCCAGGCGCCGCTCCAGGTCACCCGCCTCGATCATGTCACCCGCCACGAGGAGCGCCCGTGCCAGCGTGTCGATCCCGCCGATGTGACCGTGGAACAGGTCGGTCCGGTCCATGCTCTGGCGTCTCAGCTTCGCATCGAAGTTGAAGCCACCGGTCGTGAATCCGCCGAAGCGGAGGATCTCGTACAGCGCCAGCGCGAGCTCGTCGACCGAGTTCGGGAACTGGTCGGTGTCCCAGCCATTCTGGTAGTCGCCGCGGTTCGCGTCGATGCTGCCGAAGATCCCGTTCGCGGTCGCGTAGGCGATCTCGTGATGGAAGCTGTGGCCGGCCAGCGTGGCGTGGTTGGCCTCGATGTTGACGCGGTACTCGCCCTCCAGCCCGTGGCGGAGGAGGAAGCCGTGGACGGTCGCGGAGTCGTAGTCGTACTGGTGCTTGGTCGGCTCCTGCGGCTTGGGCTCCAGGAGCAGCGTGCCCTCGAACCCGATCTTCGCCTTGTGCTCCGCGACGAGCGTGAGGAACCGTGCGAGCTGGCGCTCCTCGCGCGCGAGATCGGTGTTCAGAAGCGTCTCGTAGCCTTCGCGGCCGCCCCACAGGACGTAGTTCGCGCCACCGAGCCGGTGCGTCGCCTCGAGCATGTCCTTGACCTGGGCGGCGGCGTAGGCGAACACCTCCGGGTCGGGGTTGGTCGCGGCTCCCGCGGCATAGCGCGGGTGGCTGAACAGGTTGGCCGTGCCCCACAACAGCCGGAGTCCGGTCCGCCGCATGTGACCCTCGATCGTGTCCACGACGGCGTCGAGGATCGACCTGGTCTCGGCGAACGTGCGTCCTTCCGGGGCGACGTCGCGATCGTGGAACGTGAAGTAGGGGACGCCGAGCTTTGTGAGTAGTTCGAAGGCGGCGTCGAGTTTCTCGGTCGCGGCTTCGAGCGGATCGCGCCCGATGGCGTTCCACGGCCGGTCGAACGTGCCTGTGCCAAAGACGTCAGAGCCCGGCCACGCGAACGAGTGCCACAGGCAGACCGCGATCCGGAGGTGGTCCTCCATGCGCTTGCCCAGCACCATCCGGTCGGGGTCGTAGACCTTGAAGGACAGCGGGTTCGTGGAGTCCAGGCCTTCGTACCGGATCGGCCCCGCCACGTCGGTGAAGAACGCCTCGCCCACGCCGATCCCTCCTCGCGAACCATGCCGCCCTGCCCTCGCAGCCTAGCACTCGGATTTGTAGGAGAGAACCACAAACATTGGCGCGCGCCCTTGACCGCTGATTTCGAGATCGCTTAGCATCGATGGATATGCTAAGTGTCAAGGTAAGTACCAAGCATCAGATCGTCGTTCCGAGTGCAGCACGCCATGACCTGGGCATCGAGGCCGGCGACCGACTCGACGTCGAGATCACCGAGGACAGCCTCGTCCTCCGCAAACGGCCGCGACGGCCGTCCGATCGATTGCGGGGCCTCGCCGCCGGCCGGGGTTGGTACGGACCCGACCCCGTGACCTTCGTTCGAAGGCTTCGGGATGAGTCGGAAGCGCGGGCTCGCGAGCGAGAGGAGTTGATCGCCCATGCTCGATCTAGCACCCCATCGGCGGATCGCGCTGGACAGCAACGTGCTGATCTACCTGCTCGAGGCCGCGGGGCCGCTCGCCGAGGCGGCCGCGATCCTCGTTGATTCGATCGAGTCCGGCGAGCGTGAGGGTGTGCTCTCGGCCGTCGGGCTGATCGAGGTGCTCGTCGGGCCGGCAAGATCGGGCGATGCCCAGGTCTTCGAGCTCACGGCTGAAACCATCCGAGACTCACGCCTTCGCGTGATGCCGCTCGATGGAGGCGTCGCAGAGGACGCGGCCTGGATCCGAGGGTCACTGGGCATCGGCATCGAGGATGCTGTTCATCTGGCAACCGCTCGGAACGCCGAAGCGACGGCGTTCGTCACCAATGACCGTAGGATCCGATCGATCCCAAGGCTGACCGTCGTGTATCTCGACGATCTCGCCGCCTAGAGCCGCCCGAACCAGCTCCGTTCTCGTCGAGAGTCATCGGCCGGGTTGTCGAGCTCGACGATCTCGGCTTCTGCATGAGACGGCCGGGGTCAGGTGCGTCCGGGTCCCTTGGCTCGGAGAAGGTGAAATGGACCGGCTCGTCTTCCTGGACGCCGTGCGGCCAGCCCGCGCTGCGGTAACCGATGAAGCCGGACGCCCACGCATCGAGCGCCTGCCCCGTGCGCGGGTTGGTCATCCACGCCACGAGGGCGGCACCGACGATGATCATGACCAGGGTGGCCGGGATATCCATGGTGGCACCTCTGTTCACGTCGACTGTGCGCCGGGTGCCGCGCGACGTCAATCGGGGCCCGACCCCGCGCGCGGTGTAGCATCGCGGCGTGTCCGACATCGGCGAGAAGGGCTTCTCCACCCGCGCGATCCGCGCCGCCTCACGCGTGCCTCGCGTCGACCAGCGGCCGTCGAGCGTGCCGATCTACCAGACTGCGACATTCACCTCGGGCGATGCCGAGGAGCTCGGCGACGTCGTGGCCGATGCGCGGGCGGGATACTCCTATTCGCGCCTCTCCAATCCGACCAGCCGCGCCCTCGGCGATGCCTACGCCGAGCTGGCCGGTGGTGAAGCCGGGACGGCGCTCGCGTCCGGCATGGGCGCGATCCATGCGACCCTCGCGTCGCATCTTCAGGCAGGCGACCGTGTGGTCGCGCCGTTGGCGGCGTACGGCTCGACCCGAACGCTGCTGGCCGGCACGTTCGCGCGGTTCGGCGTACGGGTCGATTTCGCCGATCTGACCGACAACGCCGCAGCCGCTGCGGCCATCGCGGCGGCGCCGACGAAGGTCGTGTACGCGGAGACCATCGCCAATCCCACGACCGTCGTGACCGACCACGGAACGGTCGCCCGCCTCGCCCACGAGCACGGTGCCACGTACATCGTCGACAACACGTTCGCGTCGCCATACGTCTGCCGTCCCCTCGAGCTGGGCGCCGACCTGGTCGTCGAATCGGGCACCAAGTTCCTCGGCGGCCACAGCGACGTCATCGCCGGTGTCGTCGCCGGTCCGACCGACCTGATCCGGCGCGTCGAGGCGGTCCAGAACGACACGGGTGCCACGATCGGTCCGTTCGATGCGTTCCTCGTCCTGCGCGGCATCCTGACCCTGGCCGTCCGCGTCGAGCGGCACGCCCGGACCGCCGCGGCACTGGCGGCCTGGCTCGAACGTCAGGAGGGTGTGCGCCGCGTCATCTATCCGGGTCTCCCGAGCCATCCCCAGCACGATGTCGTGCTCCGCCAGTTCCGCCCGGGCGTCGGCGGCGGCATGCTCTCGTTCGAGGTCGAGGGTGGCCGCGAGGCGGGGCGGGCGATCATCGATTCGATGGCACTCCCCGAATTGACCGCCTCGCTCGGCAGCGTCCACACGATGGTCGTCCACCCGCCGTCGACCTCGCAGCGCCAGCTGTCCGAGGCGGAGCTCCTCGAGGCGGGGATCGTGCCGGGCCTGCTCCGGGTCTCGGTCGGGCTCGAAGATCTCGAGGACCTGCAGTCCGACTTCGCCGCCGCGCTCGAGGTCGCACGCGGCGCGGCGCGCCGCGCCACGGTCGGCGTCTAGCCTCGATCCCGTGGCGACACCGGCCGCCGTCCGGGCGACGAGCGCCGCGGGCATCCCCACCAACCCGCTCGCGCAGCTCGGCCGCGGCATCTGGCGCCTGCTGACGTCGGTCGACTTCGCGGTCGTCCAGATCATCTTCCTGTCGATCCTCGCGGTCATCGGCATGACCCTCCAGCAGCTGCCCGACTTCGCATTTCGGTCGCCGGGTGACTACGCCAACGCCATCGAGACGATCCACATCCGCTACGACCCGGTGCTGGGTCCCGGGCTGGTCAACGTCCTCGAGCGGCTCGGCGCGTTCTCGATCTTCAAGTCGGCGATCTTCGGGATCGGCCTTGTCGTCCTGGTCGTGTCGATCGTCGTGTGCACGCTGGATCGCACGCCGCGGCTGTGGCGGGACGTGTCCTCGGTGCGGGTCGCCCAACCCGAGCCGTTCTTCGATCCGCTGGTGCCCGACCGGGCGGCCATGACCGGCATCGCCGGGACCGACCTGCTGCGGCTCGTCCGGAGGCGGGGCTTCCATGTCCGCGAGGAGACCGCCGCCGACGGCACGACCTACGTCTACGGCGATCGTCACCAGTACACGAAGCTCGCCACGCTCCTGACCCACCTCGGCCTGATCCTCTTCCTCGCCGCCGCGGCGGTCACGTCGCGCTTCGGCGACGAGCAAGGTCTGGTCGTGCCCGAGGGCGAGTCGCTGACCGTCCAGAGCATCGGCACCCGCGACCTGTTGCTGGTCAAGAACCTCGACTTCGAGGCGCCCGGCTTCGAGACCGGCATGCCGACCGACTTCACGACCGACCTCGCGGTCTTCCAGAACGGGACCGAGGTCGCGCGCAAGACGATCCGCGTCAACGATCCGCTCGCGATCGGCGGATACACATTCCATCAGAACGGGTTCGGGCCCGCGCCACACCTGGTCATCCGTGACACCGACGGCGCGCCGCTGTGGGACGCCAAGGTGCCGATGACCGGGGAGGCCGGCGGCGCCCCGTACGAGACGATGGCGGTCCCCGGTCGGGACCTCGGCCTGCAACTGCTGCTCGGGCGGAACGAGGTCGGCGAGGGCATCCTGGTCGTGCTGCCCTATCGCATCATCGGCACAAACCCGGACGGGACCGATCAGATCCAGAATTTCGACGCCGTCCAGCTCCGGCGCGGCGACGAGAAGGTGTCCGATGCGCTGGGCCTCTCGATCACGCTCGCCGACTTCGGGGAGTACACGCTGCTCATCGCGAAGCGCGACCCGGGCCAGGGCATCGTGTGGGCCGCGTTCCTGTGTCTCATCGCCGGCATCACGATCACGTTCTATCGACCGCGCCGTCGGATCTGGGCACGGCTCACCTCCGACGGCCGCCTCGGGCTGGTGTTCCGCGCGGATCGTTACGTCGACGTCGAGCGCGAGTTCGGCGCGTTGCTCGACGACCTCGTCGCGGTCCGTCGACCCGCGTGACGTCCTAGCCGGCCGATGACGACGCTCCACGATCTCCAGCGTGCGCTCTTCCCGACGGCACGCCCGATCGGGAGTCCCGAGCTCACGGCAGAGCGTGGTCAGCGCGAGGTCGGCTGGGTCCGCGTCCTCAAGCCGCGCGTGCCGGCCTTCGAGGCCCTCGAGACCGGCGACCTGGCGATCATCCCGGGACCCGCGCTGGCCGTCGTCGCGCCGGGACAAGGGCAGGTCCACGACCTGATCGTCGCACTCGTCCGAGCGCAGGTGCCTGCCGTGCTGCTGGTCGAGGGCGACACGGGCGATGACGCGCTCGATGCCCTCGGCGAGGCGGCCAGCACGGCCGGGTTGACCGCCCTGCACCTCGGTCGGGCGGATCCCGCCGGCCTCGAACGCAGCGTCATCGGCTTCCTCGTGAACCGCCGGGCTGAGCTCGACCGGCGCGCGGCGGACCTGGAGGCGCAGCTCGCCAGGTTCGCGTTGCTGGGGCGGGGTCTGGACGTCCAGGCCGCCACGATCGGTGCGTTCCTGGGCCGCGCCGTCGTCATCGAGGGCCGGCGCGGCGACCCGATCGCGGTCCACGCCCCCGCAGACCTGCCGACCGCGGCCGCCGCGGTCGCGCGCTACCTCGCCCGACCCAGCGGCGCGGGCGCGCTCCGCATCGACATCCCGGCCGCGGCCGGTGAACCGGGACCCACCGGCCGCCTCATCCTCCTCGGCGACGAGCCACCGAACGAGCTCGAGCGGATCGCTGCGGAACGTGTGGCGGCACTGCTCGCGCTCGAGCTGGCCCGGGACGAGGCAGTCCGACAGGCGCGCGAGGAGACCCGCCGCGGTGACCCGCTCCCCGCCGATGGACCGCCGTGGGTCGTGATGCTCGCCTCGCAGGGCACGTCGATCGGACCGGACGACATCGCGGCACGGGAAGAGACCCGGGCAGAGCTGCGGCTCCTGATGTCGCCCCGCCGCCTCGTCCTGCGGGGCAGCTCAGAGAGCCTCGAGCTGCGGCTCGTCGCCGCCGCGCCGTCCGACGATCCGGACGGTCTGGCGACCGCCGAGCGGCTCGCCATGTTCCTGGGCAGGACCGTCGCCGTCAGCCGTCCGTTCGGCGAGCCTGGCGCCCGACCTGCGGCCGAGGCGGCTGCACGCGCCACCCTCGAAGCGGCCGACATCCTGCCCGACCCGCCACGCGTCGTTCGGGCAGCGCGCCTTCCCGCGTACCTGCTGCTGGGCAACGTCCGAAACCTGCCCGACGGGGTACGTCAGGCGCGCGAGCTGCTCGCGCCGATCCTCGTCGGACGCCCGGATGTCCAGCGGGAAAGGATCGACACCCTCGCGGCGGTCCTGTCGTCGCCCAGCCTGGCCGAGGCGGCCGTCCGGCTGGGCGTCCACCGCAACACGATCGCCTATCGGGTGCAACGCCTCGAACAGCGCGCGGACTGGGACCTGGCAGACCCTGAGCTGCGCGTCGCGCTTCTGTTAGCGGTCAGGGTTATGCAAAATGCACAAGAAGCAGCACCGACCCCGGTACTGAATCGCAACCCGTCCTCCTGATACCGTTGCCTCCCGAGGTGCATGACCGCCAGTTTGGTGCGGGGTGCACAAGCCGGACGGGAGGAACACCATCGCGATGACCACCCTCGAACGGATCCCAAGCGGCGTCGCCGCACCGACGTCGACCGTCGCCGACGTCATGTCCCTGGCCCGCGAGGCGGGCGTCCTCATCGTCGATCTGCGTTTCGTCGACCTGCCGGGCCAGTCGCAGCACTTCAGCATCCCCGTGAAGGACCTCGGTGAGGACCTCTTCATCGACGGGATCGGGTTCGACGGCTCCAGTATCCGCGGGTTCCAGCACATCCACGAGTCGGACATGCTGCTCATGCCCGACCCGACCACCGCCTACGTCGACCCGACGCTCGACGTCACGACGCTCATCCTGTCCTGCGACGTCGTCGAGCCGGGCAGCCGCACGCCGTACAGCCGCGACCCGCGCTACGTCGCTCGCAAGGCCGAGCGCTACCTGGCGGAGAGCGGCATCGCGACGACGTCGTTCTGGGGCCCCGAGGTCGAGTTCTACATCTTCGACTCGCTGCGGTTCGAGACCGCCGGCCACAAGTCGATGTACGAGATCGACTCGGACGAAGGCATCTGGAACTCGTCCCGCAACGGAACGTCGAACCTCGCGCATCGGCCGCGGCCGAAGGAGGGCTACTTCCCGGTCCCGCCGATGGACACGCTCCAGGACCTGCGCAGCAAGATGGTCCTCGCGCTGCAGGCGTCCGGCATCGACGTGGAGGTGCAGCACCACGAGGTCGGCGGTCCGGGCCAGGCCGAGATCGACATCCGCTACGGCACCCTCGTCGAGACCGCCGACAAGGTGCTCCGCTACAAGTACCTCATCAAGCAGGTCGCCCACGCCGCCGGCAAGGTCGCGACGTTCATGCCGAAGCCGCTGTTCGGTGACAACGGCTCGGGGATGCACACCCATCAGAGCCTGTGGAAGGACGGCACCAACCTCTTCTACGACGAGAACGGCTACGCCCTGCTGTCCGATACGGCGCGCTGGTATATCGGCGGGCTGTTGAAGCACGCCAAGGCGGTCCTGGCGTTCGCCGCTCCGACCACCAACTCGTACCGCCGGCTCGTGCCGGGCTACGAGGCGCCGATCAACCTCGTCTACTCGCAGCGCAACCGCTCGGCGTGCATCCGCATCCCGACGTACTTCACGACCCCGGGTGCCCGTCGCCTGGAGTTCCGCTCGCCGGACCCGACGTGCAACCCATACCTGTCGTTCAGCGCCGAGCTGCTCGCCGGCCTCGACGGCGTCATCAACAAGATCGAGCCGCCGGCACCGGTCGACCGCGACATCTACGAGATGAGCGCAGACGAGAAGGCCGGGATCGACGGAACGCCGGGCTCGCTCGAGGAGGCGCTCGACGCCCTCGAGGCCGACCAGGAATTCCTGTATCGCGGCGACGTGTTCACCAAGGACGTCGTCGACGCGTGGCTCGACTTCAAACGCGCGGGCGCCAAGGAAGTCCAGCTTCGACCGCACCCGTACGAGTTCTACCTCTACAGCGAGATGTAGCCCACACCGACCCGATCACGCCCGGTCGCCGAAGCGGCCGGGCGTATCCTTGTCCGACCGCCACGTCCCGCCCGGCCATGCATCAGGAGGTTCCGTTGACCGTCGCCACCCGACCCGAGTCCGGCCCAGACGCCGCCGCCAAGATCGAAGCCGCGAAGTCGAGCGGCATCCGTTTCATCCAGCTCCAGTTCACCGACATCATCGGCCACGTCAAGGCCGTCACGATCCCGATCCACCAGCTCGAGGGCTCGGTCAAGCACGGGACGTGGTTCGACGGCTCTTCGATCGAGGGGTTCACCCGGATCGCCGAGTCGGACCAGTACCTGATGCCGGACATGGACACATTCGCCGAGATCCCGTGGCAGCCGGGATCCGGACCGCGGGGCACGGCCCGGGTGATCTGCGACGTCTTCACGCCGAACGGCGAGCCGTTCGTCGGCGACCCGCGGGGGGTCCTGCGCCGGCAGGTCGAGCGGGCGAAGAAGCTCGGCTATGTCGTCAACACCGGCCCCGAGCTCGAATTCTTCCTGTTCCGCCGCGGCGAGGACGGGGCGATCGAGCCGTTGCCGCACGATCAGGCGGGCTACTTCGACTTCTCGACCGACCTCGCCCAGGAGATCCGCCAGGACATGGTCGACGCGCTCGAGGCGTTCGGCATCCGGGTGGAGGCGGCGCACCATGAGGTGGCCGTCGGCCAGCACGAGATCGACTTCGAGTATTCGGACGCGCTGCGGACCGCCGACAACGCGATCACATTCAAATTCGCGCTCAAGGCCATCGCCCAGCAGCACGGCCTGTACGCGACCTTCATGCCGAAGCCGATCCATGGCATCAACGGCTCGGGCATGCACACGCACCAGTGCTTTACTCGATCGCCGAGAACCGGAATGCGTTCGCCGACCCGGCCAACCCCTACGGACTGTCAGATGTGGCGCGCTCGTACATGGCCGGGATCCTCGCCCACGCTCGCGGGATGATCGCCGTCCTCGCCCCGCTGGTGAACTCGTACAAGCGGCTCGTGCCGGGCTATGAGGCGCCCACGTACCTGACCTGGGGGCGCACGAACCGATCGGCTCTCATCCGGGTGCCGATGGTCTCGCCGGCAAGTCGATCGAGGGAACGCGAGCCGAGGTGCGCTGCCCGGACCCGTCGTCCAACACCTACCTCGCGTTCGCGGCGATGATCGCCGCGGGCCTCGACGGCGTCGAGAACGGTTTGAGCCTGGCCGATCCGGTCGAGGAGTCCTTGTTCGAGATGGACGCGTCCCGGATCGCCGAGAAGGGCATCCGTGAGCTGCCCGGCACGCTCGGCGAGGCACTCGAGGAACTGGAGCGCGACGAGGTGATCCGCGAGGCCCTCGGCGACCACATCTTCGACCACTACGTCGACGCCAAGCGCTCCGAGTGGGACGAGTACCGTACGCAGGTGTCCGCCTGGGAGGTCGACCGGTACCTCGACGAGTTCTAGCAAGAGGCACCCCATGGATCCGCTCCTCGGTACCGGGCTGTTCATACTGGGTGCGGTCGTCTGGGTGGTGTGCGCGATCTACGCGTACCGCATGGCGCCCGGCTTCGGCCGGAGCGCCGTGACGTGGGCGATCCTCGGGATCATCCCGGTCCGATCGCCCTGATGCTCCTGTACGTGCTGCCGAAGAAGACGCCGAAGGCCGGCCGAGGGGCGACACTCGACGACCCGCGCGCGGAGCTGTACGAGCGGCCGAAGAAGGACTGGTCCTGGTCGCCTGTCCGCCGTCGCGTGGGCTGCTACTTGGGGTCGCCGCGGCACTCGGCGTGCTGGCGATCCTGTTCGCGACCGATCTGCGTTGGATCGGGGTCTTCCGGGAGCAAGCGGGCCGGACAGCCGCGCCTGGCGAGGCGGGCTGGGTGACGCTCGCCGCCGCGCCGGTCGCGCTGACCGAGGTGGCCGCGGTCGCCCATCGCGGCCGGATCTGGGTGGCGGGCGGCCTCGATGGCGATGGCCGGGCTGTGGATCGGCTGCTTGTCTACGACCCGGCGGGGGCGATGCTTGGGCGGACGGGCCGCCCCTGCCGAGGCGGTCGACCATGCCGCTCTGGTATCGGATGGCGAGGCGCTGTTCCTCATCGGTGGGTACGAGGGTGATGGCTTCGACCGTCTGACGGCCAGCGTCTGGCGCCTCGACGATGAGGATGCGGCGCCTGGGCACGGCCGATCCGCTCCCCGAACCGATGCGGCGCTGGTGCGGCCGCCTGGAACGGGCGAGGCGGCGTCATGTTCGGTGACGTCTCGGACCGAGTGGTCCTCGGCCGATGTGTTCGTTCTCGAAGGGAGGCGACTGGTGTTTCCTGGCATCGCTGAGCCGGGCGCGGGGCATCTCGCCGGGTTGTCTCAGGCGCCGGCTCGTCTCGTTCCTCGGGGGCCGTGACGCTGGAGGCAACCTTGGGACGGTGGATCTCGTGTCCCCGGAGGGCGTGGTTGGGCGGGCCGAGGATCTTCCGACGGCCCGCGGGGGTCGCCGCCTTTCGGCGGGACCCTCGGCGACTGTGTCGTGGGCGGAGAAGGACCGGACGGGACGTTTGGGACGGTCGAATGCGTCGGCGCGATCACGACGACGACTCTCCCCGGCCTGACCGTGCCGCGACACGGGCTGGGTACGGCTTTCCTGGATGGCCGCGCATACGTGGTGCTCGGCGGTCGACGACCCGGATTGTCGGTGAGCGCCGTCGTCGAGGTGCTGGACCTGCGC